>CAWGDT010000001.1:0-49269 GCA_963821365.1 uncultured Actinomycetes bacterium
GTGTCCGTAGCATGCGCACCATCCGAGCCAGGAGGTGTGGGCCCGTTGTCTCGCACAGTGACCGACGACGAGCTGGCCGCACTCGTTCGACGGATAACGGAAGCGGCGCAGGCTCTGATCTCGGGCGATATCGATGGCTACGTCGCCCGGATCGGCCATGCGGACGACTACACGCTCATGTCGCCGTACGGTGGCGACCCGGTTCGAGGATTCGACGACTCCGGACCGTGCGTGGAATGCTCTGGCGCGGTTCTTTCGCGGCGGCGAGGCGGAGGTCGAGGTCGTTGCAGACCTACACCGCGGGCGACCTGGCGGTCCTCGTCGTCATCGAACGACAGCACGGGACGATCGGGGATCTGCCGGAGCAGGACTGGTCGCTGCGGCGTGACGTGGGTCTTCCGACGCGACCGCGAATCGGACTGGGAGCTCGTGCATCGTCACGCGGACGCACTGGTACATCCCATCGACCACGAGCAGTTAGGAGTACTGGCGCGCGGTGGGTGACCCCCGCCGCCGTCTTCACCACCCTCGCTCCAGAAGACGCTCGAGATCCTACGGCTCGAGGCCGGCGACGAAGTCGAAGCAGTCCTGCTGGGTGGCGAACTGCGGGAAGTTCGTCCACCCGTCTCCCTCGCAGTCCTCCGGGCTCAACGGCTCCACGACTACCGGTGGGTCGTCCGGGGGATTGAACGTGCTCGGCGTCACAGGCTTCGTCGACCGGTCCCAGAGGCCGCCCACGGCGCCGCCGAGGAACAGGACCGCGACGATGCAGGCGACGGCGATCCCCGCCACGACGAGGGCGAACTCGGCTTCCGTTTGACCCGACGCTGACGCCGACCTCCTCCAGCCCATGCCATGAACGTAACCGACGCGGAGGACGGTGCCAAGCCATCGCCCGCCGACGCGCGGTGTGGTCTTACGAGAGGCGCTTGTAGAGGCGATCGACGAGCGCGGGAGTCTCCTCGAGCTTGCCGATGATGATGCGGACGCGAACCTCGCGGAAGTAGTCGGGCTTCACGCCGAGCGCCTTGCCGATCCGGGTGATCACCTCGGTCGACGGCACGCGCCGGTTACCGTGGACGATGTGGTTCAGGTAGCCGGCCGAGAGGCCGGACTTCTCGGCGAGGGCGCGGTACGTCACGCCCGTCTCGGCCATCAGCTTCTCGATCGCCGGCCCGAGCGGGTCGCTCGCGTAGGTCCGTCTCTTTGCCGCCATCAGTCCTCCGTCGTCCAGTCAATCACAGACGCGCGCGGCACGCGCGTGTCTTCGGTCTCGGTGCGTCGACGGACGTCGACGGAACCGTCGTCCAGGGACTTCTTGCCCACGGTCACGCGCAGAGGGCAGCCGAGCAGGTCGGCATCGGCGAACTTCTCGCCCGGCCGCGCGTCGCGATCGTCGAGCAGCACGGCCCGCCCCGTCGCCCCGAGCTCCTCCGCGAGCCCGAGGGCCAGTGCCGCGACCTCGTCGGAGCCGGCGGCGAGCGAGAGCACGTGCGCGTCGTACGGCGCGACCGACCCCGGCCAGACGATGCCCCGCTCGTCGTGGCGCTGCTCGACGATCGCCGCCAGCACGCGGCCCGGCCCGATCCCGTAGCACCCCATCACGACCGGGTGCTCGACCGACTGCTCGTCGAGGTACGTGGCGTCGAGGGGGACCGAGTAGACCGTCCCGAGCTTGAAGATGTGGCCGACCTCGATCGCAGTCCGGAAGCGCAGCGCCCCGCCGCAGCGCGGGCACGTGTCTCCTTCGTGTGCAAGGCGGATGTCGGCGAGCTCGGCGTCGAAGTCTCGTCCGTGCTCCACGCCGCGCACGTGGTAGCCGGTGCGGTTCGCGCCGGCGACGAACTGCCCCGTCCGAAGGGCCTCGTCGAGCACCACGTCGCCGCCGAACCCGACGGGCCCGAGCGAGCCGGGATCGGCGCCGAACGCCTCCCTGATCTCGTCGGCGTCGGCGGGCCGGACGTCTGACCCGATGACCGCGGCGAGCTTGCCCGCGTCGAGCCTGTCGTCGCCGCGCACGAGCGCGAGGACGACCTTCCCGTCCGCCACGACGGGCATCGCCTTCGACGTCGCCGCGACGTCGAGCCCGAGGAAGTCGGCGAGCGCCTCGCAGGTGGTGATGCCGGGCGTCGCGACCTCGGACGGCGCGTCCAGCCGCTCCGGGAAGGACGGCGGGCGCGGCACGCCGCGCGCGATCTCGAGATCGGCCGCATAGTCCCCGCGCTCGCACGTCACGAGCGTGTTCTCACCCGAACCTGCGGGCGCAAGGAAGTCGATCGACTCGGTCCCGCCCATCATCCCGGACTCGGCCTGAACGGCGACGGCGTCGACCCCGCACCGCTCGAACATCCGCGTGTACGCGCCGGCGTGTGCACGGAACGAGGCGTCGAGCCCTTCCTCGTCGCGATCGAACGAGTACGCGTCCTTCATCACGAACTCCCGCACGCGGATCAGCCCGCCGCGCGGCCTCGGCTCGTCACGCTCCTTCGTCTGGAAGTGGTAGAGGACCTTCGGCAGGTCGCGATAGGAGCCGAGCTCCCGCGCATGGAACGTGATGGTCTCCTCGTGCGTCATCGAGAGCACGAACTCGCGCCCACCGCGGTCGGCGACCTTGAGCAGCTCGGGAATCCGATACCGGCCGGTCTTCTGCCAGAGCTCGGCAGGTGCCAGGACGGGCATGGACATCTCCTGGCCGCCGATCGCATCCATCTCCTCGCGGATCACCTGCACGACCTTCTCGTGGACGCGCCAGCCGGCCGGGAGGTACGTCCAGAGGCCCGTCACGACCTGGCGGATCAGGCCCGCGCGGACGAGTAGCTTGTGGGAGACCGCCTCGGCATCCGCGGGGTCCTCGCGCAGGGTCGGGAGGAAGAGCGTCGACTGCCGCTGCACCATCGCGACAATCTAGACGACAGGTCGCGCGGCTCAGCCGTTCAGGCGGACGAAGCCGCTGACCTTCGTGACGTCCCCTTCGCCGCTCGCCTGGAGGATGAACGAGTCGACGACGGAGATCGCGTCCTTCGCGTCGGGCGGCACCGACCCGCCCACGTGCTCGGCCAGCGGGAGCAGCCCGTCCACGTCGACGTAGACGAAGCCGCGCGTCTTCTCGCCCATGTCGACGGCCTCCGCGGCCCGCTCGTACGCGTCGCTGTCGACGAGCTTCGGCCCGTCTGCGAGGAACGTCCGGATCCCGTCGGCTCCGGTGGTGGCGACGATCGTATCGTCGGTCACGCGCGCGTAGGAGACCGTGAGCTGGTCGGTCTCGACGCGCCGCACCTCGATGCCGTTCTCCGTCCTCACCGTGACCGTCGTCTTCGCCTGCTCGGCGAGCTTCCGTGCGACGCGGTCGAGCGTGTCCCAGGTCTTCGAGGCGTCCGGCGGGCGCAGGACGAGCGTCACCTCGGGCACGCTTTCCCCGCCCGGGCGGACGTACAGCGCGCCCTCGCCGCTCAGCGCGTCGGTGAGCCCCTGCAACGAGACCCCCGTGAGCTTCTCGATGGTGGCCGAGACCTTGTCGACGTCGACGTTCCCCTGCACGCGGTCGAGAAGACCCTGCGTGCCGCCGAACGAGAGCGCCGCGACGGCGTCGGCGGGCACCCGCTCGAACAGCTTGGGCTCGTAGTGCGTGTCGCCCCCGCCCGGCATCCGCATCCCGAGGGTGAGGAGCACCCCGTCGTCCTCCGCGGAAACCGCCGCGGCGAGCCAGTCGAGGCCGAGGTCGACCTCCGAGGAAGCCTGCTCGACGATCTGGCCGAGATCCTTCGAAAGCCGCGCCGTGTCGACCCAGACGCGGGCGAGCGCCTCGGACGGCAGCGCCTCGAAGCCCTGGGTGAACGCGTCGACGCCTTCCAGCGTGCCCTTGTCGAGCGCCGCGCGGTAGCCGTCGAGCGCGGCCTGGCTCTGCGCCAGCGCCTGCCAGCCGTCGACCGTTGCGCGGACGTAGTTCGTGTCGCTCTTCGCGAGCAGCGCGTCGAGCTTCGCCTCGTCGGACGGCTGCACGAGCACGATCGGCTGCTTGTCCGCCGTCGCGACGACGACGAGCTCGGAGCCGACGGCCGGGCGGACGTCGTTCGCCCAGTCGACCCCCTGCTCGCCGAGAGCCGACCCGACCGAGCCCGACACGCCGTCCCGCGCACCGGGGATGCGCTCGAGGAGGCTCGCCGCCTTCTTCCACTGGTCGGAGCCCTCGTCGGTCGTCACCGTCGCGTACGCGAGCGCGGTCGCGGGGGCGAGCGACGCCGACTCGGGGATCGACGAGGAGGTCGACTTCGCGCCGGCGCAGCCCGTGACGAGCGCGAGGGCAGCGAGAACGCAGGCGGTGGGAAGCGCGCGCCGCAGCATGCCCAGACGGTATCGGCCGGTGCGGCCGGAAGCTGAATGCACCTCAGACGGGGGTCGCCGGGGAGCCCATCGGGATCAGGCTCGCCTCCGCCATCGCCAGCGCGGCCGGCTTCGCGAGCTTGAGCCGTTTCGGGCGCGGCATCCCGGCCTCGATCCACCGGTCGATCTCGCAGAACAGCTCGTCGATCAGGATGTCGGAGGAGACCTTCTTGAGCACCCTGCCGTGCGCGTACACGAAACCCACGTCGCGGCCGCCCGCGATCCCGAAGTCGGCGTCGCCCGCCTCACCGGGGCCGTTCACCGCGCAGCCCATCACGGCGACCTCGAAGGCCTGCGGGTACTCGCGCAGCCGCTCCTCCACGACGACCGCGAGGCTCTCGACGCCGACGTTGTCGCGCCCGCACGAGGGGCATGCGATCATCACCGGCCCGCGCTCGCGCAGCCCGAGCGCCTTCAGGATCTCCCAGGCGACCTCGACCTCCTTCACCGGATCGGCCGTGAGCGAGACGCGCATCGTGTCGCCGACGCCGTCCATCAGGAGCGTTCCCATGCCGACGGCGCTCTTGATCGAGCCGGCGAACGGCGTCCCCGCCTCGGTCACGCCGAGATGGAGCGGGTAGGGCACCTTCTCGGCCAGCATCCGGTAGGCCCGGATCATCGTCGGCACGTGCGAGGCCTTGACCGAGATCTTGAAGTCACGGAAGTCGAGCCGTTCGAGGATCTCGACCTGCTCGAGCGCCTCCACGACGAGCGCCTCGGCCGTGTCCTCGCGGGCGAGCCCCTCGAGGTGCTTCGGGAGCGAGCCGGCGTTGGCGCCGATCCGCATCGGGATCCCCGCGCGCTTCGCGGCCTTCACCACCTGCTCGGTCTTGTCCGGCCCGCCGATGTTCCCGGGGTTGATACGGACGGCGTGGACGCCCGCGTCGATCGCGTCCAGCGCGAGCGAGGCGTTGAAGTGGATGTCGGCGATCACCGGCACCGGCGAGAGGCGGACGATCAGCGGCAGCGCGCGCGCGTCCTCCTTCTTCGGCACGGCAACGCGGACGATCTCGCAGCCCGCCGACGCGAGCGCGGCGATCTGCGCCGTCGTCGCCTCGACGTCGTGGGTCTTCGTGAGGGTCATCGACTGGACGACGACGGGCGCGCCGCCACCGATTGCGACCCCGCCCACGCGAATCTGGTGCGCGCTCGCCATCGACGGTCAGGGTACCCGCCCCGTCGCCGGGCGACGGGCGTGCACCATGCCGGCGTGCCGGTCGAACCCCCTCCCACGTCATGGCGGCTCGAGGCGCCGCCGGACGACGACGGAGACGACCTCTGGGCCATCGGCGCCGACCTCGCGCCGGGAACGCTCGTCGCCGCCTACCGCGTCGGTCTCTTCCCGATGCCGGTCGGCGGCCGCATCGGCTGGTTCTCGCCCGCGAGACGCGGTGTGGTGCCGCTCGAGCCGTTCGCGCCCTCGCGCACGCTGCGCCGCGCGAGGCGGCGCTACGAGATCCGCGTCGACACGTCGTTCCGCGACGTGGTCGCGGGATGCGCGCGTCCGGGTGACGCCGCGAGCTGGATCGACCCGGCGATCGAGGCGGCGTACGGCCACCTGCACGCGCTCGGCTGGGCGCACTCCGTCGAGGCGTGGGACGCGCATGGTCTCGCGGGCGGGCTGTACGGCGTCGCGGTCGGCGGGCTGTTTGCCGCCGAGTCGATGTTCCACGCGCGTGCGGACGCCTCCAAGGCCGCCTTTGTCGGGCTCGTGGAGCTCCTGCGGGAGGCGGGCGACGCCGACCGCCGCCTCGTCGACGTCCAGTGGCGAACGCCGCACCTCGCCACCCTCGGCGCGGTCGAGGTGACCCGCTCCGAGTACCGAGTCGCGCTGTCCCGAGCGCTCGATCTTCCGTGTCCCTGGCGGTGAGGGACACTCCTGCCCTGGCGGCCGGAGGCCGGCTCTGCCGGCCGGGAGGCCAACTGCGGGTCTGTGTGCGGTGCGCTGAAGGAGGGGGCTCGTGGGGGAACCATGGGTTCCCCCACGCCTAGGAAAGCCGGCCGATGTCGTTCGACAGGCCGATCACGAACAGGAGCAGGACGAGGCCGATGCCGACCACCGAGACGCGCTCGTAGATCTCCCGGCGGACCGCGCGGCCGCGGACGCCCTCGGCGATCGCGAACACGATGTGACCCCCGTCGAGGGGCAACAGCGGCAGGAGGTTGAGCAGGGCGATCGAGAGCGAGATGAGGCCGAGGACGAACAGGAAGCTCTCCGTTCCCTGCTTCGCCGCGTCGGACGAGCCCTGCACGATGCCCACGGGGCTCGAGATCTGGTCGCGTCCGGAGCCGGTCACGAGGCGGCCGAGCGACGAGCCGATGTCGCGGGTCACCTCGCCGGTCAGGGTGAGCGCCTCCCCGGCTGCCTGGAGCGGGGGCAGCCCCTCTCCGGCCAGCATGAAGCCGAGGCGATAGGAGCCGTCGCGCCGTTCGGCGGACGTTGGCGGCAGCGTCACGCGTCGCCCGTCGCGCACGACGACGACCGTCAGCTTGCGGCCATCGGAGCCGGAGATCAGGTGCGAGATGTCCTCGGGCTGGACGACCGCCCCGTCGATCGCGACGATCCGGTCGCCCGCCCGCAGGCCCGCGGCGGCGGCGGGTGTCCCGGTCGAGACCGCCTCGACCGTCGTGGTCGCCTTCCCGACCGAGGTCATGAAGAGGCCCGTAAAGAGGACGAGGGCGAGCACGATGTTCGCCGCGGGGCCGGCGCCGATCGCGGCCACGCGCTTCCACGTCGGCGCTCTCCAGTACGCCGTCGGCCCGAGCGCATCGGTGAGGTCGTCGAGCCCCTTCTGGAGCGAGGCCGCGGCGTGCGGTGGGAGCTCCTGCTCGGCGGCGAGCTCGCTCAGGACGCGGAGCGAGTCGCGGGCCGCGTCGTGGTCGTCGGCCGCCAGCGCGCCGCGAAGGCGGGCGGCTGCACCCTCGAGCGCCGGGGCCTCCCTGAGCGCGCGGCCGAGACCGAGATCGACGTCCTGCGGGGACGGGCGGTGCATTCCCGGGATCTTCACGAAGCCTCCGAGCGGGATCGCCCCCACGCCGTACTCGATGCCGTTGCGGGTCCGCTTCCAGATCGCCGGCGGGAACCCGATGTAGAACCGCCTCGGCCGCATGCCGAGAACGAGCGAGACGACGAAGTGGCCGAGCTCGTGCACGAGGATCAGCACGCCGAGGCCGACGATCGCGACGAAGAAGGTCATGCCGGCTGCAGCGCCCGCGCGGCAAGCCGCCGCGCCTCGTCGTCGGCCGCGACCAGGTCGTCGAGGTCGCGCGCAGGCGCGCCGTCGACGCGCGCGAGCGTCTCCTCGACCACCGTCGCGATGTCCAGGAAGGAGAGCCGGCCTTCGAGGAACGCCGCGACTGCGACCTCGTTGGCGGCGTTGTATGCGCAGGGCGCGGTCCCGCCGCGCTCTCCGGCGGCCCGGGCCAGCCCGAGCAGTGGGAACGCGGGGTCGTCGACCGTCTCGAAGGCCAGCGTGAGCCCCTCGAGCGGCAGCTGCGGGACGGGCGTCACCGCGCGCGCCGGGTAGCTCAGCGCATACGAGATCGGGACGCGCATGTCGGGGAGGCCGACGTGCGCGAGCAGGGCGCCGTCGCGGAAGCGCACGAGCGAGTGGACGATCGAGGCCGGGTGCACGACGACCTCGATCTCGTCGTACGGGACCCCGAAGAGCCAGTGAGCCTCGATCAGCTCGAGCCCCTTGTTCGCCAGGGTCGCCGAGTCGACCGTGATCTTCGGCCCCATCCGCCACGTCGGGTGGGCGAGCGCCTGCTCCGGGGTGACGTCGGCGAGCTCGTCGCGCGAGCGTCCGCGGAACGGCCCGCCCGAGGCGGTCAGAACGAGGCCGAGAACGCTTGCCGGGTCGCGCCCCTCGAGGCACTGGTGGAGCGCCGAGTGCTCGCTGTCCACGGGGAGAAGAAGCCCTCCCCCCCGCTCGTGCGCGACGGTGGCCAGCTCGCCGGCCGCGACGAGGCTCTCCTTGTTGGCGAGCGCGAGCGTGACCCCGTGCTCGAGCGCCCAGAGCGTGGCACGGACGCCCGCGAACCCCACGACGGCGTTGAGGACGACGTCGGGGCCGCTTCGCTCGAGGAGCGGGACCGGATCGCCACCGACCTGGACGTGGTCGGCCGCATGCTCGGCGGCGAGCTCGTCCAGCGGGGTCGAGCCGGACTGGAGCGCACAGAGCTCGAGCTCGGGGTGCGCGGCGACGACCTCGATCGCCTGCCGGCCGATCGACCCCGTCGCTCCGAGGATCGCGACGCGTTTCACGCCGCAAGGATGCCTGACCGTCCGTGAAGGAGCGGTTCAGGCCCCGGGCTCACGTGAGCGCCAGCAGCGTGACGTACGCCGCCGGGCCGGCCCAGAGGAGCGAGTCGACCCGGTCGAGCACGCCCCCGTGCCCGGCCAGGAGCCGCCCGGAGTCCTTGACGCCGAGATCGCGCTTCACGGCCGACTCGAAGAGGTCGCCGAGCGTCGCCGCGACCCCGACCACGAGGCCGAGCACGAGCGACTCGCCCGTCGTGACGATGTCCTGGTCGTAGAGCGCGAAGAACGCCACCGCGACGGCGGCGACGGTGCCGCCCACGAACCCTTCCCACGACTTCCCGGGCGAGATCACGGGCGCCATCCGGTGGCGGCCGATCGCGCGCCCGACGAAGAACGCCGCCGTGTCGTCGGCGAACACCGTCAGGAGCGCGACGAAGATCAGCAGCCGCCCGTCGCTCGGGATGTCGCGTAGGAGCATCAGATACGCAAGCCCGCCGCCGACCCAGACCACGCCGAGCACGGTCACCGCGAACCCGGCGACCGCATGCTGGCGCGCACTGGAGACGAAGAACACGAGCAGTGCGGCGGGAATCGTCGCGAGGATCCCCGGCAGCACCCACGTTGCCCCGCCCAGCTGGGCGCCGAGGAGGGTCAGGAGCACGCCGACGTAGCCGCCGAGCACGATCGGCCGCAGGCCCCGCGCGATCGTGTAGAGCTCGTGGAGTGCCAGCAGGCCGCCGACCGCCGCCAGACCGAACAGCCACCAGCCGCCCAGCCAGACGATGCCGAGCACGAGCGGGAGCAGCACCGCCGCGACGACGAGCCGCGAGAGGAAGGGGCTCACCGGGCCGCGCGCGCCCCGAAGCGGCGCTGGCGCGCGGCATACGCGTCGACGGCCGCACGCAGGTCGTCGACGTCGAAGTCCGGCCACAGCGTGTCGGTGAAGACGAGCTCCGCGTAGGCCAGCTCCCAGAGCAGGAAGTTCGAGATGCGGAGCTCGCCCGACGCGCGGATCAGGAGATCGATCTCGCGGAGCTCCGGCGCGTAGAGCCGCTCGGCGAGCGCGGCCTCGTCGACGTCGTCGGGCCGGACGCCGTCCTCGACGAGGCGGCGCGCTGCTTCGACGATCTCGGCACGTCCGCCGTAGTCGAATGCGATCCAGAGCCAGAGCGTGTCGAGATCCGCGGTCTCGTCCTCCAGAGACCGCATCTTGTCCCGGATCCCCGGCTCGATGCGGTCGCGGCGGCCGAGGAAGCGGGTGCGGACGCCCTGCTTGGCAAGGTCCGGGAGCTCCTCGTCGATCGTCTCGGAGAGCAGCACCATCAGGTCTGCGACCTCGTCCGACGGTCGCGTCCAGTTCTCCGTCGAGAACGCGTAGACGACGAGGGTCTCGATCCCGAGGTCGATCGCGGCCTCGACCGTCCGGCGGAGCGCGCGGGCGCCCGCGCGGTGACCCTCGGCGACCGTCGTTCCGTGCGCCTCCGCCCAGCGGCCGTTGCCGTCCATGATGATGGCCACGACCCGCGCTTCGCGCGACTGGTGACCAGAAGGGACTGGCTCGTCTGCGGGCACGCGCTTCCAGAGACTTGACGCCGCGAGGCGTCAAACCTCCATGATCTCCGCTTCCTTGTGCTTCAGGAGCTCGTCGATGCGCTTGACGTGATCGTCGGTGAGCTTCTGCACCTGGGTCTCGGCGCGGCGCTCCTCGTCGTCGCCCACGTCGCCGTTCCGGACGAGCTCCTCGAGATGGCGCATGACGTCGCGGCGGACGTTCCGGATCGCCACCTTGCCGTCCTCGGCGTAGCGGCGGACGAGCTTGACGAGCTCCTTGCGCCGCTCCTCGGTCAGCGACGGGATCGGCAGGCGGATCAGCTTGCCGTCGTTCGACGGCGTGAGCCCGAGGTCGGACTCCATGATGGCCTTCTCGATCGTCTTGATCTGCGTCGGGTCGTACGGATGCACGGAGAGCAGGCGCGCCTCGGGGGCGCTGATCGTCGCCATGTTCGACAGCGGGGTCGGCGTGCCGTAGTAGTCGATCGTGATGCGGTCGAGAAGCGCGGTGGAGGCGCGGCCGGTCCGGATCGAGTTGAACTCCGTGCGCGTGTGCTCGATCGAGACGTCCATTCGCCGCACGCAATCCGCCAAGAACTCCTCGATCGCTGCCACTAGCTCTCCCTCCCGCGTGTTGTCATCCGCCGTCGCTCGCCGGCGTCGAGACGATCGTGCCGATCCGCTCGCCGGACGCCACGCGGACGATATTCCCCTCGGCGAGCTCGAACACGTGGATCGGCACGTGGTTGTCCATGCAGAGCGACAGCGCCGTCGTGTCCATCACCCGGAGCCCGCGCTCGATCGCCTCGAGGTGGGTCAGCTCGGGGAGGAACCGGGCGTCCGGGTCGAGGCGCGGGTCGCCGTCGTAGACGCCCGAGACGCCGTTCTTGCCCATCAGGATCGCCTCCGCGCCGATCTCCAGCGCGCGCAGGGCGGCGGCCGTGTCCGTCGTGAAGAACGGGTTGCCGGTGCCGGCGGCGAAGATCACCACGCGCCCCTTCTCGAGGTGGCGGATCGCCCGGCGGCGGATGTAGGGCTCGGCCACCTCGGACACCGTGACCGCGGACTGGACGCGCGTCTGCGCGCCGAGCCGCTCGAGCGCGTCCTGGAAGGCAAGGGCGTTCAACAGGGTCGCGAGCATCCCGGCGTAGTCGGCGGTCGCCCGGTCCATGCCGTCGGCCGCCGCGCTCATGCCGCGGTAGAAGTTCCCGCCGCCGACGACGACCGCGATCTCCGTCCCCGCGGACTGCACGGCGAGCACCTCGCGGGCGATCGACGCGACGGTGCGCGGATCGACGCCGTACTCCCGGTCGCCCATCAGGCTCTCGCCCGAGAGCTTGAGCAGCGCTCGGCGGAACGCGGGAGCGGCCCCTGGCGGCCGCTCGACGAGCTCCTCGGGCCGTGCGCTCACGACCCGGCGACCGAGACCCGCGCGAACGCGGTCACGCTCGCGCCCGCCTCCTCGAGCGCCTTGCCGACGGTCAGCGAGGCATCGTGGATCCACGCCTGGTGGAGCAGGACGCCGCCCGGGGCGGCCGCGAAGAAGCGCTTGGCGAGCATGCCGTCCACGATCTTCTCACGTGCCTGCTCCGGCTTGGAGGCCAGCTCGTCCGAATTGAGGTAGATCTGGCGCTCGGCATCGACGATCTCGGCCGGGACGTCGTCCCGGCTGGTGTACGACGGCGCCGCGAACGAGACGTGCATCGCGACCTGGCGCGCGAGCTCCTCGGTGCCCCCGTCGAGCTGGACGACCACGCCGATCTTGTTCGCCGGCGGGTGGACGTAGGCGCCGAGCGTCCCGCCCTCGAGCCGCTCCGCGCCTGCGATCACGATGTTCTCGCCGAGCTGGGCGATCAGCTCGGTCCGCTCGGCCTCGAAGGCCTCGGCAGCGGCCGTGCCGTCGGCCTGGACGGCACGGAGCACCTTCTCGCCGAAGGCCCGGAACGCGTCGTTTCTCGAGACGGGCTCGGTCTCGCAGCCGATGCCGACGATCGACGCCGTGCCGGCCTCGACGATCACGCCGACGAGCCCCTCCGTGGTGGCGCGGTCGGCACGCTTTCCGGCTGCCGCCATCCCCTTCTCGCGCAGGAGTGTCCTGGCGGCCTCGAGGTCGCCGCCGGTCTCGACGAGCGCGCGCTTGCAGTCCATCATCCCGGCGCCGGTCGCGTCGCGGAGCTCCTTCACGAGGGCGGCGCTGATCTCTGCGACGCCCGTCACGCCTGCGCCCCGTTCTCGACGGCGACAGGCTCGGCGCTCTCCTCGACGACCTGCTCGACGCTCTCCTCGGCAGCCGCCTCGGGGCTCTCCTCGGTCGGGGCCTCGGCAACCTGCTCCGTCTCGGTCTCGCTCGCCGGTGCCTCCGTCGGCGCCGCGGTGAGCTCGGCCTCCGTCACCTTCGCCTTGCCCGCCTCGATGCCGTCGGCGATCGCGCGGACCACGAGCGAGCACGAGCGAATCGCGTCGTCGTTCCCCGGGACGACGTAGGTCACCTCATCGGGGTCGCAGTTCGTGTCGACGAGCGCGATCACGGGCAGACCGAGCCGCTGCGCCTCGCGCAGCGCGAGCTGCTCCTTGCGCAGGTCGACGATGAACACGGCGTCGGGCTGGCGCTTCATCGTGGAGACGCCGCCGAGGTTCGCCTCGAGCTTCTCGAGCTCGGCGCCCATCGCGATGCGCTCCTTGGCGGGCAGGAGGTCGAGCTGGCCCTCCTCCTTCAGGCGGCGAAGCTCCTGGAGGTAGGAGATCCGGTCGGCGATCGTCCGCCAGTTGGTCAGCAGGCCGCCGAGCCAGCGGTGCGCGACGAACGGCTGGCTGACGCGGGACGCCTCGCGCACGATCGCCTCCTGCGCCTGCTTCTTCGTGCCGACGAAGAGAATCGTGCCGCCCCGCTCGGAGACGTTCCGCGCGAAGTCGTGGGCCTCCTGCAGCAGCGCCTGGGTCTGCTGGAGGTCGATGATGTAGATGCCGCCGCGCTCGTCGAAGATGAACCGCTTCATCTTCGGGTTCCAGCGGCGAGTCTGGTGGCCGAAATGCACCCCGGCCTCCAGCAGCTCCTTCATGGAGACGACTGCCACGTTGATTCCTTTCGGTTGGTGTGCGGTGCGCCGGCGGGCGCAGACGGAACCGGGCTGGAAGGCGCCGGCACCCCCGTCCGGAGGCTCGCCGGGTTGGCGGGTCTGAACCGCGGAATCGTAGCGACTACGAGGCGCGTGCCCGCCCGAGCGCGTCCTCGAGGTCGCGTGGGAGCGGCGAGACTAGGTCGAGCGACGCGCCGGTGAACGGGTGGTCGAAGCGGAGCCGGTGGGCATGCAGGAACTGCCGCTCGAGCGCGAGGTCGCCAGCGACGCCGTAGACGGGGTCGCCGCAGACCGGCAGCTCGATCGCCTCGAGGTGGACGCGGATCTGATGCGTGCGCCCGGTCTCGAGCCGCACCTCGAGGAGCGCGCGCCGGCCGAGCATCTCCAGCACCTCGAACCACGTGACCGCCTCCCTGGGGGTCTCCGTGTCGAGCGAGCGGCGCGTGCGGTCGCGCCGGTCGCGGCCGATCGGCGCCTCGATCCGCCCCGTCCGCGATCGCGGCGCGCCGAGGACCAGCGCGAGATAGCGGCGCTCGACGCGCCGCTCGCGGATCGCCTCGGTGAGCCGTGTGTGCGCTTCCTCGGAGCGGGCGACGACGAGCAGGCCGGACGTGTCGCGGTCGAGGCGGTGGACGAGCCCCGGCCGCTCCGGGTCTCCGCCCGCGGCGCCGAGCGCCAGCAGCCCGTGCGCGAGGGTCGCGCGCTCATCGTGGCCGGCGGGATGTGCGACGAGGCCCGCGGGCTTGTCGACGACGAGCAGGTGCTCGTCCTCGTACGCCACGTCCAGCGAGAGCTCCATCGGCCGGAGCTCGCGCTCGCCCGGGAGCTCGACGTCGAGCTCCTCGCCACCTGCGAGCCGATGGCTCTTCGGGCGCCGGTGCCCGTCCACGAGAACGGCTCCGCCGGTCACGAGCCGTTCGGCGAGAGCCCTCGTTCCGACGGCGGGGATCCCGGCGACGAACGCGTCGAGCCGCCGACCAGCGTCGGCCTCAGGAACGCGAAAGCGGTGAGGTGCCAACGGCGGCGCTCGAGCGGTCGGCCGCCACGAACGAGAGGAACAGAAGCCCTACCCCGACGACGATGAACGTGTCCGCGAGGTTGAACGCGGGCCAGTAGTCGAGATCGAGGAAGTCCGTGACGTAGCCGAGCCGCAGCCGGTCGACGAGGTTGGAGACGCTCCCGCCGAGGACGAGGCCGACGGCGACCGGCAGGAGCGGGTGGCGCCGCCCCGAGCGTGCGAAGAAGACGACGAGCGCGCCGATTGCGATCGCTGTCAGCCCGATCACGACCGACGTCGAGTCGGCGAACAGCCCGAACGCGATTCCGGTGTTGCGGACGTGGTGGATCGTGAAGGGGCCGGCGACGTCCACCGCGCCGCCGAGCGAGAGCCTGTTGGAGACGATCGCCTTCGTGAGCTGGTCCGCGCAGGCCGCCGCCACGGCGACGACCGCCAGGCCGAGCCACTGGGTAGGGCCGGCGGCAAGCGACCGGGAAGCGCCGGGCACCGGCTGCAGCGCGTTCGTCGCCGAGCCGACGCGAACCTCCAGCTGCGCGCGCGGCGCCTCGGCGCGTGCCGGCTCGCTCATCCGCGCTCCTCATCGCGCTTGCAGGGGACGCACAGCACCGCGTACGGCACCGCGGCGAGCCGCTCCTCGGGGATCGGCCGGCCACAGCTGACGCAGAGGCCGTACGTGCCCGCGTCGATTCGCTCGAGCGCCGCGTCGATCTCGTGGACGATCACCTCCGCGTTCTCCTCGAGTGACTCGTCGACCTCGCGGTCGAGCATGTCGCTCGCATGGTCGGCGATGTGCTGGTCGCCCGCGGCGCTCGAGAGCTCGCCGTCCTCGGTGTCGTCGTCGACGATGTCCTGCGCGGCTCGGAGGACGCGCTCACGCAGGTCGATGAGCTCGCTGCGCCGGACGTCGAGCTGGATCGTCACGCGGCGTCCTTTCCGGACGAGAGCCTCCGCTCCGCCTCCTCGGCTGAGATTCCGTCGAGCTCGACGACCTTGTCCCGGGAGCTGTGGCCCGCCACGACCCTGACGTCGCGCGGCGTGAGGCCGAGGGTGCCCGCGAGTAGGACGACGACGTCGTGGTTCGCCCGGCCGCGCTCCGGCGCCGATCGGACGCGGAGCTTCCAGGCATCGCCGAGCCGTCCGACGACCTCCGCGCGGCGCGCACCGGGCGCGACGCGGACGCGCAGCCGAAGCGTGTCCGTGGCCTCGCCGGGTGTCGGCAACGTCGAATGCACGCCCGAAGAATAGTGGCGCGCGCAGTCGGAGCAGAGGTCACTATCCGGCGAGCCGCCGGACAGAGGGCGGGCTCGCGTCCTCCTGCGCCTCTTCCTTCCCCTCGTCGTTCGCTTCCTCGCTCGCCTCGTCGGCGTCCGGTGCGCCGTCCGAGACGATGTCGAGCGCGGCCCGGAGCATCGTGCGAACACGGTGCGTCTCGGCGAGCAGCTGCTCCTTCTGGACGATCGCGTCGCGGAGCACCCGCCGACCCTCGGCGCTCGCCTCCTGGACGATCACGTCCGCCTCCCGGCGCGCCTGCTCCTTCATGTCCTGCGCCGCTCGCTCCGCCGACACGAGCGTCGAGCGCAGCAGCGTCTCCAGCTCCACGTGGCGCGCGACCTCGGTCTCGAGCACGTGGACGCGCTCGCCGAGGTCGGCGCGCTCGCGCCAGACGGCCTCGAAGCTGTCGGCGACGTCGTCGATCGCCTTCTCGACGGCCGAGCGTCGATACCCGAAGAGGCCACGGCGCAGCTCGAGGTGGCGTACTTCTGCCGGTGTCAGGGACATCTCGTTTCCTCCTTGCTCACAGGACTCGTCCGATCAGGGTGTTCACGAGCCGCTCCAGTACGTACAGCGCGATCACCCCGACGATCGGCGACAGGTCGAGTGGGCCGATCGGAGGGATCACGCGGCGGAAGAGGCGCAGGTAGGGCTCGCAGACGTCGTACAGGAACTGTCGCATGCGCTCGAGCGTCGGCGAGCCGCCGCCCGGAACCCACGAGGCGATGATGTAGGCGAAGATCAAGAGGACGTAGACGCCGACGAATACGGACACGAACCGCTGGACCGACGTCGCCGTGTCGGCCAGCAGCATGGAGCCGACGCCAGCGTCGCCCATAGGCAGGCATTCTCGCCCACCGACGCGGTTCCTCCGGGCGGCGCCGCCGGGTCGGCGGCGTCAGGCCTGGTTGAAGAAGGCGCCGGCGGGGTCGAGCGCGCGTGCGCGCTCCTCGGCGGACACCTCGACGTTCTGCGGTGTAAGGAGGAAGACCTTGTCGGCGACGCGCTGCATGCTGCCGTCGAGCGCATACGTCAGGCCGCTGGCGAAGTCGATCAGACGCTTGGAGAGCTCGGTGTCGGCGGACTGGAGGTTCAGGATCACGGGCACGGAGTCCTTGAACCTGTCGGCGATCTGCTGGGCGTCGTTGAAGCTCCGCGGCAGGACGAGATGCACGCGCACCTGCGAGCCCGAGCCTTCGACGCCGCGGAGCCGCCCGCGGCGGGAGGAGGATGCCTTCGGCGGAGGGGCCGTGGATTCGCTCTCCGACACGCTGTCGGGCTCGGCCCACGCCTCCGCTTCGCGCCGCTTCGGAAGGCGGCGGACGTTCGCCCGATCGCGCCTGCGGTAGTTGCGCTCGAGCTCCTCGCTCGTCGTCGTCAGCTCCTCGTCGTCCCACTCCTCGTCCTCGGCGATGCCGAAGTAGACGAGCGTGCGGTTCCAGACGTCTCCGAGGCCCATGTCAGGCGGGATCGTAGCCCCTCGTGACGACGAACACGTTCGCTAGCCGAACAGCGTCGAGCCCACGCGAACGAGCGTCGCGCCCTCGTCGACTGCCACGCGCCAGTCCTGCGACGTGCCCATCGAGAGCTCCGACAGGCCGTGCGCGGAGGCGAGCTCCGCAAGCCGGCGGAAGTAGGGTCGCGACGCCTCCGCGTCGTCGGCCAGCGGCGGCATGGTCATGAGCCCCCGGATCGTGGGGAACCGCTCCACCCAGCCGGCGATCTCCTCCGGCGGGACGCCCGACTTCGTGTCCTCGCCGGAGAGGTTGACCTCGAGCAACGCCGGCACCGTGAGCCTGCGGGCGGTCGACTCGGCGTCGAGCGAGTGGACGAGCTCGCAGATCGAGTTGACGACCTTGGCCTTGTTCGACTGGAGATGGCCGATGAAGTGCCATCGGAAGGCGTCGCCGTAGACGGCGTGTTTTGCGGCGAGGTCCTGGGCGCGGTTCTCCCCTACGACCTCCACGCCGGCCTCGACGAGCGCGGCGAGCTCGTCCAGCGGGACGTACTTCGTCGCCGCCACGACGGTAACCGCCGCTCCGGCCTCCTCGCGCACACGCAGGTACCGCTCGCGGACGGCGGCGGCGCTCAGGGAAGCCACCGGCGTGCCTCCGCGAGCAGGGTCTCGCGGTCGTTGGCGGCGGGATCGTCGATCACGACGTCGAGGAGGCGGCCGAGCGCGGTCCCGAGCGCCGGCCCTTCCCGGAAGCCGAGCGCGAGCAAGTCCTTCCCGTCGACGGCGAGGTGCGACAGCCGGTGAGGGCTTGTGCGCTCGTCCTCGAGGGCCCGCTCGAGCTGCGCGAGATGCTCGAGCTCCCAGGGCTCGACGCGCTTTACATGGAGGTCCGCCCGCTTGAGGAACACGAGCCGCCGCGCACGGTCGATCCCGTGCGAGGCGAGGAAGCGCCGCGCGTACAGGCCGTCGATTGGCCCGTCCAGCCAGAACGCGTGGCCGGCGACGAGGCGGCAGACCTCGTCGCGGAGCGCGTTCGGATAGCGAAGGCGGCGCATGATTGCGCCGGCGATGGCCGCGCCGACCTGCGCGTGATCCGCGGCGCCCGTCCGGTCGGCCTCGGGCTTGCCGATGTCGTGGAGCAGCGCGCAGAGGCGCACGCTGAGCTCGGCCGCCAGATCGGCGGTCTCCTGGACGACGGCGAAGAGGTGCTCCTCGAGCGGCCCCGGCTGCCGGGCCGAGCCGAGGTCGTGGCCGATCACCACCCCGTACTCCGGCACGACCTCGACGAGGACGCCGGTGTCGCGCGCGATGCGGAGCGCCTCGGCGGGCCGGGCGCCCAGCAGGAGCTTCGACAGCTCTCCCATCCCGTCGGCGGCCAGGCCGCCGCCGATCCGCTCGCCCGAGACGTGCCGGAGGCCGGCCGCCTCGGCTCGCATCTGCGCGAGCGTGTCGTCGGTGAGCGTGAAGCCGAGCTGCGAGAGGAGCCGCAGCCCGCGCAGGATCCGGAGTGGGTCCTCGCGGAAGCTGTTCGGACCTACGGTGTGCAGCTCGCGGCGCTCGAGGTGCGCGAGGCCGCCGAACGGGTCGACGAGCTCGCCGGTCTCCAGCCGCCGCGCCATGGCGTTGACGGTGAAGTCGCGTCGCGCCATGTCGTCGACGATCGACACGGTCGGGTCGGCGACGATCTCGAAGTCGCGGTGCCCCGGCCCGACGCTCTGCTCCCTGCGCGGGGGCGTCAGCTCGAGCCCGGCCGGCGCCAGCACCCGGATCGCCGGGTCGCGCGGGTAGAACCGCACGCCGACGAGCTGCCCGTGAACCTCGAGGTCCTCGACGCGTCCGTGCGGCTCGAGCGCCGCGCGCAGGCCGGCGTGGTCGATGCCGGGCACGAGGAAGTCCTCGTCCGCGTGCTCGATCCCGAGCAGCTCGTCGCGCACCGCGCCTCCGACGACATACGCGTCGAGGCCGAGCGAACGGACGTAACGGCGGATCTCGGTCGGCACGGGCGGCCGGGGTGGAAAGCCGTCCTCGCCCCTACAGGTGGGCGACGGCCTCGATCTCGACGCGGGCGCCGGAGGGCAGGGCCGCGACCTGGAACGTCGAGCGCGCCGGAGCCTGGTCGCCCACACGGGTGGCGTAGACCTCGTTCATCGCCTGGAAGTCGGCGAGGTCGAGCAGGAAGACGCTGGTCTTGACGAGGTTGTCCATCGAGCTCCCGGCGGCGTCGAGGATCGCGGCGAGGTTCGAGAGCGCCTGCGCCGTCTGCGTCGCGACGTCGCCCTCGATCGCGGTGCCTCCCGGCTCGAGGCCGAGCTGCCCGGCGACGAAGACGAGGTCGCCCGTGACGATCGCCTGGTTGTAGGGCGCGCCCTGGAACGGTGCGGGAGCGGCCTCGGTGCGGATCACGCGCTTGTCCACGATGTGTCCCCTTTCGTCAGTTGCCGCCTCGGGTCGCCCGCGCGAGCGCGACGCCGAGCGCCTTGAAGATCGCCGCGAGGGCATGCCCCGTGTCCTCGCCCTCCATGAGGCGGACGTGCACGGTGAGGCCCGCCTCCTCGGCGAGCCTGCCGAGGAACCGCGCCGCGAGGTCGGTGCCGAGGCCGCCCGCGCCCGTCAGGTCGGCGTTCGAGGCGACCAGCGGGCGATCGGCGCGTTCCACGACGACCATCGCGAGCGCCTCGTCCGCGGGCATGGTCGCCTCGCCGTGCGCGCCAGGCTCGAGGCGCGGGGCGACCGCGCGGCCGAGTGCGGTGCCGGCCGCGTCGACCTCGGCCTCGGGGTCGTCCGGGTCGATCTCGAGCGCGAGGTCGAAGCGTGCGGCGCGCGCGAGCTCGGCGAGCAGATGGTCGAGCACGGGGACGCCCGTCGCGACGTTCGCGGTGCCCGTCCCTTCGCTGATGCGCGCGCCGCTCACAGCTCGGTTCGCTCGATCGAGGCGCCGAGCGTGCGCAGACGCTCGTCGATCCGCTCGTAGCCGCGGTCGATCTGGCCGATGTTGCCGATGCTCGACTCGCCCGCCGCGCAGAGGGCGGCGATCACCATCGCCATCCCCGCGCGGATGTCCGGGCTCTCGAGCCGCTGCCCGTAGAGCTGCGCGGGCCCGGTGACGACGACGCGATGCGGGTCGCAGAGGATGATCCGCGCCCCCATCGAGACGAGCTTGTCGACGAAGAACAGCCGACTCTCGAACATCTTCTCGAAGACGAGCACCGTGCCGCGCGCCTGGGTCGCGGCGACGACCGCGATCGAGGTCAGGTCGGCGGGGAAGGCGGGCCAGATGCCGCTCTCGATCTTCGGGATCTGGTCGCCGAGGTCGTCCATGACGTGAAGCTCCTGCCCGGGCGGGACGCGGACGGACGTCTCCCCCACCTCGAGCGCGATCCCGAGCTTGCGAAAAGCGGGGACGATCGAGATCAGGTCGTCCGGCTCGACGTCCTCGATCGTCACGTCGCCGCCGGTCGTCGCCGCGAGCGCCGCGAAGCTCGCGACCTCGACGTGCTCCGGCCGGATGCGGTGCGCGCCGCCGCGCAGCTCGTCGACCCCTGTGATCCGCACGATGTTCGAGCCGATCCCCTCGATCTGCGCGCCGAGCGAGACGAGGAACTGGCAAAGGTCCTGGATGTGGGGCTCGCAGGCCGCGTGGCCGACGATCGTCTCGCCCTCGGCGAGCACGGCCGCCATGACGGCGTTCTCCGTCGCCATGACCGAGGCCTCGTCGAGGAACAGCCGCTTGCCCCGGAGGCCGTCCGTGCGCAGGTCGTAGGCGCCGTTGAGCTCGACCTCGACGCCGAGCTCCATGAACGCGTGGATGTGCGTGTCGAGCCGGCGGCGGCCGATCACGTCGCCCCCGGGCGGGGGCACCGTCGCCCGCCCGAAGCGCGCGAGGAGCGGCCCCGCGAGGAGGAACGACGCGCGGATCTCGCGACCCAGCACGGGATCGAGCTCTGTCTTCGTCACGGTGGTGGCGTCGACCCTCACCTCGTTCGGCCCCGTCCACGCCGTGTCCGCGCCGAGGTCCGCGAGAAGCTCGACCATCGTCTCGACGTCGCGGATCCGCGGGACGTTCGACAGGACGACCGGCCCGGACGCCAGCACCGTCGCCGCCAGGATCGGGAGCGCCCCGTTCTTGTTGCCTGCGGCGCGAACGGCCCCCGACAGCGGACGTCCGCCCTCGATCACGAACGACTGCATAGCGGGGCGGTATCGTACCCGGCTCCGTGGAGGTCACCCGCGACAGGGCCTGGGCGACGCTGACCCGCTATACGCAGAGCGAGTCGCTCCTACGGCATGCGCTCGCGGTCGAGGCGTCGGTACGCGGGTATGCGCGTCGCTTCGGCGAGGACGAGGAGCTCTGGGGATGCGTGGCGCTCCTCCACGACTTCGACTACGAGATTCATCCCACGCTCGACAAGCATCCGCAGGACGGCGCGCCGATCCTCCGTGACGAGGGCTATCCGGAGATCGTGATCCGGGCCGTGCTGTCGCACGCCGAGCACCTGGCGCTGCCGCGCGAGACGCAGCTCGAGAAGACGCTCTTCGCCTGCGACGAGCTGTCCGGGTTCGTCCACGCCTGCGGGCTCGTGCGCCCGGCCGGGCTCGACGGCCTCGAGCCGAAGTCGGTGCGCAAGAAGCTCAAGCAGCCGTCCTTCGCCGCCGGCGTGCACCGCGACGAGGTCTATGCGGGCGCCGAGCTCCTCGGCCTCGAGCTCGACGAGCACCTCGCGAACGTGATCGCGGCGCTGCAGCCGATCGCCGCCGAGCTCGGGCTCCGCACCGCCGCCGACGCAGCCTGAGCGGGCCGTCAGCCGTCGAGCGCAGCGACGAGGCGGTCGAGATCCTCGTCGCTCGTCCACCAGCCGCACGAGACCCGGACGAGACCGCGGCCCGGAAGGTCGCGGACGTGGACGCCGCGCTCGTAGAGCCTCGACACGACGTCCGCGGGCTCCTCGCCGTCGGGCCGGAAGCTGACGAGTGTCGACCGGGCGGGGGGCGTGACGACGTCGACGCGCGTCCGCAGAAGCTCCCGGCAGCGCTCCGCCGCAGCCCATGCGCGCTCGAAGCACCACTCGGGCCGGAGCGCGAGCGCCGCCAGCATCGCGCGGAGCGTTCCGTGCGACCACCAGCCGGGCTCGAGGCGGCGCGCGCCGGCGTGCGGCTCGTAGGCGCCGTCGGGGTCGTAGCCGGTCTGCGCGAAGTAGCTCGGCGAGGTGACGGTGAGGCGCTCGGCGTCGCGGACGACGAGCGCGCCCGTCGCGTCGGGGCCGCAGAGCCACTTCTGGCCGGAGATCGTGAGGAAATCGACGCCTGCCGCCGTGGTCGGGATCGCACCGACTGCCTGCGCGCCGTCGGCGAGCACGGGGACGCCGGACCGCGCCCCGAGCTCCGCGAGCGGGAGCACCGCCCCCGTCGTCCAGAGGACGGGCGAGGAGGCGATCAGGCGCGTCCGCGACGTGATCGCGGCCGCGATCACGTCCGGGTCGGGCTCCACCACCACGACGGTCGCCGGGCTCGCGCCGAGCGGGCCGAGCAGACCGAAGTGCTCGTCGGTCGTCGTCAGGATCTCGTCGCCCTGCTCGAGGCCGAGGCCGCGGAGGACGATCCCGCAGCCGTCGGTGGTCGAGCTCGTGAGCGCCACCTGCCCGGCGTCGACGCCGACGAGCGCCGCGAACGCCCGACGCAACTCCTCGCGCAGTGTGATCGTCTCCTCGAAGTACGGCATCCCGCTCCGCCCGAGCTCGGCGTCGCGCTCGATCGCGCCGACGAGAGCGTCTGCCACGGGGCGCGCGAGCGGCCCGAAGGTACCCGCGTTCAGGTACGCGACCGTCTCGAGAACGGGGAAGAGCCCGCGTGCCTCTTCGAACGTCATGCAGTCATCGTCTCGATCCGTGCCTCGACGACGGGGTGGTCGGAGAGCACGACGCCATTCTGCATGCGGCGCTCCCTGGGCCAGGCGACGGCCGAGACGACACGGGCGCCGCGCACCAGGACGTGGTCGATCCCGTCTCCCGGTGCGGAGTACGCGGCAAGCTGCGGATCGACGACGTTGAAGTCGCCCGCGAGCACGACGACGTCCCCCCAGGTCGCGACACGCTCCGCGAACGTCGCGGCACGTGTCGCCTCGGCGCGCGGCACGTCGGGGTTCGTGTGCTCGTTCGACGCGTGGACGTTCGCCACGGTCAGGCCGGAGCTTCCCGCGATCCGGACTGCATGGACGAGCCGGCGCTCGCGCCCGTGGTCCGAGATGCGCTCGTGCCCGAGACCGGTCGCCGCGTGTCGAGGCGCGACCAGGATGGCGTTCGCCTGCCCGGCGAGGCCGGAGCGGAAGAAGCCCTGGTGGGCGCGCGTCACCCACTTCGACATCGGTCCCGGCCAGAGCGGTGGGCGCGTGACGGCGTCGAAGCGGCGCATCCCCGACCAGTCGTCGAGCCTGGGGAGCGCCCAGACGGGAAGCTCCTGGAGGCAGACCACGTCCGGTCCGTCGCCGGCGACGAGCTCGATCATCCGGCGGAGATACCCGGCCTGCCTCGGCGGATCGGCGTTGCCGTGGAAGACGTTCCAGGTGCGAACGACGATCTCCATCGCTTCTCGGCCGCCGAGGCTACGGGTACCGTCGTCGCTCTGCGCCGATGCACGTCGTCCTCGCCGACCCCCCCGCCTTCACGCCGCCGTACGACCACGAGCTGGCCCTGGCGCTCGCCCGCGCCGGGGCACGGGTCGAGCTCGTGACGGCGCCGTTCCGATTCGGCTCGCGGCCCGCACCGGACGGGTACGAGCTCGTGGACGGCTTCTACCCGCGATCGAGCGGTATTCGCCGCGACCCGATCCGGCGTGCGGCCAAGTTGCTCGAGCACCCGGTCGGCATGCGCCGACTCCTGGCCCGGCCGGCTGACGTCCTCCACCTGCAGTGGCTCGCGGCACCGGAGCTCGACGTCCTGCTGCTCCGGACGTCGCGACCGCTCGTCTTCACGGCGCACGACCTCGTCCCGCGGCGCACGGCCGGCCGCCGCGGGCTCTGGCGGCGGCTGTTCGACCGTTTCGAGCGGATCGTCGTCCACTCCGAGCGGGGGCGCGACGCGCTGGCGGGGTTCGGCGTGGATCCGGCGAAGCTCCGTGTCGTCCCGCATCCCGTCTTCCGCAGCGACCCGCGGCCGTCGGGCGACGGCCGGACGGTGCTCGCGCCCGGCGTGATCCGGCCCTACAAGGGTCTCCCGGACGCGGTTCGCGCCACGCTCGCCGTTCCCGGTGCCCGCCTGCTCGTCGCGGGCGACCCGCGGGTTCCCCTCGACGAGCTCCGGCAGGCGGCCGGCGACCGGGCCGAATGGCGGCTCGGGTATCTCGGCGCACCGGAGCTCGAGCGCGCCCTGTCGGAGGCGACGGTCGCGGTCTTCCCCTACCGGGCCGAGCTGGACCAGTCCGGCGCCCTCCTGCAGGCGCTCGGCGCCGGCGTGCCGGCGGTCGTCTACGACGTCGGCGGCCTGGGCGAGGTCGTCGGCCGCTTCGCCGCGGGCCGCGTCGTCGCGCCCGGTGACGTCGACGGCCTGAGCGCCGCGCTGCGTGAGCTTCTGGACGACGCCGACGCGCTCGCCGCGGCACGCGAAGGCGCGAACCGTGCACGCGACGAGCTCACCTGGGACGCTGCCGCGGCGGCGCATCTCTCGCTGTACGAGGAGCTCACGTGAGGCTCAGGCGCCGCGGCCCGTTCGACGACCTCGTCGAGCGCCAGCTCGACCTGTACGCGCAGGAGGACGACGACCTGCTCCAGGAGGCGGACGAGGCCGAGGCCGCCTGGAACGCGGCCGGGCGCGACACGGCGGAGGAGGCCTACGGCGACTACCAGCTCGTCGTCGACGCGATCGCGGACCGCCTGCTCGACCTTCGCGAGGCATACGCCGCCACCCTCGACGCGGACAGGGCCGATGCATACCGAAGCGCCTTCGCGGCCGCCGCCGCGCGCCGGTTCCGGCGCTACGCCTCCCTCGTCGCCGACCTCGAGGGCTAGCCCTCTTCGAGGTCGGAGCGCCTGGACGGCCGCAGCGAGCGCGCGAGCTTGAGGTGCGTCCGTGCCTCATCGTGGCGGCCCTGGTTGCGCAGCGCCCGGCCGAGCGCGTAGTGGGCGTAGTCGTCGGCCGGCGAGAGCTCGAGGACCTTGCGGAACTCCGCCTCGGCCTCGGACCAGCGCTTGATGCGAAAGTAGGCGATCCCGAGCGCCTCGCGGATGGACGCCTTGTCGGGCTCGAGTCGCTTCGCCTTCTCGAGCGCAACGGTCGCCTGCGCCGGCATGCCGCTGCGGAGGTGGCTTCGGCCCTGCTGGAAGAGGTCGTACGCGTCGCTCACAGGACGCCCTCCGGCCTGAGGGAGCGCAGCGACAGCGCCGCACGGAGCCGGCGACGCGGTGCCTCTCGCGAGGCCGTCGCCACGAGGATCCGGTTGAGCTCGCCCCGGGCGCGCTCCGCCGCGGATCGCGCCCGCGCTTCCGGTCCGAAGCGCGCTTCGGCGATCGCGTCCGTCAGGGACAGCACGGGGATGCGCAGGACGCGCTCCGCGGTGCGCCGAAGCTCCGTCGGCGTCGCGTCGGGCGCGAGCGCGGCCCCCCGGTCGACCAGCGCGTCCATGAGCTCCGACCGCACGCCCGCCGCGAGCCGGCGAGGATCCCGGTCGCTCAGCCTCCGCAGTCGCCGCGCGCGCTTCGCGCCGACGATGCCCACCGTGAGCGCTACCGGAGCGAGCAGCGCGGCGACGAGCCACCACGGGACGGCCGCGGTGTCGGCGGCGCCTGCAGCCACGGGTGCGACCGGCGCACCGGGCGTCGGCTGTTGCGGCGAGAAGTCGAGGAACCGGCCCGTGCCGAGCGCCCGCACGGCATCCGCCGAGTCGGATGCGAGCGTGTAGACCGCCGAGAGCGTCCCGCGTCCCGGCGTCGGATCGAACGCGAGCCACCCGTAGCCCGCGAACCATGCCTCGACCCAGGCGTGCGCCTGCCGGTCGGTCACCGTCCAGACGCCCGCCTTCCACGTCCCCGCGGTGAACCCCACCGCGACGCGCGCCGGTACGCCGAGCGTCCGCAGCATCAGCGCCATCGCGCCCGCGTAGTGCTGGCAATAGCCCGCCCGCGTCACCTCCACGAAGTCGACGAGGGGCGGGTTGGACACGCTGGCGGGCGGGTGCTCCTCGTACCGGAACCCGCCGCGCGCCCGGAACCACCGCTCGAGCACCAGCGTCGCCTCGTACGGCGAACGCGCCCTGGCGGTGAGCCGACGAGCCTCCTCCCAGAGCGGCTTGTACGCGCGCAGCGCGAGATTGCGGTCCTCGAGGAACACGCGGTCGACCTGCGCGACGCGTCCTGTCGCGCCGAACCACGGGAAGCGCGCCGACTCGAGCTGCACGTAGCGGTCGGCCGCCTTCGGATAGCGCGCGGGCGCGGCCGCCAGCTGGCGCGGCGTCGGCCGCGGCGCGTCGCTCCACACGGTGTATGCGTCGCCGCGCCGCAGCGGCCGGTGCGTGAGCATCACGCCGCCCTGCATGTACTCGACGGTTCCGAGCGACGGACCGTCGATGCGCGCCGGCTCGGTCGCGGCCGGGAGGCGGCTGTCGTCGAGGCCGACGACCGTGACCTCCTGTCGCAGCCAGCCGCCCGGCCGGGCGTCCCGGCGCGGCGCAAGCGTGCTCCTGGGCAGGCGCCGCTTGGGTCCGGCCAGCGACACCGGGAAGAGGTGCTCGATCCAGCGGTCGTCCGTGAACGTCTCGAGCGTCGAGATCCGCCAGTACTGCGCGCGCGCGGGGGCCCGGATCCTGAGCATCACGGTCGGCCTGATCGGGAAATCGATCCCTGCATAGCTCGCGTTCCAGAGGAAGCGGACGTCCCCGGTCCCGCCACCGGCGAACGGATCCCAGCCGCGCCAGTCGACACGACCGGTGCCGGGCGAGAGGCCTGCCAGGGCGACGCCACCGGAGACGACGACGAGTGCTCCCGCCAGCGCGAAACCTGCCAGCCCGCGGCGGACGTCCGCCGCACCGAGCACGAGCGATGCCCAGAGCGCCGAGCCGAGCGCGAGCGCGCCGAGGAGGACGGCGTGGGCGTCTTCGAGAAGCACGGCGGGGAAGCCCACTCCGACCGCGACTGCCGCGACGACCACCCACGGCCGCCGGAACGCCGCCCCGAGCGACGCGACGAGGGCCAACGCGAACGCCGTCACCACGACGAGGCCGTGGAGCGTGGGGACGTCCGACGGGTCGAAGGGCGCCTGCACCGCAGGCGCGTCGCGGAGGCCATCCCAGGCGTCGCGCAGACCCAGGTGCGGCCACGTCTCGAAGGCCACGGCGAAGGCAGTCGAGCCGACGACCAGCGCGACCGGGAGCCGCCACCGCCAGTCGGCGAAGAGAGCCGGCAAGAGCGCGAGCGCACCCGCGGCGACGAACGCCCCGGGTGCGACGGGCGCCTCGAGCAGCGTCCACGCATACGTCACGACCGCGACGGCAGGTGCGGCCGCGAGCACCGCCCGGAAGGAGAGTCGGTCAGCCAACGGCCCTCGCCCGAAGACCGCCCAGCGCGCCCGAGAGCGACGTGCCGTGCCGGAGGACGGCGAGCGCCACGCCTGCGCCCGCGAGCCGGAACAGCGCCGGGGAGGTCCGCGCAGGCGGGCGCCCGGCGTACGTCGCCGCGTCGACGGCGACGAGGGCGCTCGAACGCCCGACGGCGGCCCGGGCCACCAGCGCGTCCGCCACGACCTCGGGCCGCCCGGTCACGACCACGAGCTCCGGCACGCTGCCGACCACGCTCCGTGGAGCCACCAGCTCGCGCAGAGCCGTGCCGTGCGACGGCTCCGCCGCCGCAAGGGCGTCGAGCGCCAGCTCCCAGTCCTGTCCCATGCTGCGGACCCGCTGGAGGACCGGCTCCGGCGCCCCGACCACGAGCAGCACGCGCCGCGACCGCAGCGCATGAGCGCGAACGAGGCCCGCCGCCGCGCGCACGGCATCGTCGAGGCTCGAGTCGCCGGGCGGCCCGGCGACCGAGCCTGCGTCGACGTCGAGCACGATCGCGATGCTCTCGCGGGGCGCATCCTCGAGCTCCCGCACCATCAGCTCGCCCCGCCTCGCCGAGGTCGGCCAGTGCACGGCGCGGAGGGGCTCGCCCTCGAGGTACTCGCGGACGCCGTGGGGCTCGAGACCGCTCGCGCGGCGGACGAGAGCCCGGCGGCCGCCGTCGCCCCACGTTCCCGTGTCGGTGAACAGCGAGTGGAGCTCGGGCACGCGCGGGCGGACGGTCACGAACGACGTCTTCTCGACCGCGATCTCCGCGTGGCCGAGACCGAGGGGATCGCTCGCGACGAGCCGTCCGCGATCGAGGCGGAAGCGCCCGCGCGGAACGGTGTCGAAGACGAGCCGTGCGTGGCCGTCGGACGCCACGGGCGCCGCGCGCCGGCCGAGCCCGTCCACATCCTCGTGCCAGGCGAGGCGCCCGGAGAGCCATCTGCGGCCGTGCACCTCGGCCTCGAGCGCGAGCGCCTCGCCCTCGATCGGCGCACTCCCGAGCGGCCTTCGCTCCACCGACAACCCCTCCACGACGAGGCGCCTCCAGGCACCGACCGCGAGGGCGGCCAGTGCGAGGCCGACGCCCATCAGCGCGAGCGCTGTCGAGCCGACGAGCCACGCGGCGGCGAGCACACAGGCGGCGAGGGCACCCGTGCCGCGCAGCCGGGTCATACCGGCGCCGGCGTCGCCTCGAGTGCCTCTGCGACGATCTCCTCGGCCGTGACCCCGGTCGCCCGGGCCTCGGGTGCGAGGATCAGCCGATGTGCGAGCACCTCGACCGCGAGCGAGATGACGTCCTCCGGGACCACGAAGTCGCGCCGCTCCACGAGCGCCCGCGCCTTGGCCAGGCGGAGAAGCGCGATCCCCGAGCGCGGGCTGCCGCCGAGCGCGAGCCTGTCGTTGGCGCGCGTGTGGCGCAGGAGCGCGACGACGAACCGGTTGACGGACTCCTCGACGTGCACGCGCCGCGCGGCGCCGATCGCCGCGACGAGCTCCGCGTGGCCCGCGACGGGCTCGAGCTGGTCGAGCGGCGGCTCCGTCGTCTGCTCGGCCAGCATCCGCGCCTCGTCTCCCTGCGGCGGGTAGCCGATCGTCATCCGCACCGCGAACCGGTCGAGCTGGGCCTCCGGCAACGGGTACGTGCCCTCGTACTCGACCGGGTTCTGCGTCGCGATCACGAGGAAAGGGCGCACGAGCATGTGCGTGGCCCCGTCGACCGTGACCTGCCCCTCCTGCATCGCCTCGAGGAGGGCGGACTGCGTCTTGGGCGACGCGCGGTTGATCTCGTCGACGAGCACCACGTTCGCGAACACGGGGCCGGGCCGGAAGCGGAAGGCTCCGCTCTGCCGGTCGAACACGTTCACACCGGTGACGTCCGCCGGGAGCAGGTCGGGCGTGAACTGCACCCGGTGGAACATCAGGTCGAGCGAGCGTGCGAGCGCCTTCGCGAGAACGGTCTTGCCGACGCCGGGGACGTCCTCGACCAGCACGTGGCCCTCCGCGAGCAGGCAGAGCAGCGGCAGCCGCAGCGTCTCGGGCGACGCGTGCACCGCGGAGCCGAGGTTCTCGACCACTCGCGCCGCCATGTCGGCGGCCGCGCCGGCCTCTTCGACGACCGGCTCGACCTCGGCGCTCTCGCTCACGCCTGATCGTCGAGCAGACGCTCGACCTCGTCGAGGATCTCGTGCGCGATCGCCGCCTTCGACGCCTTCGGCACGACGCGCTCGCCATCGCGCGTCACGAGCACCACCTCGTTCTCGTCGCTGTCGAAGCCGATGTCGTCACGGCCCACGTCGTTGTAGACGACGAGATCGACGTTCTTGTCCGCCAGCATCGACCGCTTGCGCGCGAGCCCGTCCTCCCCGCTCTCGGCGCCGAACGCAACGAGCACCTGGCCGCCGCGGCGCGCGGCGCCGAGCGCACGCGCCACGTCCGCGGTCGGCACGAGGTCGATGGTCCACGGCTCGGCACTCTTCGGGCGCTTCGTCGCCAGGCTCTCCGCCGGCCGGTAGTCGGACACCGCCGCCGCCATGAGGATCACGTCCGCGTCGTCGCGGGCGAGCGCCTCGCGGCGGAGGTCGGCGGCGGTCGGGACCGGGACAACCTCGACTCCGGCGGGTGCCGGGACGAGGAGGTTCGCCGCGAGCAGGGTCACGCGCGCGCCGCGGTCCCGCGCCGCGTCCGCGAGTGCGACACCCATCCGCCCCGAGGAGCGGTTGCCGAGGAACCGGACGCTGTCGAGCGGCTCGCGGGTGCCTCCCGCGGTCACGAGGACGGTGCGCCCCGCGAGCGGCCCGGCCGCCGTGGCGCCGTCGAGCAGGCCCGCGACCCGGCGGGCGATCTCCTCCGGTTCCGCCATGCGCCCCTGTCCGACGAGACCCTCGGCCAGCTCGCCCTCCGCAGGGCCGACGACCTCGGCGCCGCGCTCGAGGAGAAGCGCGAGGTTCGCCTGGGTCGCGGGGTGCTCCCACATCGCCGTGTTCATCGCGGGAGCGAGGAGCAACGGCCCGCGGTGCGCGAGGGCGGTCTCGGTGAGCAGGTCGTCGGCATGCCCGTGCGCGAGGCGCGCCATCGTGTTGGCCGTGAGGGGCGCGACGACGAGCAACTCGGCGTCCACGAGGTGCGGGTACGGGTCGGCGGGCGGGCACTTCCGCGCGAGCGCCCAGAACGTCTCCGCGGCGACGAAGCGCTCCGCGCCGTGCGTCGTGACCGGGGTCACGTCGTGCCCAGCGCGAACGAGCAGCCGCACGAGCTCACAGGCCTTGTAGGCCGCGATGCCTCCGGTGACCCCGACGAGGATCCGCGCCACGGGCACATTGTGGCTGGTCCTCGTTCGCAAGCAGAAATCCGCCGAGCGGATTTCTGCCGCTCGAATTCCCGCCTACGGCGGGGCACATCCCTGAAGGCGGCCGTTCACGCGGCCGCACCTCGGATCTCTGCCGCTCTACGACGCGGTCGTGTCGTACGCGAACGTGAGCTTGCCCCGGGAGATCTCCTCCATCGCCATCGTCAGGTAGTTCTTCGAGCGGGACTCGACGAGCGGCGGGGGCGCGTCCTCCAGCCCGAGGCCCTCCCCGAGCTGGTGGTGGTAGTTGTTGATCTGACGGGCTCGCTTCGCGGCCATGATCACGAGCGCGTACCGCGACGGCGGGTCGACGTCGGTGGCGGTGTGCGAGAGGAGCCGGTCGATGCGGGGTTCGATCATCGGCCGCCCATGGTACCTGCGACAGCGCTAGGTCTGGGAGCCGCCCGTCAACGACGAGCCGACGGTGGCGAGCACGAGCTCCCGTTCGACGATCGCCGAGAGCACCTCGCCCGCCCGCGTGACGTCGTCGTTCCGCACCATGTAGCGGAAGCGGTGCGCCTGCTCGAGCTGGTAGCGGGCCAGCGTGATGCGGTCCTCGATCTCGCCGGTCGACTCGGTCGCGCGCTCGCGGAGCCGACGCTCGAGCTCGTCGACGTCGGCGGAGATGAAGATGGTGCACGCGCCCGGTACCTCGCCCTGCACGTGCAGCGCCCCGTCGAGCTCCAGCTCGAGGACGCAGACGCGGCCGTGACCGGCGATCCGGTCGATCTCGGACCGGAGCGTCCCGTACCGCTTGTGCGACACGTACTCGACCCACTCGAGGAAGTCACCGTCCTCCACCCGCGCGCCGAACTCCTCGTCGTCGAGGAACCAGTATTCGCGCCCGTTCTCCTCGCCCGCCCGCATCGGGCGCGTCGTCGCGGAGATCGCGACCTCGAGCTGCGGCAGCCGCTCGAGGAGCCCGCGGATGAGCGTCCCCTTCCCTGCGCCAGACGGCCCGGTCACCACGAAGACGGGGTTCACGGCTCCCACCGACGGGGCGTCGGATCCGGGCCGGCGGAGCCGGGGATCACCGATGGTTGAACAGATTGACGAGCTCTGCCCGTTGCCGCTCGGAGAGGCCGCCGACCGTCTTCGACTGACTGATGCGGCATTGGTTCAAGAGGCGGGCGGCCTTGACGCGGCCGAACTTCGGGACAGCCATCAGCATGTCGAAAACCTTCGCGGTCGACACGTACTCCGGCGGGTCGAGGAGGATCGACTCGATGTGGACGCGGCCGTCCTTCAGGTCCTTCTTCAACTGCGCGCGCCGGACGCGGATGTCGTTCGCACGTTGGAGGGCTTCCATCCGCTGGTCGAGCGACCGCGCGGGTGCCTGGGCGTGCGTCTTCGACGTGACCATTGAGGCGCCGAGTCTAGCAAGCTCTGACCGTGAATCAAGCAGTAGTGTTTTCGCTGATTTGCAGGTCTTTTTCTAGATCGACAACAGAGGCATGCGGTCGGCGCGAAGGCCGTCGGAGCCGAGGGCGGCGACCTCCGCCTCCAGCTCGGTGCGGATGCGCGCGGGCGCGAGCGGGTCGGCGAAGAGCACGGTCCCGAGCGCGACGGCGCTCGCTCCGACCGCCACGAGCTCGACCGCGTCGCGGCCGCCGGCGACGCCGCCCATCCCCACGATCGGGACGTCGACCGCCTCCGCGCACGCCTGGACGCACGCGAGGGCGACGGGCCGGAGCCCGGGGCCCGAGTAGCCGCCCGCCCCGCGCGCAAGCCGGGGCCGGAGAGTGGCCGGGTCGAGCGCGAGCCCCCGGATCGTGTTGACGAGCGACAGCCCGTCCGCGCCGGCGGCGACGACCGCGCGGGCCGACTCTGCGATGTCCCACTGCGCCGGCGAGAGCTTCGCGTAGAGCGTCTTCGACGTCGCTCCGCGAGCCGCGGCGACGAGCTCGGCCGCCGTCTCGGGCGCCTCCTCCACGTTCGGGCACGAAAGGTTGAGCTCGATCGCAGCGACCCGGGTTTCGCCATCGAGGCGCTCGCAGCACAGTGCGTAGTCCTCCGCCGAGAAGCCGCCGACCGAGACCCAGAGCGGCACGCCGAGCTCCGCCAGTCGAGGCAGGTTGTCCTGCACGAACGCGTCGATCCCCGGCCCCTGGAGGCCGATCGAGTTGAGCATCCCGTGCTCGGTCTCCGCGATCCGGACGGGAGGGTTGCCGGCGCGCGCGAGCGGCGTGATCGTCTTCGTCACGACGACGTCGAGCGAGCGTGCGACGTCCGGCGCCGTCAGCGGATCGAGGCATCCGGATGCGTTGAGAAGCGGGATGCGTCATGGGTCGCTCGCCCGAGCGCCGGCCGCAAGTAGCACCGGGCCCTCGATGCAGAGGCGCACGTACGAGCCGTTCCGCGGCACGACGCAGCCGTAGCAGGCCCCGTAGCCGCACGCCATCGGCGCCTCGCAGGCGAGCTGGGCGCCGGGGACACGCCGCGCGACGGCGTCGAGCATCGGCTCCGGGCCGCAGGCGAGGACGTCGCCGGGGTCGTCGGGCAGCGCGTCGGTGACGAGAGTCGGGTCGAGCACGACGTCCGCGTTCGGCACCAGCGCCGCCGCCTCCGCGTGATGCGCCGTACGGAAGCCGAGCACCGCCGGCGGCCCGTCGAGGCGCTCGGAGAGGTACGGGAACGGCGCAACGCCGATGCCGCCGCCGACCAGGAGGGGACGAGCCACCGTGAGGTCGAAGCCCGTGCCGAGGGGGCCGGTGACCCGGATCGCGTCGCCGGGCGCGAGCGCGGCGATCGCGCGCGTGCCCGGCCCGATCGCGTCGACGAGGAACCCGAGCTCGCCCCGCGGGGCGAGGCACAGGCTGAACGGGCGCGGCAGCACTCGCCCCGGAGCCTCCAGCATGAAGAACTGCCCGGGCGTGCCGGCCCGAAGGCCACCACGCCCTAGCCGAACGAGGCTGTAGGGACCGATCGGCTCGTTCGCCAGCACGGTGAGTCGCTCGCTGCGCACGCGCTTCGACCGGCTCTTCTAGTGGTTTCCGCCGGGGGTGGAAACCAGGCGCTCCTGCAGCGAGAGGGTCGCCTCCGCCCGCGCGTTCGCGATCGCGTGGACGGCGGCGGCGGCGCCGGAGATGGTCGTGATGCAGGGCACCCGCGCGACGAGCGCCGCCTCGCGGATCAGGTAGCCGTCGGCGCGCGCGCCCGACCCCTGCGGCGTGTTGACGACGAGGTTGCAGCGGTGCTCGCGGATCAGGTCGACGACGGTCGGCTCGCCCGGCTCCGCGTCGGCGACCTTGCCCACCTCCTCCACCTCGAGCCCTGCGGCGCGCAGCGTCCGGGCGGTACCGCTCGTCGCCACGAGCTCGAAGCCGAGGCCCGCGAGCGCCGCGGCGATCGGCGCGATGCTCGCCTTGTCGCCGTCCCGCACCGAGAGGAAGGCGGCGCCGGAGGTCGGCAGTGGCCGCCCCGCGGCGCGCTCCGCCTTCGCGAATGCGGTCGGGAGATCGGAGGCGGTTGCCATCACCTCCCCCGTGGAGCGCATCTCGGGCCCGAGCACCGGGTCGGCGCCGGGGAATCGCGCGAACGGCAACACGGCCGCCTTGACACTCACCTCGGACGGGCGCGGCGGCGTGAGCCCGAGGTCGGCGAGCCGCTCGCCGTGCGCGAGCCGGCAGGCAGCCTCGACGAGGTTGACGCCGGTCGCCTTGCTGGCGAACGGGACGGTGCGCGAGGCCCGCGGGTTCGCCTCGAGCACGTACACGGTCTGGTCGGCGATCGCGAGCTGGACGTTGAGGAGGCCGACGACCCCGAGCGCCGGGCCGAGCCGCCGGACGACGTGCTCGACCTCGAGCGCGTTCGCGAGCGTGAGCGACTGCGCCGGCAGGACGCACGACGAGTCTCCGGAGTGGACGCCGGCTTCCTCGACGTGCTGCATCACGGCGCCGACGAAGACGTCCGTGCCGTCGCAGAGCGCGTCGACGTCGATCTCGGTCGCGTTCTCGACGAAGCGGTCGATGAGGACCGAGCCGCTCACCGCGCCCATCGCGCTGCGCAGGTCGTCCTCGCCGTCGCAGATCCGCATCGCACGGCCTCCGAGCACGTACGAGGGGCGCACGAGCACCGGGTAGCCGATCTCCCGGGCGGCCGCGAGCGCCTCGTCGACGCCCTCGACCGTCGCCCACGGCGGGCAGCGCACGCCGAGCTCCCGGGCGAGCGCCCCGAAGTGCTCTCGGTCCTCGGCCAGGTCGATCGCCGCGTGGGGCGTGCCGAGGATCCGGTAGCCGGCCGCCTCGATGTGGCGCGCGAGCCGGAGCGGCGTCTGGCCACCGAACTGCGTCACGACGCCGACGGGCTTCTCCCTGTCGAGGACGGCGAGCACCTCCTCCGGCGAGAGCGGCTCGAAGTAGAGGCGGTCGGAGGTGTCGTAGTCGGTCGAGACGGTCTCCGGGTTGCAGTTGACCATCACCGCTTCGTAGCCGAGCCCGCGGAAGGTCTGGACGGCGTGGACGCAGCAGTAGTCGAACTCGATCCCCTGTCCGATCCGGTTCGGCCCGGAGCCGAGGATCACGACGCGCGGCTTGGTCGACGTGGGTGGCCCTTCGTCTTCCTCGCCCCACGTCGAGTAGAGGTAGTTGGATCCCGCCTCGACCTCGCCGCCGCAGGAGTCGACCCGCCGGTAGGCGGGCTTGATCCCGCGCGCGTAACGGGTACGGCGCACGTCGTCGCCCGACGTCCCCCAGGCCGCGCCGATCGAGTCGTCCCCCCAGCCGGCACGCTTCGCGCGGCGGATGTCGCCCGTCTTGAGCTCGCGCTTCGCCGCCTCGAGCTGCTCGACGAACCACGGGTGCAGGCCCTCCGGCAGGTCGTCGATCGTGGCCCATGGGGTCGGCGAGCCCGGGTCGAGCTCGCGCGAGCCGAACGCCTTGAGGAACGCCTCGGTGAACGTGCGACCGATGCCCATTGCCTCGCCGACCGACTTCATCTGCGTCCCGAGCGTCGGGTCGGCGCCCGGGAACTTCTCGAACGCGAAGCGCGGGAACTTGACGACGACGTAGTCGAGCGTCGGCTCGAAGCTCGCAGGCGTCGTCTTCGTGAGGTCGTTCGGGATCTCGTCGAGCGTGTAGCCGACCGCGAGCTTGGCGGCGACCTTCGCGATCGGGTAGCCGGTTGCCTTCGAGGCGAGCGCCGACGAGCGGGAGACGCGCGGGTTCATCTCGATCACGCGGAGCTCGCCGGTCTCGCGGTGGCGGGCGAACTGGATGTTCGAGCCGCCCGTCTCGACGCCGACCGCGCGGACGACGGCCGCGGACGCGTCTCGGAGCTCCTGGTAGGCCTCGTCGGAGAGCGTCATCTGCGGCGCCACCGTGACGGAGTCGCCCGTGTGGACGCCCATGGGATCGAGGTTCTCGATCGAGCAGACGATCACGACGTTGTCGGCCCGGTCACGGATCACCTCGAGCTCGAACTCGTCCCAGCCGCGAATCGACTCCTCGACGAGCACCTGGCCGATCGGGCTCTCCGCGAGGCCTCGCTCGACCTGCCGGTGGAGCGCGGCTAGATCGTCCGCGAAGCCGCCGCCGTGCCCGCCGAGCGTGAACGCGGGCCGGACGACAGCCGGCACCGGCGCGCCGTCGAGATCGTGGGCCGACTCGACGATCACCGAGCGCGGCACGGCGAGCCCGCAGCTCTGGACGGCCTCGCGGAAGAGCTCGCGATCCTCGGCGCGCCGGATCACGTCGATGCGCGCACCGAGGAGCTCGACGCCGAGCTCCTCGAGCACCCCCGCCGCATCGAGCTCGACGGCGAGGTTCAGCGCCGTCTGGCCGCCGAGGGTCGGCAGCAACGCATCGGGGCGCTCGCGGCGGAGGACGTCCGCGACACTCTCGAGGTCGAGCGGCTCGATGTACGTCCGGTCGGCGAACCCCGGATCGGTCATGATCGTCGCCGGGTTCGAGTTGACGACGATCGTCCGGTAGCCGTCCTCGCGCAGCACCTTGAGCGCCTGACAGCCGGCGTAGTCGAACTCGCAGGCCTGGCCGATCACGATCGGGCCCGAGCCGATCACGCAGATCGAGCGGAGGTCGCGGCGGGCCGGCATCAGCCGCGCAGCTCCTCGACCCATCGCTCGAGGATCGGCCAGGCGTCGTGCGGCCCCGGCCCCGCCTCGGGGTGGAACTGGACGGACGCCGCGCGGAGGTCGGGGAAGTCGAAGCCCTCGACCGTGCCGTCGTAGAGCGACACGTGGGTGGCCTCGGCCCTTTCGGAGGGGACGACGGCGAAGCCGTGGTTCTGGCTCGTGACGAGGACGCGTCTCGTGCGCCGGTCGAGCACGGGGTGGTTCGCTCCGCGGTGGCCGAATGGGAGCTTCGTCGTCTCGTGCCCCGTCGCAAGCCCCATCAGCTGGTGCCCGAGGCAGATGCCGAGCATCGGGACGCGCCCGAGGGTCTCGCGGACGACCCGCGTCTCGTCCACGAGCGGGGCCGGGTCGCCCGGGCCGTTCGAGAGCAGGACGCCGTCGTGCGCGGCGAGGTCGTCGGGATCGCAGACGTGCGGGTACACCGTGACCGCGGCGCCGGCCGCGTGCAGCCGGCGGAGGATCGAGCGCTTGAGCCCGTAGTCGACCACGGCCACGCTCGACTCCCCGTCCTCGTTGAACCGGTATGGGGCCGGCGTCGAGACCTGCGCGACGAGCGCCTGGCCCTCCATCGTCGGCTGCGCGAGAACCCGCTCGAGCGCGTGCGCGGTCGAGAGCGCCCTCTCGTCGGAGACGACGACTCCGCGCATCGCGCCCGAGTCCCGGAGCCGGAGGGTCAGCGTGCGCGTGTCGATCTCGTCGAGCGCAACGATCCCGCGCTCTGCGAGCCAGAGTGCCCAGTCCTCGCCGCCGAGCCGTCGCATGAGGACTGCGCGCGCGTGCGGCGTCTCCGACTCGAGCCGCGCGTCCGCGACGCCGTAGTTGCCGATCATCGGCGCCGTGAAGCACACCAGCTGGCCCGCGTAGCTCGGGTCGGTGACCGTCTCCTGGTAGCCGCTCATCCCGGTCGTGAACACGACCTCGCCGAACGACGCTCCCTCCGCGGCGACCGAACGGCCGGGAAAGGTCGTGCCGTCCTCGAGCAGCAGGTAGCCGTGCGTCGGTGCGCTCACGCCGCGAAGACCACCCGTCCGTCGGCGATCGTCCTCACGACCGCGCCCACGAGCGTGCGCCCGAGGAGCCACGAGTTGGCCGAGCGCGAGCGGAAGCCGTCCTCCCGGACCGTCCACTCCGCTTCGAGGTCGAGCAGGACGAGGTTGGCGGGCTCCCCGACCGCGATCCGCGGCACGGGCAGCCCGAGCGCGCGCGCCGGCCCGGCGGAGAGCCGCTCCAGCAGCGTCGGCAGCGGGACCTCGCCCGTGCGGACGAGGAACGTGTTGAGCGCGCCGAACGCCGTTTCGAGCCCGGTCACCCCGAACGGCGCCTCCTCGAACGGCACGTCCTTTTCGTGCCGCGCGTGCGGCGCATGGTCGGTCGCGACGCAGTCGATCGTGCCGTCGAGCAGGCCCTCGACGAGCGCGCGCCTGTCGTCCTCGGCGCGGAGGGGTGGGTTCATCTTCACGTTGGCGTCGAGCGTACGCACGAGCTCGTCGGTGGCGCAGAGGTGATGGGGGCTCGCCTCGGCGCTGACCCGGATCCCGGCAGCGCGCGCCCGCCTGACGGCGTCGACCGACGCCCGGGCCGAGAGGTGCTGGAGGTGCACGGGACGACCCTCGTAGCCTGCCAGGGAGAGATCGCGCTCGACCATGAGGCTCTCGGCGACGGACGGCCAGCCCGCGAGACCGAGCTCCGCCGAGACCGCGCCCTCGTGCATCTGCCCACCGGCCGACAGCGTCGGCTCCTCGCAGTGCAGGGCGAGCGGGCGGTCCGCGACGGCGCTGTAGGCGAGCGCGCGCCGCATCAGGCCGGCCGAGGCGACCGGCCTCCCGTCGTCCGTGAACGCGATCGCCCCCGACGCGGCGAGCTCGGCCATCTCGGTGAGCTCCTCCCCGCGCTGCCCTTTCGAGATCGCAGCCGTGAAGCCCGCGGGCACGACGGCCTCCTCCCGCGCCTGCTCGACGAGCGCCTGCAGGACGGCGGCGTTGTCGACGACGGGGTCGGTATTCGGCATTGCGACGATCGCGCAGTAGCCCCCCGCGGCCGCCGCCTCCGTCCCCGAGGCGATCGTCTCCTCGTCCTCACGGCCCGGCGTGCGGAGGTGGACGTGCGGGTCGACGAACGCCGGCGCGAGGACGAGGCCGTCCGGGGCCGTTGCGGTGCTCTCGATCGCCGTCACGACGCCGTCTTCCACGGTGACCGTCGCGCCCCCGTCGAGCGCGCCCGCAGGGTCGATCACCCGTGCGCGGATCGTCAGGGTGTCGCGTCTCCCGTTCCTGCACGCAAGCATCACGCGACCTCCATGACGGGTGCCGACGCGACGTGGAGGCCGCCCGGCGCGGTGAGGAGGTCGTACAACACTGCCATTCGGACGACGAGCCCCGAGCGCACCTGCGTCGTCACGAGGGACGCGCCGGAGTCCGCAACACGGGGGTCGATCTCGACGCCCCGGTTCATCGGCCCCGGGTGCATGACGACCTGACCGGCGCGCACGCGTTCCGGCGTCACGCCGTAGAGGGCCGTGTACTCCCGCAGCGACGGGACGTACGCCGCGTCCATGCGCTCGGCCTGCATGCGAAGGACGTACACGACGTCGGCGTCGGCCAGCGCGTCGATCGAGTGGCGGACCGTCGCGCCGAGCGCCTCGACCCCGCGCGGAAGGAGTGTCGGGGGCGCGACGAGCACCGGTTCGGCGCCGACGAGCAGAAGCGCCTCGACGAGCGACCTGGCGACGCGCGAGTGGAGGACGTCGCCGACGATCGCGACGGCGACGCCGTCGAGCCGGCCGAGAGCGTCCCGAATCGTGTGGAGGTCGAGGAGGGCCTGCGTCGGGTGCTGGTGCTTCCCGTCTCCGGCGTTGACGACGTGCGCGTCCGTCGCGCCGGCAACCAGCTGGGGCGCACCGATGTGCGGGTGGCGAATCACGATCACGTCCGGGTCGTAGGCGGCGAGCGTCAGGGCGGTGTCGCGCAGCGACTCGCCCTTGTCGACGGACGATCCGCTCGCGCGGATGACCATCGTGTCCGCCGAGAGACGCTTCGCCGCGAGCTCGAAGCTCGAGAGCGTCCGGGTCGACGACTCGTAGAAGAGGTTCACGACGAGCCTGCCGCGGAGTGTCGGCAGCTTCTTCATCTCGCGGTCGAGCGATCGCTCGAGCGCGCGCGCCGTGTCGAGGATGCGCTCGGCGTCCTCGCGCGTCAGGTCGCCGACCCCGAGCAGGTGCCGCGCGCGCCCGTCAGTCATCTTCGTTGCCCTCGCCGTGCTCGAGCACGACCCTGTCGTGCCCGTCGGTCTCCTCCAGCTCGACGCGCACTCGCTCCTCGAGCGCCGTCGGCAGGTTCTTCCCGACGTAGTCGGGGCGGATCGGGAGCTCGCGGTGCCCGCGGTCGACGAGCACCGCGAGCTGGACCCGGTCGGGTCGGCCGAAGTCGAGCAGCGCGTCGATCGCAGCGCGAATCGTCCTCCCGGTGAACAGGACGTCGTCGACGAGGACGCAGGTGCGGCCCTCGAGCGGGAAGTCGAGCTCGGTGCCGCGGATGACGGGCTGAGGGTGAAGTGGCGCCGAGCGTCCGCGGACGAGAACGTCGTCCCGATGGAAGGAGATGTCGACCGTGCCGAGCGCGGGCTCGATGCCGCTGCGCTCTGCGACAAGCGCCTGGAGCCGGCGTGCGAGCGGCACCCCGCGTGTGTGGATCCCGACGAGGGCGAGTCGGGGCAGGTCGTCGTTTCGCTCGATCAGCTCGTGCGCGAGCCGCGCGAGCGTCCGCGCCAGGGCGTCCGCGTCGAGGACCTCGCGCGCCCGACCGCGCGCGGGAGAATCGGTGTGCATCGCTGCGCTCCTTCCCGGCCTCGCTGGACCGGCTTAAAGGGACTCGCGTGCGAGTCTAGCCGCCGGGTTGGACGGTCCTTCACACGTTGCACACGGACGACAGTGAGGATGGCACCGTGACCGGCTCGGAGACGGCCACAGAGCTCCCGCCCCGTGCGCGGGGCGTCTCGCGCACGGCGCTCGTCGTCGGTGTGCTGATCGTCGTGTCGACCGCGATCCGCTTCGGCGCCGCGCAGGCGTTCTCGACCCCGTGGATCGCCCCCGACGAGATGGTCTACGGGATGCTCGGCGAGGGGCTCTGGTCGCACGGCACGCTGACCCTGCGCAGCCTTTCTTCCCCGTACTACAGCCTGCTCACGCCGGCGCTGATCGGCGCCCCGTTGGCCGCCGCCGCGGATCTCGGCGACGGCATCCAGTGGGCGCGGCTCCTCCAGGCTCTCGCGATGTCGCTCGCGGCGGTGCCGACCTACCTCTGGGCGCGGAGGATCGCCTCGGCGTGGTGGGCGGTCGCCGCCGCCGCGCTCGTGCTCGCGTCGCCGCTGCTCCATTACGCCGGCTTCCTGATGACCGAGCCGCTGACGCTGACCGTGGTGACCGTCGCCCTCCTCATGCTTGCGCGCGCCCTCGAGGAACCGACCATGTGGCGGTACGGCGTCTTCGTCGCGTGGGCGACCGCCGCCGCGGCCGTCCGCCTCCAGGCGCTCATCCTCCTGCCCGCATTCGTCCTCGCGGCGGTCATCGACTCGGTCGCGGCACGGGATCGGACGCGCCTCCGGCCCCTCCTCTGGTTCGCGGCGCTTGCCGCGGTCGCCTCGGGGCTCGTCGTCGTCGCGATGCTCGCCACCGGCGAGGATCTCTCGACGCGGAGGCTGCTCGGCGCCTACACCCCGGTCGGTGAGGGCACGGACGTCGGCGCCGACCGGGTGAACGAGGTTGCGTGGCACGCCTTCGACGTCTCGGTGCTCGGTCTCGGCGCCACCGTGCTCGCGTTCGCCGCGCTCGCGTGGATCGTGCTCTCGCGTCGCGACCGGGACACTGCTCTCCAGGCCTTCGTCTCGACGACCCTCGCGTACACGGCCCTGCTCGTCGTCCAGGTCGGACTGTTCGCCGCCGTCTTCGTCGGCTCCGTGTCGGAGCGGTACCTCGTCACGCTGCTACCGCTCCTCGCGGTCGCGCTGTGCGCCTGGATCTCGCGCGGGGCTCCGCGCGCCCTCGCGCTCGTGCTTCCCGTCTGGGCCCTGATCGTCGCCGGCGCAGCCACGGTGCCGATCGCCCAGCTCGCGACTCCCGAGACGCTGCCGAACTCACCGACACCTGCCGCGCTCGCGCGGCTCGGCTCGGAAGGCTGGGCGCGCGCCGCGCTCATCGCCGGCGCCCTCGCCGCGGGTGCACTCGTGCTCGCCCTCCCCCGGCGCTTCGCGTGGGTGACCGCCGTCGTCGTCGGGGTCGGCCTCGGGCTCCTCTCGGTCGACTCCGGGCAGCGGATCGCAGATGCCTCGGCGCACGAGGAGCTGGTCGCGATCGGGTCCGACCCGCCGAGCTGGCTCGACGATGCAGGCGTGGACGACGCGACGCTGCTCGTGACGAACGACCGACTCTGGACGGCGACCGCAAGGACGATCTTCTGGAATCGCGGGATCGTCGACGCGATCCGGCTCGCGCCCGCGACGACGCCGTTCCCGCCGATCACGGGATCGGTCGGGATCGGCCCCGACGGCACCCTCGCCACCGCCTCCGGTGCGGAGCTTGTGCGCCCGCTCGTCGTCACCCCCTCGACGATCACGCTCGTCGGCCGCAAGGTCGCGGCACGAGAGGCCGGAGACAGCGAGGCGTACGGTCTCGCAGCATGGCGTCCCGCGCAGCCCGTACGGGTCGCGCTTCGCACCGAGGGCTTCCTGCCGAACGGCGACTTCACAGGCACCGCCCGCGTTACGGTCTACGCGTGCCGCCAGGGGACGCTCGACGTGACGATCCTCGGGAAGTCGGGTGACCCGATCGAGGCGTGGGCCGACGGCTTCGCGGTGCGGCCGCTCGACACGCCGAGCGGTGGGGCGACGACGCACCGCATCCCGGCGCCGCCGTACGCGGACGGGACGCGTCCGTGCGTCTTCGAGCTCGAGAACCCCGGCTACGCGGGGACGACGAAAATCGCCTTCTCCCCGGCCTCGTAGGAGTTCAGCCGGGCAGCTCGTCGTCGGGCTCGGTCAGAGCCTCGATCGCATCCCGGGCGGCGTCCAGCTCGTCGGCCGAGACGAGAAGGCGGACCGGCACGTCGCCGTGCGCCGCCGGATGCTCCTCGACGGCGCCCTCGAGCGTCGCCGCGATCCCCGCACTCGTCAGCAGCGCCTGCAACTCCTCGGCCTCGTCGACGCTCCCCGCGACCACCACCTGGACGAGCTCGCTCATGCGCCGGACCCTACATCCTCCATGGCTCGTCCGCGTCTCGCGCCGCGCGCGACGAGCTCGGGCTCGCCGCGCTCGGGGAGCGGCACGACGACGAGGTCGAAGTCGCGCGGGACGACGGTGCGCGGAAAGAGCTGCCGCGCCTCGTCGGTGACGTCGGACGGTGGATAGCGGGCCGAGAGGTGCGTCAGTGCGAGAAGGCCGACGGCCGCCTCCCGGGCGACCAGCGCGGCCTCCCCAGCGGTCGAGTGCCCCGTCTCCCGCGCGCGCGCCCTCTCGTCGGAGAGGAACGTCGCCTCGTGGACGAGCACGTCGGCGCCCTCAGCCGCATCGACGACCGACGCTGCGGGCCCCGTGTCGCCCGTGATGACGACGGTGCGCCCACGGCGGGACGGGCCGAGCACGTCGGTGGGCCGCACGGTACGACCATCCGACAAGGTGATCTGCTCGCCGCGCTGGAGGGCGCCGCGAAGCGGTCCGTTCGGGACGCCGTGCGCGTCCGCGGCCGCGATGTCGAAACGTCCCGGCCGCTCGTCCTCCCGCAGCGCGTAGCCGACCGCCGTCGTGCGATGGGCGACGGCGAACGTCTCGATGCGGTAGTCCTCCCGCACCACCGATTCACCGGGGCCGAGCTCGACGATCTCGAGTGGGTAGGCCACCCGCCCGACAACCACACCGAGCGCGCCGAGCAGCGCGCGCGTCCCCCGAGGGCCGTACACGGTGACGGGGAGCTCGCGCCCGCGCAGACCGAACGTCTTCAGCATGCCCGGAAGTCCGAGCACATGATCGGCGTGGAGGTGTGTCAGGAAGACATGCTCGAGATCGACGAGGCCGACGTCGGAGCGGAGAAGCTGCCGTTGCGTACCCTCGCCGCAGTCGACGAGCAGCCGGTCACCGCCGCGCCGGACGAGCGTCGCCGCGGTCCCGCGCGCGGCGGTGGGTGCGGACGCGGCCGTCCCGAGAAAGACGAGGTCGAGGTCCACGGGAGCCGATGGTAACCCCGGTCGGATCGCCCGACCGGCCCCGGGGATCATCGGCGGCCAAGGCGCTCCGCCCGCACGTCGACACGAATCCTCATGAGCGGGCGCTCGTCCGCCACACCTTTCGCGAGAGCGTCACGTCAGGGCACCGGGGGTGCCCCTGGGGATGGTTGTCCGGCGGTGCCCGGCGGTTCCTCGACGCGGTCGACAGAGGTCCGCCCTCCGCACACGACGCGGCGCCCTACGACGGGAGGACGAGAACCTGGCCGGGTGCGATCGTCGTCGTCTCGAGCCCGTTGCGCTCGCGTAGCTCCCACACGCCCTCGCGCGGATCACCTGCATACGACTGCTCGGCGATCGACCAGAGCGTGTCCCCCGGCTTCACGCGGTAGCTGCGCTCCGGCCCGCCCGCACCGGATTCCCCGGCGAAAAGCGCCCAGAGCACCAGCACGGCGAGGGCGACGAGCAGGATGCGACCGATAAGAGCTGGTACGAACACGTGTTCGTAGTCTGACAGAACATGTGTTCGCTGTCAAGGATACCGGGCGCGCGCCGGCGGAAGGAGACGCGGGATCGTCCGAGGCCGAGCGCCTACGGAACCGGGCGGACGATGGTCGTCGAGCGCGCGGGGTTCGTCTCCGCCGCGAGCCGCACCGCGACGGTCTGCCGGCCGGCCGGGCGCGGGAGCCGCACCGACGTCCACCGATTCTGCGGGACGACCGTCGTCGTGCAGCCGTCAACGGAGCGCCCGGCGAGCACCCGCCTCGCGCTCGAGAGCGTGTGCGCACCCGGAAGCAGGCAGACGCGGGCGGACGCGCCCTCGAACGCGGTGAGCTCGACGCTGATCTCCCTCCGCCTGATCCTCACGACAGGCGGCTTCGCACCGAGCACCGTCCGCGCCGGTCGCCAGGCCGGGCCGACCGTCGCGCAGCCCGGGCCGGCGATCGCGGTGCGGACGGCCTCGGCCGACGCACGCGCGGAACCGTCGACTCGGTAGAGGCCGGCCTGGAACCCGGTTCTGGACGCGTCGTCGCGGAAGCCGAAGATGTTCACCTGCGCCACGACAGGATCGCAGGCTGCGCGCCGCAGCAGCTCGCCGTAGACGGTGGCCTGCGAGCCCTCGTCGGTCACCGCGACGTTCTCGGCGCCGACGTATCCGGCGCGAAGCGTCGTGTCGACCTGCCAGCCGACCTCGTCGAGATAGAGGCGGAGCCCGTCGACCGTCGTCGCCTGGGCGCTGCCTGCGAATGCGTCCCAGACGGCCTGCTTGACGCGGTCGAGGTTGACGAAGCCGGCGTTGGGCCACGCGTAGCCGCGGTCGAGCGGGTCGGTCGCGGCGTTCGGGTACGGGTGGAAGCTGAGACCGTCCATGAGCGGGCGGGTGCGGCCGCTCGCGCGGTACCAGGCACCGAGGGACTCGAGGAAGCGGACCGGCGAGGTCGAGACGTTGCTCCTGGCCGTCGGGCGGTCGTTGCCGCGTGGCGACAGGCCGACGCCGACGACGGTGAGCGTCGGATCGACGGCCTTGAGGGCGTCGTACCCCGCCGCGAGGAACGGGCCGAACGTGCGGGCGGACCGTTGGGCAGCCCCCCCGAACTGCGGTCGCCAGAACGCCGGCTGGTTGGGCTCGTTTCCGACCACGAACTGCCTGACGAGGGGATAGCGCTCTGCAAGCTCACCGAGCCACGCGCCGAAGGCCGCTGGCCGCGCGAGCCCCGCCTCGATTTCGCGCGGCGGATACGGGTACGTCGCGAAGACGACGCTCAGCCCGGCGGCGCGCGCGGCAGTCACCGTCAGGTCGAGCAGCGGGCGTTCGACGAGCGCGAGCGGATCGCTCGGCAGCCAGCGCACCGTGATCACCGTCTGCCGCAGGCCGAGCGCCGCCATCTCGCCGTAGAACTCCGCGCCCCCGTCCGGCGCGAACTTCCCCGTGTCGTCGTTCGCGCCGATGTCCGCCGCGGACGCCGTGCCCGCACACGCGAGCACCAGCAGGACCACGGCCAGCAGCGAACGCGAGCGCGCGCTTCCCCCCGCCGAGCCCATCTGCCGCAGTCCCCCCTCGTGCTGTCTTTGCCGCACGCTCCAGACGGAGCGGCTCGGGATGCTACACGATCACGAAAGGCCCGCGAGCACGGCGTCGAGGAGCCCGTCGGCGCCCTCGCGCACCGGATCGGCCGCCGGCAGGCCGGTCTCGGCAGCGGCGGCCGCGACGGCGGTGCCCGCATCGCGGTCGTCGAGCCCGGCGGTGTTCAGCGCGACCGCGACGACGCGGGCGGGCCGCCGCGGCAGCGCCATCGACTCGTGCAGCTGGACCAGCTCGGCGAGCGGCGGGATCGGGTGCCCGGGCGAGCCCTCGATCTCGGTCGAGCCCGCCCTATGGCAGAGCACCAGCACGTGGGGTACGGACCCGTGGTACAGCCCGAGCGTGACACCCGAGTACGCGGGGTGCACGAGCGAGCCCTGGCCCTCGACCCACAGCAGGTCGCCGCCCCGCCGCCGTCCCTCCAGAACGAGTTGCTCGGCGGCGCCCGAGATGAAGTCGGCCACGACGGCGTCGACCGCGATCCCCCACCCGGCGATCGCGATCCCCGTCTGTCCCGTCGGGACGAAGAGCGACGCGAGCCCGCGCTCCCGTGCGGCCTGGTCGAGATCGAGAGAGACCGTCATCTTGCCGATCGCGCAATCGGAGCCCACCGTGAGGACGATCCGCGCATCGACTTCGAGGTTCGCGCCCGTCGCGCAGTCGAGGCCCGGCGGCGGACGCCGGAGATCCCGAAGCTCCACGCCGGCGGCGTCCGCAAGCGGGCGGAGCTCGGAATCGTCGCGGAGCATCTCGTGCAGCCCGTTCTCGACCGACAGGCCCGCGGCAATGCAGGCGCGCAGAAGGTCGCGCCACGCCGGCGGAAAGCGCCCCCCTTGTGTCGCGACCCCCACGATCGCGACCTGCGGCCCGTACGCGAGGGCGTCGTCCACGTCACCGACGATGGGGACGCCCGCCTCGCTCGCACCCGCTCGCATCGAGTCGAGGATCGCGACGACGTCGTCGCGCCTGTAGCGCAGCACGCCTCGCAGCGTCTTCCCGTAGTGCGGGTCGGCCGAGAAGCCCTCGGCGAGGATCAGCGTGCGCTCACCCGCAGCCAAGGCCGGGCTCCCCCGACGCGACCTGGACACCGTCCGAGAACGACGGCCCGGGCGCCGGATCGTGCGCGAGCAGCAGATTGCCGTCGAGGTCGACGTGGTCGCAGAGCGGCGCGACGGCGCACCCGGCCGCAATTCCGAGCCCGGACTCGACCATGCAGCCGAGCATCACGCCCAGCCCGAGAGCGCGCGCCGCGTGCACCATCCTGACCGCCTCGCGGATGCCGCCCGACTTCGCGAGCTTGATGTTGATCCCGTGCGCCACCTCGCGGCACGCCGCGACGTCCGCGAGCGTGTGGCAGTTCTCGTCGACGTAGATCGGAAGGGGCGCGCGACGCCGGAGCTCCGCCGCGCCCGGGTCGCCCTCGCGGAGCGGCTGCTCGACGTACTCGACTCCGAGCGCGGCGAGCTCGCCGCACGCGTCGAGCGCCTCGTCGATCGTCCACCACTCGTTCACGTCGACCATGAGCGGGAGCTCGGTCACGGCGCGGACCGACCGGACGCGCTCCACGTCGAGCCCGTCGCCCCCGCCGAGCTTCAGCTTGAGCCGCCGGAAGCGCGGCGTCGCGGCCGCTGCGCGTCGGGCCATGTCGTCCGGGTCGCCGAGCCAGACCGTCCACGAGGTCGGAGGGCCGCCGAGGGGGAGCCCGAGCAAGCAATTGACCGCGACGCCGAGCAGCTTGCCCTGAAGGTCGTGGAGGGCGGCGTCGAGCGCGCTCTTCGCGGCCTGCTCCCCGCTGATCTCGGCGAGACAAGCGCCGATCTCCTCGAGCGCGAACGGGTCGTCGCCCACGAGCTGCCCGTGCCGCTCGACGAAGGCGAGCGCGCTCTCGGCCGTCTCGCCGTAGCGCTGGATCGGCGCCGCCTCCCCCCTGCCCTCGACCCCGTCGTGCTCGATCGTGACGTGGACGACGTCCGCCCAGTCCTGCGACTCGCGACTGATCACAAACGTCTGCGCGAGGTACAGCCGGACGATCTCCGCGCGGACTTCCATCGGCCGCGAGACTAGCTCGCGAGCGAGGCGACGTACGCCGCTACATCGGCGGCATCCTGCCCCGTCACGAGCCCGGCCGGCATCACGCCGCGCCCGGAGGCGACGATCGCCTCGATCTCGGCTGCGGTCAGTCCGGTTCCGTGCAGGGACGGGCCGACGTCTCCTTGGGCCTGGATCCCGTGGCATCCGGCGCAGTTCACGACGAAGACCTTGCGACCGTGGGTCGGATCACCGGCGACGGCCGGGGCCGCCGAGACCGAGGGCGTGAACGGGTGCCACTTGGCGAGCCCGAACGTCGCCAGCGTCACCGTGACGAGAGCCAGCGGGGGGCCGATCCGGCGCTTCGTCATCAGAACCCGAACCGCACCGTCGTGAAGTACCAGAGCGCGGACGTCAGCCAGAGCGTCGCGAGAATCGCGGCGAGCGATCCGCCCAGCACCGGGAGCACCCAGTGGGGATAGCCCTTCCACCGGATCACCAGCAGCTTCGCCGCGACGACGCCGTACACGAAGGATCCGGCGATCACGTGCACCGTGACCCGTGCGTCGGGCGTCTTCCAGCCGAGCATCGTGACGCAATGGAAGAACACGGGCAGCGTCAGCAGCAGGGCGATCCGCCCTGACCAGCGGTGCACCGTCTTCGCCGTCTCGAACGAGAGAGGAACGACCCGCTGGAGCCGTCCCCACATCCGCGACGCGGTGAGGACCTGCACGATCGCGAGCGCGACCGCACCGGTCGCGAGCCACGCCTTCGCCGCGATCGTCGACGAGAACACGAGCTCGACGATGTCCGCGTACCTCGAGCTGACGTCTCCGACCGGCATCCCACGAGCCTAGAACGGACACGCGACGCCGACAACGCTCGTCTACACTGAGCCGTCCCCGCGCCCGTAGCTCAGGGGATAGAGCGCGCGCCTCCGGAGCGCGAGGTCGCAGGTTCGATTCCTGCCGGG
>CAWGDT010000002.1:0-112806 GCA_963821365.1 uncultured Actinomycetes bacterium
TGGGCCTCGGAGCTCCCCGACCACCTCATCCGACAAGGCATCGACCCCGTTCGAGCTTCGCGCCAGCTCGGGCCAGTCGCGGCCGTCCGTGACCCTTGACATCTACGCCCACGAGCTCGAGGAAGCGCGCGGCCGCGACGAGATCAGCGAAAAGCTGGCCGCCGCGTTCTCGGGACTGCTCAACGCCCGAATCTGACAAATTCTGACATCGGGGCTCCCACAACTCGAATCGACGAGCGTCGTCGCCTCCGAATCGACCTCTTCATGCGATGGAGCGTGCCGGGCTCGAACCGGCGACCCCCAGCTTGCAAAGGCGGGGCGGTGGTCGCCGGGCTCATTGCGTTCGAGAAGCTGATTCCGTCCCGTCGTGCCGCGACCTATGGGACGGCGACGATTCTGTTCTTGCTCGGCGTGCTACTGCTCGCCGCTCGCGACATGATTCCAGCACTCACCATTCCCGGGAGGCGGCCCGATGTCTCAGATGGACGAGATGAGCCCTTAGCTGACCAGGACGACCCCCTGCGACCAGGCCCCACCGCGATCACCGCTTCGAGGGGGGTGGGCTACCCTCGGTAATGAAGGTCTCGCGTGTGTGCGCGTGCGCGCGAGAGGAAGTGGTGGGCGTTCGGGACGGGCCAACCGCGTCTCGCGTGTCCCAACGTGCGCGCAGAGGAAGAGGTAGGACCCGCGAACCGACCCGGACGGCGCGCCGCATTTCGACAGCTGGCGGGGTGCATCGGCGCGGACGTCCCGACAATCCCTGTGCGGTGCTTGTCGCGTGGCCGGCTTTCTCTCGCGGTTTCCGTTCGTCGACGGTGTTAGTAGGGTCGTCATTCGGTGGCTGAGATACCCGCGGAGAGTGGCCATGTCGCCGAGTTGACCCGGCAGCTGGATGAGCTGCGTGCCCGGCATGAGGGGGTGGTGGATGTTCTGCGGGCGTTGAGCCGGTCCCGCATGCGGCTTCAGCCGATTCTCGACCAAATCGTCGAGGCAGCGACCCGACTCTGCCGGTCAGACTCGTGCGTTCTCTGGCTCGCGGACGATGACGTGTTCCACGTTCGTGCGAGCTTTGCGGCGCCACCGGAGTTCATCGAGTACGAGCGCCTCCATCCGGCGAAGCGTGATCCCAGCACGCTGATCGGTCGTGTCGCGCTGTCGGGGAAGCCGGTGCACATCGCCGATGTCGATGCCGATTCGGACTACTCCTTTCCCGCAGTTGAGCTCGGCGCCTATCGAACCCTGCTGGGGCTGCCGGTACTCGTCGAGGACGAGTTGGCGGGAGTGATCGGGATCGCGCGGGAGGACGCCAGGCCGTTCGAGGACGGTGAAGTCGCGTTGATGGCGACGTTTGCCGATCAGAGCGCGATCGCGATCGGCAACGCGACGCTGTTCGAGACAGTCGAGCGGCAGAGGACCGAGTTGTCGCGGTTCCTTTCGCCCGAGGTGGCTGCCCTCGTGTCGAGCGTCGAGGGGGCGCAGCTTCTTGCCGGTCATCGTGCCCATATCACGGTCGTCTACTTCGATCTGCGTGGGTTCACAGCGTTCACCGAGACTGCCGAGCCCGAGGAGCTGATCGAGGTCGTGCGCGAGTACCACGCTGTGTGCGGGGAGCTCGTGAACGCGTTCGGGGGAACGCTGGAGCATTTCGCGGGTGACGGGCTGATGGTCTTCTTCAACGATCCCGTCCCGGTGCGCGACCACGAGCTGCAGGCGGCGAAGCTGGCGATCGCGATGCGCGACCGGATCGGGGAACTCGCCGTCGGTTGGCGCAAGCGCGGCTATGAGCTCGGGCTTGGCGCGGGCATCGCGGTCGGGCACGCAACGCTGGGCCGGATCGGGTTCGAGGGACGCTACGACTATGGCGCCCTTGGCAGCGTGACCAACCTCGCCGCACGGCTGAGCGACGAGGCCCGATCGGGCCAGATCCTCGTGAGCCAGCGCGCATACGCGGCGCTCGAAGAACGGGTCGAGGCCAGACCAGTCGCTCCGCTGCAGATGAAAGGCTTCGCCCGCGCGACACCCGCCTACGAGCTCCAGCGCATCGGCGACGACTAGCCCAGCGCCGGCGACTGATCTCCGTGCGTGTCTAGCCCGGAACCAGGTTCCAGACGCTTGAAGCCAGCGAAGGGGGTACCCTCCACCCTGCCCCTCTCCTGGTTTCTCGCGGAGATGTCCACCTCGCGCCGAGGCGACCTGGCCTCCGACTCGTACAGCCGGTGGCCATCCCACGAGGCCAGCATTGATGCGCCTTGGCGCGGCGTGGTCAACCGTTGGTCAACTGACGGCGCTCAACCGATCTCGCACTCGGTGAGGAGATTGTTGTAGACGCGGACGAGCTTGTTGAAGCTGTCGATTTGACTGTTGTAGTCCGTGCATGCGCTTTCGTAGGGTCCCTTGAGTGACTCATAGACTGCATAGTCGCCTGAGTCGAGGTACCTGCCCGGATGCCGCGCTAGGAAAGACTTGAGGTCTCGCTTTGTGTCGAGCACCCTCTGCTTGAGAGCCGGAAGGTCTTTCGCGGCTGCGGCTGCGTCGCTCTTGTGACCATCAAGATTTCGTGAGACACGGCATGCGTAGGACACCGTGACTCGTCGGCCATCGAACAGCTCAACCGATTGAGTTCGAGGCGGCTGAACGGGAAAGGTTGGCGCGCTTGAGCTTCCGTGCACGGCCGGTTTCGGGCGCGGACTGGTTGACTCCCCGGACGGTATCGATGTCGGCGGCGTTATCGGGTTAGCAGTCGGCGTGGTCGGCATCTCGATCGTTTCCGTATCCGGATTGGAACCGGACGATGTCGCGGCGAGCGCGACCGACCCCACCGGGACGACGAGGCTCACGGCGAGGGCTGCAAAGACGAGTACGCGACTCATGCCGCCACCCGCGTGCGATTTGCTTCGAGCCAATCGTAGGCAGCTCTCATCTGCGGGTCGCGGAGGATTTCCCAGGCGCGATTGAGCAGAATCATCTCGTCGTAGGGGCTCCTACTCACTGGGACGAACGTCAGGGTGAACGGCGCGCGCGCGAGCGGTGTATGCGCGCCGCAGATCCTCGGGCGAGGCATCCCAGGGCACCCGCAGGCACTCATAGAGGCCCTCTGCGTCATACACAAGCTCCGACTGCTTGTCGCTGAGCGCGTCGAAGGGCGAGTCGAGCAACGCAGCCATCGCCGCGTCGTACTCGCGATCGGTGCGAAGGTCATCGATGACGTCCGTGACGGGGACGGCTCCCCAGCGAGTGGGGTGATTGGGGCCCTGAAGGCGGCGACTACGCCAAGCCGTTCCGCGACGCCGAGGAGCGCAAGAGGATCCGCGTATCGCTGGCATCGGTCGGGCTTGGCAGCGTCACGGTTGACCAATCAGTTGACCAGAGGGCTGGTTCATGACTCGCTGCTGCCACTCTCGTAAACGAAAGGGCCGCATTTGCGGCCCTTTCTCGTTGGAGCGTGCCGGGCTCGAACCGGCGACCCCCAGCTTGCAAATTCGGTCTATGGGTGGCCCGTGTGGCTCATGAGGGGTCAGGCGGCAGAGAACAAGCGGTTCCCGGGTCTGCTTCGCGGCTGCGTTGGTCAGCGTTCGTCGGCGTGATCTGACACGAATCTGACACGGCGATCACGCCGCGTGACCTACCCTCTTCGCGAGATGGCCGTGACGATCGACGACGTTCGCAATCTGACGGCGGGGTTGCCGCGCTCGCACGAGGTCCTCGTTCGGGGTCGAATCAAGTTCCGCGTCGGACAGATCGTGTTTCTGGCCTTCTCGCGGGACGAGACGCTGATGGGCTTCGCCTTCCCAAAGGAGGAGCGCGAAGCTGCGCTCGAGACATACCCAGACAGGTTTCTGCGCCCCAAGCCGTCCGACATGCGCTACCAGTGGCTGGTCGTTCGCCTGGACGCGCTCGCCAAGGACGAGCTCCGCGAGCTCGTCTTCGACGCCTGGCGCATGGTCGTGCCGAAGAAGCTCGCTTCGCTCTCCGACGATCAGCTCCGGCAGCAAGAGGTGGCCTAGCCGGGTCGGCGCGGTAGTCGCACAGGTGCCTAAGCGCTCGCGTCTGAGGAAGCGCGGCTGTGAGAATCGCAGAGCCGGCGCTGGCTCTGCCCTCGATGCTCCAGGAAACGGCTGGATGAGCGACGGACGCGCACGGCTCGAACCCGCGACCTCCGGCGTGACAGTGCTGCCCGAGGTTGGTCACGGACAGTCGGGGATGGTCATCATTGAGAACCCATGCCGCTTACGTGGGGGCGTGAGGTCAGGAGGATCGTCGGCTTCCACGCCGACCTCTAACGACACCGCCTTGTCAAGATGGTCGACGCGTCCGTAGACCCGGTCGCCTGACGCCTCCATACGTTCGCGCTTTGACCGAGGATCCCCTAGAGTCACTCCGAACACCCGACGACCGGAGGTCGACGTTGCCGAAGAACGACACTCCCCTCGATTTTCTCGCCCACGCTCAGAGCAACGCGAAGCTCAGCGCCCGAGTCGAGGCCGCGGTCGTGCGTGGAAACGCCGTGATGGCCGGAGAGGTCCTCGAAATCGCCCGCGAGTTCGGCTACACGTTCACTCGCGCGGAGTTCGAGCGCGCCGTCAAGCAGGACATCGTCCGGCGTTTCAACGAGGGCGACGATAGCGTCGCCGATGTCGCGGCGATGATCAAGAAGAAGAAGCCCAAGCCTGTCCCGAGCTCGTGCGCCGACGGCTGCCTGAGCTACACGAAGAGCTGGCACCCGACCCGCCTCTGAGTCGTATTCAAGCCGGGTCGACACTGGCCCTCCCGGAACCGGCAGTCGGCAGTGAGGCATGGCTGACCGACGTCGCGGCACGAGCCACACCGCTCTGGGATCGCCGACCGCCCACGGGTCGACGAACCCCCACCGCCGCAGATGCGCTCGCGCGCCAGGCTCGGTGGCGGGCGGTCCTCGGGAGCGACAAGGTTCTGTCCCGCCGGCTTTCCGGCGCCGCCTTCGGGCGGGAGGAGCTCGACGCGTTGCTAGGAGGAGAGCAACACATCGTCGACCTGCCGCCGTGGATGGACACTTTCCGGGCCGCCTTCGTCGCCGGCCCGGGCAGCGTCACGACCAGTTCCGGGGGCGAGCGCGGGATGCCGCTTCCGTTCGAGGAACTCTTCAAGCGCGCGATCCGCCACGCGCGCGATGAGGTCAGGGCGACAAGCGCATACGCGTACGCGCTCGCCCCGTCGGCGGCACGGCAGTTGGAGCAGGAGTTGCTTGCCCATCTGACGTTTGTCGCGAGCGGACCCCTCGGCCAGGAGTTCTATGAGTTCCGGATCCGCCACGTACCTATTGCAGTATTCGAGGATCAGTTCTGCTCGCGGCCGAGGACGACGGAGATCTACGAGGCTTTCCTTGAAGAGATGGATGGCGGCGGGCTGCTCCGGATTTTCGGCCGCTATCCCGTGTTGGCGCGCCTCCTCGCGCAGGGAGTCGAGCAGTGGGTGCGCACGACCGCCGCTCTCTGCAACCGTTACCTCGCTGACGTCGGTGACCTGGGGAGCCTGCTCGACGCCGATCTCGACTCAGCCGAACGGTCGATTGTCGGAGCCCAATCGGAGCTCTCGGACCGGCACGACGGTGGGGCGACCGCCGTCGCGCTAGCGCTCGCGAACGGCCGCCGTGTCGTCTACAAGCCACGGGGCGCCGGAGGCGAGCGAGCTTGGGCGGCGGTCCTCACCTGGCTGAACGAGAGGCAAGAGGCGTTCGCGCTGACCGCGCCACGCGTCCTCGATCGTGGTTCGCACCACTGGAGCGAATGGGTGCAGTCCGAAATATGTAAGACCGTTGACCAGGTCGAGGCCTTCCACGTCCGCGCCGGAGCGACACTCGCTGCCCTGAACGTCCTCGCCGCGACCGACATTCACTCCGACAACCTGATCGCGTGTGCAGACGAGCCGATCGTGGTCGACCTTGAGATGGTGCTGAATCCGACACCGTACCCCGCGACGGTCGACCGGACGGGGATGCTCCCGAGTCGGTATGCCGAACCTGAGGGACCGCCACTCGATCTCTCCGCTCTTGGCGCCGACGCCGACCAGGATGCCGGCCTCACATTCCCGACCTGGGAGCACGTCAACACGGATCAGATGCGCCGCGTCACTGTGTCCGGGCCGCGACCGAGCATGAACCATCGTGTCCGGCTCGGCGACAGCGTTCCGACAGCATTGGTGCACCTCGACGCATTGCGGCGTGGCTTCGCAACCGCCTATCGCTGCTTCCTCGCGAGCCGCGACGAGCTTTCGGCCGACGAGGCTGTCCGTGCCGCGCTGAGCGACCTCGAGCTTCGCGTGCTCCTCCGCGACACCCGCACTTATGCGCGCCTTCTCCTCTACCTCCTCCAGCCGGAGCTCCTCCGGGACGGGCTCGACCGGAGCATCGAGATCGAATGGCTGGCCCGTCCGCTCGGCATCGAGCGCCGCTCGGAAGCCCAAACCTCGGTCTACGAGGTGGAGCGCCGGTCACTTGAGGCGCAGGACGTGCCCCGTCTTACCACCACCATGTGGAACTCCTTGCCGTGGAAAGAAGCGGATCGAGACCTGCTGGCGCTGGGCTACGGCCGCGACCCGGAAACGTTCTACGCACGGGTCGCGGCGCTATCCGAGAGCGATCTCGAGAAGCAACTCGCCGTAATAGAGCGCGCCGTCGTCGAACGTTTCGCTCCAGCGCAGGCACACTCGTCGGGGTGAGACCCCCGCGAACAGGCCCCACTCGTCACGACCTCGCGAGGGGGTGGGGTACGCTCTCGGCCGGTCGCTACCTCGCGCGTGCGCGCGTGCGCGCGATAGGGGAGGTAGGCGTTCGGGACGTGCCATCACCCGCGTGAGCGCCCCAACGCGCCGCTGCAGCGGCGTGGGCGGCGGCTTCGCCCTGCTCCGTCAGACCGGCGATCTTCCCCAGTTCGGTCGCAGACCGGTAGCCGTGACAAGGGCGCGACCCCGTCCGCGCGTCACCGCCGACGCCGCGTAGACCATCGAGGAGCGGTCAGCCAACGGTGTCTCCTCGGGCACCGACTCGATCGTCTTGTCAACGGGTACCGACTCGCCCGTCAGAGTCGACTCGTCGACGGCAAGCCCCGCGGCCATCACCAGCCGCCCGTCCGCAGGCACCCGCTCGCCGTCTCCGAGCACCACAAGATCGCCAGGAACCAGCCGTTCTACCGGCAGCTCGCGCACCTGGCCGGAGCGAACGACGGTCGTTCGTCGCTCGAGCACGTCCCGGAGCGCGAGCACAGCGCCTTCGGCCCTGGCCTCCTGGACGAAGCCGAGAAGCGCGTTGAGGAGCACGATCGCCGCGATCGCGGTCGCCTCGATCCGTTCGCCGACCAGCAAGGAGACGAGAGCAGCGCCGAGCAGAAGCCCTACGAGCAGGTTCGCGTCGAGATTGTTCGCGAGGTCGCCGTCGCGATGGTGAACCTGCAGCTCGCTGGTCGACCGGCAGCGCGAGCAGCGACCGCGAGCCCGTCGGATCGCTCGCGCTCGGATTGTCGGCCAGGTCGTCGGTAGCCCGCGCGCTCTTCGAGCTGGGCCGCCCGTCCCGGCGAAGGGCGGCGGCGCATGTAGGGCGCAGCGTCCTCGTCGCTCGGCGAGGTTCGGACAGCGAGGTTCGGCGCAGACGCTCGCGGCGCGGGGCATCGCGTCGAGGGTAGACGCCTTGACACGTATCGATGGACCTCGATACATTTACGTCAGTCGATATGACCGAGGTGATTGTTTGACTCTGACTCTCGACCCAATCGAGTGCTGCGCGCCGCTCAGCGCAGAGGTTCTGTCCGACCAGGAAGCCGAAGCGACAGCCGAGCTGTTTAAGGCGCTGGCCGACCCGGCGCGCGTTCGGATCGTGAACCTGCTCGCGACGAACGACGGCGAGCCGGTCTGCGTCTGCCATCTGATCGAGCCGCTCGGTTTGAGCCAGCCGACGGTTTCCCACCATCTGAAGCGGCTGCTCGATGCCGGGCTGGTCGAGCGCGAGCAGCGCGGGAAGTGGGCGTACTTCTCACTGAAGAGCGACGCCATCGACACGCTCGCGACCGTCGCCGACCTGAAGGGAGTTTGCTGCTGATGGCGACGACCGCTGACGAGCTGCGCGACGAGGTCCGCCGTCGCTACGCGGAATCCGCCCGCGCCGTGATGGACGGAACCGACGGCTGCGGATGCGGAAGCGGCGCCTGCTGCGAGCCCAGCGCCGACGCCGAGATGTTTGGCGAGGCGCTCTACGCCGCCGAGCAGCGTGGCGAGCTGCCCGAGGCCGCTGTCCTCGCCTCGCTGGGCTGCGGCAATCCGACCGCCGTCGCCGACCTGCATGAGGGCGAGACGGTCCTCGACCTGGGATCGGGCGGCGGGATCGACGTGATCCTTTCGGCGAAACGAGTCGGTCCGACCGGGGTCGCCTACGGCGTCGACATGACCGACGAGATGCTCGCCCTCGCGCAGAAGAACGCTCGCGAGGCAGGGATTACGAACGCCCACTTCCTGAAGGGCGTGATCGAGCAGATACCGCTTCCGGCGGATTCAGTCGATGTCGTCATCTCGAACTGCGTCATCAATCTGTCGGTCGACAAACCCGCCGTCCTGACCGAAATCGCTCGCGTCCTACGCCCCGGCGGCCGGATCGGGATCAGCGACGTGGTCGCCGAGGACGACTTGGCCCCCGCCGACCGGGCCGAGCGCGGCAGCTACGTCGGCTGCATCGCAGGCGCCCTCTCGAAGGGCGAGTACGAGGCCGGGCTCGAAGCGGCTGGCTTCGAGCAGATCAGCGTCGAGTTCACGCACCAGGTCGCCGACGGGATGCATGGCGCGATCGTGAAAGCCGCGAAGACCGCCGACCCAGCGCGAAAGGGACTACCTGTCGTCCAGCCCGCAGCCTCAGCGGGCTGCTGCTGACGGAACACGAGAAATGAATCGCCATGAGCCAGATGCTCGACCCTGTCACCCAGCATCACGTCCGCCAGGCCGCCGAGTCACTGAGCAGCGAGTTCGCTGGCGTCTTCTCGCAGGAAACGATCGAGCGATACATCGCCGAGTCGGTCGACCTACTCGGCCCCAGCAAAGTGAACGTCTTCGTACCCGTCCTCGCGCATCGCTTCGCGCGCGAGCGGCTGAAGGCGTTGGCCCAGACGGAAGGACTGATGACGAAAGAGATGCCCGAGGTCCTCTTCATCTGCGTCCATAACGCGGGACGTAGCCAGATGGCGGCAGGGCTCGTGAAGCTTCGCTCGGACGGCCGCGTTCATGTTCGCTCGGCAGGCAGCGACCCCGGCGAGGAAATCAATCCCGCCGTCGTCGAGGCGATGGCAGAGGTCGGCGTCGACATGGGCGAGGAATTCCCGAAGCCGCTGACCGACGAGGTCGTCCGCGCTGCCGACGTGGTGATCACCATGGGCTGCGGGGACGCCTGCCCGATCTACCCCGGAAAGCGGTATGAGGATTGGACGCTCGACGACCCGGCAGGGCAGGACGTAGAGACGGTCCGCCGCATTCGTGATCAGATCGACGCCCGCGTCCAGAAGCTGATCAGCGAGCTACTTGCCTAGACCCTCGCTCGCTCGGCGGTGCCTCGCCGAGGCATTCGCGACGTTCGCGCTCGTCTTCGCCGGATGTGGCGCGATCGTCGCGAACGCCGAGCGCGGCGGCGACCTCGGCTCGAACGGGATCGCGATCACCTTCGGGCTCGTGATCATGGTCATGATCTACGCGACCGGCCACCTGTCCGGCGCCCATATCAATCCGGCCGTCACGGCTGCGTTCTGCGCCAGCCGCCACTTCCCAATCCGTGACGCCGCGTGGTACATCCCCGCCCAGCTCGTCGGTGCGACCGCTGGCGCGCTGCTACTCAGAGCCCTCTGGGACGGAACGCCCGCGAACCTCGGCGCGACAGTTCCCACTGTCGGGGCCGGATCAGCCGTCGTCTACGAGGTGGTCATGACGGCCTTCCTCATGTTCGTGATCATGGCCGTCGCGACAGACACGCGCGCCGTCGGGGCCGCCGCCGCGATCGCGATCGGCGGAACCGTGGCCCTCGATGCGCTCTTCGGCGGGCCAGTTACCGGGGCATCGATGAATCCGGCCCGCTCGTTCGGCCCCGCCTTGGCGGCTGGCGAATGGAACGACTATTGGGTCTACGTCGTCGGTCCCGTCGTCGGCGCGCTGGTCGGGGCTCTCGCGTACGAGGTAACACGTGGGCGCATGCAGGAATCAGTCCCTCGATAGCCGCGCGTCGTGATGGCCGCGTGAGACACGTCTCGGGAACGGCTGCGGCCATTTTGCGGCCATGACCCTCGACGCGTTCCCTCTAGAGACGACGAAACCCCCGCTTTAGCAGGGGCTTCGAAGGTGGAGCGTGCCGGGCTCGAACCGGCGACCCCCAGCTTGCAAAGCTGGTGCTCTCCCAACTGAGCTAACGCCCCGGGAGACACATTCTAGCCTCGCGGCCGGACTCGGTCCGGCCGCGAGGGTTCGGGGTCAGATCGTGGCGCCGTGGCGCTGCGGGCCGAGCCGTAGGGCGCCGGGCGGTCCGCCGAAGCGGCCGTGCGTCCTCTCGGACAGCGTGCCGTTCACGAGGTCGGTGAACCGCTGCTTCGCGTTCGCGAGGAATGCGTCGGCCTGCGCCTGCGTGATGCGGCCGGCTTTGACCGCCGCGTCGAGCTCCTTCTTCTCGTCCGCCACGAGGGCCGACACGAGTCCGTCGACCGACTTGCCCTTCGCCTTCGCAACGTCCGCGAGCGTCTTGCCTGCCGCGAGCTGGGTGCGAAGCTCGGCCTCGGTCGTGCCGAGGTAGGTCGCGGCGGCGTCGAGGTGGCCGAAGCCGTGCATGCCGGGGCCGCCGCGGTGGCCGAGGCCGGGCCCAAAGCCGCCGACCAACGGATAGTCCTGGGCCTCGATCCGCTTCTTGAGCGCGTCGCCCTGCTCCTTCGTCAGCCGTCCCGCGGCCACCGCCGCGTCGACGCGGTTCTCGAGCGCCTTCTCGAGCGCGCTCGAGAGCTTGGCCGGGGTCACCCCGAGCTGTTTCGCGACGTCGTCGACGATCGCCTTGCTCTCCTCCTGCGGCGAGCCGCTCTTCGAGGCGGCGATCGCGGCACCGCCGCCCGCGACTGCGAGAGCGGCCGCACCCACCATCAAGATCTTCGGTCTCATCGAATCTCCCCTCGTCGTTCCGGCTGCACTCCGCATTGAGCCAGTCCGAGGTGGGATTTCGCTGAGAAAGCCCTGTGGGTTTCAGCCCGAGGGAGGCCGGCGCGTGCCTTCCTGCTCGAGCTTGCGGAAGCCGCCGCTGAACCCCTGCGTCTGGCCCAGGGCGGTGCGCTGCGTCTCGAGCTTGCGCAGGCGCGCCTCGAGCTCGCGCACGTCGGGACCGCCCCAGCCGTCCTCGCGCTCGTCGAGATCGCGCTCGCGCTGCGCGAGCAGCTGCTCGCGGGCCGCGATCGCGTCGGAGTGGTCGGCCAGCTCGCGGCGCGTGCGCAGGAACGCCTCCTCGGCCGCGCGGAGCTCGTCGAGGCGGGCGTCTATCTCCGCGAGACGGGCGGCGTCGGGATCCGGCGGGACTCGCTCCCGCTCGTCGACGGCGCGCTCCCGCTCCTCGATCTGGGCCAGTCGCGCGTCGAGCTGCCGCGCTCGCGCATCGAGGGCCTCCTCGCGCTCGGCGAGCGCGGGGTCGCCGTTCGCCGATCCGCCGGCACGGTGCGCCGCCGCGGAGACGAGCGCCGCCTCGCGGGCGGCAACCGCCCGCTCGCGCTCGGCGAGCGCAGCGGCACGATTTGCGATGCGGTCCGATTCGGGGTCGACGCGCGGCGGAAGCTGGACGGCCGGCGCCTGACCGGCTTCGACGCGTGCGATCGCAGCACGCAGCTCGTCCTCTCGCTGCTTGACCGCGGCCACGCGCTCTGCGAGCTGACGCTTCAGCGTCTCGAGCGCGGCGTGTTGCTCGGCGAGCGCCTGGCGTTCCTGCGCGACGGGGTCGTCGCTGTCGGCACGGCGTACGAGCACGTGCACATGGTACGGCGAACCCGGAGCGTTCCCTGCCGGAACGCCGATATGCGGGCCCGCCGTCTCGACTACGCGGCGCGCTCGAGCCGCTCTTCGGCCCGCGCCCGCCGGACGATCTCGTCGCGCTCGCCGAACCTGATCCGGGCTCGCTCGGCTCTGATCATCGCCCAGAGCTCGTCGAGCCGCGCGTCGAGCGCCTTGATCTCTTCCACCACCGCCGGATCGCGTCCTTGCGACAGCGAGTTCCAGAGCGCCACGCGCCGCTCGCTCAACTCCTCGATCTCGACGTGGTACAGGGAGATGGTGTCCATGGACGGAAAAACGATCGTTCGGCCTCGAGCATTCCCATCTCGAACGATCTCTAACCACGCCGGCCGAAGAGGAACATCCCGATCACGACTACACCGAGCCCGAGGGCCACCCAGGTGACGATGCCGAGGAAGGACGTCACTCGTACCCGAGCTCCGCGAGCCGGGCCTCGTCGAGCCCGAAGTAGTGGCCGAGCTCGTGCAGGACGGTGATCCGGATCTCGTCGCGGAGCTCGTCGACATCCTCGAAGTCGGCCTCGAGCGGCCGGCGGAAGATCGCAATCCGGTTCGGCAGCTCGCCGGGTGCCGGCCCGCCTTCGGTGAGCGGGACGCCTTCGAAGACGCCGTACAGGTCGGGGTCGTCCGGATCCTCCTCCTCGACCACGACGGCGACGTTCCGCAGGCCCCCCGCGAGCTCGGGCGGCAGGCTGTCGAGCGCCTCGCGAACGACGTCGTCGAACCTCATCGCACCGTGAGGGCGAGCACGGCCTTGTAGACGTGGAGGCGGTTCTCCGCCTGGTCCCAGACGAGCGAGCGGTCGCCGTAGAGCACGTCGGCGGTGATCTCCTCGCCGACGTGCGCGGGCAGGCAGTGGAGCGCCACCGCGTCCGGCGCCGCGGCCGCGAGCTTCTCGCCGTCGATGCGGTAGGGGGCAAGATCGCGGAGCCGTCGCTCGTGCTCGTCCTCCTGGCCCATGCTCGTCCAGACGTCGGTGTAGAGCACGCGGGCGCCCGCGACGGCATCGCCCGGGTCGACAACGACCTCGATGCTCCCCCCGCTCGCCGAGGCGTCCTCCCGACAGGAGTCGACGACCGCCGGATCGGGCAAGTAACCCTCGGGGGACGCGGCGACGAGATGCATCCCCGTGCGGGCGGCGATCCGCATCAGCGAGTGGCAGACGTTGTTGCCGTCGCCGAGGTAGGCGAGCCGAACGCCCTCGAGCGTGCCGAAGCGCTCGCGGATCGTCATCGCGTCGGCGAGCGCCTGGAGCGGATGGGACGTGTCGGTCAGGCCGTTGACGATCGGGATCGTGGCGTGCTCCGCGAACTCGTCCACCTCCGCCTGGTCGAACGTGCGGATCGTGATCGCGCTCAGGAACCGCGAGAGGACGAGCGCGGTGTCTCGCGTCGACTCCCCACGCGAGAGCTGGAGGTCGGCGGCCGGGACGTACAGCGCCATCCCGCCGAGCTCGGCGATCCCCACCTCGGAGCTGATGCGCGTGCGCGTCGACGGCTTGCGGAAGATGAGGCCCACCGTCCGGCCAGGGAGGATCCGAAGCTCACGCCGGCGCGCGCGCTCGACCTTGAGCTCGTCTGCGAGGTCGAGCGCCGTCTCGAGCTCGTCCGGGGTCCAGTCGGCGACCCGCGTGAAGCTCCTGCCCTTGAGCGTGTCTGGAATCCCCGTCATGAGCGCGATCGTACTCCGCAGAAACTTGCTATTGGATGACGCATATTATATACTCCATAGAACGGAACTTCCGAACCAGGAGGAGATCATGACGACACTCGTACGCTGGGAGCCGTTTCGCGACATCGCGCAGATGCAGAGCGAGATGGGCCGGCTCTTCGACGGACTGCTCGAGAGCCGCGGTCGAGCCTCGCAGGGCTGGGTCCCCGCGCTCGACGTGTGGGAGACCGACAGCGACGTCGTGTACGCGTTCGACCTGCCCGGGCTCTCGCAGAGCGAGATCTCGATCGAGGTCGCGGACGACACGCTGTCCGTGACGGGCGAGCGGCGTCGGGCGACCGAGGAGCAGGGCGACCGCTTCTTCCGCTTCGAGCGCCGCTACGGCACGTTCTCGCGCGGAGTCGGCCTGCCCGCCGGTGTCGACGACTCGAAGATCGCGGCGTCCTACCAGGACGGCGTCCTCGAGGTCCGCGTGCCGAAGCCGGAGGAGGCCAAGCCGCGCAGGATCCAGCTCGGGTCGGCACCCGCCGACGTCGACGCATCCGCAAACTGACGGTCCGACGCAGACGCGCTTCGGAGGCGGCCTTCCGGCCGCCTCCGGCGCCTGCTCCGCGAGCGCGACGAGGAGCGCCGCGATCGCCGTGCCGCCGAGCCACCACCCGTGGCAGCATGGTCGCCGGCGGCTGATCGGACACCCACTGGACGATGCGAAGGTGGCTCGCCGCGCGCCGATAGGATCGGCGCATGTCCCGATTCACGGAAGCACTCAACGAGCAGATCGCCTACGAGTTCGGCGCGTCGCAGCAGTACGTCGCGATCGCCGTCCACTACGACGCCCAGACGCTGCCGCAGCTCGCCGCCCACTTCTACCGCCAGGCCGTCGAGGAGCGGAACCACGCCATGATGATGGTGCAGTACCTCCTCGACGCCGACGAGGAGGTCGTCGTGCCGGCCGTCGAGGCGCCGCAGGTCTCGTTCCCCGACTTCGTCGCGCCCGTGCAGCTCGCCCTCGACCAGGAGCGGCGCGTCACCGGGCAGATCCAGCAGCTCGCGCTCACCGCCCGCGCGGAGGGAGACCTCGTCGCCGAGCAGTTCATGCACTGGTTTCTCCAGGAGCAGCGCGAGGAGGTCTCGTCGATGTCGGCGCTCCTCGACGTCGTCACACGGTCGAAGGACAGCGTGATGCACGTGGAGGACTTCCTCGCCCGCGAGTCCGGCGACGAGAACCCGCTCGAGGCCGGCGCCCCGCCCGCCGCGGGCGGTGCCCTCTGACGGCGTGCGGACGCTGACGGTCAGGACGGAGCGGCAGAGCCAGCTCGTCGACATCACGCGCCTCGTACGCGACGCGGTCACGGGCGCGCGCGGCTCGGCGGTGCTCGTCTACGTGCCGCACACGACGGCCGGCGTGACGATCAACGAGCACGCCGACCCGATGGTCGCGCGCGACTTCGAGATGGCGCTCGAGCGGATCGTCCCGGAGGACTGGCGCTGGCAGCACGTCGAGGAGGGCGAGGAGAACGCGCCGACGCACATCCGCGCCTCGTTCATGGGGCCGAGCGTGCTCGTCCCGCTGCGGGACGACGGGACGCTGGCACTGGGCACGTGGCAGGGGATCTTCTTCTGCGAGTTCGACGGCCCGCGCGAGCGGTCCGTGCACGTCTCGGTGCTCGCCTGATCAGGACGCCACGTCGCGACGCGCGAAGAGCGTGACACCGACGACGGCGGCGACGGCGCCGACCGCGACGAGGAAGAGAGCGTGCCACGGGTCGAGGCCGTCGTGGAGCGGGTCGCCGGCGACGTAGTGGTAGAAGGGCGAGATCTTCTGGACGGGCTCCAGTGCATCGACGAGCGCCGCGAGCGAGTTGACGAGGTAGGCACCGACGGCGAGCGCCACGGTGCCGCCCACGGCAAGGCTCTTCCGCCCTGTCCCCGCGGCGAGCATGAAGGCGATCGCCCCATAGGCGACGGCGAGCACGACGAGCACGGCCACGGCCGCTCCGAGGTGCGCGGCCGAGACGTGCATCCCGAAGATCCGCGCGCCGATCCACAGAGCGAGCCAGAGCACGACCCCGAGGCCCGCGACCTCGGCGGCCATCGCACAGAGCTTCTCGACGGCGACCCGCGTCCGGGAGAGCGGGAAGGACAACAGCAGGTCGAGCGTGCCGCGCTCCTCCTCGCCGGCGATTGCCCCTGCTCCGTTGCCGATTGAAGCAACGAGGAACAGCGCAGGGATCATGAAGGAGAAGAGCTCGCTCCCGAGATACCCCGCCGCAGACGTGAAGTCGAACTGGCCGCCGAACGCGATGAACGCCTTGAGCGCCTCCGGGTAGCTCTCGACGAGCTTGTTGAGGTCGGGATTGTCCCTGATCGTGGGGAAGACCGAGACGATCAGGGCCACGTAGCCGACGAGGCCGAGCGACCATGCGACGAAGCCCCGGCGGAGGTCGCGGAGCGACTTCGAGAAGACGCTACCGAGCATCCGCCGGCCTCTGGTACAGCTCGAGGAAGACGTCCTCGAGGTCCGCCTCGTGGCTGTCGAGCGCGTCGATCTCGAACCGCGCGAGGGCCTTCACGAGCGGGTCCGCCGAGCCCTCGAGCGTGAGCCGGACAACCGGCCCGCGGCGCTCCACCTCACGGACGCCGGGCACGTCGTCGAAGGCTCCGGAAGGCGGGAGCTGCGCGAAGGTCACCTCGACGCGGCTCAATGCCCGCCGGCGCAGCGTCTCGACGGAATCGACCAGCTGGAGGCGTCCCTCGCGGATCAGGGCGACACGGTCGGCGATGTGCTGCACCTCGGAGAGGACGTGGGAGGAGACGAACACGGTGCGGCCGTCCGCGGTCGCCTCGCCGACGAGCTCGTAGACGACCTGCTGCACGAGCGGGTCGAGCCCGGACGTGGGCTCGTCGAAGACGGCGAGCGCCGGCCGGTGCATGAGCGCCTGGACGAGCCCGACCTTCTGCCGGTTCCCCTTCGAGAGCGACCGCACCGGCCGGTCGAGCTCGAGCTCGAGCCGCTCGGCGAGCCCCTCGCCGTCGCCGATGTCCCGCATGCCCCGCAGCGACGCGAAGTAGCGCAGGTGCTCGCGCGCCGTGAGCCGGTCGTAAAGGCGAAGGTCGCCCGGGAGGTAGCCGACTCCCCGGCGTGCACTCGGACCGGAACGACGCACGTCCAACCCGAAGAGCTCGATTCGACCCGAGCTCGGCCGGATCAGGTCGAGCAGCAGGCGGATCGTGGTCGTCTTGCCGGCCCCGTTCGGGCCGAGGTAGCCGAAGACCTCGCCCTGCCCGACCTCGAACGTGAGGTCGGCGACGCCGCGGTCCCCGCCGTAGTCCTTCGACAGGCGGTCGGCGCGGATCACCGGCGCGGGCATTGCGCGAAGGCTACGCGCGGCGTGGCCGCTCGGCGGACCGGGCCCGTGCGCAGGGCGGCTACCCTCCGCCGGTGGCCGTGCCAGTGCACAAGGGAGAGGAGGTCGAGCTCCGGATCGACTCGCTCGCCTACGGCGGGAACGGCGTCGGGCGCCTCGAGGGGTTCGTCGTGTTCGTCCGGGGCGGCCTTCCCGGCGATCTCGTGCGCGCCCGCGCGACGAAGGTGAAGCGTGGGTTCGCGGAAGCCGTCCGCACCGAGCTGCTCGAGCCCGGCCCCGACCGCGTGGCAGCACCGTGCAGGCATTTCGGCGTCTGCGGCGGCTGCCGTTTCCAGGACCTGGCGTACGAGCAGCAGCTCCACGCGAAGCACCAGCAGGTGCGCGACGCGCTCGTCCGCCTCGGCGGCTTCACGTCTCCCCCACTCGAGCCGATCGTTCCCGCCCGGTCGGTGTACGGCTACCGGAACAAGCTCGAGTACTCGTTCGCACCGGGCGAGGAAGGGCTGGTGCTCGGCTTCCACCGCGCGGGGCGGTGGGACGAGGTGATCGACGTCGAGGAGTGCCTCTTGACCACCGGGGTCGGCAACGCGGTGCGCGACGCGATCGCAGGATGGGCACGATCGGAGGGGCTCGAAGCGTACGACCAGGGGACGCACAGCGGCTATCTCCGCCATCTCGTCGTCCGCGAGGGCCGGAACACAGGACAGCTGCTCGTCCTGCTCGTGACCGCGCCGGGCGAGCGCTTCGACGCGGACTACCTGATCGAGACGCTCACCCGGTTCCCCGAGGTGCGCTCACTCCACTGGGCAGTGAACGACCGGCCGGCCGAGGTGACGAACCTCCCGACGAGGCTGCTCTGGGGGCAGGAGTGGATCGAGGAGGAGCTGCTCGGCCTGCGCTTCCGCGTGCGACCGAACGCCTTCCTGCAGACGAACACGGAGATGGCCGAGACGCTCTACACGCTCGCGCGCGACGCGGCGGCGCTCACCGGCGCGGAGACGGTCTACGATCTCTATTGCGGCACGGGGACGATCGGACTCGCACTCGCCGCAGACGCCGGGTCGGTGTGGGGCGTCGAGATCTCGGAGGAGTCCGTGGCGTGCGCGATCGAGAACGCACAGGTCAACGAGGTCGGGAACGCCCGGTTCTTCGCGGGCAACGTCGGACAGTCGCTCGAGGAGCTCGCCGAGCGGGCCGGGGCCCCGGACGTCATCGTCGTCGACCCGCCGCGCGCCGGCCTCGCGGGCAAGGCCCTGCGCCGGACCGGCGCCCTCGGCGCCGACCGGATCGTCTACGTGTCCTGCAATCCGACGACACTGGCGTCCGATCTCGCTGTGCTCCGTGACGAATACGGCTACGAGCTCGTTCGCTGCACCCCGGTCGACATGTTTCCGCATACGCCGCACATCGAGAGCGTCACGCTGCTCACGCGTGCGAGCGGTTCTGCCGAAGAGCATGATGCCGGTGTCCAGGGGGGATGAGCCGACCGGCTCACAACGACGAAAGGTGACGATGTGAACGGACGAAGGATCGCGGCCCTGCTCATCGCGGTGCTCGCGCTCGTCGCGGCCGGCTGCGGCGGGAGCTCGAACGACGAGGCGTCGTCGGAGACCGTGACGACGGTCGTCACGGAGACGACCACGACGGAGGACACGACGGCGACGACCGACGACTCCGGGACCAGCACGGACGTCGATCTCGGGGACCTCTCGGGCGAGTGTGCGCAGTTCGCGGGCATCTCGACGAAGCTCGCCGAGTCGCTCAGCGGACAGGACGCGAACATCGAGGACGCGGCGAAGGCATTCGACGAGATCGCCGACCAGGTGCCGGACGAGATCAAGGACGACTACAAGGTGATCTCCGAGAACTTCGCGAAGATCGCCGACGCGCTCAAGGGCGTCGACCTGACGAGCGGTCAGGCGCCGAGCCCCGAGGCGCTCGCCAAGCTGCAGGAGATCTCCGCCTCGATGGACTCCGCCGAAGTGCAGCAGGCCTCACAGCACATCGAGGCCTGGGTGAAGGCGAACTGCTAGCCGGGACCGCGCCCCCGGCGCAGGTCGACTAACGAGGGGCGCGGCGCTCGCCGCGCCCCTCTGCGCGCAGCGAGCGCCAGAGAAGATCGGCGTTCGGCAGCAGGAAGCCGAGCGAGATCGCCGGCAGCGCCGGGAGGCCGTGCAGGTCGAGCGCATAGGTCAGGACGAGCGTCGTCGAGAGGGCGCCCGCCATGCCGATCCAGGTCGCTCCGACACGCAACCCGTACCGCGCGGCGGCCGCGAGGAAGAGGGCGAAGAAGATCACGTCCGGCGGCCCGAGGCGAGCGGCGCCCACCTCGCCCGGGACCGCAAACGCCACGGCGATCCGCTCGAAGAGGCCAGGCTGCTCCTCGACGACCACCTTCGTCGGGCCGCGATAGACGGAGGCCACGTCGATCCACGGGATCACCGCGGCGACGAGCACGATCCACGTGAGCGCCTCGAGCATCTGGACGAACCAGAACCCGAGGAGGGAGAACGCGACGATCTTGGCGACGTTGAAGAGGCCGTCCAAGCCGGCCACGTGCAGCGCCGCCGCGAGCGCGCCCGTCGCAAGCGCCGCCTCGAGCAGACGCCGCTCGCCGGCGAGGGGCAGCAGCAGCCAGGCGACGACGAATGTCCCGGGGAAGACCACTGCCGCGACGAGCGTGACGTCCCACCGGTCCGGGACGGCGGGCAGCCGGCCGGCGAAGGCGTCCCAGGCGGCGAGCGCCGTCAGAAGGGCGACGAGCGCGGCGGCTCGCCTCGGGCTCAGTACGGCGGAAGCTCGGACCACCAGGCTCCGAGCGCCTTGAACGCGTTCCAGAAGCGCGTCTTGGCGCCCTGCTCGTCGAGCGACGCGTCGATGTCCGGCGTCACGAGGGCATCGATCGTCGGCGTGAACGCCTGGAGCTCGCCGGTCAGCTCGGGGTCGAGCGTCGACGAGAGCGGGAAGTCGAGCGCCGACACGAATGCGACGGTCTCGTCGCCCATCGTGACAAGCAGCTTCGGCTGGACGATGTGGAGCTCTCGGGTCAGCCACCCGCGCGCGTCGGCCGCGTCCTCCGTGCCGAACTTGAGGCAGTTCGTGCCGTAGACGGCGAGCGGATCGACCGAGAGTCGCTGGAGCGACTTGAGGAGCGCCTGGCCCGACCGGCCGAAGAACGCGACGCCCTCCTGGATCTCGCTCTGCGTCGGACGGTACTTCAGCAGGAACACGTCGCCGAGGGGATGGCCGCTGCCGAGGACCGGCACGTGGAGCTCGTCGCCGAGCGCGAGCAGCTCGTCGCCGAGCGTGTTGATCTCCGAGATGGCGCGACGGAGGTAGCGCTCCTGGATCTCGTCCTGGCCCGATCGCTGCGCGACCGAGCCTCTGGGAGACGGGCGAGGCTGCTCGTTCGCGTCTGCCATCGCATGTGTCATTCGGGAGGCGCAGGGCAGCTTCCTCTAGAGACCGCCTCAGCCGCTGCCGACGCGCTCCTTCACCTGCGCGACCCACTTGAGCGACTGGAGGAGCGCGAGCGACTTCGGCCGCCGCAGGACGGTCGCCGTGCGAAGCGACAGGAGGAACTCCTCGGGCCCGTCGAAGCGCCGCATCCGGAGCGCCCCTGTACCGACGCCTTGCAGCACGTGCGCGTCCGATCCGGCGCCCTCGAGCAGGCCGTACTTCTGCGCGAACCGCAGCGCCTCGTCGTTGTAGCCGTCGAAGAGAAGCCGGGCGTTGTACACCTCGAGCACGTCGATCTCCGGCAGGTGCCGATGGAGCGTCGCGGGGGCGGGGATCGAGTGCATCCGGTCGAAGGGGTGTGGGACGTAGACGACGCCCTCCTGCTCGCGGATCGCGGCCACGGTGTCGGCGAACGGCATCCCGCGGGGGATCTCCTCCCGGAGGAAGAGCCCGATCACCTCGCCGTCGCGGTCCGTCTTCACCTCCTCGCCCGGAATCACGGTCAGGTCGCGGCCGCGCGCGAGATCGACCGTCTCGAGCGCACCCCCGAAGACGTTGTGGTCGGTGACCGCGATCGCGCCGAGCCCCTCCGACTCGGCGTGGTCGACGAGCGCGGCCGGCTCGATCGAGCAGTCGTGCGACCAGCGCGTGTGCATGTGCAGGTCGACGACGATCCATTCGCGGTCGACAAGCGGCTCGGTCTCGTGGCGCCGCGGTGCGCGCTTGCGTCCCTGCGCCTCCTCGTAGACGCGCTCCAGCTCGCCGGACACGGCCTCGAAGCTCGCTCCCGCGACCGCCGCGCGCCGCCTGTCCGCGTCGCGTCGGCGAGCATCGGCGTCCTCCGCGAAGCGCAGGACCGCCGCCGTCGCGAGCTCGGGCTGCGCCTCCACGCCGTGCGGCTCGACGACCGCGCAACCCGCGGCCGCCGCCTCGTCGCGCAGCCGGCCGAGCCCGTCCGGCGAGGGAACGACGATCGCGGCACCGCGAAGGAGGTCTGTGCGCGCCTCACTCCGCGCTGCCGTGCGGAGGTGGACCCGGTCGCGCAGGGCGAGGGGGATGGAGGGACGCGCGGCAAGCGGAGCGGTGCGCAGGAGGACGGCCTCCCAGCCGGCGAGGCTGCGGAGCGCTCGGAGCGCGGCGCGGACGATGGGCAGGCCGCCGGCCGAGGTCTCGATCACGATGACGTTCGCGTCCTTCGCCGCCGGCGCGAACCGCTCGAGGTCGACGCCGGCCGGCACGACCGTGTACGCGCCGGGGAACCGCACGGCCGCGCGCGTGGCGACCTCGTCGCCCGTCGCCAGGAGCCGATCGATCCGCGCGAGCAGTCGGTCGCGCTGGTTCTTGCGCGGCGGGAAGCCGAGACGCTCGGGATCGACGAACGTGGCGACCGTCGTCGTCTGTGCCTCGAGCAGCGCGACGTAGGCAAGTCCGGGCACAGCGGGATCGAATCCGTGGACCACGTCGAAGTCCCCGCGCCGGAGCGCCGTGGCGACGTTCGCGCGGACGCCCACCGGGATCCCGACGGCCGCGCGAGGCGAGACGGGAACCGCCCGCGAGACCGCCACGACTCCCTCGAGCTCGCCGGTCTGCAGCGCGCGCCGACCCGCGAGAAGCTCGGCCGAACGGGAGGATGGTGCGAGCACGACCACGGTGTGGCCCCGGTCGCGCAGCGCGTCGGCAATGCCGGCGACGTGCTCGTTCGTGTCGTGCGGTACGGACCACGCGTGGGGCGTCACGAGGCAGATCCGAAGCGGCACGGCCCTCGATTGTAGGGCCGGGTAGGCTCGGCGCGTGGGCGACCTCACGATCACGGTGCGAACGAACGGGCCGTACAAGACCGTCGGGCCGGTGAGGATCGTGGACGCGGAAGGGCAAGAGCTCGAGCCGCCCGAGGGCAAAGCGGTCGCCCTGTGCCGCTGTGGGCAGACCTCGAGCTCGCGAATGACCGCGAAGCCGAGCCGCTCGTAGAGCGTCCTCGCCCCGACGTTCTGCTCGAGAACCTCGAGGGTCACCTCCTCGATCCCGACCTCTCGGGCGGCGCCGAGCGCCGTGCCGAGCGTCGGTGCGCCGACCCCGCGCCGGCGATGTGTCGCGACGACGCCCACGCCGCCGATCCAGCCGGCGCGCCCGCGCCCCGCGACGAGCGCGATCCCGACCGGCTCGGCGTCCTCGACGGCGACGCGGGACACCGCAAGGTCGACGTCCGCCACGTCGACCATGCGGCGAAGGAGCCTGCGTCGAGCTCGACGGGGAACCAGTACCCCCGGTGCGCGGCGTTGAAGAGCGCGGCGAGCGCCGCTTCATCGAGCGTCGCGGCGGACCTGAGGTCGATCACGCGTCGAGCGTAGCCGGACGCTGCTCCAGGCTCACGCGCGCCGGCGAAGGACGAGCCGTTCACCCGGCTTGGGCCGTCCGGGCACGACGACCGCGTCGCCCGGGTCCCGGGTCGCGACGAGCTCGACGCCGTCGAGCGCGCCGAGCACGTGCTCGTCCCTGTCGAGCTCGCCGACCGCCGTCCAGCGCTGGAGGACGGGTGCGAGGAGATACGCCAGCGCGGCCAGGATCCATGAGACGCCCATCGCCTTCGCGAGCGTGCTCCCGGGGCCCTCGTCCCGCCACACCGGGACGAGGGTGAGCGAGACCGCGATCGCGGTCAGGACGCCGGCGGCGTATGCGAGCCGCCGCAGCGCCGGACGCGCCGTGAGCAGGAGGGCCGTCGTCGCGACGAGACCGGCGAGCAGGTAGAGGGCGGCCGACATCGCCAGCCGCCACGCGGTGTCCTCGTCCCCGGGCCACCCCCACACCGCGCCCACGAGGAGCGCGAAGGTGACCGCGGAGAGCCCGACCATCGCCCAGCCCAGCGCGGGCGCGACGCGGCGGTCGACGAGCGCGAGGGCCGCGAGCGACGCGGCGCCGCAGTACAGCAGCGACCCCAGTGTCCCGAGAATCCGCCCGTCGGTGTCCGAGAAGCTCCCGCGCAGAATCGCGACGAACGAGATCAGGGCGGCGACGACGAGGATCGCCGCCGCCCCGAGCCAGAAGACCCGCGCCAGGCGGTACCGGCTCACGCGCTCGCGGCCGCCTTCGCGCTCTTCGCCGACGGAAGCGCGTTCTTCGCGATGTACCGCTCGGTGTTCTCGCGCGCCTCGCTGTCCACGATCTGGACCGGCGGCGACTTCATCAGGTAGCTCGACGGGGCCTCGAGGGCGCCGGCGATCCCGTTGTTCAGAGCGAGCTTCGCAAGCCGGACCGCGTCGATCACGATGCCGGCCGAGTTCGGCGAGTCCCACACCTCGAGCTTGAGCTCGATGTTGAGCGGTACGTCGCCGAACGACGAGCCCTCCATGCGGATGTACGCCCACTTGCGGTCGGACAGCCAGGGCACGTAGTCCGACGGGCCGACGTGGACGTTGTCCGCGCCGATCTCGTAGTCGAGCATCGACGTGACGGCGTTCGTCTTCGAGATCTTCTTCGACTCGAGCCGCTCGCGCTCCAGCATGTTGCGGAAGTCGGAGTTGCCGCCCACGTTCAGCTGCATCGTCCGGTCGAGGTGGACGCCGCGGTCCTGGAACAGCGTCGTCAGGACGCGGTGCGAGATCGTCGCGCCGACCTGCGACTTGATGTCGTCCCCGATGATCGGGCAGCCCGCATCCTCGAAGCGCTTCTGCCAGTACGGCTCGCGGGCGAGGAAGACGGGCATGCAGTTCACCATCGCGACACCCGCCTCGAGGATCTGCTCCGCGTACCACTTCGTCGCCGCCTCGGAGCCGACCGGGAGGTAGTTGACGACCACGTCGGTGCCGGTCTCCTTCAGGATCCGGACGACGTCGTCCGTCGGCCCGGGAGCCTTCTCGACGATCTGGGCCAGGTACTTGCCGATCCCGTCGTGGGTCATCCCGCGGGACACCGTGACGCCCGTCTTGGGCACGTCGGCGAACTTGATCGTGTCGTTCGGATGCGCCCAGATCGCGTCGGCGAGGTCGACGCCGACCTTCCCCTTGACGACGTCGAACGCCGCGGTGAACTCGATGTCGGAGATGTGGTACCCGCCGAGATCGACGTGCATGAGCCCGGGGACGCCCTCGTCCGGCTTCGCGTCCTTGTAGTACTCGACGCCCTGGAGGAGGGAGTTGGCGCAGTTGCCGACGCCGATGATGGCGACACGCACCTTCTCCTTCTGGCGCCCGCCGTTCTTCGAGCCGTTCGTGCTGGCCATGAGGTCCTTTCCCTTGCGGTTGCTCTCTGCCGGGACGCCGAGACCGTCGGCGAGCGCGGCGAGGATGACGTCATTCGCGTTGGAGTCGCGCCGCGACGCCTCCGCATGGATCTCGTCCCGGAGCTCCGGTGGCACACGGAGCAGAAGGACGGGGCTGCCGCCGGCGAGGACCTTGCGGCGCCGTCCGGTCGGGGCGTAACGGACGCCGAACTCGTCGGCCAGGATGCCGACCGCGACGTCGTTGACGTTGGAGCCGCGACGCGCCGTCTCCCGGACGAGTGCGCCCTTCAGGGGAGCTGGCATCCTGACGAGAATGCCCGCCCTCTGCGGTGAAGTGCTAGCAGCCAAAGTGCTAGCAGCCTACCACGTCTTCGCCGCGGCCGGTCCTCGAGGCGCCCTCGGGCCGGGCTCTACTGGCTCAGGAGGGCTCGACGAGCTCGCGCAGCTGCCGTCGCACGAACAGCATGCGCTGCACGACCGTGATCCAGGCCATCGCGGCGAGGAGGTAGATGGGCCACTCGAGCCATCCCCACGGCGCGAGGCCGAGGCCGACCGACACGATCACGACCCTCTCGAGGCGAGAGCCGAAGCCGACGTCGCCGCGCAGGCCGAGCATCTCCGCCTTCGCGCGCGTGTAGCTGACGAGCAGCGAGCCGATGACCGCGAGAAAGGTCGCGACGAGCGCCACCTCGTTCGAGTCACGCATGAACGCCAGGCCGATGGCGGTGAGCATCGCGGCCTCGCCGAGGCGGTCGAACGTCGAGTCGAGGAACGCCCCGAAGACCGTTCCCTTCCCCGCCGCGCGCGCGAGCGCGCCGTCGAGGATGTCCGCGACGGAGCCCGCGATGAAGAGGATGCCGCCGAGCCAGAAGAAGACGTACTCGTTGCGCTGCTCGAAGCCGACCAGCACGGCGCCCGCGACGCAGAGCGCGAGCCCCGCGATCGAGAGCATGTCGGGCGTCAGCTTCGTGCGTGCGACACCCTGCATCGACCGGCGCAGGATCTCCCGCGCGGCAGCGGTGTACTCCTGCTTGACGCGGTCTAGCTGGGAAACTGCGTTGGTGCCGGGCTGAAGCGCGGCGGCAACTCGATCTTCCTGCGCGCCGTCGCCCGGTTCGCTCACGCGGCGCCCGCGAGCACGCGAGGAAGGCGCCTTCGGAAGAGCAGGAGCGCGGTGAGGAGCGCGACCGCGAACCCCGCCACGCAGTCGAGCCAGTAGTGGTTCCCGGTGCCCATCACGGAGAAGCACACCCACGCCGGCCAGGCGAACCAGACGGCTCGCGCGAGCCGCGAGCGGCAGACCGAGGCCATCACGATGCCGACGATGAGCGCATCCATCGCGTGCAGGCTCGGCATCGCGGCGTAGGGGTTCGCGGCGAAGGCGATCAGCCCGCTGTCGTGGTTCACCGACGCGTAGTCCGCGAGCGTGTCCGTGAAGCCCCACTCGGGGAACATCCGGGGAGGAGCGGTGGGCATCAGCACGTAACCGAGCAGCCCGATCAGGTTCGCGCCGATGAGCCAGTTGCGGAAGTCCGCGAAGCGGTCGTGGTGACGGAAGTAGACCCAGAGGAGCGTCAGCCCGACGACGGCGAACTGCGAGAGCCAGTACGTGTACGACGTCGCCAAGATCAGGAAGTCGGAGCGCTGGACGAACCCCTGGACGGCGGGCTCGATCAGCGCGTGGAAGCGGTTCTCGGCCTCGATCACGAGCGTCCCGTTCCAGAACGCCTCGGCGACTCCCCGGTCCGCGGCGCCGCGGGCGACCTGATAGGCGCCGTAGAAGCCGAACCACACCGCGAACTGGAGGGCGAGATGCGCCCATCCACGCGGCAGCCAGCGTGCCTCCGCGTAGCTCGTCACTCGAACGCCGATTCTAACCAGGTCGCCTGCTGGCCCCGTCGAGGTAGCTGTGTCAGGATCCGGTGGGCGAGCGAGGAGGCGCGATGGACGGCTTCACGATCAGGCACGACGACGAGCTGGAGCGGGACTACGGCAAGTGGGTGCTCGTGCGGCGCTCGCTGGGCGTGAGCTCGTTCGGAATCAACGCCGTCGAGCTGCCGCCGGGCGAGTCGATCCCCGAGCACGACGAGGTCGACCGCGACCACGAGGAGCTCTTCCTGGTGCTGGAGGGAGCCCCGACGATCGTCGTCGACGGCGCCGACCACCCCCTCCGAGAGGGATCGTTCGCGCGGCTCGACCCGGCGCCGAAGCGCACGGTGCGGAACGACGGGGACTCCGTGGCGCGGGTGCTGATCGTCTCCGCGCCGGTGTCGAGCGGCTACGAGCCGCTCGGCTGGGCGTAGATGGTCATCGCATCGCATTGGCGGCGTCTACCGTCTCGACGTACTGCGCGCGCTCGTAGGCGCGCGGGTTTCCGCACGCGATCTGGCTGAGCCGCCCTCGCGCCTCGGCGAGGCTCGTCTCGTGCTCGTCGAGCCACGCGGCGACGCCGTCTCGCACCTCCCGCATCCGTCCCACGCCGTCGCGGAGCAGTGCGGAGGTCATCGTCACGACGTCCGCGCCGGCAAGGATCGCCTTGACCGCGTCCTCCGCCGTGTGGACGCCACCCGTCGCCGCGAGGCTGACGTCGACCCGCCCGCGGAGGATCGCGAGCCAGCGGAGGACGACGCGGAGCTCGTCGCGGCGTGAGAGCTCGAGCCCGGGCGCGACCTCCATCGCCTCGACGTCGACATCCGGCTGGACGAAGCGGTTGAAGAGCACGAGACCGTCGGCCCGCGCTTCGGCGAGCTGCATGGCGACGTTCGCGAAGGCGGTGTAGTAGGGCGACACCTTGACGGCGACGGGGACGCTCGCCACCCGCCGGACCGCATGCACCAGTCGGAGCAGCCGCTCCTCGACGTTGGCGCTCGACGCGTACGGGTCGGTCTCCACCGAGTAGACGTTGAGCTCGATCGCGTCCGCGCCTGCCTCCTGGAGGAGCTCCGCCGTTCGCGTCCAGCCACCGGGCGTCACGCCGTTCAGGCTCGCGATCACCGGGATGTCGAGCGCGCGCGTGGCGTCGCGAACGAGGTCGAGGTACGCCTCGAGATGACCGCGGTCGACCCTCGTCATGTACCCGGCGGCCTCGCCTGCGTGCTCGTCGGCCGTCCAGAGCGACTCGGACGACGGCCCGTCCGGGTCGGGCATCTCCTCCTCGAAGAGCGAGGGGAGGACGACCGCGCCGGCACCCTGCTCGGCGATCGCGCGGAGCGATTCCAGCCTGCCGGTCAGCGGGGAGGAGGACGCGACGAGGGGACAGCGGAGCTCGAGACCGAGATAGGTCGTGGTGAGGTCGGCCGACATCGCTCCTCCTTCGTCGCGGTACGTGGACGCTTGCGCGGCGGCGCGCTGCGGGCATCGGGGGACGCGCCGATCGGCGCTGCGGCTTAGCCGCCGATGTAGGACATCTCGATCCGGGGGAGCTCCGACGTTCGCTCGGTGCGGATCTCCGAGTAGCGGTCGGCGCGCCGCGACCAGACGCGCTCGACGGTCACGCGCAGTTCGTCGTCGGTCGCCCCCGACCGAAGCACCGCCCGGAGATCGGTGCCGCGGATCGCGAACAGGCACGTGTAGAGCTTCCCCTCCGCCGAGATCCTCGCCCGCGTGCAGTCGCCGCAGAACGGCTGGGTGACGGACGAGATGACGCCGATCTCGCCGGAGCCGTCGCGGTAGCGCCAGCGTTGCGCGACCTCGCCGCGATAGGACGCCTCGACCGGGTCGAGCGGGAAGACGGCGTCGATCCGTTCGACGATCTCCGCCGCGGGCACGACGTCGTCCACGCGCCAGCCGTTCGTGGTGCCGACGTCCATGTACTCGATGAAGCGCAGCGTGTGCCCGGTGCCGCGGAAGTGACGGGCCATGTCGACGACGCCCGCGTCGTTGACCCCGCGCTTGACGACGGCGTTGACCTTCACGGGGAGGCCCACCGACGACGCGGCGTCGATTCCCTCGAGCACCCGCTCGACGGGGAAGTCGACGTCGTTCATCGCCCGGAACGTCGCGTCGTCGAGCGAGTCGAGGCTCACGTTGACACGGGCGAGGCCGGCCTCGCGGAGCGCCCGCGCCTTCCTGGCGAGCAAGGACGCGTTCGTCGTCAGCGTGAGATCGAGGCCGTCGATCGCCGCGAGTCGCTCGACGAGGCGCTCGAGCTCCCGCCGCAGGAGCGGCTCACCGCCGGTCAGGCGGATCTTCTCCACGCCGAGCGCGACGAACGTCCGCGCGACCCGCTCGAGCTCCTCGAACGTGAGCAGCTCCTTGCGGTCCATGAAGCGGTGTCCCTGCCCGAACACGGACTTGGGCATGCAGTAGGAGCAGCGGAAGTTGCAGCGGTCCGTGACCGAGATCCGCAGGTCGCGGATCGGCCGCCCGAGCGTGTCGAGGGGTTGCATGCCTCAACGGTACTCGTCACGAATGGACATGTGCGGCACATGTGTTACCGTTCAGAACATGAAGATGGTCCAGGTGCGGAACATGCCGGACGACGTTCATCGGGAGCTCAAGGTGCGCGCTGCGCGTCGCGGCGTGACCGTAACGGACTATGTCTTGCGGCTGATCGAGACGGATCTCGCCCGACCGACGCTCGAGGAAGCGCTCGACCGCATCGCCCGGTTGCCTCGTCCTCGTGCCCCCGTCCGCGGCGCTGACCTCGTCCGTGCTGCACGCGCCGAGCGAGAAGCCGAGATCGATGCCCGCACGACGCGGTGATCGTCACAGACGCATCCGCGATCGTCGAGCTTCTCGTCGCCGAGGACGGCGCGCGTTCCCGCATCGAGGATGTTCTGCGGGAAGCTGCTTCCCTCGAGGCGCCTGACCTGGTCACACTCGAAGTGCTGTCGGCGCTCACGGGCCTCGTACGCGACGGCCGCCTTCAGCGATCGGAGCGCGACACGATCATCGCCGCCTACCTCGAACTGCCGATCGGGAGCCATCTCACGTACCCCTATGCCGATCGGATCGCCTCGTTGGCGGTGCGCCATTCGGTGTACGACGCGGCGTACGTCGCCCTCGCGGAGGCGCTCGACGCACCGCTGCTCACGACCGACGCACGGCTCGCGCGCGCTGTCACGACGGTCGACGTGATCCATCCGGCCTGAGCCGCTGTAGCGTGCCGCGATGCGGCGAGCCTCGTCCCCGCTCCCGGCGCTCGTCGTCGTCACCGCGATCTGGGGCTACACGTTCGTCCCCGTCCAGAAGGCGGTCGGGGCGTACCCCCTCTTCGCCTTCCTCGCCGTCCGCTTCGCGATCTCGACCGCCGCGCTCGTCCCCTTCGCCTGGCGGCCTCTGCGCGCGCTGCCGCCTGCCGGTTGGGCGGCGGGGATCGTCGCCGGCGGCTTCCTCGGGCTCGCCTACGGGCTTCAGACCGCGGGCCTCGAGCTCACGACGGTCAGCAGCACGGGTTTCATCACCGGGCTCTACGTCGTCTTCACGCCGCTGCTCGCGCTCGCCGCGTTCCGGACGCCCGTGCCGGCCCGGGTGTGGGTCGGCGTGGTGCTCGCGGTCGCGGGCCTTCTCCTCCTGAGCGGGGCCCCCGGAGGCTCATGGCTCGGGAACGCGCTCGTGCTCGGGAACGCCGTCGCCCAGTCGTTCCAGATCGTGGCGATGGAGCGGTTCGCGCCGCGCTACGACGCGCGGGCGTTGACGATTCTCCAGATGGCCGTCGCGTTCGCCGGGTTCGCCGTCGTCGCGGTCGCGGCCGGCCAGGTCGAGGCTCCCCCGGACGCGGCGACGTGGTACGCACTCGTCGTGACCGGCGTCTTCGCGGGCGCGCTCGGGTACCTCGTCTCGACCTGGGTGCAGTCCCGGACGACGGCCGCCCGTGCGGCGCTCGTCTTCACGCTCGAGGCGCCGTTTGCGGCCTTCTTCGGCGTGCTCCTCCTCTCCGAGCGCCTCGGCTGGGCCGGGTGGGGCGGGTGCGCGGTGATGCTGGCCGGCATCGTCCTGGCCGAGCCGGCGGCTGGCGCAACGCTGCGACGACTCGTGCCTGAGCGGGCGCGCTGAGTGGACTACGTCCTCCTGGCACTCGTCTCGGCGGCCTTCTTCGGCGCGATGCCGGTTGCCGTCCGCTTCGCGCTCGTCCCGCCGGTCGTGCCCGCCGTGGTGGGAGCCCTCTTCATGCAGGCCGCGACCTTCGTCGTGCTCTGCGTCGCGGCGGCCGTGCAGGGAGGCGTCACCGTCTCGGGCGTCGCCCCTTTCCTGCTCGCGGGCGCGGTCGCGCCGGGGTTGTCCAACATCTTCATCACGATCGGGATCCGCGAGGCGGGGTCGTCGCGCGCGTCGGTCGCGTTCGGAGCCGCACCGCTCTTTGCCGTCACGATCGCGGTCGTGGCCTTCGACGAGCGTCCAGACGCCGCCGTGCTCGTCGGCGCGCTGCTCATCGTGTGCGGCGGCATCGCCCTCGCCCTCGAGCCGGAGCGCCCGCGCCACGTGCGGCGGATAGGCATCGCCTCGGCGCTCCTCGGCGCGGCGCTGTTCGCGCTGCGCGACAACCTCGTCCGCCATCTCTCGCTCGACACCGACGTCCCGTCGATGACGGCCGGCGCCACGATGCTCGCCGCAAGCCTCGTCGTGACGTCGGCGATCGTCGCGGCGGGCCGGCAGCGTGTCGTGTGGCCGGCGGCGGTGGTCGCCCGGTGGCTGCTCCCGGGGACATTCGTGGGCTTCTCGTACGTCGCGCTGTTCGAGGCGTTCTATCGCGGCGCCGTGTCCGTCGTCGCACCGATCGTCGCGACGGAGTCGCTGTTCGGCGTCGCCTTCTCCGCCTGGTTCCTCGGGCGCTCGGAGGGAATCACCGCCGGATCGTCGCGGGCGCGCTCCTCGTCGTCTCCGGCGCGGTCCTGATCACCGTATTCCGTTAGCTGCTCGCGGCAGGACATGCTCCAATAATCTGCTAGGATCTGACTTAGATTTTCGGCACCACCACGCTCAAGGAAGGAGCACCACCAGCATCATGGCCAAGACCATCGGTATCGACCTCGGCACGACCAACTCGTGTATGGCCGTCCTCGAGGGCGGCGAGCCCACCGTCATCCCGAACGCCGAGGGCGGCCGCACGACGCCGTCCGTCGTGGCGTTCACGAAGGACGGGCAGCGGCTCGTCGGGGCGCCCGCCCGGCGCCAGCAGGTGACGAACCCCGAGAACACGATCTTCTCCATCAAGCGCTTCATGGGGCGCAAGTGGGACGAGGTCTCCGAGGAGATGACCATCGTCCCGTACGCCGTCGAGCAGGGCTCCAACGGCGACGCGCGCGTCTCCGTCGAGGGCAAGCAGTACGCCCCGCCCGAGATCAGCGCGATGATCCTCCAGAAGCTGCGCGCCGACGCCGAGTCGTTCCTCGGCGAGCCGGTCACCGACGCGGTGATCACCGTGCCGGCGTACTTCAACAACGCGCAGCGCGAGGCGACGAAGGACGCCGGCAAGATCGCCGGCCTCAACGTGCTCCGCATCGTCAACGAGCCCACCGCGGCCGCGCTCGCCTACGGGCTCGACAAGGAGGGCGCCGACCAGGTGATCCTCGTCTTCGACCTCGGCGGCGGGACGTTCGACGTCTCGGTGCTCGAGCTCGGCGAAGGCGTCTTCGAGGTGAAGTCGACGAATGGCGACAACCACCTCGGCGGCGACAACTTCGACAAGGCGATCGTCGACTGGATGGCCGCCGAGTTCAAGAAGGACCAGGGCATCGACCTCGCGCAGGACAAGATGGCCCTGCAGCGGCTCTACGAGGCCGCGGAGAAGGCGAAGATCGAGCTGTCCTCGACGATGACGACGCAGATCAACCTGCCGTTCGTCACCGCGACGCCCGAGGGCCCCAAGCACCTCGACCTGCAGCTCACCCGGGCGAAGCTCCAGGAGCTGACGCACGACCTGCTCGAGCGGACGGTCGGCCCGACGCGCCAGGCGCTCGCGGACGCGGGCCTCGAGGCCTCCGCGATCGAGCACGTCGTCCTCGTCGGCGGCATGACCCGCATGCCCGCCGTGCAGGAGAAGGTCTCCGAGCTGATCGGCAAGGAGCCGCACAAGGGCGTCAACCCGGACGAGGTCGTCGCCGTCGGCGCCGCGATCCAGGCCGGCGTCTTGAAGGGCGACGTCAAGGACGTGCTCCTGCTCGACGTCACCCCCCTCTCGCTCGGGATCGAGACGAAGGGCGGCGTGATGACGAAGCTGATCGAGCGGAACACGACCATCCCCACCCGCAAGGCGGAGACGTTCTCGACCGCCGAGGACAACCAGCCCTCGGTCGAGATCCACGTGCTTCAGGGCGAGTCGGAGATGGCGACGTTCAACAAGACGCTCGGGAAGTTCCAGCTCGTCGGGATTCCGCCCGCGCCGCGCGGCATGCCGCAGGTCGAGGTGTCCTTCGACATCGACGCGAACGGGATCATCCACGTCACTGCGAAGGACCTCGGCACCGGCAACGAGCAGCAGATCAGGATCGAGGGCGGCTCGGGCCTCTCGGAGGACGAGGTCTCGCGCATGGTCTCCGAGGCCGAGTCCCACGCGGAGGAGGCACACCGGCTGCACGAGCTCGCCGACGCGAAGAACACGGCGGAGCAGCTCGCGTACCAGACCGAGAAGGCGCTCGCGGAGCACCGCGACAAGCTCGAGGCGTCGGACGCCGGGACGATCGACGGTCGGATCATGGAGGTCCGCCAGGCGCTCGAGACGAACGACCTCGCCGAGATCACCGCGAAGGCGCAGGCACTCGAGCAGGCGGCCCAGCCGCTCGCCCAGGCCGTCTATGCGCAGGCCCAGGCCGCGCCGTCCCCGCCCTCGGGCGGCGACGGCGCCCAGGCGACCGACGAGGTCGTCGAGGACGCCGACTACGAGGTGATCGACGAGGACGAGGCGGCGAAGACGTCGTGACCGAGGAGCGCCCCGAGACCATGGTGGACGGCGAGGAGAGCTCGCCGTCCACCGATTCCGACCGCAGCTCTGACGAGCTGCTCGCGCGCCTGCAGGACGCCGAGCGCGACCACGAGAAGGCGATGGACGACCTGCGGCGCGTCGCGGCCGACTTCGACAACTACCGCAAGCGCGTCGCGCGGGAGCAGACGCAGATCCTCGCCCGGTCGGGCGAGCGCGTCGTCGCGAAGCTGCTGCCCGTGCTCGACGATCTCGAGCGAGCCCTCGACGCGGCCGAGCACCACGAGCAGGTCAAGGTGCTCGAGGGCGTCCGCATGACGAAGGACGCGCTCGCCGCCGTGCTCGCCTCCGAGGGCGTCGAGGAGATTCCCGCCGACGGCCCCTTCGACCCGCACGTCCACGAGGCGCTGATGACCCAGCCGGCCGACGGCGTCGAGCCCGGCCACGTCGTCCACGTGGTGCAGCGCGGGTATCGCATCGGCGATGCCGTGCTGCGGCCCGCGCGCGTCGTCGTGGCGGAGGAGCAGGGTGAGGAGTAGACGTGGCGCCCCGCAACCCCTACGACGTGCTCGGCGTCTCCAAGAGCGCGTCGGACGACGAGATCAAGAAGGCGTACCGGAAGCTCGCGCGCGAGCTCCATCCCGACCGCAACCCTGGCGATCCCTCTGCCGAGGAGCGGTTCAAGGACGTCCAGTCGGCGTACGACATCCTCTCGGACACCGAGAAGCGCCAGGCCTACGACCGCTACGGGGCGGAGGGCCCGCAGGGCTTCGGCCCCGGCGGCGTCCGCTTCGAGAACGCCGACCTCGGCGACCTCTCCGACCTGCTCGGCAACTTCGGCTCGTTCTTCGGCCGCGGCCAGCGCGCCGCCCGGCCGCGCCCCGAGCGCGGCGGCGATCTCGAGTCGCGCGTCCGGATCTCGTTCGAGGACTCCCTGAACGGCGTCCAGGTGCGCGTGCCCGTCGAAGTGGAGACCGCGTGCCACGTCTGCGGCGGCACGGGCGCCGAGCCCGGCACCGCCCCGCGCACGTGCCCGGACTGCCAGGGAAGCGGCGTCATCTCGGACAGCCAGGGCCTCTTCGCGCTTTCCCACCCGTGTCAGCGCTGCCGCGGGAACGGCGTGATCGTCGACAAGCCGTGCAAGAACTGCCGCGGCACCGGCCGCGAGCGCGTCACGCGCCGCTACCAGGTGAAGGTGCCGGCAGGGGCGAAGGACGGAACGCGGATCCGCCTCAAGGGCAAGGGCGAGCCCGGCCGGAGCGGCGGCCCGGCGGGCGACCTCTACGTCCGCGTGCAGGTCGAGCCGTCGCCGCTCTACGAGCGCCGCGGCGCCGACCTCGTGCTCGAGGTGCCCGTTACGTACCCCGAGGCGGCGCTGGGCGCCACCGTTCAGATCCCGACACCGGACGGCCCGGTGGCGCTCAAGGTGCCGTCCGGCTCGGAGAGCGGCAAGCTGCTCCGGGTCAAGGGCCGCGGCGCACCGAAGCTGAACGGCGGCGGCAAGGGCGACCTGCTCGCGCGGCTCGTCGTGACCGTCCCGAAGAAGCTCTCGAAGGCGGAGAAGGAAGCGCTCCAGGTATACGGCAACGTCCTCCGCGAGCAGCCACGCGACCATCTCGTGAGGTCGTGATGCCGGAGCGCGGCCGCTACATGATCTCCATCGCCGCGGAGCTCGCCGGGCTCCACCCCCAGACCCTGCGGATGTACGAGGCGCGCGGGCTCGTGCGGCCCGCGCGGACGCCGGGCGGCACGCGCCTCTACTCCGAGAGCGACGTCGAGCGCCTGCGGCTGATCCAGCGGCTCACGACCGAACTGGGCCTCAACCTCGCCGGTGTCCAGCACGTGCTGCGCCTCGAGGACGAGCTGCGCCGCGTGCGCTCCCGCATGCACCAGCTCGAGCGCCAGCTGCGCGACGAGATCCAGCTGACCCACCGGCAGTACCGGCGGGAGGTCGTGGTCTACGAGAGCCCGCGCCCCCCCGCCCCGAGAAGCTGAGACAGGAGATTTCCCATGGACTTCGAGAAGCTGACCATCAAGAGCGGCGAGGCGGTGGCGGGCGCGCAGGAGCTTGCGCGGCGCGCCGGCAACCCCGAGCTGACTCCCGAGCACCTGACGATCGCGCTGCTCGACCAGGAGCTGCCGCGGACGCTCGTCCAGCGATCCGGCTCGAGCGTCGAGACGCTGCGCGCCGAGGCCGAGTCGCGCCTGGCGCAGCAGCCCTCGGTGTCGGGTGGGAGCGCGCAGCCGCAGGCCGGCACGGGCTTCCGTCGCGTGCTGGACGGGGCCTTCGACGAGGCCGCAGCTCTCGGCGACGAATTCGTCTCGGTCGAGCACTTGCTGCTTGCGCTGGACCTCGTCCCGCGCGACGCGCTGCTCGGCGCGCTCAAGGAGGTGCGCGGCGGACAGCGCGTGACGTCGCAGGACCCCGAGGGCTCCTACCAGGCGCTCGAGAAGTACGGCCGCGATCTCACCGCGCTCGCCGAGTCGGGGAAGCTCGATCCGGTGATCGGCCGCGACGAGGAGATCCGGCGCACGATCCAGGTGCTCTCGCGCCGCACCAAGAACAACCCGGTGCTGATCGGCGAGCCGGGGGTCGGCAAGACCGCGATCGCGGAGGGGCTCGCGCAGCGGATCGTCGCCGGCGACGTCCCGTCGGGCCTCGACGGCAAGCGCGTCTGGGCGCTCGACGTCGGCGCGCTCGTCGCGGGCGCGAAGTACCGCGGCGAGTTCGAGGAGCGGCTCAAGGCCGTGCTCTCCGAGATCACCGGCAGCGAGGGCCAGATCATCCTCTTCATCGACGAGCTGCACACGATCGTCGGCGCCGGCGCCGCCGAGGGCGCCGTCTCGGCGGGGAACCTCCTCAAGCCGATGCTCGCGCGCGGCGAGCTCCGAGCCGTCGGAGCGACGACGCTCGACGAGTACCGCACGCACATCGAGAAGGACCCCGCGCTCGAGCGGCGCTTCCAGCCCGTCTTCGTAGGCGAGCCGTCGGTCGCGGACACGATCGGGATCCTGCGCGGGCTGAAGGAGCGCTACGAGGCCCACCACGGCGTCCGCATCCGCGATGCGGCACTCGTCGCGGCAGCGGTGCTCTCCGACCGCTACATCGCGGACCGCTTCCTGCCCGACAAGGCGATCGACCTCGTCGACGAGAGCGCCTCGCGCCTCCGCATGGAGATCGACTCCTCGCCCGTCGAGCTGGACGAGGCGGAACGTCGCGTGACGCAGCTCGAGATCGAGCTCGCCGCGATGGCGAAGGAGTCGCCCGCGACGCGCGAGCCACTGGAAAAGGAGCTCGCCGAGGCGAAGGCGCGACGCGACGAGCTGGCCGGACGCTGGGCGAACGAGAAGGACGTGCTCGATCGGGTCAAGGAGATCACCCGGCAGATCGACGAGCTGCGCATGGAGGCCGAGCGGGCGGAGCGCGGCGGCGACCTCGCCCGCGTCGCGGAGATCCGTTACGGGCTCCTGCCCGAGCTCGAGCGCGAGCTGTCCGAGCGCGCCGAGCCCGAGGCTGCCCCGATGGTGAAGGAAGAGGTCGACGAGGACGACGTCGCCGCCGTCGTCGCGCAATGGACCGGGATTCCCACCGACCGCCTGCTCGAGGGGGAGGTCGAGAAGCTGGTCCACATGGAGGAGCGACTGCACGAGCGCGTCGTCGGCCAGGACGCCGCGATCGAGGCGGTCTCGAACGCCCTGCGCCGGGCGCGGTCGGGCCTCCAGGACCCGAACCGCCCGATCGGGTCATTCGTCTTCCTCGGCCCGACCGGGGTCGGGAAGACCGAGCTGGCGAAGGCGCTCGCCGAGTTCATGTTCGACGACGACCGCGCGATCGTCCGGCTCGACATGTCCGAGTACCAGGAGAAGCACACGGTCTCCCGGCTCGTCGGCGCGCCGCCGGGCTACATCGGCTACGAGGAGGGCGGCCAGCTGACCGAGGCAGTGCGCCGCCGGCCGTACTCGGTGATCCTCCTCGACGAGATCGAGAAGGCGCACGCCGAGGTGTTCGACGTGCTCCTGCAGCTGCTCGACGACGGCCGCCTGACCGACGGCCACGGCCGCACGGTCGACTTCCGCAACGCCGTCGTGATCATGACCTCGAACATCCGCTCGGCCGAGGAGCTGGCCGATCGCTTCCGGCCGGAGTTCCTGAACCGGATCGACGAGATCGTCACCTTCGAGGCTCTCACTCGAGAGCAGCTGGTCTCGATCGTCGGGATGCAGCTCGAGCGCCTGAACGAGCGGCTGGCCGAGCGCGGCATCGCGCTCGAGCTCACCGACGGGGCCCGGGAGCTGATCGCGGAGGCGGGCTGGGATCCGGCCTACGGGGCAAGGCCGCTCAAGCGCGCGATCCAGCGCCTGCTCGAGAACCCGCTCGCGCTCCGGCTGCTCGAGGGTGAGTTCTCGGAGGGCGACACGATCCGCGCGTACGCGGAGCTCGGCGAGATCCGGTTCGCCGCCGCCGACGACGACGTCGCCGACGAGCCGATCGTCGACGACGCGGTGGCCGCCGGGCACTGACCGCACCTCTGTCGCGGGCGTGACACACCGTGCGTCGCGCCCGCGCACGACACGTTGCCGGCCGGCCCCTACCGTCGAGGCACAGACGGTCTCGGCGGGAAGGAGCAGGTCATGGGCAGCACGAGGACACGGATCGCGATATCGGTCTCGACGTCGATCGCGGTCGTCGCCGCGGTCGCGGGGACTGCGGGAGCGCGGATCCCCGAGGGCGAGACGGGCGGCGGCGCGCAGGTGCAGCCTGCGGTCGTGGCGCTGCCGGACGCGGCCGACCGGGCGGTGCGGGTCAGGACGCGAGCGCTCGAGACGACGTTCGCGGGACCCGACGCCGTCGCGCGCGCGATCGCCCGGCGCAACCGCTAGCACGCTCCCGGGGCCTGCCGCCCGGGGACACGGGGGAGGAGGACAACGCTTGTGTCGATTCGACACAAGCGTTGTCCTCGTCGTGTGCGCGCCGCGCGTCAGCGGCGGCGCAACAGGCGGTGCACCGTCCGGGCGGGAGAGTGGGCGGAGGTCAGACGGCGCGGTCGGCGTCGGATGGCTCGCCGCGGGCCCGCTCCCACAGCGTCGCGTTGAGGACGGCGCCGGCGACGACGAGCCGGCTCAGGAGGAAGAGGCCGAGCAGGAGCGCCGCGGCCGCGCCCATCGCGCCGTACGTCCCCTCCTTCGCGACCGCGTACGGCTCGAGCACGTAGGCGGTGAAGACGTGGAGCACCTCGACGCCGGCCCCGCAAAGGAGCGCCCCTGGCACCAGCGCCTTCCAGTCGCTGCCGCGGTGCGGAAGCTGGAGTGAGACCAGGAGCCAGAGGCCGGCGTACGGAAGCGTGAGGACAAGCGTCACGAGCAGCCCCGGGGCAGGAGCCCACGCCCGGAGCGCGCTGGCGGCCAGCGAGACGACGCCGAAGCCGAGCAGCAGTGCGAGCAGCCGGAGCGTCGCGCCGACCGTCGGTCGTGGCGCGGCGGACCGCACGTCGCCCCAGAGCAGCCGGTGCGTCACGATGAGCGCGCGGAGGAGGCTCCGCGTGACATAGACGACGAGGGGGATCCCCACGAGGAGCGCGTACCAGCGCGCATGGCCATCCGCGGAGGACGCGACGGAGTTGGAGACGAGCCCGGTGATCCCGAGTGACCGCGCCGTCTCCCGCGTGCTCTCCGACGACGCGTGGGCGGCGAACCCGAGGCCCGCGACGAAGACGAGCGAGAGCGGCAGGAGCCAGATGAACATCCGGTACGCGAGCGCACCGGCGATGATCTCGCCGCCCGCGTCGGCGTCGCGGTCGGCCATCTCGAAGGCGACGTCGACGGACGCATGATGCTCGCGCTCCGCCTGCGCCCGCTCCGCGAGATGCGTCGCCCGGGCCCGCATCGCGGCCGTGCGGGCCTTCGCAGCCGCGCGTCGCGAGGTCGCCGCCGAGACGGGCTCGCTGGGAGGGGCCGGCGGCTCCTCCGGATGGCTCTCGTCTGCGGATTGCACGTTCCGGGCGCCCGGGCGGATCCTATCCGGCCCGGCGAGCGCCTACGGCCGCGGCGACCGGGCCAGGAAGTGGATCCCTTCGGGGCCTTCCAGGGAGAACGTGTCGCCGCCGCCGGGAGCAACGTCGATCACGAACGACGGCTCGTTCCAGCGCGCGTCCTGGTCGCGGTCGACGTAGAAGGGGCAGCCGGCGAGCTCCCCGATCAGGACGTCGCCGGGGCCGAGGAGGAGCTCGCCCTCGCAGAGGCAGACCGGGGCGCTGCCGTCACAGCAGCCCCCAGACTGCACGAAGACGAGCGGGCCGTGGCGGGCCCGGAGCCTCCCGATCGCGGCCAGCGCCGCCTCGGTGGCCCGGACCCGCCCGGTCCCGCCCACGTCCATGTCAGAACAGCCCGAGCGGCTTCGGGTCGTAGCTGACCAGCAGGCACTTGGTCTGCGTGTAGTGGTCGAGCATCATCTTGTGGTTCTCACGCCCGACGCCGGAGACCTTGTAGCCGCCGAAGGCCGCGTGGGCCGGGTAGAGGTGGTAGCAGTTCGTCCACACGCGCCCGGCCTGGATGCCGCGGCCCATGCGGAACGCCTTGCTCGTGTCCCGGGTCCAGACGCCGGCACCGAGCCCGTAGAGCGTGTCGTTCGCGATCTCGAGCGCCTGGCGCTCGCCCTTGAACGTCGTGACCGCGAGCACCGGTCCGAAGATCTCCTCCTGGAAGATCCGCATGTCGTTCCGGCCCTTGAAGACGGTCGGCTGGAAGTAGTAGCCACCCTCCAGCTCGCCGCCGAGGTGCGCACGCTCGCCGCCGATCAGGAGCTCCGCTCCCTCCTCGCGGCCGATCTCGACATAGCTCTCGATCTTCTCGAGCTGCGCCGTCGAGACCTGGGCGCCGACCTGCGTGTCGAGGTGGAGAGGATGGCCCTGGTGGATCTTCGCGATCCGCTCGAGCGCCAGCTCCATGAACGGCTCGTAGATCGACTCCTCGATCAGCGCCCGCGAGGGGCAGGTGCAGACCTCGCCCTTGTTGAACGCGTAGAGGACGAGACCTTCGACCGCCTTGTCGAGGAAGTCGTCATCCTCCGCCATGACGTCGGCGAAGAAGATGTTCGGCGACTTGCCCCCGAGCTCTGTGGTCGAGGGGATGATGTTCTGGGCGGCGTACTGCATGATCAGCCGCCCGGTCACGGTCTCACCGGTGAAGGCGATCTTGGCGATCCGCTTCGACTGCGCGAGCGCCTTGCCGATCTCGCCACCCGGGCCGTTGACCACGTTGATCACGCCCGGCGGCAGGATGTCCTCGAGCAGCTCCATCAGCTTCAGGAGCGACCACGGGGTCGGGCTCGCCGGCTTGATCACCGAGCAATTGCCCGCGGCGAGGGCCGGGGCAAGCTTCCACGCCGCCATCAGCAGCGGGAAGTTGAACGGGATGATCTGCCCGACCACTCCCAGGGGCTCCCTGAAGTGGTAGGCGACCGTGTTCCTGTCGATCTCGGAGATCGCGCCCTCCTCACCTCGGATCACCGAGGCGAAGTAGCGGAAGTGGTCGGCCGCGAGCGGGATGTCGGCCGCGAGCGTCTCCCGCACCGGCTTGCCGTTCTCCCAGCTCTCGGCGACCGCGAGCATCTCGACGTTTTCCTCGATCGCGTCGGCGACCTTGTTGAGAACCCTCGAGCGCTCGGTCGTCGACGCCTCGCCCCACGCCTCTTTCGTGGCGTGGGCAGCGTCGAGCGCCAGCTCGACGTCCTCGGGTGTCGACTTCGGCACCTCGGTGAACGCCTCGCCCGTCGCCGGGGTGAGGTTCTCGACGTACTCGCCGTGCACCGGCGGGACCCAGTGCCCTCCGACGAAGTTGTCGTAGCGGGCCTTCAGCTCCACGGGGCTGCCCGCGTGCCCGGGCGCCTCGAAGCTCGCCACCTTCTCGATGGTTGCCATGCCATCTCCTTTCCGAGAGGGGCTTGGTGGATGCGCACGTGGTGCGCGCAGCCTGTGGTCAGAATCGTCCGCGCCCCGCAGGGCCGCATCGGGGTCGGCCCGTACGTCGGACGGGAAAGCCGCAGCCTCAGAAGCCGCGGTACGCGTGCCCGGCCATGCCGTCCGGGTCGAGCATGACGTTCACGATCGCCGGCTCGCCCGAGGCGAGCGCGCGCTCGAGCGCCGGGGCGAGCTCGCCGGGCCTCTCGACGTGCTCGGCGTGGCCGCCGAACACCTCGCAGAGACGGTCGTAGCGGCTCGGCGCGAGACGCGTCGCAACCTCCGCGTCCGCCCCGTACATCCCCACCTGGGGCACGCGGATCTCGCCCCACGCGCCGTCGTTCCCGACGACGAGCACCGCCGGGACGTCGAACCGGACGAGCGTGTCGAAGTCGAGGCCGTTGAGGCCGAGCGCACCGTCCCCCATCACGCAGACGATGCGCCCGCCGAACCCGGCCGTGCCGACGCCCAACGCGTACCCCGGCCCGACGCCGAGACACCCGAACGGACCCGGATCGAGCCAGTGACCCGGTCGGTGGACGCGGAGGACGCGCGACACCGCGGCGACGACGTCGCCCCCGTCCCCGATCACGACCGTGTCCTCGTCGAGCACCCTGTCGAGCTCCGCGCCGAGGCGGTAGTGGTGAAGCGGCGCAGCGTCGGACTCGATCTCGGCGCGGTGCGAGTCCCACCACGCCGCCTCGCCCGCGCGAAGACGCTCGAGCCACAACTTGCGATCGTCCGCCGGTCGCTCGACGCCGTCGGCGAGCGCGCCGAGCGCCGCCGCGCAGTTACCGACGATCGAGGCGTCCGCCACCCGGTTCCGGCCCAGCTCGCGCGGGTCGCCGTGCACGTGAATCAGCTTGCCCTCTCCGAACCTCCCGTAGCGGAGCCGGAAGTCGAGCGGCGTCCCGACCACGACGACCACGTCGGCCCCCTCGAGCGCCGCGCTCCGTGAATGCTGGAAGAAGAGCTCGTGATCGGGAGGCAGCGACCCGCGACCGGAGCCGTTGAGGTAGACGGGCAGCTGCCCATGCTCGGCGAACCGGGCGAGCTCCGCCGCGGCGCCGTCCCACCACACGCCGCTGCCCGCGACGACCGCCGGGCGCTCCGCTCCGTTCAGAAGGTCGGCCGCGGCGGCCAGCTCGCGCGGGTCGGGGAAGGCACGCGGAACGTCGGCCGGGATCGGGACCGGCTCGGCGTCGCCCTCGGCGAAGAGGATGTCGGCGGGAAGCTCGAGATAGACCGGGCCGCGGGGAGGAGCGAGCGCCTGCCGGAATGCGATCGCCACGTACTCCGGGATGCGGTCGACCTCCGTGCAGACTGCGGCCCACCTCGTGATCGGCTTCATCAGCGAGAGCTGGTCGAACTCCTGCAGCGCGCCCCACTCGGCCTGGGCCAGCGGCCTGGCGCCGCCGAGCACGACCATCGGCGTCTGGGCCGCGAGGCAGTTCGCAACCGCCGTCACCGTTCCCGTGACGCCCGGACCCGCGGTCACGAGCGCCACGCCGGTCGCCCGCCTGACCCTCCCCCAAGCCTCGGCGGCGTGGGCGGCAGACTGCTCGTGGCGGACGTCGACGACACGGACTCCTTCGTGCCGGCAGCCCTCGTAGATCGGCATCACGTGCCCGCCCGAGAGCGTGAAGATCGTGTCGACACCGGCGGCGGCGATCGCGCGTGCGGCAAGCCTCCCACCCTGGAGCCGTTCGCCCATCGCGCCGGACTCTAGACTCGGACCGTCTGAAGCGTGTCGACGCAGAGGAGGCCGGAATGAGAGTCGTCGTCATCGCCGTCGTCAAGGTGGTCTTCGTGCTCGGAGGCCTGTGGGCCCTGGGCCAGGCGCTTGCGCGCCGCAGGACGGTCGGCGACGAGACAGCCGACGAGTTCGCGATCGCGGCCTACGTGGGCGGTGTCCAGCGAGCCTGCCGGGCCCAGTCGCTGCGCCACGGCACGGTGAGCGTCGTGTGCGGCGGCGTCGATCTCGATCTGCGCGAAGCCGTGCTCGACCCCGCAGGCGCCGCCCTCGTGCTCTCCGCGACCTGCGGCGGCGTGAACCTCACCGTCCCGACGGACTGGCGCGTGCTCGTCGAGAACCGGGCGACGCTCGGGGGCGTCGACGCGCGCGTCACCCCGCCCGAGGAGCTGCCGGACGACGCGCCGACGCTCCACGTCGAGGCGACGGCCCGTTTCGGCGGCGTCGCGGTCAGAGCCGCCGAAGCCACCGACGCGTCGTCGCGGTCGGGCCACGACCTCCGCGGCTGGGCCTCCACCTAGGCGACGCCGTCCGTCGGTAGCTCGAATACCCGTGGTGTCACGCCGGCTCGGCGGGCTGGAAGACGAGGACCAAGACGCCGTCGCCCACCGTCTGCGAGCTCGTGAGCCGCAGGCGCTTCTTGTCGGTCGTCTCGCCGAACAGGCGCTTTCCGGTGCCGAGCACGACGGGGAAGACCATCAGCCGCAGCTCGTCGACGAGGTCCGCCTCGAGCAGGCCCTGCACGAGCTGGGGGCTGCCGTGGACGACGACGTCCCCCTCGTGCACAGCCCTCAGCCGCGCGACCTCCTGGGCCAGGTCTCCGCCGAGCACGGTGGTGTTGCTCCACTCGGGGCTCTCGAGCGTCGACGAGACGACGTACTTGGGCATCGAGTTGAACTTGTCCGCGAAGTCGCCCTCGCGGGACGGCCAGGCGGCGGCGAAGCCCTCGTACGTGGTGCGCCCGAGAAGCAGAGCCTCGGCGGCCATGGTCTCGTCGAGCTTGAACCGGTTCCCCTCGTCGCCGCGATCGATCTCGAACGACCAGCCGTCGTGCTTGTAGCCCTCGCCCCCGCCCGGCGCCTCGACGACGCCGTCGAGCGAGACGAACTCCGTGACCACGATGCGTCCCATCCTCGTTCCTCCTTGATTGCGACCCACGCTCTCGAGACCCGGCGGGCCGCCGAGAATCATCGGTCGTAAGGAAAGCGTTCGGGGGGCGAACCGAATGCCGGCGCTCGACGTCATCATCCTCGATGGGAAACGCGCCGATCGCACCGGGCGAGCACGTCTATCTTCTCGCAGAGGTCCGGGCCGGCGACCGTATCCACGAGATCGGCACGAGCGCACGCGTCGTCGCGGCGGACGCCTCGTCGCTGACGCTCGAGCTCGGCGGCACGGTCTCGTGCCCGCGCGAGCACGTCTCCCCTGCCCGCTCACGGCGCGTCCGCGCGGCGGTCTGGCGCTCTCCAGCCCGGCTTCGCCCCGCGACGGCCTGAGAGGAGCCTCGGAGCCACGCCGCCCTAGCCCGAAGAGGTGCGGAAAACCGTACCGACGCGCTTCGGGCTGCCTACTGGGCGCCGCGCGGCAGCCGGAGGAGGATCGTCTCCGTGGGAACCGAGCGGGAGGCGCCGGTCGGCGTGGCGCCCGAACACGACTACACCGCGGAGCTGACGCTTGCCGCGCACCCGGCGCGCGTCTTCTCGGCCATCGCCACGTCGGACGGGCTCGCCTCGTGGTGGACCCCGATCGTGAGCGGCTCACTCGCGCCCGGCACGCGCTTCGAGCTCGGCTTTCCGGCGTGCGACACCACGATCGAGCTGCGCGTCGAGCGCGCGCGGCCGCACGCGCTCGTGGAGTGGACGTGCCTCGGTCACAGCGACCATCCCGAGTGGCGGGGAACGATCCTCGAGTTTCGGCTCAGCGAGCGGGGCGCCGCGGCGACCACACTCGTCTTCCGCCACGCGGGTCTCGACCGCGAGCTCGGGTGCTACGAGGCCTCCGAGCAGGACTGGGATCGCGTGCTGTCGCACCTCCGCGTGACGGTCGAGACCGCTCCCCCGCTCGCTGCGGCCTGACGCGCCGCCGGACCTCTGCCCCGTTCCCGGGGCGTCTCTGGACAACGCTTGCTTCGTCGGGCACCGCGATCGACGCTACCCGCGCGGGACGTCGGGGATGGTGACGCGGTCGCGCTCGTCGATCTCGCGGAGCACCCTGGCGGGGACGCCGGCGGCGACGACCCCGGCGGGGAGGTCGCGCGTGACGACGGCGCCGGCGCCGACGACGGTGTCCGCGCCGATCGTCACGCCCGGGCAGACGATGGCGCCGCCGCCGAGCCAGACGTTGTCGCCGACCGCGATCGGCTCGGCCGACTCCCAGCCGATGCGCCGCGGCTCGGGGTCGATCGGGTGAGTCGCCGTCAGAAGCTGGACGCGCGGCGCGAGCTGGCAGGCGGCGCCGATCCGGATCGGGGCGACGTCGAGCAGCACGCAGTCGTAGTTGACGAACGTCCGGGGCCCGATCGTGATGTGGCTGCCGTAGTCGCAGCGAAACGGCGGCGTCACGACGACGCCCTCCCCGACGTCGGCGAGCAGCTCGCGGAGAAGGCGGTCGCGCGCATCCTGGTCGTCGTGCCGGGTCGCGTTGTAGCGCTCGACGAGCTCCCGCGACCGGGCCAGGCCCGCCTGGATCTCGACATCGTCGGCCAGGTAGAGCTCGCCGCGGAGCATCCGTTGCTTCATCTCCGACATCGCCGCCGAACCTACCGGGCCGGTGCGACGGGCGCCCGGAGAGCGCAACTACGGTGGACACAGATGACGAAGGAGGCGCAATGAGACTCGGGATCGGGCTCCCGAACACGATGGCCCACGAGACCGACCGGTCGCTGATGCTCGACTGGGCGCGGCTCGCCGACGAAGCGGGCTTCGAGCTGCTGGCGACGATCGACAAGCCGAACTACGACGCGTGGGACCCGCTCGTCACGCTCGCGGGCGTCGCCGGGGTGACCGAGCGCATCGGGCTCGCGACGACGATCCTCCAGCTCCCGCCGCGCAACGAGGTGCTCGTCGCGAAGCAGGCGGCGGTCGTCGACCGGCTCTCCGCCGGTCGGCTGGTGCTCGGCGTCGCCCAGGGGGGCCGGGAGGACGACTACGAGGTGTTCGGAGCGCCGTTCCACGGGCGATCGGAGCGGTTCGAGGCCCAGATCGGCCGGATTCGGGCGATCTGGGCGGACGCGCGCTCCTCCGACCGGGATCATGGCGTGCTCGGGCCGGCGCCCGTGCAGGAGCCCGGGCCGCCGATCCTCGCCGGCGCGGGCACGCCCAGGTCGATCGCGCGCGCCGCCCGGGTGGCCGACGGGTTCGTCTTCGGCACGGCCGGGAGCGCCGCGATGAACGAGCGTGCGCCCGGGATCCGGAAGATGTTCGCCGCGAACGGCAAGCCCGAGGCAATCGTCGCGGGCCTCGCGTACGTCGCGCTCGGCGACGATCCACGCGCCGCGCTCGACGAGGCGGCACATCACGTCCTGCGCTACTACGGTCAGCTGTGGACGGAGCCTGCGAACCTCATCCACCACGGCCCAGCGGCGAGGATCGCGGAGGAGGTCGCCGCGTATGAGACCGCGGTCGACCTGCTCGTCCTGTTCCCGCAGATCCCCTCGCTCGAGCAGGTCGAGCAGCTGGCGGCGCACGTCCTGCCGGCCTACTCCGCCGCGCCCGCCCGCTAAGGGCCCGCCGATGCCCGGGCGTGGGGAGAGCCGTGCCCCGGCGGCTCTCCCCACTCCGCGCGTCAGCTATTCGGGATGAGGACCCGGTTGATGACGTGGATGACGCCGTTCGAGGCCATCACGTCCGTCTTCGTGACCCGGGTCGATCCGTTGAGATAGACCTTGCCGCCGCGAACGGCGACCATGACGCCCTGCCCTTCGAGCGTCTTGACCGATTTGCCGTTCAGCGTCACGACCTTGGCCGCGGGCGCCTTGCCCTTGACGACGTGGTACGTGAGGACTTTCTTGAGCAGCGCCGGGTCCTTGCCGACGGCGGCGAGCGTCGACTTGGGCAGCTTGGCGAACGCGGCGTTCGTCGGAGCGAACACCGTGTAGGTGCCCTTCTCGAGCGCACCCACGAGCCCTGCCTTCTTCAGAAGGGAGACGAGGGTGCTGAACTGCGGCGAGGACGCGGCGACCTGGGCGATGTCCTTCGTGGCCGGCGTCGTGGGCGACGCGGAGGCCGGCGCGGCGATCGCCGCAGCGGCCAGGATCGTCGCTCCCAGCGTGGTGAGCATGGTGCGCAACGGAGTACCTCCTGTCTAGATTAAGTACATCTTCTGTATAACTTTAGCACGTAACACTTCCCCAGTGCAAACCACTTTGTCGGCGGAGATCTGACCCCTTTTTGTATAAGATCTGTCCAGAGATATGGCTGAACCAGACCGATACACCGTTCTTGCCCGACTCGTGGTGGGCCGGAGGCGCCGGCTCGTGGCCGTCGGCGCCTGGCTGCTCGTCGCGGCCGCGCTCGGGCCGCTCGCGGGGCGCTTCGAGGGAGCCCAGAAGAACGAGCCGTCGAGCTTCCTGCCGGGCGACGCCGAGTCCGTGAAGGTGCTCGAGGCGTCGAAGGCGTTCCCTTCGGGTCAGCAGACCCCGGCGGTCGCTGTCTTCCTCGACCCGGAGGGGCTCGGCGCCGCGGGACGCGCTGCTGTCGAACGAACGCGGGCGGCGCTCGGAGCGGCGGAGATCCGCGGGGTCACCGACGTCTCGCCGGTCGCGTGGTCGCCGGACGGGACCGCAGCGGTCGTCAGCGTGCCGATCGCCGCAGGAGGCGACTCGGACGTCCTGGTGTCCGCCGTCGCCGAGGTGCGGGCTCTCGTCCACGAGGGCCTGCCGACGGGGGTCGAGGCGAAGGTGACGGGGCCCGCCGGATTCTCCGCCGACGCGACGAAGGCCTTCGAGGGGATCAACTCGACGCTGCTGTTCGTGACCGCGGGGCTCGTCTTCGTGCTGCTCGTCCTCATCTACCGCAGCCCGGTCTTCTGGATGCTGCCGCTGTTCACCGTCCTGCTCGCGGAGTCGGTCGTGCGCGGGCTCGGGACGCTCCTCGCCGACGCCGGGGTCGTCATCAACGGGCAGACGGGCGGCATCCTGCTGGTGCTCGTCTTCGGCGCAGGCACGGACTACGCCCTCCTCCTGACTGCCCGCTACCGGGAGGAGCTCCACCGCGTCGACGACACGTACGAGGCCATGCGGGTCGCGCTCCGGCAGGGAGGCCCGGCGATCCTCGCCTCGGCCGGCACCGTCATTGCAGCGCTCCTCTGCCTCTCCCTGGCCCGGGTCAACTCGACCGCGGGCCTCGGTCCCGTCGCCGCGATGGGCGTCGCGGTCGCCGCCGCGGCGATGCTGACGCTCCTCCCCGCGCTGCTCCTGCTCGGCGGCCGCCGCGTGTTCTGGCCGTTCGTGCCGCACGCGGGCTCGGAGCGGCCCGCGACCGCGGGGTTCTGGGGCCGGCTCGGCCGCTGGATCGAGCGCCGCCGGCGGCTCGCGTGGGTCGGCACCACGCTGGCCCTCGCCGTCCTCGCGTTGGGGACGCTCGGTCTCGACGACGACCTGACCACCGCGAACGCCTTCCGCGGCTCGGTCGAGTCGGTGCAGGGCCAGCGACTGCTCGCCGGCGCCTTCCCAGCCGGCGAGAGCGCGCCGACCGTCGTGCTCGTCACCGATCCCGCGAAGCTCGGCCGAGCGCTCGCCGCCGCGCGGGGCGCCGAGGGCGTCAGCCGCGTCGGGCCCCCGGAGCGCGGTGACGCGGGCGCCCGCTTCAGCGTCGTCCTCGCACGCGACCCCTTCGGAAAGAGCGGCTTCGCGTCGATCGGACCGCTTCGCCGCGACCTCCGGGCGGCGGTGGGAGACGCCGCGCTCGTCGGCGGGCCGACTGCGGAGGAAGCCGACCTGCGAACCGCCGTGCAGCGCGACACGAAGCTCCTGATCCCGCTCGTCCTCGCCGTGGTGTTCGCGATCCTCGTCGCGCTGCTCCGCTCCGTCGCCGCCCCGGTAATGCTGATCGGGACGGTCGTGCTCTCCTTCGCCGCCGCGCTCGGAGGCAGCCTGATCCTCTTCGACCTGTTCGCCGACTTCCCCGGCGAGGACCCGAGCTACCCGCTCTTCGCGTTCATCTTCCTCGTCGCGCTCGGGGTCGACTACAACATCTTCCTGATGGCACGAGTGCGCGAGGAGGCGCTCGCGCGCTCGACCCGCGAGGCGATGCTCCGCGGCCTCGCCGTGACCGGCGGGGTGATCACGTCCGCCGGGATCGTCCTCGCCGGCACCTTCTCCGTGCTCGCCGTGCTCCCGCTCGTCGCCCTGACGCAGATCGGGGTCACCGTGGCCTTCGGCGTCCTGCTCGATACCTTCGTCGTCCGCTCGATCCTCGTCCCTGCGCTGACGTTCGAGCTCGGCGAGCGCGTGTGGTGGCCGTCGGCCTTCTCACGCCGGCCCCGCGGCGCCTCCGCGTCGTCACGCGAGGCGCAGTCCACCGACCGCATCGCCCACGGGAGCGCCGAGTGACCGGCTCCGCCCTCCTCATGCTCGTCCTGGGCGCGGTGCTCGCCTCGGCCGCAATGACGGGCCTGTGGCTCGTCCAGCTGCGGACGCGCGACGCCGGCCACGTCGACGTCGGCTGGGCGATTGGAATCGCGTGCCTTGCGGTCGTCTACGCCCTGCTCGCCGACGGGAGCGCGGCGCATCGCGTGCTCGCGGCGGTGCTCGCGACGGTCTGGGGGTGGCGCCTCGGCCTGTACCTCCTCTTCGACCGCGTGCTCGGGAAGGAGGAGGACGGCCGCTACCGGGCCCTGCGCGCGAAGTGGGGGGCGCGCGCCGACCGCAACTTCTTCGTCTTCTTCCAGTTCCAGGCCTTCTTCGTCGTCTTCTTCTCGGTGCCGTTTCTCCTGATCAGCCTCGACCCCGATCCTGGCCTCGGCGCGGTCGAGTGGGTGGGGACGGCGGTCTGGGCCGTCGGGAACGGCGGCGCGATCACGGCCGACCGCCAGCTGGCACGCTGGCGGTCGAACCCCGTGAACCGCGGGCACACCGCGCGGGCGGGGCTCTGGTCGTGGTCGCGGCATCCCAACTACTTCTTCGAGTGGCTCGCCTGGTGCGGCGTGGCGGGCGTCGCGACCGCGGCGCCGTGGGGTTGGATCGCATGGAGCGTTCCCGTCGTCCTTCTCGTCCTTCTCTTCCGGGTGACGGGCATCCCCGTCACGGAGGCCCAGGCGCTCCGCAGCCGTACGGACTACGCCGACTACCAGCGGACGACCAGCGTGTTCGTGCCCCTTCCGCCGCGGGCGAAGGCGTCGCCGTGAGCGGCGGGATTCGCTCTCACGCCGGTGTCCGTAGGCTCCAGCCGTGAACGAGGTGCCTGCTGCGGCAGTGGAGGACAAGATGCTCCGCATCGGCGAGCTCTCGCGTCGCGTCGGCGTCCCAGTGGAGTCCCTCCGCGCGTGGGAACGGCGCTACGGGCTCCTCACGCCCAGCCGAACGCAAGGGGGGTTCCGTCTGTACGGGGAGGCCGACGTCGCCCGCGTGCTGGCGATGCGAGCGAACCTCGAGCGTGGGCTGTCGGCGGCCGAGGCGGCTCGTCTCGCGATCGCCGAGGATCTCGCGCTCCCCGTCTCGTCCCCTGCTCCCGTGGTGGACGCGGGGGAGCTCGAAGCGGCGCTCGACCGCTTCGACGAGGCGGGCGCCCAACAGGCGCTCGACCGGCTGTTCGCGACGGTGACGCTCGACGTTGTCCTGCGCGACGTGCTCATGCCGTACCTGCATCAGCTCGGGGAGCGGTGGGAGCGAGGAGAGGCGTCGGTGGCGCAGGAGCATTTCGCGAGCAACCTCGTGCGCGGGCGCTTGATGGCGCTCACCCGGTCGTGGGACCGCGGCGTGGGACCGCGGGCCCTTCTGGCGTGTGCGGAGGAAGAGCTGCACGACCTGCCGCTCGTCGGCTTCGGCCTCGCGCTCCGCGAGCACGGCTGGCGGATCAGCTACCTCGGGGCCGACACGCCCGTCGTCTCGGTCGTCGAGACCACGCGGGCTCTCGAGCCCGACGCGGTCGTGATCTCGGGTACCACCTCCGGTGTCTTCGACCCGATCGCGACCAGGCTCCGGGAGGTAGCGCTCCACGCCCGCGTGTACGTCGCCGGAGCAGCAGCCGACCCGCAGGTCGCGCGCCGGGCGCATGCGACCCACCTGTCCGGTGACGTCGTCCTCGCAGCCGAGACGCTCGCAGCCGAGCGGTCGTGAGCCGGGCGGCGGCGGGAGTGGAACGGCCGGCGCGGAGCTGGTCGACGAGCGAGCACGAGACCGACGCAGGGGCGGTCGAGTCCCGCCAGTGGATCACACTGCCCAGGCAGGTGGTGCCCGCCGACGATGCCGGGGCGCGCGAGCTCGGGCGCCGCTATCTCGCCGAGGTCGCCCGGTTCTCGCACGGCCTGGTGCGCCCGCGACCGGAGTCGGACGGCGTCGCCCTCGTCCTCGCGGGAATCGTCCCCCTGCTTCGCTTCGGCTCTCCCGGGGTCGACATCGAGGACGGCCGGGTCGAATGCCGGTATGCAATTCGCGGAGGTGCGCTCGTCGCCCGTCCCGGGGGATCGCTCGTGGTCTCGCAGCGCCCGGGTGTCGAGCTCGAGCTGGTCGTCGCCGGGTACTTCCCGCGGCTCGGCGGGAGCATGCGGAGACGGTCGCTCCGCCGGGCTCTCTACACGGCGATCCAGGCGCGCGCACACCGAGGCGTCGGCCGGCGGTTCCTCGAGCGCGCGGCCGGGGAGGCGATGTCGTGAGGACGGTCGTCTTCGGAGCGTCGGGAGTGATCGGCCGCGCCCTCCTTCCGGAGCTCGCCCGCCGCTGCAACGTCGTGGCGGTCTCACGCCGGCCGCCTCAGGATCCCGCCGAGGGCGTGATGTGGGCGAGCGCCGACGTCACGGACGCCCCTTCGGTCGCCCGGCTCCTCCGGCAGGACGACGTCCTCGTGTATCTCGTCCACTCGCTCGGCACGGCCGACTTCGAGGAGATCGATCGGCGGGCCGCGGACAACGTGGCCGCCGCCGCCGCGCAGGCGGGGGCTCGCCAGATCGTGTACCTCGGCGGCCTGGGCGACAGGGCGGAAACCGAGTCGGCACATCTGAGGAGCCGCGCGGAGACGGGCCACCGGCTGGCGGCGGGCACCGTGCCCGTGACGACCCTGCGCGGCGGGATGGTGGTCGGCCGGGGAAGCGCTGCGTTCGAGACGATCCGGGCTCTCGTCGACCGGCTGCCGGCGATGATCTGCCCTCGCTGGGTCTCGACTCCCACGCAGCCGATCGCGCTTCGGGACGTGGTCCTCTACCTCGCGGCCGTCTGCGGGCTGGAGACGGCGTACGGGGAGTCGTTCGACGTCGGCGGCCCCGAGGTCATGACGTACCGCGAGATGATCGAGCGGATCGCCCGCATCCGCGGCAAGCGGCTGCCGATCGTCGAGGTGCCGGTGCTCACGCCGCGCCTGTCCTCCTGGTGGCTGCATCTCGTGACGCCGGTCAACGCGTCCGTCGCCCGCCCGCTCATCGACGGGCTCCGGACGCCGACGGTCGTCCGAGACGACCGCATCCACGAGCTGGTCCCGCTCGACCTCACACCGTTCGACGACGCCGTCGGCGACGCACTGCGAACCGAGCGCTAGCCGCGGCGCGCGTCGAGGAACCGCCGCACGGCTACCTCGTGGTCGACGATTTGGCCCGCATAGGTGGCCGGGCGCCGACGACCGAGGCGCCAGGGCTCGTGTACGTCCGGCCCTTCAACCGGCTCGAGCTCGGGCACCCAGCGCCGGACGTAGACGCCGTCCGGATCGAAACGACGGGCCTGCCGCGTCGGGTTGAAGACCCGGTTCGGGCGGGTGTCGGCCCCTGTCCCGGCGACCCATTGCCAGTTGCCGACGTTGTTCGCCACGTCTCCGTCGACGAGGTGCTCCGCGAAGTGCGCCGCCCCGAGGCGCCAGTCAACGTAGAGGTGCTTCGTGAGGAACGAGGCGGTGACGAGCCGCGCGCGGTTGTGCATGACCCCCTCGGCCAGGAGCTGACGCATGCCCGCGTCGACGATCGGGTACCCGGTGCGGCCCTCTTTCCAGGCTCCCAGTCCGTCGGGGTCGTCACGCCAGCGGTCGTGGCGGGGGCGGAGGTCGCGTCGGGCGATGCCCGGGTCGGGATCGAGGAGCTGGTGGTGGAAGTCTCGCCAGCAGAGCTGTCGGACGAACGCCTCGCCGCCCGGCTCGGGTCCCGCGCGGTGCTCCACCTCCAGAGGGGACAGGGATCCGAGATGGAGGTACGACGAGAGGCCCGACGTGCCGTCGAGAGCGAGGTCGTCCCGCCGCGCCTCGTAGTCGGCGAGGCCGTCACGCAGCCAGCGCGCGAGGCGGGCCCGTCCCTCGCTCTCGCCTCCCCGCGGGAGGCCCGAGACGACCGTTCCGCGTGTCAGGTCGCGCACGGCGGGAAGCACCCCTTCGTCGAGCGTTCCGAGGCTCGGGATCGAGGCCGGAGCCCCGAGGAGCACGCGCCTCGGAGCGACGCGCCACCGCCGCCAGTACGGCGTGAACACGCGGTACGGCCCGCCCGAGCCGCCGGGCGAGAGGTCGCCCGGGGGAACGACCGTGACACCCTGGAACGTCTCTACCGCGATGCCCCGCTCCCGCGCTGCGCGCTCCAGTCGCCGTTCGCGTCGACGCGCGAAGCCGCTCACGTCCTCGCCGAGGTGAATCCGCTCGGCCCCGGCCTCGACGGCGATGCGAAGCACCTCCGCGACGGTGTCCCCGCGACGGACGACCAGGCCGCTGCCGCGGGAGGCGAGCGACGCTCCGAGGTCGGCCAGCGCGTCGAGGAGGAACGCGATGCGGTTCGGTGCGCCGGCGCGGCGGAGCAGCGCCTCGTCGAGCACGAAGACCGGCACCACGTGCGCGGAGCGCTCCACGGCGGCGTGAAGCGCAGGGTGGTCGTGCACGCGGAGGTCCCGCGTGAACAGGACGACGGTCGTGGTCACCGCGGGCGCACGACGCGTTGCGTCACGCCTCTAGATGTACCCGGCGCGGGTGGCGTGGGCTGCTGCCGCGGCGCGCGACGACTGCGCGAGCTTGCGCAGGACGTTCGCGACGTGGCGGTGCACCGTGTGCTCGCTCAAGACGAGCGACGAGGCGATCTCGCGGTTCGAGAGCCCTGCCGCGACGAGGCGCAGCACCTCCGTCTCGCGACGGCTGAGCGGCGACGCCCCGTTCGCCTCGGCGGGCACGGCATCGTCGAGGAACCCCGCGAGCGCGCGCTGCAGGTCGCGCTGATCGTCCTTCCACGGGAGGTGCGAGTCGCCCGAGAGGGCGACGAAGCGGGCGTTCGGAAGAAGCGACGCGAGCTCGCGTCCCCGCCCGATGGGCACCGTGCGGTCGCCGCGCCGGTGAAGCACGAGCGCGGGTGCCGTCACGCCCGGGAGGAACGGCCGGGCGTCCGACGAGAGATCGAGCTCGAGGAACGCGGCGGCGACATCCGCGCTCGCCGCACGGCGCTGGTAGCGGCTGAGCGCGTCGATCTCGGCGCCGCCACCGTGAGGGACGAAGAGTCCCGCGAGCATCTGCGCGGCCAGCATCCAGTTCACGCGCGCGAAGTCGACGAGCGACCTGCGGGTCGCGGGCGGGATGTCGTCGCGGGACGCGTAGCCGCCGAAGAAGACGATCTTCCGCACGCGCTCGGGCGCCTCCGTCGCGAGGCGCGCGGTTGCGAGACCGGCGCACGAGCACGCGAACAGCGTCGCGGGGCCGTCGGTGCACGCGTCGAGAACGGCAGCGAGCTGCGCGGCCTCGCTCTCCGGGGTCGGTGGCCGCTCGAGCGCGCGGTCGGAGAGGCCCGCGCCGAGTCGGTCGTAGCGGACAACCCGGTGCGTCCGCGCGAGCCCCTCGAAGAAGGCGCGTGCGTCGGGGTCGTCCCACTCCTCCTCGAGGTGCGACACCCACCGGCCGCCGAAGAGCAGCAGCGGGCCCTCGCCTGCGCTCGCGTACGCGATCCGGCGCCGGTCGAGCTCCGTGAAGCGGACGTCTTGCCCCATCACCCGCGATCGTAGTGGCCCGGACGGGCCATGTCGAGAAGATGGCCCGTCGCGGGGAAGCGTCGCTGCCCCCCGGTCGTTGATCATCCCTACATGCACGCACGGTACGCCGACGGGATCACGATCAGGCAGCTGCGTGACGGCGACGCAGACACGGTCGCCGCGCTGTTCACGCGGCTCGGGTCTCGTTCGCGCGAACGGCGGTTCTGCGGCGCGAAGCCGCGGCTCGCCGCGGCGGAGCTCGCGGCGCTCTCCCGCGTCGACGCCGATCATCACGTCCTCGTCGCCTACGTCGAGCGCGACGCCCGCCCCGCCGGGATGGCGCGGCTCGTGCGCGCCGGCCGGTCGGCGGAGATCGCGTTCGAGGTCGCCGACGAGCATCAGGGACGCGGCATCGGATCGGTGCTCGCGCGTGAGCTCGCAGCCGACGCGCGCGCGGCGGGAATCACCGAGCTCGTCGCCACGGTGTGCGGCGACAACGCGGCCGTGGTCTCGCTGCTCCGACGGATCGCCGGCTCGCTCCACGTCACGTGGCAGGGCGGCGAGCGCGAGTTCGTGCTCGGCCTCCAGCGTTAGTCGGACAGCCGCGCGAGAGCCGCCTCGGCCTCGCCGACGCTCCTGTCGGCCGCGTCGGCGTCGGCGCGAAGGCGGCGCGCCTCCCGCTCGGCCTCGTCCGCCGCGCGCCCGAGCCTGCGTGCCTCGTCACGGGCCGAGGCGAGAGCCTTGCGCGCCGCCTCGACGCGCGCGCGGTCGGGTCCCGCCGGCTGCTTCGGCTGACGGCGCGCTTCCAGTCGCGCGCGACGTCGAGGCGCCGCCCCGGCCATCGCCTCGAAACCCGTCGCCTCGACCGGCTCGGTCAGGCGCCCACCGAGCAGCAGTTCGGGCTCCGCGGCGGCCGCGGCCCGGAGCGTCGTCGCGACGTCTCGGAGGACGGCGTCCGTCGCGGGGCGACCGGCCTCGGCGAGCGCCTCGCGGCCCGCGCGCACGAGCTCGTCTGCTGTGGCCCGGAAGCGATCGTCCGCCCCCGGCTTCCCGGCGCGGATCTCGGCCGCCGCGTCGACGAGCGCCTTCACGTCCGTTCGTTGCTCGCGCGCCAGCCGGTTCACGACCCACGCCGCGAGCACGGGCTTCCGCAGCTCGGCGATCGTGGCGGCGTCGTCGCGTCGGCCATCGGCGCGAAGGCGTCGTGCGAGGACGTCGCGCTCCTTCGTGAACTCCGTGAGCGGAAGCCCGTAGAGCCGGTCGATCTCGCTCTCGATCGTCGGCTCAGCCACGGCGAGACCCTAGTCGGCGGCGGCGGGCTCGGGTCGCGCGGGACGCGCCAGTGTCGGTCGCTTCGGGTTTTCCCTGAGCGGCGCTCCGCACGTGCGCCGATGCTCGTGGCGCGAGGAGCTGCGACGCTCGCGGCGAGGGTGACACCAGTGTGAGTGGGTGGTGAGGCCGTGAGCCAGTCCAGTCGGGCGGAACAGGAGCAGCCGCGGTGAGCACGAGCGCCGCGCCTGCCGACGCTCCGACGCCGGACGAGGCAGCAGGAGACCCGCGCGACCCGCTCGCCCGCCTCCAGCGTGATCTACGCGCTGGTCCGGGCGGGCTCTCGAGCCGCGAGGCCGAACGGCGGCTCATCGCGTACGGCCCCAACGAGCTTCTCCGACAGGGCGGTAGGGCGTGGCCGCGCCAGCTCGCGAAGCAGTTCGTCCACCCCCTCGCACTCCTCCTCTGGCTCGCCGCCGCGCTCGCCGTTCTCGGCGGGGCACCCGTCCTCGGCGCGACGATCGTTGCGGTCATCCTCCTCAACGCCGGGTTCGCATTCGCCCAGGAACGCCAGGCCGAACGCGCGATCGAGGCCCTCGCCCGCTACCTGCCGCAGCAGGCGGCCGTGCGTCGGGACGGCGAGCGCACGCTCGTCGACGCGCGAGAGCTCGTTCCGGGCGACGTCCTGCTCGTCGAGGAGGGCGACCGGGTCTCGGCCGACGCGCGCCTCCTCCGAGGGGCGCTGGACGTGGACATGTCGACCCTCACCGGGGAATCGCAGCCCGTCCTCCGGGCGTCCGAGTTCGCCGACGCGACAGGCCCGTTGCTCGAGGCTCGCGAGCTCCTCTTCAGCGGAACGTCGTGCGTGGGCGGAGAGGCGGAGGCGCTCGTGTTCGCGACAGGGATGCGAACCGAGCTCGGCCGCATCGCCGCGCTGTCCCAGCGCGTCGAGGTGGCGGAAAGCCCGCTCGAGCAGCAGGTCCGGCGGGTCGCCTGGCTGATCGCGCTCGTCGCCGTCGCCGCGGGCCTCGCCTTCCTGCCGATCGGCTGGCTCCTGGCGGGGCTCCCGCTCCAGGACGCATCCACGTTCGCGGTCGGCCTGATCGTCGCCAACGTCCCCGAGGGCCTCCTGCCGACGCTGACGCTCGCGCTCGCGGTCGGTGTCGCGGGGCTCGCCCGGCGGGGTGCGCTCGTCAAGCGCCTGAGCGCGGTGGAGACGCTCGGCTCGACCACCGTCATCTGCACCGACAAGACGGGGACGCTGACCGAGAACCGGATGCGGGCGGTACGCGTCTGGACGCCGCTGACCGAGCTCGATCTCGAGACCGACGCCGACCTCGCCGACGCAGTCCGCGATGACCCCGTGCTCGGCTTCCTCGGACGCGCGCTCGCAGCATGCTCCACGGCTGAGCTCGCCTCGGAACGGACCCAGAAGTCTCGCGGCGAGGCGACCGAGGTCGGCCTGCTCGAGGCGGCGCGCACGCTCGGGATCGACGTCGCCGTCGCGCGGCGCGAGCACGACCGCCTCGCGGTCAATCGCTTCGACCCGAAGCTGCGGCTGATGTCGACGGTCGACCGCCGCGCCGACGGGGGCATCACCGTGCACGTGAAAGGCGCGCCGGAGGAGGTACTCGGCCGCTCGACCATGATCGGCGGACCGGTCGATCACGTGCGCCTTTCGGACGACGACCGCCGCGACGTGCTCGCGGTGCTCGAGCGCTACGCATCGCAGGGCCTCCGGGTCATCGCCGTCGCGCGCCGCCGCCTGTCCGAGGGCACGAGACCGCCCGCGAGCCGCGAGGACGCCGAGCGGGAGCTCGTCCTGCTCGGGCTGGTCGCCCTCTTCGACCCGCCGCGACCTGAGGTCTCCGACGCCGTCGCGCGCTGTCACGCCGCGGGCATCCGCATCCTCGTCGTCACCGGCGACTACGGGCTCACGGCGCTCGAGATCGCGCGCAGGATCGGGATCGGCCGCGACGGGGGCGTCGCGGTCACCGGCGAGGAGCTGGAGCGGATGAGCGAGCCCGAGCTCGACGACCTCCTGCAGACCGGCGAGGAGATCGTCTTCGCGCGCGCCTCGCCCGAGGCGAAGCTGCGCATCGCGGACGCGCTCCGCGCGGAGGGCCACGTGATCGCGATGACCGGCGACGGCGTGAACGACGCTCCCGCACTCCGCCGCGCCGACATCGGCGTCGCCATGGGGGTGTCGGGAACCGACGTCGCGCGCGAGTCCGCGACGATGGTGCTCACCGACGACAACTTCGCCACCGTGGTGGCCGCCGTCGCGGCGGGCCGTCGTGTCTACGACAACATCCGCAAGTTCATCCTCTACATCTTCGCCCACGCCACCCCCGAGATCGTGCCCTTCCTGGTCTTCGCGCTCTCGGGCGGCACCGTGCCCCTGCCGCTCACCGTGCTCCAGATCCTCGCGATCGACCTCGGCACGGAGGTCCTGCCCGCGCTCGCCCTGGGCCGCGAGCCGGCCGAACCGGGCCTGATGGAACGGCCGCCGCGCCCGCGGTCGGAAGGCGTGATCCGCCGCTCCCTCCTGTACCGGGCCTGGGTGTTCCTCGGCCTGATCGAGGCCGGGCTCGTCCTCGCGGGCTTCTTCTGGGTCCTCGTGCGCGCCGGCTGGAGCCCCGGCGACGACACGGCCTCCGGCACGCCGCTGCACGACGACTACCTGCGAGCGACCACCATGACCTTCGCGGGCATCGTCGCGTGCCAGATCGGCACGGCTTTCGCCGCCCGTACCGAGCGGGCCTCGCTGCGCTCGGTCGGCGTCTTCACGAACCCGATGCTCGTCTGGGGCATCCTGTTCGAGGTCCTGTTCTGCGCCGCCGTCGTGTACGTCCCGTTCCTCCAGGACGTCTTCGGAACGACGGGGCTCGGCCCCGCGGAGGTCGCGCTTCTCGCGACGTTCCCCCTCGTCGTCTGGGGCGCGGACGAGCTGCGGAGGGCCCGGGCGCGACGACGGGCCGGCGCGCGGGCGCGGACAACTACCGACGGCGACCCGCGCGCGCGCGCTGATGCGCCTGCGAGGCCGGCCGGGCGACGATGACGACGTGTTCGAGGTGCGCATCCACGGTCGCGGCGGGCAGGGCGTCGTCACGGCGGCCGAGCTGCTCTCCGTGGCGGCGTTCGCCGAGGGAAGAAATGCGCTCGCGTTCCCGACCTTCGGGTCCGAGCGGACCGGCGCCCCCGTGACCGCGTTCTGCCGCATTGCCGACCGGCCCATCCGCTCGCGCGAGCCGATCGTCGAGCCGGACGCGCTGATCATCCAGGACACGACGCTGCTCCACCAGGTCGACCTCTTCGGCGGCGTCGGCCCCGAGGCGTACGTCCTGATCAACACCGGTCGCGGCCTCGACGAGCTCGGGCTCGGCGAGTTCGCGGAGAGCCGCTTTCGCCCGGAGCGCGTGGTGACGGTCGCGGCGACCGAGCTGGCGCGGGAGCACCTCGGCCGGCCGCTGCCGAACGCCGCGCTGCTCGGCGGGTTCGCGGCGCTGACGGGCGTGGTCTCGGTGGAGTCCGTGGCGAACGCGATCAGGGGGCGCTTCCCCGCCGCGGCCTCGAGATCCTCGTCGGTGACGTAGACGTATCTTCCCTCCGCCACCTCGTAGCCCCGCACGATCTCGTCTTCGGGGACGGGTTTCCGCTCCTTCTTGCAGACCTTCTCGTAGCCGATCCGCGAATCGTCCCTCACGTGGAGCAGGTGAAACGGGACGTCCTGCTCGTCGATCGCGCTGTACATCCGGACCGGCACGTTGACGAGACCGAAGGAGATCGAGCCGGACCAGATCGCCCTTGGCACGACGGGCCCTACGAGCGCTTGCGCGCGGTCGCCTCGCCGCCCTTGCGGCCGGCCGCCTTCTTCTGCGCGGTCGTGCCGCCCTGACGTGCGTCGCCGCCCGAGCCGGACTTCTTGCCGCCAGGGCTCGATGCGCCGGGGAGTTCGCGATCCTCGCCGCGCGTTCCTTGGACATCCCCTTGTCCTTCAGCGCCTCGTACTGCTTCTCGTTCTTCACGCTCGGTCGCTTGTCGGGCATCACTGCCTCCTTGATTGCAGACGACACCGAATCGAGGACGCGGTACCCAGGGGAGCGCGCGACGGGAAACCTCTCTGCCGCCCGGTCGCCTGCGATAGAACAGCCCGATGCCCGGCGAGCACGCCGTCACGGTCGACCGCCTCCACGTCGTGCGGGGCGATCGCGACGCGCTCGACCGGATCACGCTCGCCGTCCGTCACGGGTCCGTGACGGGTCTCCTCGGCCCGAGCGGAAGCGGAAAGTCGACGCTGATGCGTGCGATCGTCGGCACCCAGGTCGTCGCATCCGGTTCCGTCACCGTGCTCGGAGAGCCGGCCGGATCGAGTCGCCTGCGGCGGCGCGTCGCGTACACCACCCAGAGCCCGGCCGTGTACGACGACCTCACCGTGCGCGAGAACGTCCGCTATTTCGCACGCCTGGTCGGCGCTCCCGAGGGGCAGGCGGACGACACCGTCGAGCTCGTCGGCCTCGGCGACGACGCCTCGAGCCTCGTCGGCCGCCTCTCGGGCGGCCAGCGCTCCCGCGTCTCGCTCGCGACGGCGCTCGTCGGGCGGCCAAAGCTCCTCGTCCTCGACGAGCCCACGGTCGGCCTCGACCCGCTGCTGCGGCGCGATCTCTGGCAGACGTTCGCCCGGCTCGCCGCAGAAGGAGCGACGCTGCTCGTCTCGAGCCACGTGATGGACGAGGCGGAGCGCTGTGACGAGCTCCTGCTCGTCCGTGACGGACGGCTCCTCGCGAGCGGGACGGCCGCGGAGATCAGGGCGCGTACCGGCGCGGAGAGCATGGACGACGCCTTCCTGGCCCTCGTCACGACGGCGGCGGGAGCATGAGCGCCGCCGCCGCCACCACGATGCGCGTCCTCCTGCAGCTCAGGCGCGACCCGCGCACGATCGCGCTGCTCCTGCTCGTCCCGATCGTGCTCATCGCCCTGCTCGACTGGCTCTTCGTCGACCAGCCGGGAGTCTTCGACCGGATCGGCGCCCCGCTGCTCGGGCTCTTCCCCTTCATCGCGATGTTCGTCGTCACGTCGATCACGATGCTGCGCGAGCGCACGACGGGAACGCTCGAGCGGCTGATGACGCTGCCGCTGACGAAGCTCGGGCTACTCGGAGGCTACGGCACCGCTTTCGCGCTCGCCGCCACCGTGCAGGCGTCCCTCGTCTCCGCGCTCGCGTTCCTCCTGCTCGGCCTCGACGTCGCGGGGTCTCCGTGGCTGATCGTGGTGCTGGCCGTGCTGAACGCGGTGCTCGGGAGCACGCTCGGGCTCTTCGCCAGCGCGTTCGCCCGCACGGAGTTCCAGGCCGTCCAGTTCATGCCCGCCTTCGTGATGCCGCAGCTCCTCCTCTGCGGGCTGTTCGTGCCGACCGACCAGATGGCGCGGCCGCTGGAGCTCCTCTCCTATGCACTGCCGCTCACATACGCGTACGACGCGCTCGAGCGCGTCGCGGTCGACGGCTCCTACGACTGGCGGCTCGCACTCGACGTCGCCGTGCTGGTCGGCTGCACGGTGCTCGCGGTCGTGCTCGGCGCCGCCACGCTGCGCAGGCGCACGCCGTAGGCGCCCCCGGCGCGCTCGTCCCCGCGACGGGACTCGACGACGACCGACTCGAGCGTTTGCGCACCGGACGACCGGGGAACGACACCGTGTGGCCGCGACGGCGCGCATGCCCGACTGCATCACGCTCGAGGCACACCGTGACGATCGTCATCGCGTCGAGCGCTCCGCCCGGTGGCTGATCGTCGCCGTGTTGACCGCAGTCTCGCTGGGCGGCCTTGCGAACGTGTTCGGTCAGCGCCCGACCGTGGACGTCGCTGCGGGACCGGACGCGGCGTTGCGCGTCTCGACCCCGGCCGCCCTGCGCGGCGGATTGCTCTTCCAGGCAAAGCTGGAAGTGCTGGCGCGGCAGGCGGTCTCGAAGCCGACCCTGGTGCTCGACAGGGGCTGGACGGATGCCATCACCGTGAACACCATCCTTCCCGAACCGACCCGAAGCTCGAGCGAGCGAGGGCGCGTCGAGCTCGAGTTCGAGCGACTGCGTCCAGGGAGCACCTTGACCGTCTACGTCGAGCTGCAGGTCAATCCCACGACAACCGGTCGGCGTGAGCAGGGGGTCGAGCTGCGGGACGGCGACCGGACGATCGCGACGGTGGAGCGATCGGTGACCATCTTCCCCTGAGGCCGGCCGACCGTGGACATCGTCCTGCGTGCGACCGCCGCGTTCACCTTCATCTTCCTCCTCCTCCGCTTTCTCGGCCGGCGTGAGCTGTCGACCCTGGAGCCCTTCGACCTCATCCTGCTCGTCGTGATCGGCGACCTCGTCCAGCAGGGCGTCACCCAGAGCGACATGTCGTTCACGGGACTCCTGCTCGCCGTCGGGACCTTCGCCGTCCTGGCCGTCGCGTCGTCGTGGCTCAGCTACCGGTTCAAGACGCTCCGCAAGATGCTCGAGGCGGCGCCGCTCATCGTCATCGAGCACGGCAGGCCGGTCGACCGGAACATGCGAACGGAGCGACTGACGCTCGAGGAGGTCGCAAGCGCGGCCCGGCTGCAGCAGATCTCGTCGCTCGACGACGTCGAATGGGGCATCGTCGAGGCCAACGGTCAGATCAGCTTCATCTCCCGCGTGCCCGAGAGCTGACGTCTGCTACCTCACGGCCGTACCTGACCGTCCGCGCCGCGCGGCGCGGCTCGACGCCGGCTTCGCCGAGCGACTGTCGTCGCTCGGCGTCGCGGAGCGCTCCGGCGCCGAGCCAAACCCCGAGCACGAGGAAGACGACGGTGCCCTCGCCCATCATCAGCGCGGCAGCGAGCCGCTGGTCCTCGAGCGGGTCGAGCCGGTCCGCGGTCGCGTAGACCGCGTAGCGCCGGGCGCGATGCGGTCGACCAGAGGCCGTCCCGCGGTCGTGTTTCCGCCGGCACCGGCGGGGGTACGGGCGGATCAACCCGAACCCGGAACGGAAGGAGGCCCGAGGTGCCGCCACGCGGAGTGAAGAAGGGGACGAAGAGAGCCCGGCAGTACGAGCACATCAAGCAATCGGTGAAGCGCCAGGGGAAGTCGGAGGACACCGCCGAGGAGATCGCGGCGCGGACGGTGAACAAGGAGCGCGCACGCCACGGCGAGGCGCGTGAGCCGTCGCGGCTCTCGCGTGAGGACATCTCGTCCGGACGACGGGGCGGGCTTCGCTCCCACCGCAGCAGCCCTCGCGGTCGGACAAAGGAGCAGCTGTACGAGGAGGCCAAGCGGCGGGGCATCGTGGGCCGCTCGAAGATGACGAAGGCCGAGCTCTCGCGGGCGCTCGGAGGTGGACGCTGACGGCCGGCGGGCGCGATAGGTTTGGCCTGGCTCGGTTCAGGGTAGGGCCCACTGTGCGGTGCAGATGACGGACGGACCATGAGCGACGTGGATGCGACCGACTTCGGGGTCGAACGCGTCGATGCGGATTCGCCGATTCCCGTCATCGCCGTCCACGGGCAGGCCGACCTCCACACCGCCCCCGCGCTGCGCGACGCGCTCGCGGAGGCGATCGACGACGGTGCGCCGGGGTTGGTCGTGGACCTGTCCGACGCGACGTTCGTCGACTCGATGACCCTCGGCGTCCTGCTCGGCGCAGTAAAGCGGCTGCGCCCGAGCGGCGGCCGCCTCGCAATCGTCTGCCGCTCGCCGCACATCCGCCGCATCTTCGAGATCACGCTCCTCGATCGCGTGTTCGCCCTGCACGAGACGCTCGAGTCGGCGCTCGCGGCGGCCGGAGACTGACGAACGTCGTGACCGCCGTGTCGGACGGCCGCGAGGCGGCGCGCACCACCGTCGAGATTCCCGCGAGACGGGGCTTCTCCGACGTGGCGGTGCTCGTGATCGGCGGCGTCGCCGCGCGCTTCGAGCTCCCGGTCGACCGGGTCGACGACCTCCTGCTCGCCGTCGACAGCCTCCTCATGCAGGACGTTCTCGGCGAGACCGTCACGATCGAGACGGATGCGAGCCCGACGACGCTCGTCGTGCGGGTCGGGCCGTTTCCGCCCGGGCGACTCGACGACGGAGGGCTGCGTCGCGTGCTCTCGCGCCTCGTCGACACGGTCGCAGAGGTGGCCGCCGCCCCGCAGGACGGCGCAGCGATCGAGCTCGGGGTCACGGCTCCCGGACGCGACGGGGCCTGAACCGTGGCGCAGGACGTCGACTTCATCGCGCTGATCGAGGCGTACCGGGCCGGGGACGAGAAGGCTCGCGACGAGCTCGTCGAGCGGTACATGCCGCTCGTCCGCAGCCTCGCCGGACGCTACTCGGGACGCGGCGAGCCGCACGAGGACCTCGTGCAGGTCGGCTCGATCGGGCTGCTCCTCGCGATCAAGCGCTTCGACACGTCGCGGGACGTCCAGTTCACGACGTACGCGGTCCCCACGATCGTCGGCGAGATCCAGCGTCACTTCCGCGACCGCTCCTGGGCGCTCCACGTGCCTCGGCGGATGAAGGAGCTGAGCTCCAAGCTGAACCGCGTGATCGAGACCGAGACGGCCCAGCGCGGGCGCCCGCCGACGATATCCGAGCTTGCAAAGGTCACCGGCACGGAGGAGGAGGACGTGATCGAAGCCCTCCAGACGTGGGAGGCCTACTCGACGCTCTCGCTCTCGCAGCCCCTGGGCAACGAGGGGCGCGAGGACACGATGCAGGACGTGGTCGGCGCGGACGACGAGGGCTTCGCCGAGGTCGAGGACAGCGCGCTCGTCGAGGCAGGGCTCGACGCACTGGACGAGCGCGAGCGCCTCATCGTCGAGCTGCGCTTCTTCGAGGGGCTGACGCAATCCGAGATCGCCGCGCGCGTCGGCATCTCGCAGATGCACGTGTCCCGCCTGTTGCGCAAGGCTCTCCACGTGATGCACGGGCGGCTGGAGGACTCGGTGCCGGGGAACCTCGCATGAGCGTGGACGTGGTGACACTCACGGTCCCGGCGCGGACGGAGTACCTGATCCTCGTCCGGCTCGCACTCGCGGGGATCGCCCGCGAGGTGCCCGTGGACCCCTCGACGCTCGCGGACCTGAAGCTCGCGGTGACGGAGGCGTGCGGGAATGCCATCCGCCACGCCGAGCCTGCCGGGAAGGGAGTCGTCCGCGTGCGCTACGCGGTCGAGGACGACGCGATCGAGATACGCGTCGAGGACGACGGGCCGGGCATGCCGACCGCAGTCCCACGGGGCCTCCCCCCCGTCGAGCTGTCCGAGAGCGGCATGGGCCTCGCCATCATCGACGCGCTCGTGGACGAGGTCGAGATCGGAGCCGGCCCGGACGGGCGCGGGACGACGGTTCGGATGCGACGGCGGCTTTCGGACGCCTCGGCGTCGCGCAGCTAGACAAGACGGCCTTCCGCCCGGCGCCGCGCGACAGCGAGCGGGGCGCAGGCGGGGAGGAGGGTGGTACCCGCCGTGCGTCTCGCTCGCTGCCCGCGCGGATGGGCGGACGTGCGATTGGGGTCGCTACCCCGAGCGGCGGGAATCAAAACCTCCTTGCACGAACCCGCCGCGACGCGGGCTCGACTTCAGGTCTCGAGGGCGGCGGCACGGGTCGGATATGTGGTGAGGATCGTGTCCAGCCCCGTGATCTGGAAGATCCGCTCGGCGTTCCCCCGCGGAAGCACGACATCGAGGTCGCCGTCCGCCTCCCTCGCGCGCCGGAGCAGGCCGACGATGCACCCGAGGACGGTCGAGTCCAGGAACGACACTTGGGTGAGGTCGAGGAGCAGCCGGCCGCCGCCCGCGTCGTCGACCGCTGCCGCGAACAGCTCCCGCAGCCGCGGCGCGTCGTGCGCGTCCAGCTCGCCCGCGAGCGTGACGACGCATCTGCCGTCCAGCACCTCGAAATGATCGCCCATGGCAGCCCATCATGCCCGGAGGCGCCCCATGGGCGCCTCCGGGCAGATCGATCAGGCTCGGATCAGTGCTCGACGACCCGGTCGCCCTCGCGGATCACGGTCTCGTGCCGGGTGCCGAAGCCGCCCCAGCTCGACCAGAAGACCAGTGAGATCAGGCCGCCCGCCGCCCCGACCACCATGAGGATGATGCCCACCGTGTTCAGGTCGATGCCCGACACCGTTGCCGTCACCGCCCAGGTCAAGATTGCGCCTACCGCGATCAATACCAGACTCACGCCGATACCCATGTCTACCCCCTGTCCACAGTCGCGTTGAGAAGGGCTGTTCCGTCGCTCAGCGGGATACCCCTGGACGGCGCCACCGAAACTCGGGTTTGTCGCGGGCAGCGCCACGGGCACAAGCCCCCACACGGCCCGGCTGCTCGTCTGCCCGTAGGCAGCCGGGCCGACCCGCACACCAGGAACGAAGGAGGCTGACCCGAGATGAGGACGGACGAAGCCTCCACGTGAAACGTCGCGGAGGGTGGCGAAGGCTCGCCAGCAAGCGGCGGTTCCGATACGTCGGCAGCCGGGAACGGCCGATCGAGGACGAACGGCTGCACCGCATCGAGTCGCTCGCGATTCCCCCGGCCTGGCGGGACGTGTGGATCTCCCCGAACGCGGGAGCCAAGCTCCAGGCGACGGCTCTCGACGCCGCCCGTGCTCACGTTGCTTCGGTCGTGGCGCCTTCGGCGCGGGCGTGCGTCGTAGGATCGTAGGAGGGCACGGAGAGCTTAGAAAAGAGGGGGCCGGCACTCCGGCCCCCTCACGCGGCTCGCCGACTCCTCGACCGGTCGAGCCGCTCTCCCCACGACGGCGGACCTACCCCACGCATCACGTCACAAACCCGGCGCGCGTTTCCCGCGCTCGGGCACGTGGTAACCGAGTCCCATGCAACGCACGCAGCGAGATCCCCGGCGCGACGACCGTCCGCTCCTGCTGTTCTTCTCGACCCGGCGGTCGGGCCCGGCGCGACGCATGGCAAGCCTCGTCGCCTGGTTCGGCGTGACGCAGAAGAGGCGACTGCGGGTGGTCGAGGTGGACGCCGACCGCCACGCCGAGCTCGTCAACGCGCTCGACGTCACGGTCGTGCCGACGCTCGTCCTGCTCCAGGGCCGACGCGTGCTCGACCGGTGCGAGGGACGCGTCACGGGCACGGAGATCACTCGAATGCTCTCACGCCACGTCGATTCGCATCATCCGCCCGGGAAGGCGGGGCGCGCGGCCTGACCCCGCCGCACGCCCCGAGCAAGCTCCCTGCAGTTCCTAGAGCAGGATGATCAACAGGATGATGATGAGGATGACGACGAGCGTTCCTACCCCGATGTACATGCTCTAGCGCACTCCTTTCTCAGCCGAGCCACCAGACGACGAGCACGACCCCCGCGACAAGTGCGGCAACCGACCAGACGACGAGTGCCGTCCCTCCTACGAGCACGAACGGCATCTCGCCTCGCCGGCCTCGGGCCAGCGTGGCGTCGGTCGAGTCGTCGGCTTCGGTCGAGGCCTCGATCCGGCGCGGGCGGTCTTCGCGTGCGTCTGGGTTGGAACTCCCGTGTTCGGACACGCACAACCGGTACCCGGGCCCCCATTCCGTCAAACAGGCGGAACGCCATGGCGCGGGGGAGGAAGGAGATCAGCTGGCGCCGGGAGCCGCCACCGCTGTGCTCAGGGCAGCCTCGAGGCTCGAGACGAGGAGCTCCGACTTGAACCCGGCGACCCGGAAGGTCCAGTCCGCGGCCGTGTCGGGCGGCGAGACGATGAAGAGCGTCCGGCGTCCGGCGACGAGATGCCGGTGACCGCGGTCGATCGCCCTGATCCCCGAGCTGTCGAGGTATGCGACGCGCGTCAGATCGAGCACGACGGAAGCCGACTGCGTCGCCTCCACCGCCGCCTGCACGGCGTCCGCGGTCGTCAGATCGACCTCTCCGCCGATCCGGATGACGTCGAGGCCCTTCCGGTCGTCGCGCGTGATCTCGACGATGCCCTGTTCGTCGGCCGTCACGCCGAGGCGGTCTCCCGCGTCCGCTGGCTCATGCGGACCACGGTAGCGGTATCCCCGCGCTCGATCGACACCTCGTCCACGATCGCTCGCATGATCGCCAGGCCGCGACCTCGTTCCGTGTCGTGCCGCGGCTCGCGCCAGGCTCCCTCGTCGCGCACCGCAATCTCGAGCTGGCCGCCCGCGAAGCACACCATGACGGTCACGACGCCGGCGCCGTCGCAGCCATACGCATGCTCGACGGCGTTCGCCGCCGCCTCGGAGACCGCGAGGACGACCCCTCGCTCCACGTCCTCCGCCACGCCGTTCTCCTCCAGCCAGCCGCGAAGCTGCTCGCGGAGATCCGCAAGCTCGGCCGGTGCAGCACGGAGCGAACGACTGAACATGGCTGCCGTAGGGATGCGATGAATCGTGAGAACGCAAACATCGTCGTGCTGGTCCCGTGCGTCGACGAGCGCGTCGCAGATGTCGTCCGCGAGCGCCGGGGCACCCAGAGCGCTCAACCGAGCGACGTCGGCAAGGCGCTCGAGGCCGGCATCGATGCTTTCCGCGCGGCGTTCGACGAGACCGTCCGTGTACAGGACGAGCGTCTCGCCTTCGGCGAGATGCTCCGGCGCGTCACTGCGCCTGTCGCCGAGCATCGAACCGAGCGGAGCGGAGCGGCCGTCCCACAGGTATCGCGTCCGGCCGTCGGGCGAGACCACGAGCGGCGGAGGATGTCCCGCGCACGCGTACCGGAAGTCCCCGGTCTCGCGGTCGAGGTCGACGAATGCGAGCGTCGCGGTCGCCGCCGATGGCACGTTCTCGACGAATGCGTCGAGTCGGTCGAGCAGCTCGTTCGGTGCGGACGTCTGCGCGAGGGCGCTGACCGCTCCTCGCAGCTGACCCATTGCCACGGCGGCCTCGAGCCCGTGGCCGACCACGTCGCCGACGACGAACCCCACGGACCCTGACCGCAGCGAGAAGGCGTCGTACCAGTCGCCGCCGATCTCGAGCGCAGCCGTGCCGGCCCTATAGGCGGGCGTGAGGACGATCTTCTCGACGTCGGGAAGCGCGCCGCCGAGCAGGCCGAGCTGCAAGGTGTGGGATACGCCGCGCTCTCGCTCGTAGAGAAGCGCATTGTCGAGCGCGAGGGCGGCCCGGCCTGCGATCTCGCGCGCGAGGGTCGGTGTGATCACGGGCTTCCAGTCGGCGCCCGCCGCGATACGGAGGGTCAGGGCGCCGAGACCGCGCCCACGCGCTCGGAGCGGGAGAACCAGGAGGGACGGCGTTGCGCCGGGGCTCGGTGCGCGACCGCCCGACACCGCGTGCTCCACCCACTCGCTCCAGCGCACGTCGTCCACGAGCTCCAGCGGTCGTGAGCCGCCGCTCGCGGCCTCCTCGACCGCGCCCTCCTCGTCGACGAGATGGACCGCGGCGAACGTTGCACGTCCCTCGATCAGCTCCTCCACGATGCGCCGCGCGCGCCCGCTCACCGTGGTCTCGCGCTCGAGCGACTCGGCGAAGAGCGCGAGGAAGGAGTTGTCCTCGGCGACGCGCTCGGCCTCTGTCTGGAGCTGCGCCCGCTCCAGCGCGACTCCGGTCTGCTCGGCAATGCCGAGGACCAGCGGCCGGCGCTCCGCCGAGATCCAGCGGGTGCGCCTCGATGCCGCGAAGATCGCACCGATGACGTCCCCTCTGGACGTCCGAAGCGGGAGCGCGACGAGAGACTCGAGGCCCAGCCTCCTCCGCTCCTCCGCAAGGGCGGGATACAGGGTGTCGTACTCTTCACCCGACCCGACCGCGACGAGTGACCGCCGCTTCATCGCATCGGAGACGAGCCCCGAGCGCTCGAGCGGGTAGACACCGAACCGATCGCTCGTGTCCTGCGGGACACCGGTCGCCGCCAGCACCTCGAGGCTCGACTCCTCACCGAGCGACCATACGAACACGGCGTCTGCGCCGAAGGCCCCGATCTCCGCGACAGTGGCCGCAGCCACCTCCGCGGTGGTGATGGCGGCGGCGAGCCGCGCGGCGTGCCGTTCCATCAGCTCCGCCTGGAGCCGCGCGTCGCGCTCGCCTTCGAGCAGCGCGGCCCGCTCGAGCGAGCGCGTGAGCTCCTCGGCGATCTCGTCGAGCATCCGTCGCTCGTCGTACGTGAGCTGCCGGTCGTCGCGGAACGCCACTCCGACGGCTCCCGTGGCGCGCGGGAACGGCACCACGACCATCGACGCCACCCCGGACAACAGCTGCTCGACCTCGGGTGGATATGCCTCCCGGATCCTCGCGCGCCCGTGGAGCTCGATCAGGCGGCGGTCCCGCATCGCGTCGGCCGTCGGCGTCGATGTCTCGCGCGGCACGGGCCTCCAGCGCCACGCGTCCCTGTCGAGCCCGGCCGGAACCTTGAGCGTGCGCACGTCGTCGCCCGCGGCAACACCGACGGTCGCGAGATCGGCAGCGAACGCCTCGAAGAGATACGGGACGCTGGCTTCGGCGACCTCGGTGGGGAGCGCCGCGCCCGACAGGCTCGCAGCGAGGCGCTGCAGGATGTCGGTGCGGCGTCGCGCCTCGTCGTCCACCGAGCGGAGGCGCGCACGCTCGAGGGCGACGCCGCACTGCTCCGCCACCCCCACCACGACGGGCCTCATCTCCGCCGCGAGCCATCCCGATCGACGGGATCCGGCGACGAGAGCGCCCGAGATCTCCCGTCGGGCGCCGAGCAGCGGTACGGCGAGGAGGGCGTCGAGCCGCGCGGGTTGCGCACCGTCGTGCCGCGGTATCTCGGCGCCCGTCGCTCTCTCGACCGTCCGCCCCGTCGCCATCGCCTCGGCCACGGCCTCGTCGGCCGCGGCGAGGTCGCCGGGCGAGCCTTCCGCGGCGAGACGCCCCCGCTCGTCGACACGGCCGACGTAGACCGCCGCGACGTCCATGTCGGCGGCGACGAGGTCGGCAACCGTCGCGGCCGCCACCTCCTGCGCCGTCTCCGCGGCTCCGACGTGTGCCGAGATTCGCTCGAGCAGCTCCGCGCGCTGGCGCGCCGCGCGCTCGGCCTCGTGGGCGCGGACGAGCCGCCGCTCGGACGAGATCCGCGCCCACGTGAACGCCCCGAGCATGACCGCCAGGATCCCTCCGCCCACGAGGACGGCGAGCGAGGACGAGTGCGAGACGGGGTCGCTGCGTGCCGTGACGATCCAGCGGCGCCCGCCGAGCGCGAGCGAGCGGGTGGCCCCGTCGGCGGGCGCATCCCTCGTCGCGTACACCTGGGCGTCACCGACGGTGACGCGCGTCCGGACGTCCGGCGAGAGCCGCGAGAGGACGGCGGTGACGACCTTCCTGCTGAACCACGTCGTCACGTAGCCGACGGGCGCGGCATGCTCCTCGTTGGGTGGGTAGATGGGGCGGAATGCCTGGAAGCCGCGTCCCCCCAGCGCGAACGGGATGTCGGCCGTGAACATCGTGCGTCGTGTGTCGCGGGCACGGTCGATCGTCTCGCCCCGCGCCGGGTCGCTCGTCAGGTCGAACCCGAGCAGCGCGGTCTTTTCGCCGTCCTCCGGCCAGACTGCGACGATCGGGACGTACGACGCGCGCCGAGCGGCGGCGCGCAGCGTGCCCGGACGCGCGAGCTCGGAGATCCGCCTTCCGGTCTCCGCCTCGAAGCGCGCCCGGTCGCCGGCGCGCACGATCTCCGCGAGCGCGAGGCCGTCGGTGGCTCCGATCGACCCGACCGCCCGTGCGTACGACTGGAAGCTCGCGGTGTCCACCTGGCCGCGCGCGTCGACCAGGCCCGCCGCCGCCCTGAGGCTTGTGAGCACCCTCCCGAGGCTGTTCTGGAGCACCTCGTTGACGGTCTGGGCCGCGCGATCGTCCTGCTCGTGCCCCCTGTCGTCGGCCCGCGCCCAGAGGAGCCACGCAACCGCAACCGTCGCGGTTGCCACCAGCACGACGAGCGAGCCGCCGATCACGATGGGGGCGGCGACGCGGTTTCGCACGCCGAGGGTCCTACCACACAGCCGCCCACGCGCCTGGGGCCGGGCACGTGCGACCCCGCCCCAGGCGAAGCGGGTGGCGGCCGTGTGATACCCGGGTGTCGAAACCCCGCTTGAGGGGTAGGCAGGTCGCGACCCCGACACGAAAGAGGTGACGGAGATGCCGCTGTGGGCATGGGTACTGCTGATCGTCCTCGTTGTGCTGCTCCTGACGGGCGGCGTCGGCTACGGCCGCCGCTAGGAGACGTGGCCCGCGGGCGAGCGTTGGAATCGGCGCCCGCCCGCTTCGGGGCTACAGGTGTGCGCAGACTCTGCGTCCGACACGTCGTGCAGGGGCGGCGCAGCCGACCGAGACTCGCGGCGCCACCGTCTCTCGGTCGCCGTCCCCCGCATCCGTAGTCCTCCGCAACGTCGCGGCGCCGTCTTCAGCCGCGCCTGACGGCGCGGATCGGGCGACAGCACCGGACGGACGGCCTCGAGGGACCGCTCGCGCACGTCGTCACCGGGATGTTCTTCCTCGCCCAGGCGGCGATCCTCGGGATCGGGATGCTCCTCGGGCTGGACGCGTCGCCGGCTCGCCTGACAGCGTACGTCGTCGCGCTGCTCGTCGGTTGGGCGGGCGGCGTGACCCTCGGACATCTCGGCAAGGTGCTCTCCCTCTCGGCCTGGACCTGGTGGCCGCCGGGCCCACGCCCGAGGCAGGCGGCGCTCTACCCACGGCGCGTCTGGCTCGTCGAGGCGATCGTCTTCGCAGTCGGGACCGAGCTGCTCGTCAACGGCGTCCTCGGCGGCTCCGAGACTCGTGGTTCTGCTCGCGGGCCTGCTGCTCGCCAGCGCGGCGGCCACCGCCCTGGTCGGCGCCGCGCTCACGGCGCACGCGGCCCGTCGGGCGCTGCGGCCGCCGCTCACCACGGCGGCCGCCTGAAACCCGGGCTCACATCGACGCCGAAGAGTCGTTCTGCCAGAGGCCGAACTCGTTCCCCGAGGGGTCGGTGCAGTGCGCGAACCAGCCCATCGAGGGGACGGGCATCCTGTCGCCTGCCTCCCCCCCGAGCTCTCGCACCTTGCCTGCTCCGGCGTCGATGTCGTCGACGTCGAAGTAGACGCGCAGCCCGCGATCGGACTCGTCCTCGTAGATCGCCCCGCCGCTCTCGTCCGTGAAGCGCGTCATGAGATAGGGAGAAGGCGCGCCCTCGAACGCCTGGAACTGCCAGCCGAAGAGCGCGCCCCAGAACTCGACTCGCCTTCGCGGCGTCGGCCGCCGGGATCTCCACGTGAACGGGCTTCCCTGCCATGTCGTCTCCTCTCGTCTCCGCGGGGGCGAATGCCTCCCGTGCCATCGAGACGAACGGCGGGCCGCGCGATCGACACCGCTCTGGTTAGCTGGCCCGATGCCGATCGACGTGGCCACGCCGCACGGTCCCGCGCGCATCCACCTCGACATTGCCGCCGACCCGCGCGGCGCACTCGTCCTGGGCCACGGCGCCGGAGGCGGCGTCGGCGCGCGTGACCTCGTGACCGCCGCCGAGACTGCACGTTCGCTCGGAGTCTCGGTCGCACTCGTCGAGCAGCCCTATCGCGTTGCGGGGCGGCGGTCGCCTGCTCCGGCCCACCAGCTCGACGCAGCGTGGATCGCGGTGGTCGAGCACCTGCGTGCTGCGGAGCTCACCGACCGTCCCCTCGTCGTCGGCGGCCGTTCCTCGGGCGCGCGCGTCGCATGCCGCACCGCCGGCGAGACCGGGGCGGACGCCGTCCTCTGTCTCGCCTTTCCGCTCCAGCCGCCGCCGCGACGGGGCAAGCCTCCCGGACCGAGCCGCCTTCCCGAGCTCGACGCGGTCACCGTCCCGACGCTCGTGGTCCAGGGCGAGCGCGACCGCTTCGGGATCCCGCCGCCGGACGACTCGCGCACCGTCGCTGTGGTGAGCGGCGACCATGCCCTGCGCACAGACCTCCGCACGGTCGCGGACACGGTGCGCGCCTGGCTCGTCCACGTGCTCGACGCGACGTGACGAGCGACGCGCGTGCTCCGCAGACCGGCGAGAATCCGCCGGTGGCCAGCGGAGACGTCGAGCGCACGCGGCTCGCGAACGAGCACCTACCTCGCCTGGTGGCGCACCGCGATCGCCGGAGTCGCGGCTGGCTTCGCCGTCGGCCGCGTCGTCCCGGAGGTCGTCGAGGGCCGGAGCTGGCCGTACGTCGCCGTCGGCACCGCGCTGACGGCGGCAGGCCTGCTCGCCTTCGTCTACGGCGTCATCCGCTACCGCGAGCTCGACGCCGCGCTCAGCGAGGGCCGCGAGCCGGTCAGGCGCGACAGCGCCCTGCTCGTGCTCGCGGCGATCGGCGTCGCGACCGGCGTCGCATCGATCCTGCTCGTCCTCCTCGCGCCGTAGCCGGTCAGTCGGCCTCCACCGTAGCCGGTGTGCCGACGCCGTCGCCGCGGGCCTCTCCCGTTGCGTGCCGGCCGACCCGGAAGAGCACCCCGCCGAGCGTCGCGGCCAGCGCGGCGAAGAGCGCGCCGACGAGGAAGGCCACCTGGTAACCGCCGTTCAGGGCGTCGAGCGCGTCGGCGCCCGACGCGCTCAGGGTGTCCGTGCGGGCGGCCGCGAGGCTCGCCAGGACGGCAAGCCCGATGGCGCCGCCCATCATGAACGACGTGTTCACGACCCCGGACGCGAGCCCGGCCTCCTCCGGCTGCACGTCGCTCATTGCGGCGAGCAGCACGGGGTTGAAGGCGATCCCGGCGCCGGCGCCCAGCAGGATCATCCCGGGGAGCACGTCGACGACGAACGAGCCATCGACGGGCGCGCGGGCGAACAGCACGAGACCGACCGCGGCCATTCCGAGCCCCGCGACGAGCGGCGCGCGGATTCCGTAGCGCATCACGAGCCTCGCCGAGACGCCGAGCGAGAGCGCGCCCATGATCAGGTTCCCCGGGAGGAACGCGAGCCCGACCTCGAGCGGGCTGTACCCGAGCACGAGCTGCAGGTACAGGGCGGTCAGGAAGAACCAGGCGAACATCGCGGCCGACCACAGGACGCCGACGACGTTCGCGGTCGCCAGGTTCCGCAGCCGGAAGAGCCGGAGCGGCACGAGCGGGGCGCTCGCCCGCGACTCGATGCGGAGGAAGACCCCGAGGAGCACCGCGGCGGCGGCGAGCAGGCCGAGAGTCTGCGCGGAGGCCCAGCCGACCTCGTTGCCGTTCACGATCGCGTACACGGCGACCATGGAGGCGGCCGTCACCGTCACCGCGCCCGCGACGTCGAGCCGCCCGGTCGCCTGACCGCGTGCCGCCGGCAGTAGGACGAGCGTGAGCGCGAAGACGGCGATGCCGACCGGGACGTTGACGAGGAAGATCCAGTGCCAGTCGAGCGCGTCCGTGAGGACGCCGCCCAGGAGCACGCCGATCGAGCCGCCGCCCGAGGCGACGAACCCGAAGACGCCCATCGCCTTCGCGCGCTCGGCGGGCTCGGTGAAGAGCGTGATGATGAGCGAGAGCGCGACGGCCGAGACGATCGCCCCGCCCACGCCCTGCACCGCGCGGGCAGCGATCAGGAGCCCCTGGGAGCTCGCGAGACCGCAGCCGATCGACGCGAGGGTGAACAGCGAGATCCCGGTCAGGAACATCCTCCGGTGCCCGACGATGTCGCCGAGCCGGCCGCCGAGGAGCAGGAAGCCGCCGAACGTCAGCAGGTAGGCGTTCACGACCCACGCGAGCGACTCCTCCGAGAAGCCGAGGTCCTCACGGATCGAGGGGAGCGCCACTCCGACGATGGTCACGTCGAGCACGATCATCAGGTCGCCGAGGCAGAGAACGACCAGCGCGAGCCAGCGTGTGCGGGTGTCGGCGATGGTCATCGGCGGGTCTCCTTCCGGCGAGTCACGAATCGGTGTCGAGGGTTGGACGTCCTGCCGGGCAGGAACTCATCGCCGCCGCGCCGATGAGTTGCGCGGCCCGCGGCAGTCGAACCTCCGATGGCCCTGGATGCGCCGCGCACGCTCGAGTTCGCCGTCCACGGGCCGATCGCGCCGAGCGACCTGCCCGGCCTCTGCGATCGCGTGTGCGCGCTCCTCGCGGCGAGCACCGCGGACGTCGCACTCTGCGACGTGCGCGAGGTCGAGCCCGATGCGGTGACCGTCGACGCCCTAGCCCGGCTACAGCTCGCCGCGCGCCGCCACTGTCTTCGCGTGATCCTCCGCAACGCCTCGGCGGAGCTCCTCGAGCTCGTGGCGTTCATGGGGCTCGACGAGGTCCTGCCGCCTACGCCTCCAGCCGGGGCGGCAGGCCGAACAGGGGGAACACACGGTCGGTGTCGAGGAAGAACGTGAGCTCGACGATCGAGCCCGCGTCGATCTCGAGCACCTGGAGCGCCCATGGATCGAACCCTTTCCCGGTCTCGCTCGGCTTGTACTGGCCGAACGCCGGCGAGCCGTTCGCCGCCACCGCGGGGATCACGCGGGAGCCGCTGCAGCCGATGCCCGGCCCCCACCACCACGTGAAGATGTCCTCGCGGCCGCGGAGCCACAGGTCGTACGGCGGCATGGACTGCGTCGCGTCCTCGTGGATCAGCGACGTGAGGGCGTCGAGGTCGTAGCGCTCGAATGCGTCGACGTAGCGGGCGAGGAGCTCGGCGTCCGCCTGCTCGACCGACGGCGAGGTCGTCGTCGCCGCGAGGTCGCTCGCGTCGAGCGTCGCCCGCGCGCGCTGGAGCGCGCTGTTGACGGATGCCACGCTCGTGTCGAGCAGCTCCGCCGCCTCCGACGCCTTCCAACGCAACACCTCGCAGAGGATGAGGACGGCCCGCTGGCGTGGCGGAAGGTGTTGGAGCGCAGCGACGAACGCGAGCCGCACCGTCTCGCGTGCGGCGGTGACCTCGGCGGGGTCCCCGTCCGGGACGATCGACGAGTCCGGAACCGGCTCGATCCACGTCACCTCGGGCAGCGCGTTCAGGTTCGCGACGACCGGCTCGCGCGACGGCCCGAGATCCATCGGCCGCGCGCGGCGCTCCCGCCCGCCGATCATGTCGAGGCAGACGTTCGTCGCGATGCGGTAGAGCCACGAGCGGAGCGCCGCCCGGCCCTCGAAGCGGTCGAAGGCCTTCCACGCGCGCAGCATCGTCTCCTGCACCGCGTCCTCGGCCTCGAACGGCGAGCCGAGCATCCGGTAGCAGTAGCCCGTCAGCTCACGCCGGTGCTGCTCGAGCTGCGCGGCGACGTCGTGCGTGGCGACACTCACGCGGTCCATCCTAGGAGACGCCGTCCGGCGGTCGCGGTTCGGCTAGCCGCACTCCGCTACGGGTGTCCGACTTCAGTCGGACACCGTCGACCGGCAGCGTCGGACCCAAGTCCGACACGGTGGCGGCCCCCGGCCCGACGAGAGCGCCGGGCCGGGGACGAGCGTGTCCTACTTCGCCGCGGCGCCGTCGCCGACGCGGGTCGCCGGCGCGGGGACGATGCGGATGTACGGCTTGGGCTCCTCCCAGCCGTCGGGCCAGATCTCGCGCGCCTGGTCGTTCGACACCGATCCCGCGATGATCACGTCCTCGCCGGGCTGCCAGTTGACCGGCGTCGAGACCTTGTGGTCGGCGGTCAGCTGGAGCGAGTCGATCACGCGCAGCACCTCGTCGAAGTTGCGCCCCGTCGTCATCGGATAGACGAGGACCAGCTTGATCTTCTTGTCCGGTCCGACGACGAACACGTTGCGCACGGTCTGGTTGTCGGCCGCCGTCCGATCGGCGGCGTCGCCGCTGACGTCCGCACCGAGCATTCCGTACTGCTTCGAGATCGTGAAGTCGGCGTCGCCGATGATCGGGTAGTTGGGCGCATGTCCCTGGGTCTCCTCGATGTCCCGCGCCCAGCCCTCGTGGGAGCCGGTCGGGTCGACCGAGAGGCCGATGATCTTGACGTCGCGGCGGTCGAACTCCGGCTTGATGCGCGCCATGTAGCCGAGCTCCGTCGTGCAGACCGGCGTGAAGTCCTTCGGGTGCGAGAAGAGCACCGCCCACGAGTCGCCGATCCAGTCGTGGAACGAGATCCGCCCCTCGGTCGAGTCCGCCTCGAAGTCCGGTGCGGTGTCGCCGATCGTCAATGCCATTCCAACCTCCCGGTTCGAACGCCGTGCGCCGGTGCGCCGGCGAGTGTGTTGGCGTCAACGCGTGCGCCGAGCCGATTCTTCCACTATTGAAGCATCGGGGCGCGGCGTCGCCGAGACCGCCGCGCCCCGTCGAGGCTCGCTCAGAGGATGCCACGGGCGTGGAACGCGGCCGTGACCTCGTCGGACACCCCCTGGTCGTAGAGGCGCTTCGCCGCAGCGACGATGTCCGCGGCGAGCGCCGGCATCGTGCCGTCGAAGCCGAACTGGCCCTCCAGGATCGCCGTGTCGGCCTGCTCGTTGCCGATCGCGTTGCGAATGTCCCAGAGCGCCTGTGACCAGATCTCGCCGTCCGCGTGCACCTCGCCGACGAGATCGCCCGGGTACATCTTCCCCTCGTCCAGGCGCCGCAGACAGTGCGGCTCCCCAGCCACCGCGGCCACGGTGATCAGAGCTCGCTTCACGTGAAGCTCCCCTCTGTCGACGGCGAAGCGGCGAACTCTAACGTGGCGCGACCGGCGGCGCGCCCCCCGAGATCCTCGAGCCCGATGACCGTCGTGCCTGCGCCGCCGCGCGACTCTCGGGCTCGCGCGCTGGGCGGTCAGCCAGGCTCGGGACGCAACGCGGGCTACCGCCGCCGGGCCGCGGGCTTCTTCGCGGGCTTCTCGACAGGCTTCTTGAGAAACGCGTTGACCGGGGTCGCGCCGTCCCAGGTCCGGTTCGCGGCGAGGATGCGCGTGACCTTCGTCCGGTAGACGCCGACCGAGGCCGGCTTGTCGAACGTCATGTTGCCGGCGGTCGTCGAACCGGCGGCTCGCGCGTAGACCTTGCCGTTCCGGTAGAGCGCGACCGTCACGGCAGCATCCCGCACCCGCCGGCCGCGCGTGTCGACGACGGTGACATAGACGTGGAGCCGCTTCTTCGCCACGCCGTAGCGCACGGCGGCGACACGGACGACGGGTGGCGGGGTCACGGTCACCGCCGACGAGGCCGTCAGCGTGCCCGCGGGTGTCGTGATCGTCGCCGCCACCTGCGCCACGCCGGGTGTGGTGCCCGCCGTGAACGTCGTCGTCGCGCCCGACGGGGCCGAGAGCGTGCCGATGCCCTCGGGGGACGTCGTCCAGAGGGCCGGCGTCGGCGTCGCGTTGCCGAAGGCGTCGATCCCGACGGCCCTGAAGGTGACGGTGCCGCCCGTGAAGAGCCTCGAGACCGACGGCTCGACGCGGAGTGAGACCGGCGCCGCACCGCCGACGGTGACCTGCTGCGTCCCGCCGACGAGGCCCGCCGCCGACGCCGTCAGCGTTGGGACGCCTGCCGTGGGATCCTGGTAGTAGAGCTGGACGGTGGAGAACGCCGCCGCCGGGAGCGCGAAGCCGATCGTCGGAGTGAACGGCCCCGCTGCGCTGGTCGAGAGCGTCCCGGTCGGCGACGACGACGCGACCGTCGCCGCGACCGGTGCCGCCGGTCGTCCCGCGACACCGGCGATCTGCACCTGGAGCGAGATCGGCCCGGAGACGACGCCCGCGGCGATCGTCTGCGGCGGGGAGACGAACGCGAGCGTCGTCGGCGACCAGGAACGGAACGTCCGCCAGCCGGGCGTCAGCGCCGCCCCGGAGAGGTCGCCCGCGCACCAGGTTCCCTGTGCGGCGGCGGCGCAGGCCCCGATCCCCGGGTCGGACGGCGTGTCGTCTCCGGAGTCCCGGATGGCGGCGGCGAGCCGTTCCAGCACGGCGGCGGTCTGGCGCGTGAAGTCGACGGGCGCGAGCGCGTTCGAGTTCTTCGGCGCCCAGGCGAAGCCGAAGCGGTCGGTCGCCCGGCCGGCTCGGGCGCCGTGGTTGCGGAGCGCGTAGACCTCCGACGAGACGTACTGCTGCATCAGCGTCTGGTCGACCAGCGTCCACCCGTAGGCGGAGCCCCACTGCCACGCGGCGTTCGCGAGCGCGCTGCCCGCGCTGCCGAAGAATGCGTTCGCCGAGCCCGACACGCTGCCTCCCGCCGACGCGAGCAGGTCCTGGTGGCGGAGGAACTCGATGAGCGCCTCGCGGCGATTCTCGAGCGGCGCCCCGGGTGCCGCGTAGCTCCGCACATCTCCGTAGACCTCCTGCGACCAGTCGCCGACGTACGCGTTCATGTCGGACCAGAAGGCGGCGTCCTGGAGCCACTCCTGCGTACGCGCCTTGTACGTCGAGACCTCCGCCACGCGCTGGCCGATCCCGACGACGAACACGACGCCTCGAGTGGGCGGGCCTTCCCCGGCCGCGTCGTAGAGGCCGCGCAGGAGCTCGCGGAGGTTCGCGCGGGCGTTGCCGTCGCCGCGGCGCACGGCAGACGAGACCTCGTTCAGGGCCCAGGTGTCGCCCGCCGACACGTCGTATCCCGCACCAGCCATGCGCCGACGCGCCTCGACCCCCGCCTGGTACCAGGAGGAGCCCGTGCTCGCGACCCACTTCTGCCAGGCGCTGAAATGAATCTCCGCGAGGGCGTGGATGGTGGGGCCGAGTGCACGGATCCGCGGCGCCTGGTCGGGTCGGAGCTTGGTCTTGTCCGCGACGACCGGAGGCACGGACACGAAGTACTCCGCACAGGGTGACGCGCTCGCCGCGAGTGTCGTCGCGAGGCGCAGCCAGTCCGTCTGGGCGTAGAAGACCGCGTGGAGTGGCCGGCAGCCGACCTCGACGCCGTACGTGTGGAAGACGGGCCGGTGGACGAGCTTCTCCCACTCGGCCTGCGTGCTCCTCGGGTCGAGCGACGGGACGGGTGCGCCCTGCGGCGCAATCGAGGCGGCGGCGGGCTGCGCCAGGACGATCCCGGCCGCGACGCAGACGAGCAGGAGCACGAGCCGGCGAGGCGACGGGCGCATCGCGGCAGGCTACGGGAGGGCTGTGATGGACCTGTGAGGATCCGGGCGTACGCCCGGCCCGGGTCGCGCTACGCGTCGACGTCCAGCGGGAAGACGGCGGTGAGCGTCGTCCCTGCCCCGTCCGGGCTCACGACCCGGAGCGTCCCGCCGAGCGTCTCCACCCGGTCGACGAGCCCGACGAGACCGGTTGCCTCGTCCTGACACTCGATGCATGCTCCCCCGACGCCGTCGTCGCGGACGGTCACCGTGAGCGACGACCCGTCGTCGACGACGCGGAGCCACACACCCGCCGCGTGCGCGTGCTTGACGGCGTTCGTGACCGACTCGGCGCAGACGTAGTAGGCGGCCGCCTCGATCGGCGCCGGCAAGCGCCGCGGCAGGACGAGGTCGAGGTCGATCGGCAGCGACGCGCGCCCCGCACCCGCCTTGATCGCGGCGGCGAGGCCCTGGCGCGCGAGGAGCGGGGGATCGAGGCCCCGGGCGAGCTCGCGCAGGTCGTGGATTGCCCCCTCGAGCTCGCCGAGCGCGTCCAGCGCTCGCGGGCCGAGCACCTCGTCGTCGGCGAGCTCGGCGGTCAGCGTACGGAGGCCGAGCAGCGCGACGGTGAGCCGCTGCTGGGCGCCGTCGTGCAGGTTCCGCTCGAGCCTGCGCCGCTCGTCGTCCCCCGCCTCGAGGATCCGCAACCGCGATGCCCGAAGCTGCTCGAGCTTCGCGACGAGGTCCCGGTGGAGCCGGTCGCGCTCCATCGCGATCCGGATCAGCGGCAAGAAGATCTCCCGGAACTCTGCGTCCTCGAGCAGCACGGGGTCGTGGACGATCGCCCCGACCTTCCTGGTCTCGTAGCCGATCCACGTCGTCACCGCGCGGGGTCGCCCCCCGTTGGGCTCGGCCGCGACGCCGTGGACGTCGACGTAGCGCTCGAGCTCCCATTCCCACCAGTAGAGGTCGAGGGCGGGATCATCGAGGATCTCGCGCAGCGCGGACTGCACCTGCGCGGGCGTCGCCCGATCGGGGATCGCATCGAAGACCCGCCCGATCGCGTCGAGCCACGAGGCAACCGGGTGCATATGGGGGTTGTATCGCGTCGGAAGACGACCGGTGGCCCCCGGGCGCGACGCTGCGGTCGCACCCGAGGCCCGGCATGGGTCACTTGACGACGAAGACGCCCTTCATGCCGGCTGCCGCGTGACCGGGCAGCGTGCAGAGATACGGGAACTTCCCCGCCTTCGCGAAGGCGACGCTCAGCGTTGCCTTCTGACCGGGCTTCAGCCTCTTCGTCACCTTCCCGGCGATCTTGAAGTCGTGCTCGGACGAGCCCCTGTTCGTGACCCTGAACGTCACGACGCCCTTCGCGGCCAGCTTCTTCGACAGCGTGAACCTGAGCTCAGCCGGCTTGCCTGCCGTGACGTTGACGGCGGTCGCCCGCGACGCGGCGGAGCCGACCGGCACCGCGACCGCGAGCGCCGCGGCCGCGCTCGCCAGGATCGCGCCGAACCCCTTGCTCGTCATGGTCCTCCTCGGATCGACGTAGCGGTTACGAGCCCACTATGCCTGGCGTCACCGCGAGCGGCGCCGGTACGGGACCGGGCGCCGAAGGCTGCCCGTAGGCTTGCGGGATGGCCACGCGCAGAGCGCACGCCGCCCCGTCGCAACGTGCTCGCGTCCGCCGGCTGCCGGAGCGCGGTCGCTACGACCGCGAGGCGATCGACGCGATCCTCGACGCCGCCTTCGTCGCCCACCTGGGCTTCGTCTCGGACGGCCAGCCGTTCGTCATCCCCACGCTCCACGCACGCGTCGGCGACGACGTGTACGTCCACGGCTCCGCCGCGAGCCGGACGCTCCGTGAGCTCGGAGTCGGGATCCAGGCGTGCCTCACCGTCACGCTGCTCGACGGGATCGTCCTCGCGCGCTCGGTGTTCGAGCACTCGATGAACTACCGCTCTGTCGTCGTCCTCGGACGGGCGATACCCGTCGTCGACCCCGACGAGAAGCTCGCGGCTCTCGAGGCCTTCACCGAGAAGCTCCTCCCGGGGCGGTGGGCGGAGGCGCGTCAGCCGACCCCGACGGAGCTCAAGGCGACCGCGGTCCTCCGTCTCCCGCTCGACGAGGCGTCGGCGAAGATCCGCGACGGCGGGCCGGAAGACGGAGATACGCCCGACGCCGAGCTGGACGTCTGGGCCGGGCACCTTCCGCTCACGGTGACCGCGCTCGAGCCGGTGCCAGACGCCGGGCTCCGGCCGGGCATCCCGCTTCCGCCCGCGCTCCGCCCGTACCGGCGCCCGGGCCTGGTCGGATAGGAACACTTCGACGGTGGACGTGCCCGCCTTCGACACGGTCGTGATGAAGTTCGGCGGCTCGTCGGTCGCCGATCCCGACAAGATCCGCCACGTCGCGCAACGGTTCGTCGACGCCAAGCGGCGGGGCCTCGACGTCGTCGGCACGGTCTCCGCGATGGGCAAGACGACCGACGAGCTGCTTTCCCTGGCGGGCGATGTCTCCCCCGCGCCGAACCCGCGTGAGCTCGACATGCTCCTCTCGACCGGGGAGCGCATCGCGTGCGCGCTCGTCGCCATGGCGATCCACGACCTCGGCGAGGAGGCGGTCTCGTACACCGGCTCGCAGGCAGGCATCCTCACCGACGCCGCGCACACGAAGGCGAAGATCCGCGAGATCCGCGGTGATCGCATCCGCGCGTCGCTCGACGACGGGAAGATCGTCCTCGTGGCCGGCTTCCAGGGGTTCTCCCGCGACACGATGGAGATCACCACGCTGGGTCGCGGGGGCACGGACGCCACCGCGGTCGCGCTCGCCGCCGCCCTCGGCGCGGCGTGCGAGATCTACTCGGACGTGCCCGGCGTCTTCACGGCGGATCCGCGCATCGTCCCGAACGCCCGGAAGCTGCCCGTCGTCTCGTACGACGAGATGCTCGAGATGGCCGCCTCCGGTGCGAAGGTGCTGATGCTTCGCTCGGTCGAGCTGGCCAGGAGCCACGGTGTCCGGATCCACGCAAGATCGACGTTCTCCGACGAGGAGGGAACCTGGGTGCAGGAATCGATGGAGCAGGCAATCATCTCGGCCGTCACGTACTCGGAGACGGACGTCGTCTTCACGCTCACGGGGATCCCCGACCGTCCCGGCGTCGCCGCGATGATCTTCGACCGGGTCGCATCTGCGCACGTCAACGTCGACACGATCATCCAGAACGTCGTCCACGGAAATGCCGAGATGTCGTTCTCGGTGCCCGCCGAGGACGTCCCGGCGACCCGCGAGGCGATCTCCTCGACGCAGGACGAGCTCGGCGCCTTCGCCGTGGAGATGAACGAGGGCCTCGGCAAGGTGTCGCTGATCGGGGCCGGGATGCGCTCGCATCCGGGCGTCGCCGCGACGATGTTCCGCACGCTCGCCGAGCGCGGGATCAACCTGGAGATGATCTCGACGTCGCCGATCAAGATCTCGTGCATGATCGACCGAGAGCGCATTCCCGAGGCCGTGCGGGCCCTGCACGACGCGTTCGCCCTCGAGGGAGAGCCGGAGGCCGAGCCCACCATCTGAGTTTGTTCGCAGGTAGGAATCCGCCGAGCGGATTCCTACCGCTCGGATCCCCTACCTGCGGCAGGGGCAGATCCCTAAAGGCGCCCGCTGTCGCGGTCGCAACTGCCTCGGTGAGCTCGATCGGGACGGCAGGCTCTCAGCAGTCCGCGCCGAACCGAACCACGTGAGCGATCGCACCGTCGAGGCGCTGATCACGGCCGCGGTCGGCCTCGTCGTGGTCGTCGCCGTCCGCATGCTCCTCGGGATCGTCTTCGACCGCTACGAACGACGCGTTGCGGCGAAGGACCCGAGCCTGGCCGCGCGCCGGCGGACGACGCTCGGGTTCCTGCGCAAGGTGATCGTCGCGCTCGTCGCGGGGATCGCGATCTGGAAGGTGCTCTCGCTCTACCCGAGCACGGACCAGCTCGTCAACGCGCTGCTCGCGTCGAGCGCCGTCCTCGCGATCTTCGTCGGCCTCGCGTTCAACACACCGCTCTCCAACCTCGGCTCGGGGATGCTCGTCGCGTTCGCGCAGCCGCTGCGGATCGGTGACCGGGTCACGGTCGGCGAGCAGACCGGGTTCGTCGAGGAGATGGACCTCCTCTACACGACGCTCGTCACGGACGACGCACGGCGCGTCTTCATCCCGAACAGCCAGCTGACGGCGACGATGATCGTCAACCGGACGATCCGCGACCCCCGGCGGATCGTCTCCGCCTCGCTCCCGGTCCGCCTCGGGGCGCCGATCGACGAGGCGCGGGCGGCGGCGCTCGGGGCGCTCGGAACCGTCGAGGGCCTCCACCACGGCGAGTCGAAGGTGCTCGTCGGCGACGTGAGCGGCAATGCCGTCTGGCTCACGGCGATGGCGTCCGCGCCGCTCGACGCGGATGTGATCCAGCTCGGCTCGGACGTCCGCGAGGCCGTGCTCGGCGCGCTGGGCGACGCCGGCTACCTCGCCGCGTGACGTCGAGCCGCAAGCCCATGCGCTCCCGTCCGCGGCCGGAGGCCGGCTTTGCCGGCCGGGAGGCCAGACGACGGCTGCCCGTGCGCGACGGAGAAGGAGGGGGCTCGCGGGGGAACCATGGGTTCCCCCGCGCTTGATCCAGCTCGGCTCGGACGTCCGCGAGGCCGTGCTCGGCGCGCTGGGCGACGCCGGCTACCTCGCCGCGTGACGTCGAGCCGCAAGCCCATGCGCTCCCGTCCGCGGCCGGAGGCCGGCTTTGCCGGCCGGAAGGCCGTGCAACGCTGACCCATTCGCGACCGAGAAGGAGCGGGCTCGCGGGGGAACCATGGGGTTCCCCCGCGCTCCTACACGCAGTCCCTGAGCGCCTGCGCCTCCGGCAGCGTCTCGAGGCGCTTCAGGGTGTTGTTCTCGATCTGGCGGATCCGCTCGCGCGTCACACCGAAGGCGCGGCCGACCTCCTCGAGCGTGCACGGTGCCTCGCCCAGGAGGCCGTAGCGCAGCTCGATCACCTTGCGGTCGCGCTCGGGCAGCGACCCGAGCGCGAGCTCGATGTCCTCGCGCCGGAGCGAGAGCGAGGCGGTGTCGAAGGGAGACTCCGCCTGGTCGTCGGGCACGAAGTCGCCGAGCGAGGAGTCCTCCTCCTCGCCGATCGGCTTCTCGAGCGACACGGGGAGCTGCGCCATGCGCAGGATCTCGCGCACCTCCTCGACGGACATCTCGAGCTCCACCGCGACCTCCTCCGGCCGCGGCTCGCGCCCGAGCCGCTGGACGAGTTGGCGCTCGATGTGGACGACCTTGTTGAGCTTCTCGACCATGTGCACCGGGATCCGGATCGTGCGGGCCTTGTCGGCGATCGCACGGGTCACCGCCTGGCGGATCCACCACGTCGCGTAGGTCGAGAACTTGAAGCCCTTCCGGTGGTCGAACTTCTCCACCGCCCGGATCAGGCCGAGCGACCCCTCCTGGATCAGGTCGAGAAAGGTGAGCCCGCGGCCGAGGTAGCCCTTCGCGATGGAGACGACGAGCCGCAGGTTCGCCTCGATCATGTGCTGCTTCGCACGTTGGTCGCCCCGCTCGATCCGTTTCGCGAGCGAGACCTCCTGGTCGGCCGTCAGGAGCGGCACCTTCCCGATCTCGCGAAGGTAGAGGCGCAGCGAGTCGAGGGACGGCTCGACGGTGAGGTCGAGCTTCGGCGCGGTCGCCACCTCCTCGGGCGCCACGATCGGCCGCTCGTGGGGCAACGCCTTGTGCTGCTCTCCCTCGACGAGCTCGATCGAGTGATCGATCAGGTACGTGGTGAAGTCCTCCAGCTGCTCCTTGGTGAGATCGACGTCCTCGACGGACTTGACGATCTCGTCGTATGTCAGGAACCCCTTCTCCTGCCCTTGCTCGACGAGCTTGTGCAGCTCCTCGACCTCCGGAAGAGCGGTTTCGACCGAGAGCATGGACCCCTTCTTTCTCCCTTGGCGGTTGACGGAAGACAGACCCTCGAACGCAACGAGCCGGAACCCGGCTCCGGCTCAGACCTCTAAGCCGGCGCATCGTATACACGGGCGTCGGCCTTTGGAAAGGGTCGGATCCTCGATCATCGATCAAACGTCGAGCGGAACGCGGAGCTGGCCGACGCGCTCGCCGCGACTATTCGTCAACCGGCTCTCCGCGAGCGGGCCGGCCTCGAGGCCGAGCGCGGTCAGGACGTGCGCAAGCGCCGGCTGGATCGCGCGGAACGCGCCGTCGACGACCTTGAGCGCAATCCCGAGGCCGTCCGAGGAGGCGGCACAGAAGAGCCCCTCCGCGCCGCCCTTGGCAACCCACCCCTCGAGCGCGCGGATCATGAGGACGTCCGTCGCGACGGGCCCGCGCAGGAGGTCCGGATGCGCTCGCATCGCGCGCACGACGCGCTGGCCTCCGTCGAGCGACCCGAGCCGCGTGAAGGCGTGTGCAGCGCGCTCGAGCGGCAGCGCGAAGGTCGGCACGCCGCAGCCGTCCACCCCGGCCACGAGGGAGGACGGCTCGATCTCGGCCGCGTCCACGATCTCGCGCAGCACCGCCTGCTGGCAGGGGTGCTGGAGCAGCCGGTAGCCGGACGTGGGCCAGCCGCGCGCCCGACACAGCGAGAGGAAGCCGGCGTGCTTCCCGGAGCAGTTGTGCTCGATCGCGTCCGGCGCCACACCACACTCGAGCTCGGCCTCGGTGGCGGGCGCGTCGGCGAGGATGCGGCGGACGACCGCGAGCTGGTCGGGCGCGGCGAGGTGCGATGCGCAGACGAGCGCGACCTCCTCGTCGTCCAGGTCCGGGCGCGCCCGCACGACGGGGAGTGCCTGGATCGGCTTGGCCGACGAGCGGAGATACGTGACGAGTGAGGGATCGCCGGCCGAAAGCTCGACGCGTCCGTCCCGAACGACCACCGCGTGCACGACGTGACGCGCCTCGACGACCTCGCCGCGGGTGACCTCGACGACGATCGGCTCCACGCCGGCGAGCCTATCGGAGGCCGAGAAGCCCTACGCTTCGCCCATGCCCGAGCTGCCAGAGGTCGAGGCCTGGGTGCGGGAGCTCGACCCGCTCGTCTCGCGCGCACCGATCGAGGTCGCCCGCCCCGGCCACGTCGCCACGCTGAAGACGTTCGACCCGCCCCCCGCTGCCCTGGCCGGACGCGCCTTCCAGGGCGCGTGGCGGCGCGGGAAGAACCTCCTCTTCCCGACGGCGGACGGCGAGCTCGTCCTGCGCGTCCACCTGATGAGCGCGGGCCGGCTGCGCTACGTGGCGCCGGGGAAGAAAGCGCCCGCGAAGCCGATGTTCCAGGTGCGCTTCGCGGACGGCGGCGAGCTCGATCTGACCGAGGCGGGCAAGAAGAAGCGCGCGGGCGTCTGGCTCCTCACCCCCGCCGGCGTGGACGCCGAGCTCGCGCACCTCGGGCCGGACGCGCTGGACGTCGACGGCGCCGCAGTGGCCGAGATCCTCCGCCGCGAGCGCCGACAGCTCCATCCCCTGCTCCGCGACCAGCGCGCCCTCGCCGGGATCGGGCGCGCGCACGCGAACGAGGTCCTCTGGGTGGCGCGGCTCTCGCCGTTTCGGCTCTCCACCGACCTGGGCGACGACGAGATCGCCACGCTGGCCACGGCGATCCACGACGACCTTCGGCGGGCGCTGGATCTCCGCCTGGACGGGAAGGGCGACGCCGACGTCTACCGTATCCACGGCCACTTCGGCGAGCCCTGCCCACGCTGCGCCGAGATTCTGCGCCGCGTCGACTTCGAGGAGCACACGATCACGTACTGCCCGGCGTGCCAGACGGGCGGCCGCGTGCTCAAGGATCGCCGGCTCTCCCGCCTGCTCCGCTGAGCCGCGCCGACCGACTAGCCTCCTCGAGGTGGCGAAGCTCCACGTCAACGGCGTCGATATGGCATACGACGTCACCGGAGACGGCGCGCCTGTCGTCCTCCTCCATGCCGGGATCGCAGACCGGACGATGTGGGACGACGTGACGCCGATGCTCTCGGAGCGCTTCCGCGTGATCGCCTGCGATCTCCGCGGCTTCGGCGAGACGCCGCTCCCGGACGGGCCGTTCGTGTACGCGGCCGACGTCGCCGCCATGCTCGAAGGCCTCGGGATCGTCCGCTCGCACGTCGTCGGGGTCTCGATGGGCGGCCACGTCGCTCTCGACCTGGCGCTCGCGCGGCCCGAGCTCGTCGACCGGCTGGTGCTGGTCGGCGCCGGGATCGACGGCTGGGAGCACGAGCCGAGCCTGGTCGAGGCGTGGGCCGAGGAGGAGGCCGCCTTCGAGCGCGGCGATCTCGACGAGGTCGCCTGGATCAACATCCGGACGTGGCTCGACGGGCCGGACCGCGACGCGAGCAGCGTCCCGACGGCGCTCCGCCGCCGGGTCTACGAGATGCAGCGTGCGGCGCTCGACCTGGAGAACCCCGAAGCGACGGGAGGCTGGCTGACGCCGAGCCGCCGCGAGCGGCTCGGGGACGTGGCGGCGCCCACGCTCGTCCTCGTCGGAGACCTCGACCAGCGCGGCTTCCGCAAGATCGCGCGGTTCCTGGCCGCCGAGATCCCGGGCGCCGCGTTCGAGGAGCTGCACGGAGTCGCGCACCTGCCTCCGCTCGAGCGGCCGGGGGCCTTCGCCCGCACGGTGCTGGGGTTCCTCGACGGTGTAGCGTGATCCCGTGAGCGAGACACCCGCGCTCCGTGACATGCAGGCGTCGGCTCCTCCCGTGGGGCTGGCCCTCTCGCGGGCGGGCGTGACGGGGGTCCACAAGGCGATCCGGATCCGCCACGGCGACCACGAGATCCTGATGGCCGCCGAGCTCGACTGCACGGTCGACCTCGCCCGTGACCAGAAGGGCGTCCATATGTCCCGTTTTCCGGAGCTCTTCGACGAGGCAATCGACGAGGTCGTCCTCGGCCAGGGGCTCCACGTCGAGGCTCTCGCCGAGCGGATCGCCACGCAGATCGTCGAGCGGCAGAACGCGCTGCGCGCCGAGGTACGGATCGTGGCGGGCTGGCCCCAGCGCCGACGCACGCCGGTGACCGGCCTGCAGACGCAGGAGATCGTGTCTCTGATCGGAATCGCCGCGTCGAACGGCACGCGCGCGCGTCGCGTCGTCGGCGTCGAGGCGACCGGGATCAACGCATGCCCCTGCGCGCAGGAGCTCGTCCGCGGCGAGGCGGCGGAGCGGCTCGCGGAGGCCGGCTTCGGCGACGACGTCGAGCGGATCCTCGACCTCGTGCCACTGGCGACGCACAACCAGCGCGGCCGCGGGACGCTCCTCGTCGGCACGACGAAGGACCTCGACGCGGAGGACCTCGCGGGCATCGTCGAGCGCTCCATGAGCGCGCCCGTCTACGAGCTCCTGAAGCGCCCCGACGAGCTGTACGTCGTGGAGCACGCCCACCGGAATCCGCGATTCGTCGAGGATTCGGTTCGCGTCGCGCTCGAGGAGCTCCTCGAGACGACGCCGGAGCTCGACGACGGCGACTTCGTCCTCTCGCGCCAGCGGAACCTCGAGACGATCCACGACCACGACGTTGTCGCCGAGCGCTGGGGCACCGTCGGCGAGATCCGGGCGGAGCTGGGCGGCGCGGCGCCCTCCCGGGAGCAGACGACGCTCGAGGCCTGGCTCAGAGCCTGACGAAGCGCGCGCGGACCGAGGCTGCCTTCGTCATCGCCACGCTGCACGTCGCCGCGCGGCCGGCGCACGCGCCGCTCCAGCCCGCGAGGCTCCACCCCTTGGCGGGCAGCGCGCGCAGCCGAACCGGTGTATACGAGCGTCCCGAGCGCGCGCAACGGGGCGAGGCGCACGGAGCGCCGGCCCCGGTCACCTTCCCCTTGCCGGCAACGGTGACGACGAGACCGAACCGCTCCGGCGCGAAGAGCGCCGTGATCGAGCGTGCCCCATCGAGCGTCACCTCGCATCGATCCGACCCGGTGCACGCGCCCGACCAGCGCACGAAGCGCTGACCCCCGGCCGGGAGCGGCTCGAGCGCGACGGTGCTGCCCGCGTCCCAGTCGGTCGCGCACGACGCGGCGCAGTCCATGCCGGGCACGTCGCTCTCCACCGACCCACGGCCCGTGATCGACACCGCCAGCCGGACCTGCTGGGAGACGAGTCGCAGCCAGAGCGAGTCCTGCACGTCGGGCCAGCTTCCCGCGTGGCCGTAGTAGTCGTCCCGCCCGACGTCGAGGACGAGCGACGCGAGCGTCGTGCCGGTGGAGGCATAGGGGTAGAGGACGTCGAGCACGCTGTCGCACGGGTGCCCTCGCGTGTCCGGGCATGCGTGTGGAGGCCCGCTCTCCGCGAGCGCGCCGAAGGAGTGGAGGAGCTCGTGGGCGGCGACCACGGCAGACGGCACGTCCGTGCAGGCCGCGAGGTAGACCATCGCGATCCCGTCGCCTTCGGGGAGCCCGGTGCCCTCGCCGCAGCGGTCGGCGTCGTTCACCGGCCCGTCGTAGTAGACGAGTTGCTTCCCGTACGACGAGCGGCCGGTTGCGACGCCCACGACCGCGACGATGCGGTCCCCCCGCACGGCCTCCGACCGGAGGGTCTCGGATGTGTCGGAGAGGCGGAGCGAGAGGATGTCCGCCTGGAGCCCGCAGGAAAACGCCGAACGATCGAAGCGCGGTTCGCGCAGCGGATCCTGTCCGCGCCACCAGGCGTCGATCTCGTCCACGTCGGCGGACATCCTCGACGCGACCTCGGCGCTGCGGTCGACGCCGTCCGACGGGTACGCGTAGATCACGCGGATCGAGCGGCCGGTGAGCGCAGGCGCGCGGTCCTGCGTCGTCGTCGTGCCGCACCAGGTGGCGGCCACCGCGTTTCCGGCTCCGGCCAGCGCCGCTGCCACGGCGGCGAGAAGCGCAAGGCCGGCGGCGAGGCGCTTGCCGTCGGCGGCGCGCCGCGTCATCGGGCGCCTCGGAGCAGCCTGCCGGAGAACCGCGGCTCGCTCCCGGCGAGCAGGCGCCGGATGTTGTGGCGATGGAGCGCCAGGACGCCGGCCGCGGCGACCGCCGCAAACCCGACGACGGGCCATGAGGCATCGAAGGCGAGGCACGCGAGCGGCAATGCGCTGGCGGTGACCATCGACGCGAGTGACGCGTAGCGGAACGCCGCGAACACGACGAGCCACACGACCAGGCAGGCGATCGCGGCGAGCGGCGCGAGCGCGAGCGCGACGCCGCCCGCGGTCGCCACCATCTTCCCGCCCTTGGAGAAGCGCAGGAAGACGGGCCGGGCGTGACCGACCATCGCGGCGGCGCCGGCGAGGACACCGACCCAGTCGCCCCCCACCTCGAGGCCGACGAGCGCCGGCACGAGCCCTTTCGCGACATCGAGGAGCGCCACGGGGACGCCGAGCGAGGGGCCGTACACGCGCCAGACGTTCGACGCGCCGACGTTGCCGCTCCCGTGACGACGGACGTCGTCGCCGCGGAGGAGCCGCGGGAGCACGTAGCCGAAGGGAATCGAGCCGAGAAGGTAGCCGCCGAGGACGATCAGAGCGTCGGCGGTCACCGCCGTCCCCATCTCGACGTCAGAACGGGATGGAGTACGACGTGATCCACCCGTTCACCACCTGCCAGTCGAGGTTCTCGAAGAACGCGTCGACGTACGAGGCGCGGTCGGTCTGGTAGTCGAGGAAGTACGCGTGCTCGTAGACGTCGAGCGCGACGAGAGGCGTCGCGTTCCAGACCGGAAACGTGTTCTGGGCGTCACCGAGGTAGTTGAACAGGCGCCGCTCGTCCCAGTCGTACGCCGTCCACGCCCAGCCGCGCGCGGCGATCGCGGTGGCCCGGAGGTCGGACCGCCACGCCTCGACCGAGCCGAAGTCGCGCTCGACGAGCGTCCGGAACGCACCGTCGGGATCGCCGCCGTCACCGCCGAGGTGCGCGAAGTAGAGCTCGTGGTTCTTGATACCGCCGAGCGCGAAGGTGAGATCGACCTTCAGGGCGCGCAGCTCGGAGTAGACCTGGTTCGCGGCGCCGAGGTCGACGCCCGCGAGCGCGCCGAGGAGCTCGTTTCGCTTGGCGACGTAGCCCTGGTAGAGGCGGTAGTGCGCCTCGACGGACGCTCTCGAGATGCCATGGAGCTGCAGGAGCCTCGGGTCGAGCGGGCGGGGAGAGATCTCCTGGGTCGTCGACATGGCGCTCCTCGATCTGCGGGACGGGACCGGCCGGAGCATATCCTTGGGGTTCAGAGTCGACGACCGAAGGAGACACACGATGGCGTACTCCGTCCCCGACCTCGCCTACCCGTTCGACGCGCTCGAGCCGCACATCGACGCGCGCACGATGGAGATCCACCACGACAAGCACCACGCCGCGTACGTCACGAACCTGAACGCCGCGCTCGAGGGCACCGAATGGATGGACCGCCCGATCGAGGCCGTGATCTCGAACCTCGAGATCATCCCCGAGGACAAGCGCGGGGCCGTGCGCAACAACGGGGGCGGGCACGCGAACCACACCCTCTTCTGGGAGATCATGGGGCCGGACGGCGGCGGTGAGCCGTCGGGTGACCTCGCCGCGGCGATCGCGGACACGTTCGGCTCGCTCGACGACCTGAAGGCGCAGGTCTCGGACGCCGGCGTGAAGCGCTTCGGCTCCGGCTGGAGCTGGCTCGTGTGGGACGGGACGGGCCTCGCGGTGCTCTCGACGCCCAACCAGGACTCGCCGATCATGGACGGCTCCACGCCGATCCTCGGCGTCGACGTCTGGGAGCACGCCTACTACTTGAGCTACCAGAACCGTCGGCCCGACTACCTCGCGGCCTGGTGGAACGTCGTCGACTGGAACGCCGTCGGCTCGAAGTTCGAGGCGGCCCGCTCGAGCTGACGCTGGGAGACGCGCGATTCTGGCGCGGCGGCCACGCCGCGCCAGAATCCGACAGGGCGCCGCGAGCGTATCCGTGGAGGTGAGCGCGTCCGCGGCGGTCCTCCGAGCCAACTTGCCCTCGCCACGCAAAGCGGCGAGCATCCTCGCGATGGCACCGGACGCCCGCAACGACGCCGAGCTGCTCCGGCTCATCGCCGGAGGCGACCGCCTCGCGTTCGAGGAGCTCTACCGGCGCTACGCACGCTCCGTGCTCGGCATCGCGCTGCGCCGGATGGGCGACCGCGGCCGCGCCGAGGACGTGACACAGGACACGTTCGCGAGCATCTGGCGGTCGGCGTCCCGCTACGACCCCGCTCGCGGCCGGCCGGCGTCGTGGCTCTACACCGTCGCGCGGAACGCCATCGTCGACGGGTTGCGCCGCAGGCCCGACCCCACAGTGGCCGACCCGCCCGACGTCGCGGCGGGCGATCCCGCGCCGCCCGACGCCGCGGAGAGCGAGTGGGTCTCCTGGCGCGTCCACCGGGCGCTCGAGACGCTCCCCGAGCACGAGCGCTCGCTCGTCGAGCTGGCGTACTGGAGCGGAATGTCGCAGAGTGAGATCGCGGAGTACCTTGGGCTGCCGCTCGGTACCGTCAAGACGCGAACGCGCGCGGCGCTCGGTCGCCTCGCGGGCGAGCTGGAGGGCGAGCTTCGATGAAAGACCTGAACGACATGGTCGGGAACGACCTCGAGCCCGGCGAGCGCGCTCGGCTCGAGCGTGTCCACGCGCTGCTCGAGCGGGCCGGCCCGCCGCCCGAGCTCCCCCCGGCACTCGAGCGCGCGCCGGAGCCTCCCGCCGCGCGCGTGATCCCGTTCCCGCGCCGCTACCGGTACACCGGGCTCGCCGCGGCGGTGGTCGCGGCGTGCGCGCTGTTCGGGCTCGGCTACCTGGCCGGCGGCGCCGGCGGATCAGAGCCGCTGCGGACGGTCGCCATGTCCGGCGCGAACCAGGCGGCCGCCGAGCTCGACCTCTTCGAGAAGGACGCCGCCGGCAACTGGCCGATGGAGCTCCGGGTCAGCGGGCTCCCCGAGGGGCGCTACGAGCTCTGGCTCACGCGCGAGGGGAAGCTCGCCGAGCCGTGCGGCGCCTTTGCGGCCGCCGCCGGTGAGACCACCGTGCCGCTCAACGCGCCGTACACGCTGAAGGGCGACGTCGGCTGGGTCGTGGTCCCTTCGGGCTCCACCACGCCGGTCCTGACGACGTAGGCGAGGCAAGAAGAGGGCGTCGAGGGCGTGGCTCTAGCCTCGCCCTTCTGAAAAACCACGCGGGGCGGGGCTGAAGCCACGGCCGCGGCAGCACGGCAGCGCCTCCGGCTCGAGCAGCCAAGAGCCCAAAAAGAACACTGAGCCGGCAAACCCGAAGGCCCGCCGGCTCAGATGGGGGCACCCTAGTGGACGGCGCCCGAGGGATGCAAGCGGCCGGCCACGCGATCTTCGCAAATTGCGGGTCTTTCCGGGACGTCAGCCGGCGAGCTCGCGCACCGCCTCGCCGAAGACCTCGGTATGCCGGTCGACGTCCGCCTCGCTCGTCTCGGGCGACATCAGCGCCATGTTGTGGAAGGGCGTCAAGAGAACGCCGCGGTTGAGAGCGTGCAGGTGCAGGTAGCGCTCGAGCGCGACGTCGCCGGCCGCATGGGCATCGGTGCCGTTCCGCGGGCGCCCGGGACGGAAGAGGTACTCCGCACGGCAGCCCAGGCGGGTGACGTGCCAGGGAAGGCCCGTGTCCGCGATGGCGCTCTCCACCCCGGCCGTCCAGCGCTCGGCGAGCGGAATCATGCGCGCGAACGCCTCGCCGGTGAGCACCTCGGCGAGCGTGGCGCGCATCGCCGCGAGCGAGAGCGCGTTGGCGGCGAGCGTCCCGCCGACCCCGCCGACGTCGACGTCCTCGAGCTCGATCGAGGCGGCGATCCGATCGGCCAGCTCGTCCGTGAAGCCGTACGCGGAGGCGGGGATCCCACCAGCGATCGGCTTGCCGATCGTGACGACGTCCGGGTCGAGCCCGTGCGCCTTCGTGTAGCCGCCGGGCCCGCAGCAGATCGTGTGCGTCTCGTCGATCGCGAGCAGCGTGCCCGTGCCCCGCGTCAGGGCGCGCAGCGCGTCATGGAATCCGGGGTCGGGATGCACGATCCCGACGTTCGTCAACGCCGGCTCCGTCAGGACGAGCGCGACGTCGCCGGGCTCGAGCGCCGCCTCCAGCCCGGCGACGTCGTTCCACTCGACGACCTTCGTCGTCTCGGCCGGCGGAACGGGGGGACCGAGGTTGCCGCGGCGGGGGACGACGCGCCCCGCCTCCAGCGTCGCGAACGTCTCGTCGACGCTGCCGTGGTAGCACCAGTTGAAGACGAGCACCTTGGGGCGCCCGGTGGCGTGGCGCGCGAGGCGGATCGAGAACCGGTTCGCATCCGTCGCGGTCAGCGCGAACTGCCAGCGCGCGACGCCGAACCGCCGGCTCAGCTCCTCGGCGACCGCGAGCGCGTCCTCCGTGGGCAGCATCGTCGTGATCCCCTTCGCCGCCTGCTCCGCGAGGGCGCGGAGCGTCGCGTCCGGGCCGTGGCCGCTCATCGCGCCCGTGTCGCCGAGGCAGAAGTCGACGTATCCGTGGCCGTCGACGTCGGTGAAGCGGCTCCCGTGGGCCTCCGCGACATAGAGCGGGAAGCCGCCCGGCCACTTCGCCATCCAGTGCATTGGCACGCCGGCCAGCAGGTGCGCCTTCGCCTGCTCCGCAAGCGCCCGCGAGCGTGGATGCTCCCGCGCGAAGCGCTCCTCCTCGCGGCGCTGGAGCGCCGGGAGACGCTCGTGGAGCGTCGCGCGCTCGGTGTCCGACTTCAGTCGGACACCTCATCCTGCGCGAGCCTGCCGCCGTACGCGGGTGTCGGACTGACGTCCGACGCGACCCTCATGAGCGCCGGATCGACCGGACTGTCGCCTGCCAAGACCCGCGTGGGGCCTCGACGGAGACGACGTCCCCCACGGTCTTGCCCATGAGAGCGGCGCCGAGCGGCGAGTCGGGCGAGACGCCGCCGACCGACGAGATCGTGACCTCCATGACGTCGCCCTGCTCGTCGGCGATCTCGACGATCGATCCCGGGCCGACGTGGTCGTCCGTGTCGTGGTCGACGACCGTGGCGCCGGAGACCCGCGCCCGCAGCTTCCTGATGCGTGCCTCCAGGAGTCCCTGCTCGTTCTTCGCCGCGTGGTACTCGAAGTTCTCGGAGAGGTCGCCGAAGGCGCGGGCCGTGGCGATCGCCTCGATTGCGGCGGCCCTGCGCGGGCCCTCGAGCTCGGCGAGCTCGGCCTGAAGGGCCTCCATCTGCTCGCTCGTCAGCACCTCACCGCCGTCCGCCATGCGGCTGAGGCTACCGTCCCTCGGGCGAGCTCGGCGACGCGGAGGCTACGCGCGCTCGTACGTGACGTAGGCGACGCCGTCGCCGTCCTCGCGGAGAAGCTCGCGCCACTCGCGCCGGTCGAGCTCGGGGAAGCGGGTGTCGCCCTCGGGCTCGGCGTGGACGTGGGTGAGCACGAGCCGGTCGGCGAGCGGCAGCGCGGCGGCGTAGACCTCCGCCCCGCCGACGACGAACACCTCGTCGTCGATCGCAGCCGCCACGTCGATCGCCTCGGAGACACCCCGTGCGACGAGCACCTCGCTCGAGCCCGGTCCCCACCCCTCGCTTCGCGTCACGACGACCGTCTTCCTCCCCGGGAGCGGCCGGCCGATCGACTCGTAGGTCCTGCGGCCCATCACGAGGACATGGCCGAGCGTGAGCTCCTTGAACCGTCGCAGGTCGTCCGGAAGGCTCCATGGAAGCCCGCCGTCGACGCCGATCACGCCGTTCCGCGCGACAGCGGCGACGATCGTGACCGCCATCGCTTCAGACCGCGATCGGGGCTCGGATCGCGGGGTGCGGGTCGTAGCCCACGACCTGCACCGAGTCGGGCGTGAACGCATCGATCGTGCGGCAGGAGGGGTCGAGCCGCAGCTCGGGAAGCGCGCGCGGCTCGCGCGTCAGCTGCTCCCGGGCCTGGTCGAGGTGGTTCAGGTAGAGGTGCGCGTCTCCGAGCGTGTGCACGAGGTCACCGACCTCGAGGTCGGTGACCTGGGCGACCATGTGCGTCAGGAGCGCGTACGAGGCGATGTTGAAGGGCACGCCGAGGAAGAGGTCGCCCGAGCGCTGATAGAGCTGGCACGAGAGCCGGCCCTCCGCCACGTAGAACTGGAACAGCGCGTGGCACGGCGCGAGCGCCATCCGCGGCAGGTCGGCGACGTTCCAGGCACTGACGACGTGGCGGCGTGAGTCGGGATCCGTCCGGATCTGCTCGATGACGTTCGCGAGCTGATCCACGTGCCGGCCCTCCGGCCCCGGCCACGAGCGCCACTGGTACCCGTAGACCGGCCCGAGCTCGCCGCTCTCGTCCGCCCATTCGTCCCAGATCGTCACTCCGTGAGAGTGGAGCCAGGCGACGTTCGTGTCGCCGCGGACGAACCAGATCAGCTCGCCGACGACGGACGGGACGTGCACCTTCTTCGTCGTCACGAGCGGGAAGCCGTCGCGCAGGTCGAAGCGCATCTGGTGACCGAAGACGGAGAGCGTCCCGGTGCCGGTGCGGTCCTCCTTGCGGACGCCGTCGTCGAGCGCGCGCCGCAGGAGGTCGAGGTACTGCTCCACGCCTCGATTGTGCCAATCGGGTCGGCCACGACGCAGCTACGTCGCATGGCAGTTGCGACCGCGACAGCCTGCCGCCGAAGGCGGCGGCCTCTTGGGGATCTGCCCCGCCGGAGGCGGGGGATCCAGGCGGCAGGATTCCGCTCCTGCGGAATCCTGCTCGCGAACAAGTCAGAACAGGCCCACGATGTCGCCTTGCTCGTCGACGTCGATCGAGAAGGCGGCGGGAGCCTTGCCGAGGCCGGGCATCGTCTGCATGTCGCCGCAGAGGGCGACGATCCAGCCCGCGCCCGTGTAGGGGCGCAGGTCGCGGACGGTGACCGTGAAGCCGGTCGGCGCGTTCAGGAGCGTCGCGTCGTGCGAGAGCGAGAGGTGCGTCTTCGCCATGCAGATCGGCAACTGGCCGAGCCCGGACGCATCGAACGCCGCCGCCTTGTCCTTCGCGGTCTTCAGGAGGAAGACGTCGTCGGCGCCGTAGACGTCCTTCGCGATCGCGCGGATCTTCTCCTCGATCGGCGCGTCGTACGCGTAGGCGAAGCGAAAGTCGTTCGGCTCGTCCGCAGCGGCGACGACGGCCTCCGCGAGCGCGGTCGCGCCCTTGCCGCCCTGCTCGAAGCCGGCGTTCACCTCGGCCGCGTACGCGCCGCGCTCGAGCGCGAGGCGCTTCACGAGCTCGAGCTCATCCGCCGTGTCGGTCGGGAACTTGTTGACGGCGACCACGGCGTTCAGCCCGAAGTGCTTGATGATCCCGATGTGGCGGGCGAGATTGGCGGAGCCGCCCTCGATCTCGGCCATCCCGCCGTTGATGTTCCCGCCGTGGTGCTTGAGCGCGCGCACCGTCGCGACGAGCACGGTCGCGCTCGAGCGGAGCCCGCCGATTCGGCATGTGATGTCGAAGAACTTCTCCATCCCCATGTCGGACGCGAAGCCGGACTCGGTGATCAGATAGTCGCCGAGCTTCAGCCCGACCCGATCGGCGACGAGCGAGTTGTTGCCGTGTGCGATGTTCGCGAAGGGGCCGCAGTGGATGAACGCCGGCTGCCCCTCGAGCGTCTGGACGAGGTTCGGCTTGATCGCGTCCTTGAGCAGCACCGCCATCGCGCCCGCCCCGCCGATCTGCTCGGCCGTCACCGGCTCGCCCTCGAACGTCCGACCGATCGTGATCCGGCCGAGCCGGGCGCGGAGATCGCCGAGGTCGCGGGCGACGGCGACGAGCGCCATGATCTCGCTCGCCGCGGTGATGTCGAAGCCGGTCTGGCGGGGATAGCCGTTCACGCGGCCGCCGAGCGAGGTGACGACGTCGCGGAGCGAGCGGTCGTTCATGTCCATGCAGCGACGCCACGAGATCGCGAGCGGGTCGATCCGGAGCTCGTTCCCATGCAGCAGGTGCGCGTCGATCAACGCCGAGAGCAGGTTGTTCGCCGCCGTGATCGCGTGCAGGTCGCCGGTGAAGTGGAGGTTCAGGTCCTCCATCGGCACGACCTGGGTGTACCCACCGCCCGCCGCGCCGCCCTTGATCCCGAACACCGGCCCTAGCGACGCCTCGCGCAGCGCGAGCACCGGCTTCCGGCCGATCTGGCCGAGGCCCTGCGTCAGGGCCACCGAGGTCGTCGTCTTGCCCTCGCCCGCCGGGGTCGGCGTGATCGCCGTGACGTTGACGATCTTCCCGTCCGGCTGGTCGGCGAGCCGCTCGAGGATCGAGAGATCGACCTTCGCCTTGTAGCGGCCGTACAGCTCGAGCTCGTCAGGCTCGATGCCCGCCTCGTCGGCGACGTCGGCGATCGGGCGAAGCGTCGCCTCCTGTGCGATCTCGAGACTCGAGAGCATTCGGTCAGTCCTCTCTGCGCGGGTCCACGTGTAGGGGCGAGATATATCTCGCCCGCGCACGTCGCGTGGCTAGTGGTGTGCGACGACGCCGACGTGGCGTTCGTGGGCCCCCGTCGCGAGGATCTCACCGATCTGGCCGATCGCGAAGCGGAGCTCGTCGTCCGAGGTGTAGTAGTGCGGGCCGAGGCGGATCCCCGCATCCGGCCGGAAGTCGCACAGGATCTGCCGCTCGGCCAACTCGCGGTGGACGGCGGGGAAGTCGGGCACGTGCACGGTCACGGTGCCGCCGCGCCGCTCGGCCGGCCGCGGGCTCCGCACCTCGAACCCGGCGCCGTCGGCGAGCTCGATCAGGAGCTGCGTCTGGCGCAGCGAGTTGGCGCGGATGCGGTCGATCCCGATCTCCTCGATCAGGTCGTAGCCCGCCGTCGCGGCGAAGTGCGCCGGCACGTTCGGCGTGCCGGTGAGGAAGCGGGCAGCCCCTGAGGCATAGCGCAGCTCTTCCTCGAACGCGAACGGCGCCTCGTGCGCCTGCCAGCCCACAAACGTGGGCTCGAGCCGCTCGGCGAGGTCGGGGCGGACGTACAGCCAGCCGTTGCCGGGGCCGCCGCAGAGCCACTTCACCGAGCCGCCCACCGCGAAGTCGAGACCCAGCGCCGTCACGTCGAGCGGGACGATCCCGGCCGACTGGTAGCAGTCGAGGATCACGTGCGCGCCGACCTCGTGAGCGCGCCGGACGATGGGCTCGACGTCCTGGATCTCGCCGGTCTTGAAGAGGACGTGGCTGATCGGCACGAGCAGCGTCCGCTCGTCGATCGCCTCGACGATCGCGCCGGCTTCGCGCTCCTCGCAGACGACCACGTCGAGGTCCGGCTGCGCCTGGTAGAGGTAGCGCACCGACGGGAAGTTGCCCCGCTCGTAGACGATGCGGTTGCGGCCCCGGTCGAACGGCCGGAAGCACGAGAGCACGACCGCCTCCGCGACCGCGACGTTCTGGTGCATCACCGTCGTCCCTGCCGGCGCTCCGACGATCCGGCCGACCTGGTCGCCGACCGTCATCGGCGTCGTCCACCAGCCCTCGCCCCACGAGCGGATGCCGCGCTCGGCCCACATGCGGGCGTACTCTCGGAGGCGGTCCTCCGCCCGCCGCGGCATCGCCGCGAGCGAGTGGTTGATCAGGTAGGTCGTGTGCTCGAGGATCGGGAACTCGGAGCGGTAGTCGAGGAGATCGCGCATGAGGGCAGGGTAGAGAAGCGGCGATGAGGGCGATGACGCTCGAGGCGGCAGGCGCTCCGCTCCAGGAGAGCGAGCTGCCGGATCCCGAGCCGGGGCCGGGACAGGCGCTCCTCCGCGTGCTCGCCTGCGGCGTCTGTCGCACCGACCTCCACGTCGTCGACGGCGAGCTGACGCGGCCGAAGCTCCCCCTCGTCCCGGGCCACGAGATCGTCGCCCGGGTCGTTGCGAGCGCGGGGCGGTTCGCGCCCGGCGATCGCGTGGGCGTGCCCTGGCTCGGCTGGACGTGCGGCGAGTGCGCGTACTGCCGCGCGGGCCGGGAGAACCTCTGCGACCGCGCGCGGTTCACCGGCTACGACCTGGACGGCGGCTACGCGGAGCTCTGCGTCGCCGACGAGCGGTTCTGCTTCCCCGTGCCGGCGCCGTTCGGCGACGTCGAAGCGGCGCCGCTCCTCTGCGCGGGCCTGATCGGCTACCGGTCGCTCCGGCTTGCCGGCGACGTCGCCCGCGTCGGCCTCTACGGCTTCGGGGCGGCGGCGCACATCGTCTGCCAGGTCGCGCTCCACGAGGGGCGCGAGGTGTACGCGCTGACGCGGCCGGCAGACGACGACGCCCAGGCGTTCGCCCGGTCGCTCGGCGCCACGTGGGCCGGAGATACGACGGAAGGCCCTCCCGTGGAGCTCGACGGCGCGATTCTCTTCGCCCCCGCCGGCGAGCTCGTCCCCGCCGCTCTCGGCCAGGTGCGCAAGGGCGGCGTCGTCGTCTGCGCCGGGATCCACATGAGCGACATCCCGTCCTTTCCGTACGGGCTCCTGTGGGGCGAGCGGGTCCTGCGCTCCGTCGCCAACCTCACGAGGGCGGACGGTGACGCGCTCCTCGCGCTCGCGCCCGAGATCCCGGTCGAGACGCGGGTCGAGGCGGTTCCCCTCTCGCGCGCGAACGAGGCGCTGGCGCGGCTTCGCTCGGGCGAGGTGCGCGGCGCGCTCGTGCTCGTCCCGTAGCCCCGCCTACGCGAAGCGTTTGAGGACCCCGAGCGCGCGCTGGTCCCACGGCACGCGGTGCGTCAGACCCGCCGCGCCGAGGTCGTCGCGATGGCCGAGGTACCAGTCGTAGGTCGCGCACAGCGTCTCCGCATTCGAGAGCCGCGGCTCCCAGCCGAGCAGCGCGCGCGCCTTGTCGATCGACACGAACGAGTCCTTGTGCGCCGTCCTGTAGTGCCATTCCGCGAGCGGCGAGAGCCGCGCGAGCTCGAGGCCGCGGAGCGCGACCTCCGCCGGCTTCGCCGGCACCGGGAAGAGCCGCGAGCCCGAGCCGGCGTGGGCGATCAGCTCCTCGAGGTCCTCGCGCACCGTCCCGAACCGCGCGGCTCCGACGTTGAGCGCCTCGCCGGCGACCGGCGCGTCGAGGCACCGGACGATGGCGTCGACGAGGTCCTCGACCGCGAGCAGCTGGTAGCGGTTCGCCCCGTCGCCGAGGATCGGGACGCGCCGTCCCTCGCGGATCCAGTCGAAGAGGATCTCGAACACGCCGAGGCGCTCGGGCCCGACGAACGTCTTCGGCCGGACGATCACCGTCTCGAGCCCCCGCTGCGCGAACGCCTGGCACAGCCGCTCGGCGTCGATCTTCGACTCCCCGTAGTGGCCGACGCCGACGAGCGGGTCGTCCTCGTGGATCGGGTGCCGCTCGGGCACGCCGTAGACGGCCGTCGACGAGACGAGCACGACGCGGGGGACGCCCGCCTCGGCGGCGGCGGCGAACGTCACGGCCGCACCCTCGACGTTCACCGAGCGGATGGCGGCGCGGCTCTCCTGGATCGGGAGCGCAGCCGCGGCGTGCACCAGCACGTCGGCCCCCGAGGCGAGGCGGCGGGCGTCGGCCGTCAGCCGGACGTCGCCGCGGAGCTCGTCGATCCGGCCTTCGAGACCGGGGTCGTCGAGCGGCGCGAGGTCGAGCGTCCGCACGTCGTGGCCGTCGGCCACGAGGCGCCGCGCCAGGTGCAGGCCGAGGAAGCCCGCGCCGCCGGAGATCGCGATCAGCACGGAGCGGAAGCTAGCGGCCGGCGGCCGGGGTCGCGCTCGCCGAGCCCGTCTCGACGGGTGGCGGAGCGCCGTTGACGAGCACCGCAGCCGCGAACAGGACTGCCAGCGCGACGACGCTCTCCCCGAGCAGGCTCCTGCCGACGCCGGGCGGCGTCTCGCCTCGCTCGAGCCGCGGCCGGACGAACATGTGGTGGAACCCGCCCCACGCGAGCGCGACGCAGACGAGCCCGATCTTGACGATCAGCGTCATCCCGTAGGAGGTGGTCCACAGGTCGTGGAGCTTCGGCAGCCGCTCGATCGCGACGACCGTGCCCGCCACGAGGAGCAGCCCGATCAGGAACACCGCAATCCGCGAGAAGCGCAGGAAGGCGGCGCGCCGCAGGTCCGGAGCGAGCGGCCAGACGACGACCGCGAGGGTCAGGACGCCGCCGACCCACAGCATCGCCGTGACGAGATGCACCCAGTCCGCGACCTCGCCCAGGGCCGTCGAGTTCGGCTCGGTCGCCTGGTGCCCGGAGAGCGGATAGCCCCAGACCAGCGCGAGGCCGAGCAAGAAGGCGGGCCAGCGGAGCAGCGGCAGGTCGAGCACCCAGGCGAGCACGAGGATCGTGAGGCAGATGCCGAACCCGAACGTCGTCACGAGGAACGCGGTCCCGAAGCGCGTCGACTCCGCGAAGGGCGACAGGTCGGCGTAGAGCAGGTCGACTCCCGACACCTGGAGGGCATTCGCCGAGCGGATCACGAACCCGGCGATGCCGGTGTTCAGGGCGAGGAACGCGCCGAGCGCGCCGAGGACGTAGACGCGCCGCTCGACACGCGGATCGACGACTCGCGGCAGGACGAGTAGCCGGATCCCGACGACGCCGATCATGAGGGCGAGCGAGGCGAAGAGCGCCCAGCGAGCCGCATCGTCGCGCCAGGTGACACCCGAGGCGCCGACCGCCTCGGTCGGCGGCGGAGCGGGGACCCCGACGCCGAAGGTGAAGACGCCGGTCGTGATGTGGCCGTCGGCCGAGACGACGCGCCAGCGCACGGTGTACGCCTCACCGACGACGTCTCCGCGCACCGGCACCCGGACGACCGTGTTGCGGCTGGACTGCGTCACGAGGCCGGAGAGCCGGCGCCCGTCCGGGGCGAGGACGACGAGCGCGTTCGGGGGGACCTCCACCGACTGGTCGAATCGAAGCGTGACCTCCTTGGGTGGCGCCTCGACCCGTCCCTGCACGGCCGGGACGGCCTCCTGCATCGTCGCGTGCGCGGATGCGGCGGCGGGAACGGCGAGCGCGACGAGCGTGACGGCAACGAGAACGGTCCGTCTCACGGCCTGCCGCCCGCGAGGTCTGAGAGATGGCCGAAGATCGGCGCGACGTCGCGGTCGGAGAAGAGCATCACCGCGATCGCGAGCCAGGTCACCGCAAACCCGTACATCCACACCGCGCGGCGCGGCCGGAACGCAGCGCCGAGCGGGAACACCGACGCGATCACCATCGTCCAGCCGATCACGTGATGGAGGAACGCGGACCGCGCGAACAGCCAGCCGTTCTGCTCGTGCACGAGGAACGAGGCCCCGGAGATCGCCAGCGCCCCGGCCGTGACGAGCGACCAGTACGACGAATGGAGCCTGCCGCGCACGCGCGCGAGCTCCACCGCCCCCGCGGCGGTCGCGGCCTGCGCCCAGATCGAGTGAGCGACGAGGTGCAGCGTCGAGAAGGTCGAGAAGATCGCGATCAGCCACAGCCACACGCCGGCAAAGAGGGCGAGCGAGGGCCAGAGGTACGCGCGCCACGCGCGGCGGCGGAAGACGGCCTGCCCGCCGATCGCCTCGGCGAGCAACACGAGCCCGAAGAACAGGAAACCGGCCGCGAAGAGCCAGTGCGCGATCTCAGCGCGTGGGAGCATCTCCGCGCGCCTCGTCCGCTCGCTCCAGGTCCTCGACGAGCCCCGGGGCGACGAGGAGCGAGAAGAGAAGGCCGACCAGCACGACGAGGAGCGGTGGCTGGACGGCCCAGTCCCAGAACCCCTTTCCCTGGGGGTAGAAGAACGTCACCCGGTAGGGCTGCGCGAACGCCCAGACGATCCCACCGAGGATCGTCAGCGGCCCGAGGGCCTCGATCGCGAGCACGCGAACCGTCTTGCGCGCGCTACGCGACTGGCCGGCGGACTCCGCCCGGGAGGTGACGAGCTCGTTCACGATCGCGTGCCTCACGGCAAGTCTGCACAGCAACGCGCCCCCAGCGCAAACGGGACCGTTGCGGACGGTCGTGACGGCGACGTCTACCGCGAGAGGATCCCGTCGCGCGAGACCCTCACCGCCCGTGCGCCGAAGTCCTCGCGCGACAGCGTGCGCACGACCCCGTGGGCCGCCTCGGCCGGGTCGATCGCCGGCACCCCCGCGCCGGCGAGGTGGGTCGGCACGAGCCGGCCCGTCTCGAACTTCCCGTCGCCGCGCAGCGTGACGCGCAGGATCCCGCTCGTCGAAAGCGGCCCGCCGAGCGCGAACACCTTGTACCCGGCGAAGTTGCCGAGCGAGTATGCGATCAGGCGGCCCTTGTACCACTCCATCCCGCGCATCACGTGCGGGCCATGGCCGACGACGACGTCGGCGCCCGCGTCGACGACCGCATGGGCGAAGCGCATCGGGTCGCCGCGGTTCTCGCCCAGGAAGCGCTCCGTGCCGCGCCCGACGTGCTGGCGGTCGCTGCCCTCGGCGCCTGCGTGCATCGTGACCACGACGACGTCCGCCCTGCGCGACGCCTTGCGGACGAGCCGCTTCGCCGCCGCGATGTCGGTCAGCGACTGCGCCCAGCGGTACGGCGCGAAGCCGACGAGCGCGACCCGGATCGGCCCGACCTTCTGCACCGTGACCTGCCCGGGCCGCCCGGTCCACTCGAGCCCGGCGCCGGCGAGCGCCTCCGTGGTCTGTCGGAGCCCGTCGGCGCCGTAGTCGTAGGCGTGGTTGTTCGCGAGGTTCATCACCGTGAACCCGGCCCGCTTGAGCCAGCGCGCGTACGCGGGCGGCGTCTGGAAGGCGAAGCAGTTCGAGCTGTCCGCGCCGCACTTCGACTGACCGCCGCTCGAGAGCGTCCCCTCGAGGTTCCCGAGCACGACGTCGCCGGCGAGGTCGGTCTGGACGTCCGAGAAGAACGAGCGCCCGCCGTCCGGCGGGAGGTTGGGCGTCGAGCCCATCACGATGTCGCCCGTCGCGACGATCGCGACGACGCCCTCCGGCACCCGGGACCTCGCCGGCTTGGTCGCCGCGGCCGGCTTCGGCGCGGGAGCCTCGACCGACGAGATGTCCGGCCGGGCGGCCGTCGCGGGCTTCGGGCCGCCGTCGACCAGCAGCGAGAAGACGAACGCGCTGGCCGCGACGACGGCGCCGGCGCGCACGATCAGGGCGATCACCCGCACGGAGAGGCGTCAGCGGCGGAGGACGAGGAGCCAGTACGCGAGCTGCGAGAGCGCGGCCAGCGCGGCGGCGACGTAGGTCATCGCGGCGGCGGTCAGCACCTTGCGCGCGCCCTGGGACTCGCCGGTCGAGACGAGGCCCAGGTCCGAGATCTGCGCCATCGCCCGCCGCGATGCGTCGAACTCGACCGGCAGCGTCACGAGTTGGAAGAGCACGACAACGGCGAAGAGGATGATCGCAAAGGTCATCAGGCCCGTGATCTGGGCGAAGAGCCCGATCATCAGGAGAAAGAGCCAGGCCTGGGAGGCGAACGCGACTGCGGGCCACATCGCGGAGCGCACGCGGAACGGCGCGTAGGCCTTCTGGTGCTGGATCGCGTGGCCGACCTCGTGCGCGGCGATCGCGGTCGACGCGACGGAGTGACCCGAGTAGACCGGCTCCGAGAGGTGCACCGACTTCTTGCGCGGGTCGTAGTGGTCGGAGAGCGGTCCGCCGGGAGACGTCTCGACCGGGACGCCCTGCAGGCCGTTCTGGTCGAGGATCTGTCGAGCGACCTCGGCGCCCGTCAGGCCGTTGCCGACCCCGACTTGCATCTGCGCGGCCACCGTCTTCTTCAGCCACGACTGGACTGCGAAGCCGATGATCAGCGGCGGAATGAGGAACGCGAAGTAGAGACCCCAGCCACTCATGTGCGTGAAGGGTAACAACGGCGCACGATCGCGACCACGGGACCGGGGTCCCGCATGCTCACCGTCGGCGTGTGGATCGTGCTGCCGCCGCTCGTCGCGGTCGCGCTCGCGACCCAAGCCGTCTGGTGTCCGACTCGAGTCGGACACCAGACACGGGGCGCTACCGCGTGCGCGAGAACCGCTGCACCGCGGCGAGCAGCTCCTGGCTCTTCGCCCCGGCAACCGCGGCGTCCCCGGAGGCGAGCGCCTCGGCCACGCAGTGCGTGACATGGTCCTCGAGCAGCTTGGCGGCGACCTGCTCGAGGGCCGTCTTGACGGCGGCGATCTGCGTCAGGATCTCGATGCAGTACCGGTCTTCCTCGATCATCCGCTCGACGCCGCGCACCTGCCCCTCGATCCGGTGCAGCCGCTTCGAGAGCGCGTCCTTGTCCTTCGCGTAGCCGTGCATCAGGTGTCCTCCCGGATCGAGTGGAAGCGCCGCAGGCGCAGGCTGTTCGTGACGACGAAGACGCTCGAGAACGCCATCGCGGCGGCGGCGACGACAGGGCTCAGCAGCCCGGCCACCGCGAGCGGGATCGCGGCGACGTTGTAGGCAAACGCCCAGAAGAGGTTTCCCTTGATCGTGGCGAGCGTGCGTCGCGCAAGCCGGATCGCGTCGACGGCCGCGCGGAGGTCGCCGGAGACGAGCGTCAGGTCGCTGGCCTCGATCGCGACGTCCGTGCCGGTGCCGATCGCGAGCCCGAGGTCGGCCTGTGCGAGTGCCGGCGCGTCGTTGACGCCGTCGCCGACCATGGCCACGACCTCGCCCGCGCGCTGCAACGCGTCGACCTCGGCGCTCTTGTCACCCGGAAGGACATCCGCCTGCACGCGGTCGATTCCGACCTCCGCGGCGACGGTGCGTGCAGCGCGCTCGTTGTCGCCGGTGAGCAGGACCGGCTCGAGGCCGAGGCGCCGCAGCTCGGCGACCGCGGCCGCCGAGGTCGGCTTGAGCCGGTCGGCCACGACGAAGAGGCCGCTGGCCCTCCCGTCGACCGCGGCCGCCACGACCGTGTGGCCGCGCTCCTCCTCGGCCGCAAACCGTTCGGCAAGCCGCACGTCGAGCTCGACGCCCCGCCGGGAGAGCATCGCCGGACGGCCGACGACGACCTCGTGCCCCTCGACGACAGCGTCGACGCCCAGCCCGGCGCGGTTCGCGAAGCTCTCGACCGCAGGGAGACCCCCGACCGCCTCGCGCGCGTACGCCGCGATCGCCTGCGCGACGGGATGCTCGCTCGCGGCTTCGGCCGCACCGGCGAGGCGGAGGAGATCCTCGCGCACCACGCCGTCCGCAGGGACGGCGTCCTCGACCCACATCCGACCCTCGGTCAGGGTCCCGGTCTTGTCGAGCAGGATCGTCGTGATCCGGCGGGTCTGCTCGAGCACCTCGGGCCCCTTGATGAGGATCCCGAGCTGGGCACCGCGCCCTGTGCCCACCATCAGCGCGGTCGGCGTGGCGAGGCCGAGCGCGCACGGGCACGCGATGATCAGCACCGCGACCGCCGCGGTGAAGGCGGCGGAGACGTCGCCGGTGACGAGGAGCCAGCCCGCGAGCGTCGCGAGGGAGATCGCGAGCACCACGGGGACGAAGACCGCCGCGACGCGATCGACGAGGCGCTGGATCGGCGCCTTGCCCGCCTGCGCCTCGGCCACGAGACGGGCGATCTGCGCCAGTGCGGTGTCCGCGCCGACCTTCGTGGCGCGGACGACGAGCCGGCCGGAGGTGTTGATCGTCGCGCCCGCGACGTCCGAGCCCGGGCCGACCTCGACCGGCACCGGCTCGCCGGTCAGCATGGACTGGTCGATCGCAGAGATGCCGTCCTCGACGACCCCGTCGGTCGCGATCTGCTCGCCCGGCCGGACGACGAACAGGTCGCCGACCGCGATCGCGTCGACCGGGACGAGCACCTCGACGCCGTCGCGCAGCGCGCGCGCCTCCTTCGCACCGAGCTCGAGCAGGGCGCGGATCGCCTCGCCCGAGCGGCCGCGCGCGCGGAGCTCGAGCCAGCGGCCGAGAAGGATCAGCGTGGTGATCACCGCCGCGACCTCGAAGTAGGTGTGCGCGTCGATGCCGCCGACGAGCACGACCACCGACCACGTCCAGGCGGCGAGCGTGCCGACCGAGACGAGCGTGTCCATCGTCGCGGCGCCGTGACGTGCGTTCAGGACCGCCGCCCGGTGAAACGCGGCGCCGCACCAGACGACGACCGGCGTCGCGAGGGCGAGCGCGAGCCATTCCCAGCCCGCGAACTGGAGCTGCGAGACCATCGTCAGCAGCACGAGCGGCGCGCTGAGAACGGCCGCGACACTCAGCCTGGCGCGCACCGCCCGCGCGGCGTCGGGCGCATCGGCGACGTCCCCCGGAAGCGCGGCGCGGTATCCGATCGCCTCGACCGTCGCGATGAGGTCGTCGACCGACACCGCCGCCGGATCGAACGAGACCGCAGCCTTCTCGGTCGCATAGTTGACGGTGGCCTCCACGCCGTCGAGCGTGTTCAGCTTGCGCTCGATGCGCGCGGCGCACGAGGCGCAGGTCATGCCGTCGACGTCCAGGCGGAGTCGCTGCCGTTCGGGGCTCGCGACGGCCATCAGGCTGCCTCGTTCCCGCTTCCTCGTCTCTCCATGCTCTCTCCCTCGCGCGACGGAGCCTGGATTATACCCTACTAGGGTATGTTGAAGGCACGATTCGCCGATCGCGCGCGGAACGGACAACCCGGACTGGCTCGCGCCTGGGGAACTGCGGGTCGGGCTCGGGTGCATGCGCGTCGCGACGGACGACGACGCGGATGATCAGCGCGCGCTGGACACGATCGCGGCCGCGGCAGCCTCGGGGATCACGGTGTTCGACACCGCGCGGTCGTACGGCGACAACGAGCGGCTCCTCGCGCGGGCGCTTCGCGCCTGCGGAGGCGAGGCCGGCGCGCGGGTCGTCACGAAGGGCGGCATGGCCCGGGTCGGAACCGCGTGGGTCCCGGACGGACGCGCGAGGACGATCCGCGCCGACTGCGAGGCCAGCCTGGAAGCGCTCGACGGGCTGGCGATCGACCTGTACCTCCTGCACGCGCCCGACCCGCGGACACCGTGGCCGACGTCGATCCGTGCGCTCGCGCGCCTGGTCGACGAGGGGCTCGTGCGTCGCATCGGTGTCTCCAACGTCGGTCGAGGCCGCCTGGACGAGGCGCTCGCGCTCGCACCGATCGCGGCCGTGCAGGTCGCACTCAGCGTCGTCGACGACCGGGCTGTCCGCGGCGGGGTCGTCGAGCGCTGCGCCGAGGCGGGCATCGCCGTGATCGCCCACTCGCCGCTCGGCGGTCCGCGGCGTGCTCCCGGTCTCGCCCGGCGGCGGGAGCTTCGCGAGGCCGCCGAAGCCCACGACGCGACACCCGCCGAGGTGGCGCTCGCCTGGGTGCTCGGCCTCGGCGAGCGGGTCGTCGCGATCCCCGGCGCGCGTCGGCCGGAGAGCGCGCGCTCCGCCGCCCGGGCGGCCTCCATCGCGCTCGACCCCGCCGAGCGCGAGCGTCTCGTGGGCTCACGACGCGCACGCCCCGCGGCGACCTGCGCCGCGTGCGAGGTCGTGGTCGTGATGGGCATCCCGGGCGCCGGGAAGAGCCGGGCCGCGGACACGTACGTGCGCCGCGGCTATGTCCGGCTGAACCGCGACGAGCGCGGCGGGACGCTCCGTGCGCTCGCCGACGAGCTCGACGCCGTGCTCGCCTCGGGTGCGCCGCGGGTCGTTCTCGACAACACCTACGCGACCCGCGCGTCGCGGAGCCACGTGCTCGAGACGGCTCTCCGCCACGGCGCCCAGGCCCGGTGCGCATGGCTCGACACACCGCTCGCGCAGGCGCAGGTGAACATGGTCGAGAGGCTCCTCGACCGGTTCGGCACCCTCCCGACGCCCGAAGAGCTCGAGGGGGCGGCGCGGAGCGAGCCCGGCCTGATGAGGCCCACGTCGCAGATGCGCGTGCTCCGCGAGCTCGAGCCGCCGGACGTGGACGAGGGGTTCGCCGAGGTGGAGCGAGTCGCGTTCGAGCGGGACCGACGCGGCGGCCGCGGGGGCGTGCTCGTCGCCGCGGCGGCACTGCGGTCGGCCGGCTGGCGCGAGGCGATCGAGGCAACCGATCCCACGGCGCCGCATCTCCTCTTCGACTGGCTCCCGGACGGCTCGCCCGACGACCTCGCCGCCGCGGCCGCCGCCCTGTCGTCCGCGGTGTCGGGCCCGGTCGAGCGGGCCGTCTGCCCGCACGGCGGCGGCCCGCCGGTCTGCTGGTGCCGCCCGCCGCTCCCGGGCTTGCCGCTCGCCTTTGCCCGAGCCCACGGCGTCGACCCCGCGCGATCCACGCTCGTCGGGACCACGCCCGCCCATCGCACCCTTGCGGCGACGGTCGGCGCCCGGCTGGTGTCGCCTGCCACGGCGCGATCTCGTTGACGACGTCCTCGCAGGCGAACCGGATCGGTGGGTCGTGCGTACCATCTGGCGTGGTCTGGAGGCGCACCCTCGTCTGGCTCTCGAGCCCGCGCTGTTGCGTTGAGCCC
>CAWGDT010000003.1:0-138033 GCA_963821365.1 uncultured Actinomycetes bacterium
CCCGGTAGGCGTCGAACGCACCGCGGGTGATCGCGTCCCGCGCGCCGGCGGTCAGTCGCAGTGTGAACCACAGATTATGCAGCGTCAGCAGGCGGAGGCCGAGGAGCTCCTGCTGGTTGACGAGATGCCGCACGAACGCGCGCGAGAACCCCGCGCAGGTCGGGCAACCGCAGCCTTCCTCGAGAGGTCGTGGATCGCGGGTGAAGCGCGCGTTGCGGAGGTTCAGGCGGCCGCGGCCGGTGAGCGCCGATCCCGTCCTCGCGGTCCGGGTCGGCAGCACGCAGTCGAACATGTCGATCCCGCGTGCGATCACTTCGAGGATTCCCTCCGCGTCGCCGAGCCCCATGAAGTACCGCGGACGGTCTGCGGGCAGGAGCGGCGCGGCCCAGCCGACGGTCTCCAGCATCGCGCTGCGGCTTTCCCCCACGGCGAGGCCTCCGAGCGCGAAGCCGTCGAAGGGCAGGCCGACGACACCCTCGATCGACCGCGTCCGAAGGGCGCGGTCGGTGCCGCCCTGGGCGATCGCGAACCGCAGCTGCCCCGGTGCGCGAGGCGCGTCGACCTGCCGCTCCGCCCAGAGCTGCGTCCGGCGTACCGCCTGCTCGTGCTCGCGGGACGGGACGTCGGGGGGCGGGCAGATGTCGAGGCACATCGCGATGTCCGACCCGAGCCGGCGCTGGATCTCGGCGACGCGCTCCGGGGTCAGCCGCTCCGAGCTCCCGTCGTAGACCGAGCGGAACGTCACGCCCTCGTCGTCGACCCGGGCCAGCGTGTCCCGGAGCGAAAACACCTGGAAGCCGCCCGAGTCTGTGAGGATCGGCCCGTCCCAGCCCGTGAAGGCATGGAGGCCGCCGAGCTCCTCGACGACGGCCTCGCCGGGCCGGAAGTGCAGGTGGTAGGTGTTGCCGAGGATCACGTCGGCCCCGAGCGCCCGGACCTCGGCCGGGAGAAGCGTCTTCACGGTTCCCTTCGTCCCGACCGGCATGAACGCCGGCGTGCGGATCGCGCCGTGGGCGGTGCGGAGCATCCCGGCGCGCGCGACCCCGTCGGTGGCCTCGACCGTGAAGCTCATCCGGGCGACCCTAGAGGACCAGCATCGCGTCGCCGAAGGAGTAGAACCGGTACCGCTCGCGGATCGCGATGCCGTACAGCTCCCGCGTCCGATCGACGCCCGCGAACGCCATCACGAGTGCGAGCAGCGTCGTCCGCGGCAGGTGGAAGTTCGTCAGGAGCGCGTCGACCCGCCCGAATTCGAAGCCTGGCGTGACGAAGAGATCCGAGCGGCCCTCGAGCGGGGCGCCGCGGGCCAGCGTCTCGAGCACGCGGGTCGTGGTCGTGCCGACGGCGAGCACGCGGTCGGCCGCACGGATCCGCTCCCAGGCGGCCGACTCGACGCGGTAGCGCTCGCCGTGGAGCTCGTGCTCCTCGAGCGTGTCGGCGTGGAGCGGACGGAACGTGTCGAGCCCCACGTGGAGCGTGATCCTCTCGTGGTCGAGGCGCGTCAGGAGCTCCGGCGTGAAATGGAGCCCCGCCGTCGGCGCCGCGGCGGACCCGGGCTCGTGCGCGTAGACGGTCTGGTAGCGCTCGGGGTCTGCCGGCCGCTCGTGGATGTACGGGGGCAGCGGCAACTCGCCCGACGGCTCGCCCCCGAGCCGGACGCGCCAGCGACCGTGCCCGAGCGCTTCCACGAGCTCGACGGAAGGCGCTTGTAACAGTCTGTTGCTTGCTCGCAACCGCTCGCCCGGCTGGAGACGGCGGGAGGGGCGGGCGAGCGCCTCCCAGGCACCGCCGCCGAGGGGCTCCAGGAGGAGCACTTCCACCGCGCCGCCGGTCTCGCGGTGCACGTGCAGCCGCGCGGCGACGACGCGGGTGTCGTTCACGACCGTGAGGTACCCGTCGATCTCCTCGGGCAGGTCGGAGAACGTCCGGTGGCGGACCGCGCCAGTCGCGCGGTCCGCCACCAGCAACCGCGACGCGTCCCGCCGCTCCGCCGGACGCTGGGCGATCAGCTCGGGCGGGAGGTCGTAGTCGAGCTCGGATGACCTCATCCTGCGGCGAGAGTATCCTTGGCCCCATGGACGAACAGGTGCTGGAGAGGGCGCGGCAGCGCGTGGCGGAAGCGCGCACGGACGGCATTGCCGGGGCACGGCTCGACGCGTCGCTCGAGAGGGCGCGCGCCGAGGTGATGCGCTTGGCCCAGGTCGCCGACGAGCTCGAGAGCTCGCTGCCGAAGCAGGTGGGGATCGCGGTGCGTGACGGCATCGCGCGGGAGGTCGTACCGGTCAGCCGAAGCCTGGCCGAGATCCGCGGCGGCGTGAATCAGGCGCTGCGACGGCTCGAGCGGCTCGAGGAGGAGCTCCTGGCGGAGCGGAGCGCGCGGATCGATGATCTCGCGATCCTCGTGGATCTCGTCTCCGCAGGCTGGGAGGGAGTCGACCGCAGGCTCAAGCGACTCGAGGAGGGAATCGAGGGTGCGGTCGTGCCGCTCCCGACGGGTCGCGACGCGGACGAGACGGTGTCACATCCCGCCGAGCAGGCAGCGGTCGCGTAGCACCTACGCGACGGCGAGTATCACGGCACAGGCGGCCGCCCAGACGGCGACCGTGACGAGCAACGGCAGGTCCTCGACGAGGAGCGTTTCGGGCTCCTCGCCGAGGCCGCGCCGGTGGAGCAGAAGCAGGTACCGAAACAGCCCGTAGACGACGAGCGGAACGGTCGCGAGGAGCCAGCGCGTGTCGTGCGCAGCCAGCGCATACCCGGTATACGCGGCGATCGTGGCCGCCGAGACGATCGCGAGTAGCTGGTCGACGAGTGCGACGCTGTAGCCGGAGAGCGCCGGACGCGCGCGCACGCCGTCCAGCCCGAGCTCGGCGCGACGCTTGCCGAGCGCGACGAAGAGCGCGAGCAGGAAGGTGCAGAGGAGGAGCCATTCCGAGATGCGCACGTCGACGGCGATCGCCCCCGCTGCGGCCCGCAGGACAAAGAGCCCGGCGATCGCCAGAACGTCGACGAGCTCGACGGCTTTCAGGCCGAGCGAGTAGGCGGCCTGAAGGACGACGAACCCCGTCAGGCAGGCGAGCGACAGCGGTCCGAGCGCGGCCGCGAGCCCGAACGCGACGAGCACGAGAGCCGCAGCCAGCACGAGAGCGGCCCGCGGCGCAAGCTCGCCGCGGGCGATCGGCCGGGAGCGCTTGACGGGGTGGATCCGGTCGGACGCGACGTCGCGCACGTCGTTCACGAGGTACGCGGCGCTCGAGGCCGCGCAGTAGGCGACGAACGCGGTCACGGCTGCGATCCAGCGCGTCGGGTCGCCGAGCTTCGCCGCGAAGAGGATGCCCGCGAAGAGCAGGAGGTTCTTCGTCCACTGTCGCGGTCGCAGCGCCACGAACGCCGCGACGACGGGCGAGCGGCGGAGCGGGAGGTCGAGGACAGCTGCCGGCTCGGCCATGCGGCGACTCTACTTCGTCGCCGACGTGCCAGACCTCGGCCGGTGCGGGCGCCGCCTCAGGCGCGGCGCGCCGGGAGGACGAGCCGGAAGCGGCTTCCCTCCCCAGGCTCGGTCTCGAGCTCGACCCTGCCGCCGAGCGCGCCCGCGAGCTCGCGGGCGATCGGCAGGCCGAGCCCGGTGCCCTGCGTGTCGCGCGAGACGAACGGGCTGAAGATCCGCTGGGCGTCCTCGGGGGAGATGCCCGGCCCCGTGTCGACGACGTCGACGCGGACCGTCCCGTTCGCCGACGCCAGCACGAGCTCGATGCTGCCGCCGTCCGGCGTCCACCGGAACGCGTTCTTCAGGAGGTTCGTGATCACCTGGAGCACGCGGTCGCCGTCGGTGAGGATCGTCGGGGCTCCCTCTGCGCCCTGGAGCTCGTACTCGATCTCGCGCCTCCGCGCCTCGTCTCCGAACGAGCCGAAGGCGTGCTCGATCAGCCGTCCCATGTCGACCTCCTCGGTCTGCACCGTGAACCGGTGGGCGCGGAGCTTGGCCAGGTCGAGCACGTCGCCGACCAGGCGCTCGAGCCGCGTGGCCTCACTGGCGACCACCTCGAGGGACGCTCCGATCAGCTCCGGGTCGTCGATCAGCCCGTCGCGGAGCGCGTCGACGTGCCCCTTGATGGCGGTCAGCGGCGTACGCAGCTCGTGCGAGACGGACATCAGGAACTGGCGCTCGCGCTCCTCGGTCGCGGCAAGCCGTGCCGCCATCTCGTTGAAGCGCTCGGACAGGTGCGAGATCTCGTTCCCACCCGGCCCGACCGGCACGTGCACCGCGTAGTTCCCGTGCGCGATCTCGTCCGACGCCTTCGCGAGCGCCTCGACGGGGCCGCTGATGCGCCGCGAGAGCCAGAGACCGAGCAGCCACGCGAGCAGGCCGCCGATCGCGAACGCAGCGGCGAGGCGGGCGACGAGCGGAAGCCACTGGTCTCGGACGACGTCCTGGGCCTTGGCGACGACGATCGCGCCGAGCACCGGGCCGTCCCGCTCGAGGCGGAGCGGCTGCGAGACGGCGAGATACGTGCGCGTCCGGCCGCGCGGGCGGAACTCGAAGCGGTACGGGCCATTCGAGGTGAGCGCAGCCGCCGGCAACGAGGACTCCGGCAGCCGCTCGAGCCCCGTGCTCTGGCCGGGGAAAGCGGGGGCGCCGACGTAGAAGAGCTGGTCGCCCGTCGCGAGCTCGAGGGCCGCGGGCGCGAAGTCCGGCGCGGGCGTCCCCTCGTCGGCCGCGCGCAGGGCGGCGTCGCCGTAGAGGCGCGCGATGCCCCGCGCCTCGCGGCCGAGCTCCTCGTACGACTGGTTGCGCGTGTAGCCCGAGAAGAGCTGGACGGCGATGAGCGCCGAGACGAGGCCGGCGAGCACGATCCCGAGCAGGAACACCGCCGGCAGCCGAAAACGCAGCGAGCCGGGCATCAACGCGAAGCGTACGCCGTGGCTCGGAGCCCGGAAGCGGAGCGGCGGCGTCACGTGCTGCCGCTACGCGGCGGGTGCGGTCGTGCGCTCGGACGCGACCTTGTAGCCGACGCCCCAGACGGTCACGATCGGCGACGCGTCGCCGAGCTTTCGCCGGATCTGCCGGACGTGGACGTCGACCGTGCGGGTGTCGCCGGCGAACGTGTAGCCCCAGACGCGCTCGAGCAGCTGGTCGCGCGTGAGCACGATCCCGCGATGGTCGAGGAGCTCCCAGAGGAGGTCGAACTCCTTCGGCGCGAGCTGGATCTCGGTGTCGCCGACGAGCACCTCGCGCCGGCCGGAGTTGATCAGGACGTCGCCGTGGCGGATCTCGTCGCCCTCGTCGATCCTTCGGTCGGACGTCGCCCGCCGCAGGACGCTCTTCACCCGAGCGACGAGCTCGCGCGGGTTGAACGGCTTCGTGAGGTAGTCGTCCGACCCGACCTCGAGCCCGATGATCTTGTCGACGTCCTCGTCCCGCGCCGTGAGCATGATGATCGGCACGTCCGAGCTCTTCCGGATCCGGCGGCAGATCTCGATCCCGTCCATGTCCGGCAGGTTGAGGTCGAGCACGATCAGGGAGGGCATCTCGGCTGCGACGGCGTTCAGGGCGCCGGCTCCGGTCCCGACCGCGCGCACGCCGTAGCCGGCGTTCTTCAGGTAGAGCGAGACGAAGGACGCGATCGACTGCTCGTCCTCGACGACGAGCACGGTCTGCGGCTGGCTCACGGCGCCACCGCCTTCGTCGTCGCGCCCTCGCCCGTCGCCGGCCCGAACGGCACGGTCTCCGCGGTCGCAGGGATCGTCGACGGGTTGCCGTCGCCGACGGCGTACGTCCCGGTGGCGCCCGCGGCGTCCGGGTTGCCGGTGAGCGTGACGCTGCCCTGGCCGCGGGCGGAGATCGAGAAGCCCTCGCCGCGCACGGTGATCCGGTAGCGGCCGCCGGGAACGTAGAAGTTGACGTCCTTGCCGCGCAGCCACACGGTGCGCCCGCGCGGCACACCGTTGACCCGCGGACTCCACTGGTCGAGCGGCGAGAGGTCGACGATCTTCACGTCGCCCTTCTCGAGCCGACCGATCACGATTCCCTTGCCGGTGAGCACGACCGTGCCGCGGCCGCTCTCGATCGAGAGGGTGCCCGCCGGGCTCGCTGCCGCCCACCCGGCGGGGACGGCGAGCACGAGGACGAGGGCAGACAGAAGCGCGGCACGCATGCGTGCTGGAAGTATCGGGACGACGCGTGGGTGCGGGGTGAGACAGGCGTAAGGAAAGTGTAAGTGGGAGCCGGGACGTCGTCCCGGCAGCCGGCCGCTCGGCGCCGTGCCAAGATCGTCGTCGTGGACGACATCCTCGACTTCGGGCAGGTGATCCTCTTCGTCTCCGGCGCGCTGCTGCTGGCGATCGGAGTACGGATGGTCGCAGGCCGCCTCGCGGTTCCGACGGCGGGCCTGCTCCTCGTCGTCGCCGCGGCGGCATCGGACCTCGTCGACCGGCTCGGGACCGTCCTGAGCTTCGAGGACGTGCAGCGGATCACGACGCTCGCGCTCGTCGTGATCCTGTTCGAGGGCGGCTCGAACATCGGGGTGCGGCGCTTCCGGCGGAGCGCAGCTCCGATCGTCGCGCTCGGCGTCGTGGGCACCTTCGGGACGGCGGCGCTGATCGCCGTCGCGAGCCACTTCGTCCTCGACCTGTCGTGGACGGTCTCGGGCCTGATCGGCGCGGCACTGTCGCCGACCGACCCGGCGGTCACGTTCTCGGTCCTCGCCGGGAAGGAGGTGCGTGGGCGGTCGGGGACGATCCTCGAGGGAGAGTCGGGCTTCAACGACCCCGTGGGGATCGCGCTCATGATCGGGATGGTCGAGCTCGCGACGCATGACGACGCCTCGTTCTGGACGGTCGTGAACGAGTTCGTCGTGGGCATGACGGTCGGGCTCGCCGTCGGGGTCGCGGGGGGCCTAGCCCTGGCGGCGCTGGTGCGGCGGGCGCCTCTCCCCGACCGGACGCTCTACCCGATCGCGGTGATCCTGACGGTGGGTGTCGTCTACGGCGCCGCGACGGTGGCGCACGGGTCGGGGTTCCTCGCGGTCTTCGTCGCGGGCATCCTCGTGGGCGACGTGCGCTACCCCGCGCGTACGGCTGTTCGCCATTTCAACTCGGCGCTCTCGGATCTCGGCGAGCTCGCGGCCTTCGTCGCGCTCGGCCTCACGGTCGACCTCGCGGCGATCGGCGACCAGGGTCTCTGGTGGCGGGGTCTCGTCCTCGCGGGGCTGCTCGGGTTCGTGATCCGGCCGCTCGTCGTCGGCCCGTTGCTCGCCGCCACGCGCCTCACCTGGGGCGAGCGTGGGTTCATCGTCTGGAGCGGTCTCAAGGGCGCGGTCCCGATCCTGCTCGCGTCGCTCGCCGTCGTCGGCGGGACGGACTACGCGAGCGGGATCTACGGGATCGTGTTCGTCGTCGTGCTGTTCTCGGTCGTCGTGCAGGGATCGCTGGTGCCGACCGCCGCGGCCCGCCTCGGTGTCGAGATGACCCCGGCGCCGACCCCGCCGCGAGCTCAGTCGTAGGTGTAGAAGCCGCGGCCCGACTTCCGGCCGAGCTGGCCCGCGTTCCGCATGGCGACGATCTTCGGCGGCGGCGCCATCCGCGGCTCGCGCAGCTTCTCGTAGAGGGCGTCGGAGGCGTGGACGTGGACGTCGAGGCCGACCAGGTCGAGCAGCGTGCACGGCCCCATCGGCCAACCCGCGCCGTTCGTCATCGCCGCGTCGAGCGCCTCGGGCGAGACCCGGGCCTCGTCGAGGACGCGCACGCAGTCGTTGAGGAGCGGGATCAGCACGCGGTTGACGACGAAGCCTGGCGTGTCGTGGCACGGGACGGCGACCTTCCCCAGCCGCTCGACGACCGACAGCGCCGCCCCGACCGCATCGTCGGACGAGAGCTCCGCGCGAACGACCTCCACGAGCGGCATCAGCGGTGCGGGGTTGAAGAAATGCATCCCGACGACACGCTCGGGCGTCGTCGTCGCCGCGGCGAGCTCGGTGACCGAGAGCGCCGACGTGTTCGTCGCGAGAACGGCGTCGGGGCGACAGATCCGCTCGAGCTCGCCGAACAGCGCCCGTTTGGCGTCGAGCTCCTCGACGATCGCCTCGATCACGAGGTCGCACTGCGCCAGGTCGGCGAGCTCCGTGGTCGTCACCAGGCGAGCGAACGCCGCGTCGCGCTCGTCCTGCGTGCGGCGCCCCTTCTCGACCTTCCGGGTGAGGAAGTGCTCGATACGTCCGGCTGCGGCCTCCCCGAGCTCCGTGCTCACTTCGCGCCCGACCACCTCGAAGCCGGCTTCGACCGCGACCTGAGCGATACCGGCGCCCATCGCGCCGAGTCCCACCACGCCGATGCGCTCCACTGCCGCCACGGCCGCGGAGCGTAACCGACTCGACTCGGGCTCAGCCCCGGTAGTGGCGTTGCCGCTCGACGTCGTCGATGCGAGAGTCGCGTCCGGCGAGGAGCGCCAGCGGCCCGATCAGGAGGAGGAAGATGACGAGCACGAGTTCCATGGCTCGCATCATGACTTGCAGGTACTATTAGGTCAAGTCGGGGTTTTCATGACTACGATCACACAACCTGATCAATGGCTCGGGGTCGAGGTGCGCCACTTCGCGGCGCTCGACGCCGTCGCGCGCGAAGGCTCGTTCGGGCGTGCCGCCGACCGGCTCGGCTACACCCAGTCGGCGATCAGCCAGCAGATCGCCACGCTGGAGAGGATCGTCGGGGAGACCCTCGTCGAGCGGCCCGGCGGACCAAGGGCCGTCTCGCTCACGGAGGCCGGCGAGCTCCTCCTCCGGCACGCCGAGGCGATCGTCGCGCGGCTCGACGCGGCGCGCGCGGACATCGCGGCGCTCCGGGCGGGCGAGACGGGCACGCTGCGCGTTGCGACCTATCAGTCTGTCGGCGCGCGGGTGCTCCCCGGAGTCATGCGGCGCTTTCTCGCCGACTGGACCGGCATCGAGCTCGGCCTTTCGGAGCCGACGACCGACCCGGAGCTCTACGCCGCAATCGAGTCGGGCACGGTCGATCTGGCCTTCGGCAGCCCGCCGCTGCCGGACGGCCCCTTCGAGGCGCTCGAGCTGATGAGCGACCCGTACGTCCTGCTCGTCCCCGCCGACGGCCCGCTCGCCGGGCGCGCGTCGGCCTCGCTCGACGACCTCGGCGACCACGTCCTGATCGGCTCGAACACGTGCGCGAGTGGGGTCGTCGTGGAGACCGAGCTCGGCGGGCGCGGGTACGAGGTCGACTACGGCTTCCGCTCCGACGACAACGGCACCATCCAGGGGCTCGTCGCCGCCGGCTTCGGCGTCGCGCTCACCCCGCTCCTCGCGGTGGCGCCCGGCGACGAGCGGGTCAAGGCGATCCGGCTCGTGCCGAAGGTGCCGCGCCGCGTGATCGCCGTTGTCTGGCATCGCGACCGCCATCGCTCCCCCGCGGCGCGCGCGTTCATCGAGATCGCCCGCGACGTCGCCTCCGAGGTCGAGCGGGACCTCGTCGAGCCGTAGGCGACCCGGTGCGGCGAGGGCCGCCGCCCCCCGCCGCACCTCGCCCCCCACCTCGGACAGCCCGGGCGCCCGCACGGTCAGCTGTCGCGCCCCCGGCACGTCATCGCGTGTCCCCTGCGGACCCGGCCCGCCCGCTGCGGGTGGCGACCGTCTCGAGCCACGTCGCAGGGATCGCGACGGGCCCTCGGAGGTGCCGGCGTACTTCCGGACGAGCGCGACGAGATCGGCGAAGAGCTCGTCGGCCCCGCCGTCCGCGAGGGCCTCGAACGCCTTCAGCGTCGGGCCGTAGTAGTCGCGGAAGTACTCGACGAAGCCCTCCGCGGAGCGGAAGCGGTACGTGAACGTCCGTTCGCGGCAGCCGAGCCCGTCGACGGCGTCGCCGAACATCGAGCCAACGTGGGCCTTCGTGCCCCAGAGGAGCGGCGACGCGACGCCCGGGACCGGCGGCACGTGCCTCGCGACGACCCTCAGCATCTCGCCGATGAACCCGTCGGGCGTCCACGCGGCGAGCCCGATTCGGCCACCGGGGCGGCACACGCGCGCGAGCTCCCCGAACGCCGTCGCATGGTCGGGGGCGAACATCGCCCCGAACACCGAGACCACGGCGTCGAAGCTGGCGTCCGGGAACGGGATCGACTCGGCGTCGCCCTCGACGAGGTCGACGTCGAGCCCCTCGGCCTCCGCGCGCCGGCGGCCCCGGGCGAGGAGCGCGGGGACGTAGTCGACGCCGACGACGTCGCAGCCGCGCCGGGCGGCGGCGATCGCGGCGTTGCCGCTTCCGCACGCGACGTCGAGGACGCGCCAGTCGGCCCTGAGGTCGACAGCCTCGCAGAGCTCCTCGGCAACGGGTTGGATCAGCGCGGCGACGGCGTGGAAGTCCCCGCTCGCCCACATCTGCTGCTGGCGCTGCTTGACCTGCCGCAGGTCGGGGGCAGGCATCTCGGTCACGGTCATGTCGGTTCGTCCTCCTCGATCGTTGTCGTCGATCGCGCCGGACGCCGGCGCAATCGCTCGTGGATCGACCGTAGGGCGCGGGTTCGCGCGCCGAAACCACGGAAACCCGGAGTCTTTGGGCGCTACGACCCTGGTGTGTCGCCGTGGGCGTCCGTGGCAAGCCGCGCCGCGAGCTGCGCGCGCGAGCGGATCTGAAGCTTCGCGTAGGCGTTCCGGAGATGGAACTCGACGGTGTTGACGGTGACGACGAGCGTCTGTGCGATCTCCTTGTTGCTCAGCCCCTGTGCGGCGAGCTCCGCCACGCGGCGCTCGGTCGGCGTCAGCTCGCCGGCCGCCCGCGGCCGCCGTGCGCCGATGCGGGCGACCTCCGACCGGGCCTCCTCGGCCCAGCCTGCGGAGCCCATCTCGTCGAACGCCACCCCTGCGCGCTCGAGCGCGACGCGGGCGGCGCCCCACTTCTTCGCCCGTCGCAGTGCCCGCCCCAGGGCGAGGAGGGCGCGCGCACGGTCGAAGCGCAGCCCGAGCCGCCCGAGCTCGTCGGCGTCCGCCTCGAGGTCCGCCGCCGCTCCCTCGTCGGCCGCTGGTTCGGCGAGGCGGACGAGCGCGGCGCACCGGCGGGCCGTCACGAGCCCCCATGGGTGCTCCTGCTGCTCGGCCAGCCTCCGCAGACGTTCGGTGACCACGCGGGCATCGTCGGGGGCGCCGAGCTCGACGAGGGTCTCCACGAGCTCGGGCGCAACGGGGAACGCCCCGGGGTCGTCGACCCCCTCGCGCTCGGTGTGCGCCCACACCGGTCTGAGCCTCTCGAGGGCGGCCTCGGGGTCCCGTGCGAGCAACTCGGCGATCCCCGAGGCGCGGAGCGCCTCCAGCCGGTCCCAGCGGACGCCGGTCTCGTCGGCGCGGGCGATCGCCTCGACGGACCAGCGCCGCGCGTCGTCCGGAATGCCCCGCCCGGCCGCGAGGAGCGCGCGGCAACGCTCGTACATCGGCCAGAGGAGCAGCTGCCGGTCGGGCGACTCGGCCCACTCGTCGAGGAGACCCGCGGCGGCGTCCCAGTCGCCGGCCCGCAGCTCGAGCTCGCACAGGTGGAGGCGCTGGAGGGCGTACGACGACGGCTCGCCTCGCTCGTCCGCGATCGCGAGCAGCCGGGTGAGCTCGCCGCGCGCCTCGCCGAGGCTTCCCCGCCACACGAGCCGCTGGGCGGCGATCCGCTCGGGAGACTTGGCGATGTAGAACGCGTCGTCCGACGCGTTGCGAAAGCGATCGCAGAGGTCGTCGATCGACCTGCCGGCGAGGCTTCGTGTCCAGCTCAGGACGTAGAGCGCCGCGCGCTCGGCGGCGTGACCCTCCGCGCGAGCCGAGGGCAGCGCTTCGACCGCGAGTGCATCGGCTGCCGGGATCCCCTCGACCCGGATCCCGGCAGCGTTCGACGCCATCTCGAGCAGGACGATCGCCCGCAGGCGTCGGTCGCTCCCGCTCTCGGCCAGCGCCCGGCCGAGGTATCCCTGGATGTCGGCGTTGCTCTGCACGCTGCCGCCGGCCAGCAGCAGGTTCGCGCGGACGCGAGGAGGCCCGGGGGGCAACGAGTCGACCACGGGCGCGACGAGCTCGGTCACGCGCTGCTTCTCGCCGGCGACCACGAGGAAGCCGGCCAGCTCCAGCACTCGCTCGTCCCGACGGGGGTCCAGAGGCGGCGTCAGCCGGAGGGCATGCTCGGCAAGCTCGACCGCAGTCTGCGTGGCACCGCGCGCGGCCGCGTCGACCGCCGCGGCGGACACCGTCGCCGCGAGCGCCTCGTCCGGTCGGGCCGCGGCCAGCGCCAGGTGCCGCGTGCGGAGCTCGCCCTCCCCCACCACCGCGGCGAGCGCGCGATGGAGCTCGCGCTGCTCCGTCGGCTCGGAGTCGCGTACCACCGTCGCGGCGAGCAGCGGATGCCACGCGCGCACCCGCTCGCGGTCGACGACCAGCACGCCCGCGGCGACCGCCGCGTCGAGCGCGTCGGGGCCACCGAGCTCGACGAGCTGCCCGACGCGCAGGTCGGGGCTCAGCGCAACGGCGAGGAGCAGCCGGCGTGCGTCGGGACGAAGCCCGGCCACGCGCGTCCCGAGCAGCTCCTCGACGGCGTCCGGGACCGGCAGAACCTCGCCGATCGCCGGCTCCCCCTGCTGTGACAGCATCCTCCCGACCTCCAGCACGAACAGCGGGTTGCCGAGGGTCGCGTCGAAGATCCGCCGCAGCAGCGGACGCGACGGGGCAAGCCGCAGACGGTCGACGAGCACGCGGCGGACGCCATCGAGGTTGAGCGGGCCGACCTCGAGCCGCTCGACACCGCTCGATCCGAGCGCCTGCTCCACGGGCGAGGTGGTCCCGGGCCGCTTCGCGAGGAGAAAGCGGATCCCATCCTCTCCTTCGACGCGCCGGGCGGCGAACGTCAGCGCGGCGGCGGAGGGCGCATCGAGCCACTGGACGTCGTCGATCGCGACCACGAGCGGCCCCTTCTGGGCGAGGACGCGCAGGGCGTTCCGGAACCCGACTGCGATCGCGTGGGCCTCGGGCCGCGCTCCCGTCGGCGCCGCCCGCAGGAGCGCCACCTCGAGCGCAGCGAGCTGCGGACCCGGCAGCGAGCGGAGCTCGTCGCTCTCGACCCCGTCGAGCAGGTCGATCAGCGCCGCGAACGCGAGCCGCGCCTCGGCATCGCTCGGCCGCGCCGTGAGGATGTGCCGTCCCCCGTCCCGGGCCAACTCGACGGCTGACTCCCAGAGAGTCGTCTTGCCGATGCCGGGACGCCCGGTCAGGACGACGGCGCGGCGGCCGTCCTCGCCGGCGACGAAGGCGCGGAGCAGCGCAAGCTCCGGCTCACGGCCGACGATGTCGTCCCGGGGCGCTGCGCTCGCTCCAGCCGTCACGGTGCGAACGAGGCTAACGCCTCGCCCGCGCGACGAGGCTCAGATGCGCTCGAGAACCGCCGCGATCGCCTGCCCCTGGCCGATGCACATCGAGGCGACGCCGTAGCGGGCGTCGCGCCGCTCGAGCTCGGCGAGCAGGGTCGCGGTGATCCGTGCGCCGGTCGCGCCGAGCGGGTGGCCCAGCGAGATGCCGCTCCCATTCGGGTTCACGTCGCCCGCCTCCCAGCGCTCGTGGAGGCCCGTGTCCTTCAGGAACTGAAGCACGACCGACGCGAACGCCTCGTTGACCTCGATCACGGCGATGTCGTCCCAGGTCAGCCCCGCCTTCGCGAGCGCCCGCTCGCAGGCCGGCGGATTGCCGTGGAGCATCCGATACGGGTCCACGCCGGCGAGGCCGAAGGAGACGAAGCGACCGCGCGGCTCGAGGCCGAGCCGTGACGCCGCCGCCTCGCTCGTCACGAGCATCGCCGCCGCGCCGTCGACGATCGCGCTCGAGTTCCCGGCCGTGATCTTGCCGCCTTCCTTGAACGCGGGCTGCAGCGAGGCGAGCTTCTCGAGCGAGGTGTCGCGGCGCGGGTTCTCGTCGGTCGCGACGAGCACGGCCGCGCCACCCGCGCCCACCTCGACGGGGACGATCTCGCGCTCGAAGCGCCCCTCGTCGATCGCGGCGATCGCGCGGCGATGCGACTCGTACGAGTACGCGTCGAGCGCCTCGCGCGAGAGATCCCACTCGTCGGCGATCACCTCCGCGGAGATGCCCTGCGGGACGACCTCCCAATGCTCGTAGAGCTTCGGCGAGAACCCCTCGAAGCCGTTCGCGTTGAGGTTCGAGCCCATCGGTACCCGCGACATCGACTCGACGCCCGACGCCACGACGACGTCGAGATGCCCCGCCCGGATCGCAGCCGCGGCGTTGAACCCAGCCTGCATCGACGACCCGCACTGGCGATCGACGGAGCTGCCGCACACGGTCTCGGGCCACCCCGCGACGAGCGCGGACATGCGCGCGACGTTGAGCGCCTGCTCCCCGACCTGGCTGACGCACCCCATCTGCACGTCCTCGACCTCTCCCGGATCGAGGTCGAGTCGCCCGACGAGGCCGTTCAGCGTCTGTGCGGCGAGCTCCTCCGCGCGAATGCCGGCGAGGGCGCCGTTCCGGCGCCCGATCGGCGTCCGGACGGCATCGACGATGAGCGCCTCGGTCACGCCGTGAACGTACCACCAGGCGCCGAGGCGTAGAGTGGGCGAATGGCCACGACGGCGACGGAACGGAAGCTCCTCGTCGACGGTGAGTGGGTCGAGACAGGCGAGTGGATCGAGGTAGCGTCGCCCTACGACGGAGCGCTCGTCGCGCGCGTGGCGAAGGCCGGCGCGGCGCAGGCGCGTGCCGCGGTCGACGCCGCCGAGCGCGCGATGCGCGACCCGCTTCCCGCGCACAAGCGGGCCGAGATCCTCGTCCGCGTCGCGGGCGCGCTCGGGAAGCGGGCCGACGAGGCTGCGCGCCAGATCGCCGCCGAGGCCGGCAAGCCGCTCAAGGCTGCCCGCGTCGAGGTCGCTCGCGCGATGTCGACGTACACGATGGCCGCGGTCGAGGCGCGGACGCTCGCGGGCGAGGTGGTGCCGATGGACGCCTCCCAGGCCGGCGAGGGGAAGCTCGCGTTCACGATGCGGATGCCGATCGGGGTCGTCGGCGCGATCAGCCCCTTCAACTTCCCGCTCAACCTCGTCGCGCACAAGATCGCTCCTGCGCTCGCGGCCGGCTGCGCCGTCGTGCTCAAGCCGGCCTCGCAGACCCCGCTCTCGGCGCTCCTCCTCGCCGAGCTCGAGCACGACGCCGGCCTCCCGTCCGGCTGGCTGAACGTGCTCGTCGGCCCGTCCGGCGACATCGGCGACGTCCTCGTCGCGGACGAGCGTGTCGCGTTGATCACGTTCACCGGTTCCGGGCCGGTCGGCTGGGGCATCCGGGAGCGCGCACCGCGGAAGCGCGTCAACCTCGAGCTCGGGAATGCGACCCCGGTGATCGTGGAGGCCGACGCCGACGTCGACGACGCGGCCGCGCGCTGCGCGGCGAACGCATTCTCGTTCGCCGGCCAGAGCTGCATCTCGGTCCAGCGGATCTTTGTCCACGAGGACGTCTACGACGCGTTCCGCGACGCCTTCTTGCCGCGCGTCGAGGCGCTCGTCGTCGGCGATCCCGCCGACGAGGAGACGGACGTCGGCCCGCTGATCAGCTCGAGCGAGCGCGACCGCGTGCTCGCGTGGGTCGAGGAGGCACGCGACCGGGGCGCGACGATCCTGACTGGCGGCACGCTCGAGGGCGAGCTCGTCCGCCCGACCGTCGTGGAGAAGCCGCCGCCTGACACGCAGCTCGCCTGCGACGAGGCTTTCGGGCCGGTGTGCACGCTCGAGCCCTACTCCGCGCTCGACGCGGCGATCGCATCCGCGAACGCCACGCGCTATGGCCTCCAGGCGGGAATCTTCACTGCGAACCTGCAGAACGCCCTCCACGCGGCTCGGTCACTCGAGTTCGGCGGCGTCACCGTGAACGAGGCTCCGACGTTCCGCGCCGACCAGATGCCCTACGGCGGCGTCAAGGACTCGGGCAACACGCGCGAGGGCCCGGCCTGGGCCGTCCGCGAGATGACCGAGGAGCGGCTCGTCGTGATCCAGCTGTAGCCTCACGCCGTGCCCTTGTTCAGCCGTCAGCCGCCCGCGCCGGCGGCGAGCGAGCTCCGGCGGGAGCGTCGCGCACTCCTCCTGCTCCGCGAGGACCGCTTGCGCGACCTCGGCGGGCTCACCCTCGAGATGTACCGGCGCGACCACTTCAACGAGGCTCTCGTCGTGGAGCGGTGCGCCGAGCTCGTGGCGATCGAGGCCCGCGTCTCGGAGATCGACGCGCACCTGCGGGGTGCGGGGCTCCGCCGGCGCCAGAGCGCGGTCTGCACGTGCGGCGCGCCGCTCCTGATCGGCGCCCGCTTCTGCCCGAGCTGCGGTCGCGAGCTCGACCCGGCGGACGGCGGCGAGGACACCGCGGCATGAGCCGTAGGCTCGACGGAGGCTCCAGTGAGCGAAGGCGCCGGCTTCGCCGGCGCCGGGAGCGGGCATGAGCGCCGAGGGGTCGAGCTGCCCGCGCTGCGGGGCACCCCTCGCAGCCGGACAGGAGTACTGCCTCGAATGCGGGCTCCGGCAGAGCACTCACCCGAGGCTCGGCCCGCTGCCGACCGAGACGCGTGCGCTCCGGCTGCGCGTCGCCGGTCTCGCCGCGATCGCGTGCGCCGGTGCGGCCGTGGCGATCGCCGTGGTCGCGGACGACACCGGCGCCCAGCGGGTCCTCACCGCGACCGGCGGAAGCGTCACCGTCCCGACGCGCGCGGTGGAACAGAAGAACCAGCTCGCGGTCTGGCCGCGCGGTCGCAGCGGCTGGACGATCGTGCTCGTCTCGACGCCGAAGGCGCGTGGCCAGGACGAGGCGGTCGCGGTCGCGCAGCAGGCGCGGTCGCGCGGTCTGGCGCGCGTCGGCGTGCTCGACTCGTCGCAGTTCGCGAGCCTCCAGCCGGGGTACTGGATGACGTTCACCGGCCGCTTCCAGAGCGAGGCGGACGCGACGGGATCGCTTCGGCGCGCGCGTGCAGCCGTGAAGGGCGCGCGCGTGCAGCGGATCGAGCCCTGACGAGCACTCGTTGTCGTCCGCTAAGACAACGATAGTAACACAGCTTGTAACACGGACCAGGACCGGGTAGACTCGCCGACGGAAAGGCGCCGGCCGCCCCCGGAGGCACTGGCCAAGGCGAACGACCGACGGGAGACGAATCCGTATGGAAGCCAATCTCGCGCAGTTGCAGTCGTGCATGTACCAGTACTCGCGGGCGATCTACAGGTCGGTGAAGGACCAGATCGACCCGTACGTCGACCACCCGACGCGCCTCGAGTACCGGCGTGCAGTGCTCTGCGAGTGCGAGGAGACGATGTCCCGTCTGGCGAACGATCCCCAGTACTTCGCGCATCCCGACCGGACGCTCTTCCACGACATCCGGCGCTACTTCCCGATCACCGCGCAGGCACACGTCGCATGGGCGGTCAAGCAGGGCATCGCGGCGGCCGTCGCGTTCATCGAGGCCCAGCTCGAGGCCGGCCTTCTCGACGGTGGCGTCAGCCGCTGCAAGGCGACCACCCGCAAGGGCAAGGCCTGCCAGCGCACGCCGCTTCCCGGCCGCGACTACTGCCCGTCGCACCAGCATCTCGAGCGCACGACGCTGCCCGCGCGGGCAGCGGCCGCAGCCTGAGATCCCCGGGCACCGATCGTGCGGGCGCGATGCGCCCAGGCCGGTAGTGTGAGCCGGCTGCATGTCGCACGACACCGACAAGCTCATCCGCCAGCTCTCGCTCGTCGCGTTTCTCATGGCGGAGCGTCGGCCGCTCACCGCGCGGGACGTCAAGAGCAACGTCGAGGGCTACTCCGAGATGTCGGACGAGGCCTTCGCCCGTCGCTTCTATTCCGACCGCGCGGAGCTGACCGCGCTCGGGGTCCCGCTCAACTCGCAGCGGGACGAGTTCACGGGCGAGGAGCTCTACACGCTGCGCTCCGAGAACTACTTCCTCGACCAGCTCGACCTCGACGGGGACGAGCTCGCGGCGCTCCAGACGGCGCTGTACACGCTCGAGGGCAAGTTCGCCTACGCGGAGCCGCTGCGCCTCGCGCTCCAGAACCTCGCGCTCGGGCGTCCGGGATTTCGCCACGCGCCCACGGCGACGGCCGAGCGAGTGCGGGTCACCGCGCCGGACTACTCGCCCGAGCTCGCTGCGCGCCTCTCCAAGCTCGAGTCCGCGATCTCGAAGCAGCGCACCATCCAGTTTCGCTACTGGACGCCCGCGCGCGACCGGGAGACCGAGCGGCGGCTGAACCCGTACGCGCTGCGCCTCGACGAGGGGGTGTGGTACATCGTCGGGCACGACCTCGACCGCGACGCCACGCGGACGTTCCGCGTGGCGCGGATCCGCTCCGACATCCGCTTCGCGACGCGGCGCGAGCGGGACTTCCGCCTCCCGGCCGAGTTCGACGTCGAAGCGCACAGGATCGCGCGGCCGTGGCAGATCGGGACGCACGCCGGCATGGCGCGAATCGGCGTCCAGGGGGACACCGCGTGGTGGGTGCACCGCACGCTCGAGGACGCCGGCGCCGTCGTCGACGGGGTCTTCGAGACGGGGTATGCGACGCTCGGGCCGCTCGTGTCGTGGATTCTCCGCCAGAACGGCCGGGCCGTCCCGCTCGAGCCGCCGGAGCTGCGCGACGAGGTCGGCCAGGCACTCCGGCTCCTCCGGGAGCGCCACAAGGGAACGGCCCTCGCGCCGGCCCGCGAGCGGCGCCCGGACGCGCGACCCGCGGTCGAGCGCCAGCCGGCCGGGCCGGTCGCACCCGAGCGGTTCGGCGTCCTCCAGGCACTGCTCGCCCATCTCCTCGCCGCCTGCGGCGACGAGCGAACGGCCGAGCTCGACGCGGACGAGCTCGCCGAGCGCTTCTCGCTGCCGCGCGAGGAGCTGCAGGAGACGCTCTCGCTCCTCAACCTCGTCAACTTCGGCGGAGGCTGCTACACGGTCTACGCGATGGTGGACGAGGATGCGAACCGCGTCCGCGTCGACAAGGAGCTCTACGGCGACGTCTTCCGAAAGGCGCCGAAGCTGACGCCGCTCGAGGCACGCGCCATCCGGCTCGCGATCGAGTACGTCGGTCCGACGATCGCCGCGGAGGCCGATGCGCCGCTCGAGCGGGTGCGCCGCAAGCTCGAAGAGACGTTCGGTCAGTTCGAGCTTGCGTCCTCGGCCGCGACCCGCGCGGGGGAGGACGAAGAGGCCCTCGTCCGCGCGCTCTCGGACGGGGCCGAGAAGCGCCGCCTCGTCGAGCTCGAGTACCTGAAGGAGGGAGAGGAGGAGCCGACCACACGGCTGGTGGAGCCGTACACGATCGAGCGTGAGCTGCCGTTCTGGCGCGTCCACACGTGGGACCGGACCGTCGACGGCCCGCGCACGTACCGGCTCGACCGCATGCGTTCCGCGCGGCTGACGCGCGAGCGCTTCGAGCCGCGCGAGGGCTTCGACCCGAACTACCTCTCCGAGCCCGCCGTGGCACTCCTCTGGCACGCGCCGCCGATCGCCCGCTGGAAGCTGGAGCGCGGCGCGCGAGGCCTGACGGACAAATCGGCGATCTCCGACGTCACGTTCAAGACCGAGGAGTGGCTCCTGTCCGAGGTACTCGCCGACCGGGGCGAGACGGTCGTGCTGGAGCCCGCATCGATGCGGCGTGCCGTGGGCGCGCGAGCCAAGGCACTCCAAGCGGAGCTCGGCCTCAGCGCGCGGCGGAAGCGGACGGCAGAGAAAGCCTGAACCGCGCGCCCGGGCCGGGGCCTGCCGCGAGCTCGAGCGACCCGCCGTGCGCCTCGGCAATCGAGCGCGCGACCCAGAGGCCGAGCCCGGACGAGCCCGCGCCGCTCACGCCGCGCGCGAACGGATCGAGCTGCGGGTCGACGCCCGGCCCGTCGTCGACGACGTCGACAACGACCCGCCCGTCGCTCTCGCTCACCTCGATCACGACCTGCGATCCGTGCCGCAGCCCGTTCGCGACGAGGTTCGCGAGCGCCTGACGTAGGCGCGTCGGGTCGCAGTCGGCGAGCGCTGCCGCGGCCGTCGTGACGACGACGCCGTCGCCACGCGAGCGTCGACGCGAGCCGGCCGACATCGATCGGCTCCCGCCTCAGCGAGGCGAGATCCGGATCGGTGAGCATCCGCTCCACGTCCCGCCCGGCGGCCACCGCGAGCTCGACGAGCCGACGGCGATCACCGGGCGCGACCGTCGAGGCTGCGGCCGCGAGCGCGGTGAGCGCGGCGACCGGGCTGCGGAGCTCGTGCGCGACGACCTCGAGGCGCTCCCGCGAGGTCGGGGCGATGGGTTGGAACGCGGGTTGGGGCGTGGCTTCAGTCTCGCCCCTCTTTCGCCTCACGTCCCTCCTCCGATCCGGGACAGCGCCCTTTCCGCGGTAGCCCGGAGCACCGGGTCGGGATCGTCGGAATACGGCTCCGCCAGCCGCGCCTCCTCGTCGCTTCCGCCGTTCCCGACCGCCACGAGGGCGTTGCGCCTCAGCCAGCGCGGGTCGTTCCGTGGGACGAAGAGCCGGTCGAGCTCGCGCGCCAACCGCCCCCCGTCTTCCTCGAGCCAGTCGGCGAGCGACACGACGGGCACCGCGTCGTCGGCAGGCGGCAGATCGGAGCGTCGCTTCTCGACGCCGCGGTTCCACGGGCAGGCGTCCTGGCAGATGTCGCAGCCGTAGACGCGATCCTCGAGGGCATCCATCACGTCGTCGGGGATCTCTCCCGCCGTCTGGGTCCAGTAGGAGAGGCAACGGGTCGCGTCGAGCACGCCGGGCCGGTCGAGCGCTCCCGTCGGGCACGCGTCGATGCAGAGCGTGCAGCTCCCGCACCCGGCGTCGAGCGCCGGCGTCGGCTCGAGCTCGACGTCGGTGACGAGCGTCCCGAGCACGACCCACGACCCGTGGGTGCGCGTGATCAGCATCGTGTTCTTGCCGATGAAGCCGACGCCCGAGCGCTCGGCACCCGCGCGGTCGACGTGCTGGTTGGCATCCACGAGCACCCGGTAGCTGCCGCCGAGCCGGCGGCCCAGCATCTCGAGGCGTTCGCGCAGGAGCGCATAGTGATCGCGCCAGGCATACCGCGGGAGCCGGCCCTGGCCAGGGCCGGGAGAAGGGCCGGGCGTGTAGTAGCAGAGCGCCGCGGAGACGACGGTGCGCGCGCCGTCGAGCAGCGTCTCCGGATGGCAGGAGACCTCCGGCTGCGCCATCGTGAAGCGCATGGAGCCGAACAGGCCGCGCTCCCGCCGCTCGCGGATGTGGCGCTCGGTCTCCTCGTACGGCGCGGCCGGCGCCGCCCCGACCACGTCGAGCCCGAGCTCCTCCGCCAGCTGCCACAGCTCGTCGGCCGTCATGAGAGGATCGTGCCATGCTCGCGGCCCGGATCCACGAGGACGGCGGCCCGGACGTCCTCCGCGTGGAGGAGGTACCCGACCCCGTCGCCGGGCCGGGCGAGGTTCTCGTCCGTCTCAGGGCCGCGTCGCTCAACCATCTCGACGTCTGGGTACGCAGGGGGCTGCCCTCGGTGCCGAAGCCGCGGATCCTCGGCGCGGACGGCGCCGGCGTGGTCGAGGCGCTCGGTGACGGCGTCGACGGGCTCGCCCCCGGCCAGCGCGTCGTGCTCAATCCCGGCCTCGAGCACGGCGACACGATCACGGTCGTCGGCGAGCACCGCGACGGGACCCACGCCGAGCTCATCGCGATCGACGCCGCGCAGGTCTTTCCTCTCGACGACGCGCTCCCGTTCGAGGTCGCGGCCGCGTTCCCGCTCGTCTACGAGACCGCGTACCGGATGCTCGTGACGCGCGCCGCCGTGCGCGACGGGGAGTGGGCGTTGATCTGGGGGATCGGGGGCGGCGTCGCCACGGCCGCATTCGAGCTCTGCCGCGCCCTCGGAGTGCGCACCGTCGTCACGTCCGGGAGCCCCGAGAAGCTTGCGGCCGCGCGAGAATGGGGCGCCGACGTCGCCGTCGATCACGCCGAGGGCGATGTCGTCGCCGCCGTGCGCGAGGCGACGGGCAAGGGCGTCGACGTCGTCGTCGAGACTGTCGGCGAGGCGACGTGGGCACGGTCGCTCGCCGCGGTCCGCCCCTCCGGCCGCGTCGTGGTCTGCGGGGCGACGAGCGGCCCGAATCCCCCCGCGCAGCTGCATCGCTTCTGGTGGAAGCAGCTGACCGTGCTGGGCTCGACGATGGGGACCCGGGAGGACTTCCTCGGGGCGTACGACCTCGTCCGCTCCGGGCGGGCACGCGTGCACGTCGACCGCGTCTTTCCGCTCGCCGACATCGCCGCCGCCCACGCGCGCCTCGAGGCCGGAGAGCAGCTCGGGAAGATCGTGCTGACCATTCCGAGCTGACGGCGGCGGCAGGCGCCTCCCGCGGTCGACGAAGGCAGCTTGCAACAGACTGTTGCAAGCACCTCTCGACGCGGCCTTGCGGTGTGTGGGGGTGCCCGTACGGCCTCGGTCGTGGTGGGCTGACGCTCCGCTACGGTTCGGTCATGATCACGAAAGACGACGTCGTCGAGGCGCTGCACGGGGTCGAGGATCCGGAGCTCGGGATGGACATCGTCGAGCTCGGGCTCTACTACGACGCCGAGATCGAGGGAGAGCACGTGAAGGTCGTCCACTCGCTCACGTCGATGGGCTGCCCCGCCGGGCCGATGATCCAGGAGTCGATCCACGACGCCGTCGCCGCGCTCCCGGGCGTCGGGCAGGTCGAGGTCGAGCTCACGTTCGACCCGCCGTGGACACCCGACCGCATGTCCGACGACGCGAAGTTCATCCTCGGGTTCGGCTAGCGCGTCTTGCAGGTATTCGGCCCGAGCCGCTAGAGGGCAAGACCCACAGAGCACGTCTGGCGCAAGCGGTAACCGGCGCGTCGCCTAGCGCCGGTCGCGGCGGCGTGTCCCGCGCGTACGTCAGCGCGCGTCGCCGACCGACTGTGTCGCAAGCGATACACACTCTGCGCCGCAGACGACGACGACGGCGGAGAGGCCCCCTCCTAGGCTCGCCAGGTGAGTCGAGCGGTCGAGAAGGAGGCGCGGCATGTACGACCTCACCAAGACACGGATGCTCGTGACGACGGCGGTATTCGCCGCGGTCGCTGCGGTACTTGCCAGCGGGGCGAACGCGAGGATTCCCGACGAGGAAGGCTCGGGCGTGGAAGGGCAGGTGTCCATCGTCGGCGTCGCCGGCCCTTACGCCGCCCAGGCGCCGAGCTGGCGAGGCAAGGGTGGGAAGGGCGAGGAGACCGGAGGCTACCGCGGGCAGGCGTCGCTCGGGGCCGGCGTCGACGCGGCCCAGGGGCCTGGCTGGCGGGGCAAAGGCGGCAAGGGCGAGGAATGACGGGTCTGCTCGCCGCGAGAGTTGCCGGCGTGCGTTGACCCAACCAGGCGCCGCAGCAGCATCGCTCTCCCGCAGCGACACGGGGACCGAGACGGGGCGGATCCGGGAAGGATCGCCCCGTTTCGCTGATGGCGGCTTCCGCCTCGCCACCGCCGAACGTCGGAGCCGCCGCCTCGTTTCTCGATGAGTGGGTCGTCGTGCGGTAGCCGGCACGCGATCGTGCGCTCCTGCACAATCCGGAGGACGAACGCGGATGGTGACGCCGTTCAGAGCCCTGCTCGCCGCGACCGCCCTCACCGTGCTCCTTGGGTGGGGGACGTCTGGCGCGGCCGTGAGGGCTGCGCCGCGGGTGACGCTTGTCGCTGACTCGGTCGGCGGCGTCCTCTTCTGGCAGCGCCAGGCGCGTGACGAGCTCGGCCAGGGCATCGATCTCCGGATCGACATCAGGACGTGCCGACGACTCGTCAGCGAGGGATGCGTGTACGACGGCGAGCGGCCGCCGAGCGCGCTCGACGCGATCCGAGACCTCGGCCCGGCGCTCGGGCAGGTCGCCGTGATCGACGTCGGCTACAACGACGCGCCGAGCGGGTTCGCGGCCGGTATCGACCGCGTCATGCACGCACTCGTCGACGCCGGTGTCGACCAGGTGGTCTGGATCACGCTTCGCGAGCGTCGCCCGAGCTGGGCGGACATCAACGACCAGATTCGCGAGGCGCGCAAGCGCTGGCCGCAGCTTGCGGTCGGCGACTGGGAGCTCGAGAGCCGCGATCACGACGACTGGTTCGCGGACGGGATCCACATGAACTGGGACGGCGGCGAGGCGTTCACGCGGTTCCTGAGGCCGCTCGTCGTCGACGCGTGTGGGGCCACCTGTGCTGAGGGCGGCTCGATGCTCACCGTCGGGGGACCGCTCCGATGGGCGCGCACCGGGACGCGATACGTCGACCGGATCCGGATCGTCGGCGGCACCCCGCCGTACCGCGTGACGGTCAAGGGCCTGCCGGCCCCGCTGCGGGTTCGCGGGGACGGGACGATCGTCGGGAAGCCGAAGGCGGCGGGGACGTACTCGCTCGAGGTTGACGTCGTGGATGCCGCGGGCATCCGGAACGGTGCGACCGTCGCCCTGAAGGTCGTCCGCCGCTAGGAGACCGGCCTCCGACGAGCCGCGGGACGTGGCTTCGTTCCTCTGCCCTACCCGAGCAACCGCACCTCCTCGCGCCGCTCGCGCGCGAAGAAGTGGATCCCGTCGTCGAAGCGCACCCAGTTGCAGCGCATGCACATCACGAGCGAGTGCGTGCGCGCGGAGTCGGCGAGGAAGCGGACGCCGCGGAGCAAGTCGCCGTTCGTCATCCCGGTCGCGACGACGATCACGTCGCCCGGGGCGAGGTCCTCCTCCGTGAAGACGTGGCCGACGTCCTCGATGCCGATTTCGCGGGCGGCGTCGATCTGGGAACGCGTCGTCGGCCAGAGCTGCGCCTGCATCCCGCCGCCGAGGCACCGAAGCGCGGCTGCGGTGAGGACGGCCTGACGCGTCCCGCCGATGCCGATCGCGAGGTGGTCGTTCGTGCCGCGGATCGCAGCGGAGATCGACGCGGTGACCGTCCCGTCCCCGATCAGCTTGATCCGCGTGCCCGAGCTGCGGAGCTCCTCGATCAGGTCGTGGTGGCGCGGCCGGTCTAGGACGAGGGCGGTGATGTCGAGCGGCTGACGCCCGAAGCTCTCGGCAACCTGCTGGACGTTCTCCGCGACCGGCCGATGGAGGTCGATCACGCCGCGCGCGCGAGGTCCGACCGCGATCGAGCGCATGTACATCTCGGGAAGCCGGCGGAGCGCGCCCTCGGGTGCGACCGCCAGCATCGCCATCGCGCCGACGCCGCCGCGTGCGACGACGCCGCGACCCTCGATCGGGTCGAGCGCCAGGTCGACGCGCTCGCCCCCCGCGCCGACGGTCCCGCCCGGCAGGAGCGCCTCGCCCGACCGCGCGCCGAAGACGATCTGCCCGTCGATCGGCAGATCCTCGAGGGCGGCCTTCATCGCGCTCGCCGCCGCGTCCTCCGCCGCCTCCTCGTCGGCCCGGCCGAGCCAGCGGGCGCCCGCGAGCGCAGCCCACTCGGTCGCCTTCGCGTAGCGGGTGCAGAGGCAGTCGGCCACGGCTGCCGACTCTAGATGGTTCTACCTCAGACGCGCGCGAGCCGGTCGGCCGTCGAGAGCACCAGGTCGAGCACGTCGCCCATCGCCTGGTCGAGGGTCGCGTTCATGATCACGGGCACGTCGCAGCGCTGCGCCCGTTCGATCAGGGCGCTCTGGATGAGACGGATCTCGGGCATCGCCTCGATGTAGCGCTCGAGCGGGCGGAGCCCCTCGGTTGCGTAGTCGCGCACCCAGAAGTGGCTGCGGTGGAGATCCTCGTCCTGGATCGCGACGAGGCACTGCACGACGATCGCGCGGCCGCGGTCGACGTCGACCATCCCCGGCACGAGATGCACCCCCTCGAGGACCATCGACCAGCCCTCGGCGAGCGACCGGTCGATCGCCGCGTCGACGCCGACGAGCACGTTGCGCGTCTGGTCGAGGAAGCCGAGCAGGCGTGCGTCGCCCGCCTCCTCCTCCTCCGCCTTCGTGAGCGCCAGCCCGGCGTCGAAGCTCGAGTAGTGCACCGACGGCATGAACGCGGGCGAGAAGAAGGCGCGCATCGTCTGGCGAATGAAGTCCGTGGACGTCACGCGCGTGATCCCGAGCCGATGGGCCGCCTCGGTGGCGATCGTCGACTTGCCGGTGCCGGTCGCACCGCCGACGAGCAGGATGATCGGGACGTCGAGCTGACGCAGCTCGTGGAGACGCCGGAGCCGCCGCATCGTCCGGCCGCCCTCCGCCTCGCCCAGGACCTCCGCCGCGAGGTCGGCGAGCCGGTCGAGGTCGAGCCGGTCGGTGCCTCGCTCGGCCATGTCGGCGTCCGCCCGGCGCGCGAGCTCGTACGCCCGCGTCACGGTGAGACCGGTCGCCGCGAGCGCGCGAGACATGAGGCCCTTCGACCAGGGCGGCCCGTCGTCCCCTCCGAGGGGGAGCGGGGCGAGGTAGCGACGCTCGCTCACCGGAACCGAGCCGCCTCCGGCACCAGCGCGACCGCCTCGGCGGCGAGCCGCTCGAGAGCCTCGTCGAGCGACGGCTCGCCCGGGAGCGGGACGACGTCGTTCGCGGCGACGACCACGCGCACGCCGCGGCGGCTCGCCTCCTCGACGACGACGTCGACCGCTGCGGCCTTGAGCTCGACGAGGAAGACGTCCGCGTCGGCCGCGGCGAGATCCTCGTACAGGCGGACGCGATCCGAGAGGTTGCCGGAGACCGACGTCACGCGTGCGCCGTGCGCTTCCTCGAGGTGCGCGGCAAGCCGCGCGTGGCGCTCGGGAGGCGCCGTGCAGAAGAACGCGACGCGTTGACCGTCGACCGGCTCGAGCGGCCGCGGGCGGAGCACGGCGCGCACCAGCGGCGTCCACGGCCGCACGTGGGCGCGGAGCGCCTCGCGCAGCTCCTCGTGGGGCGCGTCGTCCTCCGCCATCGTCACGACGACGAGATCGGCGATCCGGGCGCGATAGGCGTTCAGGTAGCCGGCCGTGACCGCGACCGGCTGCGCCGCGGACGCGACGAGCACGCGCCGGTCGGCCGCGACGGGCGGCAGCGCCGCGCCGCTGCCGTCCAGCACGACGAGCTCCGCGCCGAGCCCGGTGGCGACCGCGACGCCCTCGACGACGTTCGAGACGGCGACGGCTCCCGCGAGCCCGCCGCCGCAGCGACGGCATCCCACGGTCGTCACCCCGGCGACGACCGCGGTCTCCAGGTGGTCCGAGGCCGCGTGGCGTCCGTTGCGGGAGAGCTCGAGCAGCGTCTCGACGCTCGGTCGCGCGACGACGACCTCGGGCTCGGGGGGCCCACCCCTCCCCATCGCGACGACGACGGTGCGCCGCGTCGAGGCGAGGCGCCGGGCGACGTGACCCGTGACGGCCGTCTTTCCCACCCGCTTGCCGGTGCCGATCACGGCGAGTGTCGGGACGTCGACGACGGCCGCCGGCGGCGGGTCGAAGCGGAAGTCGGGTCCCTCGTAGGGGACGCCGAGCGCGAGGACGCGGCTCGCGAGGGCGAGCCGCTCCGGCGGGCCGAGCACCGGCTCGTCGGAGAGGTCGAGCACGAGGTCGGGCTGATGGCGCTCGATCGCAACCTCGACCGAGGGCTCGAGCGGCACCCCGTAGCCGTCGACGTCGCCGCGAAGCTTCTCCGTCCCGCCGACGAGCACGGCCGCCACGACGAGATCGTCGATCTCCTCGAGCGCCGCTCGGACGACGGGGGGATAGTGCTCGCCGTCGACGATCGCGACCACGCGCCTCATCCTCGCGTCGTCACCTCCTCCTCGATGCGGCCCGTGTACTTCTCGTACGCGAACGTCTCGGTCGAGAACTGGATGATGCGCTCCTCGCCGTGGAAGGGGTGGCGGCGCGAGATTGCCACATGGTGGCCGTTGATCTCCACCACGTTGTAACAGGGTCTCGTGTTTCCCCGCAGACGCAGCGACGAAACCGTCCCCGTGTTGACGACGAAGAGGTTCTCGAGCCGCCACGCGTAGGGCACATGCTTGTGCCCGGAGAGGACGAGGTGGACGCGCGCGCGGAGGAGGCACTCGATCGCGTCGCCCGCGTCGTACACCACGTTGCGCTCGCGTCCCGTGCCGGGCACGGGCAGCAGGTGGTGGTGGAGCACGAAGATCCGGAACTGCGACGGCTCCGCGCCGAACTGCTCCTCGATCCAGGAGTAACGGCCCCGGCCGATCTGCCCGTGGTCGAGGTCCGGCTCGGTCGAGTCGACGGCGACGACGGTCACGCCGTCCTTCCGCAGCACGGAAGAGCGGTTCCCGAACAGCTGCTCGAAGTGGACGTAGCCGACGTTGCGCGCGTCGTGGTTCCCGGGAACGACGACAAAGGCGTCGCAGTCGATCTGGTCGAGGTACTGGCGAGCGAGCTGGTATTCGTGCTTGAACCCGAACGTCGTCAGATCGCCGGTGCAGATGACCATGTTCGGCCGCAGCTCGTTGATCTCGGAGATCGCGCGCTCCAGGAGCGCAGCCTCGAAGTACGGGCCGCCGCAGTGCAGGTCGGAGAGGTGCGCGATCCGGAACGGGCGCTCGGGGACATCCATTGGTCGCAGTCTATGGCGACGTCCGGGCCGCTCGCTACCCTCGGGACGGTGCCGGAGACACCCCCGGAAGCCTTGTCGTTCCAGGCATATCGCGGCTCCGAGCCGCCGCGTTTCGTCAACGCCGCCGAGCGCGAATGTGCGCGGATCCTCGACTGGTACGGGATCCCGTGGGAGTACGAGCCGCGGTCGTTCGTGCTCGAGCGCGACCCGGAAGGGCGCGTCACGAGCGCCTTCACGCCGGACTTCTACCTTCCCGACCAGGATCTCTACATCGAGGTCACCGTGATGAAGCAGTCCCTCGTGACGCGCAAGAACCGCAAGCTGCGCGAGGTGCGGCGGCTGTATCCGGACGTCAAGGTGAAGCTCTTCTACCGGCGCGACATCGAGCGTCTCGCACAGCGCTACCGGTTGCGGATCGCGTCGTGAGCGAGTCGAGCGCCGCCGCCCGCCTCCGCGCCGACGGCCAACCGATCGGCGAGGTGTACCTCGGCCGTGCGGAGATCGCGGCGCGCGTTGCCGACCTGGCGAGCGAGATCGCCGCAGTGTACGACGGGCTCTTTCCGGTGCTCGTCGCGCCGCTCAAGTCGAGCACCGTCTTCCTCGCCGATCTCTCGCGCGCTCTCGGGATCGACCACGAGCTGGACGTCATCGAGCTCGCACCGTACGGCAGCGGGCGCACGGGTGGCGGCGTGCGGCTGCTGAAGGACCTCGACCGGCCGCTCGAGGGCCGCGACGTGCTCCTCGTCGAAGACGTCGTCGACACCGGGCTGACGCTCGGGTTCCTGACACGGAGCTTCGCGGAACGGCGACCCGCGAGCCTCGCCGCGGTGACGCTTCTCGACCGGCCGTACCGCCGGCTCGTGGACGACATCTCCCTCCGGCACGTCGGCTTCACGGTCCCCGACGAGTTGTTCGCGGGATACGGGCTCGGCCTGGACGAGCGCTGGCGCGCCCTCCCGGACCTCCACCTCGTCGTCGCCGACGAGCTCCCCGTCGCGATCGACGCCGCCTGACGGGTCGGGCCTCGCGCCCGGCCCCGCCGAGGCCGTTCTGCGGAGGCGCTACAGGTAGCCGAGCGGATCGACGGGGCTGCCGTTCACCCGCACCTCGAAGTGCACGTGCGGGCCTGTCGAGTTGCCTGTGTTGCCAGAATAGGAGACAATCTCTCCCGCGGCGACAGCCTGGCCGACAGCTGTGGCGAGCGACGAGTTGTGCGCATACGCCGTCGAGAGCCCGTTGCCGTGGTCGACGACGACGAGGTTGCCGTACCCGCTCATCCAGCCCGCGTAGATGACCGTGCCGGCCGCGGCCGCTCGGACGGGCGTGCCTTCGCCGACCGCGATGTCGATCCCTTCGTGCATGCGTCCCCAGCGGGCGCCGAACCCGCTCGTCACGGGGCCCGAGACGGGCCACCCGAGCACCCCGCTTCCCGAGGAAGCGGCGATCGCGGGCGTCGCCGAGCGCTGCTGCGCCTCGCGGATCCGTTCGGCAAGCGCGGCGCTCTGCTGCTCGAGCGCGTCGATCTCGGCAAGCGTCGCGTCGCGATCCGACTGGATCGACGCGAGGGTGGCCGACTTCTCCTGGCGGGCCGCCACTAGCGCGTCGCGGCTGGCGACGAGCCGCGTCACGATCCCGCGCTGCTCCGTCGCGGCCGAGGAGACGGCGGCCTCGACGCGGGCCGCCTCCGCGCGGGCAGCGCGTGTCCGGCGGCGGGCGTCGGCGACGCCGTCGCGCGCCGACTCGACGCTCGCCGCAATCCGCTCGTCCTGACGCCCGATCCGGCCGAGCAGGTCGAGGTTGTCGAGGAGGTCGGTGAAGCTCGCGGTACCGAGCACGAACGAGAGGGCGTCGGGCCCGTCGGTCATGTACAGGTCGCGGACACGCCGTTCGAGCCGCGTCAGCGCGATCCTGTACTGCCCGCGGAGCCGCTCGAGGCGGGTGGTCTGGTCCGCGATCGTCCGGTCGAGCGTCCCGAGTCGCGCGTGCGCCGAGGCGAGCTGTCCTTCGAGCACGCGGAGGCGCGCCTGCTGGGCGTCGACCCCGGCCTGGAGCTCGCGCACGCGCCCCGCGACGGCGCTCAGCTCCTCGGTGACGACACCGGCACGGCGCTCCGCGTCGTAGGCTCGGCCGCGCAGCGTCGCGATCTCGCCGTCGACGCGCGCCTTGTCCGTGCCCGGATCACCCGCGGCGATGCCCGCCGGAAGGAGGAGGCACAGTGCGACGAGGCCCGCGGCGACCGCCTCGAGGCCGGCTCGACGACCCATCACGCGCTCTTCGCGGCCCCTCGCCCAGTCCCTTCCCCCGGCCTCGCGCGAAGCCGGTCGAGGTCACGGAGCGCCTCGGCCGCGTCGCGCCGCACGATGCCGACGACCGCGCGGTAGTCGTCGTCCGAGATGCGGCCCGCGCGGTGGTCGGCCTCGAGCTCCTTGAGCGCCGCGAGCGCCCGGTCACGCTCCTCCTCCGCGTCGAGGCGCTCCCGCTCCGCGGCGTCGAGCTCGTGGAGCGCGTCCGACTCGGGCGAGGGCTCCCGCAGGAACGGAAGCGCGACCACGACGACGCCCGCGACGGCGAGCGCCGCGGCCAGCAGCAGCCAGATGCTCACGTCGTGGCCGTGCGGTCCGCGCGCTCGCGCTCCGGGACGTAGCGTGACGCGAGCCTGCGCTCCTCGCGGGCGTCCGGCCACAGGGTGATGAGTGAGCCCAGGACGAACACGAGGCCCGCGAGCCAGATCAGGTTGACGAGCGGCTTCACGAAGATCCGGAAGAAGACGGTGCCGTCCTCGTTCACCTGCTCGGCGATCACGAACAGGTCCTCGCCCGTCAGTGGATCCGAGCGGATCCCGACCTCGTTCGAGACCTGCTGCTCGACGCTGTAGGCGTTCTTGCCCGCCTCGATCGAGCCGAGCGAGTCCCCGCCGCGGCGCACGCCGAGCACCGCCCGGATCTCGGTGGCGTTCGCGCCGTCGCGCTCGGTGAGGTCGCGATAGGTCAGCGTGTAGCCGCCGACCGAGAGCGAGTCGCCGCGGGCGAGCTTCCCCTCCACCACCGAGTCGTAGGCGCTGGATCCCGCGACGCCGATCGCGAGGAGCACGATCGACGCGTGGACGACGTAGCCGCCGTAGCGGCGCCGGTTTCGGCCGATCAGGCGGCCGAACGCCGTGGGCATGCTCTCGCCCGTCAGTGCGCGGCGCGCGGACGTGCCCCGCACGAACTCGTAGCCGATCGTCGCGAGCACGAACGCGGAGAAGGTGTACGCGATCAGGCCCGGGATGGACGAGCCGGAGCCGAGCAGGATCAGCACGACGCCGACCGCGAGCGCGATGCCCGCCGGCCAGGCGAAGACGCGGACGAGCCCGCGGAGCGAGGCGCGCCGCCATGCGACCAGCGGACCGATCCCCATGAGCAGGAGCAGCGGCAGGCCGAAGATCCGCAGGAAGAAGTCGTAGTACGGCCTCCCCACGACGACCGCCTCGCCGCGTACCGCCTCGGAGAGGATCGGCCAGGCGGTCCCCCAGAGGATCGTCAGGCAGAGCGCGACGAGCAGCAGGTTGTTGTAGAGGAAGGTCGCCTCGCGCGACACGAGCGATTCGAGCCGCGCGCTCGTCCTGAGCTGCGGGAGCCGCAGCCAGATCATCGTCACCGCGAACACGACCGCGACCACGATGAACCCGAGGAACCACGGGCCGATGGCGCTCTGCGTGAACGAGTGGATCGAGCTGACGACGCCGGAGCGCGTGAGGAACGTGCCGAACAGCGAGAGGCAGAAGGCGAGGCTGACGAGCGTCACGTTCCAGACGCGGAGCATCCCGCGCTTCTCCTGGATCATCACCGAGTGGAGGAAGGCCGTCGCGGCCAGCCACGGCATCAGCGCGGCGTTCTCGACGGGGTCCCACGCGTAGTAGCCGCCCCAGCCGACCTCCTGATAGGCCCAGTGCGCGCCGAGCAGCTGGCCGATGCCGAGCGCCGTCCATGCGACGATCGTCCAGCGGCGCGTCGCGACGATCCAGCGCTCGTCGGTCCGGCCGGAGAGGAGCGCGCCCATCGCGAACGCGAACGGCACCGCGAGCCCGACGTAGCCGAGGTAGAGGAACACCGGGTGGGCGACCATGTACGGGTTCTGGAGGCTCGGGTTGAGGCCGTTGCCGTCGGCCGCGGCGGGGATCGTGTCGAACGGGCTCGAGATCGCGACGAGCAGCCACGAGAATCCGACGGCGATCCCGGCGAGCACGGGCGTGACCCAGACGACGAGGTCACGGGCCCGCTTGCGGGCAAACCAGACGGCGAGTGCCGAGTAGGCGGTGAGGACGAGCAACCACAGCAGCAGCGACCCCTCCTGCCCGCCCCAGAAGGCGGAGATCTTGTACGGCAGCGGGAGCGCGCGGCTCGAGTGGCCGGCGACGTACGCGAGCGAGAAGTCGTCGCGCAGGAACCCCGCGACGAGCACGCCGGTCGCCACGAGCGTCGAGAAGAACGAGGCGACGAGCGCGTTCCGCGCGGAGAGCGCGAGCCGGCGCCGTCCGAGCGCGGCCGCCGCGCCGCCCGCCACGAGCGCGTAGAGCGAGAGGCCGAGCGTGACGATGAGCGCGGCGCGACCGAGCTCGGCCATGGCTCAGGACTTCGCGGCCTGGTACTTCGAGGGGCACTTCGTGATCATCGACCCGGGGGTCGTCACGAACGTGCCGTCCACGCGCTGCGTGCCGGTCACGACCACGTCCCGCCCCGTGCGGAAGAGGTCGGGCACCGAGCCCTTGTAGAGCACCGTCACCCGCGGCATGCTGTCGCCCTCGATGTCCCGCAGCACGAAGCGCATCCCCGCCCCGTGCGGGTCGCCGGTCGGCGTGCCCACGACGCGCCCTGCGAGCGACACCTCGCCCGTCCTCGACGCGAGCTCGCTCGGCGAGACGGACGGCGTGCCGCCGCCCGCGAGCGACGTGTAGAGGAGGAACACCGCCAGAACCGCCGCGACGGAGAGAGCGATCACGAGCCGTGCCGGTGACGATGACCGCGCCACGCCGGACAGTCTAGAGACTCGGCGTCATGCCTCCGCGGCGTCGCGGTCGCGGCGGCGCGGCACCTCGTAGCCGTGCTCGAGGCAGAGCGACCCCGGGGCATCCTCGGTCAGCGCGTCGCAGTAGCCCTTGCCGTACGCCGCGCGCATGAACGCCGAGACGACCTCGAGATTCCACTCCGAGATGTCCGCCGCCTCGCGCCAGAGGTCGGTCAGGCGGAGGTCGATGTCGAGCTCGAGGAGGTCGATCCGCGTGGGCTGGGCCATAGGTTCGAGGGTACGGGCGCCATCGGACGACATGGGCCGTTTGCAGGGAGTTAGAGTCGCCGGGTGGGCGATATCCGGGTCGGACCTGCGCGCATTCCCGACCGGGAGACCCCCGAGCGGGCGGTCGAGCTGCTGCTCGAGCGCGGCTACGACGCCTGCGAGATCGACTTCGAGTCGGGCTTCTGGATGGACTACCCGTGGGCCGAGCGGCTCGGTGAGCTGGCCCGAGAGCACGACGTCGCGCTCTCGGTGCACGCGCCGCTCTTCGGCTGGGTCGGGCACCTGGAGGCGAGCGGGCGCAAGTGGTCGTCGGCGCTCGGCGCGCTCGACCGCAGCGCCGGGATCGCGACCGCGTCCGGAGCCGAGGTCGTCGTCTTCCACCCCGGCTTCCTCCTTGGCCGCAGCCGCGAAGACTCGATCGATGCCGTCGTCGAGCAGCTGGCGCTCGTCCGGGAGCGGCTCGAGGGCAAGGACCGCGCGGTGCCGTTCGGGATCGAGGTGATGGGACGCGTCCGCGACCTCGGGTCGCTCGACGACTGCGTCGAGATCAGCAGCCGCACGAGCTGGGTGCGGCCGGTCGTCGACTTTGCGCACATGCACGCGACGAGCGACGGCGCATTCGTCGAGCCGGAGCCGTTCCGCGCGGCGCTCGAGCTCGCCGACGGCGTGCTCCCGCCGGGTGCGCCGTTCCACATCCACTTCTCGGACATCGCCTTCGCCAACCGCAACGAGACGAAGCATCTCCCCTACGGCGAGGGGACGCTCCGGGCCGACCCGCTGCGCGACGCGCTCGCCGGCTTCGAGCGGCCCGCGACGGTCATCTCGGAGTCGCCCGACGAGGTGTCGAGCCAGGCGATTCGCGCCGTGCTCACGGCCTGACCCGGGTATCCGACGAAGTCGGACACCACGCGAGTGCCGAGCGCGTCAGACCCCGGTGCTCAGATGATCCGGGCCGCGCCCTCGGGCTCGAGCAGCTCGGCGAGCCGGCTCTCCACCGCAGACGCGTCCTCGTCGCGGCCGCGATCGCGAAGGAACCGTGCATACGCCGCGAGGGGCTCGGGCTCGGAGTTGCGGTAGTCGGTCGCGGCGAGCGAGTCGATTGCATCCCGCAGCAAGAGCTCCGCCTCGTCGTCGCGCCCCTGCGCTGCCCGGACGAGGCCGAGCACCATGCGGACGTTCGACCGCGACATCGTGTCCTGCATGCCCACGGTCTCCACGGCGGAGAGAGCCCAGCGCTCGGCCTCCTCGACGTGCCCCTTGGCCAGGACGAGCTCGGCCAGCGTCCGCTGCGCCTCGATCACCTTCGCGCGCTCCTGCAACGAGAGAAGCGAGCGGACCGCCTCGCGGACGATCTGCTCGGCGCGGTCGGCGTCCCCGCCCTGCCAGACGGCCAGACCTTCGAGCTGTTGCGTCCGCCCCGCGTCGGACGCCGCGCCGATCTCGTCGAACAGCTCCCGCGCCGCACGGAACTCGCGCTCGGCGTCGTCGAAGCGGCCTCGGCGCAGGTGGATCGACCCCCGGACACGCGCGACCCACGCGCCGGCCGACAGGCTGCCGCTGGCCACGGCCAGCGCGGCCGCGGCCTCCAGCGCGGCGTCGGCGCGCGTGAGCTGGAGACGCGCGAGATGCGCCGCGGCGACCTCGCTCAGCGCCAGGCTCTCGAGGTCTGCCCTACCCGCCTCCCGCGCGATCTCGAGCGCCTCTCCCGTGTATCGCTCGACGCTCTCGAGGTCTCCCTCCCACCACCCGATGGTCGCCGAGAGCGTCAGGGCTTCCGAACGCGCGTCTCCGGGAGCGTCCGAGAGCAGCCCGAGCGCCTCGAGCGCGAGCGTCCGCGCCCGCTCGACGTCGGCGTTCCGGTTGAGGTCGATCTCGGCGAGCTGCGTTAGGGCGAGACCCTCGATCCTGCGCTCTTTCGCGGCTTGCGCGAGCGAGCGCACGTCCTCCATCTCGACGGACGCCGCCGGAAGCTCCCACAGCCGCCACGCCGCCCTCGCGGCGTAGAACCTGCGCGCGAGGCTCGGCTCGAGCTCGATCGCGCGCAGCAGGAGTCTTCGTGCGGTGCGGTTCGCCTCGCGGTCGAGCGCGCGGCACCCGGCACGCTCGAGCACCTCGGCCGCCTCTGCGCGGAGGTCGGCGGGGATCTGCCCGTCGAGCTCGGCCGAGAGCGATGCCGCGCGCTCCAGGTGGTACGCCTGCGCCTCCACGAGCTCGTCGGCCGATCGTGCGCGGAGCCAGCCGGCGAACGTCCGGTGCAGCCTCGCCCGCTCGCCCTTCGCAAGGCCCGTGTACGCGACGTCGCGGATCAGCACGTGACGGAACCGGTACGCGGCCTCCCCCGAGACCGTCGAGATTGGCTCCCGGGTGAGGAGCTGCCGTTCGACGAGGTCGGCGAGCGCGGTGTCGACGTCGAGCGCCGGGTCGAGGTCTGCGACGGCACCGCGCCAGAACACGCGCCCGACGAGCGCACCGTGGCGTACGACCGAGCGCGAGTCGGGCGGAAGCCGGTCGATCCGCGACGCGATCAGCGCCTGCACCGTGTCCGGGATCCGCACCGAGACACCCTCGCGCCGCTCGGCGAGCATCCGGACAGTCTCCTCGACGAACAGCGGGTTGCCCTCCGTCTTGTCGAGCAGCGCCCGCCGGACGTCGTCCGGCAGGATTGCGTCGGCGACGAGCGCGTCGACGAGCACCTCCGTCTCGCTCTCGGGCAGGGGCCCGAGGTCGATCGCGATCGAGCGGCGCCGCCCTCCTCCCCAGCCGGAGCGCGACTCGAGCAGCTCGGGACGCGCCAGGCACAGGATCAGCACCGGCGCGTCGTCGATCCGGTCTGCGAGGTGCTCGACGAGATCGAGGAGCGGCTCCTCGGCCCAGTGGAGGTCCTCGAAGCCGAGCACGAGCGGCTGCGCCTCGGCAAGGCTCACGGCCCACTCCTGGGCCGCCCATGCGATCTCCTGGCTTCGCCGCCCGCTGCCCGAGACGGTGTCGAGCACCCCCGACGCAAGCCCGAGCAGGTCGGCGACGGCGTCGCTCGAGCACGCCTCGCGGAGCTTCTCGAACGCTTCCTCGGTGGAGTCGTCGGGCGAGATGCCGGCCGCCGCCTGCACCATCTCCGCGAGGGGCCGATAGGCGAGCCCCTCGCCGAACGGGAGCGACCGCCCGGAGAGGACGGTCGTTCGCTCGAGCCCCGCGAAGAACTCTCTCGCCAGCCGGCTCTTCCCGATGCCCGGCTCGCCGAAGATCGTGACGAGCTGGGCACGGCGATCGCGGACGGCCCGCGCGAACGCGTTCTCGAGCAGGTCGAGCTCCTCCTCGCGGCCGACGTACGGCGCATCGACGTTCAGCGGCCGGCCCGTCGGCCGCTGCGCGCAGACCACCCGCCTGACCTCGAAGCCGCCGGGAAAGCCCCGCAGCGGCCGCTGGCCGAGCGGCTCCGTGACCACGCCGGCCGCGAGCCCGCACGCGGTCGGGCCCATCAGGATCTCACCCGGCTCGGCGGATTGCTGGAGCCTCGCCGCGACGTTCAGCGCCTCGCCGGTCGCGAAGGTCGAGTCCCCGTCGTCGACGACGACCTCCCCCGCCTCGATCCCGATCCGGACGGGCAGCTCGCCGTCGCCCGATTCGACGATGGCGACGGCAGCCCGCACCGCGCGCTCGGCGTCGTCCTCGTGCGCCGTCGGCACGCCGAAGACGGCGAGCACGGAGTCGCCGGCGAACTTCTCGACCGTCCCACCGTAGGTCTCGATGTGCGTCCGGACCCGTTCGAAGAAGCCCGTCACGCGCCGGCGCGCGATCTCCGGGTCGTGCGCGGCGACGAGCGCGGTCGAGTCCACGAGGTCGACGAACAGCGCCGTCGCCAGCTTGCGCTCCATGGAGCGAAGTCTAGGTTCGACGGCCCCTCCCCGACCGGCGGTTTACCGCACCCGGCGACCATCTAGCATCCGGCGCGATGCTCGACCCCAGGGTCTTCAAGGCGTACGACATCCGCGGGATCCATCCGGCGGAGATCGACGAGGACGGCGCATACAGAGTCGGCCGCGCATTCGTCGAGCACTTCGGGCTGGGCACGATCGCGGTCGGGCGCGACATGCGGGTCAGCTCCCCGGCGATGACGGCCGCCGCGATCGACGGCGCGGCGGACGGCGGCGCCGACGTGCTCGACCTCGGGCTGATCGGTACCGAGATGCTCTACCACGCCGTCGGCGAGCTCGCGCTCGACGGCGGCATCGTCGTCACCGCGTCGCACAACCCGAAGGAGTACACGGGGATGAAGATCGTCCGAGCCGGGGCGCTCCCGGTCGGCGGCGACTCCGGGCTCGACGACGTCCGGCGAGCCGCGGAGGCGGGGTTCGGCACGGTCGTGCGGCGCGGCGAGGTGCGTCCGACGGACATCTGGGACGGCTTCGTCGCGAAGGTGCTGTCGTTCGTCGACCCGGCCTCGATCCGACCGCTGCGAATCGTCGTCGACGCCGCGAACGGCATGGCCGGGACGATGCTGCCGCGGGTGCTCGAGCGTCTCCCGCAGCTCGACGTCGTGCGTTGCTTCTTCGAGCCCGACGGGTCCTTCCCGAACCACGAGCCGAACCCGCTACTACCCGAGGGCAGGGCGTTCGTCGTCGAGAGGACGCGCGCCGAGGGCGCCGATCTCGGGGTCGCCTTCGACGGCGATGCCGACCGCTGCTTCTTCGTCGACGACACCGGCGAGTTCGTCCCGGGCGACTTCGCGACCGCCCTCCTGGCGCGCGCGATGCTCGAGAAGGAGCAGGGCGCGAAGATCATCTACGACGTGCGTGCGAGCTGGGCGGTGCCGCGGACGATCGAGGACGCCGGCGGCGTCGCCCTCGTCAACCGCGTCGGCCACGCCTTCATCAAGGAGCGCATGCGCGAGGTCGACGCGCTGTTTGCCGGCGAGGTCTCCGCGCACTACTACTTTCGCGAGTTCACCCGGGCCGACACCGGCATCGTCCCGTTCCTCGTCATGCTCGAGCTCCTCTCGCGAGAGGGGCGCAGGCTGTCGGAGCTCCTTCGGCCGTTCCGCGAGCGGTACTTCCTGAGCGGCGAGATCAACACGCCGGTCGCCGACGTCGACGCGAAGCTCCGCGACCTCGAGGAGCGCTATGCCGCTGCCGGCGGTCGCATCTCGCATCTCGACGGCGTGTCCGTCGATTTCGACGACTGGCACTTCAACGTCCGCCCGTCCAACACCGAGCCGCTCCTGCGCCTCAACCTCGAGGCCCTCGAAGGCGCCGAGATGGAGCGCCGTCGCGACGAAGTGCTCGACCTGATCCGATCCTGATAGGAGGGCCTCCGTGGCGACACTCGTGCAGTTCGACTTCCCGATGGCCGGCCCGTGGGGCGACGAGATGGCCGCGGCATTCGCCGACCTCGCCGGGATCATCGGCCGCTCGCCGGGCCTGCGCTGGAAGATCTGGACGGAGAACGAGGAGAAACGCACCGCCGGCGGCATCTACCTCTTCGAGGACGACGAGTCGGCGCTCGCGTACGTCGAGGAGCACACCGCTCGGCTCGAGGGGTTCGGGATCACCGACGTCCGAGCGAGGCTCTTCCACGTCAACGAGCCGCTCACGGCGATCAACGGAGGCCCCGTCTGAGCGTGTCGCGCGGCCCGGAGCTGGGTCGGCTCACCGACCGCCGGCCGCCGTTCAAGTACTCGGCATTGACCCGCGTCTGGTTCTCCGACACCGACGCCCAGGGCGTCGTGTACTACGGCCGCTACCTCCCCTACTTCGACCACGCGCGCACGGAGTACCACCGGCACCTCGGCAGTCTCTCCGTCCCCGGCGCCGAGTTCGTGATGCGCGCGTCGAACGTGGAGTACCACGCGCCGGCCCGTTTCGACGACCTGCTCGAGTGCTTCGTTCGGGTCAGCCGCCTCGGCCGCACGAGCGCGACCTACGAGAGCGTCGCGGTGCGGCTCCCCGACGACGCGCTGATGGTCACGGCGTCGCAGACGATCGTCCTCGTCGATCTCGCGACACGGCGTCCCGTGCCGATCCCCGACGACGTCCGCGCCCCGATCCGCGCCATCGAAGGTCGCGACCTGAGCGAGTGAGCGGAGGGCGGGACCCTTGCCGGCGCGCCCGCCCGGGGTCGCCGGGCGGGCGCGGCGCGGCTTTCCCTCCCCCATACGCCTTGTAGTGCGGGCTTGCAGGGGCGTCATCCCTCGTTTCAGGGATCGATCCCTCGAACGGGGTACCCCGCGCTCCCGCGGCGCTATCCCTCGGACGAGGGACGCGCAGGCATCGCGCGGACGACGTCGATCGCGTCGGCGCGGTCGAGGGCGCCCTCGACGCGGACGGTCGTCCCGTTCCGGTCGACGAGGAGCGTGTTGCCGGCGAGCCAGCCCTGATCCTCGCGGATCAGGCCGTCCGGCGCGACGAAGAGAACCACGTGCGGCCCACCCTCGAGCCATACGGCCGTGCCGCCGTCGAGCGCGAACCGGTCGACGTGGGTCGCTCCGCCTGCGAGCTTCTTCAGGAGCGCCGGGTCGCCCGCGCGGCCCGGGAACTGGATGACGATCAGGCGCACGTCGGCGCCGTCGCGCCAGACGTAGCTCACGCGCAGGCCGGGCGCCAGGCGCACCTCGTCCGGTGCCGGCTCGTCGCGCGGCGGGTCGGCGAAGGAGAAGCCCGCCCGCGCCCGCGCCTCCGCGAAGGTCGCCCGCTGGCCGAGCACGTTCAGGTCCTGTTCGAGCGGGAGTGCGGGCAGTGTGTCGACCCGGACGATCTCCGCACCGCCGATTCCGAGCCAGTCCAGGATCGCGGTGCGGGCGGGCGGCACGGCCAGGACGGCGAGGAGGGCGGCGAGCACGGCGGCGACGGCGATCGCGAGCGGCCGCCGCCGCAGGAGGGGCGTCCGCCGCGGCGACTCGCCCAGGCGAGCCGTGATCGCCGGCGCGAGGTCGGGCGCCTCGGGCCACTCGACCGAGGCCGACAGGGCGGCCAGCTCGCGCTCGAGCCCGTTCACGCCACTCCTTCCCCGACGATCGCGCGCAACCGCTCGAGGGCGCGGGACGTCCGCGACTTCACCGTTCCCCGCCTGATGCCGAGGGCCGCCGCGGTCTCCTCCTCGCCGAGCTCCAGGAGGAAGCGGTGGACGAGCACCTCGCGGTCGCGCTCGTCGAGCGCTCCGAGGCCGTCGAGGAGCGCATCGCGGCGTTCGAGCGTGAGGGCGGTCGTCTCGGGGGACGGAGCCGCGTCCCCCGAGACCACCGCCCCCGCGCGGAGGGCCAGCCCGGCTCGCCGGCCGGCAGCCCGGCGGCGGTTGCGAGCCTCGTTCGCGACGATCCGCAGCAGCCACGGACGAAACGGGGAGCCCTCACGGAACCGGCCGAGTGCACGGTACGCCTTGACGAAGCCGTCCTGGACGGCCTCCTCGGCGTCGCCGCGATCGCCCGCGGCGACGATCGCAACGCGGAACGCGATTCCCTGGTGCATGCGCACGAGCTCCTCGTAGGCGGTCGGGTCGCCGCGCTTGGCGCGCGCGACGAGCGTCTCCTCGTCGGGTGGCCGGCTCCCCACTCGCTCCTTCTACACCCGGTGGCGGGTGGAGGTTCCGGTAGCGTCGTTCCCGTGAGCGAGCGCTGGACGAGCCTCCGCGTCGACGAGCTGCCGCCGATCAAGGTGGCGGGCGAGCTTCGCTGGAAGCCGATCCGCCGGACCCTCGGAATCGAGGCGTTCGGCATGAACGCGTACACGGCCGAGAACGCCGGGGACGACGTCGTCGAGCGCCATAGCGAGGAGTACCTCCGCCACGAGGAGGTGTACGTCGTTCTCTCCGGCCGCGCGAGCTTCGACCTCGACGGAGAGACGCTCGACGCGCCTGCCGGCACGATCGTCTTCCTGCGCGACCCGACGGTGCGCCGCTACGCGACCGCGGCCGAGCCGAGGACGACGGTGCTCGCCGTCGGCGGCAAGCCCGGCGAGGCGTATACCCCGTCGGCCTGGGAGTGGTACTTCGAGGCTGAGCGCTTTCGCGACCCTTTCGACCCGGAAGCGGCGCTGCGGCTGATGGACGAGGCGAACGAGCGGTTCCCCGACCACGCGGGCGTCATCTACTCGACGGCGTGCTGGGAGGCCCTCGACGGACGACCCGACGACGCGTGGGCGACGCTCCAGCGCGCGATCGAGCTCGACCCGCGGTCGCGGGAATGGGCGCTCCGCGACGAGGATCTCGCCTCGATCCGCGACCGGCTCTGACGACCGTTTCCACCCTCCCCGGGTGGACCGGCGCAAGGCCGTCGCGCCGGCGCCAGCGCCGGCGGCCGAAGGCCGGCTTTGCCGGCCGGGAGGCCAACCTCGCGCGAACGGCAGCAACCCTGAAGGAGGGGGCCCGTGGGGGAACCATGGGTTCCCCCAGGTCTACCCGCCGGGCGTCATCCGGTAGGCGTCGAAGACCGCGTCGAGGTTCCGCAGCGCGCTGAGGAGCGAGCGCAATGCCTTCACGTCGCCGAGCTCGGCCGTGTACCAGTTGCGCGCCATCCCGTCCTCGACGGTGCCGCCGTACGACACGATGTTCGCACCGTTCTCGGCGAACGTGCGGGCGACGTCCTCGAGTAGCCGGGCGCGATCCCAGCCGTCGACCGCGATCTGGACGCGGAAGCTCGACGACGTGGTGTCACCCTCCCACTCGACCGGCGTGAAGCGCTCCGGGTTCCGCATCAGCGCCTTGACGTTCGGGCAGTCGGCGCGGTGGATCGTGATGCCGCGGCCGAGTGAGATGTAGCCGCGGATCTCGTCTCCGGGCACCGGCGTGCAGCACTTGGCGAGGCGTACGAGCACGTCGTCGACGCCCGGCACGACGACCCCGAGCGAGGTCCCGGTGACGATCCGCTTCCGCGCCGCGGGCTTCGCCGTGACCGGCTCCTCGGTGACGTCGTCGACCTTGAGGCGTTGCAGGACCTTGTTGACGACATGCCCCGTGCCGATCTTCCCCGAGCCGAGCGCGAGGTAGAAGTCCTCGGCCTTCTTGAACCCAAGCTCGCGGATCACGGACGCGAGCACGCTCGAACCCTGCAGCTTGCGGTAGGGCAGGTTCTGCGCCTTGAGTGCCTGATCGAGTGCCTCCCGGCCCTTTTGCTCGGTCTCGCCGCGCGTCTCGCGCTGGTACCACTGCCGGATCTTGTTGCGGGCGCGGGAGGATCGCGCGAGCGAGAGCCAGTCGCGCGACGGCCCGCGCCCCGACTTCGACGTGAGGATCTCGACGAAGTCGCCGTTCTTCAGGTGGTAGTGGAGCGGGACGATCCGCCCGTTCACCTTGGCCCCGACCGTGCGGTGACCGACGTCGGTGTGGACGGCGTAGGCGAAGTCGATCGGCGTCGAACCGGCCGGCAGCGTCTTCACCTCGCCCTTCGGCGTGAAGACGTAGACCTCGTCGGCAAACAGGTCGGTTCGGAGCGTCCGCATGTACTCCGCGGCGTCCTGCTCGTCGCCCTGCCAGTCCATCAGCGACCGCACCCACGTGAGCCACTCGTCGTCGCCCTTGCCGACCTTGCCTCGCTTGTAGACCCAGTGCGCTTGCGCGGCGACGCCGAACTCCGCCTCCCTGTGCATCTCCTGTGTCCGCACCTGGATCTCGAGCGGCGTGCCCGACGGGCCGATCACGGTCGTGTGCAGCGAGCGGTACCGGTTCAGCTTCGGCATCGCGATGAAGTCCTTGAAGCGCCCGGGCATGGGCTTCCACAGCGAGTGGATGATCCCGAGCGCGCCGTAGCAGTCGCGCGTCCCCTCGTCACCCGACCGGTCGACGATCACGCGCATCGCGGTGAGGTCGTAGATCTCGTTGAACTCTCGGCCCTTCTTGGCCATCTTGTCGTAGATCGAGTAGAAGTGCTTCGCGCGCCCCGAGATGTGCGCGGGGATCTCCGCCTTCTCCAGCTCGAGCGCGAGGATCGTCGCGGCCTGGTCGACCTGCGACTCGCGATCGGCGCGACGGTCGGCGACCATCGCCGTGATTTCCGCGTACTTGCGGGGGTGAAGGATCTGGAACGAGAGGTCTTCGAGCTCCCATTTGAGGTGATGGATCCCGAGGCGATGGGCGAGCGGCGCGTAGACCTCGAGCGTCTCCTTCGCCTTCTGCACCTGCTTCTGCTTGCCGAGGTACTCGATCGTCCGCATGTTGTGGAGCCGGTCGGCGAGCTTGATGAGGATGACCCGGACGTCCTGGGCCATCGCGACGATCATCTTGCGGTAGTTCTCCGCCTCGGCCTGCTCGCGGCTCGAGAACTGGATCCGGGTCAGCTTGGTGACGCCCTCGACCAGTTGGGCGATCTCCGGGCCGAACTCTGCCCTCACGTCGTCCAGCTCAGCCGCCGTGTCCTCGACGACGTCGTGGAGCAGTGCTGCGGCGATCGTCTGCTCGTCGAGGTATAGCTCGGCGCAGATGCGCGCGACGCCGTACGGGTGGAGGATGAAATCCTCGCCGGAGCGGCGGGACTGCCCGCGGTGACGCTCCTCGGCGAACGCGAACGCACGTCCGATCAGGTCACGGTCGACGTCCGTGTTGTACGTCTCGATGCTGGCCAGCAGCTCGGCGACAAGCCCCTCGTGATGCTGTTCCGTGTCGACGACAGCCATGAGCTCAGTGTACGGCCAGGCGTCGCAGATTCCCCCCAACGGGGGGAGGAAGCGCGGGGAAACGAACGAAGGATGAGGTCATGCGGCTTCTGCGGGACTACCTCGAGCGCCGGCGTCTGCGGCGCATGCTCTTCATGCTCGCCACCTCGGCGCGGCGCTGACGCTCGCGGTTGACGGCGCCTCCGAGCGGGTACGCGTAGGGGCATCCCCCGATGCGCCGACGCGCGTCGTGGGCGAGGCTGTCCGTGGCACCCGCGAAGAGAAGGAGTCGTATGGCGACGAAGACGACGACGCACATCATGTTCGAGACCCGCAACGACCTGCCGGCCGAGAGCCGGGAGAAGCTTGTCGAGCTCCTGAACGCGCGGCTCGCCGACACGTTCGATCTGTACAGCCAGCTGAAGCAGGCCCACTGGAGCGTCAGAGGCCCGGACTTCATCCAGCTGCACGAGCTCTACGACACCGTCGCGGAGGGCGTGCTCGCATTCGTGGACGAGATCGCGGAGCGCGCGACGGCGCTCGGCGGGCTCGCGACGGGGACCGTGCGCATGGCGGCCGAGGCGTCCGCGCTCGACGAGTATCCGCTCGACGCGACGTCCGGCCCGGACACCGTCGATGTGGTCGCCGACCGGCTCGCGGCCTACGGCGCCGCGGTCCGCGAGGCGATCGACACGGCCGACTCCGAGCTCGGCGACATGGACACCTCGGACATGTTCACCGAGATCTCGCGCGCGATCGACAAGCACCTCTGGTTCGTCGAGGCGCACCACCAGGCGGACGCCTAGGAACGCGCCGGGGCGCGCGGCCTTCCGGCTGCGCGCCCCAACGAGCTAGGCAGCCTGCGGGAGCTCGGCGAGGCCGTGCTCGAGCAGGGCGCGGAAGCTCTCGGATTCGAGCAGCTGGCGTCGCGCCCCCGCGAGGAGGCCGAGCTCGTCGAAGATACGGCCCGCCTCCGGCGTCCAGGCGCCTTCGCCTCCGCGCCATTGCTCGGCGAGCCAGGAGCGAAGCTGGTCGTAGGCCTCCGGCGCGTCGAACACGCGCCGGACGACGAGCTGCGGGGCGACCGTTCCGTTCCAGCGGTTCTCCTTGAGCCGGAACGCGACGTCGAAGCGGCTCGGGCCCTGGAGGCGGTCGAGCTGCGAGCCCTGCCCGAACGCGATCGCGGAGCCGCCGTCCCGGCCCTGCTGGCGCACGCGGAAGCGGAGGTGCTTTCCCTCCCCGACCTTGCTCGCGCCGGTCGCCTCGATGCTCGCGACGAGCAGCGTCGGCTCGGGGTTGCCGAGCCCGAACGGGGCGAGGCGGTCGAGCTCCTGCGCTAGGTCGAGCGTCAGCGCGCCCGCGGGCACGATCGCGTCCACCGTGGTGAGCGGGCGCAGGTCGACGGCCGCGAGGGCGGCGTCGGCGTGCCGCCCGAACGCCTCCGCAAACGCCTCGATCCGCTCCTCTGCGATCGTGAGGCCGGCCGCCGCGCGATGGCCTCCGAAGCGCTCGAGATGCTCCGCGCAGGCGGCGAGGCCGCCGTGGAGGTCGAAGTCCGCGATCGAGCGGCCGGAGCCCTTCCAGCCCTCGCCGCTCCGTGCGACGAGCACGACGGGCCGGTGGAAGCGCTCCACGAGCCGCGACGCGACGATCCCGATGACGCCCTCGTGCCAGCCCTCGTTCCAGAGGACGTACCCGTGTCGCGCCCGCGCGTCCGGGGGCCACGCCTCGACGGTCGCGACGGCCTCGCGCAGGATCCGCTCCTCCACCCCCTGTCGTTCGCGATTCAGCTCCTCGAGCGTGCCCGCGAGTTCGCGCGCCGCGGCGCGATCGTCGGTGAGCAGGAGCTCGAGCGCGAGATCGGGCCGACCGAGCCTGCCGGCGGCATTGATCCGCGGCGCGAGCCGGAACGCGACGGAAGTCGCGTCCACGGTCGCCGGGTCGACGTGCGCCGAGCGCATCAACTCCTGGAGCCCGGGGCGGCCGGTGCGGGCCAGCGCCCGCAGCCCTGATGCTGCGAGCGCACGGTTCTCGTCGACGAGCGGGACGACGTCCGCGATCGTGGCGAGCGCGACGAGGTCGAGGACGCGCGCGACCGCCGGGTGGTCGCTACCGAGCAGCGCGCGGGCGAGCGTGTACACGACGCCCGTGCCGCAGAGCTCGACGCACGGGTAGTCCGACGGGCGCGTGGCGACGATCGGGCAGTCCGGCAGCGTCTCGCCGGGGCGGTGGTGGTCTGTGACGATCACGTCCAGCCCGAGCTCGTGCGCGCGCCGCACCTCGTCGACCGCCGTGATGCCACAGTCGACGGTGAGCACGAGATCGACGCCGTCCTCCGCGAGGCGCTCGATCGTCTCCGCGGCGAGGCCGTAGCCCTCCTCGAAGCGGCTCGGCAGCCGCCACTCGACGTTCGCGCCGAGCTCGCGAAGCACGATGACCGCGACGGCGGTCGCGGAGATCCCGTCGACGTCGTAGTCGCCGTGGATGCAGATGCGCTCCCCTGCTGCGACCGCTGCCCTGATTCGCTCGACCGCGACAGTCATGTCTCCGAGCGTGAACGGGTCGTGCGCAGGCGGCTCGGCGGCGAGGAACGCTTTCGCCGCCCCGGACTCGTCGAGCCCTCGTCGGACGAGCACGGTCGCCATGGTCTCGCTCACGCCGAGCCCGTCGGCGAGTGCCTCGACGCGATCCCAGTCGCACGGTCGGGTGGTCCAGCGGCCCTCCTGCATCGCCCGCTCGACGGTACGGACGCCGTCGGACGGTACTTCGCCGCTCATCCCGGATCCCCGAGGGCCGCCGCCCTGGGCGTCGGGCTGTCGCGGTGGCAACTACCTCGTTGCCGAGCGCTTACGTCCGCCGCTCTTGCCGTTCGCGGCGGAGCTGCAGGACGATCTTGACCCAGAGCATCACGACCGCGGCGGTGGCCCCGATCACGCACACGGCGAGCGGCGCGAAGAACGCCATCTGCTCGAGCGAGTACTTCGTCACGGCAGCGCCGACCAGCCAGATGACCAGCACGGCTCCGACGACCCCGATGACCACGCCGCGGTTCTTCACATCAGGAGGCTAGCCTGAGAGCGATGGCCGACGGCGCTTCCAACTATTCGTCCGGCGACGACTACAGGCTCGAGTTCCTCGGCTATCGCTTCTCGTTCGGCGCCCGCGACTTCGAGGAGCGCGTCGGCGCCGCCGCCGTCAAGCTCGGCCTCGTGGCGTCGAACGATCTCGACGAGGACGAGATCGCGGATCTCGTCGAGCTCGCGGCGGACGGCCGGATCGCCGAGGCATGCAGCCCGCTCGGCGCCTACCTCGTACGCCACTGGGAGCGGCTCGCGCTCGTCGACGGGGAATCGCTCGTGTACTGGCTGCGCAAGCTCGTCTTCCGCGGCGCATACCTCGACCATCGCGTCAAAGAGGGGCTCCTCACGGTGGTGTGGGAGGACGAGAGCGGCGAGTTCGCCTACGCGGAGCCGACGGGCGGTCGCGCACTCCTCGAGCTGGCGCCCACGCCGTCATGGCGGGCGCTGCAGTTCCGAGGCGGCGGCTAGGACGTCGGGCTAGGAGTCGGCGGGCGCCGACCCCGAGAAGCCGGGCGCCTGCTCGTGGGACGGCGCGGCGATGCGCAGCTCGCGGATCGCCCCGAGCGGCACGATGACCTCTTCGGGCGCGCCGTCGTCGCAGTGCGGGCAGAAGCTGACGAATCCGAAGCCGGGCTCGGCCGAGATCGTCTTCAGGCGGTAGAGCGAGCCGTCGACGAGCTCGACGCTCACCTCCGCCGCCTCGAGCGAGCGCTCGGCCTTGAACGCATCCACGCGGCGCAGGATCCGCTGCACGAGCTCTTCGAGGGGCCCCGCCATCGCGGGCGTCCAGATCACGCCGCTCAGAACAGGCTCCCCTTCTCGCGCGTCGACCCGACGTGCGCGCGACCGAGCTCGGTGATCACGCGCCCGCGCGGTGTTCGCTGCAGGAAGCCGAGCTGGAGCAGGTAGGGCTCGTAGACGTCCTCGATCGTGTCGGGCTCCTCACCGAGCGAGACCGCGAGCGTCGAGAGCCCGACCGGCCCGCCGCCGAACTTCAGGGCCACGGCCTCGAGCAGCTCGCGGTCGATGCGCTCCAGCCCCTGGGCGTCGACCTCGAGCAGCTCGAGCGCCTCCTGCGCGACGGGCGTCGTGATCGCACCCGCATGCCTGACCTCGGCGACGTCGCGGACCCGCCGGAGGATGCGGTTCGCGATGCGCGGCGTCCCCCGCGACCGCGCGGCGATCTCCTCGGCCGCGTCGTCGGCGATCTCGACTCCGAGGATCCCCGCCGAGCGGCGGACGATCGTGCCGAGCTGCCCCGGGTCGTAGTACCCCAGCCGGAAGGTCATCCCGAAGCGGTCTCGGAGCGGCGTCGTCAGGAGGCCCGTCCGGGTGGTGGCGCCGACGAGGGTGAACGGCGGCAGGTCGAGCGTCAGCGTCCGCGCCGCCGCGCCCTGCCCGAACACGATGTCGAGGCGGAAGTCCTCGAGCGCCGGGTAGAGGATCTCCTCGGCCGAGCGGTTGAGCCGGTGGATCTCGTCCACGAACAGGACGTCGCGCGGCTCGAGCGCGGTGAGGATCGCAGCGATGTCCTTCTTCTCGAGCGCGGGGCCGGCCACGGTGCGCAGCCCGACGCCGAGCTCCTCGCGGACGATCTGCGCGAGCGTGGTCTTGCCGAGCCCGGGCGGGCCGGCAAGGAGCACGTGGTCGAGCGCCTCGGCGCGCGCCTTCGCCGCGTCGAGTGCGATCGAGAGCTGCTCCTTGATGCGCTCCTGGCCGACGAAGTCGTCGAGCCGGCGCGGCCGGAGCGAGCGCTCGGCCTCCTCTTCCTCCGGTCTGAGCGCAGGCGCGAGAAACTGGCTCACGCGGCCGCCCCGCGCAGCGCGAGCCGCACGCGCTCCTCGGCCGGCAGCTCGGGATCGACGTCCGCGAGCGCGCGCTCGGCGTCGACCAGCGAGTAACCGAGCTCGACGAGCGCCTCGCGCGCGACGAGGTGGCTCGGCGCGTCTCCGACCGCGGCGAGCGCCGACTCCGTCACGGTGCCGAGCTTCTCCTTGAGCTCGAGCACGATCCGCTCGGCTGTCTTCTTCCCGATCCCGGGGATCGCCTGGAAGCGCGCGTGGTCGCCGAGTGCGATCGCCTTGCGCAGCTCCGTGGCGGGTGAGCCCGAGACGACGGCCAGCGCGACCTTGGGGCCGACGCCGGACACGGTGAGGAGGTGGACGAACAGCTCGCGCTCGTCGGCGTCCGCGAATCCGTAGAGCTGAAGCGCATCTTCGCGGACGTGGAGGTAGGTCTCGACGGTCAGCTCGGCGCCGGCCGTCGCCCGGCGCAGCACCGCCGGTGTCGCCGCGACGAGGTACCCGACCCCGTTCACGTCGAGGACGAGGCCGTCCGCGGAGCGCCCCGCAGGCCGTCCTCTGAGGCGCGCGATCACGCCGTATCCCTCAGGAGGCCATCCGGGCGAGAGGGGGCATCGAGGCGTGGCAAATTGCGACGGCGAGCGCGTCCGCCGCATGGGAGGTCTCGGGCTCCGCGTCGAGCGAGAGGATCATCCGCACCATTCGCGCGACCTGCCCCTTCTCCGCCCGGCCGTAGCCGCAGACAGCCTGCTTGACGCGCGCCGGCGCGTACTCGGTGCACGCGACCCCGGCCGAGGCGGCCGCGACGAGCGCGGCGCCGCGCGCCTGCCCGACGAAGAGCGCGATGCGGGCGTCGGCACCGACGAACGACTCCTCCAGCGCGACGGCGTCCGGCGCGTGCGCCGCAATGAGGCCCGTGACCCCGTCGAAGATCGCCCGCAGCCGGAGCTCCGGTCGCTCCCTGGCGCCGGATGTCCAGCACCCTTGGACGAGAGCCTCGAGGCGCCCGTCGCTTCCGTGGACGATCCCGTATCCGCACGCAGCCGTTCCTGGGTCGATGCCGAGGACCTTCACGCGAAGAGGGTACGCAGCCCTTCGGACGACTACGGTGGGTCGGGTGGAGATCGTCGACCTCACGGCGCTCGACGGACGCGGGCCGGCCTGGGGCGCAGCGAGTGAGGAGCTGAACGCGACGCTCCTCGTCTGGCGCGCGGGCGAGGGCCAGCCGGAGCACGTCAACGAGGGCCTCGACGTGGCGTTCGTCGCGCTCGCGGGGTCGGGAACGCTCACGGTCGACGGCGTCGTGCATCCGCTCGCCGCAGGGACGCTCGCGATCGTGCCGCGCGGATCGACGCGGAGCGTCGTCGCCGGCCCGGAGGGGCTGCGCTGCCTGACGGTGCATCGCAGGCGGGGCGGGCTGGGGATGACGGACTTCCGGGGACTGGCCACGGACACGCAAGCGGGGCGACGCTAGCGCCGCGTCCCGTGCAGGAAGCGCGAGACGCACGTCACCCCCCGCGGCCGGGAGGAGACCGCCCCTCGAGCCACCGCACGGCCGAGTGAGCTTGCAACAGACTGTTGCAAGCTCACTCACGTCCGGCCCGCCCGGGACCGGTAGCCCGGGAGACGGCGGGGCACTTTGCACCAGACCGTTGCACGGTCACTCAGTCCCGCTCCCGGGCAAGAGAATGACGCGGTGGGCCGGACGTCGGGGCGTGCCGGAGCGGACGAGGTTGGCCCCGTCCGGAACGACGGCGGGCGAGACCGAAGCCACGCCCGGAACGTGCCCGGGAACCCCGGTGTCGGACTTCAGTCCGACACCTCGCCCCGACGCAAGACGCACGACCCAGGTGCCCGACCGAAGTCGGACACGCACGCGCCCCACACGACCGCTCAGGTCAGCCGGCGACGGCCTCGAGCACCGCCTCGGGGATGTCGAAGTTCGCGTAGACGTCCTGGACGTCGTCGTTCTCCTCGAGCCCCTCGACCAGCCGCACGACCTGCTTCGCCGTCGACTCGTCCGCGATCGCGACCGTCGTCTTGGGAACCATCGAGAGGCCGGCGGATTCGAGCGTGTGCCCCGCGTCCTCGAGCGCCTGGCGGACCGCGGTCAGGACCTCGGGCGCGGCCGAGACGACGAACGTCGCCCCGTCGAGCTCGACGTCTTCCGCGCCCGCGTCGGCAGCCACGAGGACGAGGTCGTCCTCGTCGACGCCGTCGGCCTCGACGAGCACGACACCGCGTCGCTCGAACTGCCACGCGACCGCGCCCGTCGCGCCGAGGTTGCCGCCGTGCTTCGTGAACAGGTGCCTGACCTCTGAGGCGGTGCGGTTGCGGTTGTCGGTGAGCGCCTCGACGATCACCGCCACGCCCTCCGGCCCGTAGCCCTCGTAGACGACGGTCTCGAAGCTCGAGCCGTCGGTGCCCTCCCCCGTGCCCTTCGCGATCGCGCGCTCGATGTTGTCCTTCGGCATCGAGTAGGAACGCGCCTTCTCGATGGCGTTCTGCAGCGCGAGGTTCGAGCCCGGGTCGGAGCCGCCCTCCTTCGCCGCGACCATGATCGCGCGCGAGAGCTTCGAGAAGAGCTTGCCTCGCTTCGCGTCGGCAGCACCCTTCTTGTGCTTGATCGTCGACCACTTGCTATGCCCTGACACTCATCGCCTCCGTCACCAGCTCGAGAAATCGTTCGTGGACTCGTGGATCGTCGGTCAGCTCGGGGTGGAACGCAGCGACGAGCACGCCGCCGTCGCGGAGCAGCACCGGCTCGCCGTCGTGCTCGGCCAGCACCTCGACGTCCGGCCCCAGGTCGCGCACGCGCGGCGCCCGGATGAAGACCCCCCGGAAGGGCCGCTCGTCGCCGTCGAGTGAGAGGTCGGCCTCGAAGCTCGCCACCTGGCGCCCGTACGCGTTCCGGTCGACCTCGATGTCCGCGAGGCCGAGGTGCGAGCGGTCGACCAGGATCATCCCCGCGCACGTGCCGAAGACGGGACGGTCGAAAGCGCGGATCGCCACGTCGAGCCCGTAGAGCGAGGCCAGCTTCGCGATCGTCGTCGACTCGCCGCCGGGGATGACGAGGCCGTCCAGGTCGTCCAGCTCCGCCGGGAGGCGCACCTCGACGACGTCCGCGCCGGCGCGGCGAAGCGCCCGCTCGTGCTCGCGGAACGCCCCCTGCAGGGCGAGCACACCGATCCGTGGCCGCCGATCCATACGCGACCAAGTGTAGTTCTGGCCGACGGCTACCAGCCGCGCACTTCGAGCCGCTCCGCGTCGGGGAGCGTACTCGAGGAGATCCCGACCATCGGCTCACCGAGCCCTGCGGAGACGTCGGCGAGGATCTTCGGGTCGTTGAAGTGCGTCGTCGCCTCGACGATCGCCTTCGCGCGCAGGTCGGGGTCGCCGGACTTGAAGATGCCCGAGCCGACGAACACGCCGTCCGCGCCGAGCTGCATGCAGAGCGCGGCGTCCGCGGGCGTCGCGATCCCGCCGGCGGTGAACGTGACGACCGGAAGGCGCCCGTTGTCGGCGACCCACCGCACCAGCTCGTAGGGAGCACGGTGCTCCTTTGCGGCGGCGTAGAGCTCCTCCTCGCGGAGGCCCTGCAGCCCGCGGATCGCGCCGAAGACGGAGCGCATGTGCGTGACGGCGTTGACGATGTCGCCGGTGCCCGCCTCGCCCTTCGTGCGGATCATGGCCGCGCCCTCTGCGATGCGGCGGAGCGCCTCGCCGAGGTTTGTCGCGCCGCACACGAACGGAACGGTGAATGCGTGCTTGTCGACGTGGTGCTCTACGTCGGCCGGGGTCAGCACCTCGGACTCGTCGATGTAGTCGACCTCGAGCGCCTCGAGGATCTGCGCCTCGACGAAGTGGCCGATGCGGCACTTCGCCATCACGGGGATCGAGACTGCCTCCTGGATCTCCCGGATCTTCTCCGGGTCGGACATGCGAGCGACCCCGCCGTCCCGGCGGATGTCGGCCGGAACGCGCTCGAGCGCCATCACCGCGCAGGCGCCTGCGTCCTCCGCGATCCGCGCCTGCTCGGCGTCGACGACATCCATGATGACGCCGCCCTTGAGCATCTCGGCGAGGCCCGTCTTGACCCGCAGCGTGCCGATCTCGGCCATGCGCTGAGTGTAGCCGCGCTCCTCTCCCGGGTGACCCGGGAGAGGAGCGCTGGACGCGAGCTAGGCCGTGTCGCTTCTCGGCGGATCCGGGTCGGCGGGCGGCTCGGACGCGGGCACGCTGGGCTCGACCGGTGTCGGGTCCACGGGCGCGGGCGCGGCCGGAGCAGCTGGGGCGGCCGGGGCGGCCTGCGCGGGCTTGTCGTCGCGGTCGACGGCCCCCTTGGCCGCGGCGGCCGCAGAGCCCACCTGGCTTCGGATATCGGCAAGCCCCTCGCCGGCGGCCTGCATGTTCAGCCAGGCGCCGACGACGATTGCGATGGCGAGGATCAGGCCGAGCCACGCCCAGAACGTGCGGAACTCGTTGTCGGCGAGGAACTTGATGACGGTGAAGATCGCGAGCAGGACGGCGAGTGCCGCGCTCGTCATCGCCGGCGTGACGGGCATCGCGACGTTGATGTTCGCGAGCCGGATCACTTCCCACACAAGCAGCCCGATCGCGAGAAGTCCGGCGAGGACGCCCCACCCGTGCCACATGCTCCGGCCGACCGAGGCGATCCCGCTGATGTCGACCTCCTGCCAGTTGAAGATCGAGACGATCAGAAACGCGACCGTGCCTCCGATGATGAGCTTCGCTCCGTGCGACAGCTTCGAGATGTCCATGTGCGCGGCGCTTCCTTTCCGAGGGGGCTGGGGACGCTCCTATTGTGAAGCGGACACGCGACGGATACCACCACCGTCGGAGAAGTCCTCTCTTTCGCGCGCCGTGACGCAGGGAGACGGCGCGGGCCGCCGCACCTCAGGGGAGGGGGTGGCGGCGGCTCCGCGACCGTCTTCTCGAGGGTCGGGGTCCCCGGCCCTCAATGCGGCTGTCACCGGACAGTCCGCTCGGGGCAGTTACCGCGCCGCACCACCGACTCCTGCGTCGGGACTAGCTGACGATCCAGATGACCGCGACGACGACCGCGGCGATCACGAGCGTGTTCGCGACGAGAAGGAGCACGACACCGAGCATCAGCGACGGGTCGCTCTGCGCGCCCGCGACGTCTGCCCCGCACCGCGCGCAGACCGCTGACCCGCGGTGGCGCGGCGCGTCGGCGACCCCCCAGTCGTCCGTGAGCACCCCACTCGGATGTTCGTCCACGGTTGTGATGAGCCGGACATCGCGGCAAGCCTTCCGGGAACGACCCCCCTTATTGGGGGTTCGTGACATGCGCAGCTTGCGCGCGCAGATCGGCCGCAACACCTCCGGAGGATGGGCCCGCCTGGACTCGAACCAGGGACCTACCGATTATGAGTCGGCTGCTCTGACCAGCTGAGCTACGGGCCCGCCGTCGCGAGCGTACCGCGGGGCCGTTCGCCTCAGAAGCCCTGGAACGTGATCGGGTCGCTCCACTCGGACGCGTTGCCGTCGCCGTCGACCTGGCGCGCGCGCGCGGTGAACGTCAGGCCTATCCACAGATCGAAGATGTCGTTCACGTACGACCACGGAGACGAGGTTGCAGGGAAGGAGTACGTCTGGACGACGTCCCCGGCCCGCATGACTTCGATCGTGATCGTCCCCGAGAGCTTCGTCGTCGTCCCGCTGAAGCGCTCGCGGAAGCCGCCGGCGGATGTGACCGACGTCAGCGCGACCACGGGCAGGGACACCACCTTCACGGTCGTGCTGACTATCGACATGTTGCCGAGCTTGTCGGCGCCGGTGAGGGTGTAGCGGTAGCACCCTTCGGCAAGCCCCGACTGGGCAGGAGCGCCGGCGATCGTCGTGGGCGCCCCGAACGCGCCGCACGTGTCGCCCAGGAGCGTCGCCTGCTCGCGCGTCAGCACGCTGGTCGCGAAGCCGACACCCGAGTCCGCGTTGTAGTCGGTGCGCGTGGCGATCGTGAAGCTGCCGTCCGTGTCGGTGCTCGCGCTGCCGGCGGCCGTCGCGTCGACGCCGTTGACGCGCAGCGCACCACCGGTCGGGCCGGTGTTGTCGACGACGAGCGCGAGGGTCGTCGTCGAGCTGTTGCCGACCCTGTCGGCGGACGTCACCGTGATCGACGATGGATTGCCGGCGCCGGCCGTCCACGTGAACTGGCTCGACGCGTACGCGACGGTCGGCGCCGTCCCGCTGCCGGTGGTCACCGTCTCCGCGGCATGCGACCAGCCGGACGTGGCCACGGCCGGGAACGCCGAAGAGGCGGGGCCCGAGCCCGAATCGCTCACGGAGTCGACCAGCGTGAACGAACCGGCGGCGCTACTGCGGAAGTAGAGCGTCGTACCCGTGACGAGCGCGCCGACCGGGGACGTCCCGAGGGTCAACGCGCCGGTCGGAGCGGCCTGGTCGTTCGCGAACGTCAGCGCCTGGGAGGCCGTGTTCCCCGCCTGGTCGGCGACGCCGACCGAGTAGCCGGCCGGATTGGACGCGCTCGTCGTCCAGCTGAACGGGCTCGAGTCGTACACCCCGGCGCCGGGCGTGGTCACGGCCGTTTCGGCGGCGTGCGTCCAGCCGGAGGTGGTGAGCGCCGGATACGCGGCCGAGGCCGGGCCGGACGTCGCGTCGGCGACCGTCGCGCGCAGGCGGAAGGTGCGGCTCGCGGACGCGGCGTTCCGCTTGTAGAAGACGGTCGTCCCGGTGAGCGCGGCGTTGCCGGCCGCGGTCAGCGACACGGACACTGTGGGTGCGACGTTGTCGAGCTTGACATGCGTCGACTTGACGGCCTCGACGTTGCCGGCGTTGTCCTGCGACCAGTACGTCACCGTGTGGTCGCCCTGGGACGCGATCGCGACTGGAGCGCCGTAGGTCTGCGCCTGGCCACCGTCGATCGCGTAGAAGCGCGCCGAGACGCCCGAGACCGCGTCGATCGCGGTAAGCGTGAAGCTGACGGTCGACTGGCGGAACCAGCCGTTCGCGCCGTCCGGGCTGCCCGGCGTCGTAGAGAGGGTCGTCACCGGGGCTGTCGTGTCGAGCTTGACGCGCGTCGCCACGTGCGCACCCTCGTTCCCGGCGTTGTCGACGGCCCAATGCTCGACCGTGTGATCGCCCGGACCCAGCGTCACCGCGCCCGTGGACGTCTGGGGCGCACCGCCGTCGAGCCGGTAGAGCCTGCTGGCGACGCCCGATGTCGCGTCCGTCGCTGCCAGGGTGAACGAGACACTCGACCTGAACCAGCCGTTCGCGCCGTCGGCGATCGCCGGCGTGGTCACGAGCGCGCTCGTCGGCCCGACGTCGTCGAGCTTCACGGTCGCCGTCCGCTGGGCCTCGACGTTCCCGGCAACGTCCGTCGACCAGTAGGTGATGCTGTGGACGCCCGGGGTCGTGATCGCCACGGGACCCGAGTACGTCTGCGTCGCACCGCCGTCGACGGCGTACGACGTCGTCGCGACACCCGACGTCGCGTCCACCGCCGCGAGGTTCAGCGTGATGCTGGAACGCTTGAACCAGCCGTTCGAGCCGTCCGGTGCGGCCGGAGCCGTCGTCAGCGTGGTTACGGGCGCACCGGCGTCGAGCTTCACGTGTGCGGACGCGGGCGCGCCGGCGTTGCCGGCGCCGTCGACCGACCAGTACGTCACAACATGGTCGCCCGGGCTCGCGATCGTGACCGGGACGCCGTAGGTCTGCGGGGTGCCGCCGTCGAGCGTGTACTTCCGCGTTGCGACTCCGGACGTCGCATCCGATCCCGTGAGCGTGAACGAGACGCTCGTCTGGCGGAACCAGGCGTTCGCCCCGTCCGGCGACGCGGGCTGCGTCGCGAACGCGGTCGCGGGCGCGATCGTGTCGACCTTGATCGGGGCTGTGGTACCCGCCGCTTCCGTGTTCCCGGCCACGTCGACCGACCAGTAGCCGACCGTGTGCTGGCCCTCGGGCAGCGTGACCCCACCGGCGTAGGGGACGGCCGGCCCGCCGTCGATCCGGTACCACGTCGTCGCGACGCCCGACGCAGCGTCGGAGGCGCTGAGCGTGAACTGCGGTGTCGAGGTGTACCAGCCGTTCGCGCCGTTCGGCGACGCCGGGGCGAGCGCGAGCGCCGTCGTCGGTGCCACGGCGTCCAGCGCGATGCGCGTCGTCGCCAGCGGCCCCACGTTCCCCGCGTTGTCGACCGACCGGTACGCGACCTGGTGCTCTCCCTGCGCGGTGATGGTCACCTGGCCCGTGTACACCTGCTCGGCGGCGCCGTCGACGCGGAACGTCGTCGCCGCGACACCCGAGCCCGGAGTCGGATCCGCGGCAGACAGCCCGAACGAGACGCTCGACCGCCGGAACCAGCCCCCGGCGCCGTCAGGGGTGGCCGGCGTCGTCGTAAGCGCGGTCGACGGGCCGATCGTGTCGGTCGCGAAGGCGGCCGTGGAGGTCGCACCCGGGGCGGAGTCGTTGCCTGCAGCGTCCCTCGCCTGGACTCGGATCGCGTAGCGCCCGTCAGGTGGGAGCGGCAGTGGCAGGCTCCAGTTCGTCGACGCCGCCCCGGGCACGAGGAGCGCAGCGTCGAGGAAGTACTCGCTGAAGCCTCCGAAACCGGCCCCTGTCCAGTAGGCGCCGTCACTCTCGCGCCGCACCGAGACGCGGACGCCGGCCACCCCGGCCGGGTCGGCGGCGGTCCCGCAAACCCCCGTGGGAACACAGCCGGCGACATAGGCGAACGCATCGAGCGTCGCGCCGTCGGACGGGAAGGCGATCGACGTCGCAGGCGGAGCCGAGTCGAATGCGACGGCGACTGTCACGACGTTGGAGACGGCCGTCCAGGAGGACGCGAGGTGCGCGACCACGCGGTAGGCGTACGAGCCGGAGACGTCGACCGCGTCGGCGCACGACGTCGTCGAGTGCGACAGCGACCCGGAGCAACCACCGGACGACACCGGCACGAAGCTGCCGGTGCCGAGGCGACGCTCGACGGTGTAGGTGACGGACGAGCTCTGCGAGGCGGGGACCGCCCCGGCGGGATCGTCCCAGCTGACGGTCACGACGCCGGCGGCGGTGGCGGCGGCGGCCGAGATCGTGGCAGGCCCCAGCGTTCCCACCTGGACCTCGCCCGCGGCGGAGCCGGTCGACGTCCAGAAGGCGAACGCCGTGACCCCGGTGACGAGCACGCCGACCGCGACGACGAGGCACGCTCCGAACCGGCGGAGACGGGAAGACCGGGACGTCGCGTCGTCACGGCTCGTCGGCGTGCCGAGATTCCTTCGGTTGTGCTCCCTGCGCTGCACCCGGGTCACCGTCTCCTTGGTCTTCTCAGCTCAACTCGATTGGATCGGCCAGAAGGGGCGCGCCTCCGAGTCGCCCCTTCTCGCCGATTGCATGCACCCGCTCGGGACGACTACGACGCGACGAAGTGCAGAGGCACGGTCACGCCCTTGCAGTCGTTCTGGGGCGCGCCGGACTCGACCAGGCGAACCTGAACCGTCGCAGGGACCGAGCTCGTGCTGTGGGGCCCGTACGTGTCCGTCAGGGCGGTGTTGAGGTGCGCGCTGCCGGCCGGCTCGCCATTCAGCGAGAAATCGGCCTTCGTGCACGCGGCGTGGCTCCACCCGTCGGCCACCGAGACCGTGACGCCGTTCAGGTACTGGTTGGAGTCGCTCGTGTTCGCGACGTTGAACTGCACCGTCTGTGCAGGGCCGCCCGGATACAGCGGGCCGCCGCTCGCGCTCGAGACGGTCACTTCCCACGGGGTCGTGGTCCCAGTCGCAACCGACCCTGACGCCTCGCCGGTGCTGGTCCAGTACGCGTAGCCGGCGACCGCGGCCGTGAGCGCGATGACGCCGGTGACGAGGAGGGCCGTTGCCCTCCGTCCGCGTCGCTTCATCTGTTGTTCCTCCTCGTTCGTGAACGTTGGGCACGGTGAGCACGCCGCCCGCCGCGTCTGCCTCGTCGTTCTCGTCCGGGGCCGCAGCCCGGATCACCACCTGGAGGTCGCGACGGTCCTAGCCCCTGGTCGGGTCCCGAATCTCGACCGATCGGGCGGTGAACGCTCGGTCACCGAGGCGCCAGCGGCCACGAGTACCTTCTGCCGGTGGACGTGGTCGCGATCGGCGCGGCGCTCGGGCTCGCGCTCGTGCTCGGGATCTCGAGCGCGCCGAACGCGGCGTCAGCGCTCGTCGCCTCCCGCACGGCCGCGTGGCGGATCGCGCTCGGCTACTCCTTCGTCCTCCACTTCCTCGGGGCGCTCCTCGGCGGGACCGCCGTGGCGCTCACGATTGCGGGGCTCGTCTCGGTGCCCGACGACGAGGTCGCGGCGGTGTACGCGTCGGGGTGCATCGCGACGATCGGGTTCGTCGGTGCCGCGGCTCGGCTCGGGCTCCCGACGAGCGCCACGCACGGCATGATCGGGGGCCTCGCCGGCGCGGGGCTCGCCGCGGGCGGCGCCCACGCGATCAACTGGGGAGGGTTCGACGGGATCCACCCGGTCGGCGTCGTCGGAGCGCTCGCCGTGCTCGTGCTTTCCCCGCTCGTGGGCGTGGCCGCCGGCTGGGCGTCCCGGCGACTCGCGGTGCGCGCGCTCTCGCGCGGCACGCGGCGCATGCTCGGGCCCGTGCGGGGTGGGATCTGGGTGTCCGCGGGCGCGGTCGCGCTCACCGACGGGACGAACGACGGCCAGAAGGCGATGGGCGTCGCCGCGACGACGCTGCTCGCGACGGGCGTCATCGACCACTTCGAGATCCCGCCCTCGGTGCGTGGGTCGGTCGCGCTCGTGTTCGCGCTCGGCACGGTCGTCGGCGGTGGACGCGTCGTGCGTCGCGTCGGCCGCGGCTACTTCCGGCCCACGCCCGTCGACTCCCTCGCCTCACAGGCGTCGGCCGCGGCGGTCATCCTCGGTGCGACGGCAGTCGGCGCCCCTGTCAGCACGTCGACGGTGGTGACCGCCGCCGTCGTCGGTGTCGGCGCCGACCGCCACCCGCGGCATGTGCGCTGGGCAGGCGTCGCGGACACGATCTCCGCCTGGTTCCTGACCATCCCCGTCTGCGCGATCCTCGGCGCGCTGCTCTACCTCTGTGCGAGTCTGCGGACGTGAGCGAGCGACTCCGCTGGTTCCTGCCGCACCACCCGGACGTGCTCGGTCTCCTGCGCCGCCAGGCGGACGTGACGACGCGCGGCATGGCGGCCTTCGCGCGCTGGTCGGCGACGGGCGATCACACCGACGCGCGGGCCGTGCGCGACGCGGAGCACGAGGGCGACGACCTCCGTCACGAGCTCCTCGAGGCGCTCTCCACGGCGCTCACGACGCCGATCGAGCAGGAGGACGCCTACGCACTCACCGAGCGCATCGACGAGGTCCTCGACCGCGCGAAGGACACCGTGCGGGTCGCCGACGCGTTCCAGTGGCGACCCGACGAGCACACGGCCGCCATGGGGGCGCGGGTCGAGGAGGCGACACGGCACCTGAACGACGCCGTCGGCTGCCTCTCGGGCAAGGGCGAGCACCCGGGAGACCATGCCGAGCTGATGATCAAGGCGGCTCGGGCAGTCGAGCACGGGTTGCTCGAGGCGTTCGCGGCGCTGCCGCGGGACGGCACGTCCTGGGACAGGACCGCCGCGCTCGAGGTGTACCGCGGCTACTCCGAGATCGAGCACGCGCTCCTCCGCGTCGCCGACCGGACGTGGTACGCGGTGCTCCGCGCGATGTGAGCGCGCTTCTGTCGCACCGGACCTCGATCCTGCTGACACAATGACGCGGATGGCGAGCGCACCAGAGACGGCGGAGACCGCAAACGGCGGCTCGCTGAAGACCTTCCACCGCGAGACGCACTTCCGGACGGCGGGCGGGCTCTCGGTCACCGACATCACCGACCACGTCCAGGAGGCGGTCCGCGAGAGCGGTGTCCGCGACGGCGTGTGCTGCGTCTACTCGCCGCACACGACGTGCTCGGTGCGGGTCAACGAGTACGAGCGGGGCTTCCTCGAGGACTTCTCCGTGCTGCTCCGCCGGCTCGTCCCCACCGAGCACTACTACGCGCACGACGACTGGGACCGCCGGACGGAGAACGTCTCCGAGGAGGACATGGAGGCGTCGAACGGCCACTCGCACTGCATGTCGATGCTGATGGGCCCGGCGGGCGAGTCGATCCCGGTGCGCGACGGCGTCCTGTGCCTCGGCCGCTGGCAGCGCGTGCTCTTCCTCGAGCTCGACCGCGAGCGCGACCGCCGCTGGCTCGTGCACGTCGTCGGCATCTGAGCGCGTGGTGGGCACGGAAGGCCTGCTGATCGACGGCGAGCGCGTGCCCGCCGCGGAGGGGCGCACGTTCGAGACGGTCAACCCCGCGAACGGCGAGATCGTCCGCACGGTGGCCGAGGCGGACGCCGAGGATGCCGACCGGGCCGTGCGGGCGGCGGCGCGCGCGTTCGACGACTGGGGCGAACGAACGCCGATCCAGCGGGCGAAGGTCCTCTACCGGTGGGCCGACCTGATCGAGGCGCACGCCGACGAGCTTGCGCTGATCGAGACGCGTGACATGGGGATGGCGATCGGCGACGCACGCTGGTGCGCCGGGAACGCCGCGGCAGTGATGCGGTACTACGCGGGTGCGGTCGACAAGTTCTTCGGCTCGACGATCCCGGTCGACCGTGACGGGATCGTCCTCACGTTCCGCGAGCCGATCGGCGTCGCCGCGCTGATCACGCCATGGAACTTCCCGCTCAACATCGGCAACTGGAAGACCGCGCCCGCGCTCGCGGCCGGGAACACGGTCGTCCTCAAGCCGGCGAGCCTCTCCCCGCTCTCGGTGCTGCGCTACGCAGAGCTCGGGCTCGAGGCGGGGCTGCCGGCGGGCGCGCTCAACGTCGTGCCCGGCCCGGGCCGAGCCGTCGGGGACGCGCTCGTGGAGCATCCGCTCGTCGGCAAAGTCGGCTTCACCGGTTCGACCGAGGTCGGCGTCGAGATCGCGCGCAAGGCCGCGGGGACGATCAAGCGCGTGACGCTCGAGCTCGGCGGCAAGAGCGCCTGCATCGTGTTCGCGGACGCCGATCTCGAGAAAGCCGGCCGCATGGCGCCGTTCTCGGCGTTCGAGAATGCGGGGCAGGACTGCTGCGCGCGCTCGCGCCTGCTCGTCGAGGCCACTGCGAAGGACGAGCTGCTCGAGCACTACACGGCCGCGACCCGGGCGATCGTCGTGGGCGACCCGGAGTCGTCCGACACGCAGATGGGGCCGCTCGTCTCGGCCGGGCAGCGCGAGACCGTCGAGGGCTACATCGCACGCGGGGTCGAGGACGGCGCGACGATGCTCGAGGGAGGTACGCGGCCGGACGGGCTCGACGGCGGCTACTACCTCCGCCCCACGATCCTCGACGGCTGCACGAACGACATGGCCGTCGCCCGCGAGGAGATCTTCGGCCCGGTCGTCTCGGTGATCACCTTCGAGACGGAGGAAGAGGCGATCCGGATCGCGAACGACACGCCCTACGGTCTCTCGGGGTCGCTCTGGACGCGCGACGGCGCGCGCCAGCTTCGCGTCGCCCGCGCGCTGCGAACGGGCGCGATCGGCGTCAACTCGAACAGCTCGGTCTTCCCGCAGGCCCCGTTCGGCGGCTACAAGCAGTCGGGTGTCGGCAAGGAGCTCGGTATGGAGGGCCTCGTCTCGAACTCCGAGCTCAAGAGCGTCTTCGTCTCGACCGAGCCGTAAGCTCAGCGCCGTTCCAGTGCGAGCGCGGCGCGGAACGCCTGCTCGACCTCGGCCGCCGTCCAGTCGTGGCAGTCGACGTCGAGGTTGTAGGACTGCTCGCCCGTCGCGCTCGCGACGAGCGCCGGCAGATCGTCCACGGTCACGCCGACGTCGCCGAGCGTCGGAAAGCCGACGTCGGCCAGCACTCGCCTGACGGCCCGAAGGGCACGCGAGCCGTCCGACGTCCCATCGGCGGGCTCGCCCAACGCGTCCGCCACCCTCTCGAGCCGTTGGGCGCAGTCGGCGCGGGTCAGATCGAGCGTCTCGGCGAGGACGAGCCCGATCGTGAGGCCGTGCGGAAGGTGCTTCACGCTGCCGAGCGCCTGCCCGAGCGCGTGATCGGCGGCGCAGTCGGAGAGGTTCATCGCGAGGCCGGCCGTGAGGCTTGCGCACGCGAGGCGGCGCCGCGAGGCGGCGTCGGATCCGTCGGCGACCGCGTCGCGGAGCGAGTGGGCAACGTGACGGCAAGCCTCGAGCCCAAACGCGACCGACAGCGGCGACGAGTTCCCCACCGTGCACGCGCCGATCGCCTGCGCCATGGCGTCGACGCCGGAGTGCGCGGTCGGCCCCGCGGGGAGCCCGTGGGTGAGGACGGGATCGACGAGCGCGTGCTGCGCCCGCATGTTCGGGTGCCCGAAGCCGATCTTGCGGTCGCGCTCCGTGTCGGTGAGGACACTCGCGCCCGAGACCTCGCTCCCGGTGCCGGACGTCGTCGGGCAGAGGACGAGGCCGACGCGCGGCGGCTCGGGAATGCGCGCGCCGCGCGCGTAATCGCCCGCGGCGCCGCCCTGGTCGGCGGCGATCCGTGCCGCCTTCGCGACGTCGAGCGCCGACCCGCCGCCGATCCCGACCACGGCGCCGAGGCCACCGTCGCGAGCCCGCGCCGCGAGCTCGTCGGCGAGCGCGAACGTCGGCTCGCCCGGCCCCTTGACGACCCGCTCGAGATGGACGCCCGCGCTCTCGGCCGCGGAGAGCGCGGCGGCCACGTCGGGGTGCTCGGCGACCGGCTCCTCGACGACGACGAGCGCGTTGGTCGCGCCGAGCGCGGAGAGCGCGTCCGGCAGCTCGGCGATGACGCCGTCGCCGAATGCGATCTTGACAGGCAAGTCGGCCCTGAACGACTGCACGAGAGGCCCGGTGTCTGACTTCAGTCCGACACCTTCTGTCGCAAGGTCTCGCGGGCGGCGGAGGTGTCCGACTGAAGTCGGACACCCGTGGCCCGCTCCGCGCGGTAGCGCCGGGCCTCGTCGACGAGCGCCTCGAAGAGCCGCTTGTCCTCTTCCATCTCGGGATGCCAGAGGACGGCGACCGCGAAGCGCTTGTCCGGATCCTCGAGCCCCTCGAGCGACCCGTCGTCGGCCCACGCCGTCTCGACGAGCCCCTGCCCCACGCGCCCCACGCCCTGGTGGTGGCTCGACTGCACACCATCGTGGCGCGCTCCGATGATCGCGGCCAGCCGCGTCCCGTCCTTCACCTCGACCGGGTGCTCGGAGAACGTCCCGAGCACCTCGCGGTGGCCCTCGTGGCCGACGGCGTCCGGCAGGTGCTGGACGAGGTCGCCGCCGCGGACGACGTTCATCAGCTGGAAGCCGCGACAGATCGCGAGCGTCGGCACGTCGCGCTCGAGGGCGCGCTTGAGGAGCGCCATCTCGCCGTCGTCGCGATGCGCCTGCGCGGGGTCGGTCTTCTCGTGCCGGTCCGCGCCGTACGCGCCTGGGTCGATGTCGATCCCGCCGGAGAAGACGACGCCGTCGAGGACGTCCAGCGTCTCGTCCACCCCGTCGACGCTCGGGGGAACCACGAGGGCGCGCCCGCCCGCGCGCTCCACGGACTCGACGTAGTGATAGGGCACGAGCGCGGCGGGGAGCTCCCACGCGCCCCATCGCGCAGGCTGCGCGTACGAGGTGATCCCGATGACCGGCCGCGCGCCCACAGGGAGAACGTAGCGAAGGTGCGCGCGCGGGCCGGTCAGTCGGGCGAGAGCACGGCGATGAGCGCCGCACGCTCGCCGTCCGTCAGCGGCCTCGAGCGTCCGGTGTCACGGTCGCGGGCGACGATCACGGACTCCGCCTCGGCCGCGACCCAGCCGGCGCGCGCGGCGATCTCCTCGTGCAGCGTCAGGCTCGAGGTGCCGATCCGGGCGAGCCGGGTCCGTACGACGACGGCGTCGTCCTCCTGGGTCAGCTCGCGCCGGAAGTCGATCGCGACACGAGCAAGCACGTAGTCCCAGACGCTCCCCTCGGGACCGAGGGCGCGGACGAGCCACTCGTCCCGGGCCTCCTCCAGGTAGGTCGAGTACACGGCGTTGTTGACGTGGCCGAGGGCGTCGACGTCGCGCCAGCGGATCTCGATGACCTTCTCGCTCGTCACGGGATCAGTTCGCGAGGCCCTCGCCGCGCAGCATCGTGCGCATGGTGCGCCTCATGATGCCGAGATCGCAGCGGACGATCTCCCAGGCGGAGCCTGACTCGAGCAACGCCACGTAGTCGAGGTCGAGCTGCTCGAAGTGCACGTCGAGGCCCTTCGAGACCTGCGCCGCGCCGGTCCAGCCGGCGGGGACGCGGAGCCGGTACTCGACGCCGCGTCGGACCTGCCGCTCGACCAGCTCGTCCGGCCACGGCCGGGGCCCGACGAGGCTCATGTCGCCGCGCAGGACGTTCCAGAGCTGCGGCAGCTCATCGAGGTACATCGGCTTCAGCACCCGCCGCCCCGCCCATGTGAGGTTGTCGACGTCGGTCTCGTGCGGCCGCACGTGGCCCGCGGCAGCGACGAGCACGTCCTCGCGCAGGGTCCGGAACTTCAGCAGCTCGAACGCGCGCCCGGCCGAGATGCGTCGCTCGCGGTAGAGCAAGCGGCCCCGGTCGCGGGGGCAGCGAAGCATGTCGGCTCCGACCGCTCCGAGAACGAGGGCCCAGACCGGCGTGAGCGCGACGAGGAGCGAGCCGGAAACGGCGACGTCGAGCGCGCGCTTGGCCCGAAAGGCTCGGCCGCGCTCAGATCCGCTCGAAGTAGCGCTTTCGTTCCCAGTCGGTGACGAAGCGATCAAAGAGCCCTTGCTCGGTGTGCGCGTAGTTGAGGTAGTGCTCGACGACCTGGTCGCCGAAGGCGGCGCGGGCCATGGTGCCGCCCTCGAGGGCCGCGATGGCCTCGCGCAGCGTGGACGGGAACCGCTCCGCGTCGGACTCGTAGGCGTTGCCCACGAGCGGCGGCGGCGCCTCGAGCGCCTTCTCGATCCCGTGGAGACCCGACGCGATCATCGCGGCGAAGGCGAGATAGGGATTGACGTCCCCGCCGGGGATGCGCGTCTCGACCCGGCGCGCCTTGCCGTGCCCGACCACGCGGAACCCACACGTGCGGTTGTCGTTCCCCCACGCGAGCGTCGTCGGCGCCCAGCTCCCCGCTGCGTAGCGCTTGTACGAGTTCACGGTCGGCGCAAAGAGCAGCGCGAGCTCCTTCGCGCAGGCGATCTGCCCCGCGAGCCACTGCCCGAACAACGCATCGTCGTCCGCGAAGACAGCCTCGTCGCCGCGGAAGAGCGAGGAATGGATGTGGCACGAGTTCCCGATCCAGTCCTCGAACGGCTTCGCCATGAAGCTGATCGAGCACCCGTGGAGGTACGCGATCTCCTTCGCTCCGTTCTTGTAGATCGCGTGGTTGTCGGCCGTCGTCAACGCGTCGGAGAAGCGGAAGTTGACCTCCTGCTGGCCCGGCCACGCCTCGCCCTTCGACGTCTCGACCCGCATGCCCGCCGCCTGCATGCCGTTGCGGATCGCGCGCAGGAGCGGCTCGTCGTACGTGGTCGCGAGGATGTGGTAGTCGACGATGTAGGGCACCGAAGGGGTCAGGCCCGTGTATCCCTGCGCGTGCGCCTCGGCGTAGGTCTCCTTGAGGAGATAGAACTCGAGCTCGGAGCCGACCATCGGCGTGAAGCCGAGCGCCGCGGCCCGCTCGACCTGCGCCCGCAGCACCTGGCGCGGCGACGGCCTGACCGGCGAGCCGTCGTGCCAGCCGACGTCGCCGAGCACGAGCGCGGTCGCCTCGAGCCACGGGATCCGGCGCAACGTCGACATGTCCGGCGTGATCGCGAAGTCGCCGTAGCCCTGCTCCCAGCTCGCGATCTCGTACCCGGGGACGGGGTCCATCTCCATCTCGAGCGCGAGCAGGTAGTTGCACCCCTCGACGGGATTCTCGGCCTCCATCTCCTCGACGAAGAACTCCCCGTGGAGCCGCTTGCCGAGCAGGCGGCCCTGCATGTCGGTGAACGCGACGACGACCGTGTCGATCTCCCCGGTGGCGACGAGCTCCTTGAGATCCGGGAAGGTCAGCATGGCGGCGATCCTATGCGCTGCGCCTCCGTCCGGTCCGGGAGACATCGTCCATTGCTGACATGTCTTGACATGCGGCGCGCCGCATAGGTGAATACCTCTCCTCGGATGCGATCCCCACAAGGAGGCAGGCAATGACCACAGGGCCCGCAGGCGGCGGGTACCACACGTCGGAGGACGAACAGATCCTCCACAGGATGGGCTACGCGCAGGAGCTGTTCCGCGCGATGGGCGGCTTCCAGAACTTCGCCATCAGCTTCACGATCATCTCGATCCTCGCGGGCTGCCTGACGTCGTACTACATCGCGTTCAACAACGGCGGCCCGATCGCGATCTCCTGGGGCTGGCTGATCGTCGGTCTCATGTCGACGCTGATCTCGCTCGCGATGGCCGAGATCGCCTCCGCGTACCCGACGGCCGGCGGCCTCTACTACTGGTCGTCGAAGCTCGGCAGCCCGGCGTGGGGCTGGTTCACGGGCTGGTTCAACCTCGTCGGCCAGATCGCCGTCACCGCCGCGATCGGCTACGGCCTCGCGATCTTCGCGACGTCGCTCCTCAACCTGTGGTTCGACTACCCGAACACGAGGGAGTGGACGCTCCTCACCTACTCCGTCGTGATGCTGATCGCCGTGCTGCTGAACATGATGAAGGTCAGCCTTACGGCGATGCTCAACACGATCTCCGCGTACTGGCACATGGCGGGCGTCGTCTTCATCGTGCTCGTGCTGATCATCGTCCCCGACAACCACCAGTCGGTCAGCTACGTGTTCACTCAGACGATCAACAACTCGGGCTTCTCGGGCACGAACTTCGGCAGCATCGTCTTCTGGTACGTGTTCGGGCTCGGCCTGCTGATGTCGCAGTACACGATCACGGGCTTCGACGCGTCCGCGCACATGGCCGAGGAGACGCACCAGGCGTCGCGCATGGCCGCGGTCGGCATGTACATGTCGGTCGTCGTCTCGGTCGTCTTCGGCTGGATCCTGCTGCTCGCCGTGACGTTCGCCGTCCCGGACACGCAGGGCGTGCTCGACGCGGTCGGCGGCGCCGTGACCTACATCTGGACGACGTCGATGAGCGAGACCTGGGCGGAGATCCTGCTCTTCATCTGCTGCGTCGCGCAGATGTTCTGCCTCACGGCCTCCGTCACGTCCGCCTCGCGGATGATGTTCGCGTTCTCGCGCGACCGCGCGGTCCCCGGCCATCAGCTCTGGCGGAAGGTCGCCGCGAACAGGGTGCCGGTCGTGGCCGTGTGGGCGATCGGCATCCTCGCGTGGGCGCTCATGATCCCGACGTACTGGAACGCGGCCACGGGATACCTCGTCGGAACCTCGATCGCGGTCATCGGGCTCTACATCGCGTTCATTCTCCCGGTGATCCTCCGCTTCCGGCAGGGCGACCGCTTCGAGCACGGCGCCTGGAGCCTGGGCAAGCACTACAAGTGGATCGATCTCGTCTCGATCGTCTGGGTTGCGATCATCACGATCCTCTTCCTCGGGCCGATCGCGCCGACCGGCATCCCGTGGAAGGACGGGTACAACTGGGACGTTGCGAACTACGCGCCGCTGACCGTCGGCGGAGCGCTCATCTTCTTCGGCGGCTGGTGGCTCATCTCAGCCAAGAACTGGTTCAAGGGCCCGGTGCGGATGGGCACCGAGGAGGAGCTCGAGCAGCTGGAGGAGCGGACCGCCGGGGAGTTCGAGATTCCCGCGGACACCGAGTACACCTCGTAGCGATCTGCAACACCTGCATCCGGAGGGGCGCCCGCGCGGGCGCCCCTCCGCGTCTCAGGAGCCGAGCGCCCGCCGGAAGGCGGGCTCAGCCGCGGTGCGCGCCATCCGCTCGAAGTGCTCGGCAGCGTAGGCGCCGAAGTCGAAGTCGAGCTCCGAGACGACCCCCTGCACGACGCCCCACATCGCCTCGCGGAAGTCGGACATGAAGCGCTGGAGGTCGATCGTCGCGAGCCCCTCGGCGTGCGCGTCGCCCGCGTACGCCGCGAGGAGCACGGCCCGTCCGTCCGCGTCGAGCCCGTGGTTGATCGAGAAGTTCGCAAGGTCGAAGAACGGGTCGCCCATCCCCGCGTACTCCCAGTCGACGATCACGAGGCGCTCGCCGTCGTCGATGAAGTTCGCGTTGAGCAGGTCGTTGTGGCACGCCCGCGGCGGCTGGCCGGCGCGCAACGCCGCGATCCGCCGCGCGAGGTCGTGCGCGCCGGTGAAGGCCTCCGGGAGCGCCGCCCCGCGCTCGAGCGCGGTGTCGCGGTAGGCCTCGACCACCTCGAGCGCGTCGAAGCGTCCCGGGATCGGCGGCCCGTGGTGGAACGCGCGCAGCGCCGCGGCGACCCGTGCGAGCTGGGCGGGCTCGCGCAGCGTCTCCGGCGGAGGGATCGAGCCGTCGACGAAGCGGGTGACGAGCCAGCCCTCGGGCTCGACGAAGTCGACGACCTCGGGGCCGACCCCCGCCTCGGCGGCGGCGCGCGTTGCCGCCAGCTCGACCGTCCGGTCGATGCCGAGCAGGTCGGTGTCCTTCCCGGCGACACGCAGCACGACCACCCCGTCCGGTCGTTGCACCTTGACGTTGTGGTTCGTGATCCCGCCGCCGAGCACCTCCCACGTCGACCGTCCGTCCGGCCAGACCCGGGCGACCGCGGCCGCCAGCGCGGGCTCCTCCCTCCCGCTCACGCCGCCGTCCGCCTCGCGCCCGGAGAACGCTTGCAACAGTCTGTTGCGTGCGCAGAGGGGCTGCGGGGCCTCATGCCCGGACCCGTCCTCCCTGCGGGTCGTAGAGCGGCTCCTCGGCGACGACCCCCGTGACCCACTCGCCGAAGATCTCGACCGCGACCTCGGTGCCGACGTCGTGCTCGGCGGGGAGGTACGCGTACGCGATCGACGCGCCGACGGTGTAGCCGTAGCCGCCGCTCGTGACACGGCCGACCGTGTCGTCGCCGACGCGCACGGGCTCGGAACCGAGCGCAACGGCGCGCGGGTCGGCGAGCGTGAGGCAGCGCAGGCGGCGGTCCGGCGCGCGCGCGGCCGCCAGCGCGTCGCGACCGACGAAGTCGCCGCCCTTGTCGAGCTTCACGGCGAAGCGGAGCCCGGCCTCGTACGGCGTGTCCTCCGGGGAGATGTCCGCACCCCACACGCGATACCCCTTCTCGAGGCGAAGCGAGTCGATCGCCCTGTAGCCCGCGCCCACGAGACCGTGGTCGCGTCCGGCCGCCCAGAGCTCGTCCCAGAGCCGCGCGCCGAACTCGGCCGGGCAGTAGAGCTCCCAGCCGAGCTCGCCGACGTACGTCACGCGTACGGCGAGGCACGGCACGGGCCCGACCGCCAGCTCCCGCGCCGTCATGTAGGGGAACGCCCCGTTCGACACGTCAGTGACCGTGAGCGGCTCGAGGATTGCCCGGCTCGCCGGCCCCCAGAGCCCGAGGCAGGCGTACGCGGACGTCACGTCGAGAACCTGCACCGAGCCGTCTTCGGGCGCGTGCTGGCGAATCCAGGCCGCGTCGTGCTGGCCGAAAGCGGTGCCGGTGACGATGCGGAAGCGCTCGGCGCCGAGGCGCGTCACGGTGAAGTCGCACTCGATCCCGCCGCGCGGGTTGAGCATCTGCGTGTACGTCACGCGGCCCGTCTCGCGGGCGACGTTGTTCGCGCAGATGCTCTCGAGGAAGTCGGCCGCGCCCGGGCCGACGATCTCGAGCTTCGCGAACGACGACTCGTCGAAGAGCGCAGCCGTCTCGCGGCACGCGCGGTGCTCGACGCCGATCGCGGGCGACCAGAGCTTCCCGGCCCAGCCGCGGGGCCGAAGCGACTCGTCGCCGGAGACTGCGTTCGGCTCGAACCAGTTGGCACGCTCCCAGCCCGACTTCTCCCCGAACACTGCCCCGAGCTCGCGCAGTCGCCCGTTGGCGGCAGACACGCGCAGCGGCCGGCCGGCCTCGCGCTCGTGGCCCGGGTACTTGACGTCGTAGTACGTCTCGTAGATCTCCCGGGTGCGCGCCACCGTGTACTCCCGCGAGCGATACGCCGCGCCGAACCGGCGCGAGTCCATGTGCCAGACGTCGAGCGACGGCGTGTCCTCGACGATCCACTCGGCGACGAGCTTCCCCATCCCGCCCGCTCCCGCGAGCCCATGGGCGCAGAACCCCGCTGCGACCCAGAACCCCCGGACGTCGCTCGGGCCGAGGATGAACTCCCCGTCCGGCGTGAACGCTTCTGGTCCGTTGATGAGCCTGACGACCTCCATCTCCTCGAGCGACGGGACGCGCACGATCGCGTTTTGCATCAACTCCTCGAAGCGCGGCCAGTCCTCCTCGAGCAGCTTGCCGTTGAAGTCCGCGGGGATCCCGTCGAGCGACCAGGGCGCGCAGTGGCGCTCGTAGCCGCCCATGATCAGCCCGCCCGACTCCGGCCGGAAGTAGACGAGGAGCGACGGGTCGCGCATCGTCGGCATGTCGAGCGCGAGCCCGGAGGGCTTCAGCACCAGGTACTCGTGAGCCATCGGGACGACGGGCACCGTGACGCCGGCAAGGGCGCCCAGCTCGCCCGCGAACATGCCGCCGGCGTTCACGACGATCTCCGTCTCGATCGCGCCGCGGTCGGTCTCGACCCCGGTGACGCGGCCGCGCTCGGCGCGGATCGCCGTGACCCGTGTGCTCGTGCTCACCTCCGCCCCGCGCTGCCGCGCGCCCTCTGCGAGGGCGAAGGTCAGCTGGCTCGGGTCGATGTAGCCGTCCGTCGGCAGGTACGCCGCACCGAGCACGCCGTCGGTCGACATCGGCGGGAAGAGCGCCTGCGCCTCCGCCGGCGCGATGAGCTCGAGCGGGAGGCCGAACGTCTTCGCCCAGCCGGCCTGGCGGGCGATCTCCTCCATCCGCTCCTCCGACGAGGCGAGCCGCAAGGAGCCCACCTCGCGCCAGCCGGTCTCGAGACCGACCTCCGCCCCGAGCGTCCGGTAGAGGTCGACGCTCTCCATCATCATCCTCGTCAGCGAGAGCGAGGAGCGGAGCTGGCCGACGAGGCCGGCCGAATGGAAGGTCGAGCCGCTCGTCAGGTCGGCACGCTCGACGAGGACGACGTCGTCCCAGCCGAGGCGGGTCAGCCAGTAGAGGATCGAGCAACCGCCGACCCCTCCGCCGATCACGACCGCCCTGGCCCTGTCGCGCACGCGCCTCCTCCGTCTCCGTCCTGCAGCCTCGGGGCAACCTAGACTTTCGGCATGAGGGTCGTCGCACGACCCGATGCGCTCGAGGCGCTTCGCGAGCGAGGCTCGGTCTACGTCTGGCCGCGCGCGTATCGCTGCTGCGCCGGCCGGCAATTCGTGCTCGAAGCCTCGCTCGAGCCTCCGGCGCGCGCCTTCGAGCTCGTGCACGCGGCCGACGGCTTCCAGGTCCACGCAGCGCCCGGCCTCGTCCTTCCGGCCGAGCTCCATCTCGAGCTCGATCGCCGGGGTCACGTCCAGGCGTACTGGAACAACCAGGCCTGGATCGGGTAGCTCCCGGCGGGCCGGAGGCCGGCTCCGCCGGCCGGGAGGCGCAGCGGCATGAGGCAGCGCCGGCCGCGAGGCGCAGCCGGCCGGTCGCCGCTCAGCCCACCCAGGCGCCGCCGTTCTGGTCGATCGCCTGGCCGGTGACGCCGCGGGCGTCGGGCGAGAGCAGCCATGAGACTGTGCCTGCGACGTCCTCCGGCTGGGACATCCGCCCGAGCGGGACGAGCTTCATGGCGTCCCGGTAGGCCTCCTCGCGCGTCCCGCCGCTCGCCTCGGCCGCCGCGTCGAGCCCCTGCCAGGCCATGTCGGTGTCGACCCACCCTGGGCAGATGGCGTTGACCTGGACGCCGCGCGGCGCCAGCTCGGCCGCGAGCGAGCGCACGAGACCGAGAAGCCCCGCCTTCGACGCGCTGTAGCCCGTGTACTGGGGAACGGCGATCCGCGCGAGGATCGAAGAGAGCACAACGACGTGTCGCATGTCGGGGCCCGGCGCGAGGTGCTGGAGCGCCGCGCGGACGCAGTAGTACGTCCCGTTGACATTCGTCTGCACGATGTCGTCGAAGCGGTCGCCGTCCGCGTCGTCGTCGCCGTTCGGCCCGCCGACCCCGCTCGCGGCGACCAGGGCGTGGATCGGCCCGAGCACCTCCGCAGCGCGCCCCAGCGCGCGCTCGACGCGCCGGCGCTGCCGAATGTCACACGGCTCGACGCGCACGGGCCCGCCGATCGCCGCGGCGGTCTCCTCGAGCCGTTCCCGCCCGCGCGCGGCAAGCGTCAACACGGCGCCCTCGCGCGCGAGCCGGAGGGCGATCGCACGGCCGATGCCCGTGCCGGCCCCCGTGACGACGACATGCTTCCCGTTGAGCCAGTCCCCGGTCGTTCGCAATTTGCGGCCTTTCCGTCGACGGATCCCCTTGCATGGGTGTGCTGCAGAGCGTAGATTGCCGCTGCGCCGAGCACGGGACGCGAGTAGGACGAAGCTCTCCCGGAGGGCCGTACGCGGAAGCGGAAGGTCAGCCGGGGAAGTGGACGAAAGCGCACCCGGCTCGGCGAATCCTTGGTCCCGTTTATGTAGAGCACATGGTGCTTGACGCAAGTATGTTCGGTTTGTAAAGAAAAGAACGCAAAATGCGGGAATCGCGATTCCAGGCCACTTGACGCCGGCACCTCGAGCCCGTAGTGTCCTGATTGCACCGAGGACGGAGCGCCGGAGGTTGATGGCTCTCCGACAGGCAATCGCTTCGGCGGAGGTCAGTCGGGAAGCCGGACGAAGGAGCGCCGGCCTCGGTGCATTTCTGCGTGGATGCGACTGCGCTACGCGTCAATCCGTACAAATCACGCGCGATAGGAGATTGCCGGTATTTGCGATAATTATCGTCCGAAGTATGCTTGACACACCCGGAATGAGCCACTACCTTTCCGAGTGCACCGAGCACGGAGCGCCGAAGGTTGAAGGCTCTCCCGCCCGGCAGTCGCTTCGGCGGAGGTCGATCGGGTGAGCTGGACGACGGCGAGACCGACTCGGTGCATTTTTTCGTTCGCGAGCAGGATTCCGCAGAAGCGGAATCCTGCCGCTCGGATCCCCGCCTGCGGCGGGGCACATCCCTGAAGGCGTCGGCTTCGCGGCCGCAACTGCCGCATTACGTCTTCGCCAAGCACTCGAGCGCTGACCACCGGATCGTCACGGCGAGCGGAGCGGGCGTCGCTCTCAGCGGCATCCCTATTCTCGCCCGATGCGTCGGATCGTCGCGATCTCGGGGACGATCGTCTTCCTGGACGCCATGCTGTTCGGGGCGATCATCCCGCTCCTGCCCCACTTCGCCGACCGCTACGACCTGACGAAGCTGGAGGCGGGGCTGCTGCTCGGCGCCTACGGCGCCGGCGCGCTCGTCGGCGGCATCCCGGGCGGCCATCTCGTCGGCCGCATCGGCCCCAAGCGCGGCGTCCTCGCGGGCCTCGTCGTGCTCTCGCTCGCCAGCCTCGGCTTCGCGCTCGCGGGCGGGCCGCTCGCGCTCGCGATCGCGCGGTTCGTCCAGGGCCTCTCCAGCGCCACAACGTGGGCGGGCGCGCTCGCCTGGGTCGCCGTCAGCGTCGAGCGCGACCGGCGCGGTCAGGCGCTCGGCACGGTGTTCGGCCTTGCCGTGCTCGGGTTCGTCTGCGGGCCGATGCTCGGCGGCGCAGCCGACGTCGTCGGCATCCGCGCGTCGTTCATCGGCGTCGCACTCGTCGCGGCGGGGCTCGCGGCCGCGCTCGCCGCCGTGGCCGCACCTCCGCGCGAGTCGGCCCGGCCCGGCGCGGCGCGCCGCGCTCTCCGCGACCCGGCGTTCGTCGGCGGCCTCTGGCTCAACACGCTGCCCGCGCTCTTCTTCGGAACGCTCGACGTGCTCGTCCCGCTCCTGTTCGACGCCGCCGGCTACGGTGCGCTCGCGATCGCCGGCGTGTTCGTCACCGCGGGCGCCGTGGAGGTGGTCGTGAACCCGGTCGTCGGCCGGATCTCTGACCGGCGCGGCCGCCTCCTCCCCGTTCGCGTGGCCCTCGCGGCGTCGATCGGGGTCGCCGTCGCCTTCGCGGTCGCGACGGAGCCGCCCGTCGTCGCGGTGCTCGTCGTCGCCGCGTCGATCACGTTCGGCGGGTTCTACACGCCGGGGATGGCGCTTGTCGCGGACCGCGCCGAACGGGCGGGCCTCTCCCAGGGAATCGGCTTCGGGGTGACGAACACCGCGTGGGCCGTCGGCGCCCTCGTCGGCCCCGCGCTCGGCGGTGCGCTGGCCGAGGTGTTCGGAGACCCGGTTCCCTACCTCCTCTGCGCGGGACTCTGCACGGTCACGCTCGTCGCCGCGCAGCGACGCACCACGATGCCGCGGCCGACATGAGTCAGGCTGCCGCGGGGAAGCGCTCGAGTGCCCAGCGGGAGTCGAGCGGCCGGAGCCGGTAGTCGCGGCCGTTGACGAGCACGTAGTCGCGACGCTTCGGGTCCATCGGCAGGCGCGACTCGACGGGAAACCAGCGATTGTGCCGCGCGATGAGGTCGTTGACCTCGTCGAAGCTCCAACGGGCGACCGCCTCGCGCCATTCCTGCGCAAAGCGCTCGCGCGGCACCTCCGCCGCGAGACGCCCGCGCTCTTCCTCGAGCGCCTGCTCGTGCGCGGCGGTCATGGCCTCGATCTCCCGCAGGCGCGTCATGTACGGCAGCGGCCCGCCGAGCGACGTGAGATAGCCCTCGGGCGAGGGGCGGAAGTTCCGCAGGCGGAGCGACAAGGGCTTCGAGCGGAGCGGGCTCGAGCGAAGATCCTCCTCGAGCCCGCTGAGCTGGCGACGCTCACGCGCGGTCTGCACCCGCGGTGCGTCCTCACGCAGGATCGCCTCCCGGTCTTCCGGCCTCACGCCTCCAGTACAGCAGACGGCTCGCCGCGCGCCCGCCGGTCGAGGCCGGCGAGCGCAAGCCCTCCGAGCACCGCGGCCACGACACCGATGACGGCGAACATCGCCCACGTCGGTTCGTCGCCGAAGCTGTTGCGCATCTGGAGCCCGATGAGCGGCGCGAGCGCGAACCCGATCGCGGGCGCGCTCCCGAACGCCCCCATGTACGCCCCGCGGATGTCCGCCGGGGCGAGCTCGGCCACGACCGCCTGGGAGGTCGGCACCCAGAGCATCTCCCCGATGACGAACACGACGATCACGAACAGGATCGCCGCGAGGCTGTGCGTCCAGACCAGGACGAGGAACGGCAGCCCCATCACGAGGAGCGCGAGCATGAGCTTCGGCGCCGCCGGAAGCGGTGTCGCGAGGCGCGTGAGCCGTACCTGGAACAGCGCGACGAGCAGCGGGTTGACCCAGACGAGGAACCCCCACGCCGCAGGCTGGTACCCGTAGCCGTCCACGAGGGACACGGGAAGCACGATCTCGTATGCGACATAGGTCAGCCACGCGAACACGGCCGAGCCGAGGAAGAGCAGGAACCGCCGGTCGCCGAGAATCACGGAGAGCGAGCCGCGCTCGGGCGGGCCGTCGGGCGAGAAGGCCCCACGGTGCGGCAGGTACCGGTAGGCCACCAGCCATGAGGTCGCCGACATGACGGCGACGCACGGGAACAACGCGGACCACGACCCGAGCACGAGCAGGAGGCCGCCGATCGGCGGCCCCACGACCACGCCCATGTTCGCGGCGACGCGCACGGACGCATAGGCCGCCTGGCGACGTTCCGGTGCGACGAGATCCGCGACCATCGCCTGGGCGACCGAGCCGCCGAGCGCCCCGAACACGCCCGCGAATGCGAGCGCGGCCAGTCCGGCCCACTTCGCGTCCGACAGCGCGAACAGGAGCAGCGGATACGCGACCATCACCCCGTTCCCGATCAGGATCACCCGTCGCCGGCCGATCCGGTCGGACAGGTAGCCGCCGGCGAAGCCGCTCAGGGCGGAGAGCGCGGCGCCGGCGAGCAGCGCGAACGGCAGCGCCGCCTTCGCGCCGAGCTCGTCGACCGCCCAGATCGACATGAACGTCCACATCGCCGAGCCCGCGGCTGAGCCGATCAGGGTCACTCCGAGCACCGGGCGCAGGGCGTCGTCGAGGTCGTCGCCCCAGACCAGGCGGATCACGTGGCGGACGGCGCGCACGACGCAGAAACGCTATCCGCCTCGGCGCGCCGCGGGGTGCGGCTTCCCGTACCCGTGCTAGCGGCCGAGAAGGCGCGCGAGGAAGCCGGGCTGTTCGGCGTCGCGGCGCTCGTCGCCGGCGTCCGCCGGCGGCTCGGGCGCCGACTCGGCGGGGGTCGCGCTGACGACCATGACCTCGGGCTCGGGCTCGAACACGACGACGGCCTCGGAGTGCTCGGAGAGAATCTCCTGCGCCCCGGGCGGACCCGCCGAGACGTCCACCTGCTCTTCACGAGCGGTATCGAGCGGGTCGTCGTCGTGCGGCGCGAGCGTCGCCGCGACACCGCGATCGCGGAGCCGTTGGAAGTCGCCGCGGATCGCCGCGGACATCTCGTCCTTGTGGCTCTGCTCCTTCACCCGCCGGGCTGATTCCCCGCGGCCTCGCCGACTCCTTCCTCGGGACGGTCGGGGCCGAGCCACCGCCACGCCGCCATCGTCGCGAGCCCGAGGAGCAGCGTCGGCACCACGGTGAACGCGCGGTAGATCAGCACGGCCGCGACGACCTCTGCGTTCGCGCCGCCGAAGCCGACGAGGATCCCGGTCATGCCGAGCTCGACCGGGCCGACGCCGCCGGGCGTCAGCGGGATCAGCTGGAGCGCACGGGCGAGCGACCACGCCGCGAAGGCCTCGACCCACGTGATCTCGCCCGCGCCGATCCCGACCGCGCGCAGCGAGACGAGGAGGACGACGAACACGGTCACGTTCCCGACGATCGCCGCGAGCGTCAGCCACGGCCACCGGCGCCGGATCAGGTCGACCGTCGCGCGGCGGAAGTGCACGAGGCGCTCGTCCCATCCCTCCACCGCCGTGCGGCGGCGGAGAGCGCGCAGCACGCGGTTGAGCCCGCGCTGGCACACCTCGCCGATCCCGCGCGCGAGCGCGTCGCTCCAGAAGACCAGCGCGAGCAGGACGACCGCGACGGCGAACACGCTCGCACCGACCACCGCAACCGTCGTCAGCAATGCGCTCCGCTGCTCGTCCATCGAGAGAAGCACGACCGCGATGACGGGGAGCAGGAGGTTCGCGAGCTGGTTCCAGATCCCGGTGAGCGTCACGGCGCGCGCGACATCGGTCGAGCCGAAGCCCCACATGCGCAGCAGGCCGTACGAGCCCGCCATCCCCACGAGCCCGCCACCCGGCGCGACGTAGGTCAGCGCCGTGGAGGCCTGTGTGAAGGGCAGCGCCTGCCGGAAGCGAAGGCCGGGCAGGGCGACCATCCACGGCGGCGCGTACGTGACGACGTTGACGACGACCGCGGCGCCGAGCGCGAGCAGCCACGTCGTATCGAGTTGCTTCACGACGTCCCAGACGTCGGCGTAGCTGGCGACCCGCGGGAGGACGACCGCGAACGTGACGACGACGACCGCGAGGCCGAGCGCTCCGAGGACGATCTGCTTCCGCCGTCCCTTCACCGGCGCACCCTACTCGGCGCGATGCGTCACCCGATCAGAGACGACGCTCCGCGCAGGAGCGAGAGCAGCAGCCCGAGCGGCAGGTGCTCCGCGGCGAAGGTGAGGCCTGTGGCCGTCGTGCCGCCGATCAGCCCCTGACGCTCCCCCTCGTCGACCGCCCGGAGCGAGACCCGCCCGCAGCGCCTCCTCGAGGTCGTCCCGCGACTTCCCCGTCTGTCGTGCGAGCGAATCGAGCTCGTCGACGCTCCGCAGCGCGAGCACGAGCTCCTCGCGCGAGACACCGAGCCGGCAGGCCGTCCCGTCCGCGGCGGCGAGCAGGACGACCTCGATCCGCTCCCCCGTTCCCTGCGTCTCCCGCGCGGGACGCGGCGCGCACGGGTTCGCGACGGGGCTCGGCTCGTACGACGTCCCCCCGAGGGCGACGTAGGCTCCCACGAGCGAGCAGGCAAGGACGGCCGCGACCATGATCGGCAGCGCCCTCATACGCTCACCGTCTTGCGGGAGAGGACGATCGGCACGAGCGCCGCCAGCGCGAGCAGCGCCGCCAGCAGGAAGGGCCGAGAGAAGGCGGCGGTCACCGCGCGGTCGAGCTGCGTGACGAGCGCGTCCTCGAGCCGGCGGTACTCCGGCGTGTGCGGCCGGTCGGCGAACGCGCCGCGCACGTCCGGCACCTCCCGGCTGGAGGCGCGGACGATCGCGAGCACGTCCTGGGCGACGGCGAGCTTCTCGAGCGGCGGAATCCGGCTGTCAAGGACCGCGGCAGCGCCCGCGCGGAGCGCGCGCTCCTCGTTGCGGTCGAGGGCGGTGGTGAACACCGGCGTCAGGAGCAGGAGCCCGAGGACGACGCCCGCGTGCCGTGCGGCGATCGTCCAGCCACCGTGCACCGCCTGCGGGGAGCGGCCGTGGAGCGCGCGCTCGGTGAGCGCGGACAGCGCGAGACCGAGGCCCGCGCCGACCAGGATCTGCGGCAGCACGGTCCACCACCAGGCCGAGCCGGGAAGCACGCCGAGGGCGGCGAGCCCGCCCGTGACGAGGACGACGCCCGCCGCCGCGCGCGTGGCGGTGTTCCCGACACGGGAGGAGTTCCTCCCCGTCGCGATCGCTGCAACCGGCAGCACCGTCACGACGACGCCGGCGGCCGCGGGATCCATCCGCCAGCCGTCGACGAGGAGGAGGACAAGAAGGAACAGCGCGGCCGTGAGAGCCCCCGAGAGAAGCAGGAGCGCGAGGTTTGCCGGGACGTTCGGTCGTCCCGCGGGCTGGACGAGCGGCCGCACGCGCAGGCCGACGACCCCGACCAGGGTCAGGAGCGCGAGCGGCGCCTGGGCGAGGAAGATCGACTCCCACCCGAGCGTCTCGGTCAGGATCCCGCCGAGGGCCGGCCCGAGCGCGGCGCCGAGGATCCCCGCCGTCGCCCAGGTGCGCACGGCGCTGCCGTCGGAGCCCTCGATCTCCGTCAGCAGGTCGAGCGCCGCGCAGACGAGGAGGGCGCCTCCGACCGCCTGCACGCAGCGGGCGCCGACGAGCACGCCGAACGACGGCGCGAGGGCACACGCGAGGGACGCGGCCGCGAACACGACCGTCCCGGCGGTGAACGCGATGCGCGGCCGCCGGCGGGCCGCGTAGGCGGCGGGGACGGCGGCGAGCGCGAGCCAGAGGTTGTACGACGTCAGCACCCACGCGACCGTCGGGATCTCGACGTCGAACTGCCGCAGGATGTCCGGCAGCGCGAGCGTGACGACCGACGAGTCCGCGAGCGCGAGACCGATCCCGAGGCCGACGAGGGCCTTCCGCGTCCGCGCGCTCACGCGGGCACTCTAAGTCTCGCACCTGGGCGCGGGAATCCGCTCCTGCGGATTCCCGCTTGCGAGCAGCTACGATCGCGCGATGCCGTTCTGGGCCTGGATCCCGCTGTTCGTGCTGCTCGGCATCGCCCTCCTGCTGGGCGTCTTCGTGCTGCTCGGGCGGATCAAGGGCGGCCAGTACCTGCGGCCGGTCGTCGCGTTCCTCTCGAAGGTGCCGCTCTTCAAGAAGTGGTTCCAGAAGGCGTCGATCGCGGCACTCGAGCGCGAGAACCCCGAGCTCGCGGCGGCGATGAAGAAGATGACCGCCTTCGGCGACCCGAAGAGCCCCGAGCAGGCCCAGCGCATGCTCAACCTGCTCACGCCCGGCGAGCGCCGCGCGTACATGGCCGCGGTCGGCCAGGAGGCCGAGACACCGGAGGCGTCGAATCGCCAGCTCCGCCGGCGCATGGAGTACGGCGGCGCGGGGATGCCCGTGCGCACGAAACCCGCCTCCGACCGCCCCGGCGCGTCCGGCCGCAAGACCGGCAAGGGCGCGAAGAAGAAGCGCTAGCCGCGCCGCCTACCGGGCGAGCGCCGCGCCGACCTCGAGCACGGCATCGACGAACGCGCGGACGTCGTCGTCCGTCGTGCGGTAGTTGACGACGCACGGGCGCAGGCACACCGTGCCGTCGACGCGGGCCGGAGCGACCCAGACGTCGCCCTGCTGCTGGAGCGCCTCGACGAGGAGCGCATTGTGCTCGTCGAGGCCGGCGGCCGGGACACCGCGCGGGACGTGCCGGAACGGGACGATCGAGAGCTGCGGCTCGCCACAGAGATGCTCGAGCTCGTCTCGACGCGCGACCTCGCCGTAGAGGAGCCGCGCCTGGCCGAGGTTCCGCTCGACGGCAGCCCGGATCGCCTCGGCCCCATGCGCGCGGAATGCGAGCCACAGCTTGAGCGCCCGGAACGGCCGCGAGTACTCGAGCGTGATGTCGACCATGTGGTGGCCCCCCCGCTCGTGCGGGATGTAGTCCTCCTCGTGCGCGAGCGCGCCGTGGAGATCCTCGTGGCGCCGCACGAGGACGACGCCGCACGCCTTCGGCAGGAAGAGCCACTTGTGCGCGTCGAGCGTCACCGAATCGGCGCGGTCGAGCCCGGCGAACAGGTGCCCTGCCGAGGGCGTCGACGCGGCCGCGACGCCGTAGGCGCCGTCGACGTGGAGCCAGACGCCGCGCGACACGCAGACGTCGGCGAGGGCGTCGATCGGGTCGACCGCGCCGGTGAGCGTCGTCCCCGCGGTCGCGACGACGGCGACGGGCGTGATGCCCGCCGCGCGGTCGGCGTCGATCGCGTCGGCGACCGCCTCCGGACGGAGCCGGCGCTGCTCGTCCAGCTCGAGCGAGCGCACCTGGTCGGAGCCGATCCCGAGCAGCTCCGCCGAGCGCACGACGGAGTAGTGCGCCTCCCGGGAGCAGTAGAGCGCGGCGCGCCTTCCCCCCATGCCGTCGAGGCGCGTGCCCGGAAGGACGCGCTCCCGCGCGGCGGCGAGCGCGGTGACGTTCGAGATCGTCCCGCCGCTCGTGAACGCGCCCGCGGCGGCCGGGAAGCCGACGAACTCGCTCACCCACCGGACGGCCTGGTCCTCGACCTCGGACGCGGCACCTGCCCACACCGCGAGGTTGACGTCGAAGCACGACGCGAGCAGGTCTCCGAGCACCCCGATCTCGAGCCCCGACGAACCGACGAAGGCGAAGAAGCGCGGACGCGGCTGTGCGATCGACATATCGAGCAGCTGGGCTGCGTCGTCGAGCGCGGCGAGCACGCTCGAGCCGTTCTCCGGGAGCGCGGCACGGAGCAGCTCGTGAAGCCGCTCGTCGACGTCCGGCTGGCCGGGCCGCGCGCGGTCGAAGCTCTGCCAGGCGCGGGCCACGATCGCTGCGGCGCGCTCGAGCGCCTGCTCGCGGGTGGCGTCGAGGCGGAGCGAGGGAAGCTCGGATGCGGCACTCATCGGCGCGAATTAGTACCCGAGCAGGTCGCGGGCTTCGCGCATTCGCCGCGGCTGGTCGACGACGAGCGCCGCGACCGGCTCGTTTGCCTCGTCGCGGCCGACGCGGAGCCCGTCCTCGTCCGCCCACTCGACCGCGGCCTCGGCCCAGCCGACCTCCGCGAACGTTCGCGACCCGATGTCCGTCCACCAGTACGGGAGCCGGTCGAGCGCTCCGGCGACGCCCGCGATCGCGTCGGCGGCGTGCTCGCCCGTGCCGATCGCCATGTCCCAGTGCGGGAACAGGATCTGCCCGAACCGTGCGTGCGGGACGACGACGAGGTCGCCCACGGCGTACACCTTCTCGAGCCCCGGCACGCGCAGCGCGTGGTCGACCTGAAGCGGCAGGGCGGCCTCGGCGACGTCGAGCCCTGGCGGAAGGCGCGGCCGTCCGCCGGTGGCCGCGAGCACGAGGTCGGCCGCCAGCGAACCACCCTTGTAACAGACTGTTGCTTGCGCTCCCTCGCCCGCCACGAGCTCGGTGATCTCGACGCCGCCGAGGAAGCGGGCGCCCGTCGCGGCGAGTGCGGCGGCGCCGAGGGAGGGAAGCGGGTCGTGGAGCCGGTCGAGCGGCCGCTCGAGGACGTCGACGACGGTGACCTCGTGGCCGGCCGAGGCAAGGGTCGCCGCGCTCTCCGTCCCGATCAGGCCCGCACCGATCACGACGACCCGCCGGCCGGGCGCGGCGAGCGCCCCGGCGATGTCCGCCAGGGAGTCGGGGTCGGCGTTGACGTGCGCCACCTCGATGCCGGGGACCGGCGGCGGCGGATAGCGCAGCCCGGTTGCGAGCACGACGGAGTCGGCCACGACCTCGCCGCCGTCGTGCATCCGCAGCCGGCGCTCCGCGAGGTCGGCGTCCACGACCGTGCCGTCGAACCACTCGATCCCGCGCTCGGCAAGGCGCTGCTCGTCGGAGAGAAGCGTCGCGATGCCGGTCGCAAGCGCCTTCTTCGTGAGCGGGGGCCTGTCGACCGGAAGGCCCGGCCCGATCAGGAGCGGCCGGATGCCGTGCCTCGCGAGCCTGACCGCGCACGCGTAGCCGGCGACCCCGTTGCCGACGATCGCGACCTCGTCGTTCACGGCAACTCGATCTCGACGCGGCCGCCCGCGACGCGGGTCGGAAAGACCCGGACGGGCTGCTCGGCAGGGCCTTCGAGCACGTCGCCGGTCGCGAGATCGAACAGCGAGCCGTGACAGGGGCAGCGGAGCGCGGCGCCCTCGACCCACCCGTCCGAGAGCGGGCACTCCGCGTGGGTGCACCAGGTCTCGACCGCGTGCCAGGCGCCGTCGACCCTCGCGAGCGCGATCGCCGTCCCGCCGGCGTCGACCGCGACGACGCTCTCGTCGGGCAGCGAGGCCTCGCCCGCGTCGACCCAGGTCATGCGTCCCAGAGGACGTGCAGGTGGCGCGGCGCGCGGAACTCCCAGCCGGTGAAGAGCGGTGGCCGGTCGGGGTCGAGCCGCAGCCCGGGCAGCCGCTCGAGCAGCCGGGTGAGCGCGATCCGCATCTGGACGCGCGAGAAGTGGTGGCCCGAGCAGTAGTGCGTCCCGAAGCCGAACGCCGCGTGCGTGCGCTTCGGCCGGAAGAGGTTGAACTCGTCGGCGGTCGGCCCCCAGACCGCCTCGTCGCGGTTCGCCGACGAGACGAGCAGGCCGAGGTTCGCGCCGGCGGGCACGGTCGTCCCTCCGAGCTCGGCGTCGACGAGCGCTCGCCGGGTCTGCGTGCCGATCGGCGAGACCCAGCGCAGGCCCTCCTCGACCGCATCGCGGACGAGCGTGAGGTCGTCGAGCACCGCGCGCACCTGCCGCGACTCGAGCAGCCCGACGAGCGTCGAGCCCGCAGCGTGGCCGGGCTCCTGCATCCCGCCGAGCAGGATCACCTTGAGCGTCGGCAGGATCGTCGCGACGCGCTCCTCGAGCGTCCCCTCGGCGAGCGCGAGCATCGTCGCGATCGTCGAGCCGTCCGGATCGGAGTGGAGGCGCTCGAACACCGGCGCGAGCTCGACGTCGATCTCGGCGGCCGTCGCGTCGGCGATCTCCCACTTCGCCGGGTCCTCCTCGAAGTTGGTCGCGCCCTCCGCGAGGCCGTGGAACCAGCGGCGCAGGGTGTCGCCGTCGAGGTGGCCGAGCCCGAGCACGCGGCCGAGCCCGAGCACCGAGATCGGCTCGAAGTACTCGCCCATGAGCTCGGCCTCGCCTCGCGCCTCGAGGCCGTCGAGGAGCTCGGCGGCGAGCGGCTCGACCAGGTCGGGCGTCGTCGCCTCCACGACCCGCGGCCGCAGGGACGGATCGAGCATCGCGCGCAGGCGCTTCTGCGGATCCCCGTCGAGGAGGAGGATGCTCTCGCCGCCCATCGTCCGCTCGAGCGGCGAGGGGTCGACGCGGGCGGAGAACACGTCCGGGCGCGTCGCAGCCGCCTCGACGTCCTCCCAGCGCGTCACGAACCAGAGGCCGACCGCGGGCACGAGGCAGACGGGCGCCTCGGCGCGCAGCCGCGCGTAGACCGGGTACGGGTCGCGGTCGAGGTCCTCGACGGCGACCGACGAGGCGTACGCCTCGATCGCGCTCACGCCGTCGTCCCGTCCAGGATCTGCAGCGTCTTCAGGTCGGAGTAGAAGTCGAGCGCGTAGTCGCCGCCCTCGCGGCCGATGCCTGAGATGCCGACGCCGCCGAACGGCGCGGTGAGGTCGCGCACGAGAAACGTGTTGACCCACACGGTCCCGGCCCGCACGCCGCGCCCGACCCGCTCGGCGCGTTCCTCCGAGCCGGTGTAGACGATCCCGGAGAGCCCGTAGCGCGTGGAGTTCGCGAGCGCGACCGCCTCGTCCTCGTCGGCGAACGTCTGGAAGGTGAGCACGGGGCCGAAGACCTCGCGCTGGACGATCTCCGAGTCGTTCGAGCGCGGCACCACGAGCGTCGGGTCGTAGAACAGGGGGCCGACGTCGTCGCGCGGGCGCCCACCGCGCACGATCTCGTCGCCGCTCTCTCGGGCGCGCTCGACGAAGCCCTCGACGCGCGCGAGATGGTCCGGGTGGATCAGCGGCGAGATCGTCGTCGCGTCGTCGCGCGGGTCGCCGAGCACGTGCTCGTCGGCGAAGCGGTGGAAGAGCGCGAGGAAGGCGTCCGCGACCGATTCCTCGACGAGGAGCCGCGTTCCTGCGAGGCAGACCTGACCGGCATCGTCGTACTGGCCCGCCGCCTTGCGGGCCGCGGCCTCGAGGTCGGCGTCGGCGAAGACGAGCAGCGGCCCTTTCCCGCCGAGCTCGCCCGTGAACGGGACGATGTTCCGCGCCGCCGCGGTGCCGATGTGGACAGCGGTCTCCGGCGAGCCGGTGAAGGAGATCCGGCGAACCCCTGCATGACATGTCAGCGCGGCACCGACCTCCTCGCCGATCCCCTGCACGACGTTGAAGACGCCGGGCGGGAAGCCCGCCTCGGCGACGAGGTCGCAGAGCAGCGAGCAGGAGAGCGGCGACCACTCCGCGGGCTTGAGGATCACCGTGCAGCCCGCGGCGAGCGCCGGGGCCGTCTTCCAGGTCGAGAGCATGAAAGGGGCGTTCCAGGGCGTGATCACGACCGCCGGGCCGCTCGGCATCCGCACGACGCGGTTCCGCGTCCCGTTCGACTCCCAGACGCGCTCCTCGTACGCGACCGCGAGATCGGCGTACGCCCGGAAGTTGCGCGCGCCGCGCGAGATGACGCGCGCGCGCAGCGAGCGGAGCAGCATCGCCATGTCGGCGCACTCGACCGCGGCCAGGCGCTCGACGTTCGCGTCGATCAGGTCGGCGAGCCGGTGCATGGCCTCGGCGCGGCCGGTCGGGCCGAGCGCGGCCCAGCCGGGAAACGCCTCCTGCGCCGCGGCGACCGCGAGGGCGGCTTCGCGCTCGCCGCCGCGCGCGACCTCCGCGAGCGGCCGCGCGTCGATCGGGGAGACGTCCGTGAACGTCGCGTCGCTGTCGACGCGCTCGCCGCCGATGAAGTGCTCGGTCGAGACCTCGATCCCCGCGACCTCGATCCGGCTCACGCCGACACCCTCCCGAAGGTGACGGTCGCGACGTCGACAGGGGTGTGCCCGCCGTCCACGGGGAGCACCGCGCCGTTGACGTAGGACGCGTCGTCGGAGAGGAGCCAGGCGACCGTCGCGGCGACCTCGTCCGCGGACGCCGCGCGGCGGAGGGGGATGTCCGCCGTGCACGCCTCGTAGGCGCCGTCGCGACCGATGCCGAGCCGGTCGCCGAGCGCCTCCATCTCGCCGTCCGCCATCGGCGTCCGGATCCATCCGGGAGCGACGCAGTTGGCGCGGACGCCTTCCGGCCCGTGGTCGACGGCGATGCACTGGGTCAGCATCTGCAGCCCCGCCTTGGACGAGCAGTACGCGAGCGACTCGGGGCTCGCGCGGAGCCCGGCCGCGGACGAGACCGCGACGATCGCGCCACGGCGCTCGGCGAGGTGGTCGATCGCGGCGCGTGCCATCAGGAACGCACCCGTGAGGTTCGTGCGGAGGACGTCGTCCCAGGCGACCGGGGCGAGGTCCCGCAGCGATCCCTCGCCTCCGACCCCGGCGTTGCAGACGAGCGCGTCGAGCCCACCGAACCGCTCGACCGTCTCGCGCACGGCGCGCTCTGCGTCGTCGGCGACGCCGGTGTCGGCAACGACCGCGAGGCCGTCGACCTCCCCCGCGACCTGCTCGATCGGCGCGACGCGACGTCCCGTCACGGCGACCGCATACCCGTCGGCCGCCAGTCGGCGTGCGATCGCGGCTCCGATCCCGGTACCTCCGCCGGTGACGAGGGCGGCCTTCTGCCGCCGTGTCACGCGCCGAGCTCCCGCACGGTCTCGAGGTCGTCGACCGTGTAGGCGAACGTGAAGCGGTAGCCGCGCCCGAGCCGGACCGGTGCCAGCGCGTCGATTTCCTCGTGCGGCGCGCCGAAGAGCTCGAGCGTCGCGCTCCCCTCCCACACCTCCGAGGCCGACCGGTCGCGGGACAGGGCGCGAACGAGCTCGTGTACGGCCGGTGAGTCGTGCTGTCCGGCGGCGAGCCGCGGGAAGTGGCGGACGTTGACGATCGGGGGCGCGTTGTGGAACGGGCCGCCCTCCGACGGGTGCTCGAGCGTGACCGTCGCCTGCGCCACGCGCCGCTCGTAGGCCGCGCACGTCGCGCCGAAGCGCGCGCCCGGCTCCATCCCGGGGTCGGCCGGGCCGCCGAGCCCGAAGCTACGCGTGATCCAGATCGACCCGAGCTTCTTCGGGAAGCCCTGGATCCAGCCGCGCGTGAGCGCGAAGTCGCGGTCGACCCAGATGTACGAGCACACCGTGACCTCCTCGCCGTCGAGCAGGCCGCTGCAGACGACGAACACCTCCTTGTACTGCGAGCGCGACGGGTCGACGAGCTCGTCGCCGCCGTCCGAGCACGACTGCCAGTCGGCGGCGACGAAGGCGCAGCGGCCGGGGTCGGGATGCGGATCGATCCCCTCGGGGAGGAAGGCGACCACCTTCTCGGGATCGGCCCAGTAGTCGATCACGAGGAACGCGCCGACGTAGTACCACGGTGGGTAGGGCACGAGTGACGAGCGCCCCTCGGGCGTGCGCGGGACGGTGTAGCCCCGGAGCATCATGCCTCGACCTCGGCCGGAGGAAGCGGCCGCCCGCGGGTCTCCCAGCTCTCGCTCTCCCACTCGACGGCGACCGGGTCGAAGCGGAAGTACGACCGCGGCGGGAGCGGGCCCCAGGTGTTCGAGGAGTAGCGGTCGTCCGGGTAGCTGCGCGGCACGTGGTCGTCGGCGAGCCGCTCCATGTCGCAGTAGAGCTCGACGTGGCACGGCTCCTCGACGATCCGCACGTACGTCGCGATGTTCCCGGCGATCCCGTGCCGGGTCGGCCCCCAGGACACCCAGCGCCCGTGCCGCGCCAGGTGGTCGAGCAGGTCGCGCATCTTCCCGAGGTCGACGACGTCGAAGGCGAGGTGGTGGAAGTGCGCGTAGCCCAGGTCGACGAGCGCCATCACATGGTGCTCGGAGTCGACGTGGAACCAGACGCCCGCCGTCCCGAGCCAGTCGGAGAGCCGCATCCCGAGCACGTCGGTGTAGAACGCCGCGTTCGCATGGATGTCACCGGTGAGGCAATTGACGTGGCCGAGCCGCCGCGGGCCGCCGACGTGCACCGTCGAGGAGGGACGCGCATGCTGGGGCCAGCGGTCGACCTCCGTCGCGGGCGCGCGATGCGGGAGCAGCTGGATCGCGCGCCCGTCCGGGTCGGCGAGCCAGATCGACCCCTCACGCTCCTCGAAGCCGACACCGGCCGACGCGAGGTGCGACCGCACGTCGTCCGGCGAGCAGGTCGAGTGGAGCTCGAACGCCGTGTGGTCGTGGCCGGGCTCCTCCTCGACCGCGAGCTCGAGGCAGTACGGCTCGTCGTTGCAGGCGAGGTAGGCGCGACCATCCGCGCGGGGTCGTTCGACGAGCCCGAGCTGGATGCACCAGCGCGCGGCCGCCTCGTCGAGGTCCGCGACGCGGAGGCCGACGTGGTCGATCCGGCCGAGGCGGATCACACCCCCACCCCACGGGTCACGTCCCAACCCGCCGAGTCACGCCAACCCACCGGATCACACCCAAACCGCCGAGTCATGCCCAAACCGCCGAGTCACGCCCAACCTGCCGGCGCACGAGATGCCCGCCGACCCGGCAGGCGCGAGAGGGAGCGCGAAGGACTTTGCAACAGACTGTTGCAAGGCTGTTCCCGCCTCCCACTTTGCCACCTCCACTCTCCCCGTCTCGCGTCGTCCGCTCACGGGATCCGCCCTTCCGCGACCATCCGCTCCGCCTCGTCCTCGGGGATCGCGAGCGCGACGTGGATGGTCTGCGCCGAGACCTGGAGCTGCTCGCCAGGACCCGCGAGGTCGACGTCCCACTCCTCGATCGTGTTCTCGAGGCGGCCGAGCCCGGTGATCTCGACCTCGACGACGTCGCCCGGCTTCATGGGGCGCGAGTTCGCCGGCGTACCGGTGAGGATCACGTCGCCCGGCTCGAGCGTGATCACCCGGCAGAGGTCGGCGAGCTGGTACGCGACGCCGAACAGCAGGTCGCCCGCGGTCGCCTCCTGCACGAGGTGGCCGTTCAGACAGGTGCGGATCGTGTAGTCGGTCGGGTCGAACTCCGAGGCGGGAACGAGCTCCGGCCCGAGCGGCAGGAACCCGTCCTGCCCCTTGACCCGTAGCATCGCGCCACGGTCGGCGTGGCGGAAGTCGTGCATCCCGACGTCGTTCGCGCACGCGTAGCCCGCGACGTACGAGAGGGCGTCCTCGATCGGCACGCCCTTCATCCGCCTGCCGACGACGACAGCGAGCTCGCCCTCGTAGTTCAGGAACCGCGCGCCGCTCGCCATCGGGACCGGCCGCCGGTGGCCGTTGAGCGTCGTCGGCGGCTTCACGAAGTAGGACGGCTCGGGCGGCGTCCGCGCGGCGTACTCCTCGACACGTGAGCGGTACGTCAGGTGGACGGCGAGGATCTTCGACGGCTCGGCGGGCGCGAGGTAGAGCGCATCGGCCTCCGCAAGCTCGGTGCCGTCGTCGAGGACGATCGCCTCGCCGTCGCGGCGCCCCCACCGCGGCACGCCGTCGACCTCGACGCGGACGCGCCGCTCGTGCACGACGAGCTCAGAGATGGGCGGCATACTCGCGCACCTCCCACTCGGTGACGACCTCGGGGTCGAAGCTCCCGACCGCCTCCGCGAACCGCTCGACCTCGAAGCGCTTCATCGCGAGAAAAGTCGACACGAGCTCCTGGCCCAGCTCTCCGACCAGCCACGTGTCCGCCTCGAGCGCGTCGAGCGCGGCGCCGAGATCGCCCGGCAGCCTCGTCCCTGCGTGCGCGTCGTCCATGCGGTAGGCATCGCCGACGACGGGCTCCGGCGGGTCGAGCTCGCGCTCGATCCCGTCGAGCCCCGCGAGCAGGAGCGCGGCCACGATCAGGTGCGGGCATGCGGAGCCGTCGCCGGTGCGGATCTCGACGCGTGTCCGCGAGCCTCGCTCGTTCGGGACGCGGCAGAATGCGGTGCGGTTGTCGTGGCCCCAGTTCGCGTGCGTCGGCGCGAGGCTGTCGGGAAGGATCCGCTTGTACGCGTTCACCGTCGGGCCGAGCAGCGCCTGCAGCCCCTGCGCGTGCTCGAGCGCGCCCGCGACGAAGCGCAGGCCGAGCAGGCTCAGCTGCGACTGGTCGGACGCGAACGCGTTCTTGCCGTCGTCGTCGGCCAGCGACAGGTGGACGTGGAAGCCCGATCCGCCCTGGTCGGTGAAGGGGCGCCCCATGAACGTCGCCAGCAGGCCCTCCGTCGCCGCGACCTCCTTGACGGCCGCCTTGAGCATGAATGCGCGGTCGGCCGCGTCGAGCGCCGACGAGTGCTTGAGGTTGATCTCGTACTGCGAGTTCATGAACTCATGGTTCCCCGCGAAGGCCTCGAGGCCGAGCTCGTCCGCCCAGAGGAGCGTCCTCAGATTGATCTGACGCGGATCGGAGATCGCGCCGACCGTGTAGACGCGCGAGAGCTCGTCGACGTAGCGGCCGAGGCCGTTCGGCGCCGTCGGGTCGCGCGTGCAGAGGAACCACTCGAGCTCGGGCCCCACGATCGGGAGGAGGCCGTGCGTGCCGTAGCGGGCGACGACCCGGGCGAGGAGCGCGCGCGGGCAGGAGGGCCAGTGGTCGGACCCGTCGAGCGTCCACGCCTCGCCGAGGCACCACGCCACCTCGGGCTGCCACGGGACGACCCGGAGCGTGTCGGGGTCGGGTCGGATCGCGAAGTCGACGTAGCCCTGCTCGCCGCCGACGACCGGCGTGTGGTGGAGGTCGGTGCCCATGATCACGGCGCAAAACGCGACCCCCTCCTCGAGCAGGTCGACGAAGTGGCCGATCGGGATGTCCTTGCCGCGCGCGACGCCGTGGAGATCGGTGTAGAGGAGCCGGATCGCCTTGACGCCCCGGCCGCGCAGCGACGCGACGGCCGCCTCGGGGTCGTGACCGTGGGTCATGCCGTGAACGCCTCCTTGCCGTGGACGGAAGGTCTAGCCACGCACCCGCACGGGCATGCGCTTGATGCCGTTGAAGAAGCACGAGCGAAGCCGCACGGGATCACCGGCCGGCTCGAGCCGCGGGAGGTACGGGATCAGCTCCTCGAGCCAGACCTTGATCTCGAGCTTCGCGAGGTGCATGCCGAGGCAGAAATGCGGGCCGCCGAGGCCGAAGGTGAGGTGCCGGTTCGGCATCCGCCCCACGTCCAGCCGATACGGATCGGCGAACTTGGCCTCGTCGTAGTTCGCGGCCGCGTACCAGATCGTCACCTTGTCGCCCTGCTTGACGCGCCGTCCGTGCATGACGACGTCCCTCGTCGCGGTGCGGCGGAAATGGTGCACCGGATGCGCCCGCCGCAGGAGCTCGTCGGCGGCCGTCGAGGCGAGCGAGGGGTCGCCGATCAGCCGCTGCATCTCGTCCGGGTGCGTCAGCAGGTCGTGGAGGCCGAGCGAGATGGTATGACGCGTCGTCTCGTTGCCGGCGGTGGTGAGCAGGATGAACATGACGCCGAACTCCTGCTCCGACAGCCTCGACCCGTCGAGCTCCGATTCGACGAGCTTCGTCGTGATGTCGTCGCGTGGGTCGTTTCGGCGTTGCTCGCCGAGTTGCCGCCCGTACTCGATCAGGTCCAGCGAGAACGGGCTCGAGAACGGCAGCTTGCGAAGCTCGGGGTCTTTGAGCGCGACCTCGGCGACGTTCTCCGCGCCGACCACCTCGGGGTCGGTGTTGCCGAGGATCTTGTCGCCCAGCTCGATGATCAGCTTCCGGTCCTCGACCGGCAGGCCCATGATCTCCGAGAAGACCCACATGGGGATCTCCTCGGCGACCGAGTCGACCCAGTCGAACTCGTCCTCCTCGAAGGCGGCGGCGAGGATGCTCCGGGCGAGCCCGCGGATCCGCTCCTCGTACGTGTTGACGACGCGCGGTGTGAACCCCTTGTTGACGAGCGCGCGCAGGCGCGTGTGCGGGGGCGGGTCCATGTCGATCATCGAGCGGCGCGCCTCGAGCTCCTCCGCGGTCAGGTCCTGCAGCGACGTGCCGCCGAGCTCGGACGAGAAGGTCTGCCAGTCCTTCGACACCGCAAGGACGTCGTCGTAGCGGGTGAGCACCCAGAACCCGCGGCCGTCCTCCTCCGGCTGCCAGTGGAGCGGCGCGTCGCGCCGCAGGAGCGCGAGCCAGTCGTACGGCACGCGCTCCTCCCACACGTCGAGATTCGTGAGGTCGACGTCGTCGATGACGAGATCGTCGAGCGACGGGCCTGGAACCGTCGCCTCGCGGAGGACAGTCTCCGGGACGTGGTCCTCGCGGGCGTGGAGCGCCGCCTCGGCGAGCGGCGGCGGCGCGAGACGGACGAGCAGCGCGCCTCCCTCCTCGCGCGCCTCGTAGACCGGAAGCGGATCGAGCGCGGGCGGCGAGAGGACGTCGCCGGTGCGCACGTCGAACTCGGAGCCGTGACACGGGCAGACGATCACGCCGCCGTCGAGCTCACCGTCCGCGAGCGAGCACTCCTCGTGCGTGCACGTGTCGTCGAACGCCACCCAGCCCGACGGCGTCCGGCCGAGGCAGACCGCGCGCCCACAGGCCTCGACGCGCCGGAGGTGACCCTCCGGCGCGTCGCCGCTCGGACCAACGTCGTGCCATGCCTCCGATTCCACTACTGCGCTGGACGGTAGTCGAGCGTCTCGTCGAGCGGCGGCACCCCGCGGTGCTCGGCCGCGTGCGCCGCGGCGTTGTCGACCCGACTCCTCCGGGTCACGAGGAGGATCGCGAACCACACGAGCGCGACGGCGATGAGCCCGAGCGTCCAGTACATCGCCACCCAGTTGTAGTTGGAGCCGTTGTGGGGCTCCGGGTTCAGCGCCCCGTAGAATCCGAGGATCGGCGTCGCGACCGCGACCGCGACGATCAGGTATTGCCACCACTGCTGCGCGAGCCGGAACGCGGCGACCGCAAGGATGAGGTAGACGAGCTCGACCGCGAACGACCCGATCGTCGCCGAGAGGATGAAGGTCGCGAACTGGTCGTTCGGGAAGAACGGCACGAACTTCCCGTCCTCGCCGGTGAACCCGAACGACGTGGCGTAGTCGGTTGCCTGGACGAGCACGATCAGGCCGACGCAGCCGACGGCGACCATGAGGTTCCCGACCCATGGGGTGTCGTGGCGCGACGTCTTCGCAAAGACACTCGGCAGGAGCCCGTCACGACCGAGCGCGAAGAAGCCTCGTCCGATGAGGACGCAGATCGCGAGTGCCAGCGCCATCGCGTCGAGGATGATCACGAGCTCCAGCAGCGTTGCGTACCAGGAGCCGATGTACTTCGTCGCCATCTCGCTCACGGGGCCGGGCGAGAACGCCCAGGCGCCCTCCGAGACCGCGGCCTTGCCGTAGCCGATCGAGAACGCGAAGGCCATGAAGACGAAGAACGCGCCGGCGGCGCCGATCGTCCAGAGAACGGCCCGCGGGATCGAGCGATGCGGATCGGAGGACTCCTCGCCGAGCGAGGCCGCAGCCTCGAAGCCGACGAACAGGAGGATCCCGAGGAGCACTCCGCCGAGCACGCCGCCGCCGGTGACCCCGAGCCACGACGTCTCGTTCGGGTTGAACATCGAGAAGGTGATCCCGTCCTCACCGCCCTTCGCGACGATCACGAGGCCGAGGATCACCATCGGGACGAACGACACGAGCGCGAAGGTCAGCATCGCGCCCACTGCGATGCGGATGCCGCGGTAGTTCAGCGCGAGGACGACCGCGAGCGTGAGGAGCGCCCAGATCCACCAGTCCGGGCCGGAGTCGGAGATGTGCGCGGTCCAGAACCCGTCGATCAGGATGCCGAGCCCGAGGTAGATCCCCCCGCCGCCGAGGAACAGCACCCCGACGAAGAAGAACCCCGCCGTGAGGACGCCGAGCCACGGGTGCGCGCCGTGGGTGAGGTACTCGTAGACGGCGCCGGCGCCGGCGAAGCGGCGCGCGTAGAGCGCGACGACGTAGCCGATCGCGAGCACGCCCAGCGTCGCGATGAGGACGGCCAGGGCTGCGTTCCATCCCGCCCCGATGTCGGGGCGGGAGATCCCGCCGAGGATCAGCGCCACCGAGAACATCGGGCCGATCGCAAGCGACTGCGCCACGGCATGGATCGTCGAGAGGTTCTTCTCGCCGAGGCTCGCGCCCGGGGCCGTCGAGTCCGCCTGACTCATCCGTTCCTCCTCCGGCTGTCCGGCGCCCCTTGCGCCGGGGACGGGCGATGGTATAAGGGTTCGAACATCGAATGTCAACCTTCCGAGTGACGCGGTGACCGAGACGAGCCCTGGCCCGCTCCGCGTGCGCTCGGTCGTCGGACTGGCGTACGACGAGCTCCGCGCGATGATCGTCGACGGTCGCCTCGCCCCCGGTGCGCGCGTCGGACAGGCCGAGCTCGCGGAGGCGCTCGGCATCTCACGCGGCTCGGTGCGAGAGGCGCTCCGCCGGCTGGTCGGCGACGGCCTCGTCGAGTTCGAGGTGAACCGCGGCTTCTTCGTGGCCGACCTCGGCCTCGGCCGCGTTCTCGAGCGCCTCGAGGTGCGCCTGCACCTCGAGCCGGTGCTGGCGCGCCTCGCGGCGGAGCGCCGGACGGACAAGGATCTCGCGGCGCTCCGCCGCTCGGTCGACGACGAGCGCTCTGCCCGCACGGCCGCGGGTGCGCACGACGCCAGTCGCGCGTTCCATCTCGCGGTCGCGAAGGCGACGGGGAACGACTCGTTCCTCCGGCTCATCGACTCGCTCTGGATCGCCGACGTCGGTCGGCGCCTCCTCGCGCGGCGCCGCACGCAGCCGGACTGGCAGGACGCCGACGTCGCCGAGCACGCGGAGCTTCTCGCGGCCATCGAGGGGGCCGACGGCGACCGGGCCGAGAGCATCATGCGCGAGCACGTCGCGAGCGCATGGCGCCACTGGAGCGGCTCGCAGGCCCACCACCTGTGAGTCGCGTCCGGCTGGTCCACGTCCTCTCCGAGAACTGGACGCTCACCGATCCGCGCGACCTCCGCGGGCTCGTCCGGATGGCGCAGGAGGCGGAGGCCGCCGGCTTCGACGCCGTCATGGTGAGCGAGCATGTCGTCCTCGGGCGAGGAGCCGACGCGGACGGCCCGATGCCGAACCGGCGCGACTACGCGCTCCCCGGCAACCAGGACCCGGCGATGCCGTGGCCGAGCTCACTCGTCCTGCTCTCGGCGATCGCCCACGCGACGACGACGCTCCGGCTGGCCGCGGCCGCGATCATCGCGCCGCTCCGCCATCCGCTGCTGCTCGCGAAGGACCTGGCGACGCTCGACCTTCTCTCGGAGGGACGCCTCGTCGTCCTCCCCACGGTCAGCTGGCACGAGCCCGAGTACCGCGCGCTCGGCGTGCCCTTCGCCGACCGCGGCGCGCTCCTCGACGAGCACCTCGCCGCGTGGCAGGCGGCCTGGGGGTCGTCGCCGGCGTCGTTCGCGGGCCGCTTCTACGGGTTCGAGGACGTCTGGGTCGAGCCGAAGCCGTGGCGCGCCGACGGGCCGCGGCTGTGGTTCGGGTCGAGCACGCTGCACGAGCGGCTGCTGCGCCGCGTCGTGCGGTACGGGCACGGCTGGAACCCGCTCGGCCGGCCGAGCGACGAGGACATCGAACGCCTGCGGAATGCGCTCGCGGATGCCGGACGCGACTTCGCGGACTTCGAGCTCGTCGGCGGCACGCGCGGCCGCTTCCCCGACGCCGACTCGGTCGCCGACCTGGACGAGGCGCTCGCCACGATCCCCGCGCAGGTCGAGCGAGGCTTCACGTCGATCTGCATCAAGCCGTCGCAGTTCCTCGACGACCGCTCCCGCCACGCGGCGTGGTGCCGCGAGGTCGTGGCGAAGGTCGAGCGCTACGCCGGGTAACGGGCGCCGCAGACGTCGAGGCGCAGGAGATACACGGCCCACGTCGCGGTCACGAAGAGGACGTTTCCCTTGGCGCCGCCGAACGTCAGGTTCGACGCGGTCTCGGGGAGGAGCAGCTTTCCGACGAGCGTCCCATCGGGATGGAAGCAGTGCACGCCGTCGGCGGCGGCCACCCACAGGCGCCCCTCCTCGTCGAGGCGGACGCCGTCGTACGCCGACCCGGGCGTGTCGGCGAAGACGTCTCCACCGGTCAGCTCGCCCTCTGCCGACACGTCGAAGCGCCGAATGTGGCGGGCGCGGGTGTCGGCGACGTAGAGCTGCGACTCGTCGGCCGAGAAAGCAAGCCCGTTCGGCCGCACGAAGTCGTCCGCGACGAGCACGACGGCGCCGTCCGGGTCGATCCGGTAGACGTGGCAGCCGCCGATCTCGCCGTCCGCCCGGTCGCCCTCGTAGTCCGTGTCGATCCCGTAGCTCGGGTCGGTGAACCACACCGTGCCGTCGGCGCGCTCGACGACGTCGTTCGGGCTGTTGAGCCGCTTGCCCTCGAAGCGGTCGGCGAGGACGGTCGTCGAGCCGTCGTGCTCGAGCCGCGTGACCCGGCGGTTGCCGTGCTCGCACGTGACGACGCGGCCCCGCCGGTCGATCGTGCGGCCGTTGGCGTACCCGGCCGGCTGCGCGAAGACGCTCACGACACCCGAGGTCTCGTCCCAGCGCAGCGTGCGGTCGTTCGGGATGTCGCTGAAGAGCAGGCACCTCCACGCGGGCGAGTACGCCGGACCTTCGACCCAGCGGCCGTCGCCGAAGATCCGCTCGAGGCGCCGGTCGCCGCCGACCGCGGCGAATCGCTCGTCGAGCCGCTCCCACCGCACGTCGATCCACTCCGTCATTGCTCTCCTCCCGTCGTTTCCACGACGTAGGCTCGCACGGATGCGGCCGCGCATGCACGAGAGCTGGCTCGCGGTGCTCGGCGACGAGCTCGAGCAGCCCTACATGACGGAGCTCCGGTCGTTCCTCGTCGCCGAGGTCGAGGCCGGGCGGCGCTTCTACCCGCCGGCCGACCGCGTCTTCAACGCGCTCGCGCTGACGCCGTTCGACGACGTGCGCGTCGTGATCCTCGGCCAGGACCCCTACCACGGCGCAGGCCAGGCGATGGGGCTCTGCTTCTCGGTCCCCGCCGGCGTGCGCCCGCCGCCGTCGCTCCAGAACATCCACGCCGAGCTCGAGACGGACCTGGGGCTCGGGCGGCCGACGACCGGCGACCTCACGCCGTGGGCCGAGCGCGGCGTCCTCCTTCTCAACGCCGTGCTGACCGTCTCGCCGGGGAAGCCCGCCTCGCACGCGGGAAAGGGCTGGGAGCGGTTCACCGACCGGGCGATTCGCGAGCTCTCGGAGCGCCGGGACGGCGTCGTATTCCTCCTCTGGGGACGCTACGCCCAGCAAAAGGGCTCCGTCGTCGACGCGTCCCGCCACCACGTCCTCACTGCGGCGCATCCCTCTCCCTACAGTGCCGCAAGCGGGTTCTTCGGGTGCCGTCACTTCTCGCGCGCGAACGCGTTGCTCGACGCCCGCGGCACGGAGCCGATCGAGTGGGCGCTCGGATGACCGCGCCGTGCGCGGTCGGTCAGGCGGACTGCTCGATCACGCTTTCGAGCTCGCCGCGGAGCCAGACGCGCGGCTTGCCCTCGTCGACGGACGTCACCTGCGCCCAGCGGAGGGCGCGCACCCAGTAGACGTTCGGGCTCAGCGGCCCGGACGACTGGTCGAAAGCCCACCTGGCGAGCTCGAACATGCCGTCGAGCGCCCCGGCCGCGCTCGGGTCGTCGATCACCCGGTACAGGAGCTGATGGCGGTCGGGAACGGCGACGAGGACACCGTCTCCCCGGTCGACCTCATTTGTGAACCGCTCCACCGCGTCCGGCAGGATCAGCGCCAGGCTGGCCGTGAAGTACGACGGGCTCGTGACCACCGTGAACGGGCTGCCGGTTTCGTTGACGGTCCGCGCCGCGACACCGTCGTCCGCGAGCGTGGCGCGGAGGCTCTCCCGTCCCCGGTCGAGCAGCTCCCGCAACGTGCCGAGCCCTGCGAGATCGTCCCTGCGCAGCGGTATCACGGAGTCCGGAAGGTCGACGGCGAGCACCTCGAGGAGCCCCGGCGCCACCTGGCGCGCGTAGCCGAGGTGGTCGACATCCGGCACCGAGCCGGCATCGACGAGGCGGAGGTAGAGCGCTGCTTCCAGCTCCCTCGGAGAGAGCGCGCCCAGGCTGCGAGGCGGCGTGGTGACGCGCTGCACGTGCTCGTCGACGAGATCGGCCCACTGGCTCCGGTCGGCCCCCCTGCAGAAGGCGCCGATGTTCCACAGGCCGAAGGTCGTCCCCCGCCGGTTCTCCACGTGGTCGACGTGGACCGTCACGTCGTGGCCGGCCCGCGCGAACGACGCCTCGACGAGCCGTCTGAACTCCCGCGCCTCGACGATCGTGAAATACGACAGGTATTCGTCGACGAGCGGCGCTCGACTGGTTCGCTTGAGGATCCGCATCGGCCTTGCGAAGCGTCAGCCGACTCCAGGGAGGTGTGCAATGCCCCTTCCGGGTGAGGCGGCGTCCCGGGTTCGGCGCGCGATTCCCGTAGGATCCGCTCATGCCGTTCGGCCTGGGTGTTTGGGAGATCGTGATCCTCCTGGTCGTGCTGGCGCTGCTCTTCGGCGCGAAGGGCGTGCCCGAAGTGGCACGGCGCCTCGGATCCGGCGTCCGCGAGATGAAGGAGGCCGTCGGCGAGGTCGATCCGCGACGGATGCTCGAAACCGGCGCTGCCTCCGAGAAGCCCGCGCCGAAGCCGCCGTCCGATCCGGTGTAGCGCCACGCGCGGCGGGGTGCGCCGCCGGGCGTACACTGACCGGGTGCCCTTCGACGTCGGCCCGTGGGAGCTCGTCATCCTCCTCGGCGTGCTCGTGCTGCTCTTCGGCGCGAAGGGAGTCCCGGACGCCGCGAAGCGGCTCGGGACGGGCATGCGGGAGATCAAGAGCGCAGTCGGCGAGATCGACCCGCGCCGGATGCTCGACCTCGACGAGCCGGGCGGCGAGCGCCGCCGCCCCCCGCACGACGAGCCCGACGCCTGATCAGGCCGCCCACGGGATCGCGCTGCCGTCGAAGAGAGGCAGCGCAGCGTCGCGACCGACCTTCCCCGCGACGGCCGCGTAGGCCGTGTCGACGCGCGGCGGGCGCGAGAGCCCGTGCGCGTCCGACGCCACGATCGACACGACCCCGTCGTCGAGCAGCCGCCAGGCGGCCCGCTCGGCGGCGGTTCCATGGTCGCCCGTCAGCGAAGGGCCGTTGAGGCAGAGGGGCCAGCCGGCCTCGGCCAGGGGTCGTACCGCCGCCGGATTCGCGGCCACCGCCGGGCATCGCTCGGGGTGCGCCAGCAGAGGCACGAGGCCCGCGCGCTCGACGACGCGCGCGGCGTCGGCGACGAGCTCCACGGCACCGTCGACGTCGAGCCACCACCCGGGGAACTCGACGAGCACGGCGCGCGTCCCCTCGAGCCGATACGCCTCGAGCTCGACGCCGTCGGTCACGACCGTCGGATAGAGCTCCCAGCCGCGGCGAAGGTCGAGGCCCCACCCGCGGACGGCGTCGCGTACGAGCGGAAACGACCGCTCGAAGAGGTCGCTCCGGTCGGCCGTGCGGGGGAACTGATCCCACGCGGCGTGCGCGTGCGGCGTCGCGAACAGCACGCGCGTCCCGGCCTCGAAGGCGATCCGGCAGAGCTCGATGCCCTCCTCGACGGTCGCCGCGCCGTCGTCGCCCGACGGGACGACGTGGGCATGGATGTCGACGAAGCCCCGCACGCGGCCACGGTAGCCGCGGCCCTCACATCGCGCGCCGCGCCCCCGGGCTGCGGCAGAACGCCCCCGACAGCAGGCCGTCGCGGCAGAGCTCCGGCTCTGGCGCGCCGATCGCGAACGCGCTGCGGAGGTCGCGGGTGAACCAGACGTGCATCATCTCGCTGCCCTGGAACGCCGTCGCCCCGGGTCGGCACGTCCCGTTCTCCTGCGGCTTGCGGCCACGCTTGTTCCCGACGGTGCACACGATGTGCGAGTGCCAGCGCGTGATCGGCCCTCCGGGCGACGGCCCCCGCTCACCCCGCTGCACGCTGTACATCACCCCGACGAGCACGGCGGGACGCCCGGGCTCGCGGGCGAAGATGAGCGCCTTGGGGCGCCGCGGGTCGAACACGCGGCCGCCGCGGCGCTCACGAAGCTTCTCGGCGTGCAGGTAGTGCGCAGTCGGGTCGCCGGAACGGCGGCGGGCGGTTCGCGTCTCGAAGCCGGCCCGCTTCGCCGCCGGCAGCGTCGTCCAGCCGCGCGCCTCGCGGCGCACGAGAGCGAGAATCCGGGTCGCTGTCGCCCGCTGAGACGGCGTGGCAAGCGATACGTCCGGATACTGCTCGAGATGCCCGATGAGCCCTCGCCGCGCCCCGGCCGGAAGGTGGGAGGCACCTGGAGGGAGCGTGCAGACGATGCGAGGGTGCGGCGTCGGCGCGCCGCTCGCCCCGTGGCCGGCGCCGCCGAGGACGGCCGCCAGGACGAGCGACACGACACCGATGCGTGTCCGCCCGGTCATGGCCGCGCGAGCCTCCGCCAGACGTTCTCGAGGAGCGTCGCGACGGCGCTCGACCGGTTCACCAGGCAGAACGCGCCGGAGGCGAACACCCTGGCGCCGCGAGCCGTCTCGTAGTACGACATCTGCGCGGTGCGGCCCGCTCCGAGGAGGTTCGGAATCTCGGCGACGACGCAGGTACCGGCCGGCGAGTCGGCGGTCGTCGCCGAGATCTCGACTCCGCTCCAGCCGAAGCGCGACCCGCGGGTCAGGCCCGTCCCCCGGAAGAGCCAGGGTGCGCAGCGGGTGCTCCGCACGACGTACGCGGCACGATGCGTGCCGTCGTCGCTCGCGCGGTACTGGACGCCGACGACCGACGCCTCGGGCCGCGGGTGCGTCAGGGCCCGCCACTGCTCCTTGCGTCGCAGCACGACCCCGTGCCGTTCCACCCGCCAGTGCAGGTTGTCGGCGCTGAGGAACGCCAGGTTGCCGCCGCGGTCGCGGTAGGCCTCGATCAGGTCGCGTTCGTGGCGCGTCACGTACTCGTGGTGTCCGGGGAACACGAGCAGGTCGTAGCGGCGGGCGAGGATCGCTGCGTCGGGCACGCGGTCGAGGTCGTCGTCGCCGAGGAAGTCCGCGTCGTGCCCCGCCGCGCGAAGCCAGCGCAGGAACGGGCGGTCGTACCGGTGGAAGAACGGTGGCATCCCGTCGCCCATGAAGGGGCGGTCGAGCCGCGCGCTCTCGCGCCGCCGGCTGGCATACCACGTGTCTCCGGTGCCGTCGCCGTCGGCATCGGTGAAGTTGTACGCCTGCCACGTGCTCGTGGGAAGGACCACGGCGGCCCGTGGCCGGCCTCCCGCCGGCGCGCGCACAAGAAAGGGCGCCTGGGTGACGCGGTCACCGTCGCGGAGCTGCGCGGCGTAGACCCCGGGGCGCCATCTCCCGACACGGACGCCGACAACCGCGTCGCGGACGATGCGGGATCTCCCGACCGCGACGCCGGTCGCGGCGTCGACGATCTCGAGAGAGACGCTCCGCCCGCCCGCGCCGTCGACCCGGAGACGGGCGACCGCGCCGGGGGCGTAGCTCTCGCGCTCGAAACGCCCCGCGAGCGCGCCCACACGGATCACCGGCCCCGCAAGGGAGCTGCGCGTTCCGCCGGCGTTCACCGTGATGCGCGTCAGGTAGGTCCGCGCAGCGGTCGCGGCAGGGGGCGACCACACGATGGTCGTCAGCCCGGCAGGCGCCGTCACCCGGTCGACGTGGACGACGCCCGGGCGCGGCTTGTGCTGGAAGACGACGAGCTCGACACGTGAGGGCCGCTCGAGCCGGAAGCGAAGCGCGGCGCATTCGCGGACGCCGTCGCCGTCCGGCGTGATCGTCACGACGGAGCCCGCCGCTACCGGCGACGTCGTCCCGCACGCGCGGACGTCGACGAGCCGGAGCGACACAGGGCGGCGATCCTGCCCCGCCGCCCCCGGAGCGGCCACCACCGCCAGGGCGACGAGGACGGGTATCGCCTTCATCTCGTGCGAAAGGGTACGAGGGCCGTCGGACTCCGCCATCCCCCGACCGGGATGCACTAGTGTCGTCGGGCGATGGGCGAGCGACGGACGCTGCTGGTCGCGAACCGCGGCGAGATCGCCGTTCGCATCTTCGCCACCTGCAGGCGCCTGGGGATCGGCACGGTCGCGGTCGCGGGCCCCGGCGACGAGGGTGCGCTGCACACGCGCGTGGCGGACGCCGTCGTGCCGATCGTGTCGTATCTCGACGCCGACGCCCTCGTCAGCGCCGCGCGGGAGAGCGGCGCGGAGCTCGTTCATCCCGGGTACGGCTTCCTCGCGGAGAGCGCCGCGTTCGCCGAGGCCGTGCTCGGCGCGGCCCTGACGTGGGTCGGGCCGCCGCCGGATGCGCTGCGCCGGGGCGGCGACAAGCTGGAGGCGAAGCGGATCGCCGCCGCCGCAGGCGTGCCGACGCTCGAGGCCGGAGAACCGGCCGAGCTCGGCTTCCCGCTCCTCGTCAAGGCGGCTGCGGGCGGCGGAGGCCGGGGGATGCGGGTCGTCGAGCGGGAGCACGACCTCGCGGACGCGCTCGAGGCCGCCTCGCGCGAGGCCGAGGCGGCATTCGGGGACGGCACCGTCTACTGCGAGCGGTACCTGGCTCGTCCCCGGCACGTCGAGGTGCAGCTCCTGGGCGACCGCCACGGGAACGTCGTCGCGCTCGGCGAGCGCGACTGCTCCGTCCAGCGCCGCCACCAGAAGGTCGTCGAGGAGTCTCCCCCGCCCGGCCTTCCGTCGGGCATGCGCGGCGCGCCTGGCCGGGTACGCCGTCGCGTTCGGCGCTGCGATCGGCTACGAGAGCGCGGGCACGGCCGAGTTCCTCGTCGACGGCGACGAGGCGTTCTTCCTCGAGCTCAACGGCCGCATCCAGGTGGAGCATCCGGTCACCGAGGCCGTGACGGGGCTCGACCTCGTCGAGCTCCAGCTCCGCGTCGCAGGCGGCGGGTCGCTCGCCGGCCTGACCCCCCGGACGACGGGCCACGCGGTCGAGGCACGGCTCTACGCCGAGGACCCGCGCACGTTCCTCCCGCAGCCGGGCGTCGTCGGGCGGCTCCTCCTGCCGGCGGCGATCCGCGTCGACGCGGGGGTCGAGGAGGGCGACGAGGTCGGCGCGAGCTACGACCCGATGATCGCGAAGCTCGTCGCGCACGGCGCCGACCGCGACGGCGCGCTCGATCGCCTCGCGGCTGCGCTCGACGAGACGGTCGTCGAGGGCGTGACGACGAATCTCCCGTTCCTGCGCTGGCTCGTCGCCCACCCCGCGTTCCGTGACGCAGACCTCTCGACCGACTTCCTCACGCGGTTCGCGCCGCTCTCGGCACCGCCGCTGCCCTCGCCGCCCGGGCCGTGGGACGGTGGCTGGCGCCTGAACCTCTCGCCCGCTCCGGCGCTCGCCCCGCTCGAGGTCGAAGCCGCGGCGCGCGCGTCAGGCGCGGCCGGCGGCGACGGGCGCGTGACCGCGCCCATGCCCGGCAAGGTGATCGACGTCAGGGTCGACATCGGTGCCCGCGTCGAGTCGCACCAGCCGCTTGTCGTGCTCGAGGCGATGAAGATGGAGCAGGTCGTGAGCTGCGCCGTACGACGCCACTGTCGGGTCGGTCGAGGTGACGCCCGGCGAGCAGGTGACGACGGGGACCGTCCTCGTCCGGCTGGAGACGGCGTGACGGTCCTCGCGACCTACGTCGTTCGCGACGCCGCGTTCGCGAGCCGGGCGGCGCGCATGGGCGCGCTCATGGAGGAGCTCCGCAGTCGAACGGCGCTCGTCGCGGCAGGCGGTGGTGAGACGTCCCTCGCGAGGCACCGCTCCCGCGGCAAGCTTCCCGCCCGGGAGCGCGTCGACCGGCTCGTCGACCCCGGCTCGGCCTTCCTCGAGCTGAACGCGCTGGCCGCCTGGGACGTCTACGAGGGCCAGGCGCCGTCCGCGGGGATCGTCACGGGCATCGGGATCGTCGAAGGACGCACCTGCGTGATCGTCGCGAACGACGCGACGGTGAAGGGCGGCACGTACTTCCCGCTCACGGTGAAGAAGCACCTCCGCGCGCAGGAGGTCGCCGAGCAGAACCACCTCCCGTGCGTCTATCTCGTCGACTCCGGCGGCGCCTTCCTCCCGCTCCAGGACGAGGTCTTCCCCGACCGCGACCACTTCGGGCGGATCTTCTACAACCAGGCCCGCATGTCCGCGAAGGGAATCCCGCAGATCGCGGTCGTGATGGGGTCGTGCACGGCCGGCGGCGCATACGTGCCGGCGATGTCGGACGAGACGATCATCGTCCGCGGCACCGGGACGATCTTCATCGGCGGCCCGCCGCTCGTCAAGGCGGCGACGGGCGAGGAGGTCACCGCCGAGGAGCTGGGCGGCGCGGATGTCCACACACGCCGCTCCGGAGTCGCCGACCACTACGCGTCGTCCGACGAGCACGCCCTCGCGCTCGCGCGGCAGATCGTCCGGAACCTCGGCGACCCGGCGCCGTGCCCGTGGAAGCTCGCCGCGCCCGAGCAGCCGGTCATCGACCCCGGCGACCTCTACGGCCTCGTCCCCGAGGACTTCCGGCACGAGCTCGACCCGCTCGAGCTGATCGCGCGCATCGTCGACGGCAGCCGTTTCCACGAGTTCAAGGCGCTCTACGGCGACACGCTGGTCTGCGGCTTCGCGCGCATCGAGGGCTTCCCGGTCGGGATCCTCGCGAACCGCGGGATCCTCTTCGCCGAGTCGTCGCAGAAGGGCGCGCACTTCGTCGAGCTCGCGTGCAAGCGACGCATCCCGCTGGTCTTCCTCCAGAACATCACCGGCTTCATGGTCGGGCGCGAGTACGAGGAGGGCGGGATCGCCCGCGACGGCGCGAAGCTCGTGATGGCGGTCGCCTGTGCGGACGTCCCGAAGTTCACGGTCGTGACCGGTGGGTCGTTCGGCGCAGGGAACTACGCGATGTGCGGGCGCGCGTACGGCCCGCGGCAGCTGTGGATGTGGCCGAACGCGCGGATCTCCGTGATGGGCGGCGAGCAGGCGGCGACGGTGCTGACCATTGTCGGCGACGCCGACCCCGACGAGATCCGCGCGACGTACGAGCGCGAGGGCTCGCCGTACCACTCGACCGCGCGCCTCTGGGACGACGGAATCATCGACCCGCGCGACACACGCCGGGTCCTCGCGCTCGGCCTCGCCGCGGCGGCGAACGCACCGGTGCCGGAGACGACGTTCGGCGTGTTCCGCATGTGACGGCGCGCCCGGTGAACCACGCCGCCCGTGCTCGCCGGCGGCCGCGTCAGACCTTGCAACAGTCTGCTGCAAGGTCGTGGGCGCGCGGTGGAATGCTCAGTCGCCGGTGAACTCCGGCGGGCGCTTCTCGCCGAATGCCTCGACACCTTCACGGAAGTCGTGCGTCTGACGCAGGAAGCCGTACGCGAGCCCCTCGAGCTCGAGCCCGATGTGGAGCGGGCCGTCGTAGACGGTGTTGAGAACACGCTTCGCCATCCCGAGCGCCAAGGGCGACAGCCGCGACAGCTCGTCGACGAGGGACGCAACGGCGCCGTCCAGCTCGTCGGGGCCGACGACCCGGCCGACGAGCCCGAGCGCGAGCGCCTCGTCCGCGGGGACGCGGCGGCCCCGCATCACGATGTCCTTCGCCCGGCCGAGTCCGACCATCCGCGCAAGCCGCTGCGTGCCACCCGAGCCGGGGATCATCCCGATCGTGACCTCGGGAAGCCCGAGCTGCACGTCCTCGGCCGCGATGCGGAAGTCGCACGCGAGGGCGAGCTCGAGCCCGACGCCGAAGACGTATCCCTCGAGGCGCGCGATGACCGGCTTGGAGCACCGCTCGGGCGCGGCGACGTTCCGCGCGAGCTGCGACACCTGCCACGGCGACCGCTCGAGGAACCCGGCGATGTCGCCTCCCGCCGTGAACTGCCCGCCCGCGCCGGTGAGCACGACGAACCGCACGTCCTCGTCCGCGTCGAGCTCGGCGAAGGCCGCGGAGAGCTGATCGCGTGCCGCCATGGACACGCGATTGAGCTTCCCGGGCACGTCCAGCGTGATCGTCGCGACGGGCCCGTCGCGCTCGAGCCCGAAGCCGTCGAGCTCGCTCACGCGCTCTCTCCCATACCGTCCCGCAGCATCCTGCGGAGGATCTTTCCCGATGCGCTCTTCGGAAGCGAGTCGACGAAGCGGTATTCGCGGGGCCGCTTGAACCGTGCGAGCGACGAGCCCAGGCAGTGGGCGTCCAGCTCCTCGCCGGTGGCCGCGCCGACGACGACGGCGACGACGCGCTGGCCCAGCCGCTCGTCCGCGACGCCGATCACCGCGACCTCGGCGACGCCCGGATGAGCTGCGAGCACGTCCTCGACCTCGAGCGGATGAATGTTCTCGCCGCCCGAGATGATCATGTCGTCGACCCGGCCGTCGAGCCAGAGGTCACCGTCCTCGTCGAGGTGCCCGGTGTCGCCCGTTCGGTACCACCCGTCTTCGATCGACTTCGCGTCGGCATCGGGGCGGTTCCAGTACCCGGCGAAGGCCTCGTCCGAGCCGAGATGCACGAGAATCTCGCCGGAGGCGGCGAGCCTGAGCCGCGTGTTGACGGCTGCACGGCCCGCACAACCCGGCTTCCCGAGCTGGTCGCGCCCGATCGTGAACGTGTAGATCTCGGTCGAGCCGTAGTGGTTGACGAACACCTCGGGCTCGAAGACCTCCACACAACCCCGCACGAGCGTCGACGTCATCGCTGCGCCCGCGTAGCCGAGAGCCCGCACCGAGGAGAGGTCGGTCGTAGCCGCCTCCGGGTGGTGGACGAGGTCGTGGAACAGCGTGGGCGCGAGGTAGAGCGAGGTGATGCGCTCCGCAGCGATCAGGCGGAGCGCCTCGCGCGCGTCCCAACGCGGCTGCGGGACGAAACAGCCGCCGACGAGGTGCATCGCGAGCAACGAGTGGATACCCATGGTGTGGTAGAGGGGCATCACGCCGAGCGTCCGGTCGCCCCACGCGTACCCGTGCTGCAGCGCCTGCGACCAACCGCCCGCCCGGTCGGCGCCGTGCGAGCGCGGGACGCCCTTCGGGCGCCCGGTCGTCCCCGACGTGTAGAGAAGGAGCGACGTCTCGCGCTCGTCGCGATCGAGCGCACCAGGGTGCTCGGGCCCGTCCGGCAGCGCGTCGTTCGCACGGATCACGACCTCCGCGCCGCAGTCTCCGAGGCAATAGTCGAGCTCGTCCGGGGTCAGGCGCCAGGAGAGCGGTACCGCGACCGCGCCGCTCCACTGGCACGCCCAGTAGAGAAGCGCCGCCTCGAGCCGATTGTCGAGGACGAACGCGACCCGGTCTCCCGCATCGGCGTCGAGGCCGCCGGCGATCCGTCGGACACGTGGAAGCAGCTCGTCGTACGTGATCAGCGGGAAGGCCTCGTGCTCGGGGTGCCGCTCGCAGGCGGCGAGGAGAGACTGGCCGAGGTTCACGCGCGTGCGACGTCCTCGATCGCGTCGACGATCGGCGCGTAGCCGGTGCAGCGGCAGATGTGGCCCGAGAGCATGTCGACGATCTCGTCACGCGTCGGAGCGCCGCGGGCGAGCAGGTCCGTCGCGGCCATCAGGACTCCCGGCGTGCAGAAGCCGCACTGGAGAGCGTGGTGGCGCCGAAAAGCCTCCTGCAACGGCCCGAGCCGCGACGTGCCCGCGAGCGCCTCGACGGTCGTCACCGACGTGCCGTCCGCCTGAACCGCGAGGAGGCAGCACGCGCGCACTGCGGCGCCGTCGAGGAGGACGGTGCACGCCCCGCAGATCCCGTGCTCGCACCCGACGTGCGTGCCGGTCAGGCCGAGTCGGTGGCGGAGGAAGTCGGTGAGCAGCAGGCGCGGCTCGACCTCCTCACGCACGGACATTCCGTTCACGGTGAGCGCGATCTCGATCATCGCGCCCGCTCGGTCGCACGCGTGACGAGACTGCCGGTGAGCGCGCGCAGGTAGCGCGCGGACGCATGGATCGTCGAGGGCGGGTCGACGAGCCGTGCCGTGAGCGCGCCCGCCTCCGCTGCGGCCTCGTCTCCCGTCGAGCCCAGGAGGAGCGCCTCCACCTCCGGCAAGCGTGTCGGTCGGTCGGTCACGGCCCCCACAGCGACCCGCGCCTCGACGACAACGCCCGCATCGCGACGAAGCACGACCGCGGCCATCGACTGCGCGAAGTCGCCCGTCCGAAGGGCGAGCTCCGCGAACGCGCACGCGTCGTCGGCCCGTGCGAGCGGCCAGACGGACTCCACGACGAGCTCTCCGGGCTGCAGGGTTGTCATGAAATGGGTGACGAAGAATCCGTCCGCCGCGATCTCGCGCCTCCCGCGCGGTCCCTCGACGACGACGATCCCGTCGAGCGCGAGGAGGCAGAGCGGCAGCTCCGCCGCGCCGTCTGCGTGCGCAATCGAGCCTCCGACGGTGCCCCGGTTCCGTGTCACGAAATGGCCCACGAAAGGCAGGGCCTGGCGCACCAGCGGATGCAGGCGCGCGTCGTCGGCGAGTGCTGCCTGGCGAACCGTCGCACCGATTCGAAGCTCCCCGTTCACGGTGACGGCGCCCAGCCCGGCCCGGTTGACGTCCACCAGCAGCGTCGGCCTGACGAGGCGCATCGTCAACGCCGGCACCAGGCTCTGGCCGCCTGCGATCGGCTTCGCGTCCTCACCGCCGTCGGTCAGCGCCGCGAGGGCCTCCTCGAGCGAGCGAGCGCGGACGTACTCGAACGGCGCCGGCTTCACCCGGTCTCCGGATGGATCAGCGCCCAGACCCGCGGGGCCGTGAGCGGCAGCTCGACGTCGTCCCGACCGAGCGCGTCTGCCACGGCGTTCGCGATCGCGACCGGAGCGGACATCGTGCTCCCCTCCCCCAGGCCTTTCGCTCCGAGCGCGGTGAAGGGCGACGGCGAGGAGAGGTGGCCGATCCGGGGGACGGGCAGGTCGGGCGCAGTCGGCGTCAGGTAGTCGACGAGCGAGCCGGTCATGAGGTTCCCGGCCTCGTCGTAGACGTGGCGTTCGAAGAGCGCCGCCCCGATCCCGTGCGCGAGACCGCCGACGATCTGGCCGTCTGCGAGCCTCGGGTTGAGCAGGACACCGGCGTCGTGCACGGTCACGTAGTCGAAAACCGAGACGGCGCCCGTCTCGGCGTCGACCTCGACCGCACAGATGTCGACGATCATCCCGTGCGCCCCGGAGGAGGCGACCCGATCCTCGGCGTCCGGCGGGTCGAGGTTCGGCGCAGCCCAGAAGGCGATCGCCGCGAGACCGGGGTCCATGCCCTCCGGCAGGGCCTCGGGGCTCCAGTGCGCAACCCCGGCGACCGTGCGCAGCGAGAGCTCTGGCTCGCCGGTGTGCTCGCGGATCGCGTCGATCTTCGCGCGGACTCGCCGCGCGGCGAGCTGCACGGCTCCGACGCCCACGCCCGAGAACCGCGACGAGTAGTTGCCCGACGCAACCGTCCACGGCGTCGTCTGCGTGTCGAGCTCGGAGAGCACGGTCACGTCGTCCGGCTCGCAGCCGAGCTCGTCCGCGACCACCTGGGCGCAGACGGTCCGATGACCCTGGCCCTGCGGCGTCGTGCCGACCCGGACGGTGATCCCTCCGAGCGGGTCGATCGTCACCGATGCGCCCTCGGCGTTGCCGGACTTGGGCCTTGCCGCGCCGCGTTCGACCGCCGTTTGGGCGAGAGTGATGTACCCCATGTTCGAGATCGACGGCTCGACGACGCATGCGAGCCCGATGCCGGCGAGCCGTCCTTCTGCCCGTGCCTCGGCGACCCGCTCGCGCAGGGCGCCGTAGCCGACGAGCTCGAGCGCACGATCGAGGCATGCCACGTAGTCCCCGGAGTCGTAGAGCGCTCCCGCAGGAGTCCGGTAGGGCATCTCGTCGGCCGGGACGAGATTCCGCCGCGCGAGCGCGGCCGGGTCGACCGCCAGGCGGCGGGCCGCGATCGCCATCACGCGCTCGAGCCCGAAGTAGAGCTGTGGCCCCCCGAAGCCGCGATTGAGCCCCGAGGGCACTGTGTTCGTGAGCGCGACCCGGTACCGCGCGGCGACGTTCCGCACCCGGTATGCACCCGAGAGCGATCCGTGCATCCGGTACAGCGTGGCCGGCTCGGGCGCGCGGACGTATGCGCCGACGTCCTCGAGCGCGTCGTAGCGGAGCGCGACCAGCTCCCCGTCCTCGCCGAAGCCCGCCTCGACCGTCGTGACGCGGCCCGTCGCGGCCGAGCTGGCCGCGAGGTGCTCGAGACGATCCTCCGTCCAGCGCACCGGAACGCCGAGCTTGCGCGACGCGATCCCGAGGAGGACGACGTACGGGAGGACCGCCGCCTTGATCCCGAAGGAGCCGCCCGAGTCCGGCGGAGTGACGAGCCGCAGGCGATCGCCGCGCAGGCCGAGCGCCGCTGCGGCGACGCCGTGCAGCGTGAACGGCCCCTGGAAGTTCACCCAGGCGGTCAGCCGGCCGCCGGCGGTGTCGTCCCAGTCGCAGACGACCCCGAAGCACTCGACGGGCATGCACGTGAACCGCGGCACGCGGAAGGTCTCACGCACGACGAGGTGTGCGCGCGCCAGAGCCTCGTCGACGTCGCCGTAGTGGAACGACCGCTCGTGGATCGGCGCGGCCGCAAGCACGTCGACCACCGGATCGAGCGGGTCGTAGTCGACGGCCACGAGCTCCGCGGCGTCCTCCGCGACGTACCGGTCGCGTGCGACGACGACGGCCAGGGGCTCACCGACGTAGCGCGTCGTCCCGACGGCGGCCGCGTACTGGGGCGACGGCGACTCGATCGCCGCGGCGAACGGCTTCGAGAGGCGCGCCACGTCCTCTCCGGTCAGCACACCCCGCACGCCGTCGAAGGCGAGTGCCGCGGCAGGATCGACCGTGATCCGTGCATGCGCCAGCTGGGAGCGGACGACCGCGGCGTGCCACGCGTGCGGGACGGGCTCGAGGTCGTCGATGAACCGCCCTTCCCCACGCAGCAGCGCCTCGTCCTCGACCCGGTCGAGCGATCGCCCGACCCACGTCGTGTGCTCCGCGGCGACGGCCACGGGCGGAGCATCGCACGGCCGCGCGCCTACCGGCGCGGGATCCGCTGCCGCGCGGCGGCCAGCTGCTCCTCGCTCGGCCCGGGCCCGTCGAGCGCGCGGAACGCGTCCAAGACCGCCCGCGGGCTCCGCGCGTGACGGGTCGCGGCCAGGGTCAGCGGCTCTCGGACGGCCCCGCCGCAGTGCGCGCAGGGGAACTGGATCTCGCTCATCAGCTTCGTCGCGCGTCCGTCCGGGAACATCCGGAGGAGCTCGAGGATCGTCGTCGAGCCGCGGATCTCACGGCCGACGTCGTCCGCGGCCGCCGCGCCGGGGGCCTGGAGGCCCGGAATCGTCCGGCGCGCGGCCTCGTCCACTGCTCCTCCTACGTCTGCCCCGCGTACGCGAACACATGGTCGTCGGCGTGGTCCATCCGAACGGCGTTCCGCGGCAACTGGTAGCGGGCGTACGGGAGAACGACGACGCTCGCGTCCGGGCCGTGTCGCTCGAACGCGGCCGCAAGCGCGCCGTCGATCGACGTGGTCGCGTCGAGCCCGATGTCCGCCGCCATCTCGAGGTTCTCCTCGAGCGTCACGACCGTCAGGCGCTTCCGCGTCATCACCTCGTAGATCGGCACCCAGATGCAGCCGGCCCACATCTGGATCGCGCGGGCGTGGATATCCCTGAGCACACGCTGGTAGTTCTCCGGGGTCGCCGGCATGTACGGCTTCATGAGGTCCATCAGAGCGAAGCCGGGGAAGTCGCCGATCGCGGTCGAGACACCCGGCGAAGGGCTCGCGTAGATGAGCGTGCCGCCGTCCTTCACGACGAGGTCGGCCGACATGCAGCCCCAGCCCGTGTGAAAGAAGAGATGGTCGGTCGGCGCGAAGACTCCGCAGATCGCGATGTCCGCGGGGCCGTGCTCCGGCACGAACGACTCGTAGGCGTAGATGTCGTTGAACCGGCGGATCGCCTCGCGATGCGCCTCGGGGTGCGAGCCGAACACGACGTCCATCACGCGGCCGTGCGTGTCGAGGAGCACGTTGAGCGTGCAGTCGAGCCCGCACATCGTCGCCACTTCGTCGATGTCCGAGCGCATCGGGCCGACGTATGCCCCGTAGTGCGTCTGGGGCGACGTGACGAACGCACAGTGGTTCGACTCGACCGTCTCGTCCGAGACGACGCCCGGGAGGATCAGCTTCCCTCCGCCGCCTGCACCCCAATGGTTCGCCTGCGCCTGGCCGATCGTGATCTTCACGTCCGCCGAGGCGACCGGGTCGAGGAGCCAGACCGGCGTTCCTCCCGACGAGACACCCACGAATGTGTATGCATCCGGGTTTTGCGGGTCGTTCTGCGAGAACGACCACCCGTTCCGCTCCATTCGTGCGAGGTTCTCGCGACCGATCTTCTGCTCGGTGTCCGACTCGGACATCGGGAAGACCTTCCCGTTCGCGCAGCAGACCCGGACGTCGGTGATCCCGGCGGAGTCGATCGCGTCGAAGACGGCGGGCAGGAGCTTCGACGACGGCGTCGGCCGGAACTGGTTGTCGACGATCACGGCGACGCTGCGGTTGCCCTCGAGCAGGTCGGCGAACGTCGGCCCGTCGACCGGCTCGGCAAGCGCCCGGCGCGCGGCCTCGGTCGGGTCACCGACATGCGCCGGCTCGTCCGGCTGCACCACGGTGATCAGATTCGCCGTCGGGATCTCGACCTCGAGGGTGTCCCGATGCTTCTTCGACTCGTCGTCCGTCGCCCCGATCGCGAGCGGGTCCATCGACTCGTAGGGGACGACGACACGGGTGGTCTCGCTCATGGGATCCTCCGGTGGGACGCGCGTGGCCTGTGCCTGCGAGCGTAGTTCATCGGGACGGTCTTGCGTCAACGGCTAGCGTGGCCAGGTGGACGTCCGCCCGGTGCTCGATCTGATCGCCGCCGTGCCGCGTGTGCGTTCCTTCACCTTCGTCGGGATCGGGGGTCGAGGCGGCTCGGGGAAATCGACGCTGGCGAAGCTGCTCTCCGGCGCGCAGGTGGTCGGCACCGACGAGTTCTGGGACGGGGACGGCTTCGAGCTCTCTCGTCTGCACTCCGAGGTGTTCGAGCCGCTGCTCGCCGATCGCGCGGCACGCTATGCAGCATGGGACTGGGACGCACGGCGCCCGGGCGGCGGGCGGACGGTCGAGCCGGAGGGCATCGTGGTCGTGGAGGGCGTCTGCGCGCTCCACCGCATGTTCCGGGAGGCCTACGACGTCCGCGTGTGGGTCGAGGCGCCGTACGAGACACGGCTGGCGCGAGGGATCGCGCGGGACGGCGAGGCGGCGCGGGCGACCTGGGTCGAGCGCTGGATGCCCATGGAGGACCGCTACGTGGCGCGCGACGATCCCATCGCCTGCGCCCAGGTGATCGTCGACGGCACCAACTGACCGCCGTCCGACGCGCGCACGAGGATACGCCCGTCGTCGCCCGCCACAGGGAGGTTCCCGATGCGTGTCAGCCCGTCCACCGTCCTCGCCGGCGCAGCGCTCTTCTTCGCCCTCGGCGGCTCGGCGATCGCGGTCAACGAAGCCGTCAGGCCGCAGGCCCGCTGCCTGCCCGGCGCCGTCCGGAGCTACGTGGCCGTGAACGGCGATCCCGCGAAGGGCATGGCCAACTTCCCCGACCAGTTCACGAGCGCGAAGCCGCTGATCGGCGCGCGGTTCAATTGCTCCGGCGGCGCCCCGCAGGCCCGGCGCGTCAACGCCGGCGTCTTCGAGGTTCGTTTCCCCGGGAGCGCGAGCCAGGTTGCGATGGCGAGCTCCGGAGCCGCGGAGACCACGATCGGCTACGTCGGCAACGGCGTCTTCCGGGTCAGCCTCTGGGTGCCGGGACGCCAGGACGCGGTCGACACGCCGTTCAGCGTCGTCGCGGTGTAGGGGTCGGTCCGTCGGAGGCCAGCCGATCGACGACGTCGCCTCCTCCCCCGGCTAGGGCTCGAGCGTCTTGCGCGCGGCCTTGCGGTCGCGCATCGACGCGGCGGCACGCTCGAGGAACGCGACCGGGCTCTCGCCGCTCGTCCGCGTGCTCGTGCCGACCGAGGCGCCGCGGTAGAGGTGCCGGAGCGCGGAGGGCAGCCGGATGTCCATCAGGTGCCGCTCGAGGTCCTCGGCCCGCGCGAGCGCGGCGTCCTCGTCGAGACCAGGGCAGCAGACCACGAACTCGTCGCCGCCCGACCCGTGGAGGCGTGCGACGATCTCGCCGCACTCGAGCGACTCCTGGATCGCCGCCGCGACCCGGCGGATCAGCTCGTCGCCCTTTTGATGGCCGAGGATGTTGTTCACCGCGCGTAGGCCGTCGAAATCGATCAGGAGCACCGACAGAGCCATCGCGTCGGAGATTTCCGCGAGGCCGCCCAGCAGGGCACGCCGGTTGGGAAGCCCGGTCGTCTCGTCGCTCAGCGCCTGTTCCGACAGCCGCGCGATCTGGCCGAGGGCGTCCTCGAGCGTCCGTCGGGCCGCGATGCTCGGGCCGAGGAGCCGTCCCGCCTGTGCGACCAGGACGCGCTCGCGGCGGCCGAAGCGCCAGCCGCGCCGAAGCACGGCGACCGCGCCGGCGCTCGTGTCCGGTGCTCCGAGCGGCGCGGCCACCACCTCCCACTCCTGGTCCCGCGTGTCGACGAACCGTCCCGTATCCGCGGCCTCTGCGGCGGCACGGGAGGCGATCTCGACCGCGGCCGCGGCCGCCAGGTCGGGGGCGAAGGCCACCTCGCCCGCTACGAGGACGAGACCGAGGTCCGCACCGGCGAGGTGCAGCATCGCTCCGGCCGCTGCGTCGAGCAGCTCGACCTCGGGCGCCCGGTCGAGGACGCCGGCGACGAGGTCCGCGAGCTTTCCGAAGCCGTCCTCGCGCCGGTACACCTTGCCGACCATCACTCTCTCGTCGACCGTGCCGAACACGGAGCGCGGGTCGTCGCCGGGACGCCACAGCGCTCCGGCCGCGGTCGCGCTCACCTCGACGGGCTCGGGGAGGCCGATGTCGAACGGGACGGCAAGCGTCTCGCCGACGCGGCTCACGATCCATTCGAGCGCGACCGCGTCGTCGAGCCCGGGCACGAGGAGCACGAACTCGTCGCTCCCGATGGGGGCCGCAAACCCGGCGGAGACGACGTGAGACAGGCGTCCTGCCGCGCTGCGCAGGAGCCGATCGCCGGCCTCGTGACCGTGCCGGTCGTTGACCTCCCTCATGTCGTCGAGGTCGATGAACACGACCCCGCACGGCCCGGGCTGTGCGTCGAGGCGCGCCTCGAGCGCCGACAGGCTCAGGATGGCGGTCGCGACTCCGAGCCGCGCGCGGCCACCGCGGACCTCCCCGCGCTCCGCAGCCGTGTCGAGACGTCGTGCCCTCTCCCCCAAGATCGCTCTGATCGTGTCCGCGCCGGAGAGAGCCGGGCGTCCCCCATCCGAGGGATAGAGCCGGTGTCGGCGGCCCAAACGGCGAGATGCCGTCACGGGCCTATCGGGCGGGTGCCGGCGTCCGCGTCCTTCAGGTACTGGTGCACGAAGGCGATCGCCATGCTCCCCTCGCCGACCGCGGCCGCGACGCGCTTCACCGGCGCGAACCGCACGTCGCCGCAGGCGAAGATGCCTGGAACGCTCGTCTCGAGCAGGTACGGGTCGCGCTCCAGCGTCCAACGCCCTGCCGTGCGCACGTCCGTGCCCGTGAGGACGTACCCGAGGGCGTCGAGCGCGATCTCGGGTGGCAGCCAGTCGGTCTGGGCGTCGGCGCCGATGAAGATGTAGAGGCCGCCGGACTCGAGCCGCGTCGTCTCCCCCGTGTCGAGGTTGCGGACGTCGATCGCGTCGAGCGCAGCGTCGCCGTGCGCGGCCGAGATGACCGTCCGGGGACGCACATCGATGTTCGAGCGTGCGGCGATCTGGTCGACGAGGTAGCGGGACATGCTCTTCTCCAGCCCCTCGCCGCGGCAGAGGATCGTCACGTTCCGAGCGTGGGTCGCGAAGGCGATCGCGGCCTGCCCCGCCGAATTGCCCGCACCGACGATCTGGACGTCCACACCGTGCGTGCCCGGCGCATCGCTGCGCGCCGCGCCGTAGAAGATCCCCTTCCCGGAGAGCCTCTCGAACCCATCGACTTCGAGCCGGCGCCACGTGACCCCGCACCCGAGGATGATCGTCCTCGCGCGGAGGACGTCGCCGCCGTCGAGGTGCACGTGGCGCGAGGCGGTATCGATCCTCGTGATCGACCGGGTGACGAGGATCTCCGCGCCCAGGCGACGCGCCTGCTCCAGCGCCTTCTTGGCGAGCTCGGCGCCCGACACGCCCGACGGAAAGCCGAGGTAGTTCTCGATGCGGGACGAGGTGCCCGCCTGGCCCCCCGGCGCCTCCTGCTCGACGGCGATGACTCGCAGGCCCTCGGACGCCCCGTAGACGGCTGCAGCGAGCCCGGCAGGCCCCGCACCGACGATCACGGTGTCGTACTCCGGTGCCTCCGCCTCGGTCGCGAGCCCGAGGAGCTCGGCGACGCGCCGCGGCTGAGGCTTGACCACCGTCTTGCCGTCGACGACGCGAAGCGCCGGATAGTCACCGTCGCCGGGCAGTGCCCCCCACCACTGCTCGGCGTCCTCCGGGACGTCGGGCTGCAACCAGCGGTGGACGATCTGGTTGCGGTCGAGGAAGCGGCGGAGCTCGGTGCACGAAGCGTCCCAGCGGTGCCCGATCACGATCGCGCGCGGCTGCTCCGGTGTCGAGGCGAGGCCCTGGAGGCCGCCGGGGCCTCCCATTCGGTGGGCGGCCAGCCTGCCGACCTCGAGCGCGACGTCGGGTGCCGCAGCCGCCACGGCGTGGTAGTCGCGCGGCTCGATGCGCATCACGCGGGTCTCCTCGGCGGCCCGGAACCCGACCGGGAAGACGGTGCCGAGTGTGATCGGGACCTCCCCGAACACGTCGCCGGGTAGCCGCTCACCGACGATGCGCTCGATCCCGTCGTCGATCCGGACCGCCTCGATGCGTCCTGCGAGTACGGCGAAGAGTGCGCGCTCGTCGCCGGGGCTCGCCGCGTACTCCTTCTCGGCGAGAGTGATGTCCGCCGCTGCCCGCGCGAGCCGCTCCCGCTCGCTCTCGGGGAGCTCCGCGAAGATCGCGACGCCGGCGATCTCGTCGGCCGTCACCATGCTGCACCCGCCTGGCCACGCACGGCCCACACGCTACTCGCGTCGTCGACGCCGCCGCCCCGGACCAGGCGACGGCGCACGCCGGAGCGGCGTGCGCGACGTCGCGTGGTCTCGGACGCCTACGATCCGCCGGTTCCGCCGGATCCACCCGTACCGCCCAGCCAGCGGTCGGAGCGGTTCGGCGGCATGAGGCTGACCAGGATCATGATCACCACAGTCGAGCCGAAGTACGTGTAGAGCGACGCTGTCCCCGAGAACTGCTTCGTCGCGGTCTGCCCGAACGCCAGGCACGCGAACGTCAGCATCGCCACGGCGAGCCCCAGCTGGAGGAACAGCTTGTCGCGGTGCGGCAGGAACTCGAGGAAGACCAGGCTCGCCAAGAGGAGGAGGAAGACCCCGAACTCGAGGAGGCCGAGGATCACCCACGCGGCGTCGGTGCCCGGGAACGTGTCGATGAACGTGCCCTTGAACTGGTCCTTGATCCCCTGCGGGGCGTTCCCGTCGTCGTCGAAGAGCTTCTCCTTGCCGGAGTAGAACATCAACCCGCCGACCATGAGGTAGACGCCGAGCAGCGTCGCCCAGTAGGCGGCTCCGTCGAAGAGCGTCCCCCTCCCGACGATCGCGAAGGGCCTGTCGTGCGTCTCGTCTGCCATCGATGCCCCTTTCGAGGAGGTGGGAACCTGACCCCTCGACGACGACCCTTCGACCTCCCGGGCCGTCGTCCGCTCGACCCTAACGCACCGACCTGCTTCGGTGGATGCGGAGGACCTCGGCCACCGACCAGGCCTGGAAGGGGCATCCGGTGGCGGCGTGCGGAGGCGCGCCGTCCGCGGTCTCGGAGACCGAGCCCAGGCCCCAGTCGCCGAGATGGCCGGCGAGGCCCTGGAGCAGCCCATCGACCGGGACGCCCACGCGTCGGGCCGCGTCGATGTACGGGCCCATCAGCCACGGCCACACGGTGCCCTGGTGATAGGCCGAGTCCCGATCCGCCGGTCCGCCGCGGTGACGGGGACGGTAGGCCGGATCGTCCGGCGAGAGCGACCGCAGGCCGAGCGGCGTCAGAAGCGCGGAGCATGCCTCGACGACGGAGCGCGCGGCGGCGTCGACGGCGGCGCCGGCGAGCGGCCCGCCGGGCAGGGAGACCGCGAGCAGCTGATTCGGGCGGACCGCCGCGTCGTCGCCGTCCGGCCCGTCGACGAGGTCGAGCAGCCCCCGGCCGTCCGGCCGGACGAAGCGCTCGCGGAACGAGGCCCGCGCGGTCTCGTGCGTCGTATCCCAGCGGTCCGTGCGCGCGAGGCTGCCCCGCGATCCCGAGCGCCTGGATCCAGAGTGCGTTCACCTCGACCGGCTTCCCGATCCGCGGCGTCACCGGGACGCCGTCGATGCGCGCGTCCATCCACGTCAGCGCCAGGCCCTCCTCTCCCTGCCGCAGGAGCCCGTCGGCATCGGCGCCGATCCCGAAGCGTGTCCCGGAGAGGTGGTGGGCGACGATCTCCTCCACCGCCGGCGCGAGCTCGGCCCCGAGGTCCTCGTCGCCCGTCACGACGAGATGGCGGCCGAGCGCGTGGACGAACCAGAGCGTCCCGTCGGCGGTGTTGTACTCCAGCGTTCCCGTGTCCGCGGTGTTCGCGAGCATGCCCTCGGAGAGCGTTGCCGCCGCGCGCCGTAGCGCCTCGCGGCCCTCCTCGGCCCGGCCCGTTGCGAGGAAGAGCCCCTCGTACGAGGTCATCAGGTCGCGCGACCACTCGCCGAACCAGGGATAGCCGGCGACGGCGGTGGGCCCGTCGTGGTCGACGACGAACTGGTCGGCCGCAAGGACGAGCAGCTCGTCGAGCTCGCCGGAGGCGCCCGCTTGCCTCGTGAGGAACGCCGCTCGCTCACGGGCGGCCGAGACCACGGCCGCCGCGCGCGGAAGCTCGCCACCGAACGGCGCGGCGGCGGCGGTCACCTCGTGTGCCTCTCCGGCGACGAGCTCGATCGCGAAGGTTCCGGCCGCCCACAGGTCCTCGCGGTCGTTCAGTCCCCGGGCGGCCTCCTCGCGCGCCCGCACGCCGCGATACCACGCGCCGCCCGGCCGCCAGCCGGCGCCCGCGACACGGTAGGCGCCCTCGAAGGCGAATCCGTCCGCGGTTGCCTCGACCGCAGGGTCACCGGCCGCGAACCGCTCGCCGTGGACGCTCCGCCACGTGCAGAGCGGCGTCAGCTCGAGCGTCACCGGCCGGTCTGACCGGACGAGGCGGTGCACGACGCCGACCGCGCAGCGTCCGTGAGCCATCGCCACCTCGCGCTCGACCACGATGCTTCCGACCTGCCAGCGCCACCGGGGTACGCCCCGGTCGAGGACGAAGGACACGAGGAGCTCGTGTCCGCGCGGGTCCACCGCCCCCGACACCCACTCGTCCGTGCCGAGCCGGTACCGGGTGTCGCCGACGACGAGCACCGGGTCGAGCGCGGCGAGACCGAGCATCCGCGCCGAGGGCCCGCCTGCAGCCTCGACGAGGAGCCCGTGGTAGCGACGGGTTCGAAGCCCCGCCACCGTTCCCATCGCGTAGCCGCCGAGGCCGTCGGTGACGAGCCACTCCCTGCCGGCCGCCTCGCCGAGCGCCCCGCATGCCTGTGGCCCGAGGACGATCACTCCGTGACGGGCTCGTCCAGCGCGTCGAGCAACTCGCCGATCGTGGGGATCGGCGCGCCGTGACGCCTCCGGATCAGGTCCGCGACGATGCCCGTCCAGCCGGTCTGGTGGCTCGCGCCGAGGCCGGCACCGTTGTCGCCGTGGAAGTACTCGTTGAAGAAGATGTTGTCCTTCCAGGCGGGATCGGTCTGGAGCTTCTCGACCCAGCCGTGGCACGGCCTGCGCCCGTCCTTCCCGACGAGGAAGAGCGAGATCAGCCGTGCGCGGAGGTCTTCCCCGATCTCCGTGAACGTGCGCTGCACCCCCGAGCCGGTCGGGTACTCGAGGGTCAGGTCGTCGCCGAAGTAGCGTGCGTAACGCAGGATCGCGTCGACCACGAGGTAGTTGACGGGGAACCAGATCGGACCGCGCCAGTTCGAGTTGCCGCCGAACATCGACGTCGTGGACTCGGCCGGCTCGTAGTCGATCGACGTCTCGTTCCCACCCATGTCGAGGTGGAACGGGTGCTCGAGGTGCCATCGCGAGACCGCCCGGAGGCCGTACGGCGAGAGAAACGCGGCCTCGTCGAGGAGCCTGCTGAAGATCCGCCGGATATGGTCGACGCCGACCACCCCGACGAGCGTGCGCCCGCTGCGGATCACGGTCTCGCCGGGCCGCCGTCGGAGCTCGTCGTGCCGGTCGAGGAGCCGTGCGAAGTGCTTGCCGACCGTCCGCGCGCGGTCGACGACGTCCTCGTCCACGACCGCGAACGCCATCACCGGCAGCACGCCGACCATCGACCGGACCTTGATCGGCACGACCGACCCGTCCGGCCGTCGGAGCTGGTCGTAGTAGAAGCCGTCCTCGTCGTCCCAGAGGCCTTTCTCCTCCATCGCCTCCGAGATGAGCGAGAAGTGCTCGAGGAACTTCACGATCAGGTCGGTCGCGGGCCGGCTCGTGCGGTTGAGCACCGCCGCGATCGCGGCCATGGTCAACGCGTACGCCGCCATCCAGCCCGTGGCGTCCGCCTGCTCGAGCACGTATCCGCTCGGCAGGTGCGATCGGTCGATCGGCCCGATGTTGTCCAGCCCGAGGAAGCCGCCCTCGAACAGGTTCGAGCCGTCTGCGTCGAGGCGGTTCACCCACCACGTGAAGTTGACGAGCAGCTTGTCGAAGACCCGGCTCAGGAAGGCGAGGTCCGTCCCGCCGTCGATCACGAACACCTGGAGCGCCGCCCACGCCTGGACGGGCGGGTTGACGTCGTCGAATGCCCACTCGTAGGCGGGAAGCGCGCCGTTCGGATGCTGGAACCACTCGCGGCAGAGGAGCGTGAGCTGGTACTTGGCGAACGCGGGATCGACGTGCGCGAGCGCGACGCAGTGGAACGCCATGTCCCATGCGGCGAACCAGGGGTACTCCCACGGGTCGGGCATCGACATGATGTCGAACGCCTCGAAGTTGAGCCAATGGGCGTTTCTGGCGCCGTGCCGGGCCTCCGGCGGCGCGGGCTGCGTGGGGTCGCCGTTGAGCCAGCGCCGGACGTCGTAGTAGTACAGCTGCTTGCCCCACAGCATCCCGGCGAGCGCCTGCCGCATCACGTTCGCCTCGTCGTCGGGGCAGGCGGGCGGCGTCAGCTCCGCGTAGAACTCGTCGGCCTCGCGACGCCGCGCGTCGACGACGTCGGAGAAGTCCGCCCAGGGCGGCTCCGCACCTCCCGGACGGAGCCGTAGGCGGAGCTCGACCGTCTCGCCCGGAGCGACGGTGACGCGGTAGTGGAACGCCGCCTTCGTGCCCCTGCGCTCGGGGTTGACGGTCGCGGTGCCCGACACCACATGGTCGTTGATCCCGTCCTTCGGGTACGCGGTGGCCCCGGCGGTGTCGAACAGCCGCTCGGCGTTCGTCTCGTTGTCGCAGAACAGCACCTCGGGAGCCGAGCCGTCCGGTGCCACGTCGGCGACGAGCTCGAGTGGCCCGAGGAAAGGGTGCTCGGTCTCGATGCGCGCGACGTCTCCGGCCGCCCGCAGCTCGGGCGGGTGACCGTCGATCTCCCAGGCCCACGTGTTGCGGTACCAGGCGGTCGGGAGCACATGGAGCGTGTCCTCGTCCGGGCCCGCGTTCGTCACCTGGACGGTCAGGAGGATGTCGAACGGGTCTGCCTTCGCATAGTGCGCTTCGACGATCCAGTAGCGGTCGTCGTCGAAGATCCCCGTGTCCATGAGCTCGAACTCCGGGTCGAGCTTCGTCCGGCCCGCGTTCTCCTCCACGAGCCACGCGTAGGGGAACTCCGCCTGCGGGTAGTGGTAGCGCCACCGGTTCCACGAGTGGCTCGGCGTCGCATCGAGGTACCACCAGTACTCCTTGGCGTCCTCTCCGTGATTCCCCTGGTTGCCGGTGAGGCCGAAGATCCGCTCCTTCAGGATGGGGTCCCGGCCGTTCCAGAGCGCGAGCCCGAGACAGAGGCGCTGCTCGACGTCGCAGAAGCCGGCGAGCCCGTCCTCACCCCACCGGTATGCCCGCGAGCGGGCGTGGTCGTGCGGGAGGTACTCCCACGCGGTGCCGTGGGCGCTGTAGTCCTCGCGCACGGTCCCCCACTGGCGCTCGCTGACGTAGGGGCCCCACAGGTACCAGTCGCCCGCCTGCCGTAGGCCGTCCTCGAGCCGCCCGAGGCTCTCGACCCGCCCGCGCTCCGCGCCCTCCTGCATCGCCACCTCCTACCTCGCTGCGACGCTCGTCAGGCGGGAGGCCAGGCCAGCCGCACGGGCACGTAGTCGCCCGGCCAGTCGGCGTACGCCTCGTCCGGGACCCCGGTCTCCTTCGCGGCCGACGCGCCGTGCCTGGCGGCAACCTCGCTCACCGGGTAGCGCAGCGTCTCGACCTCGGGCCGGGCTCCGAGCATGAGGATCGCGCACGGCCCCTCTCCGGCGCCGACCATGACATGAGCAGTGCCGGCTGGGCAGTGGAAGTAGTCCCACTGGCGCAGCGAGCCGCTCCTCGTCCTCGACGATCAACACGCATTCGCCCGAGAGCACGAGAAATCCCTCCTGCACGTCCTCGGAGTGGTAGAGCGCGTTCGGGTCACCCGGCCAGAGGACGCAGACCCTGACGCCGACGTCGCTGAACGGGTGCTCGCGCGACTCGAGCGGATACGTCGCGCCGCCCTTCTCCTCGTTTCGCACCGCGAGCGCGTCGGCGAGATTCAGGACGAACCAGCCGTCCGACCCGATGTAGCGACCGTACGGCGTCTCGTCCGAGCTTGCTTCCCTGACCGGCATCCGTCCTCCTCCCTGCAGCGCGTCCCTTCGCACGTCGCAGATGCCGTGCGCAGGTCGGAACCGCTACATGAGCCTCCAGAGCATCCGGACGCCGGCTCCCGTCTTCCTGCGAAACGTCACGAGCGCCACCACGGCAAGGCCGGCCACGACCAGCGGCACGAGCGAGCGGAGCTCCCCCTTCAGCGCGTTGAGATCGGCGTCGAGGCCCGCGCGCTCCAACGGCGATCTCTCTGCGGATCTCCTGAACGCCGCGCGTCTCAGACATGGCTCTGCAGGCTCTCCACCGTGCGCGTTGCCTCCTCGATCGCCTGCGACGGCATGGGAGGCGACGCCTTGCTGGCGAACCGCTTTGCCAGCAACCCGGCGATCGCCGCGACGAGGACGAGGATCCCCGCCACGATGAGGAGCGACAGCCAGAGCGCCAGGGCCTCGTTGATCGCCGCCGCGATGGCGGCAAACGCAAAGCCGATCGCGTAGACGACAAGGACGACCGCGACGGCCCCGAGACCCCCTGCGATCCCGACCGCGGTCGCCTTCTGCTTCCCCTCGAGCTTCGCCAGCTCGAGGTTCAGCTGCACGAGGGTCTGCGCGCGCTGCTTGACCGCCTTGACCCGCGTCGTGATGCCGAACATGTCGGGAGCATAGACCCTCGAACGATCACGCTCGTGGGCGAGCGCAAACAAATGTCCCTCGGCGCCGGTGCTCAGCTCGCTGCGTCGGCGCGCGGGCCGCGCGAGAGGATCGGGGAATCGCGCCTGAAGCCCCACACGGCTGCGTAGATGCCAAGAGACAGCTCCCAGAGGAACTCCGGGATCGTCGCCAGGGCCTGCACCGTGCCGCCTGCGTCCCAGAGGTCGAACAGCACTCCTATCCCCGAGAGGATGATGAGCGGGCCGCCGATGAGTCCCAGCCAGGCCATGCCCTGCGGGACGAGGCGGGAGCTGTACATCAGGTAACCCAGGATCAGCCCGTTCCCCCAGCCGACGATGAAGCCCGGGCCGAGCAGGAACGTCCAGTCCTTGAGCGCTGCGAGCGAGACGGCGATGTCCGCCGCGTCCGGGGAGTCCTGGCGCAGGCTCACGATCCCGAGCACGAAGATGATGCCGGCCCCGATGAACGCGCATTCGACGAGACGAGCGGTGACGTAGCCGAGGGAGAGAATCTCGTTCTGCCGCCTGAGGATCGGGAACACGACGACGGCGGTCCCGATGTTCGCGATGATGAGCAGCAGCTCGAGGAGCACACCGAGATAGATCTGATTGTCCTTGCCGCCACCGGCGATGTAGCCGGCGGGGTCGTCGAGAACGGGTTGGTAGAGAGCCAGCGCCGGGATCGACGTGACGAACGTGATGATGAACAGCACTCCGAAGATCCGGGCGTTTCTCTGGTCGTCTTCCATCAGCAGCTTCTCTCCTTCCCGTCGGTCCGACGAGCCTAAGAGACGATTTCGCGCGTTTCAACCCACATCCGGCCGCAACCCGAAAGCCTTCTCAGGCGGAGCTTCCACCGCTGAGGCTCGGGCTTCCATTCGGCTCGACGCCCGCGCGGCGTAGCATCCCGCCGACCGACCGGGGCTCCGTGGAATGCGGCGCCCTCAGTATCCGTTGAGCTCGCCGATCCGAAGCCCGAACGCCTGTCCGGCCGCGCGTAACCAATACGCGCCGCGCCTCAGGTAGCGGTCAGCTCGTTTCGCGTCCCTCGTGGCGGCGGCGACCTCCCCGCTGTCGTTCTCGCTGAAGTCGAGCTGACTTCTGGTTCCCTTCAACGTCGCCTCGAACCCCCGAAGAGCGAGCTCTCTCCCCCGCCGTGCGCTCGCCGTCGTCCCGTGCGTGCGGCGAAGATGCGCGAGAAGGCGAACCAGCTCTGCATGGAGCTTCCTTCGATCGTGCGTCATCCGAATCTCTCTGACACCGAGGAGCAGGTCTTGCTCGATGGAGAGATCAGCTCGCGAAAGCGCCGGCGCCGACGGCCGGCATCCGCTGACCGGCGCGAGACCGATGAGGCAGAGCGCCACACAACAGGGGAGCCGTGCGCGAGCCGGTCGGACGTGCCGGGCGATCTTCCGCATCGACACAGTCTTCATCGTGCAGGCACAGGGACGTCGTCGCGCCCGCTGCTCGACCGATCAGAACATGGAGGCGGGAATCGAACCCGCGCAAGATTCCGAACGGGCTGAGCTGACGCAGTTGGCGGCACAGATCAATCGAACGAATCGAGGGCGAGCGCGACGGCCTCGTCGGCCGGTCAGCGCTGCGACCCTGCTCCCACGCGTCCGCGAAAGCAACTTCGTCGAGCTGCGCGCGGATGGCGCTCAGCGCCTGGTCGGTGATCCTCGTGAGCCAAGGGGGCCTCGCACCGATCTCTTCGAGCAGCACTGAGGCGCTGGAGAGGACGAGGGCGGCCGGTCGTGGTCTCCCGGCGAGGGCAAGGACGCGGGCGGTGCGACAGACGGCTGCGACGCTCATGAGCAGATCGCCGGCATCTCGAAGGATCCGAAGGCTCTCCTTCATGAGCGTGGCGGCTTCCTCGAATCGATCCTCCTCGACGGCGCAGTCGGCGATCGCCACGAGAGCCACGCCCTCGAGCAGCTTGTCGTCGATCGTCCGTGCGTGCCGGAGGTTTTCCTCGTTGACGACACGAGCCCGTTCGAGGTCGCCGGCCTCGTAGTGCGCCCAGGCGAGGGATCGAGTCGCGCGCCCGGCGTAATGCTCGTCGCCGAGCGCGCGGAAGCGCTGTGCGCTCTCGTCGTAGAGCTGCTGCGCTCTCACCCAGTCGCCTCGCTGACCGACCGCGTAGGCGAACATGAGCAGCGAAAAGGCGATGCCCCAGGCGTCTCCGAGCGTTCGGTGGAGCTCGAGTGCCTCCTCGGCCCAGACCCCTCCCGTCGCCACGTCTCCATTCGTGAGGGCCATGTCGGCGGCCCCGCCGAGAGCTTTGGCGCGGGCCGCCGTCGGGCGCTCGTCACCGCTGAGCGCGCTTTCGAGACGACGGCGGCCTTCGACCAGGTGCCCTCTCAGGTCCCAGAACCGCCAGAGCGCTGCGGCCAGCCGGAGTGCCTCGCCGCTCTCGACCGAGGCCTCGAACCAGTCCAAAGCGGCTCGAAGGTTGGCGTGGTCGCGTTCGAGCCTGTCCAGCCACGCGGCGTGGCTCCCCGTCCCGATGAGGTTGCGGCTCCGCCTCCTCGGCCAGCGCGAGGAAATAGTCGGCGTGGCGACTGCGCCGCCCCGAGGCCTCGCCTGAGTCCTCGAGGCGCTCGAGGGCGTATTCGCGGATCGTCTCCAGCATCGAGAATCGCGGTTCTTCGTCGGTTCCCTCCAGGCGGGTCAGCCCCTTGTCGGTCAGCGACGCAAGGCCGTCCACGAGCTCGTGCTCGTCGCCGCAGACGCTCTGCGCCGCCTCGATCGTCCACCCACCGACAAACACCGCGAGGCGCACGAAGAGGCGCTGCTCAGCCGGCTCGAGGAGGTCAAAGCTCCAATCGATCGTCGCGCGGAGCGTGCGGTGGCGCTCCGGAGCGTCCTGTGCTCCTCCCACGAGCAGCTTCAGCCGGTGATCGAGCCGCTGCCGCAGAGCCGCCGGCGGAAGCACGCCGACGCGCGTGGCGGCGAGCTCGATCGCCAGCGGCAGCCCGTCGAGCGCTCTGCAGATGTCCGCGACGGCCGCAGCGTTTGCGGGCGTGACGGCGAAATCCGGTTGGACGGATTGCGCGCGTGCCTCGAAGAGCGCGACCGACTCACACTGCGACAGGCGTTCCAGGTCGTCTCCGCTGGCGGGCGTCTCCAGCGGGGAGACGGGATAGACCCGCTCGGCGGACAGCCGAAGTGGCGCGCGGCTCGTCACGAGAAGCTTGACGTCGGGCGCGGTCGCGGCGATGCCCGCGACGAGCGGTGCGGCCTCGACGACGTGCTCGAAGTTGTCGAGCACGAGCAGGAGCTGGCGGCTCCGCAGATGCCGGCGAAGATCCTCCTCGAGCGTCTCGTCGCTCGTCGCGCGGACGCCGAGGCTCTGAGCGGCGGCGGTCAGGACGAGATTCTGGTTCTGCAGCGGCGCGAGGCCGATGAACACGACGCCGTCGGCGAAATCGTCGAGAAGTCCGGCGGCGACCTGGATGGCGACTCGGGTCTTGCCCGTCCCGCCGGTTCCGGTCAGCGTGACAAGCTGGACCTCCGGCCGCTGGAGTAGGTCGGTCAGCTCGTGGATCTCGCGCTCGCGACCGATGAGCGACGTCGCCTGGGCCGGCAAGCTCACCCGCACCCTCGCGCGCCTCCTCGGCGCGAAGCCGTCCGGCACTCCGAGCTCCGGATCGTGAGTCAGGATCTGTCGCTCGAGGTGCTGCAGAGCGAGACTGGGTTCGATCCCGAGCTCGTCCACGAGGAGCGTGCGTGCGTCCTTGAAGGCCTGCAGAGCATCCGCCTGTCTTCCCGCGCCGTACAGCGCTAGCATCAGCTGAGCGCGCAAGCGCTCGCGGAGTGGATGGTCGGCGACCAGGCGCTCGAGCCGGGGAACGACCTCCGCGTGCCGGCCGAGCTCCAGGTCTGCCTCGATCTGCTCTTCGACCACCGCCAACCGGAGCTCTTCGAGCCGTACGGCCTCCGCGTGTGCAAACCCCTCGTAGCGAAAGTCGGACAGGGGCTCACCGCGGAAGAGGGCAAGTGCCTCCCCGAGCTTCTCCGACCGAGCCGACGGGCCGTCCGCTCGCGCCGCGGCGACGACTCGCTCGAAGCGCCGGCTGTCCAGCTCGTCCTCGTCCGCCAGAAGCAGCCGGTAGCCCGGCGGTCGTGTCTCGATCCGTTCGGCTCCGAGCCGTTTGCGCAACGCCGAGATGTGACCGTGAAGGGCCGACTGAGCGGTCTCCGGCGGGTCCCGCCCCCACAACCCGTCGACCAGATCGTCGGTCGCGACGACCTCGCGCTCGCGCAGCAGCAACAGAGCGAGCAGCGCTCGTTGCTTTGGTCGCACCGGCGTGAGGTCGACACCGTCGGTTTCCACCTCGAGCCTGCCGAGAAGCCGGAACTCCACCTGGTGACGATTGTGACACGCGAATCAGCGCGTTAGCACCGCGTCAGCGCCGCGTTAGCCGGCCGAAGCACACTCGTCGGGTCAGCAGCGAGAGGAGTGTCGTGCCGGTTCCCAAGCTCTCCCCGATCGAGGAGCGCATTGTGTTCCTCCTCGCACAGGGGCGCAGCAAGAGCGAGATCGCGGCGGCTGTCGGACTCGACGCACGAACGGTCGACTGGCACCTCGCCCAGGCGGACCGGAAGCTCGAGACGGCATCGGCACTGCTCGAGCGAGTTCGCGGGAGACAGCAATGAGAGGAAAGGAGCAGAAGATGCGCAGACTCGAAACGAGCAGGCGCTTCGCGGGACTGATCGCGGTGCTCGTGCTCGCCGCAGGCATCACGGCAGCTTCCGCGCAGACGCGGGATCGCACGGCGCCCGAAAGGACGGGGGGCGTCGAGCTCACGTACACGAAATGGTTCGCACCGGGCTTCCCCAACATGGTGGGCGTCGTCGGAGGAGACATCGTCGGCCAGTTCGGAGGGGCCGTCCTCAAGGCGACGCCTGACACCACCGGCCGCTTCATTCGGCTGACGGCCGTCTACATCGTCGTTGCCCCTGACCCGTCCCGGTCGCTCACCATCCACGTCGACGGCGTTCAGGACAACCAATCGGGCACGGCCGTGCTCAACGGCCGCGTCGTCGATGGGTCGCTGACCGGCGCGCGTGCACATGCCGAATACAAGGTGATCAGTTGCACGCAGGCACCGAACCACACGTGCTTCCAGGGCACGATCAGCATCAAGCGGCGCTCCGGAGACTCCGACGACTGAGGCTCCGGCAGACAGCACATCCCGACCGCGGCCGTGGGGCCCGGGGCCGGCCCGGCGAAGGCGTCGCCGGGCCGGCCCGCGCGGTGGCTGGTTCGCGCGCTTTCGCGGACCCTCGGACGCCGCATAGATCCGCCGGCGGCGGCGCGCACGCTGCCGCGCCTCCTCGATCAGCGCCTCGACAAGCGCCTCGAGCTCCTCACGATCGACGAGATCGCTCGGACGCGGCGGGCGTGGTGGGGCGCTGACACTCACGGTTTCGTAGCGGGCGGCCAGACAAGCCCGCTGTCGTGCCGGTCCCGGGTTCGTGTCAGGATCTCGCCGCTGTGCTCGGCGTCAACACCAACACCGTGCTGCGCTCGCTCCGTCTGCTGCGAGACGAGGGACTGCTCGAGTTCCGCCGCGGGCGTGGCACCTTGGTCGCGGGGACGCCCGAACGCGGCGCCGTCGTCCTGAGAGCCAGGGAACTCGTCGTCTACGCCCGCAGCCAGGGCTACCGCCTCGACGAACTGGTCGAGATCATCGAAGACGTCGGCTAGCTAGGCCCTCGCAGCTCGAGGGGACACTCCTGAACGCTTGCGCAGCACGGGATCCTGTCTCCATGGGCACATGACTGGACGCCGAATCACGGGAGGCGGATGATCACCCGCGTGCGTCGGTTTGGAGTTGGCGGGTTCGGCAGGGAGCGTGGCGGCGTGGTGTTGAGCGGGAGACGAGTTTGGTGGTCTCGGGGTATCGGCTTGGTGCTGGTCGGCGCGTTGGCCGTGCTCTTGACTGACGCGCTCGTTCAGGCGTCCGCGAGTGAGCCGGTCGGGGAACAGGAGGGCATCTAGGCCAAGCAACGGCCCAGGGCCGGGTCCGTGCCGTTCCTGGTGATCTCCTTGTTGCCTACCGTCGCGGTGACAGGAAGCTTCCTGTCCGACGCTCGCCTGCAAAGACAGGGGCCGCTCGGCCCAGGAGGCTTTCAAGTCGATCTGGCTGCAGCCCCTTGCTCGACTATCGCTGCCCCCTCGTCAGCGCGACCATGTTGGTTGCGCGCCCACCTGAAGTGCAGGCACCACCCCGTCTCCCTTTCTAGTCGTAGACCACCACTGTTCCGGCGAGGAAGTCGGGGAGGCCGCGTCGGCGATCGGTGAACAGCACCGGTAGGAAGCCGGCGAACAGCGGCACGATCGCGAGCACGAGCCCGACGAGGCGGACGAGCGAGCGACCAATCGACGGGATTTCACCGCCAGGCCCGCGCACACGTATGTGCAACAGTCTCATGCCGGGCGTCTGCCCTGCCGTGCTCCAGAAGAGAACGAAGTAGACGCCCACCACGAGCATCCAGCCCGAGCCGAGCAGAGCGCCTACGAGCCACTCCGGGCGAAGTCCGCCGACGAGCGACGCCACCAGCGCGGCGATGCCGACGATGGACATGAACAGGACAATGGTGAGGAGTCCGTCGGTCGCGAGTGCGATCGCGCGCGTCGCGATACCGCCGTACGGCGAGGGCCCGCTTCTCGGCGGTCGATGCAAGACGATCTCCGCGCGATCGTCGAGCCGCGCAGCGGAGGCACGGAGACCGCCGACCATCTCGTCGGCGAGCCCTGTCGTCTGGCGTGCGATCGCGTCTCGTAGCTCGGGGCTCGAGGCGACATGTCGGAGGGCGCTCTGCATCTCGTCGCTCGCGAGCACCTTGTCGGTGAGCTCGAGCGTCTGGGGGCTCCGGAGGGCGTCGGCCACGAGGCGCTCCAGCTCACCGCTGGCGGCGAGCTCGGCCGCGATGCGCTCGAAGACACGGTGGCGAACGAGCGAGCGCGCCAGCTCTTCCGGCAGCGACCCGGCGAGGGCCCGGTCGATGACTCGCGCGATCTCGGGCGCGGAGAGAACCTCGTCAACCGCTTCTTCGATCGGCGCGCGCCAGGCGCGCGCTGCCGCGCGCGCCGGGAAAAAGGCGGCGCGCCCGGCCGCGTCGGCCAGGCCGGGCTTGCGCCCGCTGTCCTTCGGTGCCTTCACGAGCGCCGGCGCCCAGGATGTCCGCGAAGCATGCCCCTACCCTGGACTACCACCGGTTGCTCGGCAACGTCTCCGCTCAGGTCGACCTTGGAACATCCACTCAGGCAGCGCCGCGAGGTTTTCAGGTGCTCGGGGCTTGTCCTTAGGCCCTCCTTGCGGATCCGCAGGTCGAAGAAGAGCAGCGCGAGGGTGATGCCCGCCGCCGGCAGCACGAACACGTACATGAGCGGAGACGAGGTTGATCAGCCCCAGGAAGGCAGGGGTGACGAACATCATCGCGACCCCGATGACCGGCCCGAGGACGGCCACGGTGCCGTTCACGTGCACGCAGATCGCAAGGACTCGCAGCTCGTCGCCGCGGACCAGTTGGCCGCTGCGCTTCAAACCAGCGGTGCTTCTCCGCTCCTCGATCACGATCGACTGCAACGTGACGGCCTTGCGAATGAGGTAGACGACGGCAACCGGATTCCGATCACCGTGATCACCGAGAGCCCCGCCACCACCAGCATCCGGATGATGACCCAGGCAAGTGGTGGCCGTGCCGGGAGGATGCCGCGGTAGGCGGCGACCGGCCATGACCCAGGAGTCTGGGGAGAGCTGCTCATCGACATCACTCGAAGTTGCGCCCTCACCTACCGAGATCCGAAGGCGAAGACCTCGTGCTTGCGGGAGGCCCTTCGCGCTCTCTCGCCCGACGCGTCGACGACGTAGCTCGTTCGCGATACACCGAGAGAGCCGATCCGGATCGCTGATCAGGTCGGCGCCTCCGTCATGCTGCGTGTCGGTCGAGCGCCCGCCGATTGACCTAGTCGCGACGGTCAGCCGTCAGGTCTGCGCGATCACGAGCACGACGGTCATGACGGCGAGCGCGACGCCGCCGACGGTGAACAGCCCGACGGTGCGGAACCGGAGCGGTCGGTGGCCGCCGGTGCGCAGCGCGTACTCCAACTCGCGCTGGCGTTGCGCGCCGACGATCAAAAGCCCGACCGCGAGAGACGCGTAGCCGCAGCCGAGCAGAATGTACGGCCATGCGGCGACGCCGAGCAGTTCCGGGGCGAACCGGCCTACAGCGAGCGCCCCGGCGCTGGCGCCCAGCGCGGTGCGCCACCACGCCAGCCAGGTGCGCTCCGCAGCCATCGACGTACGCCGCTCCTGATCGAGATCGGACGGCGACGTCAGAACTGGACGCGGTTCGTCTGCGGCGTCGGTGTGCTCTGAACCCGGCGGCGGCTGCTGCTGCGCCATAGCCGCATCTAACACAGTTCGTCCGGTGGAGGCTTGGGAGCCGCCGACCCTTGGCTGCATCTGCCGCTTCACAGCTGTTGAGACTCAGGCGTACTCAATGATGGCGACCTTGCTCGGCAGCCGGGTTGGAATGATCGTCGCCCGGGGATCGGCATCCTGGCCGACTGGTCGACGCCACCCGGGATCGATCAGCCGATGGGCGACCACGGCTTCACCTCTGGTGGTACGGCTGCCTCGAGCGGCCCGGGATCGTCGCGGCCGGCACGACGAGCGGCGAGCGAATGCACAAGGCGAGGCACACCGCGGGACAGCGTGTCCTCGACGCGACGGGGAACCAGAAGGCGACACGGAAGCTGCTCGGGCACTCGTCGATTTCGACGACCGGCGACATTCCCGCCGACTGGGATATCGACCAGTTGGCCGACACGATGCGGGCCGTTCTGGAGGGCGAATGAATCGTTCTCCCCGGCCCTACCAGAAGAGCCTCGCAAATCGCAATCTAGTGGAGGCGGCGGGAATCGAACCCGCGAAACGTTCCCCGCCGCCAAAATGCAGGCCTCTCGGCCGTGCCGGCGGCTCCGGTCTACCGCTGTGCAAGCTCACCTGCCAGCTAGTGGAGAAACGCGCGGTTCGTCTGTCGGATCTCGATCAGATGCCCGTCAGGATCGCGGACGTAGCAACGGATCTCTGCGCCGCGGTCCTGCGACGGCGTCAGGAACTCCGCACCGCGCACGCTCCAGTCGGCATGCACCGCCTCTATGCGTCACGGCCTTGCTGTCCTACCGTACCCAGAGCTGGTCGATCAGCATGCCCATCTGCGGGCTGTACTGGTAGTTGCCGACGCGCTTCGAGAGGAAGTTCACGTCCTTCGTAACCACGAGCGGCACCCACGCTGCAGCGTCGGTGAGCTCGCGGTCGACCCGTTGCCAGCGCGCGCGCGACCCGGTCGGGTCGCTCAGCTGCTCTGCCTGCGCCCTCCGCATCTGGCGGTCGATGCCCGGGTCGCAGAACCCGGTCCCCTGGTTATTGGGGTTCCCGGGCAGGAACGCTGCACAGCTGAAGTGCTGAAGGATCAACGCCGGGTCCGGGTAGCCGAGCGCCAATCCGTCGAACCCGATCTGCGCGCGGTTTCGCGAGTCACCGACGACTCCCCAGTATCGGTCTCCGACGACCGGCTTCACGGCCACGCGGTACCCGAGCGCGCGCAGCACCTTCTTGGCCACCTGGTTGAAGCCCTTTGCCTGCGACCACGCCCAGACGGTGACCTTCATGCCGCGCGTGCCCGAGCGTGCGACGAGCGCCCTCGCCCTCGCCAGGTCGGGTGCCGTCCACGTGCCGCTCTTCGTCGAGCCGGCCGTGTACGGGCAGTAGGGGCGGTAGCCGGGGAAGTTCGGCGGCAGGAGCTGGCACGTCGGATCGGCAACGTTCCGCCCGCCCCAGGCGCTCGCCGCCGCGGCGCGGTCGACTGCGAGGTTCACCGCCCTGCGGGCGTCGAGCCGGTTGAACGGCGGGACGCGGGGGTTGAGGAAGAGCGCCTGGAGGTTCCACCTCGGGTCGGAGTGGATCTGGCTCGCGTGCTGGAGCTCGAGCCTCGACAGCTGCGACGGGGTCCACGGCTGGGCCAACCGCACGACATCGGCCTTGCCGTCGACGACGTCGCGAATCGCCTCGTCGGGGGTGCCGCCGATGCGGATCTCGATGCGGTCGGGGTACCCGTCCGGCTGTGCGGCCCGCGACCATTCGCGGAAGAACGGATTGCGGACGAACCTGAGCAGTCTCCTCGGGCTGTAGGTCGCGATCATGTAGGGGCCGGTCGCGGGCAGCGGGTGCGTTCCGGCCGGCCGCCGCGGCGTGCCGCCCGGCAGCACGTAGGCGGACGGGAACGCGAGCTTGTAGAGAAAGTTGGGGTCCGGCCCGGTCAGGTGGAAGGTTACGGTGCGGGCAACGTCGTCGGCGACGATCCCGCGCGAGAGGTCGCACCGCTTCGGATGCTTCCCGCATTGCGCGCCGCCGACGATCCCGTCGTAGTCCGTCCCGGGTGATCCGAGCGCGAAGAAGCGTTCGAAGGTGGAGCGGAAGTCCGTCGCCTGCACCGGCCTGCCGTTCGAGTAGCGGATACCGGCCCGGAGCTGGAAGGTGTACGTGCGGCCGCCGTCGGTCGGCGCCGGCAGTGACGTCGCGAGGTCGGGCACGGGCTGCGTTCCGGCCAGACCGCTGACCTGGTTGAACGCGGTGAGGCCGTCGCCGGTCATCCGCAGGAGTGGCAGAACGTACGTGTACTGCGTAAGCGCGTAGTCGATGGAGTCGATGGAGTCCGTTCCTCCCTTTTTCCCGGGCCCCTCAGTCCGCAGCACGAGCGTCCCGCCGCGGTGGCCGGCGCCCGAGTGACCGACGGCGACAAGCACGGCGTCGCCCGACATCGCCAGTCCCGACGGGCGGCCTCCCACGCCCACTCGCTGCGCCACCTGGTTCCTGCCGGGATCGATCCGCACGACCTTGCCGTCGAACTGGTTGCTCACCCAGATGCCGCGTGGGTCGATGGCCACGGCATCCGGCCCGTTGCCGGTGGGAACGAGTGCGGTGACGGAGTTCGTCTCGGGATCGATCCGGGAAACCGTCCCGTCCAGGCTGTTCGCCACCCACGCCGCGCCGTGGCCGAAGGCGATCCCCGTCGGGCCGCTCCCGACGTGGATCGGGGCGAAGACCTGCCTCCCGGTCGTCGGATCGATGCGAACCACCTGGCCCGCGGCACGCTGGCTCGCCCACACCGTGCCTGCGCCGAAGGCGAGCTCGGTCGCGGCGACCTGGAGCAGCTTGGTCGGCCTGCCGCTCTCGGGGTCGATCCTCGTGATCGTCCCGTCGCCCGTATTCGCGACCCAGACCGAGCCGGCCGCGTAGACGATCCCGCGCGGCCCGCCCCCGACGTCGATCTTCTGGACGACCGTGTTCGTGCCCGGGTCGATCCGCGAGACCGTGCCGTCGAGGCTGTTGACCACCCAGACCGCGCCGGCGCCGGTCGCGATCCCGCTCGGGCCGTTGCCGACCGGAATCGTGTCGACGACGGCGGTCGTTCCAGGGTCGATCCGCGACACCGTGTGGCGGTCGGCGTTGGCGACCCAATACGCGCCTTCGCCGGCCGCGACGGCCGTGGGCGTTGCGCCGACGGCGGTGGCCGCGACAAGGCGACCCGAGCGCGCGCCGACCACGGCCAGCGAGTCGCTGGCTGCCGAGACGGCCGAGCGGCCTCCGCTTCCACCTTCACCGAACGCCACGAGCGGGATCACGACCGCCGCAGCGATCACGCCGCTGAGCGCAGCGAGAAGCACCACACGGCGCTTCCGTGACGGTCGCTCGGTTGCCCTCTGCGCGCGGAGCGCCGACGGCTCGGTCCGGTCGTGCGCGAGCTCGGGCTCACCGGGCTCCACCGACGGCTCGACCACCGGCGGCGTCGCTCGCGCGGAGGGCTCGGGTGCCGCCAGGAGTGCGCGGTAGATCGACTCGGTCTCCGGCGACGGGTAGGCACCGAGCTCGTCGTCGAGCAGCCGGCGGCAGCGCTCGTACACGCGCAACGCCTCGGCGCGATTTCCCGCGGCGGCGTGTGCCTCCATCAGACGGCGGTATCCAGCCTCGCGAAACGGCGAGAGAGCGACCAGTTCCTCGGCCCACTTCGCCGCCTCTCGCGTGGCGCCCGACCGGAGGCACGCGTCGGCCAGAACGTCCAGCGCGCGTTCGCGGAGATCGGCGAGCTCGCGTCGCTTCTCCTCGACCCACGTGCCCTCCTCCCCGGGCAGGAACGGCCGGCGCACCAGTGACTCCGCCGACCCGGCCGCTGCCCTTGCCCGCTCGAGGTCGCCGCTAGCCAACGCCTCCTCCGCCTCCTTCGCCTCGGTGGCCGCGACCTGCACGTCCACCCAGCTTCCTTCCGGCAAGACGAGCCGGTAGCAACCGAAGGCGGCCGTCAAGGCGCCTGCACCGTCGACGCCCTGCTCGGCGAGGAGGCCGCGGAGCTTGCTGGCGAGCACCGTCAGCGCCTTGTCCCAGCTCGCAGGTGGTCGCTCCCCCCAGAGTGCCTCGGCGAGCTCGTCCCGGGGCACCGCTCGGCCCTGCTCGGCCACCAGGTAGGCGAACAGGAGCCGCCCCTGCCGTCCCGGGAAGCGCTCCTCCTCGACACGCACGCCGTCGATCTGCACGGCGACTCGACCGGCGAGGAATACCTTCAGCTGCGGCGCACCAGCCATTGTCTAGTGGGGATCTTGCCTTGTTCTAGGGGCGCCTTTCTAGCCTCGCCAGTCGTGGACAAGGTTCTGCATTGCGACTGCGGGTTCGAAGCCCGTGCGGCGGACGAGGAAGAGCTCGTCGCAGAGGTCCAGCGCCATGCCCGGGAAGCGCACGGAATGGCCCTCTCGCACGACGAGGCACTGCTGCTCACCTTCCAAGCCGAGCTTGGCCAGCACGGCACCGTCGCAGACAGCCCTCGCAGCGCAATCCCCGATCCCTCGAACAACAAGACGCCCAACAGCTGAGAAGGAGGAAGTGATGACGCACCATCGCTCACGCGCGGCCGCGATCGGAGCCATGAAGAGGGCACTGACCCTCACCACCGCAGCCCTCGCTCCAACGCTCGCGCTCGTCTTCCTCGTGGGCGGCCACGCGCAGAGACGCCTTGGGAGCGGAGTCGAGGGCACAGGCGACGGAGACACCGTCGGCGACTCAGTTCGCACACAACTTCATCGGTGTGACGAACAAGCACGCGTCCGAGCATGGCGAGGCGACACGGGTGGGCAATGCGCACTGCGTCCAGGCCGCGCCCGGGAAGTACATGTGCTCGTACCTCGTCACGGCGAAAGGCGTGAGGACGTGCCATCTGATGCAGGCGCATGGACGCCGGAGCGCTCGTCGGCGATCACGGTCACGCTTGCCGGAAGGACCAGCCGGTGCGGGACGCTCCGCGAGGCGATCCAGAGCCTCCGCTGATCGGAAACACGCTGGCCCTCGGCGGTCGAGTTCGGTGCCGGCCGGCACCGAACTCACCGCGTGGGACTCAGCGCTTGGCGGGGCGGCTCGGCACGTTCTCCCTACAAATCGCGATTTTATGGAGGCGGCGGGAATCGAACCCGCG
>CAWGDT010000004.1:0-186635 GCA_963821365.1 uncultured Actinomycetes bacterium
TGCTCATCTACCTGATCGGCTGGTTCAACCTCGAGACATCGCAGTCGCTCGCGCAATGGGCGAAGGGGATGGTCAAGTTCCTCCTGCACTTCCTGTTCCTCGTCGCAGGCATCTCGCTCATCGCGCGCCGCGGCGTGCAGTTCTACTGGCTCACGCTCGTCGCCTTCGTGGCGGGGGTCACGGCGAACGCCGCGTACGGGGTCGCGCAGCTCGCTGTCGCGGAGGGCACGGGCCGAAACCTCGACGCCGGCTGGCTCCAGCCGCTCACCGGCGGGGCGAGCAAGATCAACGTCTACGGCGCGATCGAGGGCCAGAACGTCTTCCGCATCAACGCGCTCACCGGCGACCCGAACCATCTCGGGATCGAGCTCGCCGCCGTGCTCGTGCTCATGCTGCCGATCTACCTGCGGCTCGAGCGGGGACATCGCTACAGGACGCCGCTCGCCGTGCTGCTCGGCTTCCTGTTCGTCGTCGAGCTCGCGACGCTCTCCCGCAGCGGGATGCTCGGCCTCGGATGCGGCTTCCTCGTCCTGCTCATCCCGTACCGGCGGCACTTCCTCACCGCACGGTTCCTTGTGCCGTTCGCGCTTGTAATGGCGGGTGTCCTCGTGTTCGTCTCACGCAGAAAGAACTTCTTCGAGCAGGTGCTGAACTCGCGGCTCTCGACGCAGGGTCAGGGCTCTTCGACGCACTTCCTGGTTTACGACTTCATCCCGGACGTGCTCGCGCAGCACCCGCTCTTCGGGCTCGGCCTCAACACCTTCTCCGTGTACTACGAGTTCCAGACGGGGAAGACGAACTTCGGGCCGCACTCGTTCTACGTCGCCTCGTTCGTCGAGGCGGGGCTCGTGGGGTCGCTCGTGTTCGCCGCGTTCCTCGTCTATCTCTTCCGCCGCGCGGGTGCCACGCGGCACATCGGGCGCGCTCTTGCGGCGATCGGCGACCCGCTGGCGGCGCGCGTCTGGCCGCTCGGGTGGGGGCTCACCGCGGCGATCGTCGCGACGATGGCGTCGAACATCTTCTATCTGACCATGTCGTTCTACTACTTCTACGTCATCGCCCTGCTCGCGATCGCCGCGCCGGCGGTGTTCGCACGACGGCTGCACGGCACGTGAAGGTCGTCGTCCTGACGACGTCGTACCCGCGCGACGCGGACGACGTCGCCGGGACGTTCGTGCGGGACGGCGTCGAGGCGCTGCGCGAGGCCGGAGTCGACGTGCGCGTGGTCTCGCCGGCGAGCTTCCGCCACTACGGGATCGCCTACGGCGACGGGATCGTCAACAACCTGCGCCGCGCGCCGTGGAAGGCCCTCGCGCTGCCGCTCTTCTTCCTCTCGTTCGCGCGCGCAGCGCGGCGGGTGGCGCGCGAAGCGGACGTCGTCCATGCCCACTGGCTGCCGAGCGCAGCGCCCGCGCTCGCGACCCGGAAGCCGTTCGTCCTGCAGCTCTGGGGGTCGGACGTCGCGCTCGCGCGCCGCATCGGCCCGGTTGCCCGGCGCATGGTCCGGCGCGCCGGCATCGTCGTCTGCGCGTCGACCGCGCTCGCCGAGGATGCGAGGGCCATGGGCGCCCGCGACGTCCGGGTCGTCCCGAGCGGGGTCGCGATCCCCACCGCGGTCGCCGAGCCGGACGAACCGCCGCACGCGCTCTACGTCGGCCGCCTCTCGGAGGAGAAGGGCGTGCGCGAGCTCGCGCAAGCCACTGCGGGCCTCCCGCTCGTCGTCGTCGGCGACGGGCCGCTCCGTGCGCTCCTCCCCCAGGCCGTCGGCTTCGTCCCCCCGCGCGAGCTCGGGCCCTGGTACGAGCGCGCCGCAGTCGTGGTCGTCCCGTCGCGGCGCGAGGGGTACGGCATGGTCGCGCGCGAGGCCATGGCGTTCGCCCGGCCGGTCGTCGCGACCTCGGTCGGAGGCCTCGTCGACGCCGTCGAGGACGGCGTGACGGGCCTGCTCGTCCCTCCCGGCGACCCGCGGGCGCTCCGCGACGCGATCGAGCGGCTTCTGTCCGATTCCGGGCTGCGCGCACGCCTCGGCGAGGCGGCGCGTGCCCGCGCCGACGTGACGAGCATCCGCGCGACCGCGGAGGCGCTTCGCGACGTCTACGCGGACCTGCTTTCGACGAGGAGTGGTACGCGCGCTCGTACGGACGTGGCGACGGCCTCCTCGACGAGTACCTGACGACCGGGTGGAGACAGGGACGCGACCCCTCTCCCCTCTTCGACGGAGCCTGGTACGCGACAGAGTTCTCGGAGCGACCCGGTGAGACGAGCCCGCTCGAGGACTTCGTGGTGCACCCGTACAGCCGGCGTCCGAACAGGTGGTTCGACCCGCAGATCTGGCGTCGCCTTCCCGATCACGAGGCCGACGTGGCGACGTTCCTCGGTGGCTTGCAGGTCGTGGAAGGGGCTCGGGGACGCGACGTCGCGCTCCGGTCGCGGCCGGGCGCCGTCCCGCTCGAGGACGGCTGCGCCGCCTGCGTCTACGTGCACCACGACCCCGATGCCGCGTTCGACCCCCACGTGGCCTCGACGGTGGCGGCGCTGGCAGGGGCCAGGCTGCGCGTCGTGGTCTGCTCGACGTCGGACGTGAGCGAAAAGGCGTGCGACCCCCTGCTGCCGGACGTGTCCTCTGTCCTCTCCGTCCCGAACACCGGCCACGACTGGGGCGCCTATCACGCGGGCCTCGGCTTCGTCCTCGATCGGTGCGCACCGCGCTCGATCGTGCTGATGAACGACAGCGTCTACGTGATCCCGGATCGGCTGGAGGCGTTTCTCGAGCGGGTGGCCCGCAGCCCGTTCGACGTCGTCGGCGCGACGGACAGCCTGATGTTCCGCTACCACCTCCAGTCGTACTTCGTGCGCCTCGGCCGCGTCGCGCTGGGGAGCCCGCTGCTCCCGGAGTTCCTCTCGACCTACGTCGCCGTGTCCGACAAGCACTACGTCGTCAACAGCTACGAGATCGGCTTCTCGCAGCGGGCGCTCGAGCACGGGCTCTCCGTGGGCGCCGCCTATCCTCTCGAGGAGCTCCTGACGTCCACCTCGGGCCTCACCTCGAGCTACGGCGTGGCCCTGGCCCCGAACCCGACGTTGGAGCTCTGGGAGGAGCTTCTCGAGCGGGGCTCGCCGTTCGTCAAGGCACAGTTGCTGCGCGACATGAAGCCGGACCCGTGGCGCGTGCGCCAGCTCGTCCCCTCCGGGACGCTCGAACTCGCGGCCGACCATCTCGCCCGGACCAGCGACCGAGCGGTTCCCGCGTGGGCGCTCGTGTCGGAAGGGCGGTCAGTCCACGCGGCAGCGCAGCAGCGTCCGCAGCACCCGTAGCCCGTCGATCGCGGTCAGCTTCTTGCCCTCCTCGCGCGAGCGCGCCGCGTAGGTGATCGGCACCTCGTAGATCCGCTCGCCCGAGCGGAGCACACGCGCCGTGATCTCCGGCTCGATGGCGAAGCCTCGCTCCCGCAGCTTCAGCGAGCGGAAGAGCTCGGTGCTCATGACCTTGTGGCAGGTCATCACGTCCGAGATCCAGCAGTTGTAGAGGACGTTCGTCGCCTGCGTCACGGCCTTGTTGCCCATCACGTACCAGAAGCTGAACGCCGAATGGCTCGACCAGGACCTCGTCCCGTAGACGACGCTCGCCTCGCCCGCGAGCAGGGGCTCGAGCAGAGGCGCGAGATCTGCGGCGCGGTACTCGAGGTCGGCGTCGAGGATGGCCGAGAAGTCCCCCGTCGCGTGCTGGAGGCCCGTCTGCAGCGCGGCTCCCTTGCCGCGGTTGCGATCGTGGAGAACGAGCGTCGTGTTCTCCGGCCAGTCGCGCGCCGTGAGCAGCTCGCGCGTCCCGTCCGTCGAGCCGTCGTCGACGATCACGAGCTGGCGCGACTCGACCGGGAGCTCCGCCGTCAGCGCATCGTCGATCGCGCGCTCGACCGTCGCCAGCTCGTTGTAGACGGGCATCAGGATCGACAGCGACGTCGCCACGGGCCGGACCGTATCCGCAGGTGTCGGAGATCACGCGCCGTGTGTCGGCGGCTCCGACTCCAGACCTGAGGGGTACCATCGCGCGGTGCGCGAGCTGACCAGATCGACGGGCGCCGGATCGCCGACGATACGGCCTGCTTCGTCATCGCCGAGATCGGTCACAACCACCAGGGCTCGGTCGAGAAGGCGCAGGAGCTCTTCGTGCTCGCCAAGCAGGCGGGTGTCGACGCGGTGAAGCTCCAGAAGCGCGACAACCGGCGCCTCTTCACGCGGGCGCTCTACGACACTCCCTACGACAACGAGAACAGTTTCGGCCCGACCTACGGCGCGCACCGCGAGGCGCTCGAGCTCGATCGCGACGCCTACGTCGAGCTGCAGGCGGTGCGCCCGCGAGCTCGGGCTCGTGTTCTTCGCGACGGCGTTCGACGAGGCGAGCGCCGACCTGCTCGAGGAGCTCGACGTCCCCGCATACAAGATCGCCTCGGGCGATCTGCGCAACACGCCGCTCCTGCGCCACGTCGCGGCGTTCGGCAAGCCGCTGATCGTCTCCACGGGCGGGGCAACGCTGGACGATGTCGATCGAGCCGTCGACGCGGTCACGGCCGTCAACCCCCAGCTCTGCCTGCTGCAGTGCACGGCGTCGTACCCGGCGGCGGTCGAAGAGCTCGAGCTCGGGGTGATCGCGAGCTACCGCGAGCGCTACCCGGAGCTCGTCGTCGGGCTCTCCGACCACCAGGACGGAATCGCGATGGCGCCGGTGGCCTACATGCTCGGTGCGCGGGTGATCGAGAAGCACTTCACGTCGAGCCACGCCGCGAAGGGCACGGACCACGCGTTCTCGCTGATGCCGGAGGGGATGCGGAAGCTCGTCCGCGACCTGCGCCGCGTCCCCGTCGCGATCGGCGACGGCGCCAAGCGGCCGCTCCCGAGCGAGGATGCGCCGATGCGGAAGATGGGGAAGCAGCTCGTGGCCGCCCGTCCGCTCGCCGCCGGGCACGTCCTCGCGGACGGGGACCTGGTCGCGAAGTCGCCCGCCGACGGCGGCGTGCCGCCCTACCGGCTGGACGCCCTGCTCGGGCGCCCGCTCGTCCGGCCGCTCGCAGAGGACGAGGCGATTCGCGCCGACGGCGTCGGCGGGAATGTCGCGGGTGACGTCGTCCCGTCCGGCTCCGCCGCCGCCACCTGACGGCCGCGGTCAGAGCGGCGTCACGGCCGCTCCGCATGCGTCCGGCGCCGTGCGCCGGAACAGGCGCCAGGCGCTCTCGTCGTCCGCGTAGACCATCGACCATGCGGCAGCGCAGCCCGATGCAACGGCAGGGCCCTTGCTCACGAGCCACGTCGCGTCGGTCGGAGCCTTCTCGCCGTCCGCGACGAGACGTAGCGTCCGCGAGAGCCGCGGCCCTGCCAGGGGGGCGAGGAACGTGTCGATCGGCGTCGCGACCGCGAGCACTGCGTCCGCCGGGACGTCGTCCTCCACCGCGCGCAGGAGAGCAGAGGTCCCGTCGTAGCTGCGGATCATGGTCAGCGTGTCGATCCGGTCGCGATGCCACACCGAGCGCGAGATCGACGACTCGAGCAGGCCGAGCCCCGAGGGCTTCGTGTACGAGTGGACGAGCGAGAGCGCGACCGTCGTGACGCAGAGTGCGGCGAGGCCGACCGAGAGCCATCGGATGCAGATCGTCCAGCCCCACACCGCGCAGGCGAGGCCTACGGCGAACATCATCAGCCGGCCGCGCCACGGGTCGTAGACGATCGTAAGGCCGAACGTGGCGACGAGCGTCAGCGGAGCGAGCGCGAGCGGCAGTGCGCCCCGTCGCAGCCTCCCGCGCCGGATGCCGACGGCCGCGGCAACCACGCCGCCGAGGATCACCACCGCCCCCGCCGCGCCGTACCAGGAGAGCGACGTGTCCGGGAGGCTCAGCACCTTCCAGGCATCACCGTGATCGAGCGAGATGCCCTTCTGCCCGATCTTGAACCAGAAGTGACGCCAGGCGTAGCTGACGGGGCGCTCGACCGCCCGAAGCACGAGCGGCACCACCACGACGACCAGCCCGCCGCACGCGAGCGCGCGACCCGAGACCGCACCACGTCTCATGAGGAGCGCGCCGAGCGCGACCATGGCGGCGCCCACCCCGACCGCGACGTAGAGCTCCGAGTGCCATAGGCCCGAGGTGTCGACGACGTCGAACGCGAGGGCGCGCAGGGTCCCGAGCACGCCGCGGACCGAGTGGTCGGCGGCCTGTCCGGTGGCGTCTCCGAGCCCTCCGTCGAGCGATCCCGTCTCGGCGAGGTTGACGACGTACCAGGGTGTCCCGAGCAGCACACCCGCACCGCAGGCGATCAGGCTCGCGCCTCGCCGTCGTGCGGGCACCAGGGCGACCACAGCGACGACGAGGAGCGGCAGCGAGAGTGCGGCGCTGAACTTCGTCGACAGGGCGAGCCCGAGCGCGACGCTCCCCGTGGAGAGCTCCGCCCGCGAGCGCCCGACGAGGAAGACCACCGCGACGAGGAGGAACGACGCTACGACGAGGTCGTTGAGGACCGCTGCGCCGTGCAGGAGGACGACCGGAAGGGTCGCGAACACGAGCCCGCCGTAGGCGGCGGCCTCGCGCGAGAGGCCGAGCCTGCGCGCGACCAGGACGACCGCCAGCAGGCTTGCCCACAGCGCGACGAACTGCGGGAGCGCCGCGAACCTCTCCGAGCGCGGTACGAGCATCGCGAGGTAGAGGCCGATCTCGGAGACCGGCGGGTTCCCGTCGAGCCGCGGGTCGTTCCCCGAGGGAACGTAGCCGACGCCCCCGTGCTGGTCCCAGAGGAGCGCGCGCGTCTCGTGGTACGTCAGCCCGTCCCAGTCGTTCGGCGTCGTTCCGAACGCGACCGCGGCGAGGTAGGCGCCCCCAGCCGCGACCGCGACCGCGAGCGTCCGGACGACCGGATCGGCGAGCGCCTCACGTAGTTCAGTGCGGCCTCCTGAAGACGGGCCCCGCCCAAGCCGTGCCCGGACTGCGAGCGAGCTGGCTGCGACCACGGCGATGCCGAGGACGAGCGATCCCCGGCTCAGGCGTCCCGGTAGCGAGAGGGCCACGGTTGCGCTGACGAGCACTGTCCAGGCGACCACGTAGGCGGCGAGGACTCGCAGCGCGAGTGACCGGATCCCCAGCACGCCGGCCAGCACCCATCCCGCGCAGCCGAGCAGGGCGACCGATGCCGCAAGGACAAGGTCCCAGCCCATGGCCGGCGAGCGTACTCGGCCGCGTGCCGCGCGGCGAGCCACGCATGGGTCTGTGCGGTCGTCAGACTACGACCGCGCTCTGTCAGGGCTACGATCGCGCCGTGAGCGACCCGTTGTTCGACCTCACCGGCCGGGTCGCGGTCGTGACCGGCGGGATGGGCCAGCTCGGCGCAGAGCTGGCCGTCGCGCTGGCCTCGCGCGGGATGCGAGTGGCGATCCTCGATCTCTCGACCGAGGCCGCGCGGTGGTGCGGCGGGTCTGCGCACGTGCCTCGACGAGGGGACGGTTCGTGCCCACGCGTGCGACGTCACCGACCGGGCGCAGGTCGAGGCGGCGCTGGCGCTGGTGGAGGTCGACTGGGGCGTCCCCGACCTGCTCGTCAACGCCGCGGCGATCGACGCACCGCCGGACGCGCCGGCGGAGGAGGTCGGCCCGTTCGAGGACGTGCCCGTCGAGTCGCTCGAGCGGGTCGTCCACGTGAACGTGCTCGGCGTCGTCGTTCCCTGCCAGGTGATCGGCGGCGCGATGGCACGGGAAGGGCGCGGCTCGATCGTCAACGTCGGCTCGGTCTACGGGCTCCTCTCGCCCGACCAGGGCCTCTACGACTTCCGCCGCGAGGCGGGCGAGGCTTTCTTCAAGCCGGTCGCGTACTCGGTCTCGAAGTCCGCGCTCGTCAACCTGACTCGCTACCTCGCGACCTACTGGGGGCGAAGCGGTGTCCGCGTCAACACGCTGACGCCGCACGGGATCGAGAACGGGCAGCCGGCGCCGTTCGTCGAGGCGTTCTCGGCGCGCTCGCCGCTCGGGCGGCTGATGGACGCGTCGGAGGCGGTCGGAGCCGTCGTCTTCCTCGCGTCCGACGCGTCGTCGTACGTCACCGGCGCCAACCTCGTCGTCGACGGCGGCTGGTCGGCCTGGTGATACCGGCGGAGGTGCCGAACCTCGTCGCCGGCGAGGAGCGGCCGCCCGCGAGCGGGGCCTGGCTCGACAAGACGCGGCCGGCCGACGGAGACGCATCTGTGTCGCGTCGCGCGCTCGGGCGCCGAGGACGCCGACGCCGCGGTGGCGGCCGCGCGGGCGGCGCAGCCGGAGTGGGCGGCGCGCACGGCCGTCGAGCGCGGCAACGTCGTCCGCGCGATCGCGGAGCTCCTGCGCGAGCGGCGCGAGGAGGCGAGCGAGCTCGTCGCCGCCGAGACGGGCAAGCCGCTCGCGCTCGCGCTCGGCGAGACCGACGCCGCGGTCGAGATGGGCTTCTTCGTCGCCGGCGAGGGCCGGCGCTCGTACGGCCGCACGACGACCGCGTCGATGCCGCACCGCACCGTGCTGACGATGCGGCGCCCGGTCGGCGTCGCCGCGCTGCTCATCTCGTTCAACACGCCCCTCCCCAACGTCGCCTGGAAGGCGTTCCCCTCGATCTTCTGCGGCAACGGCTCGGTGCTGAAGCCGTCGGAGCACGCGCCCGTGTCGGCGTGGTGGCTCGGCCGGCTCTGCCTCGAGGCGGGCCTGCCGCCCGGTGTGCTGAACGTCGTCCAGGGGCTCGGCCCCGAGGCGGGGATGCCGCTCGTCGAGGACGCCCGCGTCGACCTCGTCAGCTTCACCGGCTCGGCCTCCACCGGTCGCCTGATCGCCGAGGCGGCCGGCCGGCGCCTGGCGAAGACGGTGATGGAGCTGGGCGGCAAGAACGCGCTCGTCGTCTGCGACGACGCCGACCTCGACCGCGCGGTCGAGTGGACGCTCGCGTCGGCCTTCTCGAACGCCGGCCAGCGCTGCGCCGCGGCGAGCCGCATCCTCGTGTTCGACGCGGTCTACGACGACTTCCGCGAGCGGCTCGCTCCGCGGGATCGAGGGACGTCGACGACGATCGGGCCCGTGATCTCCGAGGCCAGCCATGGAGCGCGATCCTGCGCGCGGTCGACGCCGCGCAAGGGCGGACGGCGCGACCGTGCTTGCGGGAGGCGCACGGGTCGGCGACGCGCGGCTGGCACGTCGCCCCGACGGTCGTCGAGGGCGTCGCGCCCGACGCGCCGCTCTCGCGCGACGAGCTCTTCGGCCCCGTGGCGGCGCTCTACCGCGTCGGCGGGTTCGACGAGGCGGTCGCGCTCGCCAACGACTCGCCGTACGGCCTCACCGCGGCGATCCACACGGCCAGCGTCCACCGCGCGATGCAGTTCGCGGAGCGCGTCGCGGCGGGTGTCGTCGTCGTCAACGCCGGGACGCACGGCAGCGAGCCGCACATGGGCTTCGGCGGCGTCAAGCAGTCCGGGACGGGGTGGAAGGAGGCCGGGCTCGAGTCGCTCGACGTCTACTCCGAGACGCAGTACGTCAACCTCGTCGTCGACCCCGAGCTCGCGTGACCCGGCCGATCGCCGTGCTGGGGCTCGGCGGGATCGGGGGAATGCTCGCCGCGCGGACGGGCGCGCTCTGCGTCGGCACCGAGCGCACCGTCGCCGCGATCCGCGAGCGGGGGCTGCGGCTCGTGCACGGAGACGACACGACCGTCACACACCTCGAGGCCACGACGCGGCTCGAGACTCCGGTGTCGCTGCTCGTGATCGCGGTGAAGGCGTACGACCTCGGTGCGGCTCTCGACCGGGTCGCGCCCGAGGCGCTCGGCGGAGCCGTGATCCTCCCGCTCCAGAACGGCCTCGAGCACGTCGAGGCGATCAGGGCGCGAGGGAGGGCGCAAGCAACAGACTGTTACAAGGGCCGCCCGTGGTCGCGGCCGGGTCGATCGGACAGGTGTCCGTCTCGTCGCCCGAGCCGGGAGTCGTCGTGCAGACGACGTGGACGGACGCAGCGATCCGCGCCGCCTCGCGTGACATGCACGCCCACGGAGCTCGCCGAGCGGCTCGCGCCGCTCGCGGTCCCCGGCATCGAGGTCGCCGTCGGAGACAGCGAGGGCGAGGTGCTCTGGGAGAAGGCGGCGCGGCTCGCGGTGCTCGCTGCGGCGACCGTGGCGAGCGGCTGCACCGTCGGCCCGCTCCGCAGCGACGCGGCGTGGCGTCCTCGCCTCGAGGCGGCGCTCGCGCGAGGCGTGCGCCGTGGCCGCCGCAGACGGTGTCGGGCTCGACGCAGCCGCCCAATGGGCGATCATCGAGGCGATGCCCGACGACCTCACGACGTCGGCGGCGCGCGACGCCGCGTCCGGCCGCCCGACCGAGCTCGACGCGATCACGGGCTCCGTCGTTCGCGCCGGCCACAGGCTCGGAGTGGGCACGCCGGAGCTCGACGCGCTGCTGGCCGAGGCTTGCAAGGAGCACGGCTCGTGAGCGACTCGAACCGCACACTCGTCGATGTCCTCAACCAAGGGCGGAGACTTCTCACGTCACTCGGGCACCGCAACGCCGACCCGAGCCTCGAGGCCGGCATCTCGCCGCCGTTCGATCGTCGGGCGGTGCTGCTGGACGGCGTGACGCGGGACATGCGCGTTCTCGAGATCGGACCGTCATACGCGCCTCTCGCCCCTCGATCCGAAGGGTGGAACGTCTGCATCGTCGACCACGCCTCCCAAGCGGAGCTCGTCGAGAAGTACGCCGACCCGGCACACGGCGTCGACGTCTCGCGGATCGAGGAAGTGGACGTCGTATGGCTCCGCGGTCAGCTCGACGAGGTCATCCCGGAGGAGTTGCGCGGCTTCGACGTGTGCGTCGCCAGCCATGTCATCGAGCACACACCGGACCTGGTGGGGTTCGTCCGCGGCGTGATGGGCTGCCTCGGACCCGACGGTTGGCTGTCGCTGGCAATCCCCGACATGCGCTACTGCTTCGATCTCTTCGAAGCTCCCACCCGGACCGGCGAGGTGGTGGCAGCGCATCTCGGTGGTGCGTCCAGGCATCGCTTCGCGGCCCTGTTCGACCACTACGCGTACGCCGTTCGCTCGGACGGCCTAATTGCGTGGGGTCAGGACGCCGCGCACGATGCGGTGGAGCTCGCCACGCCCTTCGGCGCGGTGCGCGAGCTCGTCGCTGTCCACAACGACACGGCCGACGAGGGCTACGTCGACTGCCACGCATGGCAGTTCACCCCGGCCTCGTTCGAGCTGGCGATGCTCGAGCTCGCCGCGCTCGAGCTGCTCGACGTGCACGTGGCCTCGATCCACGAGTCCGTGGGCTGCGAGTTCTTTGTCACGCTGCGCCGCGGCTCGCTCGTGCCGCCCACGACGGACGAGCTCGACCTGTTGCGGCTCTCCCTGCTCCGCCGCTCGGTGCACGAGCTCGCCTCGACGTGGTCGGCGATGGGGCGGGCATGAGTCCTTCGGCGATCGCCCTGATCGGCGCGCGCGCGGGATCGGAGCGCGTGCCCAGGGAAGAACGTCCGCCGGCTCGCCGGGCCATCCGCTGATCGCCTACGCGATCGAGACCGCGCGCCGGTCGGAGGTCTTCGACCGCATCGTCGTCTCGACCGACAGCGAGCGGATCGCCCAGGTCGCCCGCTGGTACGGCGCCGACGTCCCGTTCCTCCGCCCCGACGCGTACGCGACCGCGACATCGCCGGACATCGAGTGGATCGCCTGGACGCTGCCGCAGCTCGAGGAGCGCTACGACCTCTTCGCGATCGTGCGCGCGACGAACCCCTTCCGCGGGCCGGACGTGATCCGCCGCGGCCTCGAGCAGCTGCTCGCGACGCCCGAGGCCGACTCGATCCGTGCGGTCGAGCTCGTCAAGCAGCACCCCGGGAAGATGTGGGTGCTCGACGAGGTCGACCGCCTGATGCGGCCGCTGCTCGACCAGTCGCACCTCGACGTCGCCTGGCACGCGGGCCAGTACCAGGCGCTTCCGCCGGTCTACGTGCAGAACAGCGCGCTCGAGATCGCCTGGACGCGCGTCGTCGAGGCGACCGGCACGCGCGAGGGGAGGATGCTCGCGCCGTTCCTCACCGAGGGCTTCGAGGGCCTCAACATCGACGACGAGGACGACTTCGCGCGCGCCGAGCAGCTTGATCGCCGACGGGCGGGCGCGCCTCGTGGACATCACCCGCGAGCCGTATCCTGGCGAGCCGTGAAGCTCGCCTCGCTCGAGACGCTCGCCTGCGACGCCGGCTGGCGGCCGTGGCTCTTCGTCAAGGCGACGACGGAGGACGGGCTGGTCGGCTGGTCGGAGGTGACCGACTCGCACGGCTCGCCGACCGGGCTCGCCGGCGTCGTCTCCGATCTCGCGCCGCTCGTCGTCGGCCGCGACCCACGTGCGGTCGAGGCGATCCACTGGGATCTCTACCGCCGCACCCGCCAGAGCCCGGGGTCGATCGTCCAGAAGGCGATCGGCGGGATCGAGAACGCGCTGCTCGACCTCGAAGGGCAAGGCGCTCGGCGTCTCGGTCGCGGAGCTCTTCGGCGGCCCGACGCGCGAGACGATCCCGCTCTACTGGTCGCACTGCGGCACGACGCGCGCGCGGGCGTGGGAGGTCACGGGGACACCGAAGCTCGACTCGTACGACGCCGTCGCCGCGCTCGGGCGCGAGGTCGTCGAGCGCGGCTACCGGGCCTTCAAGACGAACATCGTCGTCCCGGCGAGGAGCCGCGCGTGCTGATGCCCGGCTTCGGCCGCGACGGCGGCATCGACCGGAACCCGACGCCGGAGCTGCTCGACGCGCTCGTCCGCCTGCTCGACGCGTTCCGCGAGGGAACGGGCGGCAGGGCCCAGCCGATCGTCGACCTCAACTTCAACCTGACGACGGAGGGGATCGTCCGGGTCGCGCGGGCGCTCGAGCCGTACGACCTCGCCTGGCTCGAGGTCGACTCGTACGACCCGGCGCGCGCTCGCCCACGCGCGTCGCCGGTCGCCGATCCCGCTCTGCTCCGGCGAGAACCTCTACACCCTCCGCGGCTTCCGCCCCTACCTCGACGCGGGCGCGATGGACGTCGCCTCGGTCGACGTGATCTGGAACGGCTTCGCCCAGTCGCTGAAGATCGCCGCGCTCGCCGAGACGCACGAGGTCGCGTGCGCGCCGCACAACTACTACAGCCACCTGGCGACGTTCATCGCCGCCCAGTGGTGCGCGGCGATCCCGAACGTGCGGCTGCTCGAGATCGACGTCGACGACGTCCCCTGGCGCGAGGAGCTGACGACGGCGGTCCCGGAGGTGCGCGACGGCGAGCTCGTCGTGCCCTCGGGCCCGGGCTGGGGCTGCGACGTCCGCGAGGACGTGCTCGCGGCTCACCCGGTGTCGTAGCTGCTCAGGCGCCGGACGAGCGCCGCGCGGCAGCCGGTGGTGACGCAGGCCGAGCTGGAGGCCGGCGAACTTGCCGAGCTCGTAGACGACCGTGTACGGGATCCAGCGTCTGCGGCCCGTGTGCCAGAGCCAGGAGAGCTCCTCGCGCGCGTAGCGTGCGCCGGCTCGACGGAGCGCCGCGCGCGACTCGTCGCCTTCGACGTAGGCGTGCTCGGCCGACACGCCGGAGTCGAAGAACCGCCGGAACGCCGAGCGCACGGTGTACGCGTGCGAATGGCGGACCGCGGCGCGCGGCTCGTAGACGAGCGAGTGCCCGTCGCGGAGGACGCGCCGCGACCACTCCTGGTCCTCGCTCATCGTCAGGTCGTCGCGGAACGGGTAGCGCTCGAGGGTCGCGCGCGGGATCGCGGCGTTGACGTTCGAGAAGAGGGTCGTCTCGAACGTGAGCTCGGCGCCCGGCTCGAGCCGCTGCACGCGCGGCTTCGGGCCCGTAGAGGAAGTCGAGGAAGAAGCGCTCGGGCGGGCGGGCGTCCGGGTGGGGGAGCTGGCGGCCGTACGCGCCCGCGACGTCCGGCCCCGAGCGCGCCGCCGCCACGAGCCGCGCGAGCCATTCCGCGTCGTCGGCGACCGCGTCCTGGGACGTGAAGACGACCGTCTCGCCTCGCGCGAGCTCGACGCCGAGGTTCCGCGTGCGGCCGTGGCCGAACTCCTCGGGCGGGATCTCGTGCACGATCGCGCCGGCGGCACGCGCGCGCTCGGGGCTGCCGTCGGTCGAGCCCGAGTCGACGACCACCACCTCGATCTCCTCCTCGATCTCTTGCGCGGCGATCCCGGCCAGGCAGCGCGCGAGGTCCGCGCCGCCGTTCTTGACCGGGATGACGACCGAGATCACCGCGGCGTCGCAGCGAGGACGAACTGGTAGGCGAAGAGCGAGGGCCGCACCCGCGCGATCGCGTGCGCCGCGCGCTCGACGGCGGGGGTCCCGAAGCGGGGCACGGGCGCCGTGTGGTCGAGCTCCACGACGCGATAGCCGGCCGCGTCGACCGTCTCGGCGAGCGTCTTCCTCGTGAAGAGGTGCGTGTGCGTCCGGTCGAGGATCCCCCTGTCGGTGTAGCGCCACCGGCCACCGAGCAGCGAGAGCCGCATGGCCCAGTTGGCGACGTTGGGCGTGGAGAGGACGAGCCGACCGTCCGGCCGGAGCAGCGGGCGGAGGCGCTCGAGGGTCGTCCTCGGGTCGCGGAGGTGCTCGACGAGGTCGCCGCACACGATCGCGTCGAAGGACGCCGGCTCGAGCGGCAGCTCCATGGACTCGACGTCGCCGACGATGACGTCGGCGCAGAACGCCCGTGCGGCCTCGGCCGCGCCGGGATCGAGCTCGATTCCGACGACCCGTGCCCCCGCCGCGGCGAGGGGCGCCGCGAGGTAGCCGGACGAGCAGCCGACGTCCAGCACGTCGCGCGGGCCGTCGGCGAGCGTCAGGGAGAGGAGCCGCGCATGACCGCCCTGCGGCCGCTCGTTGAGCGGCACGTAGCCGCTCATCAGACGGGGACGCGTTCGACGATCGTCGCCTGCGAGGGATCGGTCGTGCGCATCGTCAGAAGGCTGAGGAAGAACGACCCGAGGATCACCTGGACTCCGAGCGCGACGAGCGTGAACCCGATCGCCGTCGCGTACTCGTGGGAGAGCTCGCCGAAGCCGCCGACCGCCCAGCTGACGAAGATCGCGAGCAGCGTGACGATGCCCGCGAGGAGCAGGATCCCGCCTCCGGCGAGGCCGTGCTCGAGGCGGAGCCGACCGTGCGCTCGTTCGACGAGGCCGTCCGTCTCGCCGAGGTGGGCGGCGGCGAAGGCGCGCGCGAAGATCCCGAGCTGCACGACCTGCATGCCCAGCAGGATCGCGAACATGCAGAGGAAGAGCGAGTGGATCTGCCAGGTGCGGCCGAGGACCGTCACGGGGCCCGCCGCGAGCGCGAGAGCGCCGATGACCCCGAGCAGGAGGAGCGTCAGCCCGGGCACGAAGTACAGCCAGCTCGGGCTGTAGAGGAGCATGAACTTCACGTGGCGCCAGGCGTCGCCGAAGCGGTTGAGCTTCGACTCGCCGACGCGCGGGTAGTAGTCGATCGGGATCTCGCTCACGCGCAGCTTGCGGCGGAACGCCTTGAACACCATCTCGGAGGCGAACTCCATCCCCGTCGAGTGGAGATCGAGGACGGGGAGCGCGTCGCGCCGCACCGCCCGCATCCCGCAATGGGCGTCGGAGATCTTCACGCCGAACAGGACGTTCAGGAGACCTGTCAGGATCGGGTTGCCGATGTGGCGGTTGAGCCAGGGCATCGCCTCGCCGTGGATCGTCCCTTCGAAGCGTGACCCCATCACGAGGTCGTCTCCCGCGGCCAGGCGCTCGACGAACGGGGCGAGGTCGCGCGATGGGGTACGTCTCGTCGGCGTCGCCCATGACGATGTAGTCGCCGCGGGCGACGGCGAGGCCGGCGAGGTAGGCGCTCCCGTAGCCGGGACGTTCCTCGCGGACGACGATCGCCCCGTGCTCGGCTGCGACCTCGGCCGACCGGTCGGTCGACGCGTTGTCGACGACGATCACCTCTCCCGGGCGGCCGGAGCGCCGGATGCCCTCGAGCGCCTGGTCGACGACCCCTCCCACCGCCTCTTCCTCGTTCAGGCAGGGGATGACGACGGAGATCTCGGGCGCTGCGGCGGACATCGCGTACGGCGCTCGACCGTAGCACGTGCCCCCGTCGTGAACCGCACGAAGACGCCGCGGCGGGCGGGTTCGCCGGGCAGCCTCTGGCGAGCCCGATTGCTCCGGTTGCCGCCGGAGAGCGGACTAGCCTGAGCGCGTGGGCACGGTGATCCTCGGCTGCGCGTTCGCGCTCGTCGTCGCGACCGCAGCGCTCGCGTCGAGCGGCCTGCGCCTGCGCTCGCCGGTCGGATTTCTCCTCGCCGCCTACCTGTTCGCCACGACGGAGATCGTTGTCGTCTCCCTCGCACTGTCGACCGTGCGTTCGCTGACGCGACCGGCCGTGCTCGCCGTCGTCGTTGCTGCGTTCGTCCTGGTCATCGTTCTGTGGCTGCGGTGCGAGCGTCCCCGACCACGTCTGGCCCCGGTCGCGCACGCTCTGCGCGAGGCTCTCGACGACTGGGCCGTCGCCGCGCTCGCGGCTCTCGCGGTCGCCGTGCATCTCTATCTCCTCGTCGTCAGCCTCACCTTCCCGCAGAGCCTGCCGGACACGTTGCTCTACCATCTCCCGCGCGCCGCGCTCTGGAAGCAGCAGCACGCCGTGGCGTACGTGCTCGACGCTCCGGACGACCGGATCAACGCCTTCCCTCCGGTCGCCGAGATCGAGGCGATGGCGTCGATGGTCCTGAGCGAAGGCGACCGGTACGTGGGTCTCGTCCAGCTCCTCGCGCTCGCCGCCTCGTGTGGCGCGATCGTCGGCATCGCGCTCCGTCTGGGTCTGAGCCGGAGCGCGGCGCTGTTCGGGGCTCTGGCATTCGCCACGTTCACGGTCGTCGCGCTCCAGACGCCGACCGCTCTCAACGACCTCGTCGTCGCGTCATTGCTCATCGTCTGCGCCTACTTCGCGCTGGGGTCGTCGCGCGCCGAGCTCGGCCTGGGCGCGACCGCCCTCGCGCTCGCCGTGGCCACGAAGGGGACGGTCGTCTTCGCACTGCCTGTTCTCGCCGCGTTCGTGCTCGCGAGCCAGCCACGATCGCGCTGGTGGTCTCTCGCGGCGGCCGGAGCTGCGGGTCTCGCTGCCGGGTCCTGTTGGTTCGTGCTCAACCTCGTCGAGACGGGTGATCCACGCGGGGGCGCCCTCTTCGATCGGGGCCTCGACCCGCTGCTCGAGCGCGTCCGGCTGTCGTTCGTGGATCTCTTCGAGCTGTCGGACGCCGAGGGGACCGGCCTCCTCGCGTCTCCGCTCTGGGGGCTCGCTGCGTTCGCGGTCGCGTCCGCCGTGGGGGCCGTGCTCGCCGTCCGGGGGCGACTCCGAGCCGGCGGCGTCGCTCTCCTCGTCGGGGTCCTCGCGTTCTTCGCTGCTCCACTTCTCGTGACCTGGGCACGCGTCGCCGATCGAGTGGTTGCGCACGCGCGCTCGGCAGTCGGGCTGGCGAGCACGGGGCCCGGAAACCGGCTGCCTGACGGGTTTCTCGAGTCTCCGATGCACTCGTCGTACGGGCTGGCCTTCGTCGTGTTGCTCGTCGGCGCCGGTGTGCTCGTCATCGAGGACGTGCGGCGTCGGCGATTGCCCGTTGCGGCGCTCGTCACGCTCGTGGGCGTGCCGTCCGCGATCCTGCTGACCGCGGTCGCCCTGGCGTACGACCCCCAGCGCATGCGCTACGTCGCCTTCTCCGTCGCGCTCGCCGCAACGGTGCTCGGAACGGCGCTCCGCGTGAGACTCCTGGCATGGACCGCGGTCGCCCTCACGGGAGTGACGCTCGCCGTCTCCGTCGCGTACTTCGTTCCCCGCCCGGCGGGTCTCGCACTCTTCTCGGGAAATCGAACGCCCGAGAGGACGGCTCGCTGGTTCGTGCAGGCGGAGAGTGGCAACGGGGACCTGCAGGCGTTCCGCTTTCTCGCGGAGCGGATCTCCCCGAACGCGACGATCGCCCTCGACGTCGCACCCAACACGTACCTCTACCCTGCCTGGGACGCGGGGTTGCGACGCACGGTGCTGTTCGTTCCCGCCGGCGGATCGGTACCCGAGGACGCCCAGTGGCTCGTGGTCGGGCCGTCTCAACCGGCGGACGAGCGTCGCCTCGGGGCCGCGGGATGGGCGCTCGAGCTCTCGTCCCCGGGCGGCTGGCGGATCTTCCGCCGCTCCTGAAGCGGCCGCGCATCACGCTTGCCGTGGTCCAAGCTCGGAGCGACGGTACGCCTCCCGACCAGGCCCGCCGCACCGAGGACGATGAGGGCCGGCGCGACCGGGACCGCAAACTCCATGATCGTGTAGATCGCGAGCGCCTGGAAGCCGACGACGAGCACGGCGGCCCCTGCCAGCGCGAGTGCGAGACCCGACCGCGTCGGCCGCCGGACGACCAGACCGACAAGTCCCGCGACCAGCCACAGGATCGGCGGGGGAAACAGCTTCGACGATCGGCTGAACTGGAGCGTGAGCCACTCGTTTCCACCGTAGGGAGGCACATCGGCCATCAGAGCGGCCGCATCGCGTCCGGTCTCGTCATAGTGCCGCTGCATCTCCTGCGTCGCGAAGACGAGCGAGTGATCCACGGGCGAGGTCCAATTCTCCCTGATGTGCCCGTCCGGCGTGGTCGAGAAGAACCCCTGGTGGGCGGCTGGAATCACCTCTCCGTCCGACGGAACAGGAAGCGCGGGGCCGGTCGCCGGCTTCGATGTGTCGCTCGGCTGCGACTTCGCGCTCGGTGCTTCGACGTCGTCGTTCGGGAGAGCGACGAAGAGCGGCTTCCAGAGCTCATCGAAGGTCGTCTTCCCCACGCCAGAGACGTACCGGAGCGGATGCGCCCTGACCGCCTCGACGCCGACGGCACGCATGTGCGCATAGTCCGAGCTCCATCCCCAGAGTCGATCGGTGATCCCGACCACGTCCTCGAACTCACGCGGCCCGCCGCGCTCGAAGAACTCGTCGAGAGTGATCCCGTACGAGCGGTAGGGCTCCCCGGGCAGCAACTCCCGTCGCACCGCGTCGGCGAGCTCCTGCGAGGCGGGCCCGTTGTCCGGGTGGACGATGTGGTCGGTCGTGAAGGCGCGGTAGAACGGGAAGAACGCCCCGGTACCGCGGGCTACGGTGTAGTCGTCGTAGCGGAGCCCGTTTGCGACCGTCCACGTGCCCAGGACCGCAAGCGCGACGCCGGCGCAGGCGGTGGCGTACACGAGCCGTGTGCGCCACGGCACGCGAAGGAAGAGCGGCAGCGCGGAGACGAGCACGAGCAGCTGGAACGCCGGGCGAGCGAGGGCGGTCGCCGCTGTCGCCGCGCCGACGAGGGCGAACCGTCCATAGCTCGGCGCGACCCACGCACGCGAGACCGCAAGCGCCCATACGGCGAACGCCGCAGCGGCGACGGGCTCGCTCGCCGGTGTGTGGAACAGAATCCCGTAGCCCGGGTACACGAGCAGCGCGGCCGCGGTGACGAGGGCCGCGCGCGGACCGAACGCGAGAGCCGTCCTCGTCCACAAGACCACCGAGGCGGCGAACAGCAGCGCCATCACCACCTCCAGGCCCCAGCCTCCGAGGAGGTCGAGGGTCCCCCCGATCACGAGGGGCGCCAGAGGTGTCCGGTAGAGCATGGACATCGGGACGACGGAGTGCCAGTCCCACATCTGGACGTAGTAGCCGATGTAGGTCCCGAAGTCGCGCCCCGGGATGACCGGGAGCGCGATGCTCCGAAGGCCGAACACGAGGAGCGCGAGAGCGAAGACGGTCGCCCCGCCCCGGAGCGTTCCCACCCTCGATTCCAGCCAGTTGACCGCGTCGCGCAGGCTACGCGTCATCTCGACGCGGAGGCGGGACCGAGACGGTGCGCGTCGTCGGTCGTCTCGAGGAAGATCCAGCGGCGCAGGCCGGCGCCGCAGAACACGTCTCCATCCTCACGGGTCGCCAGCATACGCAAGCACGCCGCCGGCCCCGGCGAGACGGATCTACCAGCTCCGCAAGCTCCTGCGGCGAACGGAATCCGACCCCGGAGCGGGCGGGCTCGTCGGCCGTCGCCGCGCGCGAAGCGTCGCGAACGCGTCGGCTACGGTCTCGGTCGGACATGCCGGATCTGCGCCTCGTCCCGAAGACCGAGCTCGATCGCCTACGCGCCGCCGACGTCGACGCCGACGCGAGGCTGGCGCTGCTGGCGGACGCGTGCCGGCTGAACGCGCTCGTCGCGGTGAAACGCGCCGGCTCGGGTCATCTCGGCTCCACCTTCAGCGCGCTCGACCTCGTCGTGCACCTCCTGCTCGACGAGCTGGACGTCGCGGAGCGCGGGTTCGACGATCCCGACCGCGACGTCTTCTTCTCGTCCAAGGGCCACGACGTGCCCGGGTTGTACGCGGTGCTCTTCGCGCTCGGCGTCGTCCCGCGCGAGCGCCTGCTCCGACTCCGCCGCCTGGGCGGGCTCGACGGGCACCCGGACGTCGGCGTCCCCGGGATCGAGGCCAGCTCGGGCTCGCTCGGGATGGGCATCTCCAAGGGCCGCGGGATCGCGCTCGCCAAGCGTCGGCTCGGCCGCGACGGGCTGGTCGTCGTGATGACCGGGGACGGGGAGCTGCAGGAGGGCCAGAACTGGGAGGCGCTCCAGGCGGCCGCCCACGAGCGACTGGGCAGGCTCTGGGTCGTCGTCGACCGCAACGAGGTCCAGTCCGACAAGCGAACGGAGGAGATCGTCGCGCTCGGCGACCTCCAGCAGAAGCTCCGCGCGTTCGGCTGGCAGGTCGACACGGTCGACGGGCACGACCACGGGGCGTTGCGGGCCGCCTTCGGCCGCTTCCGCGGCGAGGGCGACGCCCCGAAGGCGCTCGTCGCGCAGACGGTGAAGGGCAAGGGCGTCTCGTTCATGGAGCACCCCGTCGCGCTCGCCGACGGCGGCGGCACCTACCGCTGGCATGCGGGCGCGCCCGGCGACGAGGCGTTCGCGCGAGCCGTCGCCGAGCTCGAGGCGCGCCTGGCCGAGCGGTGCGCCGCGGCCGGCCTCGACCCGCCTGCGCTCGAGCCCGTCGAGCCCGAGACGCCGGTCGGCGGCCTCGAGGGCGAGCCCGAGTCCGGTGCCGGCACGCGCGCGACGCCGAGGGTGACCGGACGCGAAGCGGCGGAGTACGTCGTCGAGGCGTACGGCGAGGCGCTCCTCGAGCTCGGTGCCGAGCGCGGCGACCTCGTCGTCCTCGACGCCGACCTGGCGTCGGACTGCCGCACACGCGCCTTCGAGCTCGCCTACCCGGATCGCTTCGTCCAGTGCGGGATCGCCGAGCAGGACATGGTCTCCACCGCTGCCGGCATGGCGCGCCACGGACTGCTGCCGGTCGTCAACTCGTTCGCGTCGTTTCTCGCCTCCCGCGCGAACGAGCAGATCTACAACCAGGCGAGCGAGGGCTCGAAGGTGGTCTACGCGCTCCACTACGCCGGGCTCATCCCGGCCGGCCCGGGCAAGTCGCACCAGAGCGTGCGCGACATCTCGCTGCTCGCGGCGCTCCCGAACGTCACGATCGTCCAGCCGGGCTCGTGGGACGAGACGCGAGCACTCCTTCGCTGGGCGGTGGAGGACGCCGACGAGAGCGTCGCGCTGCGGCTCGCGATCGGCCCCTCGCCGCGGCGGCTCGAGCTTCCTGCCGAGGCGTCGTCGATCGGGCGGGGCAGCGTGCTGCGCGACGGAGGCGACGCTGTGCTGCTCTCGTATGGGCCGGTGATGCTGCACGAGGCGCTCCTGGCCGCCGAGGGGCTGGCGGAGAGCGGGGAGCTGTCGCTTCGGGTCGTGGCGATGCCGTGGCTCAACCGCTTCGACGCGGAGTGGCTCGCCGCCGAGGTCGCCCCGTTCGACCACGTCTTCGTCCTCGAGGACCACGCGCCGGTGGGCGGCCTCGGCGACGGCCTCAGGGCCGCGCTCCCGGGCCGTGTCGTGACGGTCTTCGGCGTCGAGGGCTGGCCCGCGTGCGGGACGCCCGACGAAGCGCTCCGGTTCCACGGCCTGGACGGCGCGTCGCTCGCAACGCGGATCGGCGCGCGCGCCGGCCGCCGAGCCGGCAGAGCCGGCGCGCCCGCCGCTCGATGACGAAGCGCACCTGGGTCGTCCTCCCCGATCAGCTCTCGATCCGCGTCTTCTTCGACACGGGGATCGTGAGCGGTCTCCGCGAGCGCCTCGACGGGCGCCTCGCAGCCGTCTTCCTCGTACCGCGCGAGGCGGCGGCGGAATGGGTCGACCGGGTACCGGGGCTCCCGGTGCTGGAGGGCGACGCGCTCACGGCGGTGGACGGGCTGCCCGATCGTGTCCTCGCGCGCGTCGACGCGTCCCTCGACCGCCGGCTCGGCTATCACCCGCTCGCAATCCGCCTCAACTACCGGCACGGCTTCCACGCGGAGCGGATGCAGCCTGGCCACCCGAACTGGATGCTCGACACCGACCGCGACGGCCCGCTTCCGCACCGGCCGGGAATCGACCGCGCGATGGAACGATGGTTCTTCGGCCCGCGACGACACGTCCCGAGTCGCCTGCTCGAGACGATGCGGCGCGACTGCTCCGGCCTCGTGCTCTCGAACGTGCAGCCCGCGAGCGCGGTGCCCTTCCTCGCGGCGGCGCGGCGGCTGCGGCTCCCGGTGGTGGCGCACGTCGCCAGTTGGGACCATACGGTCGGGAAAGGCGTCATCTCGCCGCACTGCGACCTCTACGTCGTCCAGAACCGCGTGATGGAGGACGACCTGCGGCGCTACCACGGGATCGAGCCCGACCGCGTTCGCGTCACCGGGTGGCCGCAGACCGACCTCTTCCACCGCAGGCGGCCACGCGCGGAGTACGAGCGGCTCCTGCGCCGGTACGGGCTCGACCCTGGGCGCCGCGCTCGTGCTCGTCGCCGGGAACACGCCGAGCAACGCGCCGTACGAGGGGCGCTTCGTCGAGCGGCTCGTCGGGTGGTGGGAGCAGGCCGCGGGCGAACGCTTCCAGCTGCTGTTCCGGCCGCACCCGCGCGACGGCGGCTGGCGGGAGCGCTTCGCTTCGGCGGCGGCGCGCGACGGCGTCGTCGTGCAGGAGGCGAGCTACTCGGACCTCGACGACCTCGCCACGCTGCTCCAGCACACGGACGTCGTCGTCTGCAACGCGGGCACGATCCTGCTCGACGCGCTGGTGGGCGACCGCCCGGCCGTCTGCGTGCTCTACGACGAGGGCGCGCCGCCGGGGGAATCGTGGGCGGCGAAGAACGTCGTCGGAAAGCACTACGAGGAGCTGGCCGCCTCCGGTGCCTTCTACCGCGCCGGGTGCTTCGAGGAGGTCGTCGCCGGGATCGACCGCGCGCTCGAGCAGCCGGCCGAGCTCGCCGCGGAGACGGCGTCGGGCGGTCGAGCAGGTCGTCGGGGTGGTGGACGGTCGCGCAGCCGAGCGGGTCGTCGATGCGGTGGCCGAGGGCCTGGGGGGCAGCCGACCGTGAGGGTCGTCATGACGCTGCTCGCCCGCGACGAGGCCGACATCGTCGATGCGCAGATCGCATATCACCTGAACGCCGGCGTCGACCTCGTGATCGCTACGGACAACGCATCGAACGACGGTACGGCAGAGATCCTCGAGCGATACGAGCACACAGGCCGCCTGCGGCTCCTTCGTGAGCCGGGCGACGACATGCGGCAGGACGTCTGGGTGACGCGGATGGCCCGCCTCGCCGCAACCGAGTACGAAGCCGATTGGGTGATCCACGCCGACGCCGACGAGTTCTGGTGGCCGCGCGGCGGGTCGCTCAAGGAGGTCCTCGCGACCGTGCCTCGCCGGTACGGCGTCGTGCGGGGTTGCTGGCGTCACTTCTTGCCGCGCCCGGTCGACGGCTCGTTCTTCGCGGAGCGCATGACCGTCCGTCTTGCAGTCCCGGCCCATCCGGGCGCCAAGGAGACGATCTTCCACGCTCATCAAAAGGTCGCTCACCGTGCGCGTCGGGACGTCGAGGTCGAGGCGGGGAACCACAACGCGGAGGCTCCGGGGCTCGAGCCGCTCCGCGCCTGGCATCCGATCGAGGTCTTGCACTTCTCGTTCCGCTCGGTGACGCAGCTCGAGCGCAAGGCGCGCGGTGGGTGGCTTCGCAACCGGGACTACGAGCCGACGCTGCACCAGCTCCTCCTCGATGCGGCATTCCGGGACGGCCGGATGGAGGCGTTCTACGACTCGTTTGCGGTCGACGACGACGCGCTCGCGCGTGGTCTTGCGGACGGCACGCTCGCCGTGGACACGCGGCTGCGCGACGCGCTGCGAGCGCTCTCCGCCGAGGAGGGACGCTTCGAGCTGCGAGACGGGAAGGGAGGGCTCGCCTTCCCCCGCCCGAGCGCTGCCGACGACGCGGCCTACGCCGCAGAGGCTTCGGTGCTCGTGGAGATCGACGGCATCGTCCGCGCAGAGGGGCGCGTGCGGGCGCTCGAGGGCAAGCTCGGAGCGCTCGAACGAGGCCCGCTCCATGCAGTTCGTAGACTGGCGCGGCGATGACGCTGGTCATGACCCTCCTAGCGCGCGACGAGATCGACGTCATCGACTCGTGGCTCGCGTTCCATCTGAATGCTGGCGCCGACCTCGTCATCGCGACCGACAACCGTTCGGAGGACGGCACGACCGAGGTGCTCGAGCGGTACGCCCGTTCCGGGCACGTCCGCCTGATTCGCGAGCCCGGCGAGGACCTTCGTCAGGACGAGTGGGTGACGCGCATGGCGCGGCTCGCGGCTGCCGAGCACGGCGCCGATTGGGTGATCAACTCGGACGCGGACGAGTTCTGGTGGCCGCGCGGGGCATCGCTGTCCGACGTGCTCTCTGCGGTGCCGCCGCGGTACGGAACGGTCGGGGCGTTCCTCCGCGTCTTCTGCCCGAGACCCGGCGACGAGCAGTTCGCCGAGCGGATGACCGTGCGCTTCTCGGCACTCGCGCCGATCAACGACCCCGCGTCGCTGTACAAGCCGATTCGCAAGATCGTCCACCGCGGTCATCCCCGGATCCAAGTCACGCGCGGCAACCACGCGCTGGTCGACAGCCCGTTCGCTCCACTGCGCGGGTGGTTTCCGATCGAGTGCTTCCACTTCCCGCTGCGGTCAGCCGCCCAGTGTGCGCACAAGGCGCAGCTGCAGGGCGAGGCATTCGAGAGGCACATCGCGCGGCCCCCGACTGCGTACCACGCGGACATGTTCTCGGCACTCCGGAGCGGCCGTATCGGCGAGTACTACGAGGCTCTGGTCGTCTCCGACGTCGAGCTCGAGCGCGGGCTCGCCGAGGGAAGGCTCGTCGTCGACACGCGGCTGCGCGATGCGCTCCGGCAACTCCGCGGTCCTTCGGGAGACGCGTACCTGCCGTCGGGAACCGCTCCGGAGCTACATTTCCCGCTCCCGACCCTGGTCGAGGACGCCGAGTACGCCGTCGAGGCGGCAGTGCTCGGCGAGGCCGACGTGGTACGGCTGCAGCGGCGGCTGGACGCCCTCGAGCACCGTCTCCAGCGCGTCGAGCAGCGCCTGTCCAGGCGCGCCTACCGGAAGCTCACGCGCGCCGCAAAGCGCGTCGTGGGTGACAGCGGCGGCTCGGCGTAGGCGTCGATCAGCCTCCGCGCTTCACCGCGCGCAAGCCGACGATCACCTCGTAGAGGCGGTCGTGAGCGCCGAGCTCCTCGCGCGTCAGGTCCGAGGCAGCGAGGCCGTACAGGAACCCCGTCGCGCTGAGCACGTTCCCGTAGGAGCGCACCTCGACGTTCCCCGCGCCGAACGCCTCTTCCGCGAGACGCTGCGCGGAGCGGGCCGTGTAATGCCACCACTCCCCGAAGCGCTCGTCCTCGGGCGGCGAGATCTTGGTGATTCCCGGCACGGTCGCGAGGAGCACGCCGCCCGGCGCGAGGATCCGGTGGAGCGTGGCGAGCGCGGCGCGGACGTCGTAGACGAACTGGAGCGTCTGCGTGACGATCGCGCAGTCGAAGCTGTCGCTCGGGATCTGAGGGGCGTCTGTGAGGTCACCGACGATCGTCGCCTGCGGGTTGTCCTCGGTCGCCATCAGGATGTCGACCTGCTCGACGCCCCGCCCGAAGCGGTTCGTGTAGTCCGGCGCAGCGATCTCGAGGACACGACCTCGGATGTCGGCCGCGTGGCGGCCCACGAACTCCTCGACGTAGACGCGGTCGATCGGCGTGCCGCGCTCGAAGCCCCAGTTCGGGTCGATCGGCGTCACGCGCCGGAGGTCGCCGAGGGCAGGTGGACGCCGGCGGCGCCAGTCGACGTAGGCCGCTCGCAGCGGCCGGAGCCGTGTCCGGACGGACTGCGGGAGATGGCGGCGCGGGTTCAGGGAGCGACCTCCGTCAAGGCCGCGATCATAGGACGTCGTGATCTCGCTCCGACCAGCGGAGGCGGCCGGGCGCCGGATCGTGGTCGTCTCGCCCCACCTCGACGACGGTGTGCTCTCGCTCGGCGCCGCGATCGCAGCCTGGAGCCGGGCCGGGGCGACCGTCGAGCTGCTCACGGTCCTCGGCTGCGACCCCGGCTCGGCGGCGCCGGCAGGGGGCTGGGACCGGCGCGGCGGCTTCGCGACCGAGGGCGAGTCGGCCCGGACGCGGCGCGAGGAGGACCGGCGAGCGTGCGGGGCGATCGGCGCGACGCCGGTGTGGCTCCCGTTCGGGAGCGTCGACTACGAGCGTCACGGTGAAGACGGGGACGTCCGTGCCGCCGTCGCCCGTGCGGTCGAGGGGGCGGACCTCGTGCTCCTGCCAGGGTTCCCGCTCAGCCATCCCGATCACGACTGGCTCGTGCGGACGTTGGTGTCCGACTTCGAGTCGGACACCAGGCTCGCCTCGGGGCCGGTCGGGCTCTACAGCGAACAGCCGTACACACGCAGAGTGGGAACGCGGCCCCACGTGCACGCCTGGCTCGCAGAGCTTGTAGGGCGCGCGGTGTTCGAGCGGATTCCCGTGCGCCCGCGTGATCGCGCCGCGAAGTGGCGCGCGATCCGTTGCTACCGCTCGCAGCTCCCATTGCTCGGCATGCGCTGGAGCCTCCGGCGCGGCCCGCACCGCTACGCCCTCGCTCCGGAGTGGGTCGCCTGGGTCCCGGACTACCCTTCCCGGGCGGCATGAAGCTCGTCATGACCCTCCTCGTCCGCGACGAGGCCGACATCGTCGACGCGCAGATTGCGTACCACCTGCACGCGGGCGTGGACTTCGTCGTCGCCACCGACAATCGCTCCGAGGACGCCACGACGGGGATCCTCGAGCGCTACGCAGGCGACGGCGTACTCCATCTGATCCGCGAGCCCGGCGACGACCTCCGCCAGAGCGAGTGGGTGACGCGTATGGCGCGTCTCGCAGCGACCGACTTCGCGGCGGACTGGATCCTGAACACCGACGCCGACGAGTTCTGGCTCGGTCGCGGCGCGAGCCTCAAGGAGGTGCTGGGTGCCGTGCCCGGGCGATTCGGCGCGGTGCGCGGCGCGTGGCGGAACTTTGTTCCGAGACCCGACGACGCGCAGTTCTTCGCGGAACGCATGACCGCACGGCTTTGCACGCCGACCTTCCATCCGCATCCGCTGAGCACTCACTTCAAGTCCGCCCACCGGGCGCATGCGGGCGTCCGCATCGGGCGCGGGAACCACGAGGCGCTGGCTGACGACCTGGTCGCGCTGCGCGGGTGGTATCCGATCGAGATCCTCCACTTTCCGGTTCGGTCGTTCGAGCAGTGCCGGCGCAAGTACGTCACGCAGTTCGCCGCCCTGGAGCGGAACGCGGAGAAGGGGATCCCCGGGCACATGGCGCAGGCGTACGAGGCGTACTGCGACGGCCGGCTGGACGCCTTCTACTCCCCGCTCGTCGTCGACGATGCCGCTCTCGACGCGGGGCTCGCCGACGGCACCTACGCAGTCGACACGCGCCTGCGCGACGTGTTGCGGGGCCTCGGGTTCGGCTCCACGGCCCGCGCGCCGGCCACGGCACCGGGACCTCCACGTACCGCGGTCGAGGACGCGGCCCTCTTCGCCGCCGAGTACACGTCGCTCGGCGAGGCGGATCTCGGCGCGTCCTTCGGAGACCGGATCGATCACCTGGAAGCGAGGCTCGCCCGTCTCGAGCGGAGCCCCGCGGCACGCGTCCGCCGCCTCGCCGGAAGCCGACGATCGTGACCGGATACGGCGGTCGGTTCATGGCATTCGTGCCCACGAGGAGGGCCGCCCTCGTCCTCTTCGTGGTCGCGCTCGGCGTGTTCTGGTTCCAGGCTCTCGGCTGGCCGATGGCGAAGGGCCGGGACACGTGGGACTACCTCGTCTACTACCTCCAGCTGTTCGACTCCGAGCCGCCGCTCTCCCAGGTGCAGCTGTTCCGCGCGCCGCTGACCCCCATCGTCGTGGGGCTGCCGATGGAGATCGGCGGAAGCATCCTGCTGGAGGTCGTCTTCGGCGTGTTGTTCGCCGTCTCGGTGGTTGCGTGGAGTGCGACCGCGCTGACGTTCGGACGCGTTCCCGCCCTCGCGTCAGCGGTGCTTCTGTTGTTGTATCCGGCCTGGGCGACGCTCTACCACCAGGCGTCGAGCGACGCCGTGTTCGCGACCGGGCTCGCCGTGTGGGCGCTCGTCGTCGCGAGGACTCTGCGCCGTCCCACGACGCGTGGCTTCGTCGTCCTGGGCTCGGGCATCGCGGCGCTCGTGCTGATCCGTCCCGCGAACCAGGTGCTCCTTCCCGCGGTCCTGGTGCCTCTCCTCGCGGCCGCGCCCTGGCGCCGTAGGCTCGGCTGGGTAGCTGCTTGCCTGGCTGCCGCGGCTCTGCCGCTCGCCGGGTGGGCCGTGCACAACCAGATCCGCTACGACGACCTCACGGTCACGCGCGGCGGTCGGGCGTGGGTGCCGTTCCTGCGCGTGTGGCTCGCCGACCGGACGATCGCGCCGGAGAACGGCCCTGCGTCCCGGCGCCTCGCGGGGCTCGTCGAGAACCACGTGTTGACCGAGGAGCCGTTCAAGAGCCTCCATGTGCCGCTCGACGCGTACCTGGCGAACGGGTCGAACTACGAGACGGTGCGGCTCATCGCGCTCTCAGATAGATACCTCGGCCGCGACAGCAACTACGGGACGATCTTCGACTCCGCCGTCGAGGCGATCCGCGCGCACCCGGGGACCTATGCGCGTGGTGTCGCCGACGTGTTCTGGCAATTCCTCATGCAGGCGCCGATCCGCGAGGGCGTCGCTCCGCGAGCGCAGACCGCGCCGCAGAAGCCGACACCGACGTACGAGAGCGACGGGGTCGTGCTGCCGAACCCGCAGGCGACGGTGCTGCTCGACGCAGTTCCCTACGGGTTCGTCTGGTGCGCCTCCGACTACATCGACTCGTGCACCGTGGATGATCCCTCGCGCATCTGGCGCGACCCGACAACGCAGCGGCGCTACCGCGAGGTCGTCTCGCAGGTACGGGCGTGGGACGCGGAGCTCCCGTCCCGAACCGGGCAGGCGTGGGTCACCGGCGATGCTCAACAGGATCACGCCGCGCTTTCCGCGACCGCCGCTCTGGCTCGCGGTCGGCGTGATCGCGCTCGTCTGGCGCCGGCCCCGGGCATGGCGAACGATCGTCGCGCTCTGGGCCTCCGCGTTCGCCGTTCTCCTGATCCACGCCGCCTCGCAGGGCATCGCGCCCGAGTTCGCGCTGCCGCTCTATCCGCTGATGATCGTGACCGCGCTCGGTGCGGTTGCCGGGGAGCGTGGAACGGAGCGATCGGTGGCGAGGTGAGACGATCGGCGTCCACGCTTCTGCCGATCGTCGCATTGACCGTCCTGGGCGCTGCCCTCCGGTTTCCGACGCTCGACCGACAGAGCTTCTGGCTCGACGAGCTCGTCACGGTCTCGCTTCTCGATCGTGGTCTCGGGGACGTGCTGCACGAGATCCCCCGGAGCGAGGCGACGCCGTTCGTCTACTACGCCATCGCCTGGGCTTGGGGTTCGCTGTTCGGGCTCGGTGAGGTGGGGCTCCGCTCGCTGTCCGCGTTCGCGGGCACTGCGACGATCCCTGTCGCCTACGGGGCGGGGATGGTGCTCGTGTCGCGTCGCGCAGGCGTCGTCGCCGCCGCCCTGGTGGCGACGAACCCGTTCCTCGTCTGGTACTCGCAGGAGGCACGGTCGTACGCTCTGCTCGCGGCGATCGGCGCTGCGACTGTGCTTGCCTTCGGCCTCGCGCTTCGCGGGGGCCGAACCTCCCTCGCCGCGTGGGCGGTGCTCTCGGCGCTCGCGATCGCAACGCACTACTTCGCGGTCCTCCTGGTCGCGGCGGAGGTCGTCTGGTTGCTCGTTCGCCTCCGTCCGCGGCGGCCTGCCCTGCTCGCGTCGTTCCTTCCAGGAGCCGTTCTCCTGGCGCATGTGCCGCTCTTGCTTGCCCAACGCGGCAACGGCGAGTCGGTCGCGGGATCCTCCCTGGTCGGCCGAGTCGCCGGGATCCCGAAGAACCTTGCCGTCGGCTACAGCTTTCCGGCCGAGGCGCTCGGGAGCGCGCTGGCCGCGCTGCTGCTCCTCGTCGGGGTCGCGCTCCTCCTCCGGCTCGGCCCGTCCGAGCGCCGCGGCGCCATCGTCGCGGGCTCGCTCGCGCTGGCGGTCATCCTCGTCCCGGTCGGGCTCGCGCTCGCGGGCGCCGATTACGTCATCGCGCGGAATGCAATCGCCGCCGTCGTCCCGGCCGCCGTGTGTGTCGCCGCCGGATACGCAACGGGGCGGCTCGGGCTCGCGGCGGCGGTGGTGCTCTGCGTCCTCTCGGCCGCCGTCGCGCTGGCACCTGGTCTCGACACTGCGTACGGCCGCACCGACTGGCGTGGCGCGGCCGAGCCGTTCGAGACGGCGGACGTTGCCCGCGCGATCGTCGTCACGCCGTACATGAGCCGGACGCTCTGGACCCCGTACCTCGCCGGCCTCCGGGAGCCCGAACAGGACGGCGCGTGCGTCGAGGAGATCGCGGCGATCGGCCTGGCGACGGAGGGCGGCTATTCGGCGGGCCACATCGAGCCTCCGAACGTGGGTTCCCCGAGGCCCGTCCGGGGCTTCCGGGTCGTCGGCGTCGAGCGGAAGCCGACCTACACCCTCGTCCGCTATCGGGCGAGCCGACCGACGTTCGTCCCCATGACGACGCTGGCGGGCCTCGCGCTCACCGACGAGCAGCCGGGCGTGCTCCTTCAGGGCCCGTAGCGTTCCGGAGGGTGAGTGCTCGGTCCGTCGTCGCGGCTAGCATCCAGGGGTGAATCGGACGGAGACCGCGCTCGAGGAGGAGCGCACGGTGTCGGACGCAGTGGATGCCTCGACCGCGATCCGGCCCTCGGCGGATCCCGGTGACGTGCTCGACGCGGAGGCCGCGAGCCGTGTGGTCGTCATCCGGCCCGCGAGCCGCATCCCGCGCCTCGACATCGGCGAGCTCTGGCACTATCGCGATCTCCTGTGGACGCTGGTATGGCGCGACGTCTCTGTGCGCTACAAGCAGACGTTCCTCGGAGTCGCCTGGGCAATCCTCGTGCCGGCGTTCACGGCGCTCGTCTACGTGATCGTCTTCGGCAAGTTCGCGAACTTCCCGGCGGGCTCGACCCCGTATCCGAGCCTCGTCGTGGCGGGCGTGCTGCCGATGCAGTACTTCGCCTCGGCGCTCAGCCTTGCGAGCCTCAGCCTCCTCTCGAACCTCCCGCTCGTCACCAAGGTGTACTTCCCCCGGACGCTGCTTCCGCTTGGAGGCGTGTGCGTGCCGCTCGTCGACTTCGTCGTGGGTCTGCCCGTCCTCGTCGTCCTCATCTGGAGGTACGACACATGGCCGTCCGGCTGGGAGACCCTGACGGCGCCGCTCTGGATCCTGCTCGCGGTGGTGACAGTGTTCGGCATCAGCCTGCTGCTCGCCGCCGTCAACGTCCGCTACCGGGACGTCCGGTACATGATCCCCGTGTTTCTCCAGGTCTTGCCGCTGCTCTCGGGCGTGATGTTCGCCGTCGACCAGATCCCGGAGAAGTGGCAGTGGATTCTCTCCTTCAACCCGATGACGTCCGTGATCGCGGGCTGGCGCTGGGCCGTGCTCGACGCGAGCCAGCCAGATCCGGGCCAGGTCGCAGTCGGCGTCGCCGTCGCCTGCGTCCTCTTCGTGATCGGGCTCGCCACGTTCCGCTCGGCAGAGCCGACCTTCGCGGACACGATCTGATGTCGATCGCGATAGAGGTCGATTCGCTGTCGAAGAAGTACCGCCTTGGCGAGTACCAGGCGGCCTACGGGACGCTCCGTGAGACGCTCGTCCACGCCGGGCGGCGACTCGCTCGTCAGGAGCACCAACGCCCGGCCTCGGAGGTCTGGGCGCTCCGCGACGTCTCGTTCCAGGTCCCGGAAGGTCAGGTGCTCGGCATCATCGGGCGGAACGGAGCCGGCAAGTCGACGCTCCTGAAGATCCTCACGAGGATCGCGTTCCCGACCGAGGGACGGGCCGAGATCCGTGGCCGCGTCGGCAGCCTGCTCGAGGTCGGGACGGGCTTCAACCAGGAGCTCACGGGACGCGAGAACGTCTACCTCAACGGGGCGATCCTCGGGATGAAGCGCCGCGAGATCGAGCGGCGCTTCGACGACATCGTCGACTTCTCCGGTGTCGAGAGGTTTATCGACACACCCGTCAAGCGCTACTCGAGCGGCATGTACGTCAGGCTCGCGTTTGCCGTCGCGGCCCACCTCGAGCCAGAGATCCTGTTCGTCGACGAGGTGCTCTCCGTGGGCGACGCCGAGTTCCAGCGGCGGTGCCTCGGGAGGATGGAGGAGCTCGCCAACACCGGGCGGACGGTGGTGTTCGTCTCACATGCGCTCCCGGCCGTCGCGCAGCTCTGCGACCGCGCGATCTGGATCGACAGCGGTCGCCTGGTCGGCGACGGCGGCGCCGCCGAGGTGATCGCGAACTACCTCCATCAGACCCACGCGGCGGGCACCGAGCGGGTCTGGGATGTGGAGTCGGCGCCCGGCAACGACCTGGCGAAGATCCTCGCGATTCGCGCGCTGCCCCACGACGGGATGCCGCCGGGAGTCGTCGACGTGCGCAGTCCGATCGGCGTCGAGATCGAGTTCACGGTGCTGCGCGAGGGAAAGCCCCTCTTCCCGAAGATCAAGGTGCTCGACGAGGAGGGCGCGATCGCCTTCAACGCGATGGACACCGACGAGCGCTGGCTTCGACCGACCGCACCCGGTCGGTACGTGGCGACGGCGTGGATCCCCGGCAATCTCCTCAACGAGGGCTCTGCCATCGTTGAGGCAGCGATCTGCAGCATCGACTTCCCGAAGCTCGAGCATCACGCGGCGGTCTACGAGGCGGTGTCGTTCGAGGTGCTCGACCCGGGCGAAGGAGACTCGGCGCGCGGACAGTTCAGCGGCCAGTGGCGCGGCGTCGTGAGGCCGCTCCTCGACTGGACCCGTGAGCGGCTGCCCTGAAGGCCGACGAGCCGCTGACCCGTGAAACGGCGGGGCAGGACCGGGTCGGTCGCCGGCGTCGCCGGACCGCCGGCCAGCCTGATCGGGGTGTACCGTCGACGAAACGCCCCGTACGTCGCGTCGCTCGTCGAGGCCGCCACCCAGCACGGGTGGCCCACGGCATGGTGGGCGCTGGATGGGGCAGAGCCATGCCTGGCCCACGTGACCGTCGGAGAGGGGCCAGGCATGCGCCTTGCGCTCCTCAACGAGTTGACGGCGCATGTGCCGGACCAGGGCTACGTCGTCGTCTCCGACGACGACGTAACGTTCACGAGGGGAAACCTCCCAGCGCTCGTCGTCTCGTGTGATCGGGCGCGTCTCGATCTTGCGCAGCCTGCGCGCTCCGACGACAACGACCGCTTCGAGCTCAACGTCGCACACGCGATCACGCGCGCGCGTCGGCTCTCGCGTGTGCGCCTGACCACATTCGTCGAGACGGGCCCGCTGGTCGTCGTCGGCCCGCGGTGGCGGAGGCGAATCCTCCCTTTCCCGGAGAAGCGCGAGATGGGATGGGGCGTCGAGCTCGACTGGTACGAGCTCTGGAAGGGCGGGTGTCTCCTCGGCATCGTGGACGAGGTCCGCGTCGCTCATCTCGGCGAGCCGGGCAGCGACTACGACGCCGAGATAGAGGTGCTACGCATCCACGAGGAGCTGGCACGGCGGCGATACGAAGGGTGGAAGGACGTTCAGAGAACGGTAGGCGTCTGGCGGCCATGGACGAGGGTGCCCCCGTGGCTCGAGGACGGGACGACATGACGCCGCGGTCTCTCTCTGTCGTCGTTTCGACGTACGAATGGCCGGAAGCCCTCGACGTGGTGCTGCGCGGGTTCGCGAGCCAGACGGACGACGCCTTCGACCTCGTCGTCGCCGATGACGGCTCGGGAGTGGCAACGGCTGAGGTCGTAGACCGTTGGAGGACCTCGTTCGGGGACCGGCTGTCGCACGCCTGGCAGGAGGATGCGGGCTTTCGGCTCGCTCGCGTGCGCAATCTCGGCGCGCTGGCAGCCGGGGGAGACTACCTCGTGTTCGTGGACGGCGACTGTGTGCCGCGTCGCCGCTTCATCGCTTCGATCCGCCGCGCGGCATTGCCCGGGTGGTTTCTTGCCGGGAAACGGGTGCACCTGAGCCCGACGCTGTCGCGGTCGGTCCTCGACAACTGTGCTCCGGTCGGCCGCTGGTCCGCGGCGTCGTTCTGGCTTCGCCGCCGGCAGGTACACAGCTGGGTCGACCTCACGGCACGCGACCGCCGTCGTCCCTGGCGGTCAGGTCTCCCGGACTTCGTGCCGCACGGCAACGCGTATGGCTTCCTGATGGCCATGCACAGGTCGGACTTCGAAGCTGCCAACGGCTTCGACATGCGCTACGTCGGGTGGGGTGAGCAAGACGTCGATCTTGCGGTGCGGCTTCGGCGCCTCGAGGTCCGCTCCGGCTGGGCGGGGCCTCGATCGACGATGCTCCACCTCTCGCACCCGAGCAACATGCCGCTCGAACGTGCCACGTGGTGGCTCCTGCAGGAGACGTTGCAGGGGACACAGGTCCGCGCTGTGACGGGAATCCACGAGCTGCGCGCGGAGCTCGAGGCACCAGGGACGAGGGCGCCCGGGGAGTGAAGGGGGCGCCCCACGACGGATCGGCGAGCGGGCGCGAGTACAGGGCGTGTGAGGAGGGACTCCGCTGAGCGTCGTCAGCTCAGGGCGAACCGCGTTGCCGGGTCGAGCCCGTCGAGCGTGCCGATGTACTCGTAGCTCCGCACGGTCAGCGACGCGAGCGAGGCCGGCGACGAGTACGTGGCCGTCGCGAGCACGCGCGGCTTCGTTGTCGAGAACCCGCCGCGGTGGAAACCGGCGGTGTTGCAGAAGAGGAGCGTCCCCGCCGGCCCCGTGAACGTCCGCACCGCGGCCGCGGGGATGCGCGTCTCGAGCTCCTCCTCGGTCGGATAGTTCTGGCCGAGCGGCTGCCAGCCCCACGCGTCCTCGTACGGGCCGCCGGGGTGGCTGCCGGCGACGTACTGGAACGGTCCCATGTCCTCGTCGACGTCGACGAGGTAGAGGAAGACCTTGAGCAGGTGCTTGTCGTTGTAGTCGCGGTGCCAGCGTTGCGACGAGATGCGCTCGGCCGCCGCGGGCTGGGGTACGGAGTACCAGACATCGACGTACTCGAGCTTCGACCACATCTCGACGTATGCGTTCGCGATGTCGAGCAGGCGGTGCGAGGACACGGCTCCGAACCACGGGTCATCCGCCCCGAGCTCGACGCCGTAGCTCTGCAGGCGCACGACGAACTCCTTGCCGGGCCGGACTCGCACGTGCTCCCCGCCCGCGGCGAGCTCTGCCTCGGTCGACGCGACGAACCGGTCGCGCTGCTCCTCGAGCGCGCTCCATCGGTCGCCCTCGGGGAACAGGTCCGCGAACGAGCGGAGCGAGTAGCCGTGCTCGCGGACGTCCGCCAGGATGCTCTGCTGGAGCTCGTCGAGCTGCGGTGGCGTCTCCCCGAAGTGCTCCCGACTCGTGCGGTTCGACAGGAGACGGTCGTGCAGCTCGTACGTCGCCCGGATGCCCTGGCGCTCGATCGCCTTCGCCACCCCGTCGGCGCGGTGGGTGAACACGCGATTCATCCGCTTCGCGAGCTGTGTCCGCTGCCTGTGCATGATCGTCTCCGGTCGCCGTCCCGGCAGTCGCCTACCTTACCGGCGGGAACCGGTGACCTCCGTCTACTACCTCTTCCGGGACGCGCCGCACCGGCGTGCGGCGCTCGAGCTCGAGCCGGGCTCCGCTGCGCGCTACTCGCTCTACGGGATGGATCAGCTGGCCGAGCGCGGGTTCGCGGTTCGGCACAATCTCGAGCGATCCGGGCCTCCGGCCTGGGCGCGGACGGCGGGCGCCGCGCTGAAGCGCGGCATCGAGACGGCGGGAGGCTACGGGGGCGACTTCGGGACGGTTCTCGCGTCCCTCGGCCCGCTCGATCGCGCCGACGTCGTGCTCTCGACCGTGGACACCGTGGGGATCCCCCTGATGCTCCTCGCGCGGAGTCCCATCGTGCGCTCGCCGTTCGTGTACGCCGCGATCGGCCTGCCCGAGCGGCTTGCGCAGCTTCGCACCGCCCGCATGCAGCGGCTCTACGCGAGTGGGCTCGGCGCTGCGTCCTCGATCGTGACCTACAGCCGCCACGAGGCGGACGTGCTCGGCACATGGCTGCGTGAGCGGCAGACGGTCGTGCCGGTCGAGTTCGTGCCGTTCGGGGTCGACGTCGAGGCGTTCCGGCCGACCGGTGTGCCCCCGGACCTCGACGTGGTCTCGGTCGGGGCGGACCCCCATCGCGACTTCGAGCTGCTGCTCGCGGTCGCACGGACGCTGCCGAAGACGAGCTTTCTCGCCGTCACCACAGGCGATCGCGCCCGGACGCTGGCCGGCCGGTCGGCCAACGTCTCGGTCGAGACGGACCTGCCGTTCGACGAGATGCGCCGCCGCCTCGAGCGGGCCCGCGTCGTCGCCCTCCCCGTTCGCGACAACAGCTACTCGGGGGCGACGACCGTCCTCCTCCAGGCGATGGCGCTCGCCAAACCGATCGTCGTCACCCGGACGGCGGCGATCGAGACGGGCTACGGGCTCGAGGACGGCGACAACGTGCGGCTCGTGGCTCCGGGGGACGGCGTGTCCTTCGGCCGCTCGGTCGTCGAGCTGCTCGGCGACGAGCGGCAAGCGCGGGCGCTCGGCGTGCGGGCGCGCGCGACCGTGGAGTCGAACCTCACCTGGGGGCACTATGTCGACCGGCTGGCCGGCTTGGTCGACGCCGCCGTGGCCCGCTGACGCATCTGGCCGGGAGCGCCGGGCTCGCGAGGTTAGCGTTCCGGCATGGAGCCGAGGAGCATCGCGCGGGCAACGCGGCGGACGGGACACGCGCTCGCGCGGCGAGCCGGGACGGAGCGGGACCTGCTGCGCACGCGCGGCGGGCGCGCCGACCTGGCTGTCTTCCACGAGCTTGCCCCGTCACCGGCGGGCGGCGGGCACCAGTTCGTCCGCGCTCTCGTGCGCGAGCTCGAGGGGCGCGGCCTCACGGTCGAGCAGAACCGTGTCTCGGGTCACACGCCGGCTTGCCTCTTCAACTCGTTCAACTTCGACGTCGAGCGCCTCCGCCGGTTCTCGGATCGGGGCGCGCGGATGGTGCATCGCGTCGACGGCCCGATCGGCGTCTACCGCGGCTTCGACGACGGCACGGACCAGTGGATTGCCCGGGTGAACGCCGAGCTCGCGTCGGCGACGATCTTTCAGTCCCGGTTCTCGCTTTCCAAGCACCGCGAGCTCGGGCTCGACCTGCGCGACCCGGTCGTCGTCCCCAACGCCGTCGATCCGTCGATCTTCCATCCCCCCGTCGGTCGGGAGCCTCTGGAGGGAAGGCGAGTCCGCCTCATCGCGACGAGCTGGTCGGACAACCCCCGCAAGGGTGGTGAGAGCCTCGCCTGGCTCGACCGCAACCTCGACTACGCACGCTTCGAGCTGACGTTCGCCGGTCGCGCGCCGGTCGCGTTCGAGCACGTTCGCGTGGTCGGGCCGCTCGAATCGGGTGCACTCGCCGACCTGCTACGGACGCAGGACGTCTATCTCGCTCCTAGCCGCGACGATCCGTGCTCCAACGCGCTCCTCGAAGCTCTGGCGTGCGGTCTGCCCGCGGCATATCGCTCGAGCGGCGGGCATCCCGAGCTCGTCGGCGAGGGGGGCCTGCCCTTTCAGGAGGACGAGGAGCTCGGCGACGTCCTCGACCGGCTCGTCGTCGAGCTCGGGGAGCGGCGGGCGGCGATCTCGACCCGTCCGATCTCGTGGGTCGCCGACCGCTACCTGGAGGTCCTCGGCCTGCGCGGCGCCGCCTAGAATCCCGCGACCGTGCAGAAGCACTTGCCCCCAGGAATCCGCGGAGTAGCCTTTCGCATCGGCAAGCGCCTCGACCGCGCCGCCGTCTCGCGCGCGCATGACGTGCTCTATCTGTCGGACGCGTGGACCGACACGATGTGGCTCGGCGCACAGGCGCTCAAGAACCCCCTCGACCTCTGGGTGTACCAGGAGATCATGGTCGAGACGCGACCCGAGCTCGTCGTCGAGACCGGCACGTATCGCGGCGGGAGCGCGTTCTTCCTCGCCTCGATATGCGACCTGCTCGGGGCCGGGGAGGTGGTCTCTGTCGACATCGAGCCGTTGCGTGAGGACTACCCGGAGCATCCGCGGATCACGTACCTTGGCGGGCGCTCGTCGACCAACCCCGACGTCGCCGCCGACGTCCGCTCGCGTGCCGAGGGGAAACGCACGCTCGTGATTCTCGACTCGGACCATTCGCAGGCGCACGTCGAGGCCGAGCTCGCCGAGTACGCACGGCTCGTGCCCGTCGGCGGCTACGTGATCGTCGAGGACTCGAACATCGGGCAGATCCGCAAGGACCTGCTCCCCGGGCCGCTCCAGGCGATCGAGGCGTTCCTCCGCCGAACGGACGAGTTCGAGGTCGACCGCACGCGCGAGAAGTTCCTGATCACGCAGAACCCGAGCGGCTACCTGCGCCGCGCTGCGTTAGGGGCAGGCCTCCTGCCGCAGCTGCTCGTTGGACGTCGCGCCGACGACCCGCACGGGCCCGCCGACGTGCCAGAGCACGAGCTGGGCGGCCGTCCCCTCGGCGACTCGCCGACCGTCGAGCTCGATGCCCGGCTGCGTGAACACGTAGTCGGCGAGCAGCGGGGTACCCGCGTGCTCGAGGGTGCCGGAGGGGGCAACGTCGACGCGGACGATCGGCAGGCCGTCCGGGGTGGAGCCCCTCACGTATGCGGCGCGATCGACGGTCGAGTTGAAGAACTCGGTCAGGTAGATCGCATGCCGCTCGAGGGCGGACCCGCAAGCGGTGTCCATGTAGAGCTTCGTCACCGTGGCGTCCTTCGCGACCCGCTCGTCGATCCAGGCGCGTTCGAAGCCGCCCGCGAAGACGAGGTCCTCCGGCGCCCCGACCATCCGCTCCCACGCGAAGTACGACATGGCGGCGAAGGTGGCCGTCACCGCCACGGGCAGCGCGATCCGAGCGATCCCTCGCGGCAGGAGGACCGTTGCGGCGACGAGCCCGAGGACGAAGACGCCGAGGGCGAGGCGACCCGACGCCGGGCCCGGTCCTGCGAGCTCCACCGCGACACGCTCCCACAGCGCGCCCGGGACGGTATCTATGCCCGCCTCGTTCGCGAGCTGGCCGAAGGGCAGGATCAACGCGAGCGACAGCGCCGCGACGACCCCGATCGCCGTCGCGACGAGCGGGCGGGGCAGGCCGGAGTCGAGCCAGACGACGAGCCCGATGAGCCACAACGGGAGGAGGTAGAACCCGTAGCGGTCGTGCAGCCGGTCGAAGCCCCACGGGCTGCTCGCGAAGGCGGCGACGACGAGGAGTCCGCAGACGTTGGCGGCGGCGAACAGCGCCACGAATGCGGCCGCCGGAGGGGATCCTGCTCTGCCGGCGCGCGCGAGCTCCCAGAGCACGATCGGAGCGACCGCGACCGGGACGACGGCGAGGTAGACGGTGAAGTCCCCGAGGTGATAGACGAGCCATTTCCCGACGTCGAGCGGGTCATAGCCGCGCCAGAGCACCGCATACGAACCGAACGAGCCCGATGCGGCCCCGCCCGAGGCGAGCCTCGCGCCGAAGCCGATCATGCCGAGCACGAGCGGCAACGCCGTCGGCCAGAAGCGGAGGAGGTCAACCCGCGTCCGAGGCCTCGCCCTTGGTGCGATCAGCCAGATGGTGGCGAGCGCCACGATCCACGTTGCGTACAGGACCCCGAACTGTGGTCGCGTGAGGAAAGCGGCTGCGACTGCCGCGAGGACCGTGAGCTGGCGGACTACGCTCGGCCGCTCCAGCGCAGCCGCCATCGCGTACAGGGCCCAGACGGCGGCGAGGTACGAGAGGGATTCGGTCATCACGGTCCCGATCGAGATGGACGAGGGGATCGCGATCGACAGCCCGGCCGCGACCACGCCCCACCAGGACGAGACGAGGCGCCGCGCCAGCAGGTACACGGGGACCGCCGTCAGCGCGAAGCACAACGCGTTCGCGACCTTGAACCAGTCGTACGCCGCGTCGACGCTACCCGCCAGGCGAATGATCGCCGCGAGCATCACCGGGAAGAGGGGGCCGAAGCCGAAGTGCTCGCCGCGGAGCGTGAGGCCGTCGCCTGCGGCCAGCGAGGACGCTCCCATCGTGTAGAGCTCCTCGTCGGGGTGGACACGCGGCCCGTCGACACCTGTCGTCAGCAGCGTGTACAGGAGAAACGCAGCTACGACGATCATGCCGAGGACGACCACAGCGGCACGTCCCTCGGCCGGTTCGCGCAAGGTGTCGCGCTCGGCCGCGAGCCGGGTCGAAGGGCGCCGTCTCGAGCTCCGTTGCCACGTCCGGGCGATGGTAGATGGTGGATCGGGCAGTTCGGCACGCACGGGACGGGCTCCGAGAACGCTCCGCGTCACGCGGGTCGCGCACGCCGTCGCCGCAACACGCCGGAGCGCCGATCGACATCCGTCCGCGCTGCCCGCGGGACGCCGTCCGTCCCGGCCCCGCTATCCTCGCGACCCGTGTCGATGAACGTCACGGGGCATGCACGGCGCCTCGCCGCGCCGGTCGGCAAACCTCTCCGGCGCGCCGCGGTCGGTTTGCGAACGCGGGACTGGGCGCCCCATTCGCGCCTGTTCGTCGAGCAGGAGGCCGCCGAGTGGGTCCTGTCCTACGAGGCTCGGCAGCTCGCCCGGACCGCCGGGGCGCTCGGGGTCGAGCTCGGGCCGCGGAGCTGGGCGCGCGGGGTCTCGAACCAGGCGATCTTCCACCTGAGTCAGTTCACGCTCTTGCTGCACGACTTCGAGCGTTCCGGGAACAACCTCGGCCTCGCCTACTTCCACGGGCGGCCGGGGACGCCGGGCATGCCCGAGTTCGACGCCTGCTTCGACGTCCTGCGCACGCGCCATCGGGAGATCGACCGCGTCCAGGTGACGAACCGGGAGATGGAGGCGCTCGTGGCGTCGACCGGGATCGCGCCCGACAAGGTGCACCGCATCCCGATCGGGATCGACGTCGAGGTGTTCCGCCCGCGGGACGACGCCGCGCGGCTCGCGGCGCGCGCGCGGCTCGATCTGCCGATCTCCGCCTTCGTCGTCGGCTCGTTCCAGAAGGACGGGGTGGGTTGGGGCGAGGGGCTCGAGCCGAAGCTGATCAAAGGTCCCGACGTGCTGCTCGCAGTCGTGGAACGCCTCGCCGAGCAGGTGCCCGAGCTCCACGTCCTGCTCACCGGCCCGGCCCGCGGATACGTACAGGCGGGGCTCGAACGGCTCGGCGTCCCCTATCGCCACCTGCTCCTCCCGGACGTCGACGCGGTCGCGGACGTGTACCCGGCGATCGACGTCTGCCTCGTCGCGTCCCGCGACGAGGGCGGACCCCGTGCAGTGCTCGAGGCGATGGCGATGCGCGTCCCGCTCGTGACCACGCGGGTCGGCCAGGCAGCAGACCTCGTGCGCCACGGCGAGAACGGCTGGATGGTCGAGCCCGAGGACGTCGAGGGACTCGTCGGCTGGACACGCCACGTCGCCGGCGCGAGCGAGGGCGAGCTCGCAGCCGTCCTCGACGCGGGGGCGGCCGTCGCGTGGGACAACTCGTACGACGCCTTGCGACCGCGCTGGCGGGATCTGCTCGACGGCTTCGTCGCCCTGCCGGAGCCGTGATGGACGCGAGCCTGGAGCGGAGTGGCAGGTACGGCCGCGCCGCCGTCCGCTGGGCGCGGCTCGCACTCGGCGGGAAGCCGGGCCCGGGCGTCCGGGTCTTCTACGGTCACGACCGCGTCCCCGCGCCGGGCGGGCGCGCCGCAGGAGGCACGGTCAAGATGCAGAAGCTCGCGGAGGCGTTCCCGAACACACCTGTCGGCTTCTCGCTGCTCTACCTCGGGACGACGTGGCTTCCGCGCGACCTCCGGCCGCTCCTCGCACTCGTGCGGCGGCGCGGCATCCCGCTCGTCGTGAACCAGGACGGTGTCGCGTACCCCGGGTGGGCGGGGTCAAGGACCGAAGAGCTCAACGAGCCGCTCCGGCGAGCCGTGCTCGCGGCCGACCACGTCCTGTATCAGAGCGCGTTCTCGAAGCTCTCGGCCGACAGGTTTCTCGGTGAGCCGCGCGGCGGCTGGGAGATCCTGCCGAACGCGGTCGACGTCGAGCGCTTCGTTCCCGCCGCGAAGCCGCCGGCAGGCGGACCGGTGCTGCTGCTCGGCGGCGACCAGACCCAGGGCTACCGGCTCGAGCTTGCAATCCGGACGCTGCACGCGCTCCGCGCGAGGCACCCCGGCGCGCGGCTCCTCGTGACGGGCCGGCTGGTGAGTCGACCCCGCTCCGCTCGTCGCCGAGCTCGGCCTCGAGGCGAGCGTCGAGCTAAGGGGCGAGTACGACCAGCGGAACGCCCCGTCGGTGCTGCGGCGCGCGCATGTCCTCCTGCACACGAAGATGCAGGACCCGTGCCCGACGCTCGTCCTCGAGGCGATGGCGTGCGGGCTGCCCGTCGTGTATGCGGCGAGCGGCGGCACGGTCGAGCTGGTGGGAGAGACGGCGGGGTTGGGGGTCCCGCACCTCGCGACCTGGGAGCGCGAGGCGCCTCCCGCGCCGGAGGAGATGGCCGACGCAGTCGATCGAGTGCTCGCGGACCTGTCCTCGTACGCCGCCGCCGCGCGGGCCCGCGCCGTCGAGCACTTTGCCCTTACCGACTGGCTCGAGCGCCACGCGGCACTCTTCGCCGAGCTCGTCCCTCAGGAGGACGGCGCGCCGAGGTAGCCCCTCACGCGGCCGGCGAGCGTCGCCGCGTGAAAGGACGCGCGCGCCACGTCTCCGCGGGCGAGCGCGGCGCCGGCGCCCCCGACCGGTCGGAAGAGCATCCGCGCGGTCGGGCGGGCGCCGTACCCGTGGCGCCGCAGGATCCAGCCGACGCTCGCCCCGTCCCGCAGCCCGACGGCCCGAAGGTCCGCCGCCGTGTACGCCTTTCGCGGGTGCGTCACGGTGAGGCACGGGTCGTACGCGATGCGGGCGCCCGACTCGATCGCACGGAGGACATACTCGATCTCCTCGCCCGACGACCAGAGCGTGTCCGAGCCGAGCCCGAGCCGCTCGTCGAAGGCGCCGACCCGCTCGACCAGGCCGCGCCGGAGGAAGATCGCGAACGAGATCACGCGGTTCCACAGGTTGTGCGGGTCGAGCACGGCCGCGCTCGGCTCCCAGGACGGGTCCGACGCGCCGTCGTCCGCGACGGCGCGGCCGGTGAGGCCGTCGAGCGTCGGGTCGCCCCCGAGCCGCCGCGCGACCCGTTCGAGGAGGTCGGGCGCGTAGCGGCAGTCGTCGTCCGGAAACGCGACGACGTCGGCGGTGAGCGCCGGGAGCGCCGCGTTGCGCGCGCGAGAGAGGCCGCGGCCCGAACGGAGGTGCAGCAGGTCGAGGCGGCCGTGGGAGGCGAGGAGCTGCGCCACGCGAGTCGTCGGCGTTCTGGTCGACGACGACGAGCCGGAAGCGCCGGTGGGTCTGCGCGTCGAGCGAGTTGAGGAGCGTCTCGAGCTCGACGGTGCGGTCGACCGTCGCGACGACCAGGTCGAAGCGGAGGTCTGGAGCGGCTCCCGCCACCGGCGCAGGCTACCCTCAGCCGGCCGTGGCCACCCCGCTCGTGTCCGTCGTCCTCGCCGCGCGCGACGCCGAGGCGACGGTCGGAGAGGCCGTGCACGCCGTGCTCGGCCAGACGTTCGGGGACCTGGAGCTCGTCGTGGTCGACGATGGGTCGGCCGATGGCACCGGTGACGTGCTCGCCGGCGTCTCCGACCCGAGACTCAGGCTCGTCCGCAACGAGACGGCCCTCGGCCTGGCGGGGGCGCTCAACATCGGGCTGCAGTATGCGCAGGGGAGGTACGTCGCGCGAATGGACGCGGACGACGTCGCTCTCCCCGACTGGATCGACCATGCCCTCAGCCGCATCCGCTCCGAGCCGATCGCCGTCGTGGGAACCGGAACGATCGACCTCCACGGCGACGGGACACTCGGAGCAGTGCACCGGATGCCGAGCGGCGCCCGCGCGGTCCGGTGGGCCGCGCTGTTCTCGGCCCCCTTCTTTCACCCGACTGTGATCATCGACCGCGCGGTCCTCGATCGCGAAGGCCTGCGCTACGACACCGCGTTCGACGAGAGCGAGGACTACGACCTCTGGGCGCGGCTGCTGGCCGTGGCGGACGGCGACAACGTCCCGGAGGCCCTCGTCCTGTATCGCCGCCACGGCGGCCAGGCCTCGGCACGCCGTGCCGCGCTCCAGCTCGAGTGTCGCCGCCGGGTCGCGCTGCGCCAGATCCACGCGCTCGTGCCGTACCTCGGGACCCAGCGGGCGGACCTCGCGTGGCGGGCGGGCGGCGCGTTGCCGCTGCCCGCGGGGGCAGCATCGGAGGCCTGCCGGGCGCTCCGGGAGCTCGTCGAGGCCTTCGAGGCGCAGTTCGGGGGACGGGAGGCGCGGCGCGCCGCCGCCTGGGCGCTCGCCCGCCGGCCGGACGTCGCGGCGGACGGCGGTGCACTCGGCCGCGCGGCTCTCTCGCTCGACCCGACCATCCCCATCGAGGTCGTCTCCCGCGTCGCGTCGAGGCGCGCGGCGCGTCGCGAGCGAGTGAAGGCCGAGCGGGCGCGCCTGCGAGCGAGCGACGGGTCGTTCCGCCTCACCATCGTCCTCCCGGAACCCACGCCGTACCGGACGGGGATGCTCGACCTCCTCGCCGAGCGTCCAGATGTCGACCTCACCGTCGTCTACGCCGGAAGCTCGCTCCAGCAGCGCACGTGGAACGTCGACCTGCGGCACGAGGCGATCGTCGTCGAGGGGGTCCGGATCCCGGGCGCCCACCACATTCTCCGCCACGACTACCCGCTCTCGCTCGGTGTCTTCGGCGCGCTGCGAGCGTCGCGACCGGAGGTCGTCGTCGTGTCCGGCTGGAGCACGTTCGCGTCGCAGGCGACGGTGGCGTGGTGCAGGCGCCACGGCGTCCCGTACGTCCTCCTCGTCGAGAGCAACGAGCGGGAGGCGCGGCCGGGGTGGCGGCGGACGGTGAAGAACGCCGTCGTGCCGACGGTGGTCGGCGGCGCCGCGGAGGCGCTCGTCGTGGGCTCCCTCGCCCGCGACTCGATGCGTGCGCGGGGGGTCCCCGACGAGCGGATCTCGGTCGTGGCCAACACGGTCGACGTCGGGCGCTTCGGCCGCGAGGCGGACGAGCTCGCCCCTGATCGCGGCGCGCTCCGCGCGGAGGCCGGTGTCGGGGCGGACGACGTCGCCGTGCTCTCCGTCGCGCGGCTCGCGCCGGAGAAGGGTCTCGACACCCTCGTGCGCGCCGTCGCCTCCGCCGGCGATCCCCGGCTCGTGCTCCTCCTGGCGGGGTCGGGCCCGGAGCGCGAGCACCTCGCGTCGCTGGCGGCGGAGCTCGGTGTCCGGCTCGTGGTCCTGCCCGACACCCCGTGGGAGCGGATCGTCGAGCGATACGTCGTCGCCGACGTGTTCGCGCTCCTCTCGCGCCACGAGCCGTGGGGCGTCGTCGTCAACGAGGCGGCGGCGTGCGGCCTGCCGCTCGTCCTCTCCGATCGGGTCGGCGCCGCGTTCGACCTCCTCGAGGACGGCCGGAACGGCGTGCTCGTGCCGGTCGACGACGCGGCGACAGCGGGTGAGGCGCTCCGCTGGCTCGCGGCCGACCCGGACCGGCGGCGCGCGATGGGCGCGGCGTCGCGGGAGATCGTCTCCGACTGGGGCTACGAGCCGAGCATCGCGAGACTGATGGAGGTCGTGCGCCGCGTCGCCGGACGTCAGCTCGCGAGCGCCTCCTCGTAGAGCGCGAGCTGCTCGTCGACGACGGCGTCCCAGGTCGACCGCTTCGCGGCGCGGAGCGCTCCCTCTTCGAGCCGTCGCCGGAGCCCGTCGTCTCCGAGGATGCTTGCGATCGCCTCGACCGTCGCCTCGGGCCGGTACGGGACGACGAGAGCCTCGCCGTCGGCGAACGACGAGGCGATGCCCGTCCGGTCGGAGACGATCACGGCCGTCCCGACAGACGCCGCTTCGGCGGCCACGAGCCCGTAGTTCTCCCCGCCCGAGGCGAGGACGAAGACGTCCGCCCGCCGGTAGAGGTCGAACGGCGGGCCGGGCGTGGCAGGCAGCAGGTGCACGCGGCCGGCCGTGCGGGGATCGGCACGTGCCGCCTCGACGAGCGCCAGCGTGCCGTGCCGGTCGTCCGGGCCGGCGAGGACGACGTGGGCGTCCGGCAGCCTGCGCGCTGCCTCGACGAGGTGCTCGATGCCCTTCTCCGCGGCGATGCGGCCCACGTAGAGGACGACCGGCGCGCCCTCGGGCACGACCCCGGCGAGCGGATCGAGTTCCACCGGAGGCGGCGGCTCGGGGAAGGCGTTCGCGCGGATCCGAACCCGCCGCGGAGCGGCACCTGCCGCGACGACGTCGTCGCGCTCCTTCGGCGACGACACGACCAGGAGCCGCGCCCCGGAGGCGACCCCGCGGGTCAGCGTGGAGTCGAAGACACGCTTCAGTGCCATCTTCCGCAGCCTCGGCGCGAACATCCCGACGGGCTCGAAGACATACGGGACGCGTCGCATCCGGCACCACGCGGCGACGCCCGTCGTGACCGGGTCGCGGAATCCCATCACGTGGGTCACGTCGGGCCGTGGGAGGCGGCGCAGCTCGAGAGGCAGCGTGGGCGTGATGCCCATCCACCGGTACCGGAGCGGCGTCGCGAGGTAGGTCACGCGCGCGCCGTCGACCGTCTCGACCCTCGTCCGGCGTCCGGGGCGCCGACCGACGTCCGTCAGCGTCGTCGTCAGGACGTCCACCTCGTGACCGCGCGCGGCGAGCCGCGAGACGAGCTCGCGCGCGACGACGACCGGCCCTCCGAAGGCGTGGGCGGGCCAGTACGCCGGGCTCGCGAGCAGGATGCGCATCCGCGCGGACCCTACGCCGGGCGTGCGTTAGCGTGAGCGGTCGATGAGCTACCGGCCCCGAATCCTCGTCCTGAACCAGTACTACTCGCCCGGCATCGAAGCGACGGCGCAACTGCTCGCCCAGCTCTGCGAGGCCCTCGCCCGCGACTACGACGTGACGGTCGTCACGGGCCATCTGCGCGGGCACGACCTTCCGCCCGAGGAGATGCGAAACGGCGTCCGGATCGTCCGCACGCGCTCGACGGCGTACGACCGCACGCAGCTCCATCGCCGCGCGGTCAACTACGCGAGCTACCTCGGCGACTCCGCGCTGACCGCCCTGCGCGGCGAGCGTCCCGACCTCGTGCTCTGCATGACCGACCCGCCTGTCGTCGGCGACCTCGGCCTCGCCGTCGCGCGCCGCTTCGGCGTGCCGCTGCTCGTCATCAGCCAGGACGTGTTCCCCGAGATCGCCGAGCGGATCAAGCGCATGGAGCAGCCCGTGGTGCTCGGGATGCTACGCGCGCTCGTCGCCCTCTACCTCCGCCGGGCCGACCGGGTCGTGGCGATCGGCGAGACCATGAAGCTGCGTCTCGAGGAGAAGGGAGCACCTCCCGAGCGGGTCGTCGTGATCCCGAACTGGGTGGACACGACCGAGCTGACGCCGCAACCGCGCTCGAACGAGTGGTCGGAGGCGCACGGGCTCGAGGGGCAGTTCGTCGTCATGCACTCGGGCAACATCGGTCACGCGCAGGACCTCGACACGCTCGTCCGGGCCGCGACGTTCCTGCGCGACCTCCAGGGCCTGCAGATCGTCGTGATCGGGTTCGGCGCACGGCACGGCGAGGTGACGCGGCTCGCGCAGCAGCTCGAGGTGACGAGCACCGTGAAGTTCTTCGGGTACCAGCCGCGCGAGCTGCTGCCTCTCTCGCTGGCGTCGGGCGACCTCCACTACGTCGGCCTCGCGCGCGGCCTCGCGGGGTACGTCGTGCCGAGCCGCGTCTACGGCATCCTGGCCGGCGGCAGGCCCGTCCTCGTGTCCGCGGACCGAGAGAGCGAGACCGTCCGGCTCGTAGAGGAGGCGGGCTGCGGGCTCGTCCTGCCGCCCGGGCGCCCCGAGCTCGTGGCCGGCGTGATCCGCGACGTCGTCGAGGGCCGCGTGTCGCTCGACGGCATGGGGGAGCGGGGTCGCGCCTGGGTCGAGCGCGAGGCCGACCGCTCGGTCGCGTTCGATCGCTACCGCGAGCTCGTCGCGGAGCTCGCCTCGCCGAGCAGCTCGCGGTAGAGAGCGTCGACGTCGTCGAGGAGCCGGGCGACCGCGTAGCGGCGGAGCATCCGCTCGCGGCCCAGTCGGCCCATCTCGGCACGCCGCTCCGGGTCGCGGGCGAGGATCTCGAGGCGCTCCGCCATCGCGTGCGTGTCCGCGGCACGGACGAGGAACCCCGTCTCGCCGTCCTCGACGACGTCCGGGACGCCCCCAACCCGGGTCGCGACCACGGGCCGTCCGGCCGCCAGTGCCTCGATGAGGGTGACCGGCGTTCCCTCGTTCGCGGAGGTGAGGATGACCGCGTCGCAGATCGCGAACCACTCCGCGACGCTCTCCTGGTAGCCGAGGAAGAGACACGACTTCGCGATGCCCAGGTCGTGCGCGCGCTGCTCGAGGAGCCGACGGTCGTCGCCGTCTCCCACGAGGACGAGCATCGCGTCGATGCCGCGCTCCCTCGTCCCGGTGAGCATGGTCAGGAGGTCCTCGGTGCGCTTGACCGCGGTCATGCGGCCGAACCACCCCACGACGAACTTCTCGGCGGGGATCCCGTGCCTGCGCCTCACCTCTGCGGTGTCGCCCTCGAACCGGACGCGCTGCTCGAGCTCGATCCCGAGGCGGATCACCGAGAACTTGCGCTCGGGCGCGACCCGAAGGCGCACGAGCTCGTCCCGAACCTCCGGGCTGACGGCGATCAGGCGGTCGGAGATGCGTGCGAGCGCCGTCTCGATCACACGGAAGACCAGCGTCCCCCCGAGGCCGAAGTACCCGCGCAGGACGTGGCCGTGGAAGGTGTGGACGATCACGGGGCGCGTGCCCGAGAGCAGCGCGCCGAAGCGGCCGACCGCGCCCGCCTTCGCGGTGTGGGTGTGCACCACGTCCGGCCGGACCCTGCGGATGATCCGCGCGAGGCGCCACGCCGCGGCCGCGTCACGGAGCGGCGAGAGCGCGCGCGACAGCCCGGGGAGCCGCACGACGTCGACGCCCTCGCTCTCGGCCACGAACGCCATCGACTCCTCGCCGCGGCCGACGTCCCCGGCGACGAGGGTCGTCTCGTACCCGCGCTCGGCGAGCCCGCGGGCAAGGTATGTGACGTGCAGCGAAGGGCCGCCGACGTTGAGGCGCGCGATCACCCGGAGGATGCGGATGGGACGGCCTTGGGCGCTCATCGCGGGCGAGACTAGCGGCGCGGGCGGAACTACACTCGCGCGGATGCCCGTGCTGAGGACGGTGTTCTGGGGCTCCGCGGCCGCTCTCGCGTGGACCCACGTCGGCTACCCGCTGGCCGCGGGAGCCGTTGCCCGCGCGCGGGAGCGGCGGGTGGCGAAGGACCCGGCGGCGCGGCCGTCGGTGACGGTGATCGTCGCCGCCTACAACGAGGAGGCCGTGATCGAGCGCAGGCTCGACAACCTCCTCGCGCTCGACTACCCGGCCGACCGGCTCGAGATCGTCGTCGCCTCGGACGCGTCGAGCGACGGGACCAACGAGCTCGTCCGGGCCGTCGCCGCCCGGGAGCCGCGCGTTCGCCTGCTCGACTGCCCTCGCGGCGGCAAGGTTGCTGCGCAGGACCGCGCCGTCCGCGAGACCATGAGCGACGTCGTCGCGTTCTCCGACGCGAACGCGACGTGGGCGCCCGACGCGCTGCGCCGGCTCGTCGCGAACCTCGCCGACCCCGAGGTCGCCTACGTCTGCGGTCGGCTGCGGCTCGAGGATGCGGCCGGCTCCAACCGCGAGGGCCTGTACTGGCGCTACGAGCTCTGGCTGCGCGAGCAGGAGTCGCGCCTCGGCTCCGTCACGGGTGGCAACGGCTCGATCTACGCGCTCCGCCGCGACGACTACGTCGAGGTCGACCCGCGCTGGGGTCACGACCTCGCGTTCCCCTACCGGATGGTGCAGGCAGGCCGCCGCGCGGTCTACGAGCCGGCCGCGCTCGCGTTCGAGAAGCCGACCCCGACGAACGAGGCCGAGTACGCGCGCAAGGTGCGGATGTTCGAGCACTGCTGGGAGATCACGCTGCGCGGCTCGATGCTGCGGCGCCTGCCGCCGGTCTACCTCGTCTCCGTCATCTCCCATCGCGTGCTGCGCTACGGCAGCGGTGTGCTCCACCTCGCCCTGCTCGGGACCAGCGTCCTCCTCGCTCCGGCCGGCTGGCCCTACGCGCTGGCGCTCCTCGCGCAGCTCGCGGTGCTCGCGGCGTTCGCCGCCGGCGTCCCGGTCGCGCGGTACTACGTCTACGTCACGTGGGCGACCGCGCAGGCGCTCTGGAACTACCTGCGCCGCGGCGTCCCGGCTGCCTGGGACCCCGCGGCGACCAGATGAACCGCGTCGCCGACCTCGCGCTCGCTGGCCTCGGGCTCGTCGTCGCGAGCCCGTTCCTCGCTGCGGCAGCGCTCGCGGTGAAGCTGGAGGATCGCGGGCCGGTGCTCTTCCGGCAGACGCGCGTGGGGAAGGACGGGGAGGACTTCGAGCTGCTCAAGCTCCGTTCGATGGTCGTCGACGCCGAGCGGCAGGGCGCCGGGGTCGCCGTCGACCGCGGGGACGCGCGGATCACGCGTGTCGGCCGCATCCTGCGGCGCACGTCGATCGACGAGCTGCCGCAGCTCTGGAACGTCGTTCGCGGCGAGATGTCCGTGATCGGCCCGCGGCCGACGCTCCGCTACCAGGTCGAGCGCTATACCGAGCGGCAGCGCCGCCGGCTCGACGTGAGGCCGGGGCTCACGGGCTGGGCGCAGATCCACGGCCGCGCGACGCTCCCCTGGGCCGACAGGATCGAGCTCGACGTCTGGTACGTCGAGCACCGCTCGCCGCGCGTCGACCTGACGATCCTCCTGCGGACGCCGCTCGCGCTGTTCGGCGGCACGTACAAGGGCGCGAGCGGCGGCTGGCGCGCGGAGGAATGAGCGAGCGGCGGGCGGCGCGGATCGGGCTCGTCGGCGCGCTCGTCGTGGTCCTTGCCCAGCTGGCCGTCGCGTCGGCATGGTCGCTGAGCCACGACGACCCGACCTTCCTCGACCTGACTCGCCGCTGCCTCGAGCGCGAGAAGGGGCTTGCGGTCGAGCCGACGACCGACGATCCGGTGGCGTCGTCCGCGCACGGCGGCACGCTGCGGACGACGGTCGAGGGCGGGCTCGTGACGCTCAGCGTGGCCACGAGCGGGTCCGAGGTCGAGCGGCTGCGGGCGGGCTACGCCGCGCTCGGCGACCCGGGCACACGGCTCGACGTGCACGGCCGCTACGTCGCGCTCTGGCTGCGCGAGCCGTCTCCCACCCAGCGGCAGGTGACGTACGACTGCGCGTACTGAGCCGGCGTCGCGTCGCTACTGGGGTGCCGCCGCGGCGGTGCTCGTCGCAGAGGCGGCGCTGCTCGCCTGGAACGCGTGGCACTACGACTGGCTGCGCGGGTACGACGCGTTCGCGAACGAGCGTTATGCCGAGGTCGTCTCGAGCGAGTACCGGCTGCCGTCCGAAGCGGAGTCGGGTGTCTGGCACACGCCGCCGCTCTGGTTCCTGCTCGCCGGTGCGCTCGGCCGGTTGACGACCGCGCTCGGCCTGGGTCACGCGCAGCGTCCGGGACAGCTTCTCGCCGCCGCGGCCGGCCTCGCAATCTGCCTACTGGTCTTCCTCCTCGCGCGCGTCCTCTGGCCCGAGCGGCGGGCACTCCATCTCGTCGCGCTCGTCCTCGCCGCGGCCTCGCCGGCTCTCGTCCGCGCGTCTGCCATGTACCACCCGGAGACTCTGGCCGTGGCCCTCGCGACCGGCGGCGTGCTCGTCGCCGCGCGCGCGCTCCGGGCCCGGTGGACGCTCGGGTCGGCAGCGGCCGCAGGCGCGCTCCTCGGCCTCGCCTGCCTGACGCGCGCCTGGGCGCTCCCCGTCCTCGTGGCGGTGCTCGTCGTCGCCGGTCTCGACGCCTGGAGTACGCGGCGCTGGGCGCCGCTCGCGGCGTGCTCGGCGGTCGCGCTCGTCCTCCTCGCGCCGTGGCTCGTGAACCAGCAGGTCGCGCACGGCAGCGCCTTCGCGTTCAACCGTCCGCCGCCGGCCGAGTCGATATTCCATCGGCGGCCGACGAGCTTCTACGTCGGCCTGCACACGCTCCGGGCCTTCGAGCATCCGATCACGCCGCTCTTCCGGAACGAGCTCGTCCCGCACCTCTACGCGGACTGGTGGGGAGACTGGGCGCTGACCTGGGACAGCCCGCCGCCGCCGGCTCCGGCGGCGCTCCTGCCGGCCACCGTGGTATCGGCACGGGCGCGCCAGATGCTCGTCGGCGTCATCCCGTCCCTGCTCGCGCTCGCGGGGCTGATCACCCTCGGCCTGGTGGCAAGCGCACGGCGTTCGCCGTCCCTCGCGATCCTCCCGCTCTCGGCCACCGCTGTCGTGGCCGCGTACGTCGTGTTCGCGGTGCGCTACCCCTCGACGGACGGCGACACGATCAAGGGGACGTACCTGCTGATGGCGCTCCCAGCCGCCGCGGTCGGTGCGGCGTTCGTGATCGACGTGCTGCGTCCCCGCGGCCCCCGGTGGGCGGCGGCCGGCGTGATCGCGCTCGGCGCGCTCGTCGCGGTCCAGCTGCCGTTCCTGGTCCTCTGACCCCGCTACCCTCCGACGTCGAGATGACGGCGGTCCTCTTCACCTGTGCCGGCCAGCGCGTCGACATCGTCAGCGCGTTCGCGCGCGCGGGCGCGACGACGGTCGCCGCCGACCTCGACCCGCTCGCACCCGCGCTGTACCACGCCGATCACCGGGCGCTCGTCCCGCGCGTCGACGACCCGGGCTACGTCCGGGCGCTCGCCGAGCTCGTCGCCGAGCACGACGTGCGGCTCGTCGTCCCGCTCACCGACCTCGACCAGGAGATCGTGTCGGCCGCCCGCGGGGAGCTGACGCCGGCGCTCGTCCTCGCACCCTCGCCCGAGGTGTGCCGGACGATGGGGGACAAGTACCTCGCACACGCCTTCTTCGAGGCGAACGGGATCCCGAGCCCGCGCACCTGGCTCCCCGGCGAGGTGCCCGACGACGCCCGCTATCCACTGCTCGTCAAGGTGCGCGAGGGCTTCGGCTCGAGGCACATCTATCGCGCGGACGATCCCGACCAGCTCGACTTCCACCTGCGCACGACGCCGGTGGACTCGATGGTGCAGGAGTGCTGCAGCGGCGTCGAGTTCTCGATCGACGTCTTCTCCGACACGAACGGGCGCTGCCTGAACGCGATCCCGCGCTCGATGATCCAGTCGAAGGGCGGCGAGTCGATCAAGGGCGAGTCGCTCCAGGATCGCGAGCTGATCGAGCACGGCGCGCGAGTCGCCGAGGTCATCGGGATCGTCGGGCCTGCCAACGTCCAGTGCTTCCGCGAGCCGGACGGCTCGCTGCCGGTGACGGACGTGAACCCGCGCTTCGGCGGGGCGTTCCCGCTGCCGCTTGCCGCGGGAAGCCGGTACCCGGAGCTCGCGCTCGCGCTGGCGCGCGGCGAGGGCCCCGAGCCGCGGCTCGGCGAGTTCCGCGCGGGTGTCGTGATGACCCGGTTCTTCTCCGATCTCTGTCTCGTCATCGACGGCGACGGCGAGCTCGTCCCCTTCGCCGAGGAGCTGCCGCATCCCATCGCCGCCGAGCCGGGCCAGGCCTGATGCGGTACCTGGTCACCGGCGCCGCCGGGTTCATCGGGTCGCACCTCGCGGAAGCTCTCGCGGCGCAGGGCGACGACGTGGTCGGGCTCGACTCGTTCAACGACTACTACGACCCGGCGCGCAAGCGGGAGAACGCCGCCGGTTCGAGCGTCCTGGAGTCGGACCTGCTCGACGCCGATCTCGATGCGCTCCTCGGCGAGGTCGACGCGGTCTTCCACCTCGCGGGCCAGCCCGGCGTCCGTGCGAGCTTCGGGCCGGGGTTCGAGCACTACGTCGAGCGGAACGTCCTTGCGAGCGGGCGTCTCTTCGAGGCGGCTGCGCGGCGCGGCGCGCGCGTCGTGTACGCGTCCTCGTCGTCGGTCTACGGCGACGCCGAGACGTACCCGACGACCGAGGAGGTCGCGCCCCGCCCGATCGCGCCCTACGGGGTGACGAAGCTGTGCGTCGAGCACCTCGCCTTCGCACACTCGCGCACGACCGGGCTCGACGCGGTCGGGCTTCGCTACTTCACCGTCTACGGCCCGCGTCAGCGGCCCGACATGGCGTTTACGCCGATGCTCGAGGCCCTCGCGGCCGGGACGACATTTCGGCTCTTCGGCGACGGGTCGGTGTCGCGCAGCTTCACGTACGTCGCCGACGCTGTCGCGGCGACGGTCGCCGCGATGCAGCGCGGGCGCGCGGGCGAGATCTACAACGTCGGCGGCGGCGAGGAGGCCTCGATGAGCGAGGCGATCGCGCTCGCAGAGCGCGTCGCCGGGCGCGAGCTCGCGATCGAGCGCCACGGCGCCGCGGTCGGCGACGTGCGCCGCACGCGCGCCGACGTGACGAAAGCGGGCGCCGATCTCGGGTGGGAGCCGACCACCGGCCTCTCCGACGGGCTCCGCGCCCAGTGGGAGTGGGTCGCTGCTAGGGTCGCGGCGCCGTGAGCGAGGTGCGGACGAAGGAAAGCGGCGTGGACCCGAACGCGGAGCGCGAGGTCGACCTGCGCTCCGGCTGGGAGCGGATCACCGCGCGCTGGTGGCTGCCCGTCGGCGGGCTCGTCCTCGGCGCGATCCTCGGCGTGCTCGTCTCGATCGGCAGCGGCGACGTCTACAAGGCGGAGGCGCTCCTGTACCTCGGCCAGCCGTTCACCCCCGGTGGTGGTGGGCAGATTCAGAACCTCCAGACGAACCCGAAGACGGTGAGCGAGATCCTCCGCAGCGAGGCCGCGACGAGAGCGGCGGCGGACGCGGCCGGCATGAGCCCCGGCGGGCTTCGCGGCAACGTGACGTCGACGCCCGTCGTCCAGGCCGGACAGGTGTCGCGCAACCTGTCTCCTCTCGTTCAGGTCGCGGTTCGCGCACCGACCAGGGCCAAGGCGGAGAAAGCGGCCGACTCGTATGCGAACACCGTGGTCTCGGAGGTCGTGCCGTACGTCCAGCGGAAGATTCTGCTCCTGAAGCGGCAGATCGCGAACAACGAGAGCCAGCTCGAGGACATCGGTGCCCGGATCGACTCTGCGCTCGCGCAGCAGAAGGCCGCGAACGCCGATCCGACCCTCTCGCTCGCGGAGAAGCTGCTCGTCTCGACGAACTCGAACGCGACGGTGAACGCGGCGGAGTCGCGCCGCGGGTCGACGGTGGCCGACCTGAACGGTGCCCGCCAGCTGCTCGCCCTCGCCGAGAACGTCGAGCTCTCCCGGGTCGTCCAACCGGCCGCCGCCGTCCGCGCGTCGGCCACGAGCAGGCGCAACGCCGCCGCGATCGGCGCGCTCGCGGGGCTCCTGCTCGGCGCGATCGCGGCGCTCATCGCCGACCCGTGGCTGCGGCGCAGGAGCTCGGCCGCGGCGTAGGCGAGGCCGCCGTGGTCGAGGGCAAGCGCGTCGCCGTCGTCGTCCCCGCGTTCCAGGAGGAGCTGCTCGTCGCGGACACGATCCGCGGCATCCCGGACTTCGTCGACGCGATCGTCGTCGTGGACGACCGGTCGGGCGACGCGACTGCCGAGCGCGCACGCGCGACGGGCGACCCGCGGCTCGAGGTGCTCGTGCACGACGAGAACCGGGGCGTCGGCGCGGCGATCGCGACCGGCTACGCGCGCTCCCGTGACCTCGGCATCGACGTCACCTGCGTGATGGCCGCCGACAACCAGATGGACCCAGCCGAGCTCGAGGCCATCGTCGCTCCGGTTGCACGAGGCGAGGTCGAATACGCGAAGGCGAACCGGCTCGTGAGCGGTGAGGCGTGGAAGCTCATCCCCCATGTTCGTTATCTGGGCAACGCGATGCTCTCCCTCCTCACGAAGATCGCCTCGGGGTACTGGCATGTCGCTGACTCCCAGGCCGGCTACACGGCGCTCTCCCTCGACGCCCTGCGCCGGCTCGACCTCGACCGGCTCTACCGCCGCTACGGGTTCCCGAACGACATGCTCGTCCACCTGAACGTCCAGAACGCACGCGTTCGGGACGTCCCGTCGCGACCGATCTACGGGGTCGGGGAGCGTTCCGGGATCCGCGTCCGGAGCGTCGCGCCGCGGATCGCGTGGCTCCTGTTCAAGGGTTTCTGGTGGCGGATGAAGGAGAAGTACGTGATCCGGGACTTCCACCCGCTCGTCTTCTTCTACGTGCTCGGGATCCTGATGACCGTCGTCGGCTTCCTCCTCGGCCTCGTCGTCGCCGCGTCGCGGATCTTCTGGGGAAACGAGATCACGACCGCCACGATCGTCCTCGTCGCCCTGCTCCTCGTCTCGGGCACGCAGTTCACGCTGTTCGCGATGTGGTTCGACCAGGAGGCGAACAAGGAGCTGCGCTGAGCTCGCTCGTCAGGTGCGGCGAGGTCGCGCACCGCGGCCGTGATCGTCGCGCCTCCTCTTCCCTCGCTGCGGCGGAGACAAGAGACAAGGCGTGGGCGAGTGCCTTGGGCCGTCGTCCGCGTGCGTGAGAGTTTCGTAAGCACGTGCCCGCACGTCCCGAGGGGCGGGTAGCATCGCCCGCGATGCCGACCTCGCTCGTCACCGGCGGCGCCGGCTTCCTCGGGTCGCATCTCTGCGAGGCGCTCCTCGCGAAGGACCACCGCGTCATCTGTCTCGACAACCTCGAGACGGGGTCGCTCGCGAACATCGAGCACCTGCGCGACGACGCCTTCGTGTTCGTCCACCACGACGTGAGCCTGCCGATCGCGGTCGACGAGCCGCTCGACTTCGTGTACCACCTCGCCGCGCTCGCGAGCCCGATCGACTACATGCGGCTCCCGCTCCACTCGCTGAAGACCGGCTCGTACGGCACGCATCACGCGCTCGGCCTCGCAAAGTGGAAGCGGGCGCGGTTCCTGCTCGCCTCGACGAGCGAGGTGTACGGCGACCCGGAGGTGCACCCGCAGCCGGAGACGCTACTGGGGGAACGTCAACCCGATCGGCCCGCGCGGCGTGTACGACGAGGCGAAGCGCTACGCCGAGGCGCTGACGATGGCGTACCACCGCCAGCAGGGGGTGGACACCGCGATCGTCCGGATCTTCAACACCTACGGCCCGAGGATGCGGCCGAACGACGGGCGGGCGATCCCGAACTTCATCAGTCAGGCGCTTGCCGGGAAGCCGTTGACGGTCTACGGGGAAGGGTCGCAGACGCGCAGCTTCTGCTACGTCGACGACCTGATCCGGGGCCTGATCCTGCTCGTCGACTCGGGAGAGCACCTCCCGGTGAACATCGGCAACCCGGGCGAGTACACGATCCTCCAGCTGGCCGAGGCCGTCCTCGCCGCGACGGGGTCTCCGAGCCAGATCGTCTTCGAGGCGCTGCCGGTCGACGACCCGCAGGTTCGGCAGCCGGACATCACGCGGGCGCGGCAGATCCTCGGGTGGGAGCCCGAGATCGAGCTCGACGAGGGGCTCCGCCGCACCCTGGCGTCGGTCGGGAGCGACGCCGCGCGTGCGTAGGACGGGCGCGGCGCTCGCCGCACTCGCCGTCGTCGTCGCTTGCATCCTCGCCCCGGCCGCCTCGGCGTCGCCCTCGCTCCGCATCGGGATCTTCGACGATGGCGTCGTGCTCTACGGCGAGCCCGACCTCGTCTTCCCGCAGCTGCAGAAGACCGGGACACAGCTTCTGCGCGTCAACCTCTGGTGGTCGGGACCGGGGATCAGCGTGACGACCCGCAAGCCGAAGCGGCCCGCAGACCCGAACGATCCGGCGTACAACTGGGACACGTACGACCGCACGGTGCGCTTCTCGATCGTCAGCGGGATGCAGCCGGTCTTCTCGATCATCGGCACGCCGCCCTGGGCGAACGCGGCGAAGGGCTGGAACGTCGCGCCGACGAACGCGCGCGATCTCCGGAACTTCGCGGCCGCGGCCCAGAAGCGCTACAGCGGCACCTTCGTCAACGCGGACGGCGTCACGCTTCCGCGCGTGAGCCTCTGGATGGCCTGGAACGAGCCGAACAACCCGGTCTTCCTCAAGCCGCAGTACCGGCGGACGGGCAAGACCTGGACGATCCAGTCGGGCCGGGACTACGCGAAGCTGTGCAACGCGATCGTCCAGGGGATCAAGTCGGTGCAGCGCTCGTCGAAGGTCGCGTGCGGCGCGACCAGTCCCCGCGGGAACAACAACCCGAACTCGAGCCGGCCGTCGGTCTCGCCGATCCCGTTTCTGCGCGCGATGAAGGCGGGCGGCGCGAAGGGATTCGACGCCTACGCACATCACCCGTACTACGGCTCTCCTGCCGAGACGCCGTCCACGCAGGCCGCCGCCCGGGCTGCGCGGGCAGCCGCCGACGGCGGTCACGCTGGGCAACATCGACGTGTTGATCGCCGAGCTGGACCGTCTCTACGGAAAGAAGACGCGCGTCTGGGTCACGGAGTACGGCTACCAGACGAACCCTCCCGACACGATCTTCGGCGTCACGCGGTCGAAGCAGGCGACGTACCTCACGCAGGCGGTCAAGATCGTTCGTGCCAACCCGCGGATCGACATGTTCCTGTGGTTCCTCCTCCGCGACGAGCAGCGCGTCTCGGGCTGGCAGTCCGGGCTCGTGACGTTCGACGGCAAGCGGAAGCCGAGCTTCGACGCGTTCCGGCGGGCCGCCGCGTCGCTCACCGCGCCCTAGACTCCGCGGCGTGGGGAAAGGGTACGCGGAAGGGCCGGCGGCCGAGGAGGCCGAGCGCCGGCGAGAGGAGCTCGCCGCCGGCGGCGACGTCGTCCCGGCGGAGAGTCGCCTCGCCGTCGAGGGCGCGACGCCGGACGATCCCGAGCGCCACTTCCTCGGCTGGGCGGACGAGGTCGACGCGGACGCGCTGTTCGCCTCCGGCGCGGCGTGGGGGATCCGCCTCGTGCGACGCTCTTCGTGAGGCGGGGAAGGGTGTCTGACACCGCGTTGCGCCGACCCGGCGATCTGGCCCTCCCGGTAGGCTGAACGGGGTGAGCACGAAGAAGGTCGAGCCCCTCGAAGGCGTGATCATCCGCTTCGCGGGCGACTCGGGTGACGGCATGCAGCTCACCGGCGACCGGTTCACGAGCGAGACCGCGATGCTCGGCAACGACCTCGCCACGTTTCCCGACTTCCCGGCGGAGATCCGCGCCCCGGCCGGCTCGCTTCCGGGCGTCTCCGGGTTCCAGGTCCACTTCGCCGACCACGACATCCTCACCGCCGGCGACCGACCGGACGTCCTCGTCGCGATGAATCCCGCGGCGCTCAAGGCCAACCTGCGCGACGTGCCGAAGGGCGGGACGCTGATCGTCGACACCGACTCGTTCAACGACCGCACGCTGCAGAAGGCGGGGTACGGCGCGAACCCGCTCGAGGACGGCTCGCTCGCCGACTACCACCTCCACGGGGTCGCGCTCACGTCGATGACCGTCGGCGCCCTCAAGGGCATCGAGGGCGTCACGCCGCGCGAGGCGGAGCGCTCGAAGAACTTCTTCGCGCTCGGGCTGATGTCATGGCTCTACCACCGGCCGACGGATGGGACGATCGACTTCATCTCGAAGAAGTTCACCCGGCGGCCGGAGATCGTCGAGGCGAACACCCGCGCCTTCCGGGCGGGTTGGAACTACGGCGAGACGTCGGAGGACTTCGCGATCTCCTACGAGGTCGCCCCTGCACCGCTCGCGCCCGGCACGTATCGCCAGATCACGGGCAACATGGCCCTCTCGTACGGGCTGATCGCCGCGTCGAAGCTCGCGGGCCTGCCGCTCTTCCTCGGCGCGTACCCCATCACTCCCGCGTCGTCGATCCTCGAGGAGCTGGCGGGCAGGAAGGAGTTCGGCGTCGTCACCTTCCAGGCCGAGGACGAGATCGCCGCGGTCGGTGCCGCCGTCGGCGCGGCCTTCGGCGGCGCGCTCGGGGTCACGGCCTCGGCCGGGCCGGGCGTCGTTCTCAAGGCGGAGACCGTCGGCCTCGCGATCGCGCTCGAGCTTCCGCTCGTGATCCTCGACATCCAGCGCGCCGGGCCCTCGACGGGCATGCCCACGAAGCCCGAGCAGGCCGACCTGCTGATGGTGCTCTTCGGCCGCAACGGCGAGAGCCCCGTGCCGGTCGTCGCCGCGTCGACGCCCTCGCAGTGCTTCGACGCCGCGATCGAGGCGGCGCGCATCGCGCTCAAGTACCGCACGCCGGTGTACCTCCTCTCCGACGCCTACCTCGCGAACGGCTCGGAGCCCTGGCTGATCCCCGACGTCGCCGGGCTCCCGGACATCTCGACGAGCTTCGCCGAGGCGAACGGCGGGACGTTCGAGCCGTACCGCCGCGACCCCGAGACGCTCGCGCGGCCGTGGGCGGTTCCCGGCACCGCGGGCCTCGAGCACAGGATCGGTGGACTCGAGAAGGCCGACGTCACCGGCGCGATCTCGTACGACGCCGACAACCACGACCTGATGGTGCGGCTGCGTGCGCAGAAGGTCGCCGGGATCGCCCTCGACATCCCGGAGCTCGCCGTCGACGACCCGGACGGCGACGCCGACCTGCTCGTGCTCGGCTGGGGGTCGACATTCGGGCCGATCGGGGCGGCGGCGCGGAGGGTGCGCAAGCGCGGGATCAAGGTCGCGCAGGCGCATCTCCACTACCTGAACCCCTTGCCGCGCAACACGGGCGACGTCCTGCGCCGCTATCCCAAGGTGCTGGTGCCGGAGATGAACCTGGGTCAGCTCGCGATGCTCCTGCGCTCGGAGTTCCTCGTCGACGCCGTCTCGTACTCGAAGGTCCGCGGACGCCCCTTGAGCGCCGCCGAGCTCGAGGACGCCATCCTGGCCATGGCGGAGGCGGCGTGAGCGGGTTCTCGCACACCGATCGGGGGAACGAGCGATGACGGGAGGCAACGGCCTCGTGCAGCTCACGACGAAGGACTTCAAGTCGGACCAGGAGGTGCGCTGGTGCCCCGGCTGCGGCGACTACGCGATCCTCGCCGGCGTCCAGTCGTTCCTGCCGGAGCTCGGGATCCCGCGCGAGAACCTCGTGTTCGTGTCGGGGATCGGCTGCGCCGCACGCTTCCCGTACTACGTCGAGACCTTCGGGATGCACTCGATCCACGGGCGCGCCCCGGCGATCGCGACCGGCCTCGCGACCTCCCGGAGCGACCTTTCCGTCTGGGTCGTGACCGGCGACGGCGACGCCCTGTCGATCGGTGGCAACCATCTGATCCACGCCCTGCGCCGCAACGTCGACATCACGATCCTCCTCTTCAACAACCGGATCTACGGGCTCACAAAGGGTCAGTACTCGCCCACCTCGGAGCTCGGCAAGGTGACGAAGTCGACGCCGCTCGGCTCGGTCGACCAGCCCTTCAACCCCCTGTCGGTCGCGATCGGCGCCGAGGCGACGTTCGTCGCGCGCGCGATCGACACGGACAAGCAGGGCACCGCCGAGGTGCTGCGCGCGGCCGCCTCCCACCGCGGCGCCGCCTTCGTCGAGATCCTCCAGAACTGCAACATCTACAACGACGGCGCCTTCGACGTCGTCCGCGACCAGAAGGAGAACCGCCTCTACCTGCGCTGCCGGCGAGGAGGTTCGCTGGGGGGAGAAGGGCGTTCGCATGCGGCCGGACGGGACGCTCGAGATCGTCGACGCCTCTGTCGGCGGCCTGCTCCGCCACGATCCCCTCCGCGACGACCCGGGCCTCGCGTTCGCGCTCGCCCGCCTGACGTGGGAGACGGCCGGCGCCGTGCCGCTCGGCGTGTTCAGGTCGGTCGCGCGGCCGGTCTACGAGGATCTCGTCCACGAGCAGGTGCAGAGGAGCGTGGAGCAGAAGGGCGAGGGCGACCTCGCGGCCCTCCTGCACGGGGCCGACACCTGGACGATCGGCTGACTCCGGTCAGCGACGGTCGAGAAGCACCCGCAGCTCGACCAGCGCCGCGGTGACGCGGCTCGCTTCCGCGGGACCGAGGTCGCCGAGCGCACGCTCGGCGAGGCGGGTGAGGCGCCGACGCCGACGCCGGACCTCGTCTCTGCCCGCCGCGGTGGGCACCACGAGCACGCCTCGTCCGTCGCCCGTGTCGGGTCGCCGCGTCGCAAACCCGTGCAGCTCGAGCACGTCGACGGTGCGCGACGCCGTCGCGTCGGTCGTCCCGAGCGCATCGGCGAGCGAGCCGAGGCGCACGGCGCCGAGGTCGACGATCGAGGCGAGTGCCAGGGACTGGAACGTCGAGAGCTCGCCCGGCTCGGGGTCGCGCGCGGAGCGACGCTGCCGCACCAGGGCGGCGAGGAGGCCCTCGACCGCCTCGGCGACGAGGCGGGCATCGGAGGTCGCGACGCTCACGCGGTTTCCACCACCAGCTCGGCACGACGCCGGCGCCGTGTCGGCGTGACGAACACGGCGATCACCGCGGCGCACGCGGCGGCGACCGCCGAGAGCAGGAACGCGCCGACGTAGGCTCCCTCCGTCGGGACGGCCGTCCCGGGAAGTGTCGTCGCCGTGAGGATCGCCGCCCCGACCTGGGCCCCGATCACCGCGCCCACGGTGCGCATGACCGTGTTGATGCCGGTCGCGATGCCGGTCTCGGTCGGATCGACGGCCTCGGTGATGAGGGCTGCCATCGCCGCGAAGGCGAAGCCGACGCCCACGCTGAGCCCCGCCATCGAGACGACGATCTCCCACGGCTCGGAGTGGGCCGCGGCGAGCCCGAAGGTCGACGCGGCGATCAGCGCCATGCCGATCGCGAGCGGCCACTTCGACCCGAAGCGGCGGCCGAGGAGCCCCGCCGACGGCCCCGCGCCGAGCATGAGGAGCGAGCCCGGGAGCAGATAGAGGCCGGTCAGCGTGGCGGTTGCCCCGAAGCCGTACCCGACCTGCGCGGCGATCTCGTCGGGCAGGCCACCGGGCGACTCGACGAACCGCGGAACGAGGATGAACGATCCGAACATGGCGAAACCCGAGATGAGGGCGGTGACGTTCGTCAGGAGCACGGGCCGCTCCGAGAGCACGCGGATGTCGATCAGCGGCTCGTCGACGTGGAGCTCCAGCACGACCCAGAGCACAGCGCCGACGGCCGAGAGCGCGAACAGCCCGAGCACCGCCGGCGACGTCCACCCCCAGCTCTCCCCTTCGGACAGCGCGAGCAAGAAGGAGATCAGCACGACGGACATCAACACCGCCCCGGGGACGTCGATGCGCGAGGTCGAGCGCACGGGCGACTCGGGGATGAACCGGCGCACGAGCACGAGCGCGATCGCGACGCCGGCGGCGCCGATGACGAACAGCCAGCGCCAGCTGGCGTTGTCGACGATCACCCCCGAGAGAACGAGCCCGAGCCCCCCGCCGATGCCGAAGACGGCCGAGAGCAGGCCGATCCCGACCTTCATCCGGTCGGGCGGGAACTCGTCCCGGATGATCCCGAAGCTGAGCGGGAACACCGCGCCGGCGGCTCCGGACACGATGCGGAACAGGATCAGCGTCCAGATGTCCGGGGCGGCCGCGCAGCCGATGCACCCGACCAGGAAGGCCACGAGCGACAGGACGAGCAACCGCTCCTTGCCGTACCGGTCGCCGAGCTTGCCGAGGATCGGCGTCAGCACCGCCGCGGACAGGAGGAAGCCGGTCATCACCCAGGTGACCCAGGTGGTCGACGCTCCGAGCTCTCGCTGGAGCTCCGGCAGCGCCGGGATGACCATCGTCTGCTGGAGCGCGTAGGCGGCCGCCGCCATGGTCAGGATCCCGAGGGTCAGGCCGTAGTGCTGGCGCGGCTCGTCCATGTCGTTGCGCAGCGTAACGATCCTGTCCCGAGAAGCACGGGGGAATGCGTAGGATCGTCCGATGCGCGCGGTGATCTACTCGATGATCTCTCCGGCGATCTCGGGCCTCGCCGAGGTGGCGCGCGCGGCGGGGATCGAGCCCGTCGCCGTGATCACGCCGCGCTCGGCGCGCGACCCGGAAGACGACGCCGCGCGCCGCGCCTCGATCATCGCAGACGCCCCCGGTGATCTCGACGTCTGCTTCGTGGCCGACAAGGCCGGCCTGCTCCGCCTCACGGCGGCATACGAGCCGACGATCGGCCTCTGCGCAGGCTACCGCTGGCTTCTCCCGCCCGAGGTGCTCGCGATCCCGAAGCTCGGCGTCGTCAACACCCACCCCTCGCTCCTCCCCCGGCACCGCGGCCCCTACCCGTTCGCCTGGGCCGTCCGCGAGGGCGACGCCGAGCTCGGCCTCACGCTCCACCGGATGGACGAGCAGTTCGACACCGGCCCGGTGCTCGCGCAGGAGTCACGGCCGATGCCGGACGACCAGACGCTCACCGGCCTCGTCCCCGTGCTCGAGGAGCTCGCCCGCGAGCTCTACCCGGAGGCACTCCGGCGGGTCCTCGCCGGCGAGCCGGGCGATCCGCAGCGTCCGGAGGGCGCGACGTGGGCGGGGCCGTTCGGCGAGGACTACGCGGCGCTCGACCCCGGACGAACGCGCGCCGAGCTCCTCCGCCAGGTTCGCGCCTGGCAGCTGATGCTCGACCGCTCCGTCGTCGGGCCCGTCGCCACGCTCGACGGCCGGCGCCTGCTCGTACGCGACGCGTCGCTCGACGAACCGGAGGACGCGGACATGCCCCGTCTGGACGCAGCCGACGGCCCGCTCTGGCTGACGGCGGTCGAGTCTCTCTAGCTCAGGGCGGCGATCTTGGTCGGCATCGCACGTCCGGGATGCCGCGGCGGCGGCGGGGTCACGTCCGTGCGATGCCACTTGGAACCGTAACGCAGCGGCACGGTCTCGTCACGCCTCGGCTTGCGCGGGCCGCAGAGGCTGCGAGAACAGCGCATGGGCCGCCCAGGCGATCGCGAGGAGGCCGGCGAGGCCGGCGAGGCCGAAGGCCAGTGCCGTCCCGCCCTGCTCGGCGAGGAACCCCGCCACGAGCCCGCCGATCGGGGCAAGCCCGGCGAACGCGAACAGGTAGAGGCTCATGACGCGCCCGCGGAGGTGGGGAGGCGAGGCGAGCTGGACGAGCGCGTTCGCGCTCGACGTGAAGAGGGAAAAGGACATGCCGAGGAGCAAGAGCAGGACGAGCGCGGCGTCGACCGAGTGCACGAATGCGAGCGCGAGCATCGCGAGGCTGAACCCGACCGCGCCGCCGACGAACACCCGCGGGCTCGCCTCGCGCAGGCTGGCGGTGGCGAGCGCCCCGACGAGCGCGCCGGCCCCGAACGCGGCGGAAAGCACGCCGAACGTGCCGGCGCCGACGTGGAGCGTCTGCGAGGCGAGCAGGGGGACGAGCACGTGGAAGTTGAACCCGACGAGGCTGACGACGGTGACCACCCCGAGCACGATGCGCGCGAGCGGCGTGTGCACCGCCCACGCGAGCCCCTCGCGGATCCCTGCCACGACCTTGGTCTCGGGCCGCTTCTCGACGGCGTACAGCTCGTCCTCGCGCATCAGGTAGAGAGCGACGAGCACCGCCAGGAAGCTGATCGCGTTGACGACGAAGCACAACCCGGTCCCGACCGCCGCGATGAGGAGGCCCGCCAGCGCGGGCCCGACCACACGGGACGCGTTGAAGAGGCCCGAGTTGAGCGCGACGGCGTTCTGCAGCTCCGACTCGCCGACCATCTGGAACGTCAGCGTCTGGCGCCCCGGCGCGTCGAACACGAGCACGAGGCCGCCCACCGCGGCCAGCGCGTAGACGACCGGTAGCGTCGCCCAGTCTGCGAGGGTCACGACCGCGAGCACGATCGAGACGACCATCGCCGCCCCTTGGGTCGCGACGAGGAGCCGGCGGGTGTCGAACCGGTCGATGACGACCCCGGCGACGAGGCCGAGGACGAGGAACGGGACGAACCGGCAAAACGCGAGTGCTCCGACGGCGAGCGGCGAGCTCGACAGCTCGATCACGAGCCAGGCCAGCGCGATGTTCTGCATCCAGGTGCCGGCAACCGAGACGATCTGGCCGGCGAAGAAGAGGCGGTAGTTGCGGTGGCGGCGGAGTGAGCGGAATGTGCGCCTGCGCAGCGTGAACGAGAGAAGCCTCACGGGCCTGGCTCCAGCATCCGGTGCAGCGCCGGAAGCGCCTGCTCGACACGCTCGCGATCGTCGTCCGGCAGCCGGGCGAGCCGGTCGGCCAGCCACGTGGTCCGGCGGGCGCGAACACGCTTGAGGATCGCACGGCCCTCGCGGGTGAGCTCGAGGCCCACACGCCGACGGTCGTCGTCCGACCGGACGCGGCGGAGAAGCCCTGCCGCCTCGAGCCGGTCGACATGCCCCGAGAGCGACGGTGCGGAGATGCCCTCCGCCTCGGCGAGCTCGCGCAGCGACAGCCCCGGCTGGGTGCGCACCTGCCAGAGCAGCGTGGCCTGATGCGAGGTCACGCCCAGGGCTTCGGTCTCGCGCCTGAGGTTCCGGGCGAGGCGGAGGAGTGCCGGCCGCAGCTCCTCGGCGATCTCGAGTGGTGAACGCGTAGCCTCACGAATCATTCGTGAGGCTAAGTATATCGGACGCTCTCCCGCTGCGGGGTCATGCAAATGCGGCCGGAGGCCGGCTTCGCCGGCCGAGAGGCCAGGTGCGCTACCGGCGGATCACGACGGAGAAGGAGGAGGCTCGCGGGGGAACCATGGGTTCCCCCGGCGCTACTTTGCTTCTGCCTCGAGCTTGTAGCCGACGCCGTAGCGCGTCTGGAGGAACGTGTGGCGCGGAGCGCGGCCGTCGATCTTCTCGCGCAGCTTGCGGATGAAGACGTCGACCGTCCGGTCGCGGTGGGAGGCCCGCCGGCCCCAGACCCGCTGCAGCAGCTCGTCGCGCGTCAGCACCCGGCCGGTCTCCAGCGCGAGCGCGTAGGCGAGGCGGAACTCGGTGGGCGTCAGGTCGGCGCTCTGCCCGTCGACGTACGCCTGGACGTTCCTCGGGTCGAGGCGCAGCTCCTCGATCACGATCTCCTCGCCGCGCCGCGGATCCTGCGCGCGCGTGCCGCGCCGTGCGGACGCGCCCACGCGGGCGACGAGCTCCTTCATCGAGAACGGCTTGACGAGGTAGTCGTCGGCGCCGATCTCGAGCGCGTGCACGCGGTCGTGCTCGGTGCCGCGGGCCGAGACCACGACGATCGGCGTGCCGATCCCCTCGGCGCGCGCCTGCTCGATCACCTTCCACCCGTCGACGCCCGGGAGCATCAGGTCGAGCACGCAGACGTCGGGCCGCTCGAAGCGCAGTCGGGCGAGGCCCGTCTCGCCGTTCGCGACCCCCACCGCGTCGTACCCGGCGGCCTGGAGGTGTCGGGCCATCCCCTGCGCGATGACCTCGTCGTCCTCGATGATCAGGATCTTCGCCATTTCTCCCGCAAATGGTGGTGAACCGCGGCCCGGCGCGGGGGCGACGGACGGTGAAGGAATGGTATCCAGGTGGTGAACCGCCCTTCCGCGCCCCGTCCGCTCCGCGGGTGCACCCCGAACTCGGTCGCTTCGGTCTCGTGGTGGTGTGGAGATGGTGAAGGCGATTGTCGGGCGGAGGGGACGGCCCGAAGATGCCGGCATGCGCGTCGCCCTCGTCGCCACGTCGGAGAACCCGACGAACAGCCGCCTCGCCCTGGCAGGCGGCGCCGGCTGGATCTGCGCCACGCCCGCCGAGGCGGTGCGGTGGCTCCGCGCCGGGGACGTCGCCGTCGGTCGCCTGGACGTCCTTCCCGGACTGGACGGGATCGACGGCGGCCTGCGCCCGCTCGGCGAGCTCGAGGCGCGCGGCGTCTGCGTGCTCAATCCGGCGAGCGCGCTCATCGCAGCGCACGACAAGCTCGTCACGGCCCGGCTCCTCCAGGGAGCCGGTCTTCCCCACCCGCGGACATGGTGCGTGACGGACGCCTCGCACCGGCCGGTGCTGGTGGGGCCGACGGTCGTCAAGCCCCGCTTCGGGAGCTGGGGGCGCGACGTCGTCCGGTGCGCGAACGGCGAGGCGCTCGCCCGCGAGCTCGAGCGGGTCGCGCGCTTCGGCTGGTTCGCCGCGCACGGAGCGATCGTGCAGGAGCTCGTTCCGCCGCGCGGCTTCGACCTGCGGATCCTGGTCGCCGGCGGGCGCGTCGTGGGCGCGATCCGGCGCGTCGCTGCGGCCGGTGAGTGGCGCACGAACATCGCGCACGGCGCGCGCCGCGAGCCAGTCGACCCGCCGCGGGACGCCTGCGAGCTCGCCCTCGCGTGCGCCGCCGTCGCGGGGACAGATCTCGTCGGCGTCGACCTTCTCCCGGCCGGGCGCGGATGGATTGTGCTCGAGTTGAACGGCGCCGTCGACTTCACGGTCGACTACTCCCTCTCCGAAGATGTCTTCACGGCAGCGACACGCGAGCTCGCGCGCCGCGCGGCCACTCGCGCTCCGCCGGTGGCGGCGCTAGGCGCGGGCGGCGAGCCGCTCCGCAACGGCCCGCCGGATGGTGTCAACAACGTCGGGCTGGTCGCGTTCCAGCAGCCTGAAGTCTCCGCCCCACAGCGCGAAGAAGTCGAGTGGTGAGAGGGCAGTCACCGTCGCCGTCCGGAGGCCACCTTCGAGGATCGCGATCTCGCCGAAGAAGTCGCCGGGCCCGAGCGTCCGCGCCGCACCGCTGTCGCTGGTGACGCCAGCCGTGCCGCCTTCGATCACGAAGAACGAGTAGCCCGGAGACCCCTCGCCGCAGACTCGCTCACCCGGGTCCGCGTGGCGCGCGTCCAACCACGAGGCGACCCGCTCGAGCTCCTCGCGCGAGAGCCCCGCGAAGAGCGGAAGGTCGACCAGCCGGTTCGCGTCGACGGGCACGGTCGGCGACGCTAGACGGATCGTGGGCCACTGTCACGCGACCGCTCCAGGTCTTCACTGGAACGCGTCCAGATCTTCACGACTCGAGCGGGGGGCGAGGCCGGCGCCCCGCCCCCCTTCGCGTCAGTCCGCGTCCGCGTCGCGGTCGCCCTCGGCGGCCTGATCCTCCGCCGACGGGGTCACGACGACGACGATCACCTCGCACCCGCGGAACGTGGTCGTCGCGCGCTCCGTGGAGATGACCCTGGCCGTGTCCCGGCCGGGGCCGCATTCGAGCGTGTCCGCATCACCGTCGGCCGCGAGCGCGTGCAGCGCGTCGTCGCCGGCCCCTCCGTGGACGACGTCGCGCCCCGGGCCTGCCCACAGGCGATCGTCGCCCGGGCCGCCCCGGACCGTATCGTTGCCCGAGCCGCCGTGCAGCTCGTCCGCGCCGGACCAGCCGGCAAGCGTGTCGTCGCCGGACCCGCCCCAGACGACGTCGTCGCCGTTTCCGGCTTGCACGCGGTCGGCGCCGGGGCCGCCGTACATCGTGTCGCTGCCGTTGTCGCCCTGGGCGGCATCGTCCCCGTACCCCAGGCGCACCAGGTCATCTCCGGCCAGCGCCTTGACCATGTCGTTGCCAGCCAGCGCCCGGATCTCGTCCTCTTGCATCGTGCCTCGCAGGCGGTCGTCGCCCGGTGTCCCGGCGATGGTCGCGGCGAGCGCGCCCGTGACGGCGACGAGCGCCGCGAGCGCGGCGAGCAGTAAGACGATCTTCCCCTTCATCGGTGCTCCCTTCGGTTCGTTGACGAGTTCCATTCACCCGCCGGCGGGTGAAGCGCCGATGAGCCGGACGCAAGCTCTGCGTCAGGCGTCTGTTAGAACGCCGTGAGCATGGACGCCGACGCCACGCGGGGGAGGGTGCTGCTCGAGGAGAGCCGCGAGGCCGTCGTCGTGCTCGACGACGAGGACCGCGTGCTGGCCACCAGTCGCCGGGCGCGCCAGTCGATCCAGGGCCTCGACGAGGGCGAGAAGCTGCCGGACGGCCTGCTCTCCGGCGAGGCCGGGATCATCCCGCTCGTCGTCCCGTACGACGTGGACGGCCACCGAGAGCGGCTCGTCTACCTCTCGAGCGGCGGCGACCTGACCGCCTACGAGGAGCTCCGCGCCGGGTTCACGGCGGCCGTCTCGCACGAGCTGCGGACACCCCTCGCGCGGCTGCTGTCGCTCCTCGAGACGGCGACTCTGCCCGGCGAGAACGTGGCCGAGCTCGTCGAGCGCGCCCGGGCTGAGGTCGAGCAGATCCGCGAGCTGATCGACGAGGTGCTCTTCCTCAGCGAGCTCGAGTCGGGCACCCGGGTCGTCTCGCTCGGCTCGGTCGCCGTGCGCCCGGAGCTCGATGCCGTGGCCGGCGACCTGGAGGAGCGCGCGAGCAGGGCGGGGGTCGCGCTCGTCGTCGAAGGAGACCGGGAGATCGAGCTCCCGATCAGGCCGCGCATGCTCCGGGTCGTCGCCCAGAACCTCGCCGAGAACGCGATCCGGTATGCGGGGCCGGGCGCAACGTTCACCCTCGCGATCGAGCGCGCCGGGGAGACGGTCGTCCTCCGGGGCACGGACGACGGGGTTGGTGTCGAGGAGGCGCAGCTGACGCGGCTCTTCGAGCGCTTCTTCCGCGCCGACCGGGCCCGCGCCTCGCGCGGGACGGGGCTCGGCCTGGCGATCGTGAAGCACGTCGTCACGCAGGCCGGCGGCACGGTCGAGGCGCTCGGCGGGCTCGGCGCCGGCCTCGAGATCCGCTGCACGTTCCCTGCTGCGTAGCCAGCGCCTTTACCGGTTTTTCACCAGTTGGTCACCTGACCGCGTCCCATGCGAGCGTTCGCCGGGCCGAAACTGGCGCCGATGTCGCAGACGACGACCGAGGTGCCCGTGTCCACCGGAATCGATCCGTCCAAGATGGGCCAGCTCGCGAGCCAGCGCGACTCCGACGACCGCGGGAGTGAGGTCGTCTTCGACGTGGAGGGCCTCTCCGTCTCGTACGGCGGCGCGCTGGCGCTCGACGGCGTGAGCCTCGAGATCCGCAAGAACTTCGTGACGGCGTTCATCGGCCCGTCGGGGTGCGGAAAGTCCACGTTCATCCGGTGCTTCAACCGCATGAACGACCTGATTCCGGGCGCAGTGGTGGCCGGTCGCATCCTCTACCACGGCCGGGATCTGTACGCCTCGAACGTCGACTCGGTCGAGGTGCGACGGCGGATCGGCATGGTCTTCCAGAAGCCGAACCCGTTCCCGAAGTCGATCTACGACAACGTCGCCTTCGGCCCGCGCGTGCTGAAGCTCACCAAGGACCTCGACGAGCGGGTCGAGCGCACGCTGCGGCACGCGGCGCTCTGGGACGAGGTCAAGGACCGCCTCTCGGAGAACGCCCTCGGCCTCTCGGGCGGCCAGCAGCAGCGTCTCTGCATCGCGCGCGCGCTCGCGGTCGAGCCGGACGTGATCCTCATGGACGAGCCCGCCTCGGCGCTCGACCCGATCTCCACGTCGCGCATCGAGGACCTGATCCACGAGCTCAAGCGCGAGTTCACGATCGTGATCGTCACGCACAACATGCAACAGGCGGCGCGGGTCGCGGACATGACGGCTTTCTTCAGCGTCGAGCTGCGGGAGGACGGCTCCGGGCGCCACGGGACGCTCGTCGAGTACGACCAGACGACGAAGATCTTCACGAACCCGTCAGACCGCCGGACGGAGGACTACGTCACCGGTCGGTTCGGGTAGCGCCGATGGCACGCGTCGAATACCAGGCGAGCCTGCATTCGCTCGAGGCCGACCTCCAGGAGCAGGGGGAGGTCGCCCTTCGCGCGGTTCGTGGCGCGGTCAACGCGCTCGAGACGCAGGACGTCGAGCTCTGCGACGAGGTCATCGCCTTCGACGACGAGATCGACGAGCGCTACCACCGCATCGAGCGGTCGATCGGCGAGCTGCTGGCGCAGCAGGCGCCGGTGGCGAGCGACCTCCGACTCGTGCTCGCCGTGCTCCACAGCTCGATCCACCTCGAGCGGATCGGCGACCAGAGCGTTACCGTCGCCAAGCTGACGAAGCTCTCCGCCGCGCTCGAGCAGCACACCGAGCTCGTCGAGGGCCTCTGCGAGATGGGCGGCCGCGCGGCCGAGATGGTCCGTCGCGCGCTCGACGCGTTCGCCGCGCGTGACGTCGAGGCGGCGCGCGGGCTCGTCGACCTCGACGAGCTGATCGATCGGACGAACCGCGCCGTCGTCGACAAGGTGCTCGCGATGTCCGAGACCCCGGGGATGCAGGAGTGGGGGATGCGGATGATCGTCGTCGCACGCTGCATCGAGCGCATCGGCGACAACGCCGTCGACATCGGCGAGCAGACCGAGTACCTCGTCACCGGCGAGTTCCACGAGTTCTCGGACGCCTCGCATTGACGCGCGTCCGGCGTTCACCGATGCGTCACCACCCGGATACCAGCGTGAACCCCACGCGTACGGGGCCGGCGGGCACCGTGGCGGCCGGTACGACACGAATCACGACAAACGGAGAGGTGGGAGGACGATGAACAGAGGAGCACTTGCGACGCTCGCCCTCGTGGGGGCGCTCGCGCTTGCGCTCGTGGCGGGCCAGGCCCTTGCGGCGCCCGCCGCGACGAAGGACACGCAGCTGGTCGGGACCGGAGCGACGTTCCCGTTCCCGCTCATCTCGAAGTGGATCCCCGAGGTCGGGAAGGCCTACGGGATCAACATCACCTACTCGCCGACCGGCTCGGGCGCCGGCATCGCGGGCATCACCGCCCGGACCGTCGACTTCGGCGCGTCCGACGCGCCCCTGTCCGACCAGCAGATCAGCGACTGCAAGGGGTGCGTCGTGATTCCCTGGGCGCTCGCGGCGGTTTCGATCCCCTACAACCTGCCGGGCCTCAACGGCCGGGTGCGGCTCAACGGAGCGACGCTGGCGAACATCTACCTCGGCTCGATCACGAACTGGAACGACGCCGCGATCAAGAAGCTGAATCCCAAGATGGACCTGCCGGACACGAAGATCACGCCGGTCTACCGCTCCGACGGCTCGGGCACGACCTACGCCTATACGAATTACCTGTCAGCCGTCAGCGCCTCGTGGAAGAGCCGCGTCGGCTTCAACACGAGCGTCAACTTCCCGGCGGGCGTCGGCGCGCGCGGGAGCTCGGGCGTTGCCGGGGTCGTGAAGAACACACCGGGCGCCCTCACGTACGTGGACGCCGCGTACTCGATCCAGAACAAGCTCCAGTTCGCCACGATCCAGAACAGGGCCGGGCGCTTCGCCACACCGGGGATCCGGGGGATCACCCAGGCGGTCTCGCAGCTGCCGAAGAAGGTGACGAGCCTCTCGCAGCTGAAGATCGTGGATCCGCCGAAGGCCGCCGGGCCGCTTGCGTATCCCATCTCGACCTTCACCTACGTGATCCTCCCGACGAGCTCGGCGAAGGCGGCCGAGCTCCGGAAGTTCGTCTACTGGGCGGTCACGCAGGGTCAGAAGTTCGGCCCGCCGCTCTTCTTCGTCCCGCTCCCGACCTCGGTCAAGGGGTTCGCGTACCGCGAGCTCGCCAAGGTGAAGGTGGCGACGTAGCCTCATGACGTCCGTGGGCTACGACCCCGCGGCGCCGGGCGCCGAGCTCGAGCGCCGCGGGATCCGGCTCGGGGACGTCCTCTTCCAGGGCATCGCGGTCGCCGCCTCCGTGGCGGCGACCGCGCTCCTCGGCCTCATCGTCTATCAGGTCACCTCGGACGCGTGGCCTGCGATCCAGGAGTTCGGCGCATCGTTCATCTGGACGGAGGAGTGGGATCCGGTCAAGGACGTCTACGGCGCGCTGACGTTCGTCTACGGGACGGTCGTCACGTCGGCCATCGCCCTACTGCTCGCGACGCCGCTCTCCATCGCGATCGCGCTCTTCCTGACCGAGATCGCGCCCCGCCGCGTCGCCGCGCCGATTGCGACGATGGTCGAGCTCCTCGCCGCGATCCCGAGCGTCGTGCTCGGCCTCTGGGGAATCCTCGTCTTCGGCCCATGGGTGCGCGACACGCTCGAGCCCTGGCTCCAGAGCTTCCTCGGCTGGTGCCCACTCTTCTCCGGTGACCCGTCGCAGGCGGGGATGCTTCCGGCGGCCCTGGTTCTGACGATCATGATCATCCCGATCACCTCGGCGATCTGCCGCGAGCTCTTCTCGCGCACCCCGCGTGACCTGATGGACGGGGCGATGGCGTTGGGATCGACGCGCTGGGAGGCGATCCGGGGGGTCATGTTCGCCTACGCCGCCCCGGGGATCGCCGCCGCGGTGCTGCTCGGGCTGGGACGCGCGTTCGGCGAGGCAATCGCTGTCAACCAGGTGATCGGCGGCGCCAACTCGATCAACGTCTCCCTCTTCGCCCCCGCGGACACGCTCGGCTCGCGGATCGCCGCCCAGTACCAGGGCGCCACGTCCTCGCTCCAGGTCGGTGCGATCCTCTACCTCGGAGTGATCCTGATGGTCATCTCGCTCGTCACGAACGTCGTCGCGCAGGTGATCGTGACGAGGTTCGAGCGCGCCCGGAGGGCGTACTGATGACAACGGTGCCCCATGACGACCGGTACGACATCACGACCCAGTCCGGCGGTCTGCGTCGCCGCCGGATCACCGAGAAGGTGTTCGCCGGGCTCGCCGTCGGAAGTGCGGTGGTGGCGGTCGGCATCCTCGCGCTCGTGCTCGGGACCGTGATCCACAGGGGCATCAGCGAGCTGAGCCTCGACTTCTTCACCAAGCCGCGCCCGCTCTTCGGTCAGGCGGGGGGGATCGCCGATGCCCTCGTGGGCAGCGCCCTCATCGTCGGGATGGCGATGGTGATGGCGATTCCGTGCAGCATCCTCGTCGCGATCTTCATGTCCGAATATGCCGGGCCGAGGCTCTCGGTCGGCCTGCGGGTCGTGCTCGACGTCCTGAACGGCGTGCCGGCGATCATCGTCGGCATCTTCGTCTTCGGGCTGCTCGTCGTCGGTCGCGGGCAGAGCGCGATCTTCGGCGCGTTCGCCCTCGCCATCCTGATGCTGCCGATGGTCGCGCGTGCAACGCAGGAGGTGCTCGAGATCGTCCCACGCAGTCTGCGCGAGGCGAGCCTCGCGCTGGGCGTCACTCGGTGGCGGACGACGATCAGCGTCATCCTGCCGACGGCGATCGGGGGCATCCTCACGGGCGTGGTCATCGCGGTGGCCCGGGTGGCGGGCGAGACCGCGCCGCTCCTCTTCACGTCCTCGATCGCGGCGAACCAGGTCTCGGCCGACGTCTCCAATGCACTGCCGACGCTGCCCGTGACGATCTTCGTGTTCTCGGAGTCGCCCGACCCCGGCGAGCAGGCGGCCGGCTGGGCTGCGGCGCTCGTCCTGATCGCGTTCGTCCTCGTGCTCAACATCGTCGCGAAGCTCGTGGCGGGCCGCCAGCGACGCAGGCACGAGGGCGGCTGACGACGGGCGCCTTGCGGCGTCAGGCAGTCGCGGGCACAGCAGGCACGGGCTCCGTCGGCGGCAAGAGCTTCCGCCGCTCGAAGCGGCGTGCGAGGAACGCGGCCGCGGCGATCAGGATCGCAAGCACGAACACGATCACGTGCCCGCCGGGAAGCCGTGTCACGACCTCCATGAATGCGCCGACGAGCGCTGCGGCGGGGAGCGTGAGAATCCAGGCGACGAGGATGTTCCCGGCGACGCCCCAGCGCACCGCCGAGAAGCCGCGCACCGCCCCCGCGCCGAGCACCGACCCGGAGATGGTGTGCGTGGTCGACACCGGGAACCCGAAGTGGGCCGTCCCCCAGAGGATCGACGCGCACGCCGTCTGCGCCGCGAACCCCTGCGGCGGGTCGATCTTCGCGATGCGCTGGCCGAGCGTCTTGATGATCCGCCAGCCGCCGGCATAGGTGCCCGCCGCCATCGCGAGGGCGGACGCGGCGATGACCCACGTCGGCGGGCGCTCGAAGTCCGCGTCGAGGTGACCCGAGGCGACCAGCGCCAGGGCGATGATCCCCATCGTCTTCTGGGCGTCGTTCGTGCCGTGCGTGAAGGCGACGAACGCCCCCGAGACGAGCTGTGCCCGCCGGAAGCCGCGGTTCACCTTCGTCGGCGGCCGCCGCGCGACCAGCCACGTGATCGCGAGGATCAGGACGAAGGCGAAGCCGACGCCGAGGAACGGCGCGACGAGCGACGGGAGCAGGACCTTGTCGACGACGCCGTCCCAGTTGACGAACGAGGTTCCCGAGGCGGAGATGGTGGCGCCGATCATGCCGCCGATCAGCGCGTGGCTCGAGCTCGAGGGGAGGCCCACGAGCCAGGTGACCAGGTTCCACGTGATCGCGCCGACGAGCCCGGCCATGACGACCTCGAGTGTGATCGCCTCCTGGTCGACGATCCCTTTGGCGATCGTCGCCGCGACGGCCACCGAGACGAAGGCGCCCGCGAAGTTGAGCACCGCGGCGCTCGCAACGGCGATCCGGGGGCTCAACGCGCGCGTCGAGACGCTCGTCGCGATCGAGTTGGCCGTGTCGTGGAAGCCGTTCGTGAAGTCGAAGAACAGCGCGATCGCGACGACGGCCCAAAGCATCAGGTCCATCGCCCACGTCCCCTACCGGTGTCGGACTGCAGTCCGACACCAGACGCCCTGCCGCTGACGAGGGGTGTCCGGCCGAAGTCGGACACCGTGCTCGCGCGCCGCGTTGCCGCCATTCGCCTCAGGCGTTCTTCACGAGGATGTTGGCGACGGTGTTCGCGGCGGTCTCGCAGCTGTCGAGCGCGCGCTCGAGCCGGTCGTAGACGTCTTTCCAGCGGATCACCATGAGCGGGTCGATCCGGTCGTCGCGGAAGAGCGCCGCGAGCCCGTCCCGGAGCACCCGGTCACCCTCGTCCTCGAGCCGCTTCAGCTCGACCAGCGCCTGCTGGACGCCCGCGAAGCTCTTCAGGTTGTCGCACGCGACCGAGAGCTGTTCGGCGGCCGCGACGATCAGCCCGGTCTGCTGGACCGCGTGCTTCGTCGGGAGCTCGATCCCGTACAGGCCGAGCAGGTCCGAAGCCTCCTCGAGCTCGTCCACGACGTCGTCGATCTCGATCGCGAGCATGTAGATGTCGTCGCGGTCGAACGGCGTCAGATACTGGGTGTTGAGGAGCTGGATGAGGTCGCGCGTGATGCCGTCGCCCTCGGTCTCCGCGGCCTTCACCTCCTCCTGCGTGATCCCCGAGTTGGGATGCTCGCGGAAGCGCCGCTCGACGAGGTGTGCGACCTCGAGCGCGTTCTCGCCCGCGCGGGCGAAGAGCACGAAGAACTCGCTCGTCCTCGGCGTGAGCGACAGGCGCACGGGCGGGGACGTTACCGAAACGCCACGCGGGTGCACGCGGACGCGGCTGCGGGGTGCCGGAGCGGCGCGGCGCGGATACGCTCGGAGCATGAAGGAGACCGTCGAGCGCGAGCTGAAGCTCACGCCGGGAGAGGGGTTCGTGCTCCCGGAGCTCGGCGGCCAGCCGCAGCCGACGCGGGTCTTCATCTCCACGTATCACGACACCGACGACCTCCTGCTCGCGCGACACGGGGTCACGCTCCGCTACCGGGTCGAGGAGGGCACGGGCCTCTGGCAGCTGAAGCTCCCCCGCGGCGCCGCGCGCTCCGAGCTGGAGCAGCCCGGCCCGCCGGCACGGCCGCCTCTCGAGCTCTCGTCGCTCCTCGTCGCGTTCCTGCGCGGCCGCGAGCTCCGCCCGGTCGCCCGGCTCCGGACGCGACGCCAGGTCGTGCTCGCCGACGGAGCGGAGATCGTCGACGACTCGGTCGCCGTGCTCGACGGGCAGCGCGTGACGCGGCGCTTCCGCGAGCTCGAGGTGGAGCTCGTCGGGGGCGACGAGCGCACGCTGCAGCGGCTCCGCGACGAGCTGCAGCAAGCGGGCGCCGCGCCGGGCGAGCTTCGCCCGAAGCTTTACCGCGCGCTCGATCTCGACGTCCCGAGCGGCGTCGCGGACGTCCCCCGCGGGACTCCGCCGCTCACGGCGCTCGGGCTGGCGCTGGCCGAGCAGGCGCGACGCCTCGTGCTCCACGACCCGGGCGTTCGGCTCGGCTCCGACCCCGAGGACCTGCACCAGCTCCGTGTTGCGACCCGGCGCCTGCGTGCGTTCCTCCGCTCCGGACGCGGGCTGCTCGACCGGTCGTGGTCGGAGCCCCTCCGCGACGAGCTCGGCTGGCTCGGGAAGGCGCTCGGCCCCGCGAGGGACCTCGACGTCCTGATCGACCGGCTCGCGGCGGACGTCGCCGGGCTGGGCGAGGACGCGGCAACCGCGTCCGGCTTGCTCCGCACGCTGGACGCCGAGCGCGGCGAGGCCCGTGTCGCCGTCGTCGCGGCACTCTCGAGCGACCGGTACCTCGCCCTGCTCGATCGTCTCGAGCACGCCTCCGAGCCCGAGCCCGGCGGGGCCGAGACGACGCTGCGCGACGTCTGGCGTGCCGAATGGCGCCGAACGCGCAAGGCCTTCGCGCAGCTCGACGGCTCGTCGAGCGACGGGCGCCTGCATGCAGGGCGGCTCCGCGTGAAGCGCGTGCGGTACGCGGCAGAGCTCGCCGCGCACGAGCTCGGCAAGCGCGGCGCGGCGTTCGTCGACGCGGCGAAGGAGCTGCAGGACGTGCTCGGCGAGCACCAGGACGCCGTCGTGGCGGAGGGACGGATCCGCGCGTGGGGAGCCGCTGGCGCGGACACCGAGGCGGCATCCCTACTCATCGCGAGCGAGCACGAGCGGATGGAGGCGGCGCGGACAGCGTGGCCGCAGGCGTGGAAGGCGCTGCGGCGGGCGGCGAAGCCGCTCACGTGAGCGTCGTCCGGGCGGCGGGCGGCATTCCCGTGCGAGTAGGGCGCAACGGGCTCGAGGTGCTCCTCGTCCATCGTCCGCAGTACGACGACTGGAGCTTTCCGAAGGGGAAGTGCGAGCCGGGTGAGAGCGACGAGGCGTGCGCGCTTCGCGAGGTCGCCGAAGAGACGGGTCTCGTCTGCGCGCTCGAGGCAGAACTGCCCTCGACCTCGTACCGGGACTCGAGGGCTCGAGCGAAGCGCGTCCGGTACTGGCGGCTCCGCGTCGTCGCGGGCGAGCTCGGCTTCGCCCACGAGGTGGACGGGGCGCGCTGGGTCTCGGTCGCCGAGGCCGAGACGCTGCTCACCTACGAGCGCGACCTCGCGGTCCTGCGTGCGCTCGCCGGGCCGGCTCCGTCGGGCTGAGGCGCCGGGATATGCTTCGCCTCGCGCATCCGGGCGCATCCGTCCGCGGGGCAGGGAGCATCCCACCGGGCACGAGCAGGATTCGTCCAGACGACGAGCCTTCCGCCCGCGACGCGGACCCGGGCAGACAGGAGGTTCGCCGTGCAGCTTCCCGACCGTCCCGACCTCGAGCACCTGCGCAAGCAGGCGAAGGCGCGCAAGCGCGACCGCGCGGTCACGCTGAGCACCGCCCAGCACGGGCTCGCGCTGGACTACGGCTTCCCGAGCTGGCCTCGGCTCGTCCGCCATGTGGAGGCGCTCGCCCTCGGCGGGATCGAGCGGCACCTCGCCCTCGCCGACACCGACGGGCTCTCCGCCGCGCTCGCCTCCGATCCTGGGAGCGCCGAGCGCCCGGTCGACGGTCTCGTCCCGCTCCTCTACCTCCTGCGCCGCTCGAAGGGAAGCGGCGCCGACGTTCGCGCGTGTGCGCGCCGGCTGCTCGAAGCGGGCGCCGACCCGAACGCGTTCACGCACGAGGAGGAGGAATGGGGCGACTGGGACTTCTATGCGATCCGGAGCGCGGTCGACCGCGACGACGTCGCGCTGATCGAGCTGCTGATCGAGCACGGCGCGGAGCGGGACGAGGACGCCATCTACCACGCGTGCGAGCACGGCTCGACGGCAATGCTCGAGGCGCTCTGGAAGCCCGGCGCCGACGCGTACGTGGGTCACAAGCTCGACTTCGAGGATCTCCCGGGGTTGCGGCTGTTCGTCGACCGCGGAGTCGACGTGAACGAGCGCTGCTGCCTCCACCACGCGATCGCGCGCGGGCGGAGCCTCGCGATCATCGAGCTGATCCTCGCGGCAGGGGCCGACGTCGACCGGCCGTGGAGCTACTGGGACGTCGGCCGGCGGCCGCTCGCGCTCGCCGCCCGCTGCGGCCACCTCGCCGCGTACGAGCTGCTCGAGTCGCTTGGCGCGACGGCCGACCTCGACGAGATCGATGCCGCCGTGCTCGCCGTGGCCCGCGGTGAGTCGGTCGTCCTGCCGCGCGCCCGGCCGCCTGCGCTCGGCAACCCCAACACCGACGACTACGGCTGGATCCTCGGCCAGTTCGCGCTCCTCGACCGGATCGAGATCGTGCGGGCGCTGCTCGACGCCGGCTGGGACGTCGACACGCGCGGCTGGAGCGGCTTCACCCCGTGCGACCAGGCGGCGATGCACGGCCGTCGCGAGATGGTGCGGCTCCTCGTCGAGCGCGGTGCGAACCTCGAGGGCCGCGCGTGGGGCGACCGGGGGCCGAGACCGCTCGACTGTGTGATCTGGGGGCTCCGCTGCAATCCCGCCCACGACGGCGACTACCCGGGCACGGCCGAGGTGCTCGCCGCTGCCGGCGCGCCGACCGGCCACCGGCCGCCGAGCGGCGACCCGGCCGTGGACGCCGTCCTCGAGCGTCACGGCATCTGGTGACGGGAGCGGCCCTACCTGCGCACGACGGTGATCGGGCAGGTGACGCCCGGTGCCCGGGCGAGCCGCGCATCTGCGGTGAGGAGGGGCGCCTGGAGGGTCTCGGCGACGGCGACGTAGGTGGCGTCGTACGCGCTCAGGTTCTCGCGCAGCTCCCAGATCCGTCCGAGCATGCCGGCGACGGGGACCCGCAGCATGCCGAGTCGGGCCCAGGTCTCGACCGCCCGCTCGGCGTCCGCTGCGTCGACGTCGCCGCGGTGCACCTGCCCGCGGAGCGCATGGACGATCTCGGAGTCGGCGAGGTGGGGGCACGCGAACGGCTCGTCGGCGAGGTACGCGCGCGCGTCTCCGTCGCTCAGCAGGCCGAGCACCGCAGCCGAGGCGTCGACGACGATCACCGGCCGCTGCGACCGGCTCCGAGGTCGTCGACGACGCGGCGCGCGTCGACGCCGAGGTCGGGGAGCGCTGCGAGAAGCGAGGGATTGTCCGCCCGCAACGCGATGCATGCCAGCTCCCGTACGGCGAACGCCGACACCGACACGCCCTCCCGTGCCGCGAGACTCTCGAGCCGCTCGGCGACCTCGTCGGGCACGTTCCGAAGATAGAGGATCCTCAATGTCGCATTATGCTAGCAGATCATACGCGATTTGCGAGCGCGACCTCTGTTGGTCACAGACGGTTGACGGAGGGCTGGCCCGCGCTTCGCGGGCGAGAGAGACTCGGCCCCTACAATCGCCGCCGTGAGCAGCGAGGTCGTCTACACGATGTACCGGGCCGACAAGTTCTACGGCCCGGAGCGGCAGGTGCTGTCCAACATCTCGCTGTCGTTCCTCCACGGCGCGAAGATCGGCGTCCTCGGGCCGAACGGCGCCGGCAAGTCGACGCTGCTCAGGATCATGGCCGGGCTCGAGGAGCCGTCGTCGGGCGTCGCCGAGCTCGACCCGAAGGCGAGCGTCGGCTTTCTCCCGCAGGAGCCCGAGCTCGATCCCGCGAAGGACGTGCGCGCGAACGTCGAGGACGGCGTCCGAGAGCTGCGCGAGCTGCTCGACCGCTTCAACGCGGTCTCCGCCGCGTTCGCCGAGCCCGACGCCGACTTCGACGCCCTGCTCGCAGAGCAGGCGGAGGTGCAGGACCGGATCGACCGCGCCGACGCGTGGAGCCTCGACCAGCAACTCGACCGCGCGATGGACGCGCTGCGCCTCCCCGAAGGCGACCGCGAGGTCACGACGCTCTCGGGTGGCGAGCGTCGCCGCGTCGCGCTCTGCCGGCTGTTGCTCTCGGCGCCCGACCTGCTGCTCCTGGACGAGCCGACGAACCACCTCGACGCCGAGTCGGTCGCCTGGCTCGAGCGTCATCTCGAGAGCTACAAGGGCACGGTCATGGCCGTGACCCACGACCGCTACTTTCTCGATAACGTCGCGGGCTGGATCCTCGAGCTGGACCGCGGGAAGGGCATCCCGTTCCAGGGCAACTACTCGTCGTGGCTCGAGCAGAAGGAGGCCCGGCTCGGGGTCGAGGAGCGGCAGAGCGCCGCTCGGCGCCGCACGCTCCAGCGCGAGCTCGAGTGGGTGCGCATGAGCCCGACCGCACGCCACGCAAAGTCGAAGGCGCGCCTCACCGCCTACGAGAAGCTGCTCGCCGAGGACCAGGCGAAGCGCATCGACACGGTCGAGATCCACATCCCGGCCGGCCCGCGGCTCGGCGACGTGGTCGTCCGCGCCGATCACGTCCAGAAGGGCTTCGGCGACCGCCTCCTGATGGAGGACCTCACGTTCGAGCTGCCGCCGGGCGGGATCGTCGGCGTGATCGGCCCGAACGGCGCCGGCAAGACGACGCTCTTCCGGATGATCGCCGGCGAGGAGCGACCGGACGACGGCGTGCTCGAGGTCGGCGAGACGGTCGAGCTCGCCTATGTCGACCAGTCGCGCGGCACGCTCGACGGGAAGAACACGGTCTGGAAGGAGATCTCCGGTAACCAGGACGTGATCCAGCTGGGCAAGCGGGAAGTGAACTCGCGCCAGTACGTCTCGTGGTTCAACTTCCGCGGCTCCGACCAGCAGAAGCTCGTGAAGGACCTTTCCGGCGGCGAGCGGAACCGCGTCCACCTGGCGAAGCTCCTCCGCTCGGGCGGCAACCTCCTGCTGCTGGACGAGCCGACGAACGACCTGGACGTCGACACGCTGCGCGCGCTCGAGGAGGCGCTCCTCGACTTCGCCGGTTGCGCCGTCGTCATCTCGCACGACCGCTGGTTCCTCGATCGCGTCGCCACGCACATGCTCGCCTTCGAGGGCGACTCGCAGGTCACGTGGTTCGAGGGCTCGTACGCGGAGTACGCCGACTGGGTCCGCGAGACGCGCGGCCCGGAGGCGCTCGAGCCGCACCGCATCGCCTACAAGCCGCTCGTGCGTCCCTCGTAGGCGCCGGGAGCCTACGCCGCGATGACGTCGCGCTCGCGCGCGGCGAGCGCCAGCGCGGCGCCCTCGCGGAGGCCGCCGCGGGCGAGCACGAGCGGGCGGTCGAGGGTCGTCGACAACTCGGCGAGGATGAGGGCGCCCGCGAGGAGCGTTCCCGCGCGCGGCAGCCCGATGCCCGACGCCCGGGCGACCTTTCGCGCGGGCCGCCGCGCCAGCAGTGCGATCGCCGGCTCGACGGTCTCCGGGTCGAGCCTTCCGCCGACCAGCTTCGCGAGCGCCCGCGCGCTGCCGCCCGCGGCGAGGGCGACGGCGGGAGCCGGAGGTCGAAGCGCGGCGAGGGCTTCGCGCACGAGGGCGCGCGCCGCCGCCAGCTCGCGCTTCGACGGCGGGTCGCCGGGCAGCGCAAGGCGCGTGAGCCTCAGCGAGCCGAGGTCGAGTGACCGGATCCACGACGGGGCGGCGGGTGCATGGCCGACCACCACCTCCGTCGAACCGCCGCCCACGTCGACGACGCCGACGAGACCCTGCGGCAGGCGCTCGAGGCGCGAGACCGCGCCACGGTACGCGAGCTCGCCTTCCTCGTCGGCGGAGAGGATCCGGACGGACAGCCCGGCGCGCTCGGCGAGCGAGGCGACGAGCGCGGCCGCGGCCGCGCCCTGGCGCCCGGGGGCGGTGACGATCACCTCGGCGCGTGACCGCCCCGAGCGTTCCTGCGCGCTTCGCGTACCGGCGGCAGACATCGGCCGCCGCTCGCGATCGTCTTCGCGCGGAGCGTCCCGCTCTCGGCGATCTCGGCTCCGAGGCCGAGATGGGTGCTCTCCGTCGCGACGGGGGACACGCTGCCGTCGGGGCGGACGTCCGCGACGAGCAGACGGGCAGTGTTCGACCCGACGTCGAGGACACCGACGCGCACCGGTCGATGATCCCCGTCGCGCCGGATGGCGCGACTCTCGCGCGGGTTAGCGCCGGGCGCGCCGGGCGCGGAGCCGGGCGCGGCGCATCATGGCCTCCTGGTGGGCGTGCGCCTTCTTCCCCTTGCCCTCGAGGCGGTTCCACGCGCCGTCCGGGCCGAGCTCCCAGGCGTTCGTCGTGTCGGCGAACGCGCTGTCGAGGATGGCGCCGATCTCGGCCCTCGCACGCGCGTTCTCGACGGGTGTCAGCACCTCGATGCGCCGGTCGAGGTTCCGGGGCATGAGGTCGGCGCTGCCCATGTAGACGTTCGTCTCGTCTCCTCCCTCGAACCAGTAGATCCGGCTGTGCTCGAGGAAGCGGTCGACGATCGACGTGACGCGGATCGTCTCGGAGAGCCCCTTGACGCCGGCGCGGAGCATGCAGATCGAGCGGGCCTGGATCTCGATCGGGACTCCGGCCGCCGACGCGGCGTACAGCTCCTCGACGATCGTCGGGTCGACGAGCGCGTTCACCTTGAGGCGGATCCGCGCCGGCATCCCGTCCGCGGCGGCCGCGGCCACGCGCCGGATCTCCTCGACGAGCCGCGCGCGCATCGCGAACGGCGCCACGAGCAGCTTGCGGAAGCGCTGCGGACGCCCGAAGCCCGTCACGTAGTTGAAGAGGTCGGCGACGTCCGCCGAGATCTCCTCGTCTGCGGTGAACAGCCCCACGTCCTCGTAGACGCGCGCGGTGGAGGCGTTGTAGTTCCCCGTCCCGATGTGGACGTAGCGCCGGAGCCCGTCTTGCTCGCGCCGCACGACGAGCGTCATCTTCGCGTGGATCTTGAGGTCGGGGAAGCCGTGGACGACGTGGACGCCGGCCTCCTCCATCTCGCGCGACCACTCGATGTTGCGGCGCTCGTCGAAGCGCGCCTTCAGCTCGACGAGGCACACCGATTGCTTGCCCTGCTCCGCGCACTCGATCAGGGACGAGACGAGCGACGACTCGTCGCTCGTCCGGTACACCGCCGTCTTGATCGCGATCACGTCGGGATCGCGCGCCGCCGCTTGCGCGAACGCCTCGAAGCTTGCCCGGAACGAGTCGTACGGCTGCTGGACGAGGAGGTCGCCGCGACGGATCTCGTCGAACACCTCGGCCCCGTCTGCCGCGCGCGCCCACCGCGGTGGGACGACAGGCGCCCACGCCGGCGGCTTGAGGTCGGGGCGGTCGAGCGCGACGAGCTCCCAGAGCTCGGACTGATCGAGGAGCCCCTCGACCTCGTAGACCTGGCCAGGGCGGACCTCGAGGCCCTCGACCAGCCGCTCGCGCATGTCCCGCGACGCCGAGCGGGAGAGCTCGAGACGGACGACGTCGCCGAAGCGGCGGCGCCGAAGCTCGGACTCGACCGCCTCGAGCAGGTCGTCGGCATCGTCCTCGAGCTCGAAGTCGGCATCGCGCGTCACGCGGAAGAGCGCCCGCTCGGAGATCTCCATCCCCGGGAAGAGCATCGGCAGGAAGTGGGCGATGACCGACTCGAGCGGGACGAGGCGCTTGCCGACGGGCACGAACCGGTCGAGCACCTCGGGGACCTTGACGCGGGCGAACCGCTCCTCGCCGGTCTCCGGGTCGAAGGCGATCACGCCGAGCGAGAGCGAGAGCCCGGACACGTAGGGGAAGGTCTGGCCCGCGCCGACGGCGAGCGGCGTGAGGATCGGGAAGACCTCCCGCTCGAAGAACTTGCGAAGCTTCTCGCGATCGCGCTCGGAGCAGTCCTCGATCGTCGCCACGTCGACGCCGGCACGGGCGAGTCGCCGGCGCGAGATCCCGCTTCCAGAGCTTCCCCTGGCGGGCGGTCAGCGCCGACACGCGCTCCCGGATCTCGTCGAGCACCTGGCCAGCGCCGAGCCCGTCGACCGAGCGCACCGGGACGTCGGCCCCGTCGAGCTCGAGCAGGCCCGCGACGCGCACCATGAAGAACTCGTCCAGGCCCTGGGAGAAGATCGCCGCGAACTTCACGCGCTCGAGGAGCGGCAGCCGCTCGTCCTCCGCAAGCTCGAGGACGCGCGCGCCGAACTCGACCCACGAGAGCTCGCGGTTCAGGAGGCGCGACGGGGCCGGCTCGGTGGCGGTCGCCATGTCCGGATTATCGGTCAGGCACCGAGGGTGCCGGACCCGAGCTCCTCGACGACGAGCGACTGGAACCAGGCGATCAGCTTCTCCGACTCCGGGAGGAGCGTTCCGGCCTCGAGACCGCCGCTCGCGACGCCGCGCTGCACGTTCTCGACGAGGACGCGGTCCTCGGCGCCGACCTGGTCGTCGAGCGCGAGGTAGCCCGCGAGCCACTCGTCGTCCATGTCCGGGCCGACGAAGTAGTCGAGGAAGCGGTACGTCCGGTCCGCCCCGCGGGGGAGAACGGGGCCGATCGACAGGTTCGACTTCCCGGGCATCACGTTCACGACCGTGGCCGGGAAGAGCAGGTGGAACTGGCCCCGGGCGACGTCGCCCTCCGGGCGACCACCGTCTCCGCGCGGCGGCCCGAACTGGCTCGCGAGCCGGCCGCGCGCCTCGAGCCCGTAGGCGTCCGGCGAGACGTCGAGCACCTTCGCGAGGCTCGGGTGCGCCACCGCGCAGTGGTAGCACTCGAGGAAGTTCTCGACGCAGATCTTCCAGTTGCAGGCGTACTCGTCCGACTCGGCGCGCGCATGGAAACGGAGCTCGCCGACGTCGATGCCGTCCGCGGCGAGGAGCTCGGGCAGCTCTCCGAGGTGGTCGGCCAGCGGCGCGGCCTCCCGTGTCCGGGTTGACGAACACGAACGGCCCGAACGCCTCGACCGAAACAGGGACGAGCCCGAGGGCCGCCTTGTCGAACCCCGGCTCGCGGTCGGCGCGCGGCGCGTTTCGCAGGGCCCCGTCGAGGCCGTACGTCCAGGCGTGGTACGGGCACTGGATCGCCTCGCGCCGCGCATCCCCCTCGCAGAGGACGTGGCCGCGGTGGCGGCAGACGTTGACGAAGCCGCGGAGCTCGCCGTCACGGGCGCGCGCGAGGACGACCGGGAGCGATCCTGCCCAGGCCGCCGTCAGCTGCCCCGGCTCCGCGACCTGGTCGAGTCGCGCGGCGTACTGCCACGACCGCGCGAAGATCCGCTCCTGCTCGAGGCGGAGCACGGCGGGGTCCGCGTACCAGTCGTACGGAAGCGTGCGGGCTACGGCGGCACTCGCCACCGGGCCAATCTACCCGTCTGTCGGCGCTCGCTCTCCGGGACTCCGCCCTGGTCACCCAGGTTGGTGGTGTAAGGCTTCCCTTACACGTCAAGTCGGAAAGCTGTACTCTCCGAGCATGACAAACCGTATTCGTCTCTCGATCCTCGTCGGCTCGGCCGCGCTCGCGCTCGTCGCGACGCTCGCCTCGACTGCGGCCGCGTCGCCGGCCCGGGCGGATGCGCGCACCGCCGCGCCGAACTACTCGGGCGTCAAGACCTATCTCCTCGGCCGCTCGCGGTCGCTCGTCACCCAGCTCGACGGGATCCAGGCGCGCGCGGAGCGCTACTACGACGCTCGCGAAGAGCGAGCAGTTCTCGTACTCGAGCCTCTGGCGCGACCACCGCGCCGAGGTCGCTTCGCTCCTCGTCGGCCTCAAGCCGGCGTTCAACCGGGCGCACAAGGCCTACGAGGAGGAGGAGGGGATCGTCGCCGGCGTCCCGTCGCTCGCCCAGTACGACGTGATCATGGACTCGGGCACGAGCGCTGCGGACGACCCGCAGACCGCGGTGCCGTTCGACCTGAAGCTGCCGAACGGCAAGGTCTTCCCGAAGCCGGGCAACTTCTTCCACGCGCTGCTCGAGCCGACGATCTGGGGCACGGACGCGCGGTTCGTCGCGCCCGGCGCCGTCAAGGCCGACCTCGACGGGGACGGCACGGTCGAGTTCGGCGAGGTGCTGCCGGACGCGAACGTCCTCGTCGCGACGGCCCGCGGCTTCGCGTCGTACGCGCGCAAGAGCGATGCGGCGGCCAAGGCCTGGACGCCGAACGCCTCCGACGTGCTCACCGCGCTCGTCGTGATGGTGCCCACGGTCGAGGGGTACTTCGGTGAGTGGAAGAGCTCGCGTGCGATCACCGGCTCGACCGCGAAGGAGAAGGCGTTCGTCGCCCACTCGCGCCTGATCGACGTGCACGGGATCCTCTTCAGCCTCCAGAACGTCTACACGGGCGTGCGACCCCTCGTCGCGCGGGCGGGTGCCGCCCAGAGCGCGCGGATCGGGACGGCACTCCGGCAGCTCACGCGATTCGTCGACGGCATCTACGCGCAGGAGAAGGCGGGCAAGCGGTTCACGCCCAAGCAGGCCGACCTGCTCGGAAGCCAGGCCCAGAAGCGCGCCAACGCGATCGCGGGGCAGATCTCCCAGGTCGCAGGAGTCCTCGGAGTCGAGCTGCAGGCCTGAACCGGCGGGCGGATGGGGTGAGATCACGACGCGAAGCAGCGGGGGTGAGGGGCGGAGCGCTCCTCGCTCTCGCCGTCGTCGCGCTCGTCGCCGCTGCCGGAGCGGCCCGCGCGTCGGCCGCGGACACGGTAGCGCCGTGGCAGTCGTTCGACGCCCTGGACGCGGCGCTCTTCGACGCCGAGCTCGCCGCGACGACGAACGACGACAATGCCCTGGCGATCGCCGGCCACCGGGCGGCCGCGGCGGCCGGTGAGCTCGCGGACGGCTTCGACCCCTCTGCGCGGGCGAGCGCGGCTCGCCTTCGGCGGGCCGCCGGCGGTGTCGCGTCGGACCGCAACGGCGTCGATCTGGCGGTGACGGCCGCCGCCGCGCGGGCGGCGGCGCTCTCCGGCGCATACGAGACGATCCTCGCGGCGACCCGCGCGGGCGACCTCGACTCTGCCCGGGCCTGGCTGCTCGTCCGCGAGTTCAAGCCGGTCACGCGCTTCTCGCATCCCAGCGCCGCCTCGAGCGTCGCGGTCGCCTCCCTCTCGGACGGGGTCATTCCGCGCCGGCGCGCCGTGCGGTCGATCCGCAGCGATCTCCTCGACACGTACGAGGCGCTGCTCCGGGCGTCGCTCTCCGACACCGGCGACGCCCTCCGCGCGGGGCTCCCCGAGAAGGCGGCCGGCTCTGCCGCGACCGCGCGCGGGTACTGGTGGATCCTCCGCGACGCCTTCGTCGCGCAGCGCGGCGAAACGGCGGCCGTACGGCTCGACGGAGCCTTCGACGGTCTCGTCGGCGCGGCGCGGAGCGGCAAGCCGGCCGCGACCGCCCGCGCGGCGGCCACCGTCGAGGACGATCTCCTCGCGTTCCGCGCCGCGCCGCTCACGCCCTCGGAGCAGGCCCGCCGTGCCGGCCAGCTGATTCGCTACCTCGGGCTCGTCCCGGTCGAGTACGCACGCGGCATCGCAAACGGGACGGTCGTCGTGCCGATCGAGGTCCAGGAGGCGATCGCCTTCCGCGACGGCGCCGCGGTCGCCTTCGGTGACCTCCAGTCGTATCTCGCCGCCCGCGACCTCGCGGCGACGCGTTCGGTGCAGCACGCGCTCGGCGAGCTCGATGCCCGGCTCGGCGACGCGGAGCGCGGGACGGCGGTCGCCGACCCCGCGGAGGTGAAGGACCTCGCGCGGACGGCGACGGCCGCGCTCGACGACGTCTATCCCGACGACTGGAAGGCGGGGACGGCCGAGGCCGACTTCGACGTCATCGCGACGCTGCTCCGCAAGGTGTCGGCGCTCGCGGCTGCCGGAGACCTCCGGCGCGCCGAGTCGAGCCGTCTCGAGGCCTATGCGACCTTCGAGCTCGGCCCCGAGCAGCGTCTCCGGGGCCTCGCGCCCTCACTGTTCCAGCGGATCGAGGGGCTGTTCTGGTACGGCGCCGACGGGCACGACGGCCTCGCGCAGCTCCTGCGCCAGAACGCGAGCGCCGACGAGCTCGCGCAGACGATGGCCGCGCTCGACCTCGCGCTCAAGGAGTCCGCCGAGGCGATCGGGAGCGGGCCGCAGTCCCGCACCACGGTCGTCGTCAACAGCGCGATCATCGTCTTCCGCGAGGGTCTCGAGGCGGTGCTGATCCTCGCCGCGCTGATGGCGAGCATGGTCGGCGCGCAGCGCCGCTACCGGCGGCCGCTGCTCGCCGGGGTCGGCGTCGCGCTCGTCGCGAGCGTCATCACCTGGATCGTCGCGCAGACGGTGCTCGGCTCGCTCGCCGGCTGGGGGGAGCGGCTCGAGGCGGTCGTCTCGCTGGTCGCGATCGGCGTCCTGCTCCTGATCCTCAACTGGTTCTACCACCGCGTCTACTGGCAGGAGAACCTCCAGGGGCTCCACAAGAAGAAGAAGCGCGTGCTCGCCGGCGCGTCGCTCGGGATCCTCTCCGCGCAGGCGCTGGGCCTCGTGGCCCTCGGGTTCTCGAGCGTCTACCGGGAGGGCTTCGAGACGGTGCTCTTCCTCCAGGCTCTCACGCTCGAGGCCGGCGCCTGGACGGTGCTCCAGGGCGTGCTGCTCGGCTTCCTCGGCGTCGTCGGCGTGTTCGCGCTCGTCGTCTCGCTCGAGCGCAAGCTGCCTCACAAGAAGATGCTGATCGCGACCGGCCTGCTCATCACCGGGGTGCTCATGGTGCTCGTCGGCCACACGGTGCAGACGATGCAGGTGGTCGGCTGGATGCCGGTCACGCCGGTCGAGGGGCTCACGTTCCCGTTCTGGGCCGGAATGTGGTTCGGCGTCTTCCCGACCTGGGAAGGCCTTCTGCTGCAGGCGGCCGCCCTCGTCTTCGTCGTCGGGAGCTACGTCGCGGCGGAGGCGCTCAGGCGGCGGAAGCGACGCCGGATCCTCGCCGCGCCCGTCGTTGCAGCGAGTACCGCAGGATCAGCGTCCGACCTCCCAGGCGAGATGGGCGAGCTCCGGCTCGATCAGCTTCTCCCACGCGAGCGCAACGGCCTTGGGCGAGCCGGGAGTCGAGACGACGACCGCACCGCGGTAGGTGCCGGCGGTCGCGCGTGAGAGCATCGCGGCCGACCCGACCTGCTCGTAGCTGAGCATCCGGAACAGCTCGCCGAACCCCGGCAGCGTCTTCTCGAGCATTCCCGCCAGCGTGTCGAACGTCGTGTCGCGACGCGAGACGCCGGTGCCGCCGTTGACGACGACGATGCGCGCCTCGGCGACCAGCTCGTCGAGGGCGGCGCGGACCTCGTCGGGCTCGTCCCGTACGACGCGGTAGCCGGAGACGACGGCGCCCGCCGCGGGGATCCGGTCGCGCAGCCAGCGGCCGTTCGTGTCGTCGTCCGGCGTACGGGTGTCGCTGACCGTGATCACGCCGACCGCGATCGGGCCGAGCTCGGCCGCGGCGGCCCGGTGCGCGTCGGTGCCCACGGAGAGCGATCGTAGATGCTCGACGGCGCTCGTCGGGTACGCTCCTGGGCGCCGTGCGGGAACCCGAAGCCGTCGTCGAGCGGGCCGTCGAGCGGCTGCGCCCGCTGTACAAGGCAGCGTCGCTGTCCTGGTGGGACGCGAACGTCTCGGCAACCGAGGAGAACGAGCAGCGCCGCGTCGCGGCCGAGCTCGCGCTGTCCGACGCGCTTGCCGACGCCGACCTCTTCGGCGACGTCGTAGCGGCGCGCTCGAACGGCGCCGAGCCGCTCGTCCGTCGTCAGCTCGACCTTCTCCACGCGAGCCTCGTGCCACAGCAGCTGCCCGAGGCGCTCAGGCATCGCATCGTCGAGCTCGAGGCATCGGTCGAATCGCGCTTCGCGCAGCACCGGGGCGAGGTCTCCGGCAGGTCGGTCGACGACAACGAGATCAAGCGGATCCTGCGCGAGAGCGACGACGTCGCGGAGCGCCGCGAAGCATGGGAGGCGTCCAAGACGGTGGGCGCCGCGGTGGCCGAGGACGTGCGGGAGCTCGCACGGCTCCGCAACGAGGCGGCCCGCTCGCTCGGCTATCGCGACTGGTTCGCGCTTGCGGTCGCGACGTCGGAGATGGACGAGACGCGGCTCTTCGAGACACTCGACGAGTGCGACCGGCTGACCGGCGCCGCGTTCGCCGCGTGGAAGGCGGAGACCGACGCCCGGCTGGCCGAGCGCTTCGGCTGCACCGTCGACGAGCTGCGGCCCTGGCACTACGAGGATCCCTTCTTCCAGGAGGTGCCCGCAGCCGGCGGGGTCGACCTGTCGACGGTGTACGCGGGCAGGGACGTCGTCGCGCTGGCGCGCGCGACGTACGACGGCATCGGCGTCGACACCGGCGCGATCCTCGACCGGAGCGACCTCTTTCCGCGCGACGGGAAGTGCCAGCACGCGTTCTGCATCGACGTCGACCGCGACGGCGACGTCCGCGTCCTTGCCAACGTGGCGGACGACCGCTACTGGGCCGACACGATGCTCCACGAGCTCGGGCACGGGGCCTACGACATCGGATTCGATCGCACGCTGCCGTGGCTGCTCCGCGACTGCCATCTGACCGTCACCGAGGGCATCGCGATCCTGATGGGCCGCCTCGCGCAGGACGCCGACTGGCTGCGGGAGGTGGCCGGGCTCGATCCGGCCGCCATCGGGCCGCTCGAGGCCGACCTGCAAGCCGCGCAGGCGGCGGAGCTCCTCGTCTTCACGCGCTGGGTGCTCGTGATGACGAACTTCGAGCGCGCGTTCTACGCCGACCCCGAGGCCGACCTCAGCGCTGTCTGGTGGGGGCTCGTGTCGCGCTACCAGCTCCTGACGCCCGCCGACGGCCGCGAAGAGCCCGACTGGGCGGCGAAGATCCACGTCGCGTGCGCGCCGGTCTACTACCACACGTATCTCTACGGGAACCTCGTCGCGTCGCAGATCCGCGCGACGCTCGACCGGGTCGCCGGCGGCCTCGTCGGCCGGCGCGAGGCCGGTGCGTTCCTCGCCGAGCAGGTGTTCCGGCCGGGTCAGGCGCTGCGCTGGGATCTGCTGATCGAGGCGGCGACCGGCGAGCCGCTCACCGCCACCCACGCCGCGCGGGACATCGCGGCCGGTCTCTCGACCTGAGAGAATCCCCCTCGTGAGCGGAGCCGTCGGCCTGAACCACGTGAGCGTCGTCGCGCGGGACCTCGACGAGTCCGTGCGCTTCTACGTCGACGTCCTCGGGCTCGAGCCACTTCCGACGCCCGACTTCGCCTTCCCGGTGCAGTGGCTTCGCGCGGGCTCGCTCCAGGTGCACGTGTTCGAGCGGCCGGACGCGCCGCCGACTTACGCCCACTTCGCGCTGGAGGTGGACGACGTCGTCTCCGTGTACGAGCGCGCGCGGGAGCTCGGGATCCTCGACCACACGAGCTTCGGCTACGCGATCGCGGAGCTTCCCGGCGGGGAAGCGCAGCTCTACATCCGGGACCCGTCCGGCAACCTGCTCGAGCTCGACCACCCCGACGGCGCGGCCGCACGGGAGCGAATCGACGAGATGATCCTGCTCTCCGAGCGCCTCCCCCAGCCCGACGGCCCGACGCCGCGGCTCTTCACCGCGGCCGCCGGCTAGGCGCTTCGCAGCTCGGTCACCTCGCTCGCCGGAACCGCTCCCGGGTCCGCGTCGAGCAGGCGATGGAGCACCCGGATCGCGACCGAGCCCGCGCCGACGGCGGACGCCACGCGCTTGACCGATCCGTGTCGTGCGTCGCCGATCGCCAGCACGCCCGGCATGCTCGTCTCGAGCGGGAAGGGATCGCGCTCGAGCGGCCAGGGGCCGTCCCGCGGGACGTCCGCGCCCGTGAGGACGAAGCCCCGGTCGTCGCGCGCGACCTCGGCAGGAAGCCACTCCGTGTGCGGGCGTGTCCCGATCGAGAGGTAGAGGCCGTCGGCGGCGACCGTCTCCTCGGTACCGCTCGCCCGGTCGCGCAGGACGAGGTGCGTGAGCCAGCCGTCGCCGCCGCCCCCGACGACCTCCGTGCCGACTCGGACGTCGACGTTCGGCGTCGCCGCGAGCTGGCGGACAAGGTAGTGCGACATGCCCGCCTCGAGCGACGGCGCGCGCGCGACGAGCGTCAGGCGCCGCGCGTATCGCGCCAGGTGGAGTGCCGCCTGCCCGGCGGAGTTCGCGCCGCCCAGCACGTAGACCTCCTGCCCTGCCATCCGATGCGCGTCGGAGCCCGCGCCGCCGTAGAAGACGCCGGCGCCGGAGAGGGCTTCGAGCGTCTCGATGCCGAGCCGTCGATAGGTCACTCCGGTGGCCAGGACGACCGCGCGCGCGGCCACGGCGGTGCCGCCGGAGAGGGTCGCGACGAGCCGGTCCGCGTCCCGGTGGAGCGCGGTCACGTTCTGCATGAAGGCGAATCGGGCGCCGAAGACCCACGCCTGCTCGTGCGCCTGGCGGGCGAGCAGGGCGCCGCTGACTCCGCGCGGGAAGCCGAGGTAGTTGCGGATCAGCGAGCTCGACCTCGCCTGTCCCCCGATCCCGTGCGTGTCGACGACGAGCGTGCGAAACCCTTCGGAGGCGCCGTAGACGGCCGCCGACAGCCCCGCGGGCCCGGCGCCGACGATGAGCAGGTCGATCTCCGTGTCCTCCGGCTCCACCGCGGACCCGGTGGCCTGCGTGAGCTCGACGTCGCTCGGGTTCACGAGCGTCGTGCCGTCCGGGAGGATCACGACCGGCAGCTCCGCGTCGCCGGGCGAGTCCCCGAGCAGCTTCCGTCCCTCGTCCGAGTCGGCGAGGCAGAACGCGTGGGGGAACGCGCACTGCTCGAGCACGGTGCGCAGCTCGGCGGCGCGGCCCGACCACGAGTCGCCGACGACGTGGATCGCATACGGCGCCGTGCGGCGCTCCTCTGCCCACTCGAGCAGGAACGTCGAGATCGCCTGGTGGAAGAGCTCGTCGGGCGGCGCCATCGGCCTGACCACGTAGTGGTCGATCCTTCCGTGCTCGATCGCCTCGTGGATCGCGTCGCCCGTCGCGCGGAAGCCCCATTCGCCCCAGCCGACGAGCAGCGCCCGCTTCGCGTGCGGATGCAGCTGGCGCACCTCGCCGAGCAGCTCCCCGCCGGTCGTGTCGTCGAGCTCCTGTCCCGCGAGCACGAGCGTGACGGCTTCTCCCTCCACCTGGAGCTCGGCGAGCCGCCGGCGCGCGTCCGTCGCCGATCTCACGCAGACGACGTCGTAGTGGCGGGCGTACCGGTCGAGCAGCTCACGCTCGATCGTCGCGAGGCTGGCGGGATCGCTGTCGACGACCAGGATGACGGGGTTCGCCATGGGTTGAGAATAGGTGGCGTCCCGTGTCGGCACGGTTCGGTTGACCCCCGGTGCGCGGTCGCCTCGTCCGTACTACGCAGGCATCAGCCGATCGCGTAGCTCTCGGCGACGTCCGCGGTCAGATAGGCGGCGGACGGGCTGCCCGCGGGCGTGAAGATGCCGACCACGGCCATCTCGACCGCAGGGTCGGTGTTCTCGACGATGTGCACCTCGCGCGGGCGCAGGCGGAACGCGGCACCCGGGTCGAGGGGCTCCACCGTATCGCCGATGTGGAGTCGGCCCTCACCGCGGAGCACCCAGACGATCTCGTCGTACAGGTGGTAGTGCCACGGCGCCTTCCCCGGCGGGATGTAGCCGACGAACATCGTCGCCCGCGTCGAGCCGTTGTGCGGCCCGTGGAGCACCTGGAACGAGCGCGCGCCCGTTGCCTTCCCGGGCTCGACGTGGTCGAGGGCGACGACGGGCTCGGCAGTGCCCATCGGGGCGTGCAGGTCGGTCTCGGCGCCGAGCGTGGCGCACACGAGGGACGCGCCGTCCAGGCCCGCGACGAGCGTCCGCAGCTCTCCCGCGGGCACGAGGAGCGAGCCGGGGCCGCCGAGCTCGTGGTTCCCGACCGCGCACGCGCCCTCGTGGGCGAAGAGCAGCGTGTCGTGGAGGTCGTCGGATATCTCGGTGGCCGCGCCGGGCGGGACGCGCATCGCGTGGAGCGCGAGCTCGGAGCCCCTCTCGCGCGGAATCAGGGCGCGGCGCTCCCCGACTCCGGCGATGTCGTCCCAACGGATCACGCGGGCCATACCGTGAGCATATGGTCGGACGCACCCGACCGAGGAAGGAGCCACCCATGCCGCTCATCCGCGTGGAGCTGTTCGACTACCGCGTGAACGAGGAGACGAGCGCCAAGCTGATCGCCGGGCTCACCGACGCCCTGTGCGCCGCCACTGCCGAGGGCCTCCGTGACCACACCTGGGTGATCGTCGAGGGGCACGACCCGAAGAACTGGGGCCTCGGCGGCAAGCCGTGGCCCGTCGGCGAGATGCCGCCGGGTCCCGCCTGAGGGCTACCCTCCCGCGGTGCCCGCCCGGGAGGACATCCGCAACGTCGCGATCGTCGCGCATGTCGATCACGGCAAGACGACGCTCGTCGACGCGATGCTCTGGCAGTCCGGCTCGTTCCGCGAGAACCAGGACGTTGCCGAGCGGGTCATGGACTCGATGGACCTCGAGCGCGAGAAGGGCATCACGATCCTCGCCAAGAACACCGCCGTGCGGCACGGCGGGACGAAGATCAACATCGTCGACACCCCCGGCCATGCCGACTTCGGCGGCGAGGTCGAGCGGGCGCTCCGCATGGTCGACGGCGTCCTCCTGCTCGTCGACGCGAGCGAAGGCCCGCTGCCGCAGACCCGGTTCGTGCTGCGCAAGGCGCTCGAGGCGCGGCTGCCCGTCGTCCTCGTCGTCAACAAGGTCGACCGCCCGGACGCACGCGTCGACGAGGTGGTGAACGAGGTCTACGAGCTCTTCCTCGACCTCGACGCCGACGAGGGCCAGATCGAGTTCCCGATCGTCTACTGCAATGCGCGGGCCGGACGCGCGGGCGCGACGGCGTCCGCCCTCGAGGACACGCTGGAGCCGCTGTTCGACACCCTGCTCGGGTCGATCCCCGCACCGTCATACGAGGAGGGCCATCCGCTGCAGGCGCTCGTGGCGAATCTCGACGCGTCGCCCTACGTCGGGCGGCTCGCGATCTGCCGGGTCGCGAACGGAAGCGTCCGCAAGGGCCAGCAGATCGCCTGGTGCCGCGCCGACGGCAGCGTCGAGCGCGCGAGGGTGACCGAGCTCTACGTGACCGAGGCGCTCGACCGCGTCGAGGCGGACGAGGCTGGGCCGGGCGAGATCGTCGCGGTGGCGGGGATCCCGGAGGTGACGATCGGCGAGACGCTCGCCGACCCGGACGACCCGCGCGCGCTCTCCGTGGTCGCGATCGACGAGCCGAGCCTCTCGATGACGGTCGGCATCAACTCGTCGCCCCTCGCCGGCCAGGAGGGCTCGAAGCTGACCGCGCCGATGGTGAAGCAGCGGCTCGACCAGGAGCTCGTCGGCAACGTGGCGCTCCGCGTCGTCGCGACGGAGCGGCCGGACGCGTGGGAGGTGCAGGGACGCGGCGAGCTCCAGCTCGCCGTGCTCGTCGAGCTCATGCGCCGCGAGGGCTTCGAGCTCACGGTCGGCAAGCCGGAAGTCGTGACGCGGGAGGTCGACGGGAAGGTGCAGGAGCCCGTCGAGCGCGTCGCGATCGACGCACCCGAGGAGTACGTCGGCGTCCTGACGCAGCTTCTCGCCCTCCGCAAGGGCCGCATGGAGCAGATGGTCAACCACGGCACGGGCTGGGTGCGGATGGAGTACCTGGTCCCCGCGCGCGGCCTGATCGGGTTTCGCACCGAGTTCCTCACCGAGACGCGCGGCACGGGGATCCTCCACCACGTCTTCGACCGGTACGAGCCGTGGCACGGCGAGCTGCGGACGCGGCCGAGCGGCAGCCTCGTCGCCGACCGGCGCGGGCCGACGACGACCTTCGCCCTGCTCAACCTGCAGGAGCGCGGCTCCCTCTTCCTCGGGCCCGGCGTCGAGGTCTACGAGGGGATGGTCGTGGGCGAGAACGCCCGCGCCGAGGACCTCGACGTGAACGCGACGAAGGAGAAGAAGCTGACGAACATCCGCTCGTCGACCGCCGACGAGCTCGTCCGCCTCATCCCGCCGCGCCCGCTCTCGCTCGAGCAGGCGCTCGAGTTCATTCGCGACGACGAGTGCGTCGAGGTGACGCCGGCGTCGATCCGCCTGCGGAAGGTCGAGCTGTCGGCATCGAGGCGCCAGCAGAGCGCGAGCCGCAAGGCACGCGGGCTCGCCTGACTCAGGATTCGGGCACCGCCGCGGTCACGCGGCAGACCTCTCCGCGGGGTCCCGTCGCGCGAACCGTGACGCTGTCGCGGCCGGGCCAGTCGGGAATCGTGAGGCGGATGGCAAACGAGTGCGAGCTCGGGCTCGTGCGCCTCGACGTCTCGAGAACGAGCCGCCGCTCGTGGACGATCACGACGGCCCATCTCGGCCCGGGCCCCGCGGCTCGCACCTCGAGGTCGACGCGCAGCGCTTCGTCGTCTCGCGCGCGGACGCGGAGGCGAACCGTGCTCGACCCGGTGCAGGAGCGCTCGACGCGGACGTCGGCCTCATCGCGGCCGTCGTCGGCACGGGCCGCGATCGGCAGCGCCAGGAAGAGCACCGTGAGCGGGACGAGGAGAAGCGAGAGTCGGCGCGCCCGTCGCATGCGTCGATCGTGCCGCCGGCGCGCGTCCGGCGCAATCGGACTTCGGTCCTACGACCCGAAGCCGTTCCGCTCCGCCCAGAGAGCCGCCTGCGTCCGGTCGGTGACGCCGATCGTCCGGAAGATCTGCGTGAGGTGCGCCTTGACCGTCTTCTCGCTGATCGAGAGCTCCCGCGCGATCAGCTTGTTCGGGAGCCCGCGCGCGACCAGTTGCAGCACCTCCCGCTCGCGCTCGGAGAGGTCGTCGAGCGGCAACGCGGCGCTTCGTGCGCTGAGCAGCGCCCGCCCCGCGCGCGGGTCGAGCGGCGCCTCGCCCCGCGCCGCCGCCCGCACGGCCTTCGCGATCTCCTCCGGCTCGGCGTCCTTCAGGAGGTAGCCGACCGCCCCGGCGTCGAGCGCCTGCAGGATCTGGTCTCGATCGGAGAACGACGTCAGCACGACGATCGCCACGGCCGGCTGGGCTGCGGTGATCGCCCGAGTCGCCGCGATCCCGTCCAGCACCGGCATCTCGATGTCCATCAGCACGACGTCCGGCTCCGACCGCCGGCAGTGCTCGACGGCCTCGTCGCCGTCGGCCGCCACGCCGACGAGCTCGACGTCCTCGAACGTCTCGACGAGCCGGGCGAGGCCCGTGCGCACGACGGCGTGGTCGTCTGCAATCAGCAATCGGATCATGGGTACGGCAGCTCGAGCGCGAAGGTCGTCCCCACTCCGGGCGCCGAGCGTACATCGAGTCGCCCGCCGGCACGTACGGTCAGCTCCTCGAGGAGCGACAGGCCGACGTGGCCCTCTTCGCGGCGCCGCTCACGCTCCTCCGGGGCGAACCCGGCGCCGTCGTCGGCGACCTCGAGGCGCACCGTCTGTCCGTCGCGTCCCAGCGTGACTCGGACGCGCCCTGCACCGGAGTGCCGCTGGACGTTGCGCAACGCCTCGGCGGCCGCCCGGTAGAGGATCCGCTCGGCGTCGTCGCCGAGGTCGAGGCCGGGGTCGACCTCCAGCTCGGTCGTCGCGCCGCGCGCCCGTAGCGGCGCGAGCAGGTCTGCGAAGGCCGGCTCGAGCCCGGCCGCGCGGAGGTTGGGCGGATGGATCTCGACGAGAAGCGACCGGAGCTGGCGCATGGAGCCGCGGGTGCCCGCAGCCGCCTCCCGCAGTGTCTCCCTCGCGGCGGGCGACCCTTCCGTCTGGGCGGCGGCGCTCAGTGCATACGAGATCCCGGCCAGGTCCTGCACGGGCCCGTCGTGGAGCTCGGCCGCGATCCGCCGCCGCTCGTCGTCGGATGCCTCGACCGCGCGGACGAGGAGTGCCTCGCGCTCCGCCTGCGTGCGGCGAAGCCTCCGGTCGAGGCGCCAGGCGAGCGGCACCTGGACGAGCCAGAGGAGGACGAGGCTCCCGACCAGGAGCGCCGCGAACGGCATCCAGATCCGACGCCCGGTGGACGCGACCGCGCTCCGCCGCTGGTACGTCTCGAACAGCAGCGGCGTCCCGTCCGGGGTCCGGATCGGGAGGTACACCTCGTACAGGTCACCCTGCCCGCGCTCGTACTCGTTCTCCGGCCCCGAGAGGTCGCTCAACGCCGCCCTTGTCGCCCCCGTTCGCAGCACCTCGAGCTTCTCCGCGTCGAGTGGGAACCGGGCGCCGATCAGGCGCGGCTCGTCCGAGTACACGATCCGCCCGTCGGGTGCCCAGAGCTTAACGCGGACGACCCGCTCGCCCAGCACCCGCTCCTGGACGATCCGGTCGACGGCGGCGATCGACGGCGGCTCGCCCCGGAGGAGGCCGGGCGCCACCGTCGGCTCGACGATCCCCTGGCCCGCGAGCGTCGCGAACTGCCGTGCGTCGCGAAGCGCCTCGCCGTTCCCGAGCCCGCGGAGCGCGAGCAGCGCGGCGGCGCCGAAGACCGCGAGCACCGCGAGTCCCGCAACGGCGAACTGCGTGACGGGATGCCTCATCGAGCGCGCGCGGGGTCTACGACCAAGGTCCCATTGTCGCTCGGACCCGCGCGGCGGCACCCTCCGGGGTGTCGAACGGTCGAGGCAGGGAGGAACATCGAGATGAGCTGGACGCTACGGATGACGGTGACGGCAGTGGTGGGGGCCACGCTCGCGCTGTCGCCGGCCGCCCTTGCGAAGGACGGCGACGTGCGGGTCGCCGGTACGTGCTCGAAGGCGAGCACGTCGAAGCTGAAGCTGAGCCGCGAGGACGCGGGTACGGAGATCGAGCTCGAGGTCGACCAGAACAGAAACGGCGTGCGCTGGCGCGTCGTCGTGCTCCGGAACGGCGCCCGTATCGCGAGCCGGACAACGGTGACCCGCGGCCCGAGCGGTTCGTTCGAGGCCCGGTTCGTCCGCGCAGGCGGCGGCCGCTTCGTCGCCCGCGCGACGAGCCCCTCGGGCGAGGTCTGCACCGCGGCGGCATCGATCGCGTAGACGCACGGTCACGGGGCGGTCGTGGCACGATCGCCCCGTGACCGACGGCGCGGACATCGTCGCGACGGCAGCGGAGGCGTCCGGCGCCGTGCGGGAGCCGCTCCTCGTGCTCGAGCGGGTCGAGGCGTTCCTCGACGAGCACGGCCTCGGAAGCGGGCCGGTGCGGGCGTCGCGGATCGGCGACGGCGGCGGCTCGAACTTCTCGTTCCTGATCGAGCGCGGCGACGAGCGCCTCGTCCTGCGCCGCCCGCCGCGGCCTCCGCTACCGCCCTCGGCGCACGACATGGTGCGCGAGGCGCGGCTCCAGCTCGCGCTCGCGCCGCAGGGGATCCGGCTGCCGCCGATCGTCGCGGTCTGCGAGGCAGAGGACGTGCTCGGCGTCCCCTTCTACGTGATGCGCTTCCTCGACGGCCACGTCGTCACCGACACGCTGCCTCCGGGCCTCGACGACCCGGCGGCTCGGCGCCGGCTCGGCGGCGAGCTGATCGACGCGCTGGTCGAGATCCACGCTGCCGACGTGTCGGAGCCGGCGCTCTCCGCGTTCGTCCGGCCCGGGAGCTACCTCGAGCGCCAGGTGCGACGGTTCGCGCAGCTCTGGGAGATCAACGCGACGCGCGAGATCCCGACCGTCGTCGAGGTGGGCCGGAGACTCGCCGACGAGCTGCCGGAGCCGTTGCCGGACACCGTCGTCCACGGCGACTACCGGCTCGGGAACCTGATGGTCGAGCGGGAGCGGCCCGACCGCGTCCAGGCCGTGCTCGACTGGGAGATGGGCGCGATCGGCGACCCTCGCGCCGACCTCGGCTACCTGCTCGCGACGTACACCGAGCCGGGCGGCGGCCGAAGCCCGCTCGGCGTCTCACCGGTGACGGCGCTCGAGGGATTCCCGTCGAAGGCGGAGCTCGTCGCACGGTACGCCGAGCGGAGCGGACGCGAGGTCGGCCCGCTCGCCTGGTTCGAGGCGCTCGCGCTCTGGAAGGCAGCGGTCTTCTGCGAGGCGATCTACGGCCGCTACGTGCGGGGCGAGCTCGGCGCCGAGGATCGGCGCGCCGCCGCCTTCGAGCGCGCGGTGCCGCTGATGGCCGAGACGGCCGCCGCTCGCCTCGCACAGAGGCATCATCGAGTTTGATGCTATGATGCACGCATGCGGACGACACTGACGCTCGACCCCGACGTCGCGGATCGCCTCCGCGCGCTGGCACGGGAGCGTGGGCTGCCGTTCAAGCAGGTCGTCAACGCCGTGCTTCGACGGGGGCTCCACGAAGGGACGGGGAGTGTCGACTCCGTTCCACGTCGAGGCGCGACCGCTCCGGCTGCGTCCCGGTGTCGACCTCGACCGGGCGCTCGACCTCGCCGCCCGGCTCGAGGACGAGGAGACGTTGCGGAAGCTCGAGCTGCGCAAGTGACGCTCGCCGACGTCAATCTCCTGCTGTACGCCTACGACGCGTCGTCGGCGCACCACGAACGAGCCAGGGACTGGCTCGAGGCGCGGCTGTCGGGGGTCGAGACGGTCGCCTTTGCGTGGATCGTCCTGCTCGCCTTCGTGCGGCTGGTCACCAACCCACGTCTGTTCGAGTCGCCGCTGGGTCTCGACGAGGCGCTCGACGCGGTCGACGCCTGGCTGGCAGCGCCGTGCGCGACGATCGTCCATCCCGGGCCGAGGCACCACGTCGTGCTGCGCCAGCTGCTCGGGCCGCTCGGTACCGGCGGGAACCTCACCAACGACGCGCATCTCGCGGCGCTCGCGCTCGAGCACGACGCGGAGCTCTGCTCTGCCGATGCCGACTTCTCGCGCTTCCCCGGGCTTCGCTGGTCGAACCCTCTCGTCGCGTAGCGTTTCCCGGGGTGACCGAGCACCGCCGACCCGTCTCGTCCGTCCGACCCGGCTTCGCCCGGGAGGACTGGAATGCGCGCTACGCGCAGAAGGAGCTCGTCTGGAGCGCCGAGCCGAACCGGCTCTTCGCCGCGGAGGTCGGCGGGCTCGCTGCCGGCCGCGCGCTCGACCTCGCCTGCGGCGAGGGCCGGAACGCCGTCTGGCTCGCGGAGCGAGGGTGGCGCGTGACCGGCGTCGACTTCTCCGACGTCGCGCTCGGCAAGGCGGAGGAGCTCGCCGCGAGCAGGGGAGTGGACGTCGAGTGGGAGCTCGCCGACGTGCTCGGCTACGAGGCGGAGCCACGGGCCTTCGACCTCGTCGCCGTGCTCTACCTCCAGCTTCCGCGTGCGGAGCTCGCGCAGGCGGTGCGCGCGGCCGCCGCTGCCGTGGCGCGCGGCGGGACGCTCTTCGTGCTCGGCCACGACACCACGAACCTCGCGAAGGGCTACGGCGGGCCGAAGGACGTCGCGGTGCTCTTCACCGCGGAGGACGTGGTGGCCGAGCTCGGCGACCTGGTCGTCGATCGGGCCGAAGCGGTCGAGCGTCTCGTCGCCACCGATGCGGGCGAGGCCGTGGCGATCGACGCCTTCGTCCGGGCGCACCGGTCCGCGTGACGGGCGCGGCTCGTGCGCGGCGAGTCACTCGGTCGCCTCAGAGCCAGGTCGCGGCCTCTTCGGCGAGCTCACCCGCCGCCATGCAGACGCCGCCGCGCTCGCGCACGGCGTCCATGAAGCGGTAGTAGAGCCCGTCCCAGCCACGCGCCGTCGCCCGGTCGAAGCGATCCGTGTGCCAGAGCACCGAGAAGCCACCCCCGTGCTCGGCAGCCCAGTCGAGCAGGGCGAGCAGGCGAGGCTCCGCCTCGCGCGCCGACAGCCCGAGGTAGCGCTCCTCGCCCAGCGTGACGTCCATCGCCGCGAGTGGGATCTCGACGAGGTCCAGGGGGCGATCGCCTGCGACGTCCCACGGGCGAAACGGTTGCGCGATCCCCGCCCGGAACCCGGGCGCGTCCGGAAACCCCAGCGTCGAGTCGTAGCGCAGGCCGAGCGCGGTCAGCGGCGCGAGGTTCGCATGCGGGTCGACCCGGAGGTAGTGATATCGCTGACCGCGCACCTCGGTGCCGAGCGCGCCCAGCACCTCCGCTTCGCGCGCCAGCAGCGCGGGATCCCGCGCGGAGCGGTAGCTGCCGTGCAGCCCCACCTCGCCTCCGTTCGCCCGGATCGTCTCGACGAGACGCGGCCGGAGCCGGTCGTACACCGCGGGCGCGGCTCCGTCGTGCGGGACGTTGTGGCCGGCGAGGAGGAAGAACGTGGAGGACGCCTCTCGCTCCGCCTCCGCCGCGAGCACGGACTCGAAGCACCAGTTGGGGTCGGTCCCACGCAACCGGTGGAGTGGCATCCCCACGAGCGCTCGTGTCTCGCGAAGCGCCGGCGACACTCTGCGCGAGAGGACATGGGACTTGAGGCGCGCGGCGGAGCCACGTATCCCGGGCCGTGTCCAGCGCCAGGGCACGTCCACGTCGTGGGTCAGCGCCACGGCAAAGCGGGCCCCGCGCCAGCGCGGAGGCTCGAGCCCGAGCCCGCGGCGGAGCCGCTCGAGCGGCGGGTCGAGCGGGTCGAGGCACGAGCTCGCGGCGGCGAAGCGCCCGTGCTTGTCCCTGGGCGCCTCGAGCTCCTCGATCCGCGCCAGGTGGAAGAACGCCTCCGCGACGTCGTCACCCTGCGGACGCTCGCCACGGCCGACCTGCTCCCAGGCCCCGGCGACGTAGGGCACGTCGTCGCCGAGCTGCAGCCCTCGGCCACCGATCGTGTCCAGCACCCAGCGGGCGCGGCGGTCGACGCTCTCGGGGATCAGCGGACGAGGCTCCGGACGACCCGGGCGGCGTGGACGGCCGCCGGGCGGAGGTCGTCGCGCGCGAGCACCGCGTCGACGTAGGGCGGCCGCTGCAGGACGGGCTTCTCGCCCCCGAGGAACGTGATCGCCCAGCGCTTTCCTCCGCCGTTCATGGTGGCGGCAGGGAGCGGGAGGCCGAGCAGGTCGCAGTACGCGAGGCGCGGAAGATCGACGCCGCAGGCCGCGGCGAGACCGTGCCACTGGAAGAGGCGGGGATTGATCTCCATGAGCTTGTACCGCCCGTCTCTCGGGTCGCGCTTGAACTCCACCTGGGAGAGCCCGCGGTAGCCGAGCGCGGCAAGGAACTTCAGGCCCGCGTCGACGACCTCCTGCACCCAGACGGCCTCTCCCACTCGGCACGTGCCGACGAGCCGCGGTGTCTGCTGGAGCTTGCGCCCGCTGAAGATGCCGAGCGGCGTCCCCGTGGCGTCGAGGTAGCTCCCGAGGGTGTAGAGCGTGTCGTCTCCGCCGGGAATGAACTCCTGCACCATCGGCTCGTGCGGCTCGGCCTTGGCGTAGGCGTCCTCGAGCTGACTCTTCGTCTCGCAACGGAAGGCCTGTCGGCGGAATCGCCGCTTGAACTCGATCGGCTCGGCCGGCTTCACGAGCACGGGGTATCCGAGCGCGTCCGCCGCGGCGCGTGCCTCCTCGGCCGAGCGCGGGTGGAAGGTGCCGGGCGTGTCGATTCCCGCCGCCGCGGCGGCGTCGAGCTGCGCGCGCTTGTTCTGGATCCATTCGAGCGCGTCCCACGGGGGGAAGGGACAGAGGAAGCGGCCGCCGAGCGTCTTTCCTGCACGAGCGACGGCGTTCAGCGCCGCGTCGTGGGTGGGAAACACGGGCGCCGGGCGTCCGAGGGCGTCCCCGAGCTCCGAAAGGGTCGCGACGAAGCCGTCGCTGTCGATCGCAGGATCGGGCGCGAGGACGGGCAGCGCATACCGCGAGCGAAGCCCGAGCGCCCAGGCGCGGTGGTCGACCGCGAGGACGGGCGCGCCTGCCCGCCCCAGCGAACGGATCGCCGCAAGACCGTTCACCCAACCCACGTCGACGACGATCGCGGGGGGCCGCCCGCGCGCGCGTGCGCTCGCTGCGGCAACGGACGCTGTTGGGGGGTTCATCACGCGCCCGATTCTAGAATCGCGCTTCCACGTGCCTCACCGTACCCCGCACGGCGTCCGTTCACGCTCGAAGCCGTCGGCACGCCGGTCGCGCCCACGACCGCTCGCGGCGGCTGAGGGAGTCGCCGGGCTCTCAGCGCTTCTGCGCGACGACGAGGAGGTACTCGTAGACGTACTCGGCCGGCTCGCTCGGCGAAGCCTGTTCTGAGAGCGCTCCCTCGAACACTCCGCGGGCGTCCGCCCAGCGGCCTTCCGCGGGCTCGGCCCAGCCGTCTCGTGGGGGCGGTCGTCGCCACCCGGGATCGTCGCGCGGTCAGCCGCCCGTCGAGTAGCTGCGGTAGACGGTGAGGAGCGCGTCGCGCTGCTCGGGCGTCAGGCTCGGATCGGCGAGGATCGCCGCAACGGTGCGCTCGGGCCCCGCGGGAGCCTCTTCCGCCTCTCGGGGCGCGTCGTCGTCGATGAGGCCGGCCTGCTGGAGCAGCGTCTCCGCGGACACGTTCAGCGCTTCGGCGAGGGAGCGCAGCACGCGCACGGACGGCTGGTGGAGCCCGCGCTCGATCTGGCTCAGGTACGCGTTCGAGACGTCGGTGAGCCGCGCCATCTCGCGCAGCGAGAGGTTCGCAACCTGGCGTTGTCCCTTGAGGAAGGCGCCGAGCGCCTCTTGCTGGGCCTTCCAGGCGTCGTCGGCGGTCATCGCGGACAGCCTAGTGCGGCCGGTCAGGCATCGGAGCGAGCGGCGGGGAGGGCCTTCGCCCTCCCCGCCGACCCGCGGAAGGTGCCGTGCCTACGCCTTCTTGGGCGCGGCGGCCTGGTAGACCGGCGCCGACGCGGCGACGACCTTCTCGGCGAAGTCCTTCTGCGTGGCGAGCAGCTTCTCGGCGAAGCCGAACGAGCTCGCGACGACGTCCTTCGGCGCGGGCGTCTCGAAGGGGACCGGGATCTGCTGGCCCTTGGCGAGCGGGGCGACGGTCGACGCCCACAGCTCGACGCCGGCGAGCGCCAGCTCCTGGCTCTGCTTGACGGCCGCAAGCATCTGCTCCTGCGCGGCCTTCGACAGCTCGACGTACGTGGTCATTCTGCGTCCTTTCGGGAGTTTGTGATCGTAATAGTACGCGCTGGTTGCGTACTATGTCAAGCGAAGATTTGGGAAGACGGCGTCAGGTACCGCTGGTGTCGAGGCACGACAGCGCAATCTTCGAGCCAGTCGCTGCACACACCGACTGTCCGCCTGGACAACGCGGCACCGAGCGAGACGACTACCCGCGGACGTACGCGCCCGGCGCGTCCTCGAGCGGCGGGTGCGCGTCGCCGCCCGTCGCCGGCGGCCTGCGCTGCGCGCCGCCGCGGTCGGCTGCCCAGTGCGCCCAGTCCTCCCACCACGAGCCCTCCGCCTCGGTCGCCCCGTCGAACCACTCGTCCGGGTCCGCCGGAAGCGTCTCGTTCACCCAGTGCTTCCGCTTCGGGCCCGGCGGGTTGACGATCCCCGCGATGTGGCCGGACGAGGTGAGCACGAACCGCGTCGCGCCGCCGGCGATCTGCGTCGTCCGGTAGCAGCCGCGCCACGGCGTGATGTGATCCTCGCGGGCGGAGAGGACGTACAGCTCGACGGGGCTCTTCGCGAGCGACACCCGGCGCCCGCCGATCTCCAACGTGCCGAGAGCCAGCCTGTTCTCGAGGTACATCCAGTGGAGGTACTCCGAGTGCATGCGCGCCGGCATGCGTGTCGCGTCCTCGTTCCACTGGAGGATGTCGAAGGACGGCGGGTCCTCGCCCTGGAGCCAGCTCGATGTCACGTAGCGCCAGACGAGGTCGTTCGCGCGCAGCAGGTTGAACGTGCCGGCCATCTCGCTCGCCTCGAGGAAGCCGCGCTTGGCCATCCGCTGCTCGAGCCGCGCGACGGTCTTCGCGTCGACGAAGTTCCCGAGCGGGCCCGGTTCGGTGAAGTCGACGAGCGCGTTCAGGAGCGTCGCGGAACGGATGCGCTCCCGCCCTGCCTTCGTGCGCGCGAGCGCGGCCAGCATGGTTGCCGCAAGCGTGGCTCCGAGACAGAGCGCGACGACGTTCACCTGCTTCGCGCCGGTGATCTCCTGGACGACGTCGAGCGCCTCGAGCGGCCCCTCGCGCAGGTAGTCCTCGAAGCCGATGTCGCGGAAGGACTCGTCGGGATTCCGGTACGAGATGCAGAAGACGGTGTGGCCCTGGCCGATCGCCCACTCGGCGAAGCTCTTTCCCGGCGCGAGGTCCATCACGTAGTACTTGTTGATCCACGGCGGGCTGAACAGGATCGGGATCTCGTAGACCGTCTCCGTCCGCGGCTCGTACTGGATCAGCTCCATCAGCCGGTTCCGGTAGACGACCTTGCCGGGCGTCGCCGCGAGGTCCTCGCCGAGCACGAGCCTCGACGTGTCGACCTGCCGCGGCCAGCCGCCGTGCGTGGCGACGTCGTCCATGAAGCGCGTGACGCCGCGGGCCACGCTCGCGCCGCCGGTCTCGAAGGCGCGCTTGAGCGCAGCGGGGTTGCCGATCAGGAAGTTCGTCGGCGCGAGCGCGTCGACCAGCTGGCCGACGGCGAACTCCGCCTTCCCCCCGAGCTCCTCGTCCGTCGCGGCCGAGGCGACCTCGCGCAGCGTCCGCGACCACAGGAGGTAGCACTGCCGGAGGCCGTAGAACGCGGGGTTCGACTCCCAGGCGGGATCGGAGAAGCGCGCGTCGCGCTCGGTCGTCTGCATGGGCCCCTCGGTGCTCGACCCGATCGTGCGGGCCGCCACCGCGGCGCCGATCTGGACGAGGCCGCTCGCGAACCGGGTCGTCGCTTCCGCGAGGATCGCGGGGTCGCTCGCGAGTCGCCGCCCGAGGCCTGCCAGCGCCGCCCCGAACGCGACGGGGTCGGCGGTCGCCGCGAGGCCCCAGTCGGGGTCCGGCGGGTGAGCTCCGTTGTCGCGTGTCTCCTCGGCCATCCCTCGCACCGTAGCGCCGGAGGTCACATCGCAAGGCCGCCGTTGATCGAGTAGACGTCGCCCGTGATGTAGCTCGAGGCCGGGTCGACGAGGAACTCGACGACGCGCGCGACCTCGTCGACCTCGCCGAGCCGGCCACACGGGATCCGCCCGATCACCTTCGCGAGCGCCTCCTCCGGGACGGCCTCGACCATCTCGGTGCGGATGAACCCGGGCGCGACGGAGTTGACGGTGATCCCCTTGTTCGCGCACTCGCGCGCCATGCTCATGGTCAGCCCGAAGAGCCCGGCCTTGGACGCGGAGTAGTTCGCCTGGCCGATGTTGCCGATCTCGCCGATGACGGAGCTGATGTTCACGATCCGCCCGTACCCGCGCTCGACCATGTGCGGCAGCACCGCGCGGCACATGTAGAAGGTGCCGTGGAGGTTCACCTGGAGGACCTTGTCCCACTCCTCGGGCGTCATCCTGCGGATCGTCCGGTCCATCGTGATGCCGGCGTTGTTGACGAGGATGTCGAGCCGGCCGTGCTGCTCGAACACCTCGCCGACGACGCGCTCGCAGTCCTCGTTGCGTCCGATGTTGCCCTGGTGGATCGTCGCTCCGGACGGGCCGTGCTCGGCGAGGAAGCGCTCCGACGCCTCCGACGGGCGCGAGTAGCCGGCGGCGACCTTCACCCCGGCGCGCGCGAGCCGCTCGGAGATCCCGAGCCCGATCCCGCGCACCCCGCCCGTGACGAGCGCGACGTGACCGGTGAGCGAGTCGGGCACCGGGTCGATTCTCCGTCGAACCGACCGTGAAACGCAACCCTACGACGTTGCCGTCAGCCTTGCGAAGAGCGGTAGCCAGGCGGTCGCGAGTGCGTCGTGGCCCATGAAGAGGCCGAGGTGGCCGCCGCGCACGAGCTGCGTCGTGACGGCCCCCGGTGCGCTGCCGACGTGGTCTTCGAGCGCGAACACCTGCTCCGGCGGCGTGATGTGGTCCTTCGCGCCGCCGAGCAGCGCCACGGGACAACGGATCGCACCGAGTGACACCGGCCTCCCGTCGATCGTCATCTCGCCACGGACGAGCTCGTTTCGGAGGAAGAGGTGCTCGACGGCCCAGAGGTACATGCCCCCGGGAATCGGCTGCGTGTACGCGTACCAGTCGCGGAACTCCGCGTAGCGTGCGACGTACGCGTCGTCGTCGAGGTGCAGCGCGAGCTCGAGGTGCGTCGTGATCTCGGTCTCCGGCTGAAGCGCGACGAACCCGCCGAGCATGAACGCCCCACGAAGCATCCCGCCGCCGAGCTCGACGGCGAGCCGGTACGGCGTCATCCCGCCGCCGAGGCGGACGTAGTCGGCGATCGCCGAGTCGCCCGCGTGGGCGTCGATCGGCGCTCCGGCCACGGTCAGCGTCGCGACGTCCTCCGGACGAAGCGCGGCGTAGATCGCGGCCAGCCAGCCGCCCTGGCAGTCGCCGACGAGGTCGACGGGACCGCCGATCCGCTCGACCGCCGCCGCGACGTCGGCCAGGTAGTCCGCGATCGACGCGTTCTTGGTCTCCTCCGTCGCACCGAGCCACTCGAGGACGTGCACCTGCCGGTAGCCCGCGGCCAGCGCCGTCCGCACCTGGCTCTGCCCGGGGCTGTAGTCGACGACACACGAGTGATGCCCTGCCTGCGGAGGAAGGACGAGGAGCGGCCGGCCGCGCCGGGCCGAGCCGAAGCGCCGCAGCATCGAGAGCGGAGAGGCCTCGACGACCTCGTTCGGGGTGCTCCAGTCCGGCGCGCGCCGATCGGAGACGAGTCGCGTCCAGCGGGCGCCGTCGGCGACCACGTCGAACGGCGTCGCGCCGCGGGCGGCCACGCTCGCCCAGTAGCGGGTGGCGACCTCGGCGCTCTCGCGCCACGCGGTCAGCCAGCCTGCGTAGGACCGGCGCGCGACGCTCGTCGCCGCGAGCGCGGACTCGTGGAGCGAGATCGATGTCAAGTAGCTCCCCCCGGGTCGTCGGACGATCGATGATCGAGCGGACTCTACGTCGCGTGGCGGCCGTCAGCGCGTCGAGGCTGCGAACGCTCGCACCGCGTGGTCGAACGCCTCGGGCGCCTCGAGGTTCGGCATGTGGCCGATGCCGGGGAGGATGAGCATCTCCGGGTCGGGCAGCGATGCGACGAGTTGCGCCGTGATCTCCGCGGTGGAGTACGAGTCTTCGTCGCCTGCGAGGACGAGGGCCGGGACGAGGAGCTCGCCGAGGAGGCGGTCGTAGGGCTGGCGCTCGGCGCGGCCGCGGAGCGCGGCCGCGGCTCCGGCAGGCGACGTCGTCAGCATCATCTCGAGGACCGGAAGCACGAGCGACGGGTCGCGACGCGCCGCGGGGCCGAAAAGCCGGCCCGCCATCTCGAGCGCATGGTCGAGCATCCCGTCGCGCTCGAGCTGCACGGCCGTCGCGCGGCGCATCTCGACCTCCTCCGGCGTGAGCGGTGCCGCCGTCGTCGCGGTGAGGACGAGCCCCGCAACCCGTTCGGGGTATCGAAGCCCCAGCTCCATCGCGACGAGGCCGCCCAGGCTGAGCCCGACGACCGTGGCACGGTCGACGGCGATCGCGTCCATCAGCTCGACCACGGCGTCCGCGAGCACGCCCGGGGTGATGGTCTCGCCGCGGGCGGGCGACTCGCCGTACCCGGGCAGGTCGGGCGCGACCACGCGGCACTCGTCGCTCAGGGAGTCGAGCTGGCCCTGCCACATACGCCGGCTGAAGGGATGCCCGTGGACCAGCACGATCGCGGGCCCGCTCCCTCGGTCGTCGTGGGCCAGCGGTGCCGTCACGGCGTGCGTCCGACCCCCGACCAGCCGCCGTCGACGGTCAGCGTGTGGCCGGTGACGAGAGAGGAGAGCGGGTCGACGAGGAAGGCGAGCGCCGAGGCGACGTCGCGCGGCGACCCGGCGCGGCCGGCGGGGAGCACGCCGGCCCAGTGCTCCGCGTAGTCGGGGTCGTCCGCGAGGTTCCGCTCGTTCACCGTGGCGCCGATCGCGAGCGCGTTGACCGTGATCCGGTGCGACCCGAGCTCGAGGGCGAGCACCCGGGCCATGTGCTGCAGGCCTGCCTTCGTGACGGCGTAGGCCGACGCGTTCGCGATCGCGAGCGTCCCGGTCACCGAGGACGAGAAGACGATCCGGCCGCCGTACTCGTCGTCCGGCGCGGCGCCGCGCTGCGCGATCATCTGCCGCGCCGCCGCCTGGGCGCCGAAGTACGAGCCCTTCAGGTTGAGGTCGACGACCGTGTCCCAGGTCTCCTCGTCGACGTCGAGGAACGGCGCCCACCGCGTGAGCCCCGCGTTCGCGACGAAGACGTCGAGCCGGCCGAGCTCCGCAACGGTGCGATCGACGAGCCGGCGGTTGTCGGCCACGGTCGACAGGTCGCCCTCGACTGCGATCGCACGACCGCCACCGGCCTCGATCCGCGCGACCACGGCCTCGGCGAGCGCGGGCGCCGCGTGGTGCCCGACGACCACGGCGGCCCCGCGCGCCGCGAGCTCCTCCGCCATCGCGGCGCCGATCTCGTGACTCGCGCCGGTGACGACGGCGACGCGGCCGGAAAGGGGTCTCGCCTTCCCGTCGTCCACGCGGCCAGCATACGAGCGAAGAGCGACCGATGAGATCGGTGCCGTGAGGCCGTCTACTCGATGTCGATGGTGCGGCAGCCCGTACCATCCCGGGACCTGACGACCGTACTGTGCGCGCGTGCGGCGTCTGGGATCCTCGGAGAATCGCACGAGATGAGCTGAGAGCCTGAGCACAAGGGAAGGGGCGGCAGCATGAGCGAGCACGGCGCGACAGGAAACGGACCCGGAGGCGCGCGGCTCGCCGCGCACGAACGGATGTCGACCGGGGCCCTCGCGCGCTGGGCGCGCGCGTGCGCGACGCACCCGTGGCGCGTCCTCGGGACGTGGCTCGGGATCATCGTGGTCCTCATCGGCCTCGTCGCCACGATCGGCGGCGGGCTCCGGGACGAGTTCGAGATCCCCGGCTCCGACACGCAACGTGCGACCGACCTGATCGAGGCGGAGTTCGCGTCCGAGCAGGGCGGCGTCCTCAACATCGTGCTCGCGGCGCCCGAGGGCCAGCGGCTCGACACACCTGAGCGCAAGGCGGCGATCGAGCAGGCGATGGCAAAGCTCCGCACCGCGCCGTTCGCCGCGGCGAAGGGTGCCGAGCCCGTCGACGGCGAGCCCAAGCTGACCAGCGTCGACGACCCGTTCGCGCAGGCGACCTTCTCGAAGAACGGTCGCATCGCCTACGCGGAGGCACAGTTCGACCAGACGATCGAGGACACCGACCGCGACGGGGTGGTTGCCGTGCAGGATGCGGTGAGAACAGCCCTGGAGCCCGTCGGCGTGACGGTCGAGTACAACGGCGAGGCCGAGTTCCCGCCGATCGAGCAGGGGGTCTCCGAGCTCCTCGGCATCCTCGCCGCGCTGATCGTGCTGCTGATCGTCTTCCGCACGTTCGTGGCTGCGTTCATCCCGATCATGCTCGCGATCGTCGCCCTCGCGACGGCATTCCTGCTCCTCTTCATCCTCGCCGGGCTGACCGACATCAACACGGTGACGCCGATCCTCGTCTCGATGATCGGGCTCGGTGTCGGCATCGACTACTCGCTGTTCATCGTCACCCGCTTCCGGCAGTTCCTCCACGAGGGCCTCGCGCCGAGGGACGCGGCAGCCGAGGCGGGTGCCTCCGCGGGCCGTGCGGTGCTGTTCGCCGGGCTGACGGTCGCGATCTCGGTGACCGGGCTCGCGTTCTTCGGCCTCGACTTCGTGACAAAGCTCGGGATCGGCAGCGCGCTCGGCGTGCTCACCACCGTGCTCCTCGCGAACTCGTTCCTGCTCGCGGTGCTGGCGCTGCTCGGCCACAAGGTCGACCGGCTGAAGGTGCCGTTCCTGCCAGCGATCGACGACTCGGAAGCCGCACGCGAGAAGACGTTGTTCGCGCGATGGGGCCGGTTCGTGACGCGGAATGCGCGGATCATCTTCCCGGTCCTGCTCGTCGCGGGCATCCTCCTCGCGGGCACCTCCGCGCTCGTCCGGCTCGGCGCCGCCGACCAGGGCACGCAGCCGAAGGAGCAGACGAGCCGACGCGCATACGACCTGCTCGCGGAGGGCTTCGGGCCCGGATTCAACGGCCCGATCCCGATCGTGGTCGACATGCAGGGCGACCAGGAGGCGCCGCAACGCATCTACCAGGACGTGCAGGGCCTGAACGGTGTCGCGTCCGTGCGCGAGCCGCAGCTCAACGACGAGAAGACCGTCGCCATCGTCTTCGTGACGCCCACCTCGGCGCCGCAGGACCAGGCGACGGACGACCTCGTCAGCAAGCTGCGGGACGACGTCGTGCCGGCCGCGACCGAGAACAGCGCAGGCCGTGGCGTACGTCTCCGGCCAGACGGCGGCGTTCAAGGACATCGGCGACCGGATCATGCAGCGGCTGCCGCTCTTCCTGCTCTACATCGTCGGCGTCACGTTCATCGTGCTCGCGATGGCGTTCCGCTCGATCGTGATCTCGCTGACGGCCGCGATCACGACGATCCTGTCGGCGTTCATCGGGTTCGGCGTCCTCACGCTCGTGGTCCAGGAGGGCCACCTCCTCGGTCTCACGGGCCTCGACCGGACAGGGCCGATCGAGACGTTCGTGCCGCCGATCGCGTTCGCGATCCTGTTCGGGCTCTCGATGGACTACATGGTCTTCCTCATGAGCCGCATCAGGGAGGAGCACGTCCACGGGCTCCCGACCCGTGAGGCGGTCGAGCACGGCGTCGCGGCGATCGGCCGCGTGATCGTGGCGGCTGCGCTGATCATGGGCACCGTCTTCGCCGCGTTCATCCTGAGCGCCGACCGCATCCCGAAGGAGTTCGGGCTGCTGCTCGCGGTCGCGATCCTCACCGACGCGCTCGTCGTCCGGATGACGCTCGTGCCCGCGTTCTTCACGGTGCTCGGCGAGAAGACGTGGTACATCCCGCGCTGGCTCGACCGGCTGCTCCCGAACGTGACGATCGAGCCGCCGCACGACGGCGACGGGCGCACGGGGTTCGAGCCGGCGCCCACGCCCGAGCCTGCCGCGCGAGGCTGAGCTCGTCTGCGGGCGGCGGAGCGCCTCGTGCTCCGCCGCCCGACGGTTACCGGGGCAAGACCGCGGCTACACCCTCCCGACCGGACAGTGCAGACTGGAGCCCATGGCCGCCGTCACCTCCGCCTCGCCCGGCCCGGCTCCCGGGCCGCCGCACGAGGGGATGACCTGGATCCCCGGCGGGACGTTTGCGATGGGGTCGGAGGACTTCTATCCGGAGGAGCGTCCCGTCCACACGGTTTCGGTCGACGGGTTCTGGATGGACGAGAAGCCCGTGACGGCGGCAGAGTTCCGTCGCTTCGTGCGCGAGACGAGGTACGTGACCGTCGCGGAGCGGCCGCTCACCGCCGAGGAGTACCCCGACGCGGATCCCGCGCTGCTGGTCCCAGGGTCGCTCGTCTTCCACGGCACCGCGGGCCCGGTGAGCCTCGACGACTACCGCAACTGGTGGGAGTACGTGCCCGGCGCGTTCTGGAAGAGACCGGGCGGAAAGGGCACCACGGTCAACGGGCGTGACACCCACCCGGTCACGCACGTCGCCTTCGAGGACGCAGAGGCATACGCGACCTGGGCCGGGAAGGAGCTCCCGACCGAGGCCGAGTGGGAGTTCGCCGCGCGCGGCGGGCTGGAGGGCGCCGTCTTCGCCTGGGGCGACGAGCACTTTCCCGAGGGCAAGCCGATGGCGAACACGTGGCAGGGGGAGTTCCCGTGGCAGAACCTGAAGCTCGACGGCTACGAGCGCACGTCTCCCGTCGGCAGCTTCCCGCCGAACGGCTACGGCCTCTACGACATCACCGGGAACGTCTGGGAATGGACCTCCGACTGGTACGTCGCCCGACACCCCGACGAGGCACCGAGCCCGTGCTGCGTTCCCGTCAATCCCCGGGTGACCTCACCCGACGAGAGCTACAACCCGGGCCAGCCCGGGCAGCACATCCCGCGCCGCGTGATCAAGGGCGGCTCGCACCTCTGCGCGCCGAGCTACTGCCTCCGCTACCGGCCCGCCGCCAGACAGCCGCAGATGATCGACACCTCGATGTCGCACCTCGGCTTCCGCTGCATCGTCCGCGAACCCTCGCGAGGGAAGGAGCGACCTGCTGATGCCTGACAAGCCGAACATCCTCGTCATCTGGGGCGACGACATCGGGATCACGAACCTCAGCTGCTACAGCGACGGCCTGATGGGCTACCGCACGCCGAACATCGACAGGATCGCGGACGAGGGGATGCGCTTCACGGATGCCTACGGCGAGCAGAGCTGCACCGCCGGGCGCTCGGCCTTCATCACGGGGCAGAGCGTCTTCCGCACGGGCCTCAGCAAGGTCGGACTGCCCGGGGCGCAGGTCGGGCTCCAGGCCGAGGATCCGACGATCGCCGAGCTCCTGAAGAACCACGGCTACTCGCACGGGGCAGTTCGGCAAGAACCATCTCGGCGACCGGAACGAGTTTCTCCCGACCGTGCACGGCTTCGACGAGTTCTACGGCAACCTCTACCACCTGAACGCCGAGGAGGACCCGGAGGATCCCGACTATCCGGAGAAGCACGGGTTCGAGAGATTCCGGGAGCGCTTCGGCCCGCGCGGCGTGCTGCAGTGTCGCGCCGCGAACAGGGACGACCCCCGGGAGCACCCACGCTGGGGCCGGGTCGGCAAGCAGCGCATCAAGGACACGGGCCCGCTCGACCGGAAGCGGATGGAGACGTGCGACGACGAGTTCGTGGAGGCCGCCTCGGACTTCATCAAGCGCCAGCACAACCGCCGCAAGCCGTTCTTCTGCTGGGTGAACACAACGCACATGCACTTCCGCACGCACACCAAGCGCAGGAGCCTCGGGAAGGCGGGACGCTGGCAGTCCCCGTACCACGACACCATGCTCGACCACGACCGGAACGTGGGCCAGCTCCTCGACCTGCTCGACGCGCTCGGGATCGCCGACGACACGATCGTGATGTACGCCACCGACAACGGGCCGCACATGAACACGTGGCCGGACGGCGCGATGACCCCGTTCCGCAGCGAGAAGAACACGAACTGGGAGGGCGCCTTCCGTGTCCCGCTGATGGTCCGGTGGCCCGGGAGGATCCCGGCGGGCGTCGTCTCGAACGAGATCGTCCAGCACCACGACTGGCTCCCCACGTTCCTGGCGGCCGCCGGCGAGCCCGACGTCGTGGAGAAGCTCAGGGACGGGCACGAGGCGGCCGGCAAGAGGTTCAGGGTCCACATCGACGGCTACAACCTGCTCCCCTACCTGACGGGCGAGGACGAGAAGAGCCCGCGCAAGGGCTTCATCTACTTCTCGGACGACGGCGACCTCGTCGCGCTGCGCTTCGACAACTGGAAGCTCGTCTTCATGGAGCAGCGGGCACGCGGCACGCTCGAGCTCTGGGCCGAGCCCTTCGTCCCGCTCCGGGTGCCCAAGCTCTTCAACCTGCGCACGGATCCGTTCGAACGGGCGGACACCACCTCGAACACCTACTGGGACTGGTACCTGTCGAAGGCCTACATGATCCTGCCCGCGCAGGCGATCGTCGCCGACTTCCTCGCGACGTTCGGAGACTTCCCTCCGCGTCAGAAGGCGGCGAGCTTCACGATCGACCAGGCGCTCGAGCGGATGGCGACGCCGCGGGCGGGGCGCGCGATTGACGGGAGCTCGCATCGTGGAACGACACGCCGACGCGCGAGGCGATCGTGGCCTTCGCCGGCATGGCGGCGCAGACGGTCCCACCCGAGGAGCGCGTTGCGGTCTTCGACAACGACGGCACGCTCTGGTGCGAGAAGCCGATGCCGGTCGAGCTCGGCTTCATCCTCGAGCGGCTCGCGGCGATGGCCGAGGCCGACGCGTCGCTGCGCGAGAAGCAACCCTGGCAGGCGGCGTATGAGAAGGACTACGCGTGGCTCGGCGGCGTGATCGACAAGCACTACGCCGGCGACGACAGCGACGTGAAGGTGCTGATGGGCGGGATCCTGCAGGCGTTCGCCGGGCAGACCGTCGACGAGTACGTCGGCCGCCGCCGCCGCGTTCCTCGCCGAGGAGCGGCATCCGACGCTCGGGCGCCTTCTCCGCGAGTGTGGCTACGTGCCGATGATCGAGCTGCTGCGCTATCTCGAGGCCCACGGGTTCACCTGCTACATCGCGTCCGGCGGCAACCGGGACTTCATGCGCGCCGTCACGGGAGAGCTGTACGGGATCCCGCCGGAGCGGGTCGTCGGGAGCTCGAACGGGCTCCGCTACACGGACGACGACCACGGCGGTGCGGTGGCGTACCTCTCCGAGCCGGACGTCTTCGACGATGGGCCGGTGAAGCCGGTTCGCATCTGGAGCCGGATCGGCCGCCGGCCGATCGCCGCGGGCGGGAACTCGAACGGCGACGTGCCGATGCTCCGGTTCGCGGGCGGGAAGGGCCGGCCGGCCCTCCGACTGCTCGTGCTCCACGACGACCCCGAGCGCGAGTTCGATTACGTGAAGGGGGCCGAGAAGGCGCTCGCACAGGCGACGACCGACGAGTGGACGGTGGTCAGCGTGAAGGACGACTGGGACACCGTGTTCGCCGAGCCCGGTTAGCGCGCGGCGGCGTCGGCCGGTCGTGCGTGGACAGGCGTCTCGGGGCCGAGCTCGACCCCCTCGATCGCGGCCATGGTCAGCCAGGCCGCGGCGCTCGCGAGGACCGCGGCGGGAATGGCGTCCGTGCCCTGCGTGCCGATGAGCACGGCGGCGAGGAGGACGGGTGTGATGAGGAGGCGCGTCTGTGCGGCCGCGCCCGCCGCGGTGCCGACGGCGATCGCGAGCGTGGGCGAGACGTCGAACACGACGACCGTGAGCGACGCTAGTGCGACCCCGAGGAAGATCGCCGGGAAGACAGGCCCTCCGCGAAAGCCGCAGCCGAGGCTGACGGCATACGCGAGGAGCTTCGCGACGAGGAGGATCACGACGATCCTGGTCGAGCCCGCCGAGGTCACGGCGTTCAGCGAGGCCTGTCCCGAGAACAGGATGTCCGTCGGCTCGGCTCCCAGCCGTCCTCCGAGCTCCGCAAGAAGCCCGACGGCGAGCCCGCCGCCGAGCAGGAGGCCGGGCAGGCCAAGGCTCCCGCCGAGCCCGTCGACCCGCTCGGCGGCGCGTCGGGCGACGAGGACGATCAGCGCACCGACCACGCCGATGACGACCGCGACGATCAGGTCGAGGAGGTGCACACCGTCGTAGAGCGGCAGGTCGGACACGACGAGGCCGGGTGCCTCCAGGCCGCCCCAGCTTCCGAAGCCGACGAAGACGAGGTAGCCGATGCCCGCTGCGACGAGCCCCGGAAGGAGGACGGGGAGCAGCATGACGCCCATCCCGATGCCGCCCTCCACGAGCAGCATGCCCGCGACGAGCGGCCCGCCGAAGAGCGCCGAGATCGCGGCGAACCCGCCTGCGCTCGCGAGGACCCTGGTGCCCTGCTGCCCGACAGGCGAGATCCTCGCCGCGGCGACCCCGACGACCGAGCCGAGCGCGATGACCGGCGCCTCCGGCCCGAGCACCGCACCGAACGGGAGCGTGCCGAGCGCCGCGAGTGCGACGCCGGGCCCGATGGCGATCGGCGTCGGCGCCATGCTCAGCCCCTCGAGCGGTGAGTGGCCCCCGTCGCCCGGCAGGGCCAGACGGGCGACCACGACGACGGCCGCACCGACGACGGGAAGGCCGACGACGAGGTACCACGGCGCCGACGAGTGCCCGAGCGCGTCGGGCAGGTCGTGCCAGAGCCAGTGGTGGAGGTCGTGGACGAGCGCGAGGAAGAGGGCGGCGACGAGCGCTGCGGGAACCCCGATCGCCGCGCCGAGCAGCACGAGCCGGAGGTATGCCCTCCCGTCCGGGCTTCCGGGGGCCGACGGCTCTTCCGGGTCCGGCGCTACCTCCGTGCCGGTGTGTGCCATGTGACGTCGCGATGGGGTTGGGCGGCGGCGACAGGCAAGCGAATCACCTTCCTGCCGGCGCGGCCGGCGTGGTCGTCGGATGGCAGGCGGGCACGATCATACGCTGCCGGCCCGTCTGCCTCGTACGCGGCTACCCGCCGCACGCTGCTCTATGCTCGCCGCGTGCCCCGGACGCCGCCGCACCACAGGAGCATCGGGCCGCCGAGAGCGAGGCCGGCCACGTGAGCACGCTGTCTCGACCCGCCGGCCGGGTCCCTTGGCGCACGCTGATCGCCGCGGCTGTCGTCGCCGCGCTCGCCGTGTCCGTGGTCTCCATCGCCGACACGCTGCTCGTCGTCTTCCTCGGCGTGTTCCTCGCGCTCGTGTTCGAGGTGCCGCTGCGGGCCTTCGTGCGCTGGACGAAGCTCGGGCGCGGCCTCTCGGCGACGATCGTCGTGCTCGGGACGGCGGTTGGCGTGACCCTGCTTGCGCTGGTTCTGCTCGTTCCGCTCGTGTCGTCGCTCCGCGACTTCCTGAAGGGGCTCCCGCAGCTCGTCGAGGACCTCCGAGAGTCGGGCGAGCTCTCGTGGCTCGGCGACTCGGGCGCGGCCGAGAACACCCAGCAGGGCGCGACGAACCTCGCAGACTCGATCCCGCATGCGATCTCGTCGATCCTCGGCATCGCCGGCTCGGCGTTCTCGGTCGGTCTGACCGTCTTCACGCTCCTCTTCCTCACGCTCTTCCTGCTGATCGACATGGAGCGGCTGCGCGGCGTGGTCAGGAGCATGCTGCTCCCGGACGACGCGGAGCGCTGGCTCGACGTCTGGGAGCACGTCACGCAGACGGTCTCGCGCTGGGCAATCGGCGCGCTCACGATCGCCCTGATCGCCGGCACCGTCCAGGGCGGGACGGCGGCGCTGCTCGGCTCGAGCTACGCGCTCGCGCTCGGCATCATCGCGGGGTTCCTCGACCTGATCCCGAACCTGGGAGCGACGATCGCGGGGTTCATCCTCGTGCCGACGATCCTCGCCGAGGAGGGGCTGACGGACGCGCTGATCATGCTTGCGGTGGTCCTCGTCTACCAGCAGATCGAGAACAACCTCCTCAGCCCGACGATCTACGGCAAGGCGGTGAACATCTCGGCGTTCTTCGTGATCCTGGGCGTCACGCTCTTCGGCGCGCTGCTCGGCGTGCTCGGAGCGCTCGTCGCCGTGCCCGTCACCGCGTCGCTGCAGATCGTGGCGCAGGAAGTGACAAAGGCACGCCGGGCGACGATCGCCGCGGCGCGGTCGGCGCTCGAGCCGCCTCCGGACGAGCCACCGGACGCGGCGCCCGCGGCTCCGTAGCCGTGGCGCCTCCCTGGCCTGGGGGCTGATCGCCGGCTCGTCGCTCGTTCTCGGCGGTGTCTTCGCGCTCCGCGTGCCGATCAACCGGTTGATGCTCGGTCTGGTCATGGCGTTCGGCGCCGGCGTGCTCCTGAGCGCGGTCGCCTTCGAGCTCGTGGAGGAGGCATTCGACCAGTCGCGGCTTCTCCGCGACGTCGCTCTCGGCCTGTTCGCGGGATGTGCCGTGTTCTCGCTCGGCGACCTCGCGATCGACCGGCTCGGCGGCGCAGACCGCAAGCGGATCGACGCCGAGGCCGGGGCTCGCCGCTCGCGATCGTCCTCGGGATCGTGCTGGACGGGATCCCCGAGTCGGCGGTCATCGGGCTGACGGTCCTGACCGGCGGCTCGGTGAGCGTCGCGATGCTCGTCGCCGTGTTCCTCTCGAACCTGCCCGAGTCGGTCGCGGCGACGTCCGGGCTGGTCGGGATCGGATGGCGCGGCAGCCGGATCCTCGCGCTCTGGGTCGGCGTGACGATCGTCTCGGGGCTGGCCGCGCTCGCAGGCTATGCGCTCTTCGACGGTGCGTCTCCGAGCGTCGTCGCCTTCGTCCTCGCCTTCGCGGGCGGCGCGATCCTGACGATGCTCGCCGACACGATGATGCCCGAGGCGTTCGCGCACGGCGGGAGGCTCGCCGGCGTCATGACCACCGTCGGCTTCGCGACCGCGTTCGCGGTCAGCGCGTTCGAGTGATGCGGGCCCCGGCCGGTGCCGGAGCCCGCGCGGTCTCCACTCGTCGTTTCGCGCCTACGCCGCCGCTGCCTTCCCGATCGAGCGGAGCTTGAAGGCGAAGATGATCTCGGTGATCCCGCGGGCGAGTGCGATCACGCCTACCCAGACGATCAGCAGGATCGCGCTCCTTCCCCAGTATCCGGCTGCCCAGAAGCCGATCAGGACCTCGACGATCCCGACGATCAGCTGGAGCCACCAGACGTGGATCTCGTCCTTCGTCGCAATGGACACGATGATGTCGAAGACGCCCTTGAAGATGAGGAAGAAGCTGAACACCGCCGCGAGCGCCGAGAAGGTGTTGCCCGGATGGATGAAGGCGACGATGCCGACGCCGACGAACAGTACGCCGAGAAGGCCGTGCAGGACCTTCCACCAGCCGCCGGACGCCGCGAGCATGAGGAACTCGTTCACGCCCGCGAAGATCGCGACGATCCCGAAGAGAATCGAGATTGCGCTGACGGACGTGTAGTCGAAGCGCAGGATGAGGATCGCGACGAGGAACCAGAGGATCCCGGTCACGAGGAAGAGCCACCAGGCCCGCCCGAACTCGGCGATGGCCTCGCGTTCCTCGAGGTCGAACGTGGTCATTGTGCCTCCCGTCAGTGTTTTCCCGGCAGGCACGATCCTACGAACCCGGCCGGACGCAGGCGCTCAGTACTCGCGGAACGCCGAGCGGCGAGAGAGCTCGGGAGGCGGCGCGACACCCTCGCGTCCGACGATCCGTAGACCGCTGAGAGGGAAGGCGAGCACCGAGATCATCCCCGCCCCTACGAGTGACGCGCCGACATCCTCCGCGATCGCATCGTGGTCCATGGCGACGTCGACGATCGCCACGATGAGCGGCAGTGCAGTGGCGCCGAACAGGGCGAGGCCGACCGTCCTTCGCGGGCCGAGCTCGCGAAGCCAGAGGAGCGCCGAGGCTCCGCGGACCACGAACAGGAGCCCGAGGAAGAGGACGGCGATCGCGAGGCCGTTCGCGGTCAGGAGGCTGTCCAGGTCGAAGTTCATACCCGTCGTGACGAAATAGATCGGGATCAGCAGACCGAACCCGATCCCCTCGAGGCGCATTCGCACGGGCTCCCCCTCGGGAGAGTCGAGCGCGAGCCCGACGACGAGCCCGGCCGCCAGCGCTCCGAGGACGAAGTCGAACCCGACATCGCGCGCGAGGAGTGCGAGCGCGGCGAGCACGAAGATGGAGAGCCGTACCGCCATCTGCCCGGTCGTGTGGACGGTCTCCTGGAGCACCCGCACCACGCCGGGCGGGCGAGCCCTGAGCGCCGCGGTCGCGGCGAGGCCGACCACGATGCCGAAGCCGATCAGGAGCACGATCTCCTCGACCGCTCCCCGCGTGCCCGTGAGGAACACCGAGATGACGACGATCGGCCAGAACTCGCCCGCAACGCCGGTTCCCAGGACGGCAACGCCGAGCGGCGTCGGCATGATCCCGGCGTCGCCCAGGATCGGGACGAGCGTTCCGAGCGATGTCGTCGTCAGGGCAATGCCGAGGACCCACCACTCCGCGTCGAGCCCGAGCTGCTGCAGGACGACGCCGACCGCGAGGCCGATCGCGACCGAGAGCCCCCAGCCCCGCGTCCCCTGTGCGAGCGAGCCTCGGGGCACCTTCTGCTCGATCACCTCGAGGCCGACGAAGAAGAAGAGCAGCGCGAGCCCGAAGGTCGAGAGGTACTGCAGGTACGGGTCGACCTCCGCGATGCCGAGCACGGCAGGCCCGATGAGGATGCCGAGCACGATCTCGACCACGACAGTCGGCAGGACGATGCGCCGCGACAGCCGTGACAGCAGTGCGCCCAGGCTCGACGCGAAGAGGACGAGCGTCAGGGAGCGCAGGTCCGGCGCGACGGCCTGGGCGGCCACTGCTGAGGTCGGAGCGATCAGATGCCGAGGATCTGCTTCTTCTTCGCCTCGAACTCCTCCTCGGTGATGAGCCCCTGCCCCTTGAGCGCCGCGAGCTGCTGGAGCTCGGCGGCGTAGTCGGGCGCGGCCGGGGCGGCGACGGCCTGCTGCTGCGCGGCGGCAGCCTGCTGCGCGGCCATCTGCTGGTCGTACGCCGCCTGATCCTGCGCTGCGTACTTCTGGTCCTGGCGGTGGCGCACGGCACCCGCGGTGCCCGCGACGACCGCCGTCGTGGCGGCTGCGCGCACGAGCCCGGGGCCTCGTCTTCCGAACATCGTCGTTCTCCTCTCTCTAGGCCTCGGCCTGTGCCATCGCCCACTCCCGGGCCGCCTGCACGACCTCGTGCGGGAGCCGCTCGAATGTGATCAGCTCTCCGCCGGCATCGCGCATCGCCTGGGAGACCTTTCGCGCCCACACGTTCTCCCACACGAGGACGGCGGCCGACGAGTTCGGCTCGAGCTCCTCGGCCACGTCCATCAAGTCGTCCTCGTTGAAGAGGCCGCCGACCTCGATGCCGGCGCGGTCGAGCCCGGCCTGGACGGTCGGGTCGAGCTCTGTGAGCTCCATGGCCACGGCGGTGCCGTCGGCGTCCTTGCCCACGAACGCGATGTCGATGACGCGGATCGTGCCCGCGTCCACGAGCTCCCCGATCGCGGGCGCGATCTCGCCCTTGAACTGGTTGCCTGGGAACGCGATGACCGCGTAGTCGACAGGTCCTATCTCTTCCACCTGCGCATCTCCTCCCTCCTGGGCCCGGACGCCGACGCGCCCCTCAGCCCAGGGCTTTTGCCTTGATTGCGTCGAACTCCGCCTGGGTGATCGCGCCCGAGTCGAGCAGCCCCTTCGCCTTCTCGATCTCCGCGGCCGCGCCGCCGCTTCCGGCGACGGTCCGGACGTAGTCGTCCATCTGCGCCTGCTGCGCCTTGGCCTGCGTCATCGTCCGTTCCGTCATGCCGTCGTGGTTGACGATCAGATAGATGAAGACGCCGAGGAACGGCAGGATGATCACGAAGATGATCCAGAGCACCTTCGTGAAGCCGGACGTGTCGTGCCGGCGGAACAGGTCCGAGAAGACGGTGATCAGCAGCCAGAACCAGATGATCCAGGCGAAGATCACGAGCATCGTCCAGAGGACGTCGAGGAATGGGTAATCAGCGGCTAGCAAGCTTGGAACCTCCTGTCTCCGAGTCAGCCGTACTCTCCCAGACTTCGCACCCGCTTGTCGACTGCGTACCCGATCTCACCCGGGTGAAGCTGCCGTCGCGGCTCCGCTCGCCCGACGCGGCCCTGTTAGCGTCGCGGGCGGTTCAGACGCTTGCCGAGGAGGTCAGCCCGTGACACTGAAGCACCCGAGCGCACCCTCCTCGGCGTCGTCGGACGTGAGCGTCGGCCCCCGCTTCGGGCTTGCAGACAACGCGGTTCCGCGACATGAGCTCCCCACGGGCGAGATGCCGCCCGACGTCGCCTACCAGGTGATTCACGACGAGCTGATGCTCGACGGGAACGCACGGCTCAACGTCGCGACCTTCGTCTCGACCTGGATGGAGCCGCAGGCGGAGCGGCTCATCGCCGAGTGCCTCGACAAGAACATGATCGACAAGGACGAGTACCCGCAGACCGCGGAGATCGAGTCCCGCTGCGTGGGGATCCTCGCCAACCTCTGGCATGCACCCGACTCCGGGCAGGCGACGGGCTGCTCGACGACCGGCTCGAGCGAGGCCGCGATGCTCGGCGGTCTCGCGCTCAAGCGGCGCTGGCAGAAGCGACGCGCCGCGGAGGGGAAGCCCGCCGACCGGCCCAACCTCGTGATGGGGATCAACGTCCAGGTCTGCTGGGAGAAGTTCGCCAACTACTGGGATGTCGAGATGCGGCTCGTGCCGATGGAGGGCGATCGCTTCCACCTCTCGGCGGAGGAGGCCGTGAAGCGTTGCGACGAGAACACGATCGGCGTCGTCGCGATCCTCGGCTCGACCTTCGACGGGTCGTACGAGCCCGTGAACGAGATCTGCGACGCGCTCGACGTCCTCCAGCGCGCGACGGGCCTCGACGTCCCGGTGCACGTCGACGGCGCGTCCGGGGCGTTCGTCGCGCCGTTCGTCGATCCCGACCTCGAGTGGGATTTCCGGCTCCCGCGGGTCGCGTCGATCAACGCGTCCGGCCACAAGTACGGCCTCGTCTATCCCCGGTGTGGGCTGGGTCGTGTGGCGTGATCCCGACGCGCTGCCGGAGGACCTGATCTTCTGGGTCAACTACCTCGGCGACAACATGCCCACGTTCGCGCTGAACTTCTCGCGGCCGGGCGCGCAGGTCGTCGCGCAGTACTACAACTTCCTCCGCCTGGGCTTCGACGGGTACGTCCGGGTCCAGGCCTACGCCCGGGAGGTGGCGACGCGGCTGTCGGCCCGCATCGCCGAGCTGGGGCCGTTCACCCTGCTGACCCGTGGAGACGAGCTGCCGGTGTTCGCGTTCACGCTGAAGCCGGACGTCGACAATTTCACAGTGTTCGACGTCTCGAACGCGCTCCGCGAGCGTGGCTGGCAGGTGCCCGCCTACACGTTCCCGGAGAACCGCACCGACCTGGCCGCGCTGCGCGTGGTGGTCCGGCGCGGGTTCACCCACGACCTCGCCGACATGCTCGTGCAGGACCTCGAGCGCCAGCTTCCCCGCCTGGAGCGCCAGCCGGCGCCCGTGCACGACTCGTCGACCGGGACGGCGTTCGCCCACTGAAGGAGGAACGCCTGGCATGTGCCGCTGGCTCGCATACTCGGGAACACCCGTCCTCCTCGAGGAGCTTCTCCTCCGGCCGACGCACTCGCTGATCGACCAGAGCCTCCACTCGCGGCTCGGCGTCGAGACGACGAACGGCGACGGCTTCGGCGTCGGCTGGTACGGCGAGAGCGCGATGCCGGCCGTCTTCAAGAGCGTCGAGCCGGCCTGGAACGACCGCAACCTCCGCGAGCTCGCGGCGCACGTTCGCTCCGGCCTCGTCTTCGCCCACATCCGCGCGTCGACGGGGACGCCGGTGCAGCAGACGAACTGCCACCCGTTCCGCCACGGCAGCTGGCTGTGGATGCACAACGGCTCGATCGCGCGCTTCCACGACGTCAAGCGCGACCTCCTGCTCGCCGTCGACCCGTCGCTCTACCCAGACCTCGAGGGCTCGACCGACTCGGAGGCCTTCTTCTTCCTCGCGCTGACGCTGGGGCTCGAGGACGACCCGCCGGCGGCCGTCGAGCGGGCGGTCGGGATGATCGAGCACGTGGGCCGCGCACACGGCGTCGAGCACCCGATCCAGATGACGGTCGCGACGACCGACGGCCGGAGTGTCTGGGGGTTCCGCTACTCGAGCGAGGGACGGTCGCGGTCGCTCTTCTTCTCCACGAGGGTGGACACGCTCCGCGCCCAGTACCCGGACAACCCTGTCCTGCACGGGCTCTCCGACGAGTCGCGCCTCGTGGTCTCCGAGCCGCTCGGCGACCTCGAGGGCGCATGGAACGAGGTGCCCGAGGCGAGCTACGGCGTCGTCGAGGAGGGCCAGGACGAGCTTCATCCGTTCACGCCGCGCCCGCCCGGCTAGCCTCGTACCCTCGTGACGGAGACGCGCGCGGTGCACGTCGGGCAATGAGCTGGGGAACCCGCTTCCGCATCAGCCAGTTCGTGCGGGGAAGCATCTGGCTCGTCCCGGTCCTCGGCGGCGTCACCGGCTCCGCGTGCGGGATCCTGGCGTCCGAGACCGGGCGCCACGTCGACCTCCCCGAGGGCTGGACCTACTCGGCGGGGACGGCGGAGGCAGTGCTCGCCGCGGTGGTCGGCGCAAGCGTTGGGCTCACCGGGTTCGTCGTCACCGTCAGCGTCCTGATCGTGCAGATGGCGACCGGGACGTTCTCGGCGCGCTACATGCGGATCTTCTATCGCGACCGGATGCTCAAGGCCGTGCTCGCGGTCCTGGTCGGCACGCTGACGTTCTCGTACTCGCTCCTGCGGCGGGTGGAGCAGGACTCGGTGCCGAGCCTCGGCGTGACCCTCGCCGGGTTCTTCCTCGCGGGCGGCGTCCTCCTCTTCCTGGTCTTCCTCAACCGCTCCATCCACCGGCTGCGCCCGGTGGCGGTGGCAGCGCTCGTGGCGCGGGCCGGCCGCCGGTCGTTCGAGGACACGCTGAAGGAGGCGGAGGGGCCCGACGCACCCGTCTACCTGCCTGCTCCGTACGTCGGCCCGACGCCGCCGGACCTGGTCGTCCGCACCCTGCGGGCGGGCGCCGTCCAGGCGATGGACGTCCGCGGCCTCGCCCGTCTTGCGCGCGACGGCGGCTGCCTCGTCGTGGTTCGGCCGGCGGTCGGCGACTTCGTTCCCGAAGGAGCGGCGCTGTTCGAGGTGTACGGCACGGTCGGCCGCGACGTCCCGGGCGCCGACCGCCTGCGGTCGATGATGGTCCTCGGGGTCGAGCGGACGATCGAGCAGGACCCGACGTTCGCGATTCGGGTGATGGTCGACATCGCGATCAGGGCGCTGTCGCCCGCCGTCAACGACCCGACCACCGCCGTGCAGATCCTCGACCACCTGGGCGAGACGTTGCGGCTCCTCGGAGCGACGCGGCTGCCGGCCGACGTCGAGGCGGCGGACGTGCCCTCACCGGGTCTCGTGGTCCGCACGCGGCGCTGGGAGGATGTCGTCGAGCTGGCCTTCACGGAGATCCGCCAGTACGGCGGCTCGTCCGTTCAGGTGGTCAGGCGGTTGCGGGCGCTGCTCCAGGACTTGCACGAGCGGGTGCGGCCGGAGCACCGCCAGGCGGTCGAGGACGAGCTCGCACGGCTCGACGCCACGGTCGCGGAGCAGTGGAGCGACTCGGTCGACCTCGACCTCGCGAGCACGGCGGACGGCCAGGGCATCGGCGGGCCGAGCGTCCGTCCGCCGACGGTCCACGAGGACCGACCGGGCCCGCCCTGAGAGGCTGCCGTGTAGTCGGCAGCGTGTCCGTCGGCGGCGCCGTCGCGGACGACGTCCTCGGGGGAGAACGCGCGCGGACGACGCTCGAGGATCTCAGGAGTGGCTCTCCCTCAACACCGCCGTGGTGATGACGGTCTCTTCCCCGTCTTCGGCGCGTTCTCGCGGCAAGGGGCCTCGGGCTGCTCTCGACGTGGCAGCGTGCGATGATGGTCGACGCGATGGGCGCGCTCGCGGTGACGACGGTCGACCTCGCGCGGATTCAGTTCGCGACGACGTCGCTGTACCACTTCCTGTTCGTGCCGCTGACGCTCGGGCTGGCGCCGCTCGTCGCCGTCATGCAGACGCTCTGGTACCGGGGTGGTGACGAGCGCTGGTTGCGGCTGACCCGCTTCTTCGGGACGCTGATGCTGATCAACTTCGCGATCGGCGTCGCGACGGGGCTCGTGCAGGAGTTCCAGTTCGGGATGAACTGGTCGGTCTACTCGGAGTACGTCGGCGACGTGTTCGGCGCGCCGCTTGCGATCGAGGGCCTCGCGGCGTTCATGCTCGAGTCGACCTTCCTCGGGCTCTGGATCTTCGGCTGGGACCGGCTGTCGCGCCGCGTCCACCTGACGACCGTGTGGTTGTTCGCCATCGGAAGCTGGGCGTCGGCGTTCTTCATCATCAGCGCCAACTCCTGGATGCAGCGACCAGTTGGGTCGACGGTCACCGACGGCCGCGCCGAGCTGACCGACGTCTGGGAGCTCTTCTCGAATCGCTTCGGCATCTGGGCGTACATCCACGTGCTGCTCGTCGGGCTCACGACGGCGACGGTCGTGATCTTCGGCGTCGCCTGCTGGCACCTCGTCCGCGGCCGGAACCAGGAGCTGTTCCGCCACGCTGCGAAGCTCGCGCTGATCGTCGGCGTCCCGATCTCGGCGCTGAACCTGGCGGTCGGCAGCCAGATGGGCGTGGTGGTGACCGACTACCAGCCGATGAAGATCGCGTCGACCGAGGCGCAGTGGGACACGTGCCAGCCGTGCTCGTTCTCGCTCTTCCAGATCGGCGGCTTCACGGAGGACGACCAGACACCCTCGTTCTCGATCCAGGTCCCACACCTCCTGTCGATCCTCGCGACCCTTTCCTGGGACGGCGAGGTGCAGGGGATGAACGAGCTGCAGGCGGCGGACCAGTCCGAATACGGCGCCGGCGACTACATCCCGCCGACACGGACGACGTACTGGAGCATGCGGATCATGGCCTACGCCGGCACGCTCGTCTTCCTCGTCCTCGCACTGGGCGCGTTCCTCTACCGGCGCGGGAGGCTTGCGTCGACGCGATGGTTCCTGTGGCTGGGCGTCGCCGCGATCCCGCTCCCGTACTTCGCGGCGCTCGCCGGCTGGGTGCTCTCGGAGGTCGGGCGGCAGCCGTGGATCGTGTGGGGCCTCCTGAAGACCGCAGACGCAAACTCTCCCAGCGTCTCGACCGCCACGATCGCCACGAGCCTCGGCACGTTCGTCGTCCTCTACGTCGCGCTGCTCGTCGTGGACTTCGTCCTCATGCGCAGGTACGCGCGCGTCGATCCGCCCGAGCTGGGCGGTGAGGGCGACGAGTTCTCCCTGCCGGCGGTGGAGTACTGATGGACCTCGAGACGTTCTGGTTCTGCCTCATCGTGGTCGTCTGGGCCATGTACTTCCTCCTCGAGGGCTTCGACTTCGGAGTGGGGATGCTGCTGCCGTTCGTCCCACGCTCGGACGAGGAGCGGACCACGACCCTGCGAACGATCGGACCGGTCTGGGACGCGAACGAGGTCTGGCTCGTCGTGGCCGGCGGCGCCACCTTCGCGGCGTTCCCGGCCTGGTACGCGACGATGTTCTCGGGCTTCTACCTGGCGCTCCTGCTCATCCTCTTCTTCCTGATCGTCCGCGTCGTGTCGTTCGAGTGGCGCTCCAAGAGCGAGAGCCCGCGCTGGCGCGCGGTCTGGGCATGGGCGAACACGATCGGGAGCCTCGGCGCTCCGCTCGTCTGGGGTGTCGGGCTCTCGAACCTCGTCGGCGGCGTCCCGATCGGGGCCGACGGCCACTACGCCGGCACCTTCTGGGATCTCTTCTCGCCGTACACGGTGGTCGCCGGCGTCGCCGTGGTGGGGCTCTTCGCCTTCCACGGCGCGACGTTCCTCACCCTGCGGACGGTCGGCGAGCTGCACGCCCGCGCCGAGCACGCGGCGCGGCGCCTCGCGATCCCCGCGGTCGTCGTCGGCGCCGTCTTCGTCGCCTGGACGGTCGCCGTCGCGATGGACCGAAACGACAAGGATCTCTTCCCGCCCGTGCTGCCGGCCGTCGTCTCGATCGTCGCGCTCGCGCTCGCCGTCGTCTTCGTCCTGCGTGGACGCAACGGGCAGGCGTTCGCGATGACGGGGCTCGGGATCATCGCGGCCGTCGCGACCCTGTTCACGAGCCTCTATCCGCGGGTGATGGTGTCGAGCCCGAACTTCGGGAACAGCCTCACCGTCGACGGCGCCGCCTCGTCGCACTATGCCCTCGCGGTCATGACGGTTGTCGCGGTGATCTGCGTGCCGGTCGTGCTCCTCTACCAGGGGTGGACGTACTACGTCTTCCGCCACCGCGTGAGAGGCGACGCGGAGCCGGCGGGCTGACCGTCCCACGCGCTCGAGGAGTGACATGGCGCCGAGCGATCACCACAGCGAGTACCTGGCCAGGGCGGTCGCGGCCCTGACCCCCGAGGGCCGCAGGCGCGCCGGCGAGCTCCTGGCGCAGTTGCTCGACGCCGCGGCCGGCGACGAGCCCGTCGCACGGTTCGCCGCCGACCGGAAGACCGAGGTCGACCTGGGTCGCACCGTCCTCCCGACGGGCCAGGCGCCCGAGGCGCGGCCCGACGGGCGGGACGTCGACCGCCTGGTGGCCGGCTTCACCGCGATCCGGGACCAGGAGCCCCGCGACGACGTCGCAGACTGGGCCAACGCCGTCGTCGCGCTGCTGGAGGACAGGCCCGAGCGCGGGCCGGAGCCCTGAGCGGCTCCCCCGCCGGCGCGTCGCCGGCGAGGGAGACGAGGCGAGGGCGGCTCAGTCCTCGCCGTCTGCCATCTCGAGCGCGAAGCCGAGCGCGCGCACGATGTTGCCGGTCGCGGACGCGACCCGCGCCGTGCCCACGATCGGGGCGATCGCCGCCAGCACGCCCTGCACGTCCTCGAGTCCGAAGCCGAGCTCGCTCGCGGCGCCGAGGTTCAGCAGGTACGACGCGGGTGGCGCGTCCATCGCGACGAGCGCAGCGAGCCGGACGAGCATGAGCTCCTCGGAATCGAGGCTCGATGCCTCCAGCGAGTCGGCCGTCATGGATGCGATCAGGTCGAGGACCGGGGTGTCGGTCGTCTCGTCTGCCATGTGTTCTCCCTTCCCTTTCTCTCGTTGTCTTCTCAGCGTACAGAGTCGCCCGCAACGACAGGTGCCGCTGCCGACTCGTCCCGCGCGTGGTACGAGGCTCGCAGCTCCTTCTCCTGGGCATGCTTCGGATAGAAGAAGAAGACGAGCGCCATCCCGGCGACGATAGCCGCCCCTGCCCCGATGTACGCCCAGTCGCCGCCGTCGAGGAACGACTGCTTCGCCGCGGCCGTGATCTGGCCCGCGTACTGCGGGTTCTGCTTCGCGAGGTTCTCGGCGCTCGCGAAGGAGAGCTGGAGCTGCGCCTGGGTCGCGTCGGTGACGTTCTTGCCCGACTGGTCGATCGCCTGGCCCATCGCCGATGCGTAGCCGAGCGTGAGGAGCGCCCCGAGCACGGACGTCATCACCGCCCCGCCGAGGTCGCGTTGCAGGTCGGCCGTGCCCGACGCCATGCCGACGCGCCGCACCGGCACCGAGCCGGTCAGCGAGTTCGATGACGGCGTCCCCGCGAGCCCGACGCCAGCGCCGAGGAAGCAGAGCGGGAGCGCGACCTTCCAGTAGGCGATGTCGTCGCTCCAGAGCAGCAGCATCAGGACGAACGCGATCAGCAGGAGCGCCTGCCCCATCATCAGCGTGTGGCGCGAGCCGTTCGCCTGCACGAGCTTCGCCGAGCGTGGCGCCACGAGGACCATGAAGACGACAGCGGGAAGGATCGCGGCACCCGCCTCGATCGTCGAGTAGCCGAGCACGTTCTGGAGGAACTGCTGGTTCACGAACATCGCGGCCATCAGCGACCCGAAGACGATGATCCCGGCGCATCCCGCCACCCAGAAGGTCGGGCGCGCCGCGATCCCGAGGTCGTAGAGCGGGTTCTCGGCCCGGCGCTGCCGCACGAAGAACAGGACGCCGGTGACGAGCGCGACGACGAGGAGGGTGAGCGCGAGCGCCGTCTCCCCCGGGACCGGCAGGAAGTTGATCGCGACGACGAGCCCCCCGACGAGGACGACCGAGAGGAGGCCGCCGAGGTTGTCCACCGGCTCGGTCGACTCGTTCACGTGCGCCGGAACGAGCACGATCGCCATCACGAGGGCGACGACGGCGAGCGGCAGCGTGACGAGGAAGACGGAGCCCCAGTCGAAGTGCTCGAGCAGGGTGCCGGACACGAGAGGGCCGAGCGCGGCGATCCCGCCTCCGAGCGCCGACCAGAGCGCGATCGCCTTCGTGCGGGCCGCCCCGGACCAGAGCGCCGTGATGAGGGCGAGCGTCGTCGGGTACGCCATGCCGGCGGAGAGCCCGCCCGCGACGCGCGCGAGGAAGAGCACCTCGTCCGACGGCGCGAACCCGGCGAGGATCGAGGCAGGGATGGACAGTCCCATCCCGAGCACGATCATCAGCTTCCGCCCGTAGCGGTCGCCGAGGGCACCGAACCAGAGCACCGACGCGGCGAGGCCGAGCGAGTACCCCACGGCGATCAGGTTCAGCGTGGTCTGCGAGGAGTCGAATGCCTCGCCGATGTCCGGCAGCGCGACGTTGGCGACCGACAGGTTGAGGTTGGCGACGCCGGCGACGACGATCAGGGCGAGGAGGACGAGTTGCGCCCGCTCGGGAGCCTGCCCGGTGGTGCTCCGGTCCGCGACCGGCTCGGAAGCCACGCCTAGACCCCTGCCTCCGACACGATCGTCGACCGCGCGACCTGGCGGAAGCTGCTCGTTTGCTCGACCTCCATCCGCTTCCTCCCGTTTCACGTCGTGCAGCCGACGGCGTCCGGCCGGAGAACGTCTCTGCGGCAGTCACTCTTGCGCAGCACGCGGTCGAGCGGCAACCGAGACGCCGGTCCTTCACCCGGGTGAACCGCCGCTTATAGTGGGCGCCCGTGGACGACGTCGCCGCTCTCCTCGCGCTGACGGCCGCCGTCTGCTTCGCGCTGGCCGCGACGCTCTGGCAGAAGGCTGCACTGAGCTTGAGCGGCGTCTCCTTTCGGCATCCGCTGTCGTTCGCGGTGCTCCTCGGCCAATGGGTCTGGCTCCTCGGGCTGGCCGCACAGATCGTCGGCGTGGTGCTCCAGGCGGCGGCGCTCGATCGGGGCCGCGTCTCGATCATCCAGCCGCTCCTCGTCACGACGGTGGTCTGGGCGCTTCCGCTCGGCTACTTCCTCACGCACCAGACGATCGGTCGGCGCGAGATCCTCGGCGCGGCGATCATCGTCGTCGGCCTGGCGGGATTCGCCTCGTTCGGCGACCCGGCGGCCGGGGTCGAAGACGCGTCCAATGCCGATTGGGCGATCGCCGTGATCGTCATCGGCCTCGCGTGCGTCGCGCTGCTCCTGTTCGCGAACCGCGGCAGTCTCTCGACGCGGGCCGCCGTGCTCGGGACGGTCGCCGGCATGCTGTACGGCCTCTCGGCGACGATGATGAAGCCGGTCGTGGAGCACCTGCACACCGACGGGCTCGCGGACGTCGTCGCGAGCCTGGAGTTCTGGATCTGGGCTGCCGCAGGCATCATCGGGTTCCTTTTCCAGCAGCTCTCGCTCTCGACCGGCAAGCTCGTCCCGTCGGTGGCGACGGTGTCGGTCGCGAACCCCGTGGTGAGCGTCATGCTCGGAGCGCTCGTGCTGCTGGAGCGCCTCGACCGGAACCCGCCGTGGCACGCGGTCGTCGCGTGCGCATCGCTCGGGGTCGCGCTCCTCGGCGCGGTGGTCATCGCATCCGCACAGGAGAAGGGCCGCGAGCCTGTCGCGGCCGAGCCGCGGCTCTCCCCTGCAATGTGAGCGCCCGAGGACCGTACTAGGCTCCGTCCGATGTCCGAGGCAGCCGTAACGCTCGAACGCCCTTCCCGGGGACGCCGGATCGTCAAGATCGTCGCGTGGGTCCTCGGCCTCGTCGCGCTGCTGGCGCTGCTCAACCTCGCCGGCGTCGACGTGTGGGGCTGGCTCACCGACCTCTGGGACACCCTCACCGAGATCTCGATCGGCTACATCCTGCTGGCGTGCGTGTTCCAGGGACTGCAGACGACGCTCACCGCGCTCGGATGGTACGGGATCCTGCGTTACGCCTATCCGGGCGGGGTCACGTACATGGCCGTGCTCGCGTCGTACGCGGCAGGCGTCGCGCTGAACAACTTCCTCCCTGCGAACATCGGAACGTTCGTGACCCTCGTGATGTACGTCGCCGTCGTCCGCGGCTCGACGTTCCCGGGCATCCTCGCGGGGTACGTCGTCCAGAAGATCTTCTACCTGATCATCGGGACGCTGATCTACGTCTACCTCTTCTCGCAGGTGGCGGGCTCGTTCGACTTCCGGTTCGGCGACGAGCGTGACGCGATCACGAATCATCCCGTGCTGGTGCTCGGCATCGCCGGGGGTGCGATCTTCCTCGTCGTCCTCCTGGTGCGCATCTTCTGGCGCTGGCTCAAGGGCATGTGGGAGAAGGCGAAGAAGGGCGCCGCGATCCTCGGCGACCTCGGCGCCTACGTCCGGCTCGTGCTGCTGCCGCAGATGGGCGGCTACGTCGCCAAGGTGGTCGTGATCGTGATCTTCCTCGCGGCCTACTCGATCCCGGTGACGTTCGGTTCGGTAATGAGCGTGCTCGGCTCGAACCAGCTCGCGAACCTCCTCTCGTTCACGCCGGGCGGGGTCGGCGTCAACCAGGCGTTCAACACGTTCGCGCTCGACAGCTACACCAACTCCGCCACCGCCACCGCCTACTCCATCGGGCAGCAGCTGATCACGACGGCGTTCAACGTCGGCTTCGCCGTGGTGCTGATCTGCATGGTCTTCGGCTGGAGCGGCGGCTCGAAGCTCGTCAAGGACTCGTATATGGACGCGAAGGACAAGGCGGCGGAGATGAAGGCGAGCCGCGGCAAGGGCCTCGACGTGGGCGAGGGCGAGGGCGACAGCCTGTGAGCGGCCCGACGACCGGGGCGCCCGCGTCCGAGGCGGGGTGGCGCGAGGAGCGCCTGCGCTTCCGTCCGCTCCACCTCGTGCGGACGTGGCTCGTCTCGGGGATCGGGCTGCTCGTCGCCGCCTGGATCGTCCCCGGAGCCCACGTCAACGGGTTCCTGGCCGCGCTCGCCGTGGCGGCCGTGATCGCGGCGCTGAACGCGATCCTCCCCCCGTTCATCGCGGCGATCCGGCTGCCGTTCACCCTCGTCTTCGGTTTCCTCGCGATCCTCGTGCTCGACGCGTTGATGCTGCTCGCGGCCGATGCTCTGACGGACGATCGCATGAGCGTCGACAGCTTCTGGTGGGCGCTCCTCGTTGCGTTCCTCGCCACCGCCGTCACGCTCGTGATCGAGGTCGTCATCGGTGTCGACGACGACAGCGAGTTCTCCTACCGCGTCGTCCAGCGGATCGCCCGCCGCACCGGGGCGCCGATCCGCACCGACGTCCCCGGCGTCGTCTTCCTCGAGATCGACGGGCTTGCGCTGCCCGTGCTGCGACGGGCGATGCGGGACGGCAACGCGCCCCACATGGCCCGCTGGGTGTCGGAGGACGGGTACGTCCTGAGCGGGTGGGAGACCGACCTCTCCTCGCAGACGGGCGCGAGCCAGGCCGGGATCCTGCTCGGCTCGAACGCCGACATCCCGGCGTTCCGGTGGGTCGAGAAGGGGACGGCCACCGTGATGACGTGCTCCGCGCCCGCCGACTGCGCCGAGCTCGAGCGGCGCCACGCGAGCGACAAGGGCCTCCTGCTCGACGGCGGCGCCAGCCGCGGCAACCTCCTGTCGGGACAGGCCGAGGCGGTGATCCTCACCGTGAGCCGAATCGAGGCGGAGAAGCGCGCCAACCCCGGGTACCGCACGTTCTTCGCGAACGGGTTCAACGTGATGCGCGTGCTCGTCCTCTTCGTGTGGGAGGTGCTCCTCGAGTGGTCGGCGGCCCTGAGGGCGATCCGGCGCGACGTCCGCCCGCGGGGGCATCGCGGCGGCATCTACCCGTTCATGCGCGCGGCGATGTGCGTGGTCGTCCGCGACCTGATCGTCCAGGCGGTGCTCACCGACATGATGGCCGGTCGCCCGGCGGTGTACGCGACCTTCTCGAGCTACGACGAGGTCGCCCACCACTCCGGGCTCGAGCGCGCGGACACCCTCGAGGCGCTGCGCAAGCTCGACCACCAGTTCGGCCGCGTCCTCCGCGCCTGCCGCTACACGCCGCGTCCCTACGAGATCGTCGTCCTCTCCGACCATGGACAGACGCAGGGCGCAACGTTCAAGCAGCGGAACGGATACGGCCTGGACGAGCTCGTGAAGGACTCGCTCGAGAACGCCGACGTCACGTCGCTCGTGAGCGGGGACGAGCACGACCGCGCCGTGGGGACGGCCTTCGGCGAGGCGACGGGACGGCCCGTCAAGGAGAAGAAGCGCGCGAAGAACGACGTCTCCGGCGAGGACGTCGTGGTGCTCGCCTCCGGCAACCTCGGGCTCGTCTACTTGATGGACGAGCCGCGGCGGATGACGCGCGAGGAGATCGACGCGCGGCACCCGAGGCTGCTCCCGGCGCTCGCCGCCCATCCGCATGTCGGGTGGCTGCTCGTCTCGAGCGACGCGCACGGGCCGCTCGCGATCGGGCCCCGCGGCACCCGTCGGCTCACCGACGGGCAGGTGGAGGGCGACGACCCCCTGGCGGAGTTCTCGCCCAACGCGGCTGCGCACCTGCTCCGCACCGACGGCTTCTCGAACGTCGCAGACGTCATGGTCGGCTCGTTCTATGACCCCAACGTCGACGAGGGGTGCGCATTCGAGGAGCTGATCTCGTTCCACGGCGGCCTCGGCGGGCCGCAGACCGAGCCGTTCATCCTCCATCCCGCCCGCCTGCGCGTCCCCGACGAGCCGATCGTCGGCGCGGAGGCGGTCAACGCCCTCCTGCGCGCCTGGCGCGCTGAGCTCGACCAATTCGGCGGGAGACCTGCCGAGCCCGTCCCGACCACCGAGGTGATGACATGACGACGACGCCCGACACCCCGTCCTCCGGCCCGTCTCGCGGCCGCATCATCGTCGCGAGGGTGCTCGTCGTCCTCGGCGTGGTGCTCGTCGTCGTCAGCCTGCTCTCGAACTGGGTCAAGCGCGAGGCGCTCGACAAGGAGACGTTCCGCGAGACGTCGCAGGAGCTGATCGCGCACCCCGCCATCCAGGACCAGCTCGCGCAGACGATGGTCGACCAGCTCTACGCGAACGTCGACGTCTCGCAGCAGCTCTCGGCGAAGCTGCCGCCGAACCTCCAGGCGCTCGCCGGCCCGATCGCAGGGCTCTCGCGCGAGCTCATCGACCGCGCGGCGACCGAGCTGCTCCAGCGTCCGCGCGTCCAGACCCTCTTCGTGACGGCCGCGTCGCTGTCGCAGTCACAGGTGGTCAGGGTGCTCGAGGGCGAATCGTCGCGCCTCGAAACCACGGGTGGCGACGTGGTGCTCGACCTCCACCCGCTCGTGGTGCAGCTCGGCGACCGCTTCGGCGTGCTCGGGAACGTCTCCCAGCAGCTTCCTCCTGACGCGGGCCGCGTCGTGCTTCTCCATTCGGACGAGCTCGACACCGCGCAGAGCCTCACGCAGCTCCTGAAGAGCGTCGCCGACTGGATCTGGATCCCGGCGCTCCTCGCGTGGGCCGCGGCACTCTGGCTCGTACCCGGGCGGCGCCGCAAGGAGGTGCGGGCGATCGCGATCGGGCTGGTCGTCGCCGGCGTGGCCATCCTGGTGATCCGCAGGATCGCCGGGTCCTATCTCGTCGACAATCTCACCGATTCCGACTCGGTTCGGCCCGCCATCGCCGCCTTCTGGTCGATCCTGTCGGACGGCCTCGCCGAGGCGGCGTGGGTCGGGATCTTCGTCGGCGTCATCGGAACGCTCGGTGCCTGGCTCACGGGCGAGGGCCGGCGCGCCGTCGCGGTGCGCCGGTGGCTCGGCCCGTCGCTCCGGAACGCAGGCATCGCCTGGGCGGTCTATGCAGCCGTGCTGCTGATCGTCGTCTGGGCACTGCCGCTGTACCGGTTCGTGACGACGGCAATCCTGGTTGTGCTCGGCGCTGTGGGGTTCGAGCTCGCGCGGCGTCAGATCGTGCGCGAGTACGAGGCCGAAGGCTCACCGGAGCGGGCACGGCCTGCGCTGCCATGGTCGGGGGAGAAAGCGCCCGCCGCGCCGCAGGCCGGTGTCGACGAGCTGGAGCGCCTCGCGCGCCTGCGCTCGGAGGAGCTCCTGACCGAGGACGAGTACATGGCGGCGAAGGGGCGAATCCTCGCCCCGGCGGACAAGGGCAGCTAGAGCTCGGTCGCCTCGCCGGGGGCGAGCACCCGGACGTCGACGCCGGGGGCCACCCGCGCCGCAGCGGCGCTGAACGCCGCCTGCGGCCTGGAGAGGTACGCCGGCGCCGCACGGATGCCCATGTGCACCGGCGCGTACGTCCCCCAGTGGATGGGCACGGCCACTTTCGGTCGCAGGAGGGCGACGGCCTCTGCCGCTCCCTCGGGATCGAGATGGGCGCCGCGGCCGAGGGAGGGCCCCCACCCCCAGATGGGAACGAGCGCCAGGTCGAGGCGCGGGACCAGCCCGTCCATCTCCGGGAAGAGATCCGTGTCCCCGGCGAAGTACACGCGCCGTGACCCGAGCACTGCGTACCCGAGCGCGGCGGCTCGCGCGGGGTAGGGCGGCCGGGCTCCGTCGTGCCGGGCGAAGGTCGCCTCGACCCGGAGGCCTCCGATCTCGAGACCCTCTCCGGCCGAGAGCTCATGGACGTCGCGGAAGCCCTGGCGGCGCAGGTACGGGCCGAGCCCGCGCGGCGCGACGAGGGGCGTCGTCCGTCCAACGCGCTGGAGCGACCCGATGTCGAGGTGGTCGTGATGGGCGTGCGAAAGGAGCACGGCGTCGACCCCGCGAAGCGCGTCGCGGTGGACGGGCACGCGCCGCCGCAGGTGGGTGACGAGAAGGCGGAGCAGCGGGTCCGTGAGGAGGCGGACGCCGTCGAGCGAGATCAGCACCGTGGAGTGCCCGATCCAGCGGACGCTTCCCGGGCTGCGGTCGGCATCGGGCTCCATGCGGCGATCGTAGGCATTCCCGGCCCGAACGTACGATTCTCAGGTGATTCACAGGTGTGACCCGCCGGCTCTCAGCCGGCTCACAGGATCGACGGGCAAGGTGCGGGCGTGAACGGCATCCGCGAGCGTGCGAACGGCGGCGGCAAGATCCTCGTCGTGGACGACGAGGCGTCGATCGTCGACGCGGTCGCGACCGCGTTGCGCTACGAGGGATTCGAGGTCGAGGAGGCCGCCACGGGGCGCGAGGCGCTCGCGGCCGTCGCCACCTTCGATCCCGACCTGATCGTGCTCGACTGGATGCTGCCGGACATCGACGGCATCGAGGTCGGCCGACGCCTTCGGGAGCGCGGCAGGCGAAACGCGATCCTCTTCCTGACGGCGAAGGACGCCGTGGAGAACAAGGTCGCGGCGCTCCGCGCGGGCGGGGACGACTACGTGACGAAGCCCTTCAGCCTGGCCGAGGTCGTGGCGCGCGTGCAGGCGATCCTGCGGCGGACCGGCAGCGACCTGCCGGGCGACGTGCTCCGTTACGCCGACCTGTCGCTCGACGAGAGCCGGCACGAGGTCTTCCGCGGCGACACGCAGCTGCAGCTCACGGCGACCGAGTTCGCGTTGCTCCGCTTCTTCCTGCTGAACCCCCGGCGCGTGCTCTCCAAGGGCCAGATCCTGCAGAACGTCTGGCGGTACGACTTCCGCGGCAACTCGAACGTCGTCGAGACGTACGTGAGCTACCTGCGACGCAAGCTCGACGCCACGGGGCCGCCGCTCATCAAGACCGTGCGGCAGGCGGGCTACATGCTCGAAGCGTCCTAGGCATGCGCACGCTGTCGCTGCGTGCGCGGCTCCTGCTGGCGGTCGTGGCGCTCGCGGGCGTCGGGCTGCTCGCCGCGAACGTCGCGACCTACTCGTCGCTCCGCTCGTTCCTGCTCGACCGCACCGACTCGACGCTCGACCAGACGGCGGACACGCTGCGGCGCCCCGGGCCGGGCGGCGGCATCCGCTCCGCTCCGCCGGGCACGTTCGTGCAGGTGCGGTCGCTCGACGGGGACACCGTCGTCGCGACCTTCTCGGGCGCGACGCTCCCCGGCGCGAGCGTCCCCGCCCCGCACCTGTCAGGGAAGGTTCAGCCACCGGCCGGGAGCGGCGACGCGGAGGCGGTGCGCTACTTCACCGTGGCAGGCGAGAAGGGCGGCGCGCAATACCGCGTCCGGGCGTCGGTCGGGGTGGACGACCGCGCCATGCTCCTCGTCGCAACGTCCCTCCGGGACGTGGACTCGACGCTCCACCGGCTCCTCCTGATCGAGCTCGTCGTCACAGCGCTCGTGCTCGGCGCGATCGCGGGCCTCGGCCTCTGGCTCGTCCGCCTCGGCCTGCGGCCGCTCGACGCGATCGGCCAGACCGCCTCGGCGATCGCGGCGGGCGACCTCTCCCGCAGGGTCGAGCGCGCGGAGGAGCGCACCGAGGTCGGCCGGCTCGGTCTGGCGCTGAACGCGATGCTGGCCAGGATCGAGTCGTCCTTCAGGGCGCAGGCGGCGTCGGAGCGCAAGCTTCGGCGCTTCGTCGCGGACGCCTCGCACGAGCTGCGAACGCCGCTGTCGGCGGTCAGGGCATACGCCGAGCTCTACGACCGCGGCGCGGCCGAGCGCCCCGCCGACCTGGAGCGATCCATGCGCGGGATCAGCCGCGAGTCCGAGCGGATGAGCCTGCTGGTCGACGACCTCCTACTGCTCGCGCGCCTCGACGACGGGCGTCCGCTCGAGCGCGAGCCGGTCCAGCTGGACGAGGTGGTGGGTGAAGCGGTGGAGACGGCGCAAGCCGTCGACCCCGAGCGCGCAATCGAGCTTCATGCGGAGCCGGCGACCGTGCTCGGCGACCGCGACCGGTTGCGCCAGATCGTCGACAACTTGCTCGCGAACGTCCGCGCCCACACCCCTCCCGACACGCCTGCCTCGGTCTCTGTCGCACGGAGCAACGGCTCGGCCGAGATCGCGGTGACGGACGCGGGCCCGGGCCTCGACGAGGAGCACCTCGCGCACCTCTTCGAGCGCTTCTACCGTGCCGACCCCTCGCGCGCCCGCGCGAGCGGAGGCGTCGGGCTGGGGCTGGCGATCGTGGCCGCCGTCGCCGAGGCGCACGGCGGGACCGTGTCGGCGTCGTCGCGCCCGGGCGAGGGGACGACGATCGCGATCGCGCTGCCGCTCGCCGCCGAGCAGGACGTTTGAGCGCCTCACCGCACTGCCACAGGCCGGTCACGCGTCCGGGATGTGACCGTGGGGATCGGCGACCTCGAGGCGATCGCAGCGTGAGCGTGCACAGCCGATTCACAGGCGGCTCACAGAGCCCGCCGAGGCGCGGCCGCTGCCATGGATGGAGACACCCCGCGAAAGGACACCCATGAAGAGCACAGTCACGAAGATCTCCGCGGCGGCGGCCGCCCTCGTCGTCGCCGCGGGCACGGGCGCCGCGACCTACGCCGCCCTCGACGACGGCGGCACGACCACCGTCGTCCGCTCGTCGGGCTCCGGCACGGCGCAGACCGTCAGGGACGGCGCGCTGACGATCGGCGAGGTCTACGACCGGGCGAACGCGTCCGTGGTCGAGATCACCGTCACCACGCAGGCGCAGGCCGAGGGCCCGATGGGCTCCGGCACGGCGCAGGCGCAGGGGTCCGGCTTCGTGTACGACACGAGTGGCCACGTGATCACGAATGCCCACGTCGTGGACGGAGCCCAGTCGGTCAAGGTCCGGTTCGCCGGCGGCACGACGTACGACGCATCCGTCGTCGGCGTCGACGCCTCGACCGATCTCGCGGTGCTGAAGGTCGACGCGCCCGCGTCGGCGCTGCACCCCCTCGACCTGGCCGACTCGTCGCAGGTCGCGGTCGGCGACGTCGTCGTCGCGATCGGCAGCCCGTTCGGGCTCGAGAACAGCGTCACGGCCGGCATCGTCAGTGCGCTCGGCCGCTCGATGCAGGCGCCGAACGGCTACACGATCACGGGCTCCATCCAGACCGACGCCGCGATCAACCACGGCAACTCGGGCGGCCCGCTGCTCGACCTCGACGGCAAGGTGATCGGCGTCAACGCACAGATCGAGAGCGAGTCGGGCGGCAACGATGGCGTCGGCTTCGCGATCCCGTCGAGCACCGTCAGGTCGATCGTCGCCCAGATCCTCGAGGACGGCGCGGTGCAGCACGCCTACCTCGGCGTGGCGGTGACCGAGCCCACCGGCGGCACCGCAGGCGGGGAGCTCGCAGAGGTGCGGAGCGGCAGCCCCGCCGCTGCCGCGGGCCTGCAGGTCGGCGACGTGGTCACCGCGGTCGACGGAGACGCCGTCTCGACCGCGTCCGCGCTCCAGGCGGCGATCGACGCGAAGCAGCCGGGCGATCGCGTGATCGTCGATTATCTCCGCAACGGAGCGCACCGCACCGTCACGGTGACGCTGGGCACGAGGCCGTCGTGACCGGCACGAGACGAGGAGAGACCGTGAACGACGAGACCGACCTGCGGGACGAGACGACCCTCACGCGCCGGGACTCGCTGCTCGGGCTCGGAGGCATCGCGGCGGCCGCGCTCGGCGCGGGCGGCGTCCTCGCCGCGCTCGACGGCGACGACGCGGAGGCGGCCGCGAGCGGGCCGGCGGCTGTCACGTCGGGCCTCGTCACCTGCGTGCTCACACCGGAGATGACGGAGGGCCCGTACTACCTCGACGGCGACAAGCTGCGCCGCGACATCCGCGAGGGACGACCGGGCACGCGCCTCGACCTCGCGACCACGGTGGTCGACGTGTCGACGTGCAAGGCGATCAAGGGCGCTGCCGTCGATATCTGGCACTGCGATGCAGGCGGGACGTACTCCGGCTTCGCGCAGGAAGGCACGGACGGCGAGACGTTCATGCGCGGCATCCAGCGGACGGCCAAGAACGGCCTTGCGACGTTCGTCACGGTCTACCCGGGCTGGTACGCGGGGCGGACGGTGCACATCCACGTCCAGGTCTCGCTCGGCGGGAACGTCCTGCACACCGGTCAGCTGTTCTTCCCCGAGGCGCTCACCGATGCCGTCTACCGCAAGGCGCCCTACAACCGGCGCCCGAACCGCGAGACGCGCAACGCGACCGATTCGATCTTCCGAAACGGCGGCGCGAGGTCGATGCTCAGGCTCGCCAAGAGCGGGAGCGGCTACGTCGCCCGCATCACGATGGGGATCAGCCGCTCCTGAGACCGAGCGGCCCGAACTGGCGGCACCGCGCCGGAGCCCTCCCCGGCGCGGCCGCCGCCGGTCCATCCCCGCTCCCGCGCCGGTGCGCGATATACCTCGCGCGGGAGGCGAGGACGACGAGCACGAACACGCACGCCGAGGACGAGCGCCCGTACGTCTCGACCGGGAGCCTGCCCGCCGCGGGCGACGTCGTCGCGCTCGTCGACGAGACCCACCGGCGCTACCGAGACGTGGAGAGCGGGTCGGTCTCGGACGTCTACCCGGCGCTCGCGCGCGTGTCGCCCGCGCTCTACGGGGTGTGCGTGGCGGCGGTCGACGGCCGCGTCCACGCGGCGGGAGACGCCGACGTCGGGTTCACGATCATGAGCGTCGCCAAGCCGTTCACGTTCGCGCTCGTGTGCGACGTGCTCGGTCCGGACGAGGTCCAGCGGCGGGTGGGCGTCAACGCGACGGGCCTCCCCTTCAACTCGCTCCAGGCCGTGGAGCACGCCGAGGACGGCCGCACGAATCCGATGGTCAACCCCGGCGCGATCGCGACGGTGAGCTACGCGCCGGGCCACACCGCCGCCGAGAAGTGGGGGTTCCTCCGCGACGGCCTCTCGCGCTTCGCGGGACGGCCGCTCGAGCTCGACGACGAGACCTTCGCATCCGCCTCGGCGACCAACCACCGAAATCGCGAGCTCGCCGCGGTGCTCGGGCAGCGCGGCTCACTCGGCTGCGACCCCCAGGGCGCCGTCGACGTCTACACGCGGCAGAGCTGCCTCGGCGTCACCGCCCGCGACCTGGCCGTGATGGGCGCGACCCTCGCCGACGGCGGCGTCAACCCGGTCACCGGCGCGCGCGTCGTCTCGGCGGAGACCTGCCGCTACGCGCTCGCGGTGATGACGACTGCAGGCCTCTACGAGACCTCGGGCGACTGGCTCTACGACGTCGGGCTGCCGGGCAAGAGCGGGATCGGCGGCGGCATCGTCACGGTCTCGCCGGGCAAGGGCGGCCTCGGGACGTTCTCCCCGCCGCTCGACGAGGCGGGCAACAGCGTGCGCGGGCAGCTCGCCGCGCGGTTCCTCTCCCGCAGACTCGGCCTCGATCTCTTCGCCTCGACCGTCGCCTCTTCGTAGCGGCTCGGTTACAGGTGCGCGTTGCGCTGGAGCCAGCGCATCGCGAAGAAGCCCCACACCGGCGGCAGGTAGAAGGTCGCGACCCGGTAGAGGATGACGGCTGCGAGCGCAGCCTCCTCCGGCATCCCCGCCGCGGTCAGGCCTACCGTGAGGCCGAACTCCGTCACGCCGATCCCTCCGGGAACCGGGACGAAGGTCGCGAGCAGCGAGACCGAGATGTTGATCAGCAGCAGGTCGGCGAGCGACACGTCGTAGCCGAAGGCGTTCGCGAAGACGCCGAGCGCCACCGCGAAGAGCACCTCGGTCGCGAGGCTGCCGCCCAGGAGGAGCCCGAGCTTGTTGCCCGCGCGCAGGCTCGCCAGCGTCGCCCTGACGTCCGGCCACCAGCGGCGGACGCGCTCGACGATCGCCCCCCGGAGGCGGCGGACGAGCGCGAGGGCGCCGACGGCGGCGACGGCGACCGCGGCGACGACGAGGAGCGCCCTGACCGGAGGCCCGGACGGCGTCTCGAGCCCGAAGTCGAGGCTCGACTCGGAGAACAACAGCAGGGCGGCGAGCAGGAGCGCCTGCATCACGGTGGAGACGAACGAGTCGATCGCCCCCGCGGTGACCGCCGTCGCCGGCGGGACGCCGTGCCGCTGGAAGAAGCGGATGTTGATCGCCATCCGCGCGAGGTTCGAGGGGAGCGCGAGGTTGAGGTAGCCGGTCGCGAGCTGCATCGCGTACACGGGGAGGTAGGGGATCCGCGCGGGAACCGATCCGAGCGTCGACAGGGCCTGAGTGAGACGCGGCAGCTGCGCGATCACGAAGCCGGCGGCGATCCACCCCCACGACGTCCCCTGGACGGCGTCCGCGAGGTCGCCGTAGTCGAGGCCGCTGAGACCGCCGACGACGGCCGACACCGCGAGGGCGAGCAGCGCGACCTGGAGGAGCGTCCCCCAGGTGACGCGCCGGAGCTTGACGAGCGCGGGCGCCTCGACGCCCGCGGCCGCCGCCGTCGCGTCGCGCAGGTCGTCCACGTCGACGTCGGCGGCGTCGAGCGCGCGCGACAGGCCCGGACCGAAGCCGGCGGGCTGGAGGTAGGGGAGGAGCGCGGGAAGGCGGTCGGGGCCGAGCGCCTCGGACGCTGCCGCCACGGCGCGCTCGACGCCCACGAGAGCCGCGAGCGTCGCATGGAGCTGCGCCCGGTCGACGAGGAGGTGCTCCGGCCGCGGCGCGATGGTCGCGCGGTCGAGGTCGACGACGCCGACCTCGTCGCCGAACGCGACGAGCGTGTCCGGGTCGATCCGGTGATGCGCTATCCGGGCCGCGCCGAGGACGACGACGGCATGCCAGGCCCGGGCGAGGGCCCGGTCGTCGAGCTCGTCCGGCTCGAGCGACGCGAGCGGGCGCGACGCGTCGTGGAACACGAGCACGGCGTCCCCCGTCGACGACTCCGCCGAGACGACGACGTCGCGCGTCGGCACGCCGGCCCGCTGCGCGAGGAGCGTGACGAGCGCCTCGTGCTCGACTGCCTCGAGCCTGCTGCGGCGCAGCCGCGGGCCGTCGTCGGCATACAGGGCCGTCCGCCAGACCTTCTCGAGCAGCTGCGCGTCGTAGGCGTCACGCCCGTACACCTTCACGAGCAGGGCCTCGCCCGCCGTCGAGAGCCCGCGCGCGACGAAGACGCCGGCCGGCTGCCGGTCTGCCGGCTCGAGCCGCTCCACGTCGATGCCGAGCTCCGCGAGCGTCGCGGCGACGCCGTCGGTCTCGGGGTGACCGGCGGAGGTGCCGAACGCGAGCCGGACGGCCGTTGCGGCGACGAGGGCGACGAGCAGCGCGGCGAGGGTGCCGCTCGGCGCCGCCGCCTCGACGAGGACCCCCCCGAGCAGCCCCAGGAGCAACACCCAGCGGACGACCCGCTGGAGCGGCCGGACGAGGTGAGGGACGACTGCGAGGACGACGGCCGCCGCGAGCGCGACCCGCAGCACGGGGAACGTCGACTCGTCCACGCGCAGCCGGACGAGGTCGACGAGCTCCGGCCAGCGCCCGACGGCGAGCCGGGCCGATACGCACGTGATCGCGACGGCGAGCACGGCGGACGCCAGCACCTGCACGAGCACGGCGGGGCGCCTCCCGGCGAGCGCCACCACTCCGAGCGCGACGGCCAGGAGGCCGAGGCTGTCGTAGACGATCTCCCAGAGCGGATCGAGCCAGTCGGGGAGGCTCGCCAGGAGGCGGATCAGCGAGCGCTCGACGGCCGAGGGCGGATAGACCGCGATCAGCAGCGAGAGACCGACGAGCGACGGGACGAGCACGAAGACGTCCGTCGCGCGGCGGTAGCGTCGTTGCCCTCGTGGGGACGCGAACACCCGGGCGGGAACGTGCCGGGGCGTGTCGCTCGGCCGGGGCATCGCGCAAGCCTACGAGGCCGGATGGCCGAAGTCCGACGCGGCGCGACCCTAGACTCAGCGGGATGGCCGAGGTGAGCGCTCCCGAGGAGCCGTCGTGGGTCGCGCGCCTGGCCCGGTGGCCGCTCGGGGTCGTCCTGAACCTCGTCCGCGCGGTGCCCATGGCGATCGACGGCTACTTCCGCGACCGGCTCGCGCAGCACGCGGCGGGGATCGCCTACCGCGTCCTCTTCTCCCTCGTGCCGCTCACGATCGTGCTCGTCTCGATCGTCGGGATCGTGTTGCACGACGAGACCCGCAGGCAGGAGGTCGTGAACGAGATCGTGAGCCACCTCCCCTTCACCGAGGAGGGGACGAGCTCGGTCGAGGAGGCGATCACGCGCCTGGCGAGCCCGACGAGCGCGTTCGGCCTCGTATCGCTCCTCCTCTTCTTCTGGGCGTCGTCCGGGATGATGGGGGCGGTGCGGACCGGGCTCGAGGCGGCGCTCCGCGTCGAGCCGGACCGCCGCCGTCCCGCCGCGCGCTCGAAGCTCGTCGACCTGATCCTCGTCGCGGGCGCCGGCGCCCTCCTGCTCGCCATGATCGCGGTCACGGTCGCCGCCCAGGTCGTGACGCGTCTCGTCGGGGGCGCCGCGGAAGCGGTCGGGCTCGAGGGCGGCCTGCTCACCGAGCTCGCCCGGGTCGGGATCCCGCTCGTCGCGGCGACGGTGGTCGTGATGCTGCTCTACCGGTTCGTCCCCGCCCGGCGCCTTCGCCTCGGCGATGCGGTCGTGGGCGGCGTCGTCACGGGCCTTCTCCTGCTCGCGATCTCGGCCGCGTCGGCGTTCGTCTACGACAAGGTCGCGGGCCTGTCCGCCGTCTACGGCTCGATCACCGCCCTGCTCGTGTTCCTGTACTCCGTGTACCTGTACGCCTCGGCGCTGCTCTTCGGCGCGGAGCTCGCGGCCGCCTGGTCGGCGCCGCCCGGACACGGGGCCCGCCGTGCCGATCCGGCAACAGGTTCGGGACGCCGTCCTCGGCCTGTTCGTCCGGCGCACGCCGCCCCCCGACGCACCAGCCCCGCCCGGAGGGGCGTGACCGGCGTTTGACAGCGCCGCCGACGGTGCGTCAGGATCGACGGGCCTTCACCTGTCGGGCGGCGCGCTCGACAGGCCGCCGCCGAACCCCCGCACCCCAGGAGCCCGCTTGGCCGCACAGGTCGACACCGACGCACTCTCGTCGAGGGTCGCGTCGTCGATGCCGCAGCTGCGGGGCGAGCTCGCGCAGCTCGTCGCGATCCCGTCGGTGTCGGCGCCCGACTACCCGGAGGAGACGAGGCCGGCGCTCCTCGAGGCGCACGAGCTCATCCTCGACCTGCTCCAGGATGCCGGCGTCGCGGAGCTCGACTCGCATCGGCTCCCCAACACGGCGCCGTTCATCACCGGCGAGATCCCCGCGCCGCCGGGCGCGCCGACCGTGCTCCTCTACGGGCACTACGACGTCGTCCCCGCCGGGGACGAGACGCAAGTGGGACTCGCCGGCGTTCGAGCCGACGGAGCGCGACGGCGCGCTGTTCGGGCGCGGCGCGGCGGACTCCAAGTCGAACGTGATCGCCCACGTCGGCGCGCTGCGCGCGTGGCACGGACGCGCCGCCGGTGGGGATCAAGCTCGTGATCGAGGGCCAGGAGGAGGTCGGGAGCGCTCTCAACACGTATCCGCAGACGCATCCCGAGCTGTTCCGCTCCGACGCGATGCTGATCGCCGACATGGGGAGCGTCCGGCCGGGCCTGCCGACGCTCACGGTCGCCCTCCGGGGCACCGCGATGCCGACGGTCGAGGTCGAGACGCTCGTCGGCCCGAAGCACTCCGGCCAGTACGGCGGCGCCGCCCCGGACGCGCTCGTCGTGCTCCTGCAGGCGCTCGCGTCGCTGCACGACGAGAACGGCGACGTGGCGGTCGAGGGACTGCGCCGCGAGGAGTGGACCGGGGCCTCGTACAGCGAGGACGAGTTCCGGGAGCTCGCCGAGGTCCTGCCCGGGCTGCCGCTCGTCGGCAGCGGCGGCCTCGGCTCGAGAGTGTGGTCCGGCCCTGCGATCACGATCACGGGGATCGACGTCCCCTCCGTCGACAACGCGCTCAACGCGGTGTCGCCCCGCACGCGCGCGAGCATCAACCTCCGCGTCCATCCGGAGCAGGACGCGGCCGAGGCGCAGGCGGCGCTCGTCCGCCACCTCGAGGGCGTGCGCCCGTTCGGGATCGAGCTCCGGGTGAAGGCGGGCGCGCTCGGGAACGGCTTCTCCGCCGACACGTCGGGCCCCGCCTACGCCGCCGCGCGCGCCGCGATGGAAGCCGTCTGGGGAACGGCGCCCTCGTTCGCCGCGACGGGTGGCTCGATCCCGCTCGTCAACGCTCTCCACGCGGCGGTGCCCGACGCGGAGATCCTGCTCCTCGGCACGACGGACGGCTACGCGAACATCCACGCTCCCAACGAGCGCGTCCTGCTGGACGAGTTCGAGAAGGCGGTCGCCGTCGAGGCAGCGTTCTTCGGCCGGTTCGCCGATGTGTTCACGAGGGGATCGAGCGAGGAGAACGGATGAGCGAGCAGGCGGCACCACCCCCTCCGGCGGCCGAGCCCTCGGGCGGGCTCATGGTGCGCGTGCTCGGAGCGATCGAGCGTGGCGGCAACAAGATGCCGAACCCCGCGATCCTGTTCGTCTGGCTGTGCGTGATCGTGATCATCCTTTCCGCACTGCTCTCCTGGGCGGACATCACGGTCACCTACCAGGTGGTCGAGCCGCCGCCGGTCCCGGTCGAGGAAGTCGTCCAGGGCGGCTCCACGCAGCCCTCGGGCGGTCTGCCGAATGCATCCGTTCAGGAAGGCGACTACACCGTCGTCGAGGAGACCGCTTCGATCCAGAGCCTCCTGTCCGCGGACGGGATTCGCTTCCTCTTCACGTCGTTCGTCGCCAACTTCCGCAACTTCGCGGCGGTCGCGATCATCCTCGTGGTCATGATCGGCGTCGGCCTCGCCGAGGCCGCAGGGCTGATCGGAGCGCTGATCCGAAAGCTCGTCAGCGTCTCGTCGGAAGCCATGCTGACGCCGATCATCATCTTCATCGGCGTGCTCTCGAGCATCGCCTCCGACGCGGGGTACCTCGTGTTGATACCCCTGGGGGCGGCTGCGTTCAAGAGCGTCGGTCGCAACCCGCTCGCCGGGATGGCCGCGGCGTTCGCGGGCGTCGCCGCCGGTTTCGGCGTCAACTTCCTGATCACGCCGCTCGACGGCGTCCTCACCGAGATCACGAACGACGCGAGCGCGCTCGTCGACCCGGACCGCTCGATCGACCTCGCGGCGAACCTGTACTTCGGCATCGCCTCGACGATCCTGGTAACGCTCGTCCTGACGTTCGTCTCCGTGCGGATCGTGGAGAAGAGCCTCGGGAAGCACGATCCCGCGCTCGAGAGCGACGACGAGTCGCTGGACGCCGACAAGGGGCCGGACGTGTCGCCGGAGGCCGAGGCGAAGGGCCTCCGCTACGCGCTGATCGCGACCGCGGCCGTCCTCGTCGTGATCGCGCTGCTCACCGCCCTTCCGGACGCGCCGCTCCGCCACCCCGAAACCGGGGACATCATCGGAGACTCGCCGTTCATGGACAGCCTGATCCTGATCATCACGCTGATCTTCTTCGCGGCCGGACTGGCCTACGGTCGAGGAGCCGGGACGATCCGGACGAGCGACGAGGTGCTCGCGTCGATCACGAAGTCGTGGGCGGGTCTCGCGTCGCTCCTGTTCCTCTTCTTGCTGATCGCGCAGTTCATCGCGTACTTCAACTACTCGAACATGGCGCAGGTGGCGGCCGTGAAGCTCGGCGACTGGCTCGAGGAGGCCAACGTCGGGGCGCTGTGGCTGCTGATCGGCTTCGTCTTCGTGACGATGCTGGTCGACTTCATCATGCCGGCGGCGATCGCCAAGTGGGCGATCCTCGCCCCGATCTTCATCCCTCTCTTCCTGCGGCTCGACGTCGCGCCGCAGACGGTGCTCGCGGCCTACCGGGTCGGCGACTCGCCGGCCAACGTGATCACGCCGCTGATGGCCTACTTCCCGCTCATCGTCATCTTCACGCAGCGCTACCGCAAGGACGCAGGCATCGGCACGGTCGTCTCGATGATGCTGCCGTACGTTCTCGTCCTGACGGTCATCTGGACGCTGTTCTTCGTGGTCTGGTATCTCCTCGGGATCCCGCTCGGCCCCGGTGCGCCGGTCCACACCGATTGACGGCCTGAGCAGGCCGCGGGCGACCGGCGGTGAGCGACTCCACGATCACCTTCCTCGTCCTCGGCGCGACGGTCGCCGTCTTCGCCTGGGACCGGCTGCCGATCGGCGTCGTCGCCTTCGGCGTCGCGTTGTCTCTATGGGCGACGGGAGTGCTCGACCTCGACCAGGCGCTCGGCGGCTTCGGCGACCCGACGGTGATCTTCATCGCGTCGCTCTTCGTCGTCAGCGAAGGGCTCGACTCGACGGGGGTGACGGCCTGGGCAGGGCAGCAGCTGATCGCCGGTGCGGGCGACTCGCGGACGCGGCTGATCGTGCTGATGATGGCCACGGTCGCGGTCCTGACGGCGCTGATCAGCGTCAACGGCTCCGTCGCCGCGCTGCTGCCCGTCATGGCGGTGACCGCCGCGCGCCTCAAGATGTCGCCCTCACAGCTCCTGATGCCGCTCGCCTTCGGCGCGCACGCTGGCTCGCTGCTCGCGCTCACCGGCTCTCCGGTGAACGTGATCGTGTCCGAGTACGCGGACGACGCCGGCGTCGGGCGGTTCGGGTTCTTTTCGTTCGCGCTCGTCGGGCTGCCGCTCCTCGTCGGGTCGGTCGCGATCGTCGTCGTCTTCGGCGAGCGGCTCCTCCCGACCCGCAGGCCGAAGTCGATGACGCGCGACCTCGGGAACCTCGCGCAGACGCTGGTCGATTCCTACGCCCTCACGCACGACCCGGGCGAGCTCGTCAGCAGGGGCTCGGGCGTCGCAGAGGTCGTCGTCCCGCCGCGGTCGGCGCTGATCGGAGAGACGACGTTTCCGGGGATGACGACCGACAGCGGCGACCTCGTCGTCCTCGCCGTTCGCCGCAAGGACGAGGATCTCGCGGGCGAGACGACGATCGCCGTCGGTGACACCTTGCTCCTCCAGGGGCAGTGGCACCACCTCGAGCATCACCTCGACGACCCGGACGTGCTCGTCGTCGACGACCCGGCGCAGATCCGCCGCCAGGCGGTGCCGCTCGGGCCCGGGGCGCCGCAGGTGCTGGTGATCGTCGCCGGGATGGTGATCCTGCTCGTCGCCGGCTTCGTGCCGCCCGCGGTCGCGGGCCTCCTCGCGGCGGGCGCGGTCATCCTCTCGGGGGTGCTCACGGTCGACCAGGCATACCGCGGGATCGCGTGGACGACCGTGATCCTCGTCGGCGGAATGCTCTCACTCTCGACGGCGATGGTCTCGAGCGGCGCCGCGGAGAAGCTGGCCGACCGGCTGGTCGACATCGTCGGCGACGCCGGGCCGCATGCACTGCTGCTCGGGCTCGTGCTGCTCACGTTCGTTCTGGGCCAGCTGATCTCGAACATGGCGACCGCGCTGATCGTGCTGCCGATCGCGGTCTCGGCGGCGGCCGAGCTCGACGTCTCCTCGCGCCCGATCCTGATGGGCGTCGCGGTGGCGTCGGCCGCCGCCTTCCTGACGCCGGTCGCGACCCCGGCGAACCTGATGGTGCTCGGGCCCGGCGGCTACCGCTTCGGCGACTACTGGAAGCTCGGCCTCCCGCTGCTGGCGCTCTTCGGCGTCGTGGCGGTGCTCCTCGTCCCCGTGATCTGGTCGTTCTGACGTGGACGACCGGGTTGCCGCCTCGAACGAGCAGCGCGGGTAACGTAGGCTCCGATCGTTCCGCGAACAGGGAGGACGCCGTGAGCACGCTGCGCGACGACGAGATCCAGACCATTGAAGCCGGCAAGCGCTTCGAGCCCCAGGCCGACGCGGACGGGGACGACACCGACACGACCGACGGCGATGCCGACGACACGGACGGCGGCGACGCCGACGCGGACGACACGGACGCCGCGTAGAGCATCGCGGGCGGCGCTCGCGCGCTGCCTCCACCCGGTCGACGCCGAGACATTCGTCGCAGATCACTGGGAGCAGCGCCCGCTCGTCGTGCCGCGCGACGAGCCGGGTCGCTTCGACGACCTCCTCTCCGAGGGCGACGTCGAGCGCCTCGTCTGCTCGACTGCGATCCGCTACCCGGGCTTCCGGCTCGTCCGCGAGGGAAGCCAGATCCCCGTCGGCGCCTACACGAGCGACGTGTCCTGGCGGCCGCCTTTCACCGGCACGGCGGACGTCCCGCGCGTGCTCGCCGAATGGGAGGCCGGTGCGACGATCGTCCTCCAGGCGCTCCACGTCAACTGGCACCCGCTCGCCGTCTTCTGCCGCCTGCTCGAGGACGCGCTCGGTCGCGGCGTGCAGGCGAACTCGTACTTCACCCCGAGCGGCTCGCAGGGCTTCGGTGTCCACCACGACACACATGACGTGCTGGTCCTCCAGGTGGCCGGCGAGAAGCGCTGGAAGCTCTATGACCCCCTCCTCGAGCTGCCGCTCAAGCACCAGCGCTACTCGAGCGCGCTCGGCGACCACGGCCGGCCGACCGACGACCTCGTGCTGCGGGCCGGCGACACGCTGTACCTCCCGCGCGGCTGGCTCCACGAGGCGGAGACCTCCGCGACCGACTCGCTCCATCTGACGATCGGGATCGGCTCCCACACCTGGCTGGACGCGGCGAGGGACGCGCTCGCCGCGTGCGAGGACGAGCTCGCCTTGCGACTGGACGTCGCGCGGGGCGACGCGGACGGGCTTGCGGATGCGCTCTCTGCGGAGCTCGACCCGGAACTGGTCGAGCGCCGTCGGCGGCGCAGGTTCCTCGACACGCGGCGTCCGATTCGCGAGGACGGCCTTTCGCAGCTCCGCGCGCTGGTACGGCTCGACCTCGACACGCTGCTGGAGCGTCGCGAGACGGTGATCGCCGACCTCGCGGAGGAGGACGGCGAGCTCGCCCTCGTCTTCGAGGGCAGGGAGATCCGCTTCCCGGCCCACGCCGAGCAGGAGCTTCGCGCGTGCTTCGAGCACGAGGATCGGTTTCGCGCGGCCGATCTCCCGGGCGACCTGGACGCCGACGGGCGGCTCGTCCTCGTTCGCCGCCTCGTCCGCGAGGGCTTCCTCCGAACGGTCTCCGCACAGTAGCGCCGCGATCTCAGGGATCGGCGAGGAGCCGCAAGTAGCAGACTGTTACGTGGAGCCCCCTCGCGCTCGGCGCACGACGTGCTCTGTGACGCGGTAGCGGCGGGGCCGTCGGAGCTCGGCCGCCTCGCAGGTGAGGAGCTCCGGCTCGCCGAGCTCGGCGACGACGTCGAGCTGGTGGACGGCGCCGTCCGGCGTCCGGAAGTGGACGCGCCAGGCGTCCTCGCCCAGGCGCTCGCGGTCGAGCAGCACGAGGTCGTCGATCCCGAGGAGCCCCTCGGTCTCGCGGAGCGCCCGCTCCGCGGCCTGCACGGGGAACGCGTAGGCGCACCTGCCCCGGTAGTGCTCGAGATCCACGTGCCCTGCGGCGAGCGCCGCGAGCAGGTCGCCGACGCCGCCCGGGGCGACCCGTCCGTAGTACGTGCCGTGGGGCAGGAACACGACGTTGCCGGCGAAGCGGTCGCCGCCGACGTGCGTCGACTGCCAGACCTCGCCGCGCGGAGCGGCGGCGCGGAGCGCGTCGTACAGCGGACGCCCGTGGCGGGCACAGCACCGGTCGCGCTTGCCGTGGGTGCAGACGACGAGGAGGGGATGCTCGACCGGGAGGAACGGTGATTCCTTGCCCGCCAGGGCGCCCACGAGGTCGACGGCGTGGACATCGTCCTGGTGCTCGACCTCGAGCCCGAGAAGCCGCTCATGCCCGGGCTTCGACGACGCAAGGAGCACGCGCCGGCCGCTCTCGGCGCGTCGTTCGGGCTGCTTCACGAAGAGCAGGCGCGCCGGGCGAAGCGCCGCGAGCTGCTCGCGCAGGTGCTCCTTGAGCCTCGGTGAGAGAAGACCCCCGCCGAGGACGTCGCGTTGCCAGGCGCCGCGGTACTCGACGAGGACCCAGTGGTCGATCCGGCTCGCCGTCGCGGCGAGCGGCTCCTCGCGTGCCCGTGAGAGCGCAGCGCAGAAGGGACGCCTCCGCGCCGCGGGCTCGACCTCGATGTCATGCTGCACCGCGTCAGGGTAGCCTCCTGTAAGGCATGCCTTACGCGCAGTGCATCGTGGATCCCGGCAGGGTGCTCGCCGTCCGTCGCGAGGACGTGCCCGGCGGCGGCTCCGCCGCGGCGATCCTCCGCTACGCCGTCTAGCTCTGCCCGCCGTGTGAGAGGATCGAGGCGATGAGGCGCCGCACCGGCACCGTGTTCCTCGGCGCCGTCGCGCTCCTGCTGGCGCTCCTCCTGCCCGCCGCAGCCGCTGCCGACCTTCGCGACGAGCAGGCGCTCGCCGAGCGCTACGCCCCGGTCGTCCGGCTCGTCGACCAGGCCGAGGAGTGCGGGCCAGGCGAGCCGTACGAGCCGATGGACGTCGACCGCCTCTTCGGCCAGTCGACCGTCGCCCTCCGCGGGCCGTGGAACGCCACCGACCTCGTGAAGATCGGTCCCACCGCCAAGGACCTCGCCCGCCTCTACGAGTACCACCTCGACTTCCCGGGGAACGCCCTCGCCCCCGGCTGTGACTACGAGCGTTGGGCTCGGCGCCTGACGACCGGGCACGAGCCCGCGGTGTACGCGCACGTCGCGAGCGACCCCGGCTTCCCCGGCCGGCTCGCCCTCCAGTACTGGTTCTTCTACCCCTTCAACGACTTCAACAACACGCACGAGGGCGACTGGGAGATGATCCAGCTCGTCTTCGACGCGCCGGACGCCGCCGCCGCGATCGCCGAGGAGCATCCGACCGAGGTCGGCTACAGCTCGCACGAGGGCGCGGAGCGGGCGGACTGGGACGACGACAAGCTGGAGGTCGTCGATCGGACGCACCCTGTCGTCTACCCGGCGGCCGGCTCGCACGCGAACAAGTACACGTCCGCGCTCTATCTCGGCAGCTCCGCGGACGCGGGCGTCGGCTGCGACGACACCCAGGGGCCGCACCGCCAGATCCGGCCCGTGGTGCGGACGATCCCGAGCGACCCGGCCGCCGCGGCCGACGCGTTCCCCTGGATCACGTTCGAAGGGCGCTGGGGCGAGCTCCAGAAGGCGTTCTTCAACGGCCCGACGGGGCCGAACCTCAAGGAGCAGTGGACGGCGCCGATCGAATGGGCCGAGGGGTGGCGCGACCGCAGCTACGCGGTGCCGACCGGGGGTGTGCTCGGCACGGGCGCCACCGACCTCTTCTGCTCCGGCGTCGAGCGCGGCTCGGCCGCCCTCGCGAAGCTGCTCCTGAACGCGGGTGCGACCGTGCTCGTGCTCGGAGTCGTGCTCGGGCTGGTCGCCTTCGCGATCGTGCGCGCCACCTGGACCCCCGTCGCCCCGCTGCGGGTCGGCCGGCGCCGCTCGTGGGGGCAGATCCTGTCGGCGTCGGCGCGGATGTACGTCAAGCGCTTCCGCCTGTTCGTCGGCCTCGGGTTGCTGCTGATCCCGATCACGATCGTGGTCACCGCCGTGCAGTGGGCCCTCGTCTCGGGAATCGACGCGATCTCGAGCGTCACCGGCAACCTCGCCGGATCGCTCGCCTACCTCGCCGTCGTCGTGGGAACGACCCTGACGCTACTCGGCTTCGGGCTCGTCCAGGCGGCGACCGCGTGCGCCCTGGTCGAGCTCGACGCCGGCCGCGGGGTGCGTGCGGTCGACGCGTACCGTCTGGCGCTGCGCCGCATCCGGCCGCTGCTGGGATCGATCGCGATCTTCGTCGCCGTGCTCGTCGTCCTCACGACGACCGTCCTCGGAATCCCGTTGGCGCTCTGGCTCGCCGTCCGCTGGTCGCTGCTCGCGCCGGTCGTGGAGCTCGAGGATCGACGTCCCTTCGAGGCGTTGCGCCGGAGCGGGGCGCTCGTGCGTGGCCGGTGGCTGCGCGTCGCGTCGCTCGTCGGGCTCGGCGCGCTGATCGCCCTGGCCGCCGGGCCTCTGATCGGAGCCCTGCTGATCTTCGTCTCCAACTCCTCGCTTGCCTTTCTCAACCTGTTCGCCGGGATCGTCTACGCGATCGCCCTCCCGTTCGTCGCCCTCGTGACCGTGTACGTCTACTGCGACGCGCGCGCGCGACAGGAGCTCGAGCCGCGCGACGTGCGGAGTGAGCTGCCCGCCGAGGTCTCGATCGAGCCTGCCTGACGCACGGGTTTCCGCAGGTCCGGGGCGCTGCCTGTGGATGCCTGTGGAAAGCCGACCGGCGTTCCGTGCATTTTGCGGAGAGTTCGAGCACCGCCCTGTGGACGAAACGGCGAAGCCCGCTCCTCGTGTGAGATATGTGGTGCCTCCCCCAAACGGCTCGGAGTCCACCACGGACAGTTCCAGACACCGTGGCTCCAGGGCGGCGGACGGCGCGCGTTCTCCGTCGCCCTCTCCGAGTCGCCACGGGCCGATCCGTAGAAATCCGAGGGAGCGCGCGCCGATTCCCCGATGCACGGCGCGCGCGGTCGCCGCACTATCGAGACGTGACGGGTGACGACTTCTCGGTGCTGATCGCGGGCGGCGGCGTCGCGGCGCTCGAGGCCGCTCTGACGCTGCGCGAGCTGAGCGAGGGCCGCGCCCGTGTCGAGTTGCTCGCGCCCGAGCCGACCTTCTGGTATCGCCCGGTCGCGGTGGCCGAGCCCTTCGGCCTCGGCACGGTGCGTCACTTCGACCTCGGGGAGCTCGCCGCGGAGGTCGGAGCGGGCCTCGCGCTCGGCTCGCTCGCCGCCGTCGATGCCGACCGGCACGAGGCCCGCACGGAGTCGGGCGGGGTGCTCCGCTACGACGCGCTCCTGGTCGCCTGCGGTGCCGTGCCGTACCCCGCCGTCCCGGGCGCGCTCACGTTTCGCGGACCCGCAGACAGCGAACGGATCCGCGAGCTGCTCGACGCGATCGACCAGGGCGACGTCACGACGCTGGCGTTCGCCGTGCCATGGGGCGCGACGTGGTCGCTGCCCGCATACGAGCTCGCGCTGATGACGGCCGCGTACCTCCAGGCCTCCGGCAGGCACGGGGTCGAGGTCGCGGTCGTCACGCCCGAGCTCCATCCACTGCAGCTGTTCGGCGGGACCGCGAGCGACGCGGTCCGAACGCTGCTCGACGAGGCGGGCGTTGCGTTCGTCGGCGGGTCGTACGCCGTCGAGCACGTCGACGGCAACCTGCTCTTCCTCTCCGGCGAGGCTCTCCCGGTCGAGCGTGTCGTCGCGCTTCCGCGGCTGCGGGGACAGCGGATCGACGGTATCCCCCAGACGCTCGAGGGGTTCGTCGACATCGACGAGCACTGCTGCGTCCCCGGTGCCGACGCCGTCTTCGCGGCGGGTGACGTTACGAGCTTCCCGATCAAGCAGGGCGGGATCGCCGCCCAGCAGGCGGTTGCCGCCGCCGAGGCGATAGCCGTCCTCGCGGGAGCGTCCCTCGTGCCCCATCCGTTCCGCCCCATCCTCCGAGGCCTCCTCCTGACGGGCGCCGAGCCGCAGTATCTCCGCCGTGATCTGTCTGGCAAAGGAGAGCCCGACTGGGCCAGCTCGTCGCCGATCTGGTGGCCGCCCACGAAGATCGTCGGCCGGCGGCTCGCGCCGTTTCTCGCGGCGCTGACGGGTGAGGCGCCCGTCCCCGGCGACGCGCCGCCCGCGGGAGGACTGCAGGTGGACCTCCCGCTCGACCCGAGCGGGCTCGAGCTCGCGATCGTCGGCCCGGACGTGCCGTCCGCCCCGTCTGCGGCGGAGGCGAGGTCGGTCGGTGCGGTGATGCGCCGATGCCCGCCGCTCCTCCCGTCCGGGACGACGCTCGAGAGCGCGGTGCGCGCGATGCGAGAGCACGACGGCGGCTCCGTGCTGGTGGTCGACGGCGAGCGGCTCGTCGGCATCCTCACCGCCCGCGACGTCCTCCGCGCCGTCGCCGGCGGCGTGGGCCCGTCCGGCGCGACGGTGGGGCGGTGGATGACGGCGAGCCCCGTCACCGTCTCGGCGTCGACGACCCTCGACGTGGCGGAGACGCTGATGACCGAGTACGGCATCCACCACCTGCCGGTGCTGGACGACGGAAGACCCGTCGGGATGGTCGGGCTCCGGGACGTGACACGGTCCCTCCGGAGCCCGGAGCGGCTCCCGATCGGGCTCGGATTCTGAGGAAGGGAGTCGTCATGGGAGAGAGCACGGTTCGGGTCGGCGACGTGATGACGCGCGACGTCGTCTCGGTGACGCCGGACACGCCAATCAAGGACGTCGCGGTCGTGCTCGTGGAGCGCGGGATCTCCGGTCTCCCGGTCCGCGACGCGGAGGGCGCGGTCGTCGGCGTCCTGAGCGAGGCCGACCTGCTCGTGAAGCAGGGTGGCCCGCCCGAACACTCGGGCGGCCTGTTCGCGTGGCTCGTCGACACGGCGAGCTCGCCCGACCTCGCGAAGCTCCGCGCGCACACGGCGGGCGAGGCGATGACGGCGCCGGCGATCACCGTCGAGGTCGACAGCCCGGTGACCGAGGCCGCACGCACGATGGTCTCGCTCGGCGTCAACCGGCTGCCGGTGGTGGAGGACGGCACGCTCGTGGGCATCGTCACGCGCGCCGACCTCGTCCGGCTGTTCACGCGGAGCGACGAGGAGATCGCGCGGGAGATCCGCGAGGACGTCGTGGGCAGGATGCTCTGGATCGCGCCCGAGCGCCTCGAGGTCGAGGTGGACGAGGGCGAGGTCGTCCTGCGTGGCCAGGTCGACACCGAGCTCGAGGCGGACCTGCTCGAGAAGCGGGTGCCGCTCGTCGCCGGGGTCGTCGGCGTCCGGTCCGAGCTCTCGTGGGCCGTCGACCGGTCGGGCCGGCCGAGCGCGGGGTAACCTGCCGGGGCCCAACGAGACACCGACCGAAGGGAACGCCGATGACCCCCACACGCATGCTCGCCGCCGCGCTCGTCGCGGGAATCGCGCTCGTCGCGGCCGGGTGCGGCGGGGACGACGAGTCGGTGCCGGCCTCCACCCAGTGGGCGAGCGACGTCTGCACGGCCGTCAACACATGGCGCAGCGACATCGCGTCCACCGCGAGCTCGCTCACGAGCAACCCGACGCGCGCCGGCCTCGAGCAGGCCGCAGCTGACGCGAAGCAGACCACGGAGACGCTCGTCGACACGGTGAAGGGCCTGGGCAGCCCCGACACCGAGGCCGGCGAGCAGGCGCGCAGCGCGCTCGACACGCTCGCCACGGGTCTCCAGAGCGACGTGGACACGATCCAGCAGGCGGTCGACGACGCCTCGGGCGTCCAGGGCCTCCTCGGCGCCGCGTCGGAGGTCAGCGCGGCTGTCGCCAAGATCTCCGAGCAGCTCTCCGCGTCGCTGGACGAGCTTGCATCGCTGCGCGACGTAGACGACGAGCTGCAGCAGTCGTTCGCCGACGCGGAGTCGTGCGACGGCCTGCTTCCCTCCGGGTCGTAGGACCGGCGGCGCGCGCGCGTGGCCGGCGCCATCGTCGTCGGCGTCGACGGCTCGGCCCACGGGCGCGAGGCGCTTCGCTTCGCTCTCGCCGAGGCCGCGCTCCGCGGCGCTCGCCTGGACGTCGTCCACTCCTGGGGAATCCCCCCGTTCGCCGCCGTCAGGATGATCCCCGCCTTCGGGCTCCTCCGCGAGAAGCTCGGCGACGCGGCGCGGGCCGCGCTCGAGGCGGAGCTCGCGCAGGCAGGTGACGGTGCCGCGGGCGTCGAGATCGAGCGCTACGTCGACCAGGGGGACCCGGCGGGCCTGCTCGTCGAGCGGGCGGCCGGAGCCGCTCTCCTCGTCGTGGGCTCCCGTGGCCACGGGGGCGTCACCGGGGCGGTTCTCGGGTCGGTCTCCCGTGCCTGCCTCCACCATGCAGCGTGCCCCGTCGCGGTCGTGCACGACGCCGGGCCCACCGAGCGTTCGCGAATCGTCGTCGGCGTCGACGGCTCGCCGGGAGCGAGCGCGGCGCTCGAGTGGGCCTACGCCGAAGCGCGTCTGCGGCGCGTCGGCGTGCTCGCCGTCTGCGCCTACGACGAGCCGTGGGGCCTCGCCGCCCTGGGCATGTCGAGCGCCTCGGCGGTGAAGGAGCTTCGCGCCGCTCTCGCGGAGGACGCCGAGCTTGTGCTCGAGGAGGCGCGAGCGAGTGCGCCGGACAGCGTCGGCGTGACCGAGCAGGCCGTCCAGAGCCCGCCCGGTAGCGCGCTCGTCGCCGCCTCCGAGGGATCCGCACTGCTCGTCGTCGGCTCCCGCGGGCGGGGCGGCTTCAAGAGCCTGCTCCTCGGCTCGGTGAGCCAGCACTGCGCCTCACATGCCCGCGGCGTCGTGGTCGTGGTGCGCGGCGCCTGAGCTTCGGCCGCCGTCGGAGCCTCCAGAGACAGCCGGGGCCGCGGCCGGTGCCGCGGCCCCGCTTTCGGGCGTTTCCCCGCGGAACGCTCCGCGCCCCCGTTCGACGCCCGATTCTCACTTCATCGTGGAGATCGCGATCGTGCGCGGCTTGACCTCCGCCGCCTTCGGCGCATGCACGACGAGCACGCCCTGCCTGAACTCCGCGGCGACCTTGTCGCTGATCGCCTCGGGCGGCAGCTCGAACCGACGCTCGAACGTCTTCGCGAGCCGCTCGTTGAGGTAGAAGGTCTTCTCCTTCTCCTCCTTCTTCTCGGCCTTCTCGCCCTTGACGGTGAGCATGTGGTCACGAACCTCGATCGCGAGGTCCTTCTCGTCGTAGCCCGGGACCTCGAGCTCGTAGATGAACTCGCCGTTCGACTCGTAGACGTCGGCTGCCGGCCATGCGGGCACGACGCCGATCTGGTCGAACATCCGCCGCACCATGCGGTCCATCGAGTCGAACTCCTGGAACGGGCTCCAGCGAACGAGTGTCATTTGCAACACCTCCCTTCGCACTTCCAGTTCAGCACTGCCCGAATCCCGGGGCATCGGGGAGACGTGCGCCGGCGCTGCGGGGAACTACGGCGCGCAGTTTCGGGATCTGCTCAGCGACCGCGCTTCGGCAGCGCGAGGACGATCAGGCAGACGGCAAGCAGGGCGAGGAGCACACCCGCGCCGAGCAGCGCTCCGCCGACCCAGGGCAGCGCGTCGAGCTCGGCGCCGATGTCGAGGGTCGTGTCGACGAAACGGGAGCCGTCGGCGTTCATGACGACGACCGCCCACCGGCCGTTCTCGATGTCCCAGTCGAGCGTGACCTCGCCGCTGCCCCTTGCCGAGGCTGCCCAGAACGTCTGCGTCCCGGGCGCCGAGGCGGGCGCGCCGCCCGGATGTCGGTCGTACTCGCCGGGGTCGTCTTGGAGGTCCCCGACGATCTCGTGCGCGACGCCGGCGAGGTAGCGCCGCACCTCCGTCTCGGGGCCGATGCCGAGGAAGACGGGACGGTCGCTCCGGCTCCTGATCCGTACCGTCCCGACGAGGTCGTTCCAGGCCCAGTCGGGGCCGTCGAGATCCGCGGTCTCGGAGACGAGCGCATAGGTGGGGGTCGCGTAGGCGTGGGACGGGCTGGTCACGAACCCGTCCTCCCGCTGCGTCTGGTCGATCGCGAGCGCGCCCGCGCCCGCGGCAAGAACGCCCAGCGACACGAGCCCGAGCACGCACCCGACCACGAGCAGTGCGATGCGGCCGCCGCTCCACCGGCCGCCGGGGCTTCCCGCGGGTGTCGGCTCTGCAGCGGCGGCCGGTGCGGCCGGAGCCCCGGGCTCCGAGCCGCCCTGGTCGAGCCGGAACGGCGGGTACACGTCGGTCATCAGCGCCGCGTAGCCGGCGACCCTGAGAACCCAGCGGTCGAGCCCGAGCACGAGGTCGAAGATCCCCTGCGGGTAGCGGTTGCGGAAGAGCAGCCAGAGCCCGGCGATCAGCACGAGCAGGCCGATCAGGCCGCCGCCCCAGCTCCACGTCCAGTGCTCCTCGCGCCAGGCGACCCAGTTTCCACCGCCGACGAGCACGCCGACGATCAGATACTGCGGGATCGCGAGCAGCCACCACTTGACCAGCACGAGGCCCCGCGAGAGCCGCTCCGGGTACTCCACGTCGAGCGTCGCCGGGTAGTCCGCGGCCCCGAGCGTGAAGGGCGGGTAGCGGTCGGTGCCGAGCGCGCCGAAGGTGTAGAAGCCGACACGCCACGTCCAGCGGAGCACGCCGACGTTGAAGTCGAAGATCGACCGCGGGTACCGACCGGTGAAGAGGATCGCGAAGAACGAGACGACGCTCAGCAGGAAGAACGCGACCCAGAGGAACGCGAGCACGATGTAGTGGGGGATCGCGAGCAACCACTTGACGAGCCAGAGCCAGCGGCTCACGTCGTCGAGCGTTCCCTCGACGGTGACGGGATACCGCTGCTCCGCTGGGATCGGCATCTGCTCCATGGGGCTCAGCGTACGACGAACCGCGGAAGGATAAACCGCGCCGCGCAGCTCGCGTCGAGGCCCGAGGCGCTCGCGTGCTCGACGAACTCGAGCGCGAGCCGCGGCATGCAGCCGACCTGGATCGATCCGTGCCCGCCCGCGGGTACCACGATGGTGCGGCTCGCCGGGAGCTCGTGGCTCGCGTTCCGCACGTTCGCGAGCGGGTCCTGCGGGTCGCTGCCTCCGACCACGAGCAGCACTGGCAGCTCCGAGCGGACACGAGACTTCGACCATGCCGGCTGGGCGACCTTCGGGAACACGGAGCAGACGGCCGCGGCGAGGCGCGCGTCGAGCGCTGTCCTCTCGGCGAGATACGTTCCGCGGCTCGCGGCCGCCGTCCGCGCCGCGTTCCAGCGGGCCCAGGGCTCGTTGCAGACGATCGACCAGAACATCAGCTGCCGTGTCTCGAGCCCGCCGCTGCCCTGCTCGTCGATCGAGAGCTCGAGCGGCGTCCAGTCACCCGCGAGCGCCTGATGGGCGATCCACGGAATCCTCCCGGCGCCTTCGGGCGACCGCGAGAGCGCCTGGAGCGTCCCGGCCGCGCTCGCCGCGTCGATCACCGTGTCGTTGTCCTGCACGGGCTTCCGGCGGAGCGCCGCGATCATCTCGAACGCCTCGCGGCGCACGCGCGGGTACGCCCGCGCGCAGCGGGGCGCCGCGGCGCAGCGCGCGAGGATCGCCCGCAGGGCCCGCTCGCCGTTCCGGCCCCAGAGCTCGAAGATGGGCACGTCGAGCAGCGTCCCGCCGTCGAGGATCACGGTGCGCACGAGCTCGGGATGGAGGGCGAGGAAGTACTGCGCGGCGGTCGCGCCGTAGGAGCCGCCGTAGACGTTGACCTGCGCGTAGCCGAGCGCCCGGATCACGTCGGCGAGGTCCTCCATCGCGGGCACGGTCGTGTACTGCCTCGGGTCGGCGTCGAACCGCGCGAGGCATGCCTCGACATAGGCGCGCACGACCGTCGCGGTGCGGAGCGGCGCGCGGGGGGCCGGACAGGCGAGCCGGTTCGAGCCACCCGTCCCACGCTGGTCGACCAGCAGGATGTCGCGCGTCTCGTGGACGGCCGCGAAGCTCGAGAGCACTCCTGCCGCGCCTGCGACGGCGGATCCGCCCGGGCCGCCGGCGAGGTAGACCAGCGGGTCCGGGCGCGAGCCGCCGTCGCGCGCGGGCACGACCGCGACCCGGAGACGGATCGTCCTGCCGTTTGCGAGGTCGCGGTTCTCGGGCACGGTGAACGTCCCGCACCTCGCCGCGACGGCACCGGCGAGCGTGCAGGGCCGCAGTGGGAGCTCCGCCTGGCGCGCGGCGCCGAGCGGAGCGAGGGCGAGTGCCGCTCCCAGGGCGAGACCCAGGTACTGCGCGGGCCGCGCCCACCCGGCCGCGACCCGCCTCATCGCCGGCTGCGTTCCGCGAGCACGCGCGCCACGTCCAGCGTCGAGAGGACCCCGACGGGCCTCCCCGACTCGTCGTCGACGACGAGCAGGTGAGCGGCCGCGTGCTCGGTCATCATCTGCGCTGCGCGCTGCAGGGTGTCGTCGGGGGCGATCGCGAGCGCCGACGTGGCCGCCGATCCGCCCGCGTACTGCGCATCGAGGTCGCGGACGCCCGCCGCGGCCACGAGGTCGAGGTCGGAGATCACGCCCCACACGGCGAGGTCGTCGGCCTCGGTGACGACGATGCAATGAACGCCGCGCGCCGCCATGAGCTCGGCGACGGTCGACAGCGGCGTGTCCGCGGAGCACGAGAGGACTCCCTCGTGCATCGCGTCCCGCACCCGAATCGCCTCGAGCCCGATTGCGCCGTAGGTGACCGCTCTGGCGTTCATCGCAACCCCTTTCCGTGGGCTTTCCGTCACGAAGAGTGAGGCCGCTCTCGCATGCGGCGCATCAGCGGTCCGCCGGATCGGTGCCGTGGAGAACTACCCATGCGACCGTGCGATCCGGTCCGGATGCGACGGCCAGGTCGAGGCGGCACGCTGGGTGGCGTGACGCCGAGGTCGCACGAGGGGGAGAATGCCCTGGTGGCCGACGTCGTCGACGTGATCCTCCGTGACGGCAGCACTCTGCGACTGCGTCCTCCGGCGCGCGCCGATGCCGACGCGATCCTCGACTTCTTTCGCGCGCTCTCCGAGCAGAGCCTCTACATGCGCTTCCACGGGTTTCCCTCGCTCGGGCCGGAGGTCGTCGAGCAGGTGCTCGACTCGGACTGGGCGGAGCGGGGCGCGCTGCTCGGCTCGCTCGTCGACGACGGTACCGAGCGGGTGGTCGCCCTCGCGAACTACGCGCGCCTGCGTGACCCGAGTGTCGCCGAGGCTGCCTTCGCCGTCGCCGACGGGTACCAGCGCCGCGGCGTCGGGACACGGCTCGTCGAGCAGCTCGCGGAACGTGCCGCCAGGCACGGGATCGAGCGCTTCGTCGCGGAAGTGCTGCCGGACAACCGGCGGATGCTCGGGGTCTTCGAGGCGCTCGGCTTCGAGCTGACGCGCGAGCTCGCCGGAGGCGAGGTGGAGATCACGTTCCCGATCGCGCGCACCGAGCGCTTCGAGCAGCTGCTCGCCGAGCGTGACCACGTCGCGGTGACGGCGTCCCTGCGGCCGTTCTTCGAGCCGCGCAGCGTCGCCGTGATCGGCGCGTCGCGACGCCGCGGGACGATTGGCGGCGAGCTCTTCCGCAACGTCATCGAGGCCGACTTCCAGGGCGCCGCCTATCCGGTCAACCGCGACGGCGCGTCGGTCGCGGGCGTGCGCGGGTACCGCTCGGTGGACGAGATCCCCGATCCGGTCGACGTGGCGGTGATCTGCGTGCCCGCGGCGGGTGTGGCCGAGGCCGCCGAGCAGGCGCTCGCCCGGAACATCCGCGCGCTCGTCGTCATCTCCGCAGGCTTCGCGGAGACGGGCAGCGACGGAATCGATCGCCAGGAGCGGCTGCTCGCGCTCGTCCGCGCCCACGGCGCGCGCCTGATCGGCCCGAACTGCCTCGGCATCTCCGTCGCCGGCCCGAGCCTCAACGCGACGTTCGCGTCCCGCTCCGCTCCGCCCGGGAACATCGGCTTCTCCTCGCAGAGCGGTGCCCTGGGGCTGGCGCTCCTCGAGGCCGCCGTGACGCGGGGCCTCGGGCTGTCCGCGTTCGTGTCGATCGGGAACAAGGCCGACGTCTCGACGAACGACCTGCTCGAGTGGTGGGAAGAGGACGCCGCGACCGAGGCGATCCTTCTCTACGTCGAGTCGTTCGGGAACCCTCGCCGGTTCGCGCGCATCGCCCGCAGGGTCGCGCGCCGCAAGCCGATCCTCGCGCTCAAGAGCGGCCGCTCGAAGAGTGGCCAGCGTGCCGCGAGCTCGCACACGGCAGCGCTGGCCGGCTCCGACGCCGCCGCCGACGCGCTCTTTCGCCAGGCCGGCGTCATCCGTGCCGAGACGCTGGAAGAGCTCGTCGACGTCGCCTCGCTGTTCTCCGCCGGTGGGCGGCTCGACGGCCGTTCGGTCGGGATCGTGACGAACGCCGGCGGCCTCGGGATCCTCTGCGCGGACGCCTGCGAGGCCGCGGGCCTCGAGCTCCCCGCGCTCGGCGAGGACACCGTCGCGGGGCTCCGGGCAGTGCTCCCGGCCGAGGCCAGCGTCGCGAACCCCGTCGACATGCTGGGCAGCGCGACCGCCGCCACCTACGCAGCCGCCCTGCCGCACGTGCTCGCCGACCCGCACGTGTCCGCGTGCATCGTGCTCTTCGTGCCGGCCGTCAGCGCGACGGCCGAGGAGATCGCCGAGGCGGTCGTCGAGACCGCCCAGGGAGTCGAGTCCGACAAGCCGGTGCTCGCGGTGATCATGAGCTCGGAGGGAACGCCTACGGCGCTGCGCGGGACGCACCGTGTCGCGTCGTTCGCCTATCCCGAGTCGGCCGCGCGGGCGCTCGGCCGCGTCGCCGACCGCGCCGCCTGGCTGCGGCGTCCGCAGGGGGCCGCCCCGACGCTCGACCGGATCGACCGCGCCCGGGCAGAGGCCGTTGTCGAACGGGCGCTCGAGGGCTCGGACGACACGTGGCTCGACCCGGCGGCGACCCGCGAGCTGCTCGACGCCTACGGGCTCCCGCTCGTGCCCGAGCGCGTCGCGACGTCGGTCGACGACGCGGTCGAGGCCGCGCGCCGAGTCGGGTTCCCCACGGTCGTCAAGACGGCGGCGCCCGGCGCCCACAAGACCGAGACCGGCGGGATCGCCCTCGATCTCGCGGACGAGGAGGCGGTCGCGGCCGCCGCCGCGCGGATCGGGTTGCCGGTGATCGTCCAGCCGATGCTCGCCGGTGGCGCCGAGCTTCTCGCCGGCGTCGTCCAGGACCCCGTCTTCGGGCCGCTCGTCGCGTTCGGCCCCGGCGGCGTCTTCGCCGAGCTGATCGGTGAGGCCGCGTTTCGGATCGCTCCCCTCACGGACGTCGACGCCGAGGAGCTCGTGGACGGCGGCAAGGCCGGCCGTCTCGTCGCCGGGTTCCGCGGAGCGGCGGCTGCCGACCGGGCTGCCCTCGTCGACCTCGTCCTCCGCCTCGCCCGCCTCGGCGAGGACCTCCCGACGGTCGCCGAGCTCGACCTGAACCCGGTCCTCGCCCTCCCGGATCGCTGCGTCGCGGTCGACGCCCGCATCCGCGTGCGCCGGCCGGACGCGGTCGTCCGCGCGAAGACCTGGTAGCGCAGCCGCAGGCTGCGGCTGCGTAGTTCCCCACAGTACGAGAGCGGGGTTTCGTCGCAGCGGAGCGGCGATCATTCCCCGATGGCGGCCCGTCGCCGCGCGACGAAGCTCCTGGCAACGGAAAGTGATCCATCGGGAGGAGGAGCGATGAACACCAGAAGGATTCTCGAGTGGGGTGGACTCGCAGCGAGCGTCGTCCTGCTCGTCTTCGGCGCCGCAGCCCTGTACATGGGCTTCGACGGCCGCAGCACCGTTCAGGACAGCCTGAAGCAGGAGCAGATCTTCTTCGGCGAGGCGTCCGACCCCGCCGTCGCGAAGTACGCGGATCAGTGGGCCGGTCAGCAGGTGACGACCGGTGATCAGGCTCGCGCGTTCGCGCAGATCATGCGCACGCACACGCTCGAGGCGTCCGGCGGCCTCACGTACGCAGAGATGGGCCGGTACCAGTCGGCAGCGAACCCGAGCGACCAGAAGGGCACCAACGACGAGGCGACCGCCGCGAAGGACTCGAGTGGCCAGCCGGTCGCGAACGGCGCCCGTAACCTCTGGGTGACCGAGACGGCGCTGACCACGGCGCTCAACACGAGCTACATGGCCGCGCAGCTCTCGGTCTTCGGGATCGTGGTCGGGATCGCGCTGCTCCTGACCGGCGTCGGACTGATGATCCTGGCACTCGCAGTGCTCGGCGGGCGATTCCGCGAGGAGGCCGTCGCGCAGCCAGGGGTCACGACGAAGGTGGCCATCGGCCACTGATCGCTCCGACCTCCCGGAGTGAGCGAGAGGGCGGCCTTCGGGCCGCCCTCTCGGTGCGAGGGGGAACCGGTTGTTCCGTGGGAGAACCCCTGGTTGCCCCACGCGCCACCTCCTCTTGCGTCGCGCCGCAGCACGCGCTGCCTGGACCTCCCGGGCGGTGAAGCCGCCCTCCGGGCGCAACGGCACGTGATCCGCTCTCGGCGCCGTGGCAGCGCTTCGGTGTCCGACTTCGGTCGGACACCTCCCATGCTGCGCGCCCGCTCCGTACTTCTCCGCAGAGGAATGCGGCCCGGCGCGGACGACGCGCGCGTGTCGACCGGCCACCATGGTCGACATGGCAGCGAAACCGCGGAAGATCATGATCGCCTACGACGACTCGGATGCGGCACGTCGTGCGCTCGAGCGGGCGGCGGACCTGGCGGGCTACGGATCGACGCTGACCGTCGTCAGTGTCGCGCCCGGCGGCGGGCACCACCAGGCGGGGCCGCTCGATCAGGCCCGCGAGCAGCTCGTCCGCCGGCAGGTGGCGGCGACGTACCTCCAGCCCGTCGGCGAGCCGGCCGCCGAGCTGGTCGAAGCGGCGCGCGGGCTCGACGCCGACCTCGTCGTCCTCGGCCGCCGCAGCCGGTCGCTGCGGCGGCTCGTGCTCGGCTCGGTCAGCGCGAAGGTCGTCCGGCAGGCGCCGTGCGACGTCCTCGTGGTCCGCTGACGCGCCCTCAGCCCTCGATGAGGCCGTTCTCGAGCGCATAGCGGACGAGCTCCGCGCGGCTCGAGAGGCGGAGCTTCTGCATGATGTGCGCGCGGTGGGTCTCGGCCGTGCGGACGGAGATGTAGAGCATCTTCGCGATCTCCTGGTTCGTGTGCCCGAGGGCGAGCAGCCGCAGCACCTCGCGCTCGCGCTCCGACAACGGGTCTGCCTCCGCGCGCTTGCGCTCCTCCGCGTCGGCCGCGACCAGCCGGGCGCCGAGCGCCGGGTGGACGTACCGCTCGCCTGCCGCGACCGACCGGATCGCGCCGACGACCTCGGTGTCGGCCGCCTCCTTGAGCACGTACCCGGCCGCGCCGACCTCGAACGCCTCGCGGACGTAGCGCGGGTCGTCCTGCATCGAGAGGACGAGCACCTTCACGTCCGGCGCCGCCTGGAGCACGGCGGGCATTCCCTCGATCCCCGACTTCCCCGGCATCACGAGGTCCATCACGACCACGTCGGGCTTGTTCGAGATCGTCTCGAAGACCGCTCGGTCGGCCGACTCCGCCTCCCCGACCACCTCGATGTCCGCCTCGGCGTCGAGCACCCGGCGCAGGCCGGCACGAAGGATCGCGTGATCGTCGACGAGAACGACGCGGATGCTCACCGCCGGTCCTCCGCCGGACCGGCCGCGCGCACCTCGGCGACGATCGTCGTCCCGGCGCCCGGCGACGACTCGACGGTGAGGCGCCCGCCGACGAGCTCGACTCGCTCGCGCATGCCGACGAAGCCGAGTGCCCCGGCGCGCACCGCCCCGGGCTCGAACCCCTGACCGTCGTCCTCGATCACGACCACCGCCGATGCCTCCTTGCGCATGAGGGTGATGCTGACACGGTGGGCGTCGGCGTGCTTGACGACGTTCGTCAGCGCCTCCTGCACGATCCGGTAGAGGGCGGTCTCGGCCTCGGGCGGCAGGCGCCGATCGCCGAGGCGGGCCTCGAGGTCGACGGCGAGCTCGGACTGCTCGGAGAGGTTCGAGGCGAGGCGCTCCACTGCGGGCACGAGGCCGAAGTCGTCGAGCGCGCTCGGCCGGAGCTCGACCGCAAGCCGCCTGACGTCCTGCAGCGTCCTTGCCACGAGCTCGCGGATCGCGGCCGTCGCCTCCCGCGCCGCGTCGGTCTCGACGACGTCGTCGAGGTGCTTGAGCCCGAGCAGGATCGACGTGAGCGCCTGGCCCGTCTCGTCGTGCAGCTCGCGGGCAAGCCGTGCCCGCTCGAGCTCCTGCGCGTCGACCACGCGGCGCAGGGCGTCACGGCTCACGCGCTCCGAGAGGTCGACCGCGATCGCCGCGCGGGTCACGAGCGACTCGGCGACGCGGACGTCGCCCTCGTCGAAGCGCGGGTCCGCCCCGAGCTTGTCGTGCACGGCGACCACGCCGATCGGGGTGCCGCGCACCGCGAGCGGCAGGTACATCGCCGAGCTGATGCCGAGCGCGCGCGCGACGCGCTGGTCGACCTCGGGGTCGTCGACGACCGAGTCGACGCGCTCCGTGTGCCCGCGCTCGAGCACGCGACCCACCTTGGTCGTGCTCGAGTCGAACTCCGTGCCGACCAGGTCGTCCCGCCCCGCCGCCGCGGTGACCGTCAGCGACCCCTGAGCGTCGGGCAGCGCGATCAGCACGAGCCGCGCCCCGACGAGCTCCTGCATCCGGCGCGCGACGAGGTCGAGCAGCGGCTCGAGCTCGACCTCCGACGCGATCGCGGCCCCGATCTCGCTGAGGCCCTCGAGCTGACGCAGCCAGCGCGTGGACGACTCGTAGAGGCGCGCGTTCTCGATCGCGACCGCGGCCTGCGCTCCGAGGAGCTGGGTGAGCTCCTCGTCCTCGGCCGTGAAGTCCGAGCCGTTCGCCTTCTCGGTCAGGTAGAGGTTGCCGTAGGCCACCCCGCGCAGCACGATCGGGACGCCGAGGAACGTCCGCATCGGAGGGTGGTTCCGCGGAAACCCGACGGAGCGCGGGTCGTCGGCGATGTCGTGCAGGCGGAGCGGCCGCGCGTCCCGGATCAGGACGCCGAGCACGCCGCGTCCTCGCGGCAGGTCGCCGATCGCCTCGTGGGTCGCCCGGTCGATTCCCGTGGTGTAGAACCGCTCCAGGCTACGGCCGGCCGTGTCGATCACCCCGAGCGCCGCATACTGCGCGGCGGTCAGGTCGGCGGCCGCCTCGACCACCCTCTGCAGCAGGGAGTCGAGCGACAGCTCGGAGTTGAGTGCGATCCCGGCGTCGATCAGCCGGCGAAGCCGCCCCGGCGGCGGCGCTGCCGTGTCCGCGACGCCCGGCTCCTGCATGGGGGCTGTTCTACCAGTGCCCGGCCTGCCGGGCCCCGCGGGGCCGTGCGCGCGGGCGTCGCGCGGAGGCTCCCGGTTGACACGAGGCGGCCAATACCCGAGACTCGCGAGCGTGTGCTGCGCCCTCCTCCTCGCCGGCGGCCTCGGGCCGCGGATCGCGCTCTTCTTCTGGTGGATCTTCGGGGACAAGCCCGACGCCGCGATCGACAACTGGGTCTGGGGCCTGCTCGGGTTCCTGTTCCTGCCCTGGACGACGCTGATGTACATCATCGCCTGGTCGCCGATCGTCGGGGTCAGCGGGTTCTGGGACGTCGCGCTGGTCAGCCTCGGCGTCGTGCTCGACATCGCGACGTACGCAGCGAAGCCCGCGCAGAGGATGCGCACCAGCTACTAGACGGACCCTCTGACGCGCACACAGCACCGCTGCAAAGATTCGGCGGTGGCTGAGGAGACGGCATCGGACGATTGGGTCGAGCGGGCAGCCGCGGAGCCGTCCCCGGTCGCGGAGGCAAAGCTCGCTCCGCCCGTGCTGCGGCAGGAGGTGATCGACCGTCCGCGGCTCGTGCGCGCCCTCGACGCGGACGAGCAGGGCGCGCTGACGCTCGTCGTCGCGCCCGCCGGGTACGGGAAGACGATCGCGGTGCGCGCCTGGTGCGCGACGCGCGGTACGCCGCTCGCGTGGGTCACGCTGGACTCCGGCGACAATGACCCGGTACGCCTGTGGACGTACGTCGCCACTGCGGTCGATCGCGTGCGGGAGGGGCTCGGACGCGTGGCGCTTCACCGGCTACGCGTCCCCGGTGCATCGATCGACGCCGCGGTCGACGAGCTGATGAACGGGATCGCCGCGTTCGGGGACGAGGTCGTCGTCGTCCTGGACGAGCTCGAGACCGTCTCCGACGCGACGTGCCTCGCCTCGATCGACCACGCCGTCGACCGGCTGCCGGCGAACGCCCGGCTCGTGCTCGTGACCCGCAGCGACCCGGCGCTCCGCGTCGCGCGACTCCGTGTGCGAGGGACGCTCGTCGAGCTTCGAGCGGACGAGCTGGCATTCACGGCCCGGGAGGTGCGGACGTTCCTCGGGAGGAGGACAGATCTCCGGCTCGGTGACGTGGAGCTGGAGATGCTGCGCTCGCGCACGGAAGGCTGGCCCGCGGCTCTCGAGCTCGCGGCCCTGTGGCTCCGAAACCAGGACGATCCCGAGCACACGCTGCGCGAGTTCACGGGTGACCACGCCTTCGTCGCCGACTTCTTGAGCCACGAGGTGCTCGCCGCTCTCGACGCCGACGTCCGGTCGTTCCTCCTCGAGGCCTCGGTGCTCGGCAGGTTCACCGCAGAGCTCTGCGACAGCGTGCTCGATCGCTCCGACTCGGCCGCGGTGCTGTCCGTGCTCGAACGATCGAACCTCTTCGTCGCGCGGCTCGAGCACGGTGGCTGGTACCGCGTGCATCCCCTCTTCGCCGAGTTTGCGGGGTTTCAGCTGGCCGACGAGGCCGGCCCCGGCGCCTCGGTGGCGATCCACCGGCGTGCGGCGGAGTGGCTGATGTCGAACGGCCTGCCGGTCGACGCCGCCCGTCACTCGGCGGCGGCGGGTGATCTCGACCTGGTCGCGAGCCTGCTCGTCGAGCACCACCTGGCGCTCATCCGCGGCGGCGAGGCCCGTACCCTGCTTCGCTGGACCGAGGCGCTGCCGGAGGGGAAGCTCCTGGAGCATCCCGAGCTCGCTGCCGGCGCCGCCACGGCAGCCGCGATGCTCGGCGGGCGTACCGTCGAGCGGAACCGTCTCCTCGCGATCGTCGACCGTGCCGCCCGGGAGCGGCCGGAGCGATCCGTGGTGTACGCGCAGGCGATCGCCGCGATGGTGCGCGCCGCGGCCGTCGACGGCCCGATGGCGGAAGCCGTCGAGAACGGACGCCGCGCCGTCGAGCTCGCCGAAGCCGGTGCGGACGAGGCCCTCGTCGCGTCGCTCGCGAGTCATGCCCGCGGGCTCTACTTCGCCGGCGACCTCGATGCGGCGTGGACGACGGCCCTCCGGGCGGTGGAGCATCCCGATGCCGTGCGGCGAGCGCCGGGGCATGCGTTCGCGCGATCGACCCTCGCTCTCGTGGCGGCCGATCGCGGGCACCTCGGCTCCGCCCGCGTCCATGCCGAGAAGGCCAGGTCGATCATGGGCGGGGTCGGGGCGAACCGGAGCTGGCTCGGGGCGAGCGCACTCGCGGCACTCGGTCTCGTGTGCCTCGCCGAGGGCAAGCCGGCCGAGGCGGAGCGCGAGCTCGCGTCCGCGGAGCGCCTCTTCCGCGACGAGGTTGCGACCGTCCACCATGCGTGGCTCCTGCTGCTCCTTTCCAGGGCGCGGTGTCGCCGCGGCCGGCTCGACGGCGCGTCGTCCGCGCTGGCCGCCGCGCGCGACGAGCTCGACGAGCTCGTGGATCGTGCGCCGTTGGCGACGCTCGAGGCCGAGGTGGCGCAGGAGCTCGCGGCGTCGCGTGGCCGCGCCGACGGCGAGCTCGGCGAGAAGCCGAGCGACGCCGAGCTCGCCGTGCTGCGGCTCCTGGGGGCCGAGCTCACGACGCGGCAGATCGGCGCGGAGCTCTATCTCTCGCCCAACACCGTCCGCTCGCACAAGCGCGCGATCTACCGGAAGCTCGGCGTCAACGCCCGGACGGAAGCGGTCGCGCGCGCCGAGGCGTTGGGGCTCCTCGGACGTCCCGGTTCACCCGGGTGAACCGTTCCGGACGGTACCCCGCGCGTGCCCCCGCCGTGCCACGGTGTCGGGGTGCCCGATAGGGAGTACCGGCTCACGGTCGAGGGAGAGCTCTCGGATCGGATGCGATCGGCCTTCGCGGGTATGACGCTCACGCGGGAGCGTGGGAACACGGTGCTCTCCGGTCCTGTGCGCGATCAGGCGGAGCTCCAGGGGCTCCTGCTGCGCGTCTCGGATTTCGGGCTGACGCTCCTGAGCGCGATCGCGGTGGAGGACCAGCCAGCCCGCCGCTGAGGCGGGTACGCGCCGGCGTCCCGGTGCGTCGAGGAACATGGGCCCGAGCGCAGGAGTCGCAGTCCGGGGCGACGGGATCCGGGATCATGCCGAGCGCCTGCTCGCCGGGCCGGTCGCCCTGGGGGACCTGGCGATGCGGTTCGACGAGAGCAGCGCCTCGTCCGTCGACGTGCTCGTCGGGGGGAGTGCCTTCTACCCGCCGATGCTCGAGGACATCCGATCGGCCTCGTCGTCCGTCCACATCAACCAGTTCGGGTTCCGGCCGGGCGAGGTGGGGGACGCGTTCGCGGAGGTGCTCGCCGCGAAAGCACGCGACGGTGTGCCGGTGCGGCTCGTCGTCGACCGCCAGGGCTCCGACCCGGACGGAGGCTCGCGTCCGTTCTACGAGCAGCTGACCGCCGCCGGCGTCGAGGTCTGCGTCGTGCGCGCGACGAAGCCGCGTACGCACGACGGCGTCCTCGGAGGCGGCGGCGACACGCGCTGGAACGTCGCCGCGCTCGGGCACATCGACCATCGCAAGGTCTTGATCGTCGACGGACGCGTTGGCTGGGTCGGCGGTGCCGGGATCGAAGACCACTTCGCCGACGGCCGGTTCCACGACCTGTTCCTCCGCGTGACGGGGCCTGTCGTCGAGCAGCTCCAGCTCGTCTTCATCGGCGGCTTCCGCTGGCTCGGCGGCGAGGTCTCGGTGACGGCGCTCGACGAGCTCTTCCCGGCGACGGAGGATGGCGAGGCGTCGATCCCGGTGACCGTGCTCCACAACGCCCCCGGGAGGTTCCGGCCGATCACGGACGCGATCCGCGCGATGCTCGATGGTGCGGGCGAGTCGCTCGACGTGGTCAACCCGTACGTCACCGACCGTGGGATGGTCCGGAGGATCGAGCAGGCGGCGCGCCGAGGCGTGCGCGTGCGCCTCTTCGTCCCGGCGAACGCCAACAACTGGGCGTGCGCGGCGGCGCAGCAGTTCCATCACGCGACTCTCCTGGATGCCGGCGTTCGGATCCTCGAGTATCCGACGATGCTGCACGCGAAGGCCTTCGTGCGCGACGGCGAGGATGTGCTCGCCGGGACGTGCAACCTCGAGGCGTGGAGCCTGAAGCGATTCTTCGAGATCGACCTGCTCGTGCGCTCGCCCGCGGTCGCGACGCAGTTCGACGAGCGCTTCAGCGAGCCGGCCGAGGCGGTTTCGTCGCCGGGCCGCCGCCTGACCGGCACCAAGGAGCGGGCGCGCGGCGCGGCGTTCGCGTTCCTCTCGCCGCTGCTCTGACGGCGGTCGCCGCGCCGTCAGTGCGCGAGGAGCAGCTTGAGCGCGACCACGAGCACGCCGAACGCGAGGTTCGCGGCGACGGCCGCGCACGTCCTGACCGGGCCGAACCTCCGGATCCGCGCGAAGCGGACGCCCAGCACGCCGAGCACGAGGAGGCCGACGGCGATCGCCGCCCAGAGGGCGACCTGCGTCGAGATGACACCCGCGGCGGCCAGGAGCAGCGGGACGACCGGCGGCAGGGCGGCCTGCACGATCGAGCCCTCGCGCCGGGCGAGGTGACGCATGTCGGCGAGCGAGAGGCGCTTCGCCTCCGAGACGCTCAGCGCGACGCCGTGCGCATAGACGTGCGCGAGCCAGAGGACCGCGGCCGTGACGACGACGAGTGCGGCGACCACCCCCGGCTCGTCCGGATAGGCCTTGGCGCCGACGACGATCATCGTCAGCACGACCAGCGTCCCGTAGATGAAGCCCGGAAGGCGCTCGTGCGCTCCTGCGGCCTTCGGGCGCGCGGCGTCGACGGGAGGCGGGGCGTCCATTGCGCCTGATCATGCCCGCGCCGGGGCGGGCGGAGGGCACGCGGCCGAGCGTCGAGGCGCCCTAGTATCCGGCGAAACCCATGGAGCAGGGAGGAAACAGGTGACCGATGTCCTGGCGCTGACGTGGTTCGGCGAGTCGATCCTCGTTGCGGTCGTGCTCGCCGTCTACGCCGCGGTGATCTGGATGATCGTCGACATCCTCCGGCGGCCGGACTTCTCCGGCGTCGAGAAGGTGCTCTGGATCATCGCCGGGATCGTGTTCAGCATCGCGACGCTGCTCGTCTACGTGCTCTGGGTGCGGAAGCGGGACTATTCGCGGTGACGGCGCTCGGGACGACCGAGGGCACGGGCCGGCAGGTGGTCGCCTGGCACGGGCTGACCGCGGAGGAGGCGTGCAAGGGGCTCGCGGTCGATCCGACGCACGGGCTCGACTCGGCCGAGGTCGAGCGGCGGCGGGGCGAGGTGGGGCCGAACCGGCTCGCGGAGGCTGCGACGGAGCCGGGCTGGCACGCGTTCCTGCGCCAGTACCGCGACCTGATGCAGCTCGTCCTCGTCGGAGCCGCGGTCGTCAGCATCGCGGCGCTGCAGGAGTTCAGCACCGGCATCGTGATCCTCGGGCTCACGGTCCTCAACGCGGTGCTCGGCCTGAACCAGGAGGGCAAGGCTGCCGAGAGCGTCGCCGCGCTGCAGAAGATGCTCGTGATCAGGGCGCACGTTCGACGAGACGGAGACCTGGCGGACGTCCCCGCAGAGGAGCTCGTACCGGGCGACGTCGTCACGTTCGAGGCGGGCGACAAGATCCCCGCCGACGGGCGCCTGCTGGTGGCCGCGACGCTCGAGATCGAGGAGGCCGCCCTCACCGGGGAGAGTGTGCCCGTCCTGAAGGCGGTCGACGCGGTGCCGGGCGACGAGGTCCCGCTCGGGGACCGGACGGACATGGCCTACATGAACTCGACCGTGACACGCGGGCGCGGCGAGATGGTCGTCTCGGCAACGGGGATGTCGACCGAGGTCGGCCAGATCTCGCGGATGCTCGGGCAGGTCCAGCAGGAGAAGACCCCGCTGACTCGGCAGCTCGACCAGCTGACCGTGGTGATCACGACCATGGCGGCGATCGCGCTTGCGCTGGTGGTCGTCCTCGGGCTGATCCGCGGCGAGTCGTTCGACGACCTCTTCCTCATCGGGATCAGCCTCGCGATCGCGGCGATCCCGACGGGGCTCCCCGCGGTCGTCACTACCGTGCTCTCGCTGGGCACGCAGGCCCTGGCGGCGAAGGGGGCGATCGTCAAGCGGCTGCGGTCGGTCGAGACGCTCGGCTCGACGTCGGCGATCTGCTCGGACAAGACCGGCACCCTGACGCTCAACCAGATGACCGCCCGCGAGCTCGTGGTCGCCGGCCGGCGCTACTCGGTCGACGGAGAGGGCTACTCCACGAACGGGAGGATCCTGCACGTCGCGGGCGACACCGACGTGGCGCTCGAGCCGTTCCTCCTGCCGATGGCGCTCGCGAACGACGCCGCGGTGCGCGACGGCCAGATCGTCGGCGACCCGACGGAGGCCGCGCTCGTCGTGCTCGCCGCGAAGGGCGGGCTCGACGTCGACGGGACGCGCCGTGCATACCCGCGCGTCGGAGAGGTGCCGTTCGACTCCGAGTACAAGCTGATGGCGACCTTCCACGAGATGGAGCAGGACGGCCGCTCGGTCGTACGCTGCTTCGTCAAGGGGGCGCCGGACGTCCTCCTCGCACGCTCGTCGTACGTGCGCGACGCCGACGGCGCGACCTTGCCCGTCGAAGCCGCGCGCGAACGGGCTCTCGCCGAGAACGATCGGCTCGCGGGGGAGGGGCTCCGCGTGCTCGCCGTCGCCGCGCGCGACCTCGATCCGGCCGCCTTTCAGGCCGACGGCGTCCTGCTCGACGACGTTCAGGGGCTGACGCTGCTCGCGCTGGTGGGGATCGTCGATCCTCCCCGTAAGGAGGCCCGGGACGCGATCGCGCTCTGCAAGGAGGCGGGCATCCGCGTCCGCATGATCACCGGCGACCACGCGACGACGGCCGCGGCCATCGCCGCACAGCTCGGGATCGAGGGACGTGCGCTGACGGGCGCGGAGTTCGCCGCGCTGTCCGACGACGAGCTCGACCGGCAGCTCGACGAGATCGGCGTGGTCGCGCGCGTCGCGCCCGAGGACAAGGTGCGCCTGGTCGACCGGCTGAAGGCCCTCGGCAACGTCGTCGCGATGACCGGCGACGGCGTCAACGACGCGCCGGCCTTGAAGCGTGCGGACATAGGCGTCGCGATGGGGATCACGGGCACCGAGGTGACGAAGGAAGCCGCCGACATGATCCTCACCGACGACAACTTCGCGACCATCGAAGCCGCCGTCGAGGGCGGCCGCGGGATCTACGACAACCTCATGAAGTACGTGCGCGTCCAGCTGATCATGCTGGGCGGCTTCATCCTCACGTTCGTCGGCGCCGGTATCTTCGACGTCGCGAACGGGAGCCCCTTGACGCCGTTGCAGATCCTCTGGATCAACTTCGCGGTCGACGTGCTCCTCGCCATCGGGCTCGGCTTCGACGCACAGGTCCCAGGGCTGATGCGGCGCGCTCCGCGCGACGCGGCCGCGCCGATCGTCGATCGCGCGCTCGGCACCCGGCTCGTCGTCGCGAGCGTGGTGATGGCGGCGCTCGCGCTCGCCGTGGTCGCCTGGGGCGAGGAGCGCTACGACCTCGTCGTCGCCACCACGATGGGCCTGACCACGCTCTCGCTCATGCACGTCGCCGCCGCCCTGGAGGCCCGCGAGCCGACGGAGACGATCCTCAAGCGCCATACGATCGAGAACCGGCGGTTCGTCCAGCTGATCGGCGCGGCGCTCGTACTCACGTTCCTCGTCACCGCGCTCTCGCCGCTGCAGCGGATCTTCGACACGGTCTCGCTCACGAGCTCCCAGTGGGGCATCTGCCTGCTCGGGCCGATCGTGTTCCTCGCGGTGGCTGAGGTTGCCAAGCTCGTCGAGCGCAGGGGCGGGCTCGGCCATCCGGCTGCGGCCGCTGACGCTCTGTAGGCTCCGCCGGCGGTCGCCTTCACCTGGGTGATCCACCTGGAGGGCTTCACAAACGAGGCGCCCGGGCGTTATCGTCGCGGCCGTCGTCACCAAAGGAGGCACTGTGCTCGCAGCCGACTATCCGTTCCTCGACCTCATGTGGACCATGGTCATCTTCTTCGTGTGGATCCTGTGGTTCTGGCTCCTGTTCACGGTCTTCGCGGACATCTTCCGCCGGCACGACCTCTCGGGGCTGGGGAAGACGGGATGGATCGTCTTCGCGATCCTGCTGCCCTTCCTCGGAGTCTTCATCTACCTGATCACGCAGAACGTCGGAATGACCGAGCGGAATCTCGAGCGCTCGCGCGCGCAGCGCGACCAGTTCGACCAGTACGTCCGGCAGACCGCCGATAGCGGCGGCGGCGCGGCGGCCGAGATCGACAAGGCCAAGCAGCTCCTCGACTCCGGCGCGATCACGCAGGCCGAGTTCGAGGCGCTCAAGCAGAAGGCGCTCGCCTAGGACAGACGGAAGAATCGGCACGACATGGCGGTCGAGCGACGGTGCTCACAGGCCTCGAGCCGCGCTCGTTCTGGGCGCACTTCGAGGCCCTCACGAGGATCCCGCGGCCGTCGCGACACGAGGAGCCCGTGATCGAGCACGTCCGCGCATGGGCGGCCGACCACGGCTTGGCGCTCCATCAGGACGCCGGGCGGAACCTCGTCCTCCGCGTGCCGGCCACGCCGGGTCGCGAGGGCGCGCCGATCGTCTCGCTGCAGGGCCATCTCGACATGGTCTGCGAGCGCGACCCGGCGAGCCCGAACGACCCCGCCGAGGGCCGGATCGTGCTCGTCCGCGACGGCGACTGGCTCAAGGCGGACGGGACGACGCTCGGCGCCGACGACGGCGTCGCGATCGCCGCGATGATGGCCCTCGCCGAGGACACGTCGCTGCCACACGGGCCGCTCGAGCTGCTCATGACCGTCGCCGAGGAGGTCGGCCTCGAGGGCGCGAACGCGTTCGACGGGACACTTGTCGAGGGCCGGATCCTCGTCAACCTCGACAGCGAGGAGGACGGGAAGCTGACCGTCGGGTGCGCGGGGAGCACCGACACCTGGGTCCGGGTCGACGCGCCGCGTGACGCCCCGGACGCGGCCGCGGTCGCGCTGGCCGTGACGGTGAGCGGCGGGCTCGGCGGCCACTCGGGGATGAACATCGAGTACGGCCGGTCGAACGCGATCAAGGTGCTCGGACGGGCGCTGCGCGAGGCGCACGCCACCGTGCCGTTCCGCCTCGTCTCGCTCGACGGGGGCAAGAGCCGCAACGCGATCCCGCGCGACGCGACGGCGGTCGTCTCCGTCGCTGGGGCGAGGGAGGCAGCGCTGCGCGCGGCGATCGAGACGGCGGCCGCGACGATACGCGATGCGTTCTCGAAGACCGACGCGGGCGTGAACCTGACCGTGGAGACGGCCGAGGCCGGCGCGGACCCCTGGACGGGCGCGGCGACGACCATGCTGCTGGACGCGATCGCGCTCGTGCCGACGGGGCCCCTCGCGATGAGCCCGGACTTCGACGACCTCGTCGAGACGTCGACCTCCCTGGGCGAGGCCATGACCGATGGTGATCGCCTGACGCTGCACAGCCTCTCGCGCTCGTCCAACGACTCCGCGCTGCCCGAGGTGATCGCCGCGCTCGACGCCGTCGCGCGTCTCGCCGGCGGCGAGCTCGAGGTGAAGCACAACTACGGCGGCTGGCGCCCGAACCTGGACTCGCCGGCGCTCGCCGCGCTCCACGCATCGTACGAGGGGCTCTTCGGCGAGGAGCCGATCGTGACGGCCGTGCACGCCGGGCTCGAGACGGCGGTGATCGGCGACAAGGTGCCGGGCCTCGACATGATCTCGTTCGGCCCTCAGATCGAGGCGCCGCACTCGCCCGACGAGAGGGTTTCGATCCCGACCGTGGAACGGTTCTGGCGCCTCCTCGTTGCCTTCGTCGACGAGCTCTCGAAGCCGGGAAAGGAGCAGTGATGCGCGGGCCGTGGCTCTGGGTCGTCGTGATCGTCGCGGGCGTCGTCGCCGTGACGGGGGTCGTCGCGCTCGTCGGGCGCGACGACAACGAGGGTCAGACCGTGCCGGCCGGCGAGTGGGCCGACGGCGTCTGCGGCTCGGTGGCGGTATGGCGCGGAGAGATCGAGTCGATCGTCGACTCGATCCGCGATCCCGACGCCGGCGGCTCGCTCGGTGCCGAGGAGCCGCAGTCCGAGACGCCGCAGGGCCGCACGGCGTTCATCCGCGACGGGCTCGAGCGGACGCTTCGCGCGACCGCGACGATGATCACCGGAATCGACAACGCGGGTGTTCCCGACACGCCGCAGGGCGCGCAGGCGGCGAACGCGATCTCCGGGTGGGCCGACGCGACGCAGAACGACCTCGAGGACGCGCAGGACTCACTCGACCAGGAGGCGGACACCCTCGCCGACGCGATCGCGCAGCTGACGGACGCGGCGCGGGCGATCACCGGCGCGGTCACCGGCGGCGTCAAGGCCGTCGCCGACGTGGCGCGCACCGACCCCGAGCTCGCTGCGGCGCTGCGCGACTCGAGCACCTGCCAGCAACTGCGCGAGGAGACGACCTCATGAGCACGATGGACTGGATCCTCGTCGCCCTCCAGGGCGCAGTCGTCATCGGGTTCATCGCCCTCGGCGTCCGCTCGGGCGGCATCGGTCTCGGGCTGTGGGGCGGCGTCGGCACGCTCGTCCTCGTCTTCGTCTTCGGGCTCGACCCGGGCGAGCCGCCGATCAGCGCGATGCTGATCATCATCGCCGTCATCTCGGCGGCGGCCGCGATGCAGGCCGCAGGCGGCGTCGACTACATGGTCCTGATCGCGAGCAACGCACTCCGGGCCAGGCCGAAGGCGCTCAACTTCGTCGCGCCGTACGTCTCGTACCTCCTGACGATCCTCACCGGCACGAGCAACACCTTCTTCTCGATCATCCCGGTGATCAACGAGGTCGCCTACGCGAACAAGATCCGACCGGAGCGCGCACTGGCCGGGTCGACGGTCGCGAACGCGCTCGGGATCACCTCGAGCCCGGTCGCCGCCGCGATGGCGACGCTCCTGCCGCTCGTCGAGGTCTACAACTACGACCTCGTCGACGTGATGCTGATCACGATCCCCGCCAGCATCGTCGGCATCCTCGCGATGTCGCTCGTGATGAGCCGCCACGGCACCGACCTCGAGCAGGATGCCGAGTACCAGCGCCGCCTCGCGGCAGGCGAGATCCAGCCGCCCGCCCCGGCAGGCGAGATCCAGCTTCTCCCCTACGCGAAGCGCAGCGTCGCGATCTTCCTGGCCGCCGTCGCCGCGATCTGCCTCTTCGGCTTCGTCGAGGGGATCCGCCCGACCGTCGCCGCCGAGGGCGGGGGCGTCGAGCCGCTGTCCGTGACACCCCTCATCCAGATGATCATGCTCACGGCTGCCGCGCTGATGCTGATCTTCGCGCACGTCAAGGCCGCGGACATCCCGGGGACGCCGATCTTCAAGTCCGGCATGGTCGCGATGATCGCCCTGTTCGGGATCGCCTGGATGGCGGACACGTTCATCGCCAACAACGAGGATGCGATCATCCTGGCGCTCGGCAGCCTGGCCGAGAACCTGCCGTTCATGATCGCCGTCGCGATCTTCGCCGTCGCGGCGCTCACCACCAGCCAGTCCGCCGCGACGCGCACGATGGTTCCTCTCGGGCTCGCGCTCGGGATCGGCGCCGGCTACATGATCGCGATGTGGACCGCCGTGGTCGGCGTTCTCTTCCTTCCAGCGAACGGCACCCAGATCGCCGCCGCCGAGGCCGACACGACGGGGACGACCAATCTCGGCAAGCGCGTCGTCGACCACTCCTTCCAGCTGCCGTTGCAGATCTGCTGGATCGTCACGGCGATCGCCGGCATGGCCATCGTGTGGCTGTTCTTCGGCGACCAGACACCTGCGCCGCCGGTGCCGACCGTCACCGGTCCGTGAGATGACCGTCCGCGGCGCCGCATTCCTCGGCATCGGGGCGATGGTCGGAGCCGGGATCTTTGCCCTGCTCGGCGAGGCTGCGGTCGTCGCGGGCTCCGCCGTATGGCTGTCGTTCCTCCTGGCCGGGACCGTTGCCTCGCTGCTCGGGTACACCGTCGTCAAGCTCGGCGTGCGCTACCCGTCCTCCGGTGGGCTGTTCGCCTATCTGATCCAGGGCTTCGGCAACGGGCGCCTCGTCGGCATCGCGGCGTGGCTCGGCTACTTCGCGGCGATCGTGATCGTGTGCTCGATGGTGGCCGTCGCGTTCGGCTCGTATGCGACGTCGCTCTTCGTCGGCGAGGACGCCTGGGGCGGCTGGGACAACGTCTTCACGACCATCGTCGTCGTCGCGATGGCGGGGGTCAGCATGATCGGCTCGAAGCTGGTCGATCGCGCGCAGTCGTTGATCGTGATCGCACTCCTCGCGGTCTTCGCGGTCTTCATCGCGGTGACGATCGTGGACATCGACTTCGACCTGCTCGCGTTCAGCGGCTATCCGCCGTTCACGGACATCGTCGCCAGCGTGGCGCTCACCTTCTTCGCCTATCTCGGGTTCAGCGTCATCACGTTCGCCGCCGGCGACCTTCGCGACCCGGGCAGGGAGCTGCCGGTTGCCATGTACGCCGCGCTCGGTGTGACGACCGTCCTCTACATCCTGATCTCGATCGGGGTGTTCGGCACGCTCACCGCCGAGCAGGCGATCGGGTATGGAGAGACGGCGATCGCCGAGGCGGCCCGGCCGGCGCTCGGCGAAGCAGGGTTCGTGATGATGGCGATCGCCGCGCTGCTCGCAACGGCGTCCTCGGTCAACGCCACGCTCTACGCGTCGGGTGGGTTGACCTCGATGCTCGCGGCCCAGGGGCAGTTCCCGCCCTTCTTCGGCCGCGGCTCGCGGCTCGGCCCGCACGCGGGGCTGCTGATCACCTCGGGGCTCGTCCTCGTGGTCTCCAACGTCGTCGACCTCTCCGCGATCGCCTCGGTCGGCAGCGCCTGCTCCCTGATGATCTTCCTCCTGATCGGGCTCGCGGCGCTCCGGCTGCGGGCCGAGATCGGGGCGAGCGCGCCGATCGTCCTGGTGGCCCTCGCGGCGACCGCCATCGTGCTCGGATTCTTCGCGATCGACACGTTGCGCAACGCCCCGGAGACGTTTGCCGCGATCGTGGCGATCGCCGCCCTCGCGGTCGTCCTCGACTTCGTCTGGAAGCGCGCGCGCGGCGAGCCGGGCGCCGCCGACGCCGCCGTCCCGGGATCCGGGACCGGGTAGAGACAGGGCGAGAGCGCGAAGGTGCACGAGACGGCCGATCCCGAGGTGGTCGGTGCACCGGGCGGGCGGCCGACGGAGCTGTTGCTCCGCTTTGCCCGCGTTGCGCACGAGCCCGGGTATCCGACGGCCGACCTCGAGGAGCGCGTCCTCGCGCTTGCCGACGCACTCGACGTCGTCGGCGCGGAGGTCTCGGCGACG
>CAWGDT010000005.1:0-30432 GCA_963821365.1 uncultured Actinomycetes bacterium
GACGCCGTCTCGTCGATCACCTCGGCCCCGAGCTTGAAGACCACTCGACCGTTGCTCTTGAACGTGATCGAATTGCCAGCCCCCACGGTCCACTTGCCGAGGAGCGCGCGGGGGACTGCCTGAGGCGCTGCCGACGCCGTAGCGACAGCGGCGGTGGCAGCAAGGAGGGCAACAAGTGTCAATCGTCGCATGATCGGCGAATATAGAGGGCGGCCGCTCGATCGTGCGGGGCGAGTGCAGGCGACGAGAATCGTGTCGTGGTCCCCGCACGAGGAACTGCTGGCGGGGAGCGCGCCGCAGCACGCTCCCCGCCTCCCGCGCAGGGAGGCCACGCGCCGAAGCGCGACTCCCCGCCCTCCCCCGCCGCAGGGCCGATGATGGTGCCGACGCCCTGCGCTCCGCGGGCTAGACGCACGGCCAGGGATTCAGGGAGGGATGGCTAGTCGCTCCAGGGCGCGACGGCCGCGCCGAGAGAAGGCCGGCGCGGCCGTGCGACGGAACGGGGGCTAGCTTCCGAAGGTGACCGCGACGAGCCGCCGTGTCGAGACACCGGCGAGGGGGTCCTCGCCCGGCTTCGTCGCGCGGATGAAGAGCGTCAGCTGCTGCTGCTTGTCACTTGCGGGGAAGTTCGCGTCGCGACGGAAGACCAGCGTCGCGGTACCGTCGTCCCCGGTGAGCTCCTCGTCCGGGATGGTGAACTGGTTGTACGGCACTGCGGTCACGTAGACGCTCGCGCCCTTGATGTTGACACTGCACGTGCTCCCGACGCGTACCTTCAGCGTGAAGGTCTGCGTCCCCTCGTTGATCGGACCGGACAGCACGTCGAACGCCTCGATCTGGGTGCGTGCGGGCGGTGCGAGATCGGCGATCGGAGCGGTCTTCAAGCTCTTGTTGGTCGGACAGCCGTTCGGTCCGGGTGCCGACGTCGCGGCCATCCCCACCGCGGCCACGACCGCCAGCGTCAGGGCGGCGACGGCAGCGATGACGAGACGTCTTGCTGTCCCGGGGTGCCAACTGGACGCCAAGGAAACCGTTCCATGGTGTCCTCCTCAGTTGTTGGCCATTTGCTTTCGCCGCAATGTCCTCTTCTCCGTCAGGCGAGCGATGCCTTCCCCCAGCCCGGCGAGGTCGAAGGGCATGAGGGCGAATCATGACAGCGAATGGGCGGAAAGGGCTCATGCGGGGTGGCTCCACGCACGTTCCGTGCGCGACCGTGGTATGAGGTGGCTCGTGACGCACGAGCAGGCACTCGCCGCGATCCGCGCCACCCTCGAGGTCGCCGCCGGGCCGGTGTCGATCGCGGCCGTCGACGACCACGGCGAGGTCGTCGCCTGCCTCTCGATGGACGGTGCCGCGCGCGACACGCTCGAGAACGCCCGGCGCAAGGCCTACACGGCTGCACGGAGCGACGCCGACGTCCACCCGCGCCCTCGCCGAGAAGGTCCAGGGCTCTCCGACGGAGCTCGCGAGCTTCGACCCCTCGTTCTCGTTCTTCCACGGGGGCGTCGCCGCCTTCTCCGCCGGCCGGCGCGTGGGCGCCGTCGGCGTCAGCGGGCTGCCGGGGGCGGAGGACGAGCGCCTCGCCGTCGCGGCGATCGCGGCGGCCGGGCTCGAATCCCGCATCTGAGGCGACGTCTCACAGCTTGACCCGGAACGTCCGCGAAAGGACCGGGCGACCGGGCTCGAGCGCGAGCCGTACGCGCGCGGTCACCCAGCCCGCGAGCCGGCCCCGGTAGCGGAACTGCACCACGCCGTTCGTCCGTGGACGCAGCTCGCGCGTCTCGGCGCGGACCGACGAGCGGGCACCCTTGCGCACGAGGACGAGCCGCACGCGGGCGGCGTCGATCGTCTCCGTCACGTTGCCGCGGTTGGCCAGGACGAGCTCGAGCGTCCGTGCGCGCCCGGCGTGCCGGACGCGCAGCCCGCGGATCGCGACCGACCGGACGACGCGGCCCGGCGCGCGGACGACGACCACGACGCCGATGCGCATCCGGACCGCCACACCGGCCGAGCGCCGCGGCCGCGTCGTGAGGAGGACCAGCGCGTCGTGGTCGCCGGGCTCGACGCGACGCGGCAGGCGCGACGCGACGGTGAGCCACTCGTAGCGCCGGCCGGCAGGACGAAACGCCCCGGCCGGACGGTGAGCCAGGTTGTCGCAGCCCGGCGGACCGGCTCGAGCAACGACGTGAGGTCGCCCACGCAGGTCGAGCGAGAACCCGGCCCGGGCGACGTCGACCACGACCGCGCCGAGACCCGGGTTCGTGATGCGGACGCTTGCCTTCCCCGTGCCTGCGAGCGCCACGCGGGCCGGCGTCACGGCAAGTCCGAGCGGCGGCCGCGTCGTGCCCGCGCCCGCCGGAGCGGGCACGAGCACGAGCGTGAGCGCGACGAAGGCGAGGGACGTCGCGCGCCTCATCGACCGATCACGGTGAACGTCACCGTCGCCGTGTAGCGCCCGGCCGGCACGACGGGCAGCGGCGAGACGAATCCGAGCCGCGTGTCCCAGAGATCACCGGCTGCGGCGCTCCGCGCGGCGGTCGTGCCCACGAGCAGGTCGGCGGCCGGCGGGATCGGGATCGCCGCCATGGCGCCGCCTGCGAGCGCGGGACCGATCTGGCCGCCGGTCGGAGCCGTGCCGGCGATGCCGAGCGGCAGGTCGGCCGGCTGGAACGCCGTTCGGTGCGCGGTGACCGAGTACCCCGCGGCGTTGTTGCTGGTCACGGTGAGCCGCTCGGAGACCGGCGTCGGCGTGCTGCCCGTCGTCGCGTTGCCGAAGCTGACGGTCGGACGCTCGAGCGCGATCGACAGCACCGACTGGATGTCGACGTCGACCGTCGCGCTCTGTGACGCGCTGCCCTCCGGCGGCGGCTCCGTGCCGCACGTGACGGCGGCACTCGCCGAGTTCCGTGGCGCGGCGCCGCCGAGGTGAAGTCGGCGCCGTTGACATCGGTGTCGACGCAGCCGTCGGAGGCCCGGGTCGCAGCGGTGGTGTTGTCGATCGCGGGCGCGACCGCACCCTCGAAGTCCGTCGCGCCGCCGTAGCCGACGAGATCGGCGACGGACGTCACTGCCGAGCAGCTGCCCGCGGTCGCTCCGCACGTCAGAGCGGTCGCGCTGCGCACGACCGCCACCTTGCCGCCCGAGACGGCGAGGTTCGAGGTGCCGGTCGCGTCCGGCGTCGGGAGCCCGGCGCCGACGGTGCCGCCGGACGCGAGCTGGACGAGATAGTGGCGCCCGGGCGCGATCGATCCCGCCAGCGCGGTCACCTGCCACGACGTGCCGGTCGCGGATGCGTACTGCACCGACCAGCCGCTCACGTCGACGGCGGTCGACCCGCGGTTGAAGAGCTCGACGAAGTCGTTCGAGAACGGCGCACCGGCGTTGCCTCCGCCGGCGAAGACCTGACTGACGAGAACGTCCGGCGACGCGCCGCGCGCGGACGGCGCGATGAAGGCGCCGGCCACGGCGAGGAGGCCGAAGAGGACAAGGGCCAGGGCTCGGTGCATGTGAGGCTCCCTTCGGGTGGAGACGAGGACTCCTTCCCTGATACCGTGTTGCCAACGCAGGCGAAAGAGCCGGACCGCAGTTGGCACAGAGTTGGCACATCTTCCCGGACTCCGCGCCGGAGGGCTCCGCCCGCGGGCGTGCAGACGCAGGCAGCGCGACTAGAATGACGAACATGGTGTTGACGACCGACGACCCGCTCAGTCCCCGTGCCGAGCTTGCCCCGCATCCGCAGGAGCGCCCGGCCGCGCATCGGCGCGGACGACGTCGCACGCACCCCGCAGGTCTCTGAGCTCACCGCGCCGGGACTGACCTGGGTCAACGTCGTCGCGCCCGACCTCGAGACGGCGCAGATGCTCGCCGAGCGCTTCGGGTGGCATCCGCTGGACGTCGAGGACATCGTCTCCAAGCGCCAGCGGCCGAAGGTCGACGACTACGAGGACGAGCAGTACCTCTTCGCGGTCCTCCACTTCCCGGTCTTCGACAAGGCCGTCCAGCGGCTCAACGCGGCCGAGCTCGACGTCTTCATCGGCCAGGACTACCTCGTCACCCTGCCGGCGCGCGAGCTGCTGCCGGTCACGCGGCTCTTCGCCCGCTGCGAGTCGGACGACACCTTCCGGGAGCAGCTCTTCGCGAAGGGCTCCGGGCGCCTGCTCTACGAGGTCCTCGACGACCTGTTCGACTACTGCTTCCCGATCCTCGACAAGATCGGCCACAAGCTCGACCGGATCGAGGACGAGATGTTCGCCGGCGCGGCCGAGGACGTCGTCCGGGACATCTCGAACGTCAAGCAGGAGATCATCTCGTACCGCAAGGTGATCAAGCCGGAGCGCTCGACGCTGCGCGTGCTGGAGCGGCGCATCAACCGCTTCCTCCCCGAGGAGCTCGAGCTCTACTTCGACGACATCAACGACGCGGTCGAGCGGATCTGGGACCAGCTCGACAACTACAAGGAGGTCGTCGAGGCGCTCGAGCAGACGAACGAGTCGGTGATCTCGCACCGCCAGAACGACGTGCTGCGGCTGCTCACGATCATCAGCGTCACGATGCTGCCGCTGACGCTCCTGACCGGCATCTTCGGGATGAACGTCGTCTACCCGGGCGAGGCGACGAAGGTCGCGTTCTGGGTGATCCTCGGTGGGCTCGTGGCGACGCTCGCCGGGATGGTCGGCTTCTTCCGCTGGAAGCGCTGGATCTAGCCGGACTGGCTTAGCGAAGCCGTTTCCGGCTGGTGGTACCGGATTCTGGTACCCCGAGCAGCCTCCTCGAGAGCGCGTCGGCGTCGTCACGGAACACGACACCGGCGAGATGGAGGTACTGCTTGGTCGTCTGCATCGACCGGTGCCCCGCCGTGGCCATCACCGCGATCGGTGACGCCCCAGTTGCCGCGAGGTTCGTCAACGCGGCGTGACGCATCGTGCAACCGGACCCGGTCGGTGATCCCCGCGGCGGCGAGCGCCTCGAGGAGCCGTTCACGGAACCATCCGGCGCACAACGCCGAGCCCTTGTCCGGGTGGCCGAACACGTAGTTGGTGTCGGCCCGGTACGCCGTCGACTGGTAGTGCGCGATCAGCTCGTCGACGAGCGCGGCGGGAACCGCGATCAGCCTCTCCCCCTCCTCCGACTTCGACTCCACCACCCGCAGCGTTCCCTCGACGAGGTTGACGTGCCCCCACCGCAGCGCACGGAGCTCCGAGCGGCGCAGCCCGGTCAGCATGAACGTGAGGAACACCCGCCGTGCCCTGGCGTCGGAGAACGCCTTAGAGACGGCCGGCACCTCCGCGGGCTGCAGAATCCGCCACCGGTTCCGTTTCACCGTCGGCCGCTCCACCCCGCTCACCGGGTTCGTCGGGATCAGCTCGTCCGCCACCGCGCCTTTCATCACGTCGTGGAGGAGGTTGAGGTGGATGTTGACTGTCCTGGCGGCGAACGTGCCGAGCTGGTTGTCGATGAAAGCGGCGACGTCGCGCGGCCGGATCGACGCGACCGCCACATCACCGAACACGTCGTTGAGATGAGCGAGACGCGTGCGGGTGGCGACGACCGTGCCTGGCTTCCACTCCCGTTTGTCTCGGCCCGCTCGAACCACGTCTGCGTGTACTCCCGGAACGTGGTCGGGGCCGGCTTGCGCCAGCCCCTCGTCTCGACCTTCACGAGCCGTTCGCGGAGCGCGGCCCCCGCGTGCTTGCGGGTGATCCCGTCCGCTTCCCGGCCGACCGTCTCCTTGACCTGGCGCCCGTCCGCGTCAACAAACTTGACCCGCCACGACACGCCCCGCGTGCCCTCATATCGGATGACAGCTGCTCCGCTAGGCATCCGCCACGCTCCTCTCAGCGCAACGCCCTCCGAGCAACGCGATTAGGCCGCGCGCCCGGAGGGAGTGCGCATCTTTGCAGCGTGCTCGAGAGGTGTGCAGGCCTAATCCACACGCCCAGGAGTAAGCGCGTCCGACAGGCTGGTCGCAAGACGGCGCGGAGGAGTAGGCTCGGCTTTCCGTGCTGCTCGCGGGCCTCCAGATCCCCGACCGACTTGTGCTCGAGCTTGCGCAGTGCCTCCGCACGGAGGGGCTCACCGCCACTGCCGAAACCCTCGAAGTCGCCTACGACAACGAACGCGGCGTCGTGGGACTCACGATCTCCGATCGAGAGGCGATCCTCCGGGCGCTCGAGCAGTGCCCGTACGGACTGTCCGAGCTCCGAGGCGTCCTGCTCATCGAATACGAATGGCGCGTAGCAGAAGGGCTCGTTCGCCACGCGCCACCCGTAGGCTGATCGGCCGACCGGGCTGCTTGCAGCCCTCGAGCCACGCCTCCACGTCATCCAGGTTGAACCTCACGTAGCGGCCCAACCGCACGCACGGCATCGCCCCGCTGCGCGTCGACTCGCGCACCCACGACACCGGCACCCCAAGCCACTCCGCAACCTCACGAGCGTCGAGAAGCCTCTCGTTCACGGCGATCCCGCTTGCGGGGCTGTTTGCCGATCTCGGACAGTAGGAAGGACTGCGCAACTGTGCGCGGCAACCCATCCCTGTTTGACAGAGAGCGCCGCCGGGTAACCACGAACGTCGTGAGCGTCCTCGAGCCCGGCCGGAAGCGCCGCCATCCGATGCCCCCAGCCGCCCGCAGACTCTGGGCCGCAGCCGCCGGATTCACACTCGTGTTGGTCGTCGCCTTGGTTCTGCGCTGACCGTTGCGGCTCGCCGGCCTGACCGTCCCCGACCAGGATGTCCTCGAGCTCGCCGTCCTTCTGCGCCGCGGAGGCTTCGCCGACACGGCCGAAACCCTCGAACACGACGTAGCCGCAAACCGGCCCGACATTGCGCTCACCATCCTCGCGCGAGAGGCGATGATCTGGGCTCTGGACGACCCCGCCAACGAAGGCGCTCGCCCAGCTTCGCGGCGTGCTCCTCGCCGAACACACCGGCCGGCTCCGAGACGGGCTCGCATGACGACGTCGTTGGCCAAACGCAGGGATCGACCCGCGCGTGACCCGGCCCGAGGGACACCGGTGATCCCGTAGGATCTCGCTCCCATGCCGATCGTCGCCGGCATCCGCATTTCCCGCGAGCAAACACTCGAACTTGCGGCTGCGCTCGCCCGCGACGGCTTCGATCACACAGCTCGCGTCCTGCTTGACGCCATCACACTCACTCACGATTTCGTTGCACTCGCGGCCGATGATCGCGAGGCCGTTCTCGCGGTGCTGGATCACCCACGGAACGAACTCGTTGATCTGCGGACTGCGCTCTTCGCCGAGCTCAACTGGCGTCGAGGCATCACTCGCGATCAGGAGCCTCAAAGCAAGTCGCCATATATGCGACGAACATCGCGGCAAGCCGAACCCCGGTAGTCGGTCGGAATTCAGTTCGCGGCGAGGCCCGAGCGTAGACCCTTGGAGGGGTCACCCCCCGCCCGGGCAGCGTCCCCGCCCCGCCACCGCGCCGACAACCAGGACATGACATTCGTCCTGAAACGCTTCTGCTGGTGGCTCTCTCCAGCAGCACGCCGCGCACGCACAAGACACGCGCAGCTCGTCGACGAGCTCCTCAAGACGAAGCGCGCCACCTAGCCGCTCGGTGACGCGGACCCCACTTGCACCGAACGCGTGTGAATCCGCGCCTTTGACTTCGCCCGCGGCTGTGTTACAAGCCGGCCCACACCTCGGAGAGGAGCGGCGATGTACCGCGCACGCGCATTGATCAGGGTCACCCCTGAGGGCTGGAACGCCGTGATCGAGAACTATGCCCGGCTCAAGGAGATCGCCCGGGAACGCGGCTGGCAGGAAATGACCATCTGGACACAGACATTCGGCCCGTTCGGCGAGCTCGTCCTTGAGACCGACTACCCGGACCTCGCCACCTACGAACGCGAAACGAACGCGTTCTTCGCCGATGACGAGTGCATGAAACTCACCATGGAGGCGATGAACTACCGCAGCCCCGGTGAGCCCGGCCACAACGAAATGTGGCAACGCGCAGAACCGGTCGCGGTCGACAACTAGCCGCCTCCTCACAACCCCGCCCCCTCACGACGCTTCAACCTGCGCCGCTCCACCTTCCGCGCTTCCTTCGCCGCGTACGCGTCCGGGTGCAACCGCCGAAACCGCGCCTCACGACACCGCGGCGAACACACCACCCGCTGACGACCCTCGAGCTGCCCACCGCACTCCGAACAGTTCACCGCCAGCGACGCGCGGACCGTGCCACGCTTGGCCGCAGCCTTCTCCAGCACCCTCTCTCGGTTCGCCGCGTAGTACGCGCGCGCCCTAGCGCGCGCACCCTCAGGATCCTCCGCATATCGACGCCGATCCCGAAACCGATAACGGCACTGCGGTGAGCAGAAATGCGCCGATGCCCGCTGCCACCGCGTCAACCCAGCCCCACATTCCGCGCACACGAACCGCCGGCGAGCATCGGCGAGAACCGCATCGAAATCGACAACACCCACCACGGCCCCCGCAACCCCGGCGTTCTCACCCGCGAGGGGGAGAGGAACCCTGCGGGGGTCATGGGCCTCGGCTGGCTTGAGAAACGGGGTCATGCGAGGCCCCGTTCGCAAACCCCGCGGAGCCACCACTCGCGGGGGCTGGGGCCACAACCACCAGCCCCGCCGCGCAGCTATTGCCCCACTCGTCAAGGCAGGCAGAGCCACCTGCGCCCGCTGCCACGAACCCCATCCGCCCCGACGACGACTGGCACTTCGACCACGACGACAGCCGCATCGGCTACCTCGGGCCATCACACGCCCGGTGCAACCTTTCCGCCGCAGCCGCAGTCACGAACAGCCGCCGATTCGCGCAACCCGACGACGACGATCTTCTCGTGATGCGAGTACTTGAGACGGACGCACGAGTCCGTCTCCGCCTGGATGTTCGTTCCCCGTGTGAACACCTTCATGTACGACCGCACGTCGCGCTTCGTCGGCCGAAACACGGGCAGCGGCGCGCCCTCCCACACGAGGAGCCGGACGTCCACCCGTCGCGCGACGTCCGACAGGAGGTTCCGGAGTACGATCGGATCCTCCTCGCGCGTCAGATTGAGCTCGGGTGAGAAGCACCAGCCGAGCAGATGAACGTGCGATCGGGCCCCGGCGATCGCCTCGGCGACCGCCGGGAGGTAGTTCGCCCCGTCGACGAGGACCTCGACTCGATTCCCGCGCCGCGGCGGGAACGTCGCACCCTCGGAGAAGCCGAGCTCCGTTGCATCGAAGGCGTGCTCCCACCCCACCTTCCGAAGCCGCCGCCGATGATGAGCGGAGACGGCGTGCTCGATGCCTTCCCCGATCGTGTGCGCCGCGGCGCCGGATGCCATCTTCAGCCGGTCACGCAGCGTCGGCACGTCGCCGCTCGAGTTGCCGCGCTCGTCGCTCACCCGGCGACACTATCGAGCTTGTCGCCTTGCGGACCGAAGGTCGCGCCCGCGGCGCGGTGGTTTGTCGGCCGGGGAACCGGGGCAGGGAGATCGCATGCCGACCGAGACACCGCTGCCGCCATCGCCCGAGCCGCCGATACCGACGCCCGATCCGCTGCCCCCGCCGGATCCGGAGCCTCCCGGCGAGCCCGACCCCATTCCCCCGCCGGTCATCTGACACGCCCGGGAACGTCTGGTCGAATCCGACGGACTCGGCGCGAGCCACGCGGATCTGTGGAACCCCTCCAGGCGCGTGGGCGTCCAGCGAGAGGCGCGGGCGGCACACGGGGGCAACGGCGACACCCGAGCGGGGAGCGGGGGGAACTCGGTCTCGAGGAGGCCGGTAGCCCACGAGAGGTGCAGCGACCCGCGCCTCTCACGAATCAGTGTGACAGATGCGTCTCCGCCCACGCGGTTTCTCAGCGCCGCCCGCGATATACGCGACGCGCGGCCGACACTGCCTCGACACCTCTCGGTCACCAACCGGCAGCCCATGTGGGTGCCCCCGATGCCTACCGTGGCGCTCGAGGCTCTCACCCGGCCTCGATCCCGGGCGTGGGGAGTGCGGGGGGCGCCCGGAGCCCTCCAGCCGAGCGCCGGAGGCGGCCGCCGGACGGACGCCGCCGCCTCCGGGCGTCGGCCGGACGCCTCTGCGTTGTGCTCGCGTTATCCGGCGTGCGCGGCCGCAATCGGCGGTGCGCCCGCGTTAGGCTCGACCGCGCAGCACCCGTCGACAGGAAGGAGCACCCCCGTGGCCATCGCCTTCATCCAGGAATTCGCGATCGTGGACGGCGACACGAGCACGACGAACTACGACGCGGTCGTGGCGAAGCTCGATCTCCAGGGAGCGGGCCCGCAGGGCCTCCTCCTCCATACCGCAGGCTTCGACCACGATGCCGGCGTCTTCCGCATCTTCGACGTGTGGCAGGCGAGGGAGGACGGCGAGCGCTTCATGAAGGAGAAGCTCGAGCCCATCATCGAGTCGATGGCCGCCGCGGCGGCCGAGAGCGGCGAAGACTTCGCACCGCCCGCGCGCGAGAGCTGGTACGAGCTGCACGACTCGATGGCGGGTTGAGCACGCGCCGCGACCGCGGCTACCGGAGCTCGAACAGTCAGGTGTAGACGCCGCCGCGCGGCGAGTACTCGAGGAGGCGCGCCGCGCACGGCGGGCAATACGTGGCGATCCCGGCCGGCTCGACGCCGTCCGGGTCCTCGACGACGACCGCGACCCACCCGGGCGCCGTCTCGCTCACGCACTCGCACTCGATGCACCGCAGCACCGTCCCCGGCGGCTCGCGGAGGCTCATGACGAGCAGGGCGCGCAGCTCGACGAGCCCGGCGGGCGGCGCGCCCAGGACGCGCAGGAGGCATTCCGCGTCGAGCGACGTGAGCGTCGGGCCCGGCCTTCCCCACGTGAGGGCATCGGCGACCTTGGCCGCGGTCGAGTCGAAGCCCGCGCCGCGGAGCATCCCCACGAGATCGACGGCCAATTCGTCGGCGATGTGTGCCCCCCAGAGCCGCAACGGCCGAAGCATGGGGACGGTGCGCGCGAGCTGCCAGTCGTACGCGCGGCCCCGGGGGGCCGGACGTCGTCGAGTCCGAGCCGCTCCACCGGCGACCACCCGAACGGCTAGGCACGTCTCGCCCCGCGGGGGAAGTCCGCCCAGGCACGATGGACGACGTTAGACGCATGGCAATCGAGGGCTTCCAGCGGCGGACGGCTCTCACGAGAGGGGGCAGGGAATGACGGCGGCACAGTTCGAGGGTCTCCGCGTCGACGAGGCAGCCGAGGTCCTCGCCTGGCGGTTCGACGCGCTCTGCAGGACTGGGTACGACCTCGACGCGGCAGCGGTGCTCGCGGCCAACGTCGAGGTCGACCTGCACGACGCGGTCGATCTCGTGCGGCGCGGCTGCCCGCCCGCGCTCGCAGCGCGCATCCTGCTCTAGAACGCCCTTCCCCATCCGCGGCGTCGGAATCCACGGCGGCGATTCCGACGTCGCGGCTCCCTATGCGACCTGGATGTCCTCGATCCCCTCCTCGGGGTCGGGGAGGTGCGGATCGAGTCGCTCGAGCGCGCCGGCGACGAGCTCCGCGACCACGAGCGCCTTGACCCAGTTGCGGTCGGCCGGCACGACGTACCACGGAGCCCACGCGGTCGACGTCTCGTACACGGCCTCCTCCCACGCGGCGATCCAGTCGTCGAAGCGCTCGCGCACCTCCAGGTCGTCGCGGCGGAACTTCCAGCGCTTGCCGGGATCGTCGATTCGTTCCTGGAGCCGCGCCCGCTGCTCCTCGCGCGAGACGTTGAGGAACACCTTGAGCACGGTCGTTCCCTCGTCGACCAGCATCCGCTCGAAGCCGCGGATGTGCTCGTAGCGCGGGCGCCACACCTTCTCGGGCGCGATCTCGTACATCCGCACGGCGACGACGTCCTCGTAGTGCGAGCGGTTGAACACGCCGATCGTTCCCCGCCTCGGCAGCGCACCGTGGATCCGCCACAGGTAGTCGTGCTGGAGCTCGGCGCCGACCGGCGCCCTGAACGACGTGACGCTCACGCCCATCGGGTTGACGCCCTCGAACACGCGCCGCACGACGCCGTCCTTGCCGGACGCGTCGAGGCCCTGGAGGACGAGTAGCACGCTCCGGCGGTCCTCGGCGTGGAGGCGGTACTGGAGCTCGTCGATCCGCGCGACCAGCTTCTCGAGCCGTTGCTCGCCGTGGTGCTTGTCGATCCCGAGCCGGTCGTCCGTCCGGCGCTCCGCGATCCGCGCCCGCTCTCCGGGGTCGACTCTCAGGCCGTCGAGCATCGACCGACTCTAGACTGCGCGCCGATGGCCGACCGGGGCTCGTTCCACATCGGGTACGTGATCGACCCGGCCACGGGGAAGGCGGGGAGCGACGAGGTGGTCATCGGCTCGAGCGACCTGACGACGCACGGCGTCGTGACCGGCATGACCGGGTCGGGCAAGACAGGGCTTGCGGTGGTGCTGCTCGAGGAGGCGCGCCTCGCCGGGATCCCGACGCTCGTGCTCGACCCGAAGGGCGACATGACGAACCTCGCACTTGTCTTTCCCGACCTCCAGCCGGCCAGCTTCCGCCCCTGGGTCAGCGAGGCGGACGCGCAGGCTGCCGGCGTTCAGGTCGACGACTACGCCGAGAAGCAGGCGACCGTCTGGCGCGAGGGGCTCGCCGGGAACGGGATCGGGCCGGAGCGGCTCCAGGCACTGCAGGACGCCGGCGACGTGACGATCTACACGCCCGGCTCGACCGCCGGTGTCCCGCTCAACATCGTCGGCTCGCTCGAGGCACCGTCGCTCTCCTGGGACACCGATGCCGAGGCGCTGCGCGACGAGATCGAGGGCACGGTGACGAGCCTGCTCGCGCTCGTCGGGATCCAGGCCGACCCGCTCTCGAGCCGCGAGCACGTCCTCCTCTCGAACCTGATCGAGAACGCGTGGCGCGCGGGCCGGAACCTCGACCTCGGCAGCCTGATCGGAGAGATCCAGAACCCACCGATCCGCAAGCTCGGGGTGTTCGAGATCGACCAGTTCTTCCCACCCGGGGAGCGGACGAAGCTCGCATTCACGTTGAACGCGCTCGTTGCCTCGCCCACCTTCGCCGCCTGGGGCGAGGGCGAGCCGCTCGACCCGCAGAAGCTCCTCTTCACGGCCGAGCGGAAGCCGCGGTGCGCCGTGATCTATCTCGCGCACCTCTCCGAGGACGAGCGACAGTTCGTCGTCACCCTCGTGTTCTCGAAGCTCGTGACGTGGATGCGGAGCCAGGAGGGGACGCCCGACCTCCGCGCGCTCGCCTACATGGACGAGGTGTTCGGCTACGTCCCGCCCAGCGCCTCGCCGCCCCCGAAGAAGCCGATCCTCACGATCTTCAAGCAGGGCCGCGCCTTCGGGCTCGGGCTCGTGCTCTCGACCCAGAACCCGGTCGACCTCGACTACAAGGCGATGTCGAACGCGGGGACCTGGCTCGTGGGACGCCTCCAGACCGAGAACGACAAGGCGCGGGTGCTCGAGGGCCTCCGCTCGGCCGCCGGCACGACCGACGTCGCCGAGCTCGACAAGGCGATCGGCGGCCTCGGGAAGCGGCAGTTCCTCCTCGTCTCCGCGAAGTCGTCGACGCCTCGGCTCCTGACGACGCGGTGGGCGATGTCGTACCTCTGCGGCCCGTTGACGAAGGAGCAGATCGCCAGGCTCCGGCCCGCGCCGGCGCCTTCGGCGCCCTCGCTGGACGAGGCGGCGCCACCCGCGGGGGCCGTCGCGACGGACGTCCCAGCTTCTGCTTCGGCTCCCGCCCCCGAGCTCGGGGCGGACGAGACGCCGATCCCTCCGCCCATCGCTGCGGGCGTCGCCGTGTCGTACCTCGACCCGGCCGCGTCGTGGAGCTCCGCGGTCGGCGCCGTCGCCGGCTCGACGCGGCTCCGCGCCTTCCTCGCGGCGCGGGTGTCACTCCGCTACGACGACAGCGGCACGAACGTCGACGAGCAGGAGGAGTTCGAGGCCGTGTACGGACCGCTCGACGGCGGGCTCGACCTCGCGAGCGAGACGCAGGTCGACTACGACGACCGGGACTTCTCGACGGAGCCACCGGCCGGCGCCGCGTTCGTCCTCCCCCAGGCGACCGTCTCCGAGGCCAGGTTCTTCGTGCAGACGGCCAAGGACGTCCAGCGCCACCTCGTCGACCGACGCCCGCTCGAGCTGCAGCGCAATCGCGCGCTCAAGCTCGTCTCGCGGCCCGGCGAGTCGCCGGACGACTTCGCGCAACGCTGCGACGCCGCCGCGCAGGAGCGGGCCGACGCGGAGGCGGCGAAGATCCGCGACCGGCTGGAGGCGAAGCGCGACCGGCTCGACAAGGCGCTCGCGCAGGCCGAGCGGCGCGTCCAGGAGCTCGACACCGACACGCGCACCCGGCAGGCGAACGAGCTCGTCTCCGGCGCCGGAGCGGTGCTCGGGGCGCTCTTCGGCGGGCGGCGCAGCGCCCGCTCGATGGCGAGCGCGATCGGAGGCGCGGCGTCGCGGCGCGGCATGACCGCCCGCACGACGGAGCGCAAGCAGACTGCCGAGGACAAGGTCGACGCGACGAAGGACGACCTCGCCCAGCTCGAGCAGGAGATCCTCGACGAGGTCGCGGAGATCGACGAGCGCTGGCAGGCGACGGCCGCCGAGGTCGACACGCTCACGATCCGGCTCGAGTCGACCGACGTCCGCGTGCTCGAGACGCGGCTCGTGTGGGTGCCGAGCGACTGATCCCGGTCGTGCTCGTCGCGATGCTCGCGGCGGGCTGCCAGGGCTCGGAGAACGAGCGCACGGACACGACGACGACGGCCGGCACGGCGGCTGTCGTCGAGTGGGTGAACGACGGCGACACGCTGACCCTGACGAGCGGCGCGAAGGTGCGCCTCGTCCAGATCGACGCGCCCGAGCTCGAGACCGACTGCTACGGCCGGGCCGCCCTCGAGGCGCTCGTCGCCCTGGCGCCGAAGGGGACGCGCGTCACCCTCTCCGCCGACCGGAGGCTCGACGATCGCGACGCCTACGGTCGCCTGCTCCGCTACGTGCTCGTCCGGGGCGAGAACGTCAACGTCGAGCTCGTCCGCGAGGGGGCGGCGTCGCCGTACTTCTTCCGGGGCGACCGCGGCCGCTACGCCGACGAGCTGCTGGACGCCGTCGACGAGGCCCGCAGCGCCCGGCGCGGCTTCTGGGGCGCCTGCCCGGGCGCCGAGCTGAACACCGGTCTGGGCTCGATTACCGGCCGGCGCTGACCGCGGCGGAGGCAGCACTGCCCGACGGCGCGCAAGTAACAGTCTGTTACTTGCCGTCCTGGTCGCGACCCGCTCGGGGCCACGGCACGTCGGGGGCGCGGTGGTAGGCGACCCCGAGCGCGTCGAGGCGCGGACCGTGGGCGGCAAGGCGTGCCCGGTACTCGCGCCAGGAACGCCCGTCGGCAGGCGACCAGCCGATCTCGGCCACGCCGAGCAGGCGCGGGAAGGCGAGGTGGTCGAGCCCTGCCCGTGTCGAGATCGTCTCCGACCAGAGCGGCGCCTCCACCCCGGCGACGTCCCGCTCGGCGACCCCGTCGACGAGCGTCGCCGGGTCCCAGTCGTACGCGTGGCGGACGCTCGTCGTCCCGGCCCAGGTGAGCCCGACAGGCGACGCGCGCGTGTACTTCATGTCCAGGTAGGTCCTCGCCGCGGGCGAGAGGACGACCCTGGCTCCCCGCGCCACTGCGCGTCGCGCGAGCTCCGGATCGTGCCAGTGCTGGACGAGGGTCGTACGGGCGATCGGCGCCCGCGCGACCTCCTCCCAGCCGAGCACCCGCTTGCCGTGAGAGCGCACGATCCGCTGGACGCGCTGGACGAAGAAGCGGTAGTCGTCCCGATCGGTCGAGAGCGCCTCGTCGCCGCCGACGTGGAGGTACCGGCCCGGGGTCAGCGCGGCGACCTCGCCGACCACGTCGTCGACGAACGCGTAGGTCTCCTCCTTGCGGATGCAGAGCGTGCTGAAGCCGACGTCGATGCCCGTGTACGGGGCCGGTGCGACGCCGTCGCACGCGAGCACGCCGTAGGCGGCGAGTGCGGCGTTCACGTGGCCCGGCATGTCGATCTCGGGCACGACCTCGACGAAGCGCTCGGCGGCGTAGGCGACGATGCGCCGGTAGTCGCGCTGCGTGTAGTGGCCGCCGGGCCCGCCGCCCACGGCGGTCCGCGCGCCGACGCGCGTGAGCCGCGGCCGCGAGCGGATCGCGAGCCGCCAGCCCTGGTCGTCGGTCAGGTGGAGGTGCAGCCGGTTCAGCTTGTAGAGCGCGAGGAGGTCGATCAGGCGCTCGACCTCGGCCACTGCGAAGAAGTGCCGCGCGACGTCGAGCATCATGCCGCGCCACGCGAACCGCGGCCGGTCGTGCACCGTGACGACGGGCACGTGCCACGACCCGCTCTGCCTCGTCGGCGCCTCGATCGCCGCCGGCAGGAGCTGCCGGAGCGTCTGCACCCCGCGGAAGAGGCCCGCGGGGGCCCGGGCAGCGAGGGTGACGCGGCCCGGCTCGACCGTTAGCCGGTAGCCCTCGTCGCCGAGCGCTCTGTCTCCCGGGCGCAGGACGAGCGCGACGTCCCCGCCGGCGGGCTCGCCGCGAACGGTCGTCACCGGCAGGCGGAAGCCCGTCGCCGGGCGGAGGGTCTCGGCGAGGAGGCGGGCCACGCCGCGCGCTCCGCCGTCGCGCGACGACGATCCGCGCGGTCCGGGTCAGCTCGAAGGCGCCTCTTCCCGGTCCGACCGCGAGCGGCCTGGGGACGATCGCGGGGAACGCCGGCGCCCGGTCAGCCACGCACGGCGCCGGACGTGAGGCCGAACATGATCCTCCGCTGGACGAGCAGGAAGAAGACGATCACCGGGATCGCGGTCAGCGTGGACGCGGCCATCAGCGCGCCCCAGTCGGTGTTGCGGCTCGTCCCGTAGAAGTACGAGAGCCAGACCGTGACGGTCTGCTTCGACTGGTCCGAGAGCAGGACGCTCGCGAAGATGTACTCGTTCCACGACGTGATGAAGGCGAAGACGGAGGTCGCGACGAGCCCCGGAGCGACGAGCGGCAGCAGGATCCGGACGAACGCGCCGACCCGGCTCGAGCCGTCGACCATCGCGGCCTCCTCGAGCTCCTTCGGGATGCCGAGCACGAAGCCGCGCAGCGTCCAGACGGCGAACGGCAGCACGAACGTCAGGTAGGTGAGGATCACTCCCGTCAGCGTGTTCGTCAGGTGGTATCGCGCGAGCACGACGTAGAGCGGGATCACGAGCCCGACCGGCGGGAGCATGAGGATCCCGATCATGGCGACGATGAAGAGCTTGCGTCCCGTGAAGCGGTACTTCGCGAGCGCCACCGCTGCGAGGAACGCGATCACCATCGAGGCGAGCACGGCCACGACGACGACGATCACGCTGTTTCGGACCGTGTCCCAGAAGTACGGACGCGCCATCGCGTCGCGGAAGTGGTCGAGCGTCGGCGAGGACGGGAACCAGGTCGGGGTCACGCCGTTGATCTCGTCGTCCGGCTTGAACGCGGTCGTGACCATCCAGTAGACGGGGAACACGAGCACGACGAAGAGCGCGACCCCGAGCGCGTCCCAGGCGCGGCGCCGGACGAGCTGCGCGCGGGCGCCGCGCCGGGGACGGGCGGGGATGGGAACCGAGCTCACGTGACGTCCCCCATCCGCACCATCCGCCGCACGTAGACGACGGAGAGCGCGGCGACGATCAGGAGCATCAGGATCGAGATCGCAGCGCCCGTCCCGAAGTCGGAGTGCGCGTAGCCCTCGATGTAGACGTAGACCCCCATCAGGTAGTTCGACGCGTCGACGTGCGAGGCGCCGATCAGCAGGTAGGGCTGCGTGAAGACGCCGAAGTCCCAGATGATCGACAGGCTCGTGAGGATCAGCAGGATCGGCTTCAGGACCGGGAACGTGACGTCGCGGAACACCCGCAGCGGGCTTGCACCGTCGATCTGCGCCGCCTCCACGAGCTCGCGCGGGACCTGCGCGAGCCCGGCGTAGACCGTCACCGTGACGAACGGGATCGCGCCCCAGACGATCAGGATCGTGACCATCGCGAGCTGGGAGAACGGCGAGCCGTACCAGTCGTGCTGGAAGTAGTCGCCGAGCCCGAGCTCGGTGAGGACGTAGTTGAGGATGCCGTTCTGGAAGTTCGTCATCCAGTACCAGACCTGGACGGCGACGACGGCCGGCATCGACCAGACGAGCACGAGCCCCGACGTGAGCAGGATGCGGACGGGCGTGGAGAGCCGCAGGAGGAGGAGCGCGATCAGCGTCCCGAGCACGACCGTCAGCGCGACGTTCGCGGCCGTGAACACGATCGTCCGCACCAGCGTGTCCCAGAACACGTTGTCCGAGAGGACGGAGCGGTAGTTCTCGAGGCCGATCCACTCGCCGTGGCGCTGGATCAGCTGCGGGAGCCCGTACTCCTGGAACGAGAGCGTGACGAGCTTGAACAGCGGGTAGCCGAGGACCGCGACGATCGCGAGCACGACCGGCGCGACGAGGAGGTACGGAACGGCCCCGCGGGCGACGCTGCGGAGGCCGACCGGACGACGCCGGGCGGTCCGAAGCGGCGGCGCATCGACGACTGCCGCCGCGCCGGCGGGGTGCGGGGCGGGATCAGGTGTCACCGCTGATCCACGCCCCGCACGGCCACCGCTAGCCGTTGAGCACCGAGGCGATGTTGTCGCTCGCCGACTGCGCCGCCTGCTTGACCGTGAGGCGGCCGGTGAGGATCTGGGAGAGCATGTTGCGGAGGATGTTGCCGTTCTCCACGTTGACCCAGTTCTTCGCCGTCGGAACGAACCAGCTTCGCTTCGCGGCCCGCTCGTTGACGCTGTTGCCGAGGAGCGACGTCGTGTTCGGGATGTTGCCGATCCCGCGGAGCGCCGTCATCGACGCCGTCGACGTGTAGGTCTTGATCCAGTCCACGGCGAGCGCCTTGTTGGCGCCGATCGGGACTGCGAGGTCCGAGCCGCCGAGGAAGCCGGGCATCGGCGACCCCTTCGTGTGGCTCGGCATCACGAACTGCGCGGTCGAGCTCTTGTACTCGTCACCCACGCAGCAGCTGAACCAGGCCGGCCCGAGCATCGACCCGACGAGGCCCTGGGCGTACACGGTGTACGGGTTCGGGTGTGTCTCGTCGGTCGTCTTCGACGCCTTGGAGACGGCGTTGAAGAAGCTCTTGTACGCCGTCAGCCCCGCGATCGCCCGCGGCGACGCGAGCGTGCCCTTCCACTTTCCGCTCACCTGCGTCGCGATCTTGCCGCCGAAGTCGTAGACGAAGCCCATGGCGACGTACCAGTCCGTGCCGGCGATGTAGACCGGCGAGAACCCCTTCTGCTTGTTCTGCGCGGCGAGCTTCTTCCCAGCCGCCGTGAACTGCGCGAGGCTCGTCGGCACCTTGAGCCCGGCCTTCTTGAACAGGTCGGAGCGATAGGTGACGACGCGGGAGCCCGCGTAGTACGGGACGCCGTAGAGCTTGCCGCCGTAGCGGCCGGATGCGGCGAGCCCCTCGAGCCACGTGCCCGAGTTCGGGAACGACGCCTTCTCGGAGCTCAGGTCCTGGAACGCCCCGGCGGCCATGTACTTCGTCATCTCGGTGTTCCCCATCTCGATGACGTCGGGCGTCGAGCCGCCCGCCAGGGTGGCGTCGAGCTTCTGGAGGTGGTTCCCCCACGTCTGGTACTGGACGTTCACCGCGACGCCGGGATGGTCTTTCTGGAACGCGGCGTTGGCCGCCTTCACGATCGGCTCCCAGTTCGTTGCCTGTGCGTCCGTCTGCAACCAGACGGTGATGCTGTTCGCCGCCTGCGTGCCGCCCGAGGCGGTCGACGCGACAACGGCAAGGGCGACGCCGACGAGAACGGCGGCCCCGATGATGCGTGCTCTCATGGGCGATACCCCCAAGCGCATCGTGAAGCGGAGCGCGTCGCCCGGATCTCCCGGTGGCCGATCGGGTCGTGGGACGTCGCGCCGCTCACTGGCTTATACCACTTGGCCACGATTCGGAAGACTGGCACACGTCCGGCGAGTTGTCAAGACCACTTCGTTCCGGAGCAGTTACATGCGTGGATGACAGCTCGGCGGTGTTCCGGCATCGGCAAATCTGGTACTGACCAACACGGCTATGCCTGTGCCGGCTGGCCGTTCCCGGGCCGGCGCCCCGAGCCGCGATTCAGCTCGGTGACGAGCTTGTACCGGTCGCCGCGGTAGATCGAGCGGACATACTCGACGATCTCGCCCGTCGAGGAGCGTGTCGTCCGCTCGAACAGGAAGGCCGGCGAGTGGAGCGGCACGCCGAGAGCCTCCGACTCCGTCTCGTTCGTGACGGTGGGCTCGATCGTCTGGTGCCCGCCGACGACATCGACCCCGTACCGCCCGAGCAGGATCTCGTAGAACGACTGGCGCTCGAGATCGCGGGCCGACAGCCCCGGGACGAGCGCCTCGCGGACGTGCAGCGTCTCGATCGCCATGGTCTCGCGGTCGGCGAGCCGCAGGCGGCTGATGATCACGACCGGCTCCGACGGCGACACATGCAGCAGCCGACCGAGGTGGGCGCCCGCGGGAGTCACGTGGAGGTCGAGCGTCCGCGACGCGGGCGTCATCCCGCGCCTCAGCATGTCCTCGGTGAACGACGTCATCGTCAGCTCCTGCGCGATCTTCGGCTCGCTCACGAACGTCCCGCTTCCGTGACGGCGGACGAGGAGCCCCTCGCGCACGAGCTCGTCGAGCGCGGCGCGTACCGTGAGCCGCGAGACGCCGAACGTGGTCGACAGCTGGCGCTCCGAGGGGATCGCCTCCCCCACGCCGAGCTGCTCGATCAGGTCGAGAACCTGGCTGCGCGCCTCGCTCTGCTTCGTGCCCGTGCGTCTCATCGCTCTCGATTCGACTTCGTGGTCAAGACCAGTTCTCCGCCGATCCCACGGGCACCTGCTCGGCGTCGACCGCCGCCTCGGGCTCGGCGGCGAGAGCGGCGCCGGTGTCGACGTCGAAGAAGTGGAAGCCGCGTGGGTCGACGGCGAGTCGCGCCGCGGCGCCCTGCCGGGCCGTGGAGCGGGGGTCGACCCGCGCCGTGAAGAGCGTCGTCTGCTCGGGGAGCAGCGATGCGTCGTCCGCGTCGCTGCCGAGATCGACCTCGGGGCGGCGTGCCTCGACGCGGAAGCACGCGTGAGTGTCGGCACCGAGCTGCTCGAGCACGTCGACGTGGACGTCGAGCCGCGGAAGCGCCTGGTCGGCGAAGGCCCCGTCCTCGAATGCCTCGGGCCGCACGCCGAGGACGACGCGGCCCTCCCTCCCCGGCCGCCTGATCGGATCGAGCGGGATCACGTGCGAGCCGACGTGCACCGCGTCGCCGTCGACGGTCGCCTCGACGAGGTTCATGGACGGCGAGCCGATGAACGCCGCGACGAACACGTCGCGCGGACGCGCGTACAGCGCCTGCGGCTCGTCGACCTGGACGATCCGCCCGTCACGCATCACCGCCACGCGTTGTCCGAGCGTCATCGCCTCGGTCTGGTCGTGCGTCACGTAGATCGTCGTGACGCCGAGCCGCGCGTGGAGCTCGGCGAGCGAGGCGCGCATCCCGACGCGGAGCTTCGCGTCGAGGTTCGACAGGGGCTCGTCCATCAGGAACGCGCGCGGCTCGCGAACGATCGCGCGGCCCATCGCGACACGCTGCCGCTGGCCGCCGGAGAGCTGCGCCGGCTTGCGCTCGAGCAACTCGGTCAAGCCGAGCATTCCCGCAACCTCCTCGACGCGTCTCCGGACGTCGGCCTTCGGCGCCCGTCGCACCTTGAGCCCGTACGCCATGTTCTCGCGGACGCTCATGTGCGGGTAGAGGGCGTAGCTCTGGAACACCATCGCGATGTCGCGGCGGCGCGGCGCCAGGTCAGTGACGTCGACTCCATCGATCCGGACCTCGCCCACCGTGACCTCCTCGAGGCCGGCGACGGTGCGCAGGAGCGTCGACTTGCCGCACCCGGAGGGCCCGACGAGCACGATGAACTCGCCGTCGGCGATCGAGAGGCTCACGTCGTCGACGGCGACGAAGCCGTTGCCGTAGACCTTCGTGATGCGATCGAGATCGATCGTAGCCATCGCGCTAGCGGCGCCTCGCAGGACCACTCGGCTGCACGAGATCCAACATTGGTCTTGACCACTCTACCATTGCGTGCATAGACTGGCACACATGGCGACGATCCGCAACGAGCCCCGCCTCGACGAGCTTCCGACCGAAGGCAGGGATCCCGCGGGCGCCGACCTCGACCTTCGCACCACCGAGGAGCTCGTTCGCCTGATGGGCGCGGCCGACGCAACCGTCGCCCACGCCGTCGCGGCCGCATGCGAGGCGCTCGCCGCCGCGATCGACGACGTCGCGGCTCGCCTCACGCGCGGCGGCCGGCTCGTCTACGTCGGCGCCGGCACCTCGGGCCGGCTCGCGCTCGTCGACGCCGTCGAGTGCCAGTCCACGTTCGGCCTCGACCCCGGCCGCGTCGTCGCGCTCGTCGCGGGCGGCGCCGCGAGCACGGCAACCGCGCAGGAGCACGCCGAGGACGACGCCGAGGCGGGTGCGGCGGGGCTCCGCGCGCTCGGCGTTTCGGAGCAGGACGCGATCGTCGGGATCAGCGCCAGCGGGCGCACTCCGTATGCCCTCGGCGCGCTGGAAGAAGCGCACCGGGCAGGGGCGCTGACCGTCGGCGTCGTCTGCGTCGAAGGCTCGCCGATCGGGATGCTTGCCGACCGCGAGGTCGTCGTGGTGGTCGGCGCGGAGGTGCTCGCGGGCTCGACGCGGCTCAAGGCGGGAACCGCGCAGAAGCTCGTCCTCAACACGATCTCCACCGTCTCGATGATCCGCCTCGGCAAGACCTTCGGGAACCTCATGGTCGACGTCGTCGCGACGAACGAGAAGCTCCGGGCCCGCGTCCGCCGCATCGTCGAGCTCGCCACCGGAGCGAGCGGGCCGGAGGTCGCGGCCGCCCTCGAGGCGTCCGGCGGCGAGGCAAAGGTCGCGATCGTGATGCTGCTGGCCGACGCGGATGCCGCGACGGCGCGCGAGCGGCTTACCGACGCGGACGGCGTCGTGCGGAGGGCGCTCGACGCATGAGGCTCGGCGTCGAGGCCGCGCTCGTCGACGGTCGGCTCGTTCCGGGCGACGTCGCGATCGACGGCGGCCGGATCCAGGCCGTCGGCCTCGACGGCGTCGGCCGCGGGATCGCGGTGCCCGGCTTCGTCGACCTGCAGGTCAACGGCTTCGCCGGGGTCGACTTCCTGGGCACGGACGCCGACGGGTTCGCAACCGCCGGCGAAGCGCTCCTCGAGACCGGCGTCACGGCGTATCTGCCCACGCTGATCACCTCGGAGGAGCCCGACCTCGCCGCCGCGATCGCGTCCGTTCCCGAGCACGCCGCCGGCCCTCGGATCCTCGGCGTCCACCTGGAAGGGCCGTTTCTCTCACCCGCCCGGCTCGGTACGCACCGGCTCTCCGCCCGCCGCGACCCCGACCCGGCGCTGCTCGAGCGTCTGCTCGCCGCGGGCCCGGTACGCCTCGTGACGCTCGCGCCGGAGCTTCCCGGCGCGCTCGAGCTCGTCGATCTCCTCCACGGGCGCGGCGTCGTCGTCTCGCTCGGCCACACGAATGCCACGGCGGCCGAGGCTCACGCAGCCTTCGACCGAGGCGTCCGCGCGGTGACCCACGTCTTCAACGCGATGCGCCCGCTGGCGCACCGCGACCCCGGCATCGTCGGCGCCGCGCTGGTCCGCCCCGCGGTCGTCCTCCAGGCGATCGTCGACGGCGTGCACCTCGACCCCGACATCGTGCGGCTTCTCTGGCGCGTCGCGGCGGGGCGCCTGTCGCTCGTCACCGACGCGATCGCGGGCGCCGGCCTGGGCGACGGCACGTACGCGCTCGGCGAGATCGAGATCGTCGTCGCGGACGACGTCGTGCGGAGCGCGGACGGGATGCTCGCCGGGAGCGCGCTGACGATGATCGAGGCGGTGCGCAACCTCGTCGCGGTCGACGTGCCGCTCGAGCGCGCGCTCGAGGCGGCGACGACCGTGCCCGCCCGCGTTCTCGGCGAGCCGAGCCTCGGACGACTGGCGCCTGGTGGCCGCGCGGACGTCGTCGTCCTCGACGACGACCTCGAGGTCGTTCGCACCGTCGTGGGCGGTGAGACCCTTGTCGCAGGCTGAGAACGGCGGCGAGCCGGGTGCACGCTTCCTCGCGGAGATCCGCGAGCAGCCGACGGCGCTCCGGCGCCTGCTCGAGCACGACGGCGTGATCCGCGAGCTGGGCGGCGTCCTGCGCGATCGTGACGCCCGGCTCGTCCGCATCGTGGGGCACGGGTCGTCCGACAACGCCGCCTCGTTCGGCGTGTACGCGTTCGGTCTCCTCCCGCGCTGGACCGCGATGCGCGACACGATCACGCTGACCGTCCACTACGGGACGCCGCTCGACATGTCCGGGTCGACGGTGATCGGCCTCTCGCAGTCCGGTCGCACGCCGGACGTCGTCGAGTACGTCCGCGTTGCCCGCGCGACGGGCGCGTTCACGATCGCGGTGACGAACGACCCGGCGTCGGAGCTCGCGCTCGCGGCGGACGCGACGATCCCGCTCGCGGCCGAGCCGGAGCTCGCGGTTGCCGCGACGAAGACGTACACGAACACGCTCGCGACGCTCGCGCTCCTCGCGGGCCACGTCGCAGGGCGGGGCGCCGAGGTCGCGGACGGCATCCGCGAGGTGGCGGAGCTCGCCGAGGCCGCGCTGCCCGGCCTCGAGCGGGCAACCGCGCCGCTCGCGCTCCCCTTCGCCTACACCGGCCGGATGTTCGTGATCGGGCGCGGGATCGAGTTCGCGACCGCGCGCGAGATCGCGCTCAAGCTGCTCGAGACCTGCCGCGTGGCGGCCGAGCCGCTCACGGCCACGGATCTCGCGCACGGGCCCGTCGCGGCTCTCGACCCGCTCTTCCCCGTGTGGGCGATCGCCTCGAACGACGGCACGCTCGCCCCGGTACAGGAGGCTGCCGCGCGCATCCGAGAGATGGGCGCCACGCTCGTCGCGAGCGGGACGGCCGCGGCGCGGATCGACGGCGCGGCCTACCGCGTCCCGGTCCCGACACCGTCTCTCTCGCTGCTCTCCCCCCTGCTCTCGGTGATCCCCGGCCAGCTGTTCGCGTGGGCGCTCGCGCGCGCCCGCGGCCTCGACGCGGACGCACCGCACGGCCTCGCGAAGGTGACGCTGGCGCGCTGAGGCCTACGCGCGGGCGCGTGCCCGCTGCTCGGCCCGGCGCACCCGGTCGAGGAACGGCTCGACGGGAAAGCCGGGACCGGGATCCCAGTGGTCGCTCTTGCGGTAGGCCGTGCTCACCTCGGCGTGGCCGGTGATCCCGCGCCGGCCGGCCACGAGGTCGTCGGCGGCGAGCCACCGGACGGGGATCCGGCGGCGCCGGCAGATTTCCGCCACGACCTCCGAGGCACGCGTCAGGACGCCGGTCGAGTACGCGTCCGCCCAGTCCTCGGCCGTCTGGCGCGCGAAGCCCGCGAGCTCGACCCCGATCGAGCGTGTGTTGCCCCCGCGCGCGTGCCATGCGATGTCCTTCTCGCGGACGCACTGGATCACCGTCCCCGCATCGACGCAGTAGTGAGCCGAGACCTTCGAGACGCGACTGGCGAACCAGCGGGCGCAGATCATGGCGGCATCGGGCCGCTCCGCGATCTCCATCGTGTGCACGACCACGACGTCGATCGTTCGACCCGCCGTCACGGTCCTGTTCGGGCTTTCGACGAACGGGTATGCCACCGCTGTCTCCTCGAGAACGGCGCCGCAGCCCGGCGAGCATAGAGCGGCGGCGCACGCCTGTGCGAGGATCGTGACCGTGGAGGCGGCCCCGGACCCGGACCCGGCGGCTGACCGCGGTCAGGCGCGAGGAGGAGCGCGTCACCGCGCTCGAGCTCTTCTTCGACCTCGTGTTCGTCCTCGCGCTGACCCAGTGCACCGCGCTGATCGGGGCGACGCCGACCTGGGAAGGGCTCGTCCAGGCCCTGTTCGTGCTCGCGGTGCTGTGGTGGTCGTGGGGCGGCTACGCGTGGCTGACGAGCGTCGTCGATCCCGAGGAAGGGGCGGTGCGGATCGCGATCTTCGCGGCGATGGCCGCGTTCCTCGTGGCGGCGCTTGCCGTGCCCGACGCCTTCGGAGACGACGCGCTCGTGTTCGCCTGCGCGTACGGGATCGTCCGCGTCGCCCACATCTGGCTGTTCACGATCGCGAGCCGCGACGACCCCGGACTGCGGCGGTCGGTGACGGGGCTTGCGGGGTCGACGGCGATCGGCGTCTCGCTCCTCGCGGCGGCGTCGCTCACGGACGGCGTCCTCCAGGGCGCTCTCTGGGCGATCGCGATCACCTTCGACGTCGGCGTCCCGTTTCTCTTCTTCGCCGAAGGCTGGAAGTTGATGCCGTCGCACTTCGCAGAGCGCTACGGGCTGATCGTGATCATCGCGCTCGGGGAGTCGATCGTCGCGATCGGGCTCGGCGCGAACGAGATCGTGGACGGCGGCGTCATCGCCGCTGCCGTGCTCGGCGTCGCCGTCGCGGCGGCGCTCTGGTGGCTCTACTTCGACGTGATCGTCTGGCTCGGCGAGAAGCGACTCTCACAGGCGACGCCGGGCAGGGAGCAGAACGAGCTCGCGCGCGACTCCTACTCGATCATCCACTTCCCGCTCGTCGCGGGGATCGTGCTCGCCGCCTTCGGCTTGAAGAAGACGCTCGAGCACGTCGGTGACCCGCTCGACACCGTGCCGGCGGCGGCGCTCGTCGGCGGCGTCGCGCTGTACCTCCTCGGTCATGTCGCTTTCCGCTGGCGTCAGGTCCATTCGCTCAGCCGGCAGCGCTCGCTCGCGGCGCTGGCTTGCCTGCTCCTGTACCCCGTGGCCCTGGCCGTCCCGGCGCTCGCGACGCTCGCGCTCGTCGTGGCGCTTCTCTGTCTGCTGATCACCTACGAGGTCACGCAGTTCGCCGAGAACCGGGCGCGGGTCCGTCAAGAGCTCGCACATGGCCACGTCCCCGCTGCGATCGCGGAGATTGAGAGGATGAGCGAGTGACACGACCGATCTGGGCGCCGTGGCGACTCGAGTACATCGCCGACGCGGGCAGCCAGGACGGCTGCGTCTTCTGTGCGGAGGCGGCGGGAGAGCTCGCCGACGAGAGCCTCGTCGTCGCGCGTGGGCGGCATGCGTTCGCGCTGCTCAACAAGTTCCCGTACTCCTCCGGGCACGTGATGGTCGCGACGCTGCGTCACATCGGCGAGCTCGCCGACCTCGAGCCGGAGGAAGCTGCCGAGGTCCACGTCCTCACGACGCGCGCGATCGACGCGTTGCGGCGTGTGTACTCGCCGGACGCGTTCAACGTCGGCTGGAACCTGGGGCAGGTGGCCGGCGGATCGATCGCGGCGCACCTGCACGAGCACGTCGTTCCCCGCTGGGCGGGGGACACGAACTTCATGCCCGTGCTCGCAGACATCAAGGTCGTTCCCGAGCACCTCCGGGCCACGCGCGAACGGCTGCGCGCCGCCTGGCCGGGCGACGAGCCCTAGCCGAGCGAGGACGAGAGCCGCGCCATCGCGGCCCAGCCCGCCGGCGTCGTGGTCTGGAGGTCGTAGAGGCTCCAGCCCGTCGCCGTGCCGTCGTCGAGCACCGCGTCGTCGAAGGCCCGGAGCTCGTCGGCGGTCATCCGGTTCGCGACGCCGCCCGCCGCGTGGACGACCACGTCGGCGCCGACCGCCGCTCGCAGGAGACGGAGCGAGCGTGCCACGTAGCCGTAGGTCGCGTCGTAGCCCTTGAAGCCGCCCCCGGTGTAGAGCATCGGCACGAATGCGTCGACCTGCGCGGCGATCTGCGACCACGGGAAGCCCGGCCACCAGGTGAGGTGGCGCTCGAAGGCGCGCGGCGGGTACGTGATCGCCGCGATCGGCGTCGAGCCCGCCTCGGCGCGGAGACGTGTGAGGAGATCGAGCACCCGCGCGGTGCGCTGCTTCACGTTCGTGTTGCGAAGCGACTCGACGTCGAACGCGATCCCGTCGAACACGCCGCCCTGCGGCGTGCGGAACGAGAGCATCGCCCGGGCACGCCGGAGATCCCTGGCGTGGTTGTCGTGACCCGGGAGATACCAGCCCACGACCCGGATCCCCCGCGCGTGCAGCGCGTCGACCATGCGACCGAGCCCCGCGGCATCGACGACGTCCGTCTTCGAGCGGTCGTTCGCCGTCTCGATCCACGCGGTCCGCACCCGCCGCGCGGCGAGCCGCGACGCGACCGCGTTGGGTGACGCGTAGAGCGTCGTGTCGTAGACGTCGATCCACGTCCCGAGCCCCAGGAAGACGTCCGCAGCCGCCGCCCTGCGCGTCGGCGCCGCGTGCCCTGGCGTCGACTCGACGGAAGCGATCCCGACTCCGAGCACTGCGACGAGAAGGGCGGAAGCGAGGACGCGCATCGGCTGCACGAGCGTACGGGTCGTGTGTGATGGATCCGTGAGCCGGCCGCGAGGCGCGCTCGCATCGAAGGCGGAGGCGCGACCCCCGAGGGCGCGACGGACGCCCCGGCGAAGGACGATGCCAACCCCGGGACGCATGGACGTCAGGTGCCGACGGAAACGCGCCTCCACGCTCATTGTCGCCACGCCCCGCAGGCGCGCATGCCTCCAACGGGGGGCGTGGAGCGCGGCGAACGTGACTGCAGTGTTCGAATGTGTAAGGCTCCTCGCCGCGGGGTCACACACACGCCGAAGGAGATTCCATGTACGCGACCGTTCGCACCTATCCAGGCAATCCTGACTTGGCGGATGCGCTTGCCGCACGCCAGGACGAGATTCGGCAGGTGATCGGTGCGCTCGACGGATTCAAGGCCTACTACCTCTTGAAGACCGGCGACAGCACCACCACGGTCAGCGTCTTCGAGGATCAGGCGGGCGCGGAGGAGTCGAATCGGGCGGCGGCGGCGTGGCTGACCGAGAACATGCCCGACCTTGCCGTCGCCCCACCGCAGGTCGCGGCGGGCGACGCCCTGGTCCACTTCTGATCCTCGCGCGAGCGTCGTGCTCGCGGAGCGGTGTCGAGCGCCCAACCCGACGACAGCCAGATAGCCCGACGCTCCCCGACGTCCACCTGTCGTTACGGCCCTGAGCGGTGGCTATCCGATCGTGCGTGAGCCTTCGACCGCGCCTCGAGCGCGGCCTCGGCCCGCTTCTTCACGGTGCGTCCGAGCTCCGAGCGCTGGTCGAGCCAGATCGCGCCGATCCCTCCCGCGACGGGAAGGAACTGCTTGCGTAGCAGCCCGTAGACGAGGGCGATGACGCCCAACGCGAAGAGTGGCCCCAACTCGACGTCGTGTCCTGTGTCTTCCGGAACGCTCACCGAGACGGAGCATCTCATTTCCGTCAGGGGGAAGGGCGAATGCCAAGTTGCATCCAGCCTCCGCTACCGTACTCCGGGCTTTGAGACTGCTCGTGTGCGTCGCCGCCGCGCTCGTCCTTGCAGCTCCGGCCGCGGCGTCGGAGGTCTTCTCCCTCGATGCCCGGGACCTGACGCTCCAGGTCAACGGCGATACCGCGCTGGTGTCGTACACGGCGATGGGCAAGCGCCGACACTTGCTCGCGTGGGGAGCGATCAACGCGCTCGCTTCGGGATCGCAGGCGCCGCAGACGTCGTTCCGGCGTGACTTCAGCGGTGGCTGGAAATCGCGCGGCCGCGTCGTCTGGGCCCACTTCGTGGATCACTGCAGGCCGTACACCGGGCCGTCACTGCCGTTCATCGTTGCCGCCTGCACGGCGCCCGACGGGACGTACTGGGCGGTGCAAGCCTGGCAGCGGCTGCTGCCGATGCGCGGCTTCGACCCCTGGAAGCCGAGCCAGGCGGCGATGGAGTTCCATCTCTCACACTGGTCGGGACCGGTCGCACAGCTCGAGATATCGCCGAACTGGACGTACGGCGGCCAATGGCAGGGCCTCTTCGGGCGGCTGACCTATGCCGGCGTGCCCGTCTTCGGAACGCGGACGCCGTCGGCGAGCAAGCGCGACACCTACGGACGCTTCGTCTACATCGACACGCGGAACTCCGTCTACGGGCCCGGCTGGAGGCACGACGCAGGCAAGGTGCTCCACCTCCGCAACGGTGCCTTCTGTTACAGCTTCGTGCCACAGACGCCGCCGCCTGGCTACCCCGACAGCGCGGCGCGCGGCCCAGCCGTCGGCGACCTCCACCGCGTCACTGTGATGGGGCCGGGCGTGACGCCCGACGTGCAATGGGAGGGCGCGCCCCTCGGCCCGTACGACTCCGCGCGGGACGCCGTCTACAACGCGCTTTTCGAGCGGCTCGTCGGGAACGGACGATCGCGTCGTGCTCAAGCGAGCGCTGACGCAAGAAACGGCTAGGATGCGGGCCTCGCGGGCGTAGCTCAGTTGGTAGAGCATCAGCTTCCC
>CAWGDT010000006.1:0-267467 GCA_963821365.1 uncultured Actinomycetes bacterium
AACGACCTCGTGCTTGAGACGCCGATGTTTTGGCCGCGTCAGGCGAGACGTGATCTCGCGCTTTACGGCTTGCCCAACTTCTATTCGCTGCGTGCCGACATGTTGTCGTTCGCGACCTGGACGCATGTCTACGATACGCGGCCGCTACTGCCGACGCTTATGCGTCACGTCGATTTTGCCGAGCTTAACGCCAGCGAGACGGTTTTCGTGGTGACCGCGGTCGATGTGGAGAGCGGCGTGCTGAAGCGGTTCTCCAACAAGAAGCTCGACAAGACGGAGCGCACTTCCATCGAGCCGCACCACGTGCTGGCGAGCGGCAGCCTGCCGCCGCAATTTCCCTGGACCGAGATCAAGGAGGGGAGCGACGCTCGGCGTTATTGGGACGGCGGCATCGTCGACAATACGCCGCTCACCGATGCGATCGATGCCTTCAGCGTCGACAAGGATGTGAGGCGGCTGCTCGTCGTCATGAATTTGTTTCCGCAAGCCGCACGCCTGCCCACCACGCTGTTCGAGGTCACCGAGCGGGTCGACGGGCTTCGTTTCGGCAACCGCATGCACCAGGACACCAAGACCGCCGACCGCATCAACATGCTGGCATCCACGATCGACGCCCTTGCCGGCCTTGTTCCGGGTGAACTCCCGCCAGAACTTGCGCTCAATGTCGCCAAGGCGCGCGCCTTCAAGCTCGTGAAGACGATCGAGGTCACGCTTGAGCCTGATAGCGAGTCCGCCGACGAGTACGGCTTTCGCGATTTTTCGCGCGAAGGCATCGAGAGCCGCCGCATCGCCGGCCGGGCTATCGCGCTTTCGACGCTCCGCCCCGAATTCGACCAGCTTTGATGGTGCAAGGGGCAGGTGCAGGAAACGGTGCAGCCCTCGAAAAGGAGCCACATGAAAGCCTTGAAAAGTGCGCCCATGCGGGCTGCGGTCTATGTCGCGCTGCTGATCGCCGGGCTGTTCGGTGGCGCCGGCATCGCCGTGGCCCAGGAACCGACCCCGGACCAGCAAAGCGCGATCCGCTCGAACTGCCGCTCCGATTTCATGGCGAATTGTTCGGGCGTGCCGAGGGGCGGGAAAGAAGCGCTGCAATGTCTGAAAGACAATGTCGCGAAGCTCTCCTCAGGCTGCCAGCAGGCCGTGAAGGCGGTCATGCCGGCGCCGGCTCCCAAGCCTCCCGCACCTTCTGTCACAGCGACACCTGCGGCTCCGGCGGCTCCCCCTCCGGCCGCCACGCCGGCGGCGCCCGTGGCGGCAACACCGGCGGCTCCCGCCGCTGCTCCGGCCGCTGCGGCTGCTCCGGCCACTTCCACCGCGACACAAGCCGCGGCAAAACCGGCGGCCCCTGTTGCTTCGACGCCGCAAGCGGCGGCGGCAAAGCCGGCTTCCGTCAAGCCGGCAGCGCCGGCGCCGCCGCCAGCGAAAAGCGCGGCGAAACCTCCAGCGAGCGCGCCAGTCCCCGCCGCCGCCCCACCTGCCGTGATCGTGGTCGCGCCGCGCCAGGTGTTCGTCTTGGTGCGCACAAAATGCCGTGCAGAGTACCGCGCCTATTGCTCCGATGTGGACATCGGCGGCGGCCGCGTGGTTGCTTGCCTGCAATCGAACGCCGCGTCGCTTTCACCAACCTGCCAAAGCGGCCTGGCAGAGTTGGGCCGCTGACGAGCCGCAAGCCGGCAGATTATTGGAGAGACGAATGAGACCGCTTTTCCTATCGGCGATGCTGTTTCTCGCCGCATCGAGCCTCGCGCGCGCCGACGATCTTGCTTGCGTCAGCACGACCTTCCGATTCACTTCGCCCAGCGATAAGGTTTGCGTGAGTAACTTCGACGATCCTAAAGTACCGGGCGTGACCTGCTTCATCTCGCAAGCCCGAAAGGGCGGATGGGGGCAGCCGCTCGGTCTCAATGAAGACCCGTCGAACTTCTCGGTTGCCTGCCGGCAACTCGGACCGATCACCACCGACCTCTCCACGCTGCCCGAGAAGGAAGAAGCGTTCAGCGAGAAGACCAGCATCTTCTTCAAGGCGACGCGCATCTACCGGGTGCCAGACGTGAAACGGAACGCGATCATCTATCTCGCCGTCAGCTCGAAGATCATCGAAGGCTCGCCGTCGAACGCGATCAGCGTCGTGCCGATCATGCCCTGGGCGTCGAAGTAGTGTCTTCTAGCTCTTCGCCAGCGGAATGAAACGGCGCAGCTTGCCGGTTTCCTTGTTCCGCTCGAGCGTGTCGACGATGTCGATCTCAATCTCCGCGTCGGCGAGCCCTGCCTTGGCGAGTGCGGCGACCAACTCCTGCTTGAGAGCGGGGACGTCGATCGGCCCGGTGGCAATGACGCCGATCCTCGCGCCATGTTCCGTCTGATGCACCTGATATTGCTCGATGTTGCTGTTCTGGCCAAGCGGCGTGCGAAACACCAGCGGGTGGATATGGATATCGCCGGGATAGACGAAGATGTCGTCCGAGCGCCCCGCGACCGACTTGATCAAGGGAAACGCCGCGCCGCAGGAGCAGGGCCGGTCCGCGGGAACCGGCACATCGGTGAGCTCATAGCGGATCAGCGGCAGGGTGCGCCCGAATAGCGACGTCACCAGGATGCGATCGATCGCGTCGGGATTGGTCGTCGGCCTGTCATCCTGATCGACGAACTCAGTAATCACCAGATCGTCACTCGCATGCAGTCCCTCATGCGCGTCGCACTCGATACCAATATGGCCAACCTCGACGCAGCCCCACATATTGTTGATTTCCAAATCCCAGGCCTTCCGCGCGGCGTCGCGGGTCTCCGGCATCAGCGGCTCGGAATTCGCGGTCACGCGGTGCGGACTGATGCTTCAGGCGCCCGGCCAGCGCCTCCGCCGCCAATTTCCTGGAGCGAGGAGGCAAAGGAGTTGATCTGAGTCGGCTGCGCCTCATTGAGGTTGGCGACGAGATCGGCGATCGGCGTCGACGCCGGAAACCACCTCACCGGCGCGGCCGGATCGAACGAAATCGAGAAAAGAAACGGGCTGCCATGAACGATCTCGCCGGCCTCGATCACGGCGAGCAGGCGCCGGCCGGTCAGTTTCTCCGGCGGTTCATCGCGCAACTGATAGCGAAACGTCGCGCAGGCAATCTCGATGAACTCGTCCCAGCCCCACGGGAACACGCCGCGCACGCCGGAGGAGCCGCCGGTCGCGATCACAAGATACTCGTCGAGATAATAGTAGTCCTTGCACGTCCCGTTCAGCTTGGCGGCAATGTGGGCGTTGCAATCGGCAAGTGTCAGGCGGCGATCCGTGACGATCTCGTCCCACTTCGTCATCACGTCCGTCTTGGTCATCACCGGCAGGGCTTGAAGGTCCGCCGCCGTGAACGAGTCCGGGTCGACGCGGCTTAGCCTGCTCGCGTGCCAGGGCGATTCCGCCTTGGCGAAAGCCAGCATCTCGCGCAGCGCCCGCGTGCGCTCGGCCTCGATCTGATCCGCGGACCAGGAGAGGCGCTGGACATGCGCCGGCATTCTCTCTGCGATCGCAGCGAGATGCTCTCGTCGGCGCGGGCTGTCGATGATCATGCCAATGAAATTCTATCGCCGATTTAGGACGGTCCAGCAACGGCGCCGCGCCGCCAATTCTTCAGCAAGGACGCAACGATCCCACGTGTGGGATTCATCACATGCAACCGGCGGCGCCGGACCTACAATTTCCCCGTCAAACAGAGGCATGCGTGAAGTCGAGTACGACCTTCACGCCACGTAGGAGGACACCACGATGTTGAAAGTCACGATCTTTGCGCTGGCACTGCTGCTTTCGGGCGCGGCGATAGCTTGCCCCTTCGGTTATGTGCCTTGCGGCGAGACCGGCCAGCTTTGTTGCCCCGCGCAATAGATGCTTGGGTCTGGATAGCGGGAAGCGCTCTGAAAGGAGGCGCACCATGAAGATACTTCAAATGCAAAATCCCAAAGCTCGCATGGCCATGCTCGGGGCATTTCTCCTGCTGCCGTTCCTTGGCCTGGGGATCTGGTATTGGGCGACCGGAACATCCGATACCGATGACCAGTTGAGGCGCATCGTCGAGAAATATGGATACCGCGCTGTGACGCCTCCATCCCGCCTCTACGGACCTGGCATTTTCACGACCGTGGAGACGCTGCCCAACGGAACGATCAGGCTGCATCCCACTTGCATCATGGACGACGGCACCCTGGCGGCTAAGTGGAGCAAATCCCCGACGGTTGACGAAAGCCTGGTCTCCGACATCGAGCAGACATTCGCGTCGTCGGCCAAGGCTCTCGACTTCATCGAGTCCAATGCCACCGGCAAGCGCGTCAAGGGTTTCGATTTCGCCCTGCGCAACATCTACGTCGTCACGCTGTCTGACGAGGGTCTCAGAGGCGTACGCCGCCAATACCTTAAGGATGACTGTGAAGAAGTCGTCATCGGCAATCTTCGTGCCGGAGCTGACGTGTGTCAGTCGGAAGAAGTGCTCGAGGCTGACCTCGTCTACAAGACGAATGTTCAGGACGAACTCGGAGCCGGTGTAAAGGGTGGGATTGCCGGGCGAGCAACTGGCTCGATCGGTAGCGATCAGCAGGGCAAGAATCACTTTGAGACTCGCGGCGACGACCTTTTCCTGGGAGCTAGGGTCGGCGACCGCTATTGCTTCCAACTGGACAACGGTCGGATTTCGGAGAGCGGTCGGACCCTCGCCGGCGGCGGCCTTTGATCACCCCGTCGGGACATAGTGCGTGACGACTTGCTCGCGCGAGGTCTTCGCACTATGTTCCGGCGGCGCCTAACCAGCGCCCTTGACAGGTGCATCGATGCAAGCTTTTGGCGAGGAGAGAAGGATTTTGGAGCTGGCCCGACTTGGCCGGCCGCACTCTCTCGCTGCGCCCATCATCCTCGCCAAACTCCTCCTTAGACGCCCCTGAGCACCTTTGCTCTCGCCATGTGAAGCGAGGCTGGCGTTCAGGGGATGGCAAGAGAAACCCGCCATAATTCAAGCGGCTTGCCGGTCGTGCTAGACTGCCAGGCCAAGGAGTTGAGGACGAGAACATGAGCTCCAATCAGGACCAAACCCCACGAAGTGGGCGCGTCGTCATTTTCGACACCACCTTGCGCGACGGCGAGCAATGCCCCGGCGCCACCATGACCTTCGAGGAGAAGCTCGAAGTCGCCGAGCTGCTCGACGAGATGGGCGTCGACATCATCGAGGCAGGCTTCCCCATCGCGAGCCAGGGCGACTTCGAGAGCGTCCAGGAGATCGCCCGGCGGTCGAAGAATTCGGTGATCTGCGGGCTCGCCCGAGCGCAAGCGAAGGACATCGACGTCTGCGCCGACGCGATCAAGCCGGCGCGGCAAGGCCGCATTCACACCTTCATCGGCACCTCGCCGCTCCATCGCAAATATCAGATGAGCATCGACGAGGCCGAGGTGCTGTCGCGCGTCACGGCCTCGGTGACCCGCGCCCGCTCCTATACCGACGATGTGGAATGGTCGGCGATGGACGCAACCCGCACCGAGGTCGACTTCCTCTGCGCTTGCGTCGAGGCCGCGATCAAGGCCGGCGCCACCACCGTCAACATTCCCGACACGGTCGGTTACGCCACGCCGGACGAGTTTGCCGCGCTGATCCGTACCATCATCGAGCGTGTGCCGAACTCGGACAAGGCGGTGTTCTCCACCCACTGCCACAACGATCTCGGGCTCGCCGTCGCCAATTCGCTGGCAGGAGTCGGGGCAGGGGCGAGGCAGGTGGAATGTGCCGTGAATGGCCTTGGCGAGCGCGCCGGCAACGCGGCACTGGAAGAGATCGTCATGGCCATCCGCACCCGCGGCGACGCCATGCCGTTCTGGACCGGCATCGACACCACCATGTTGACCCGGGCCTCACGGCTCGTGAGCCGCGTCACTGCATTCCCCGTCCAGTACAACAAGGCAATCGTCGGGCGGAATGCCTTTGCGCATGAGAGCGGCATTCATCAGGACGGCGTCCTGAAGCACGCCGAGACCTTCGAGATCATGACGCCTGAGAGCGTAGGCCTGAAGGAATCCTCGCTGGTCATGGGCAAGCATTCAGGCCGCCATGCCTTCAGGGAGAAGCTGAAGGAGCTCGGCTACGAGCTTGGCGACAATGCCTTCGAGGACGCCTTCGTGCGCTTCAAGGCGCTCGCCGACCGCAAGAAGCACGTCTACGACGAGGATATCGAGGCTCTGGTCGATCAGGAGATCGCCTCGGCGCATGACCGCATCAAGGTGGTGGCGCTGACCGTGATCGCCGGCACCGGCGGCCCGCAAAAGGCGACCATCACGCTCGACATCGACGGCAAGCAGCACACCTACGAGTCGACCGGCGACGGGCCGGTGGATGCGACCTTCAGGGCGATCAAGGCGATCGTGCCGCACGAGGCGCGGCTGCCGCTCTACCAGGTGAGCGCGGTCACGGAAGGAACCGACGCGCAGGCCGAGGTGATCGTGCGGCTCGAGGACGGCGACAAGACCGTGACGGGCAGGGGCTCCGATACCGACACGATGGTGGCCTCGGCCACGGGCCTATGTCAGCGCGCTCTCCAAGCTGCTTGCCCGCGGCGCGCGGCGGAAGCCTGAGACGATGCTCGCCTCTTAGCCGCTCATCATACCCGCAATGAAGAAAGGCGGTTGGCTCTCGGGCCAACCGCCTTTGTCTTGTTCGCAAGGGAAGTCTAGTTGCGGCCCTGGCACTCCGGCTTTTCGGGGTGCTTCTGGCACTTCTTGTCGCCGCCGCCACCGCCACCGCCACCTTGATCGCCTTGGGCCTGTCCGCCTCCCGCCCTGGTTGAATTGCTTGACGCCGCCGGGGGACCGCCTGGACCTCCAGGACCGCCAGGTCCACCTCCGCCAAAGTCCTTCTGCTTGCGCTGGCTACCGCCACCTTGATCATCCTGATCGCGATTGCCTTGCTTGAACTGGTTGGGGCCCAGGTCCACCGGGTTCGCCGAAGTTCTTCTTCTTCTTGCCCTGGTCGCCGCTACCTTGGTCGAAATTATCGCGGTTGCCCTGCTTGAACTGATCGGGGCCTCCCGGTCCGCCAGGCGCACCAAAGTTCTTCTGCTTGTTCTTGTCGCGGTCCTTCCCACGGTCGTCGCGATCGCCCCTGCCGTCAGTGGCTCCAACCTTGTCCGTGGCACCAGTTCCGGCCGGCGTACCGTCTTTCAGGACCGGCGGCGGCAGCTTCGGAGGCGGAGGGCTGCCGTCTCCTTTGGCCTGATCTTTATCGCGGTCCTTGTTCCGATCGCCGTGCTTGCCTTGGTCGTCTACCGCACCCTGGTCGCGGATGACCTTCTCGATGGGTGGCGGCTCCGTACCCTTGGCCTGATCTTTGTCTTTGTCGCGATCGCGATCCTTGTCCTTGCCGCGGTCGCCGAAAATCGCGACGTACGAAGTCGTGCTTCCTCTTGAAGGCGTCGGGATCCTCCTTGGCGATCGACTTCACGCCCTTCGCGCTCGGCCCCCAACCCTTGGGCACATCGCCCTTGAAGGTATCCTTGAGCTTCGCCTTCGGCCTGAAGTCGTTGGGATTGTCGGCGAATTTCTTCGGGCCGCGATTTGGCCTGTTATCCTTCGAGAAGCGGGGCGCGTAGATCCCGATTCCCCTGTTGGGGCCGTTGTTGTCGAAGCGGCCGCCCTTCCAGCTGTTCGTCTTGTAGACTTTCTGCACATAGATCGGACGCCTGGTGATCTGCACCAGCCGGTCGCGCGGCATGCCGTAATTGTAGACGATGCCACCGCGGTATTGCGGCCGGTAGACATGGGTCGCGCCGAAGAACGCGACGCTCAAGCCCCCGATCGGCAGGGCATAATGTGAGATCGCCCGCGATGTCATGTAGCGCGGCGGCACGAACACCCAGGACTCGGCGATCGGCGGATCGTAATTGACCGGGACGCCATAGGCGTAGCCCGGCCGGCCAGGGCCGATCGGCGCCCAGCCCACGTAATCGTCGCTGTAGCGCCATTGCACCCAGGCCGGCGCCCAGGTGTCGCCGGGAACCCAGAACCAGCCATAGTCGGGATCGTAGCCCCAGCGGCCGTAATGATAGACGGCCCAGGCGAAGGGCTCGTAGGAATCCCAGTACCAGCCATATTCGTCGGTATAGGTCCAACGCCCGACCGTATACGGGCGCCAATTGTCCGAGACGGTCTCCGGAAGCCACACATAGCCGAAGCGCGGATGCCAGACCCACTGCCCGTAGGGCGCGAGCTCGTCATAGAAAGTATCGATGTCGATGCTCTCTTGCGCCGCGGCCGAACCGCCGACGCCGAGCCGGTCGGCGGCGGGCAAAGGCAGGCCTGGTGCCGCAAGGAATGCGGCCCAAACGAGCGCGGCGAGAATCGATCTCAGCCAATGTCTCTTATGCATAGTACCCCTCCAGGTCCCCGGCTCGGCTCCGCGGACGCGACAATCATCTTGTCTCACCAAAGGTCCTATGATTCGTTTGCGGCCAAAGGCTGGCGGAGCGACATTTTTGTCAATTGACGGGAATTTGCCGGGGAAAACGCAGGGGAGCCTTGATCCTCGCGCGTGCCCTTAAGAAGCCCCCGACGCTTGTCTCTGTTGCCGGCCTCCCTATCTTTGCCGAGAGGCCTAGACAAGGCATCCGAGGGGAAAGCGCTTCCATAGACAGAGCGCGCGGGCGCTGGTAAGGGGGCAATCCCAATTGGCCGCCGCTTTCGCAGGCCGGCCTGACGGGCGCATAGCTCAGGTGGTAGAGCAGCTGACTCTTAATCAGCGGGTCGTAGGTTCGAGTCCTACTGCGCCCACCAATCTTTCCGCTGCCGCGAAGCAGCATCGAAACACGGGAGGCCCCGGCCAAGTCCTAGCGCCAGGGGCCTCTTCGTGCCGGCGGCGTTGTTCTCGTGCCCGCCTAGTTTTTAGCGTGCGCGGCGTGCGCACGACGAGGCGGTGCCGCGGGTGCCGGACAGTAAAGCGCGTCAAAAGTGCCTGCCTCGGCAATGCAGTGGCCATGATGCATGACGGGCGGATTGTAAATTCCGGTGGCCGATAAAAATGGCACGGCCATGATCATTACGATGGTCCCCATTCGACCCTCCCCCTTTGGAGTGGCAACGACTCAGCCACAATACCACTCGCGTCCGACCTTGGTCCTACGCTTCCAGTGAAAAATGCGTCGAGGGTTGCCGGTTGTGCACAGGGCTTGAGCTGCATGGCCATTACCAGGCCGCCGCTGGTTTGCAGATGATGGCCATGTTGACCGGATCGATTGATCGGGTGACGTATACCCTTCTGCCGTTCCGGATCGTCGTCTTGTTGTAGTAGGGCGCTATGTTCACGATCTTGCATTGATCGCTCGCCCCGCGATTGTAATAGCGTTTGGCGGCGAAGGCCGGGCTGGCAAAGCAAAGCACCAAAAACCCAACGAAAAGATATCGAGCCATGGCCGATCTCCGCGCCTGTTGCGCCTCGTGTCGTGGCAATCGCCTCAAAGCCAAGCCAAAGGCTACGCCGATTCAGCCGGGTTGCGAACTGGATTGGGTGTCTTTTGGCTTCAGGCTGTGTCGAAAATACCACCACCGGGCCTCGCAATCCTCCTATAGTGATGATTAGAGATTCTAAACGGGGGACTGAAACCATGCGTGTCTTAATTATCTGCGCCATCGTCATCACCGGTGCGGTTGGCCTGAGCGGCTGCTTTCATCACGAGAAAGCTGTGACGCAGGAGCCGCTCAAGCTTGGATAATTGAACCGGCGATCTGACGCTCGGTATTCAATTTTTTCCTGCACTATCTCACGGCAAATGCCAGCCTCGGTCGAGCTTTACTCGACCGGGGCTTTTATTGTGCGCGGGGCCGGCACTATGCCGCGGCGCCATGAACCCAATCCAGACATGATCGCATCGTAATCCGGCGCGAATCTCGGGGCCTCGGCAGGCGGGGACAGCCCACCCGTCGTCGCGCCTCGGTGTGTGTGATAAGCCGGCCCGCGCCGGTTGTCTTTCTATGTTCACGGCCCGGTCGTAAAATTGCGGTGATGGAAAGTTCCCCCCAACTTCCATCATCACCATGCAGGGAATTCGAAGAAGCCCCGTCGCCCCCCGTACGGGGCTTCTTCTTACCTGTCATAAAACTGTGATCCTGCCGACACGTGAACGCTCTATCGTGTGGCTCAACCTGATGCACTACCACCTTGGCCGGCGCCCGACGTCGGTCAGGGCTTCTGCCCTAACCCAGCAAAGTCTCCACCTAGCAAACCCCGCCTGCGTGCGGGGTTCTTCTTGGCCGCCGAACAAGATGGGCTTGTCGCGGAGATTGTCCGTTGGGCACGCTATGCGGTAAAAGGGGGTGTGGTGGCCATGTAATCAGTGAGGCGTGTCGTGACCCTAGGCGTAGAGCTCATCAACAACCGCGACATCGTTATATCCAGTCCCGAGTCCGGCTTCTCGGTGACTTATCGAAAGGATGGCGATGCTCCTATGCTTGTCGCCATCAACGGCATCGGTCGCGTTGTCGACCAGGCGAAGGTGAAGTTCTGGGCGCAAGCCTGGAAGGCAGCCCATGAAAAAGCGCGCGCCGTCGGCTGGCTAAGCTCCTAGCCCGGCACCGCCTGAAATCTCTCATCCCCGATTGATTGTGACATTGTAGCGTCGTACGACAATTTACGTACGCATGCAGAACGCGTCCATCGCTGCCCCAGGCCAAGCGGGGTTCGGCCTGGGCAGCCTTCAAAATCACAGACGTGGAGTGCGTCTGACCATGGGGAAGAACAAGACCAAGACGGCAATCTATCATCCGCCAAAATCGGGGATGCCGTATCTCGTCGTGACGGTTTCGCCCGAGGGCGTAACCGCGACTGCCGTGGGCTCAAAAGACGAAGCGAGGATCCTTGCTTCGAAGAAGACGTTGAAGGTCGAGGTTCAAGACGGGACAAACGAGAAGCCCTGAACCAGATCATTCCGCCTTCGCTGCAAGCGGGCGCGGTTCTTAGAGTCCAACTCCACTGCCGTAGTTTTCGAAGCGGTTCGAATCGTCCGCGTCCGTGGCAGGGTCTCGGTCGAGAAGCGCGTGAAGGCTCTCGCTCGAGGCGGCCATTCCTCGCCAGGTCTCGGCCAGGGTTGCGAAGGTATCGCGCTCTTCGGGAGTTACGGCACTCTTCGAGAGCACGGCACAGACGCGGGCAATTTCGCGGAATTTTTTGGGGTCTCTCGTCATGCCTCACCTCCAAGCCAGGCGTGAGTCTTGACGCTCGCAGTCACCGATGCCTGTCCGTTCCCTCACCGGTGATCATCGATTGTGCGGCCTGAGGCAGGCGCCGGCAATAACCCTTAAGGATAGTCGAGCGGAGCGGCCACGGCCTTTGCGCGGGCAGGTTACTCTTTGCTCTTCTTTTTTGACGATGCGCATTCGGGAAATGTCTCGATGGCCGCTTCCGCGTATTTCTGGCTGGCGTAAGGCGATTTGCCGACCATGATCAAATCGTTGGGCACTTTCTTGGGCTCGACCTTGCAGTCGCCGGAGTTGGGCTTTCGCACTACATAGAAGTTTTTTCCCAGTTTCTTGGTGCTTCGGATGCTCTCGCCGGCGTCGGCTGAAGGAGGCCAGGCGAGCACGGCAAGGAGTAATGCGAGAAAGAGTGCGAGGTTTTGCATCGAAGGCTTTCCTTGTTTCCGATGGCGAGCTTGCCGCGAAAATGCCAGCCTCGGTCGAGCTTTACTCCACCGGGGTTTTTATTCGATCCAGCGAACGCATTTGGGTTCCTATGGGGACAATCCGGAGCTGCCCGCGCCGGTTGTGTTTCCGGGTCGAAGGCGATATTGAAAAGATGCAGAGATTTACTTAACTTCGGCTCGACACAGCCATAACATGGTCATCGTAATAAAAGCCGATCTTGAGATTTTGCAGAGCTTATAACGGCGGGGATGGTGGGGGGTGGCTCGCTGTGCACGATGACAGTCTATCCTTTGCCGTCGTGCGGTTGGTCTGCCTGGTATGCCCATATGATAGAGCGCCGTCTTTGTGCGAGGTTCGGCGACGTCAGGCTCGCGATGAAACTAGAGTCGACCTCTTGGTGCGCATGTTCATTGTCCTTACGGCAATGGCGCTATTGCTGATCAGTGATCAGGCCGACGCAGGAAAGCTGAAGGATCCCGGTCAAGGCCACCTCCAATACAAGGCCCCGAAAACCGGCCCCGATTATTACATTGTGCGGCAGAGCGACAGCGATAAGTGCTCGATTGTCCCTGGGCGATTTGGACAAAAACCCGTGGGTACAGTAGGCAACGCCCCCTATGCAAATCGGGCCTATGCAAATGCTGCGCTAAGATTGGCTCCCGAGTGCAAGGGCGGACTGCTCGACGAAGGACACTAAACAGGCGTTAAGGGGCGACAGGTAAGGAACACGTTGAAGCGCGCCTATAGGCCTGGGGCCTCCAAGTGGCACTAATCGGCGGCCCTAGCTGTTTCTTCTCCCACGAAGAAACGATGCGCCTTTCGCCCAAGCACGGACGCGCTCCGCTCAGAGCCATCATCGAGCAACATGCTAATTTTTGAACGGGTCTTGCAGATTAGGATCGTCATCCAGCACTAACAGCAACGCGGGCCGCGCTCCCCACAAACCTTGGCTGCAAGGCTCCACCTATCTGAAGGGCTGCGAGGGGGGCACGGCAATGCTGTGCTGGCCGTCCTAAGATTTTGGCCTCGTTCATCTGACTGAGGGCTTCTCTTGCGCAGGGCCCTAGCCAACCTCCCGAGAAAAGGCTGATGCGGACCTCATCCTGGAGCCAAACCAAAACCTTTATCCCGCCACAACCTAGCCACGGCAGCCTGGTCGGGGTGCGGTGTGAACTGTGCATGCTCATTTGAGGCGACGGGCGTGCGCTTGGTTGCGGATGCGAAGTGACAATGAAAGTGCACTACTCAGATCGACTTTTGTGCGAAGGGCCGGAAGGGGTCGCGCCAGGATCGTTGTTTGCGCGACGCAGAGATCAGCATGAATCAAGCTGAAGCCTAGCAACTACTTTGTCGAGTTGCACGATGAGGTCGAAATCGTGTGACCAAACATCGGCTTTTTGGTCTCGGCAAACAACGGCGTGATAGTCTAGCTCTCGCACACGGGAGATATTTTGGAACATTTTTCGCCGGTCTCTAGCCGGCTGCAGCTCTATGACCCTGGTTCCCTTCTTGCAAAACACTAGGTTTGCAAGGCCGGCGCCGTGTGGGCCGACAACAATATCGGCTCCCGCGAAGAGACTGATCTGACTGGCAAACGGCATTTTCGACAGCTGGTAGGCTTGAAATCCGAGAGGCTGAAGTACCGTGGAGAAGAGCTCCTGTTCGTTGAGCAATCGTCTAGTGCTTGCGTCGCCTCGCCCGATATAGACAAGGGGACTGTAAATCTTGGGGGATGACTTTTCCAAAAACGCGGCGCGAAGCCATCCGATGATCCAGTCGGGAATGTTTTGAACATCGGTGTACGGATACGTGGTGGCAATGATCGCGTCAGCAGCGACGTGCCGTGCCTTCTTACTCGACAGACGCGCATCCCTCGGAATCTGGAGAAAGTCGAGCGTTTCAACCTGAAAATCAAGCTTCGTATCGGGAACGAGATAAAAATCGACGTTCGCTATCAGACCTGACTTCTCCATCAAGTGGATGCGCGGCAAAACCCCCGTCAGCCAATGGTAATAATTCTTGTTTGCCCAACCGGCGCTCAGCAAGGAAAGCACGGTGCCCCTTAGCCGTCGAGGCGCGCTCCCGACGCGGCCCCACCCAAATGCCGGATTTTGCTCGGGCGCCAAGTTGGGTGTGTATGGCTTGAGCTTGTAAAGGGACGCCCCCGGCACGAGTTCGTTCTTGGTTGTTACAGCGATGTATCTATGACAGTCGGTCTGCAACCGCGCGTGGGGCACTCGGAAAACTTGATAAGAGTCTTTGCAATCGTCGAAGCTGATGTCCTGTACCGCCACACCGCGATGGATGGGATCCTTGCACACCACTCTCGGCCTGAAACGCCAATCAAAGAATAGTGCGCGACAAAAGCGCGATTGATAGATCCCGCGCAATAAATCTCCTTGCCGCTCCGGCGACGTAATGGGCCGTGCGCAGCCCTGCTCGTCGGTGCAATCTAGAGCCGCTACCGTACGGTATCGAAAGCGAACCCGTTTTCTGCATATGTCCCCCATGTACGCTGAACTATCATCACGGGTGATTAAGCTTAATATATGGTCAACAAGAGCGTCAACAAGCGCAAGAGTCCCCGAATTGCGGAAGGAGCCGCCGGTGCAATGCTGCATGTGAGCAGGGAGGGTCGGTAGTCCGCATGGCACTTATAGCGGACATACACCGCCTCACCGGGGATACCCTAACTGCAAGCACCGAGAGCCTCAAGCTAGAGCCGCATCCGGCTTACCCTGGGAGCCACAGAATTTTGTTCAGGGCTAAACCACTTACTAATTGTGTTGCCTCGATGGGCTGCACCCAGGCAGAATTGCTTTTCTAGAACTTCTTTCCCTTACATTCTCGGCAAGATCTGGTAGTGCTTGGAGCGATACACGCTGCTATGTGGCGTCTGAATTCTTAGCCTCGGAGCCTGTCGTGGATCGGTGGTATCACATTTTTCATGCGCAGGAGCCTACGAGCGCATTTCGGGTTGGCTTCCTTATCGCCGGTGTGCAGAAGGCCGGTACCTTTAGCTTGTTTCGCCTGCTCGAGCAGCATCCCCAGATCGGGCTCTCTTCGAGCAAGGAAGTTCATTTCTTTGACGACGAGATAAACGTCGACTGGTGTAAGCCCGACTACAATCGTTATCATCGATGGTTTCCAAGGCACGGCCAGAGAATTTTTGGGGAGGCGACCCCGATCTATCTCTATTGGCCCTCCTCCCTCGCGCGAATCAAGTCCTACAATCCAAACATCAAACTCATCTTGCTATTTCGTGATCCTATCGGCCGAGCCTACTCGGCGTGGTGCCATCAACGGCGAAAAGGTAGAGAAAAGCTTTCCTTCTCTGACGCTATTCGTCGAGGAAGGGCACGCATAACGGGTCTTTTAGACGCTTCCAACCGCCACTTCTCTTATGTCGAACGCGGTTTTTACGCCGCGCAACTGAACAGGGCGCTAAATTTTTTTTCTGCATCGAACATCCTCGTGCTTGACAGCCGACAATTAAGTCTTAGTCCTTCGGTCAGCCTCAAACGGGTTGCTGAGTTTCTAGACCTCGACGCTCCGAGCGGAAATCCCATGGCGGTTCACGCTAACCGGAGGTCACAAGACGCAAGCACTGTTCCTCCCACTCCCGACGATATAGAACTTCTCGTCGACCTCTTTGGTTCGGACATCGAAGCATTCGCAAGCCTAGTCGACTTTCCGATCGAGGGCTGGCCTACCTGTCGCGTCATGCGTGGATATATGTCCCCGAAAGAAGCGGCGGAAGAATTTGCGAAGCCCGGATTCGCGGTCTGAGAAGTCCAAAACCGTGGGCATCATCGGCCGATTGAAAGATGTCCGGTTGGCAGTTAGCGTCGGTTTGACGCAGACTCAAACTCGGTCGTGGGCCTGCGTCGCCGTGAATTCAGTGATGCAGCTTGAGGGCATGGATGCGCTGCATTTGTGCAAGTTCCCAAGCGCCTCTGATATAGATTGTGTGCGATTCCGGTTCGGGGAGTTTGACAACTGGACACTTTTCTGGTCACCGACTACGGGTTGCAGCGCCGGTACGGGTTAGCTTTTTGAGAGGTTTTTCAGTGACCAAGCCTTCCTGGCGTCGGGATGAAGGCGGCGAGACGCCTGCTAGCACTAAGGCCTTGCTTCAAACATTGTGGGCTCACGTTTCTCCTCGGCGGCGTCGTCAAATTGGCTTGCTGTGCATGCTAATGGCGCTGGGAGCTCTTGCCGAGATGATAAGTCTTGGCGCTATACTGCCGCTTCTAAGTGTTCTGGCGGAACCTGAGAAAGCATTTCAATTCCGGTTGGTCGGATCCCTTAGCCGGATGCTGGGTCTTACGCGGCCAGATGAATTAATTCTACCGCTTGCACTCCTCTTCGCCCTGGCGGCGTTGTTCGCCAGTGGCGTGCGCTTGTTGCTGCTGTGGACTAACACTCGCCTGTCGAGCATCGTCGGCCATGATTTCTGTGTCGAAGTCTACCGGCGGACGCTTTATCAGCCCTACAGCGTACATACTGCTCGCAATACAAGCTACATTATCAGCGGCGTGAACAAGGCGAGGGCAGCTATAGGAGTGATGGGTGCCCTACTAGGTATGGCGACGGGGGCACTAACGTCCCTAGTCATCATTGGCACGCTTCTTTTTATCAATCCCTTGGTGGCCACAATTAGCTTTGCCGTAGTTGCCATGACTGTACTTGTAACGACGCGTCTAACGCGTCATCGACTTCGGCAGAGCAGTCAGGACATGGCTGCCGCGGACGTCCTTCGTATTAAGGCCTTGCAAGAAGGGCTTGGGGGAATTCGCGATGTGTTACTTGATGGCACTCAGACGATGTTCAGCGACATATTCCGCAAAGCTGATATGCGTGTGACCACGGCCGCGGCGAAAAGCGCTTTCGTGTCTCGAAGTCCGCAAATCCTTATTGAAATGATTGGCATGTTGGGAATTGCCATTGTTGCCTATGCTCTGAGTTTCCAACCGGGTGGCTTGGCGTCAGCCGTGCCAATTCTCGGCGTTTTTGCTCTGGGCGCTCGGCGTCTGCTCCCGTCAGTCCAGCAACTCTACGGCAGCTGGGCATCGATCAATGCTAGCCAGGCCTCATTGACAGACGTGTTCCGTCTGCTTGAGCAGCCAATTGGGTCGGAATACAGTCAGTGCCAGCCCGCCCCGCTAAAGTTCCAGCGCTCACTCGAATTTTGCGACGTGTCCTTTCGATATCAACCAACGGGACCTTGGGTCCTCGACAAACTCAATCTTGTCGTCACCAAGGGGAGTCGCGTAGGGATCATCGGAGCGACCGGAAGCGGAAAGAGCACTATCCTAGATCTCTTAGTTGCTTTGCTGGAACCGACTTTAGGAGACATCCTTATCGACGGGGTTCCACTCAGCTCAGAGAGGCGTCGCCCTTGGCAGCAATTGCTCGCCAATGTGCCTCAAAGTATTTACCTTAGCGATGCCACGATCGCCGAGAACATCGCTTTCGGAATATCTCGAAAATCGATTGACTTGGAACGGGTTCGCCAGGCAGCCGAGCAGGCGCAGATTGCTGAGTTCATCGAGGGCAGTCCGGACGGTTATTGGACCACCGTAGGTGAACGGGGCCTTCGCTTGTCGGGCGGACAACGCCAACGCATTGGTATTGCGCGCGCCCTTTACAAGCAGGCTTCCGTGCTAGTATTTGACGAAGCCACCAGCGCACTAGACACTTCGACGGAAGCCGCGGTTATTGAGGCGATTGAACGTCTTGGGCGAGACCTGACCATTCTGATAATCGCGCACCGTCTCACCACCGTCCGCAATTGCGACACAATAGTTCAGCTTGAGCAAGGACGAATTGTAGCACAAGGGACATATGAAGAGCTTGTCGTTGGTGGCGTGCATGTTCGCGCTCTGTTGAAAGGTAGAGGGTAAGCATAGAATCAACTAATGGTTTAATTTAGCAACCGACTGGCAGCGAGTGATTCTTGAAGGCCCCTCTCTCCATTTACATGCACGAAACGGCGGAGAATCTGCAGAATGGAAGCTCGGCTGATTTGGACGCTCGCATGGACCGAGCCATTGCACTAATCGCGACGGCGCTAAATGCGCGACTACCTCTGCTCATTTGTGGCAACGGAGGCTCTCATGCCGATGCCCAACACATTGCCGGCGAACTCGCGTCACGCTTCCTCATCGATCGGGTCGGTTTGCCCGCGATTGCGTTAGGCGCAAACACTGCGACCTTAACCGCCTGGTCGAACGACTACGAGTTTGAGACGTGCTTTGCGCGCGAGGTGGAGGCTTATGGGCGGCGAGGTGGTGTGGTTCTAGGAATCAGTACGAGCGGCAATTCGCGCAACATCATTAGAGCGTTTGAAATGGCGAGGGCTTTGCAGATGAACATCGTGGCTCTGACGGGGGAAGGTGGGGGGGACATGGCGCGACTGGCCGATATATTGCTCGACGTGCCCGAGAAACGCGTCCCGCGGGTACAGGAGATTCACATATGCCTGTACCACTACCTCTGTGAGAAAGTGGAAGCCGCCTGTGTAGGGCGCTAGACGAAGGTATTCGTTAGGAGGGCTTGTCATGAGACATCAATCCATTCTTATTGGAGATCGGGCGGTTGGCCCCGGTCAGCGGTGCTTTCTGATCGGTGAGATTGGAATCAATCACAACGGCGACCTCTCAATCGCCAAGAAGCTAATCGTTGCTGCTGCGAAAGCGGGCTGCGACGCGGTGAAGTTTCAGAAAAGGACGGTCGACGTTGTTTATTCGGCCGAGGAGCTTGCTCGCCCTCGGGAGAGCCCATTTGGAACGACGAATGGTCACCTGAAACGTGGACTTGAGTTCGGTGAGGCAGAATATCGCGAGATAGATGACTTTTGTGATGTTCTGGGCGTCCAGTGGTTCGCATCATGCTGGGATCAGGGTTCGGTGGATTTCATCGAGCAGTTCGAGCCCCCATGTTACAAAATCGCTTCGGCCTGTCTTACAGATGACGACTTGCTCCGTCATCATCGCAAGACTGGCCGACCAATAATCCTTTCGACGGGAATGAGCTCGTTCGAAGAAATCGACCACGCCGTGGCGGTTCTCAACCGAGAAGACCTCTTGCTCCTTCATTGCACCAGCACTTACCCCTCGCAGTTGGAGGAGCTCAATCTAAGCGTGATCCCTACGATCCAGCAGCGTTATGGCGTGCCGGTTGGCTATTCTGGCCATGAGGTAGGGCTTGTAACCACGGTAGTTGCTGTCGCACTTGGCGCTTGCGCGATTGAGCGCCACATCACGCTTGACCGCTCCATGTGGGGTACCGACCAAGCAGCGTCAGTCGAGCCGCATGGATTTGCAAAATTGGCTAAGGACATCCGGGCGGTCGAGAGCGCCTTGGGGGATGGGGTCAAACGCGTTTATGACAGTGAGATTCCCATCAAGCAGAAGTTGAGGCGCGTCGGCTAATTGTCGATGAACCGAGTCGCAATCATGCAGGGCCGACTCTCGCCGCCGGGTAATCGGATTCAAGCCTTCCCTTGGGACCAATGGGAGCAGGAGTTCGTTTATGCCCAAGGCCTCGGTATCGATGGTATCGAATGGCTATTTGAACCTGAGCGGTGGGAGGAAAATCCGATTCTTAGCAGCGCCGGACGTGAAGCCGCGCGGACATTGATCGCTCAGACGGATGTTGAGGTACCTTCTGTGTGCGCGACTTATTTCATGGCGCAACCATTTTTCCGAACAAGCGAGGCAACGCGGCGCCAAAGCATCGAGATTCTGTGTGAGTTAATCGTACGCTCCGCGGAGATGGGCGCGCGGACAATTCTCATTCCGGTACTCGAAGTTTCCGAACTGCGCACCAACGAGGAAAGGGATGATCTGCTGCTCTCGCTCCAGAGACCGCTCGAAGTAGCGGCCCAGCATGATGTGATGCTTGGCCTCGAGATGGAATTGCCATGCGAACAATACGTGGGCATCGTGCGGCTCAAACCACACCGAAACCTGGGCATCTATTACGATGTCGGTAACGCGACTGCCGCCGGTTACGATCCTGCATCCGACCTTCGCGCGATTGGACGACACTTGGTTGGACTTCATCTAAAGGATCGTCGGCGGAACGGCCCGACGGTTCCTTTTGGAGAGGGCCACACGGATTTTGCCGCAGTGGTGAAGGCGCTGAAGCAAATTGAATATTCTGGTACGTTGGTCCTTGAGGCAGCGTCAGGAGTCGAATACCTCGACGCCGCTTCGCGCAATCATCAGTACATACGCACTCTATTGGACTACTAGTGAAGGCTCTCTTCGTAGGACTTGGAGCCATCGGCCAGCGACATCTGCGTAATGTTCGCCGGCTGAGGGGTGACGCGATTGACATTATGGCTTGGCGCGCCCGTGGACTCCTCAATGTCGTTACGGATGACCTCGTGATAGAACCCAATGTCGATATTGTTGCACATTATGGAATACGCTTGGTGCCAACCTTGAAGGCAGCGCTTGCTGAACGGCCCACTGTTACTTTCGTCTGCAACCCGTCCAGCCTTCACGTCCCCGTTGCGCTTGCTGCCCTTCGAGCCGGAAGCCATGTTTTCGTGGAAAAGCCATTGTCCAACAACATGGTTGGAGTTAAAGCTCTCGTAGCCGAGGCATGCCGTTCCGGCCAGGTTTGTTATGTTGGCTATCAACTTCGCTTTCACCCGGCGATTTGTCGACTGTTCGACGCTCTCCAGAATAGTGCTATAGGGCGGATCTTAGCCGTGCGAGCCGTCATCGGCGAATACTTGCCGAACTTCCACCGCTACGAGGATTATCGTTCTACTTACGCTGCACGGCGTGATCTTGGTGGTGGAGTTGTGCTTTCGCAGATTCATGAGCTCGACTATCTTTCACTGCTCTTTGGTACGCCACGTCGCGTTTTCGCCATGGGAGGCCAACTTAGCGATTTGGAGATAGACGTAGAGGATACCGCCACGATCTTATTGGATTGCGGCGAAATCGAGCGGCCCCTGCCAATCAGCTTGCAGATGGACTACCTGCAGCGACCGAGTGCTCGAGGCTGTGAAGTGATTGGTAGCAAAGGAAAAATAATAATCGATCTTCTCGCACCGTCTTTTGTACAATTTGGGCCAGACGGCGCCGAGCTATGTCGCGAGGCGTGGCCAAGCTTCGAGCGCAACACTCTGTTCCTCAATCAGCTTCGCCATTTCTTTGCTGCCTGCGAGGGGAAAGAAAGCCCTCGCTGCACCCTCTCCGATGGCGTGCGAAGCCTGACTATTGCCCTTGCAGTTCTGCGATCGTTGAAAAGTGGAACTGTTGTCAAGGTTCCCGATGACTGGTCATGAGCTCTCGCTCGGCCGGCTCGCCGCTGCAATGTGAGCGCGCTTCAGTCGCTCGGTAGGATCGCTAGGGTCAAGAGGAATCGTAGTGATGCAGCAGCCACTTGCCAGACAAGTTAATCTCATCGTGTTTGATTTCGATGGGGTCTTAACCGACAATCGCGTAATCGTGCTTGAGGATGGCCGGGAAGCTGTTTTTTGCAACCGAGCGGACGGTCTTGCCTTCGATATACTCCGGAACGCTCGGCTACCAGTTCTCATCATGACGACGGAGCACAATCAGCTTGCTGCTGCCAGGGCGCGCAAGCTCCGGGTTCCCATTTTGCGAGCCGTCGCCGACAAGGGAGAAGCGATTGACGCGATCTGCCGCGAGCGGGGCGTAGATCCTGCCCATGTAATGTTCGTCGGCAATGACATCAACGACTTGCCGGCCATGAGCCGGGTTGGCCATCCTGTTGCCGTCGCTGACGCATATCCCGCAGTCAAGGAGGCAGCAACGATTGTCTTGAAGACACGGGGGGGAGATGGTGTCGCGCGCGAGGTCGCCAACCTAGTCTTGGCTAGCAAGAAGGTGGATGCCGTATGAACAGGATCGCTAAGGGAGTGCTTGCACTAATTCCAGCCCGAAGCGGATCTAAGTCTGTTCCCGGTAAGAACCTACGCAGATTACTGGGGAAGCCTTTGATTGCTTACAGCATCGAGCATGCACTGCAGTGCTCCCTTGTAAATCGGGTAATTGTAACGACTGACAGCCAGGAAATTGCGGACGTCGCCCGCGCCCATGGGGCTGATGCACCGTTCTTACGCCCTGTCGAAATTGCTGGCGATTATTCCCGGGACGTAGAGTTCCATCGGCATGCGTTGGAGTGGCTGGACGAACATGAGCACTATCGTCCGCAGCTGGTGGTAAATTTTCGGCCAACGCATCCCGTGCGGCGCCAGGAGACGATCGCGTGCGCAATCGAGACCTTCGCCGCGGCTACCGAGGCCGACTTCACTTCGTTCTGTGAGGCCAGCGCATCAGTCCCCATACAAGATGTGGCGAATTGGTGAAGATGGCTACGCAATTCCTGTTACCGAACTGAAGGACTTCGCCGAGCCATACAACATGCCTAGGCAGCTGCTTCCGATGGTTTATTGGCAGGATGGATACATAGACATTACGCGACCAGAGGTTATCTTCAAGCAGCATTCGACCACAGGCCGCCGCATCCTGCCATTTCTAATTGAGGAGGAATGCGTCGAGATCGACTATGAGGACGAATTGCTCGCGGCCGAACAGCTGCTTGCCAACCATTCGGTCATGGATTCGCGGGGTTCTGTACCCTCCCCAATTACTAAGCATCCGGCTTGAGATAGGCGCGGGGCACTGACATAAGTGCCCTGACGCGCATGAATTCCAGATTGTAAGAGGGCTGACATGTTGAGCGTTCGGTCGACATTGAGCTTGACGGGGCGAGTGGTCCTCATAACTGGCGCTGCTGGCCTCTTGGGAATCCGTCACGCCGAAGCAGTGGCTGAAATGGGTGGGGTGCCGATACTGGCCGATCTCAATGCCTTAGGTGCCGAAGCTGCCGCTGCGGAAATACGTGCGCAATATGGCGGGGAAACAATGTGGCTAGGCTTGGATGTCACCGACCTTGCTGCTATCGAAAAGGCCAAAGATCAGATATTGGAACGTTATGGCCGAATTGATGGACTCGTGAATAACGCCACGAACAATCCGAAGGTCGGGTCGGGTCAACCGAATTGGACGCGGCTGGAAAACTTTCCGCTAGAGGTATGGTGGGAGGATTTAGCGGTTGGCCTCACTGGAGCTTTGTTGTGTGCGCGGGTGTTCGGTACCGAAATGGCGCGGCGAGGAGGCGGTTCTATTGTCAACATTGCGTCTGATTTGGCTCTCATTGGTCCTGATCAGCGGCTTTATCGAAGCACCGATGTGCCGGAAGAGGCGCAGCCAGTTAAGCCCGTCAGCTACTCGGTAGTAAAGTCTGGATTGCTGGGCCTAACGCGCTACCTGGCAACCTATTGGGCACAGCAGGGCGTGCGGGCGAACGCATTGTGTCCCGGTGGAGTTTACGCTGGTGAAGGTATCGATTTCGTGGAGCGATTGACCAAGTTGATACCGATGGGTCGAATGGCCAATAGGGATGAGTACAAAGGCTGCGTGGTCTTCCTATTGTCGGACGCGTCAAAATATATGACGGGCTCTATCATGACAGTGGATGGTGGACGAACAGCTTGGTGAGGTGATATTGCGACGCGTGTAAGCTTGTCGTTTTAGCGCTCGGATTTCATGGCAGGTTTGTTAGCGGGTCGCCATCTGGCGCGCTTCACTAGGTGATTTCGATACCGCCACCGGGCGGCTTGCAAGAAGGCGCGTAATGGAACTGGCTCGGCGAAATCCGGCCAGGGGGAATTTCGTAATGTTCGCCGATACCAAAGTGCGTCGGTGAGATGGCGGGGATAGCGCGTCGCCGCCCACGGCTTCTTCACACCGGTGTAGTGCATGACGTTTGGACGGCAACGCAATAACCGTCGCGCCCTGAAGCTGGTAAAGTTCCAGCACTGATCCAGAGGGGTCCAAAGTCCACCCGCCGCTGCATTCAAGGCATCCTGATCGTGCCATTCACACAAATCAGAACTTTCCCGCGCGAAGTGGCGAGCTCGGTCCAAAAGGCCGTTCGCCAAAGTCGCTGGCCAGTCGAATAGCATCACGCCGCTATTAAAATAGGGCGCATCTGCGGTTATGTTTCGGATTGCCTGCGGCACATCCCGGAGATTTTCGATCGCACCGAGCATTCTCCCACACAAATCGACGTTCAGCAGCGGTTGGAGAGGCGAGATCACACGTGTGTCTGCATCAAGGTATAAAAGGCGGTCCCATCGCTCATCGAAATATTTATCGAGATAGAGCCGAGTGTAGGCAGCGAAGCTTATGTATCCGTCCACTCGGTAAGCGGCGCGCTCTGATCTGTGATCAATGATGTCAACCTGAACCGCCTGCTGGCGTAAGAAGTCGCATGCAGCCTTGGTTGAGGTGGGCGAAACACCGTCAGTAACAAGAAACAGGTTCGATCGGACCCTTCCGGCCGTGGCGCAGGACAGCAATGTGCAACATGCAGCAGGGATATATTTCTCATCGGTGACGGTAACAATGGCGGTTCTCATCGCTCCTCAGCTAGCCCGATCTGCGGCGGATTGCAACTGCCGAGCCCGCTGTCCAACAGGGGAGGAAGGCCGTCGCGTCGGAAAGCTCAGTCAGCTTGCCTTGCCAAGGTTTTTGGTGTTACAGAGCCTTGGGCCGCAACTCAAGACAGACTTTGACTGTTGTGAGCGTGCCCCGACAGAGTCATGGAGAGGATCCGATGAAATATCCTATTCTTGCAGGCCTTCTGACGTTCCTCGTTAGTCCAGCGCATGCGGCCGAATATTACGTGATCAAGATCCAACCGAGCGGTACTTGCCTTATAGTGGATCACAAGCCAAACCAACCGAGCGACACAATAATTGGGACGTCGCCCTACGCGACGCAGGACGAAGCCAAGAAGGCGAAAAAGGCGGCCACCGAGTGTACGACCGCCGACAAACCGAAAAGCTAGTGAGGTTAGAGCCCAACGTATGGTGCGCCGGGACGACCGGCATGGGTGCGCCGCACCTGTCGGCATTAAGGACGCTACCATAGAGCTGCAACCAGCAACTTGACGTTTTGGAAATGATCGCAGCTTCCCTTTGGGACCGCCGCGTCGAGCCGGAGTCCATGACATCAAGCATCCAGGATGCCCCAAATCACACTCCGGTTCCGAACGCCCACGGCACCACGTTCTCTTGATCGCCTTGCCTATAAGTGTGTGACAATAAAGGCATGACGAAATGTAGCAGTGAACGCAGATCTTTCAGCAAACGCCGCCTCGGCTTGGATGTGATTGGGTGGGCCGCGGCCATCGCTCTTATAACACTCGCCTATCGCATCGATATCACGGATGCGCTCTTGCTGGCCGGAGGCGCGGTGGTCTTTCAGGTTGGTCTAGGTCTCGCTCAGGGAGCGTACTCGGGGCGCTCTAATTTCCCGATCGTAGGAGAGATCGGCGTTGTCATCGGAACGGTAACGCTCACAACACTCCTGATTGTCGCGGGTAAATTTGCGACGAATGCACAATTCCTTCGAGTAGACGCAATTGTAGTCGCAGGGCTAGTTGCGTTGGCGCTGACAGGAGGAGCGAGGTTCGTTTGGTACGTCGCCACTGAGCGTCTGAAGCGGAAGCGAGGACTCAAAAAGCGAGCCCGCAAAAGGCCGCTAAGATTCCCCCTTGATCAATCTCTCGCTCTCGCTGAACAGATACTGGCGCAACTTTGCCTCAAGGATGCAGTATTGCGTTGCTCTTGTGCTGGCTCTGTACGTCGAATGCAAAGCACGGTTGGCGATATCGACCTCATAGTCGCGAGCGACCGTCCTACGGAAGTTGTCGATGCTTTCTTTTCCCTCACGACTGGGCAGCGCATTTTAAAGGCGCCAAAACGCGAGTGGCAAACCCATGCCGTGGCTCTTACTGATGATGGACCCCGAGTTGAGCTCTGGGTCGTCCCGCCCGCTCTTTACGCGGCCGCACTCATAAGCAAATCCGGATCAAGGCTACATAATGTTGCAATGTATAAGTGGGTACTAAAATACGGGCACAGTTGCTCGCGAACGTGGGAGTGTGTCAAGCATCGTTGGTTATACCTATACGCCGCGCTGTTTCTACCACTCTTGGGGCGAATACCAACGGAGGAGGAAGAGACAGACCTTCTTCGTTACATTCCTCGGCGCCGCAATGGACTTCAGACAGAAGAGGATGTGTATGAGGGGCTTGGTTTGCAATGGATTCCGCCGACGCTGCGTGAAGGGGAGGAGGAACTGGAATTGGCCTCGCAAAGACGCATTCCGCAGGTGGTGGAACTCACCGATATTCGCGGCGATCGCATAACCCGGTCAGCCACCTCCAGAGGCCATACAAGTAACCACGAGTTAGTATCTGCTGCCGTCGAGCGAGGCTATGAATACATTACGATCACCGATCGCTTCCTTAACAGGGAAGACTTCGATTTAGCGCTAATTGAGTGTCAGCAAACTGAGATCCAAGCGCTGAACGCATGGTGGGGAGGCAAAATCACTGTCTTCTACGGGGCAGAGTTGAACATTGGCCTTGAAGGTGAGCTTGATTATCCTGACGCAATGATTGAGCATTTTGACCTCGTTGTAGCCTCCATACAAAGCGATACGGACCAGGGCCGGAATCGGCTCACGAGGCGCCTAGCAAGAGTCATGCAGCATCCCAAGGTTCATATCATAGCGCTACCCATCGGGCGTCTCGGCGAGAGCGAGCCCTGCATCTTTGATGCTGATGAAGTTTGCTGGGCCGCGAGCCGCCATCGAGTCGCTCTAGAAATCAATGCAAATCCACAAAAGCTCGACTTGCCGGGCGAATATGTGCGACGTGCGAGGGCCTGTGATGCTCTCTTCGCCATCTCAACCAAAGCTCGCTGCGTCGCTGACCTCGCTCACATGCGATTTGGGGTAAGAACGGCGCAGCGATGTTATGCTAGTGCAGACGCGATCATCAATGCGTGGCATCCCGAGCGATTGACAAGATTTCTTACTAAGTGTCAAACCCCACACGCCTTTCCCACCACGGAATGTCGCTTGCCTTCGCGTGCGTGAGGAGTAAGCAAGGACAGGCATCAAGGCGGGTAGCGAAGTTTGGCTCGATCGATATGGGTTGTCAGCACGAGGGTCTATCAATCATTCGATCCGGGTCCCGCTGACCTGAGGGGCACATCGAGAGCATCAAGCCGCGCCCGCACGCGCTCCATGATGGCCGCCACAGAAGTATTGCTCAACCTGAAATGATGGCCAGGAACATCGATAAGCTCGAACTCGGAGGTTATGCGTCGCCACGCTGCTCCGCTGTACCGCAAGGCAACGTAGAGTACGGGCACCTCTAAAGGCTGCGGGCAATAAGCCAACATCGCCCGAGAAAGAGCCTCATAGAGTTCGCGGTCTACCTTTGCGGACTGGGTTTGTCTGGCAACCAAACGTTGTGTATCTACCAAAAGTTCCGATTGTGCCACGCCCAGGCGCTGGCCGATCGCATCCCGCAGTTCGGCCCCTGACTTATTCCAAAGATGCGTCAACGCCTGGCCCAGACCAATTTTGGCGCGCCTGAAGCGCCTTACTATTTTTGCCCGCCTCCAGCGGCCTTCTAGTCTTGCGAGTCTCATCCAGGCGAACTCCAAAGAGCGTTGGCGCAGCTCAGGCGAAACTCCCCCGGCGCGCTGGACCAAATCAAGTGTGGCCAGCAGAAGCCGCACCGATCGCCGCACAGAAACCACTACGGGGTCAATCATGACCACAAGATCGACACGATGCCCGTCACTGATGAGCAAGCGCGCCGCTTCGAACGCTACAAGTGCTCCGTTGCAGTGGCCGCCCAGCAGGTAAGGACCACAGGACTGCGCTTCCAGGATTAGGGGAAGCCGGTCAGCCGCCATTTCCTCGATCGAGGAAGGCACCCGTCCTCCGTCGATCCCGTGGGGAGCTATGGCAAGTAAAGACCGCTCGGGACCGAGCATCTCGGCAAGTCTTCTGACGGAAAGACCGCCGTGCTCGAAGTCCCCATGAAAAAAATGGAATAAACGACCACCTTCTCCGCCTATTCTTACGGCGGGCTTCGGAACATAGCTTTCCCGTCGACTCAGCCACTCAGCGAACCGACGCACAGTTCCGGTCTCAAACAGAATCGACGGCGGAACAGTTGCCTGTGTCAGCCGCTCGACCTCGATAAGCAGCTCTGTCGCGAGTAGGGAGTCGCCGCCCCTCTCAAAGAAGTCGTCTTCGATGGTGAGGTCGGACCTGTTGAGGAACTTATTCCACAATTGCAATAACTCCGGCTCCAGACTTGGAGGTGGGCCGTAGGAAGTATCAACGTTCATCGCTAACCCTCGCTCAATTTGCGACGCTGCACCTTGCCCGTGCTACCTTTCGGGAGATCTTGCACGATGGTGATACGGCGCGGAACCTTAAACCAGGCCAATTGCGTTCCCAGGAAGCGACGAAGCTCGTCGGGTGTCGCGGTGGCCTCAGGGCGCAGAACCACCGCCGCGGCAATATCCTCACCGAGACGAAGATGTGGTACGGCGAAGGCCGCCGCTTCGGCTACGTCAGGGTGACGGAGGAGAGCGACATCGATCTCCATGGGCGCAATCTTCTCGCCACCACGATTGATTACCTCCGTCATGCGGCCGTGGAGGGTAAGGAACCCTTGCTCATCTATGCTGCCGAGGTCGCCGGTGCGATACCAACCGTCTTCAAAGGTGACCTCATTGAGTTCTGAAGCATTGAGATAGCCGCCTATGACGGTCGGACCGCCGACCAGAATCTCGCCCCGGTTGCTGGGGGCCAAGCTTGTGTCGTCGTCTCCTACGACCTTAAGCGTGTCGGGATCCGGCACGCCACAAGTGCCCTCCTTGGCTGGGCCTGGCGGCGGAAGGTTGGTTGAGATTTGCCCAGCTTCTGTCGCGCCGTAATGCTCCAGCACAGGCACGCCGAGAGCCGATTGAAGCCCAGCTTGGATCTCGGGGTGAAGAGGAGCACCACCGGATAGAGCAAAGCGAAGGTTGTGTTTGATCCCTCTGCCTTCGATCAAATGGACCTTTTCCAGTATAGCGCGATAGGTCGTAGGACTCGCAGACAACCAAGAGGGCTGCAGGGAGGAAAACCACTCTGTCAGATCAAGTCGAGAGGGACTGCTGGGAAATGCGACGCTGCCACCAGATAATAGAGGCGCCAACACGGTAAGGGTTAGGCCGTGGCAATAGTACACCGGGCTCACGCTCAGGCAACGATCGTGATCATCCAGATTGAACCATCCCCTTACCCTCGCCGCAGTGGCCAGCATGTTGCGGTGGCTATAGGGAATGAGTTTCGGTTCCGCGGTCGTCCCGGAAGTCTGCAGGATGAAAGCGGGAGACCCCGGCTCGGGATGATCGTTGGTCGCCGCGGAGCAGGCTTCCCCAGGCACGATAAGGCTTAGGTCGAGTCGACGCTCGGCGGCTGCGGCGGCTTCTATGACGGGAATCTTGAGCCGTTTGACAGCATCACGCAGTGGAGAATCGTCGCTGGCGAGTAAGATTGCAGCATCCGCTTCGAGGAGCTTAAGCCGCGTCTCAATTTCGACGGCCGTCAGGTTCGGATCGAGCGGGACGGCGACAGCCGCGCAGCAGACCGAGACGATCGCCAGCGCCGCCTGCGGAGCGTCCTTCAGGCCAATTGCGACTCGGGACGCGCGACCAAGGCCCGCACTATGAAGGGCTGCCGCAAAGGCATCGAACTGCGCCGCCAGCTGCCGATAGGACATGGGCTGATAGCCGGACGAGACGATCGCCATAGCTTCCGGTTTGGCGGCGGCGTTGCGCCGGATCGCTTGTCCAACGCTCTTCAGCTCAACCTTTAGTGCCACGTCCAAGGACTGGTTAGTGTCGTTATTAGCCTCAGAATCGATCACGTATGACTCCTACAGATTCGAAGTGGTCAAGGGCAACGCAACAAGCTTGGCTTCCGGCCCGCCTTAGTTACGCAGCTGTTGGCCGAATCCGGTGAGTAGATTAGTCCCGCCCTCCCTTGTGCTTTGTGCTTGCGCGCGGAGCCAGTCTGAAGCATGAAGCAAACTTAGCACACTTCCACAATCGGTCATTCGACATGAACCCGGTCAGCGAATGGCGCCAACGCGCCGCCCTTTTTTACGAGCCCCAACCGCTTGCCACGGCGGTGGAGCATGTTCCTGCTGACAGCGTGCCGGACCCATATAAGGCCCTCCTCGTTCACAACGAACACATGACTACAATGATGGAACGGTTCCACGGCTCTCAGGTCGACGTTCGAGTTCTTGCGCGCAGGACCGACGGCACGACCTATAGCCGTAAGATTATACTTGTCAGCCAGAACACAGGAATGGTCGTTCAGTTTGCGCTCGCGCAATTCGACCTCAATGCGGTATCGGAGGCCGTCCGGGACGAGATCCTGAGCGAGCAGGTTCCACTTGGTCGAGTACTCATAAATCATAGAATGGATTGTATGATCGAGGTGCTGGGGCTTCTGAAGGTTACGGTGGGAGGCGGGCTTTCCGAGCTTCTGCATACTCCCAGCAATGTCGTGACCTACGGCCGCTTTGCACGAATATTTTGCAACGCTAAGCCCACATTCGACGTAATAGAAATCTCGGCGCCGATCGATCCCAAAGCGCACTGTGTTTGATCCAGGTCCAAGTGCGCCAGCCAATGTGGTAGGAAATGCCTGCACTGCAAGCGGCCTGTCTTCTCCTAGCCCGAACGAACTACTTTCTGCCGCGAGCACCAAAGCCACCGAGCACCTTGCGACGGAAACCACTTTGATCTTAATAACGACTACCAGTTAAAAGCCAAATTGGCAGCGCTTAAGCGAAGTGTTTCCCAGCGAGCCCCGGACGGTGCTGAACCAAACATGAACTTGTAGATCAAGCTATTCTCGGGACTTGCCTCTATGTCAGATATGCCGCATGAACGGGCGCCAAGTATGCCGTGGCTCAAATCCAGCATCAAGCCCACCTCCCCATGCATTTGCCATGAACCAATTGACCGACTAACGCAGGTTGGGCACACTAGCATTGAGATCGATCGCCAACCTCTTGACCGGGCTGAATTCCTCCGAGTGTGACAATAGCAAGCGAGAGATTTTCGCGCGGTGCGTCACACATTTGATCCGGGAATTAACTAGCCCTTGCCCCCGGGGGCCGATGCCCAACTCAAACGACAGTCGAGCTATTGATGGGTACATAGAGTTATTACTATGAAAATCGCCATTGTAGTTGCCGCGGATGAGGCATATCTGCCTGCTGCCTGTTGCGCTGTGATCTCTTGCCGACGCGCGGGCCGTGTGACAGAGCCTATATTCTTGGTTCTCAGCGAAGTGTCTGATGTCAACGTTGAAGCGGCGCGGCGATTTCTGAAAGAGCAGCAGTCGGATGTCGAAGTCATCCGCTTGTATCCCGACCTTTCAAGCTATCCGGTAAGCAGGCACATCAGCTCCGCTGCCTACTTACGACTCCATCTCGACGATATATTCGATAGGACGTGGCAGCGTGTCTTTTATCTCGATGCCGACACGTGGGTCATGGCCCCACTACGACCCCTACTCAGAGCCGATCTGGAGGGACGCGTACTAGGAGCCATCACCGAACCGCGGTTTGCGCCGGAGCGGCTATTGATGAAGCCCGGCTCCCGGTATTTCAACTCCGGAGTTTTGCTCTTTGAATGGCCCCTACTTCTTTCCTCTGGCCTGCTGGCCCAAGCCCGACGCTTCGCAGTCGAGAACGCACATTTGTGCGACGGGCACGATCAGGACGTACTCAACAAGGCCTTCGAGGGAGCGTGGACACCGCTATTGTTGCGCTGGAATTTTGGGCATATTTCAGCCAAGCGCCTCCCCCGCGAGCGCCCCTTCATTAAGCATTACACCGAAAGACATAAGCCCTGGGGGCCAAAGAAGCTGCCGTTCTGGATTGCTGACGCTTTTCGGTATTGGTACATTTTGCGAAGATCGCCCTGGTCTGATTTCGCTCGTCCGGTAACAGTCGACGATGTTCTTGCGGGTCTGCGTTGGCTCTACGAAACGCGTATTAATGAGAGTCCGTCCTATCGCCTTTCAGATGACGGGCGCCAAATCGAACCCACCGCACCTGACGCCGCGAGATGACTTTATGCAGCTGACTCCCAGCTCTGCGTGGACGGCTATCGGAAAGATTGTGAGGAGTGAGTTCGAATGGGCACGGCTAACGTAACGTAGGGGCAGATAGGCGATTTGCAGAAACAAAGATCTCGCTAGCGTGTATCGTGTGGCACGGTTTTGTGGGGGGTTCGAGCGGTTCGTGGTCAGGGTCGTTCTCGCCGAATAGGAAAGTCCTAATGAGCATAGTGCTCTCTCGGAAAATCGAAGTATCGCCGCGCCGCTGGCTGCTTCTACCGATCGAAACCAAAGCCCGAGAGCTGGAAGGCAAAGCCCTCCTTGCCTTCGAGGCAGCGGAACGTGGTTGGGGGTCTATCGTGGGCAGGAAGTCTCTTCGACGCAATGTTAACTTGCCCCCCGGAATGCTAATCGAAAAGAGCATCCCACCAGGTCGTGCCGCGGATATAATGCAAGCGCGCGCAGCGGGCCGTAGGGTCAGCGCCTGGTGTGAGGAGGGGCTTGTCTACAATAACGCAGACGAATACGGACAGCGCAAAGTCGAAAGAGCGGCTTATGAGCTGCTCGATTTGTATTTTGCCTGGGGGCTAAACCAAACTGCCGACATGGTGGACAAGCTCGGATGCGACGCTCGGAAGATCATAGTCGCGGGAAATCCTCGCTTCGATCTGCATCGACCCGAATTCAGGTCGGTGTTTTCAAGCAAAGCTGCCGCGATCAAGAAAGCATACGGGCCATTCATCCTTATAACAACGAACTTTGCCTTCTACAACAATTACATAGGACCTGATGCCACCATGGCGCGGATGCGTGCCCGCGGCCATGCTCACTCAGCGGAACCGGGGAAGGAGACCTGGAGTAGGGTTCCCTTTCAGGAGGCAAATTTTGGTAAATTCATACCGATGGTTAGAGCGCTTAGTCAGCAGCACCGAGACCACCGAATTGTCATTCGTCCTCATCCTTCTGAAAGCCATGATCCGTGGCGGCGCCTCGCCGCAGAGCTTCCGAATGCATCGGTGGTCTACGAGGGTAACGTTGCCGAATGGCTCCTCGCGGCGGAGCTTCTAATCCACAACAACTGCACAACTGGGGTGGAAGCCTATCTGCTCGGTCGAAAGGCGATCGCTTACAGTGCATTTCGTGATAGCGCTTATGATCTTTTTTTGCCCAATGCTCTTAGCAACGAGGTTTTCGAGCTCGACCAAGTGATCGACGCTGCCTCAAAAACACTTTCCGGTGAGGCGATCAATGACAACGCCGCCGAAGCGAAAAGAGCCGATATCGCAGCTTATTACATTGCCAACATCAGCGACAAAACAGCTTGCCGGGTGATTCTGGACGCTCTTGACACGGCAGATTTGCCGGAAGTGTCCCTATCGTTCTCCACCGGCCGCCTGGGTGAATTTCAACATGCTGTCCGGCGGCGCCTTCGGCCATGGAAACAATTAGGCATCACGAGCGAGGCGGCTGCATGGCAGAGATATGCCAACCAAAAGTTCGAGGTCGTGCGTCGCCTTGAGCTTCTTGCCCTTTTGCGCAGGACCCAGCAGGTCACTGGGAGATTCGCTCACGTTAAGATCGCAGAACTCGGAGAGAATATGTTCTGCATTTATCAGGAAGCGTAGTCAGGAGTATCTTAGCGCCCGGTCGACCATGTCCAGCTGATGTTGGCTTGCAGCCCCGAGCGAGGATGCCAACAACTGGCTCCGAGTCACGCTCTTGCTCAACGATCAGCACCGACGGCGGGGCTAGCCAAGAGTGGCTGAAGGATTCTCTGCACTCTCTTTTCCCATGTATAGAAGCGAGCGAAATCTTCGCCGGCCCGCCGTGCCAGAGTCGCTCGCAGCTGATCGTCGAGCCTGAGTCGTTCGATGGCAGAGACCCAAGCACCAATGTCGTCGGGATCACAGAGCAAAGCGTTGTCTTGGTCTTTCAGCACCTCCCGTAATACGGGCAGGTCGGAGCTCACAATAGGCACGTCATGCGCCATGTATTCGAATAACTTCAACGGAGACATCCACGAGGCGACATCGTTGCGACCTCCGTAGACGTTCACATGCCGCAAGTATGGCGCTACGACTACATCGAGCTGGCGTAGGAATGAGCTCACTTCACGCTGCGGGCGGAAGCCGTAAAACACTATGTTGAAAAGTCCACGAGCTCTCGACCTGCAGACTGCAACGTCTTCTTCATAGCCCCCGAGCACATGAAAGCCGACATGCGGCAATCGCTCTGCCAGCTGCAGAATGATTTCTGCGCCTTTTCCTGGATACAGATGGCCAGCATATCCGACACGGAAATCACCTAACGCTGCTAGCTCGAAATTGGCTGTGCCGTGGCGGGGCGGGTCAGCGGCATCAGGAACCACCCAAATTCGGCTCAGGAGTTCCGGAAACGTCTCTTTGTAGAGATTCTTCAGCGCTTGGGTTATCACGATAAGACCGCGAAAGGTAGGCTGCCGGAAAAGGTCTCGTGCGAGCGGTGCGTCGCAGGGTCTGATTGGCAAATGCTGCTCAAGCGCGGTTGGCATCCCAGCCAGGGCCGCGGCGTAGCATCCGCTAAGCGAGCGTCCAAAAAAATGGGTCGCGCCTGCCTGCAGACCTTCCCTGCAGATAAGGACGCCATCCATAGTGAAATTTCCCGAACTTTGGATCAGCGAAATCCCAAATGGTTCCACATCGAAAAGATCAAAAATATTGTCTGAGAACTCACCGAGTTCTGGCGATGATTGCCCGATCAAAACCGGATTATGACCGCTCGTGGCCAGCGCGCTACACATTCGCATGACGTGCACGCAATTAGCAGCGCGAGCGGGGATTGGCGAATTTGCAAGGTAAGCGATTTTGGGGGATCTGGGCTCGTTTTGGTTCAGACGCGCGCGGCTGTTCCCCGTCGAGGTGCTCCACTTCCCGCTGCGCTCGGCCGCGCACTGCGAGCACAAGGCTCGCCTGCAGAGGAACGCGTGGACGCACATTGAGCGCACGCCCACCGCGTACCACGCACAGATGTTCGAGGCGCTCGAGCACGGCACGATCGCGGAGTACTACGCGGAGCAGGTCGTGACCGACGACGAGGTCGAGGACGGCGTTGCAGGCGGCAGGCTCGTGGTCGACACGAGGCTGCGAGACGCCCTTCGGCAGATCGCCGCAGGCGAGACGGAGCTCCACTTCCCCGTGCCCACGCTCGTCGACGAAGCGACGTATGCGGTCGAGGCTGCGAGTCTCGGCGAAGCCGACGTCGTCCGCCTGCAGCGTCGGCTCGACGAGCTCGAGCACCGGCTCGCCTCGGTCGAGCTCAGCCTTCCGAATCGCCTCTACCGCAAGGCCGTCGGCCCGGCGAACCGCGTGCTCCGCCGCGGCCCCCGAAGCGAGGGGGGCCGATGAGCGCCGTGGAGCACGCGCGCCGACTCTGGAGATCGGCGGTTCCGGCGTCCATCCGCGAGTCGGTGAATGCCACGCGAGCGTCTCGTCGCGAGGCTGCCTGGCGCCGTCCCAGGAAGCTCGGCGAGCTCCGCCGCACGACGCCCATCACGACGTGGGGATCGGGTCGGGGTGGTCCGCTCGATCGCGTCTACATCGGCCAGTTCATCGGGCAGCACGCCCCCGACGTGCGCGGGCGCGTTCTCGAGATCGCGGGCGACGAGTACATCACGCGCTTCGGTCGCGGCGTCACGAAGGCCGACGTCCTCGACGTGTTCGACGAGAACCCCAAGGCGACGATCATCGCCGACCTCGCCGGCGCCGACGGGATTCCGGACAACACGTTCGACTGCCTGATCGTGACCCAGGTCCTGCTCCTGGTGAAGGACATCTCGAAAGCGTTGAGCTCGTGCCATCGCATCCTCGCGCCGGGAGGAGTGCTGCTCGCGACGACGCCCGGTATCTCACGAATCGCGCCCATCGAGTCGCAGACGCTCGGGCAATGGTGGCACTTGACCTCGATGTCGGCGCGGAGCCTCGCAGAGGACGCCTTCGGCGTCGGGAACGTCGATGTTCAGACGTACGGCAACGTGCTCGCCGCGGCAGGCTTCCTGTACGGCCTCGGGGAATGGGACGTCGGCCTCGAGGAGCTTGCCGTGCACGACCCCGCGTTCGAGGTCATCATCGGCATCCGCGCCGTCAAGCGCACCTGAGTCGCGTGGAGCTCTCTCCCGGCGAGCGCGTCACCGTCCTCTCGCCGCACCTCGACGATGCCGTCCTCTCCCTCGGCGCGACGATCGCTCGTGCCGTACGACGCGGAGCGTCCGTCACGGTCTTGACCGTGCTCGCATGCGATCCGGAGTCGACGGCGCCGACGAGGGGTTGGGACTCTCGGGCCGGCTTCGCGACGGAGGGCGAGGCCGCTCGGGCGCGCCGCCTCGAGGACGCAGCCGCCTGCGCCGTGCTCGGCGCGGAACCGCGCTGGCTGGCGTTCGGATCGGTCGACTACGAGCGTCACGGCGCGGATGCCGACGTCACGGCCGCCGTCGCCGACGCGCTCGTCGACGCGAACGTCCTGCTGCTGCCGGGTGCACCGCTTTCGCACCCCGATCACGCCTGGCTCGTGGGAGCGCTTGCAGGAACGGAGCTCGGCGGCCGACGGCTCGGCCTGTACGCCGAGCAGCCCTACCTGGCGCGGGCGGGCGACGCGGCCGCCCGCGAGGTGCCTGCGTGGCTGTGCCAGGCGCTCGGGTGCCGTCCGCAGCTCGAGCGAGCGTCCACGCTCCTTCGGGACTGGCTCGCGAAGCGCCGTGCGACGCGGTGTTACCGGTCGCAGCTGCCCCTGCTCGCCCTCTCCGGAGGAGGTGTGGCCCGCCTCGAGAGACACCTCTGGGCGGAGCTGCGCAAGGGCGGGGAACGCCTGTGGCTCTCCGCGGGAGCGGCGCCGGGACAGCCATAGACTGCCCGGGATGGCGAGGTCGAGAGAGCTGCCTCGTGCCCTGATGCGGCGCGGCGTCCCACTGCGGACACGAGCCAGTCTCCTCGGGCTCGCGCTCCGGCGGAGACTTCGTCCGGCGCCCGTCTACTTCCTCCGTGTGGGACCGGCCCGGGTGCCTGTCTCGCAGGCGGACTATGGGGTGGACTGGGAGACGATGCGCACGATCGTCGTCGACGCCGCCTACGAGATCGACTATCGGCACGCGGTCGTCGTCGACTTGGGCGCCCACAAGGGTGCTTTCGGTGCGTACGCGCTCGAGCGCGGCGCACGCGCGGTGATCTCGTACGAGCCCGAGGAGACCAACTACGGGTACCTCGAGGCCTGCGCGAGGGCCGTTCCGCCGACGGTCTGGCGCACGCATCGCGCGGCTGTCGGGTCGAAGGCCGGAACGGCCGAGCTCCAGGTGATGAGTGCATCGTGGGGACACGCCCTCACCCCGTCGGAGAGCTCGGAACCCGACCGGGTCGGCGTGCAGCGGGTGCCGGTCGTAGCGATGGCCGATGTGCTCGCCGACGCGAGTCGCCTCGCCGGCCGCGACCGCATCGTCGTCAAGGTGAACGCCGAAGGCGCGGAATGCGACATCGTGCTCGGGACGTCGGTGGCGAGCTGGGAGCGAGCGCATGCCGTGCTCATGGAGGTCCACTCGTGGGCACCGTGCACCGGTGAGCAGCTCGCCGCGCATCTCGAGGGATCGGGACTCGACGCGCTGCCGTTCGGCAACGTCGACTGGGTCCACCGGTTCTCTCGATGAAGCTCGCGATGACGCTGCTCGCGCGCGACGAGGCCGACATCGTCGACGCACAGATCTCCTTCCACCTCCACGCGGGTGTCGACGTCGTCGTGGCGACCGACAACCTGTCCGAGGACGGCACGAAAGAGGTGTTCGAGCGCTACAGGCGCGACGGGGTCCTTCATCTCCTCTCCGAGGAGGGCGACGACCTCCGCCAGAGCGAGTGGGTGACGCGGATGGCGCGGTACGCGGCGAACGAGCTCGCGGCGGATTGGATCCTCAACGCGGACGCTGACGAGTTCTGGTGGCCCAGGGCGAGCAGCCTGAAGGACATTCTCGAGGCGATTCCTGCGAGATTCGGCGTCGTGCGAGGGGCGTGGCGGAACTTCGTGCCCCGGCCCGAGAGCCAGCCGTTCTTCGCGGATCGCATGATCGTGCGCCACTGCAGGCCGACGTACCTCGACGATCCGCTGGCGACCGTCTTCAAGGCCGTTCACCGTGCGACGCCGGATGTTCGCGTGGGGCGGGGCAACCACGAGGCCTTTGGCGAGGGGCTCGTTCCGCTGCGCGGCTGGTACCCGATCGAGATCTTCCACTTCCCGGTCCGCTCGCGAGAGCAGTGCCGCCGAAAGTACGTGACGCAGTATCTCGCGCTCGCCCGGAACCCGGACAAGGGAACGCCCGGACAGATCGTCGAGGCATACGAAGCCGCCATGGCAGGCCGGTTCGACGCGTTCTACGACCCGCTGGTGCTCGATGACGGGGCGCTCGAGCGAGGGCTCGCGACCGGCAAGCTCGCGCTCGACACGCGGCTTCGCGACGTCCTGCGCACTCTCGCCGTCGAGGAGGGGCCGGAGTCGCGATTCCTCGTGCCTGCAAGGCTCGGGGGGTCGCTCGCGTTCGAGCGTCCTGCGCCGGTCGACGATGCCTTCTTCGCGGCCGAGACGAGCGTCATCCCGGAGTCGGACGGTGCGCTGTGGCTCGAGCACCGGGCTCATGCGCTCGAGCGCGGGATCGGCACGCTCGAGCAGGCGGCAGGGGCGCGACTCCTGAGAAGGCTCACGAGGCACGGGCGGTGAAGCACGCGTGGACACGCCTCGTGGCGTTCGTGCCGACGAGACGCGCGGCGCTCGCTCTCTTCGTGATCGCGCTCGGCGTCTTCTGGTTCCAGGCGCTCGGCTGGCCGATGGCGAAGGGGCGCGACACGTGGGACTACCTCGTCTACTACCTTCAGCTGTTCGACGCGCATCCGCCTCTCTCGCAGGTGCAGCTCTTCCGGGCGCCGCTCACACCGATCGCCGTCGGGCTTCCGATGGCGCTCGGCGGGAGCCTCCTGCTCGAGGTCGTGTTCGGCGTCCTCTTTGCCGTCACGGTGGTCGCCTGGAGCGCGACGGCGGCGACGTTCGGGCGTGTACCGGCGCTCGCGTCGGCGACTCTCCTCCTCGTCTACCCGGCGTGGGCGACGATCTATCACCAGGCGTCGAGCGACGCCGTGTTCGCAACCGGCCTGTCGCTCTGGGCACTCGTTCTCGCGCGGACGCTCCGCCGGCCGAGCACCGCGGGGTTCGTCGTACTGGGCGCGGGCATCGCGGCGCTCGTCCTGATCCGGCCCGCGAACCAGGTGCTGCTCCCGGCGATCTTCGTGCCCCTGCTCGCCGCCGCGGCGTGGCGACGTCGGTTCACGTGGGTCGCCGTGTGTCTCGCAGCCGCGGTGCTCCCGCTTGCCGGCTGGGCCGTGCACAACGGTGTCCGGTACGACGACTACACCGTCACGCGCGGCGGCCGCGCCTGGGTGCCGTTTCTCCGCGTCTGGCTCGCCGACCGAACGATCGCGCCGGAGAACGGGCCTGCCTCACGCCGGCTCGCCGGGCTGATCGAGGAGCACGTCCTGACCGAGGAGCCGTTCAAGAGCCTCGCAGTTCCTCTCGACGCATACCTCGTGAACGGCACGAACTACGAGACCGTCCGGCTGATCGCTCTCTCCGATCGGTACTTCGGCCGGGCCGACAACTACGGGGTGATCTTCGACTCCGCCGTCGAGGCGATCCGCAAGCACCCGGGAACGTACGCGCGCGGGGTAGCCGACGTCTTCTGGCAGTTCCTCATGCAGGCCCCCATCCGCGAGGAGATCGCGCCCCGGGCGCAGACGGCCCCCGCGCCACCACGGCCGACGTACACGAGCGACGGCGTCGTGCTGCCGAACCCGCAGGCGACGATCCTCCTCGACGCGGTCCCGTACGGGTTCGTCTGGTGCGCCTCGGACTACATCGACTCGTGCACGCTTCGCGACCCGTCCCTCGTCTGGCACGACCCGGCAGTCCAGGCGCGCTACCGCGAGGTCGTCTCCCAGGTGCGTGCCTGGGATGCCGAGCTCCCTTCCCGCACCGGCCAGGCGTGGGTCACGGAGATCCTGAATCGGATCACGCCGCGATTCCCGCGTCCTCCGCTCTGGCTCGCGGTCGGCGCGATCGCGCTCCTCTGGCGGAGACCGCGCGGCTGGAGGACGATCGTGGTGCTCTGGGCAGCCGCGGCTGCGGTGCTCCTGATCCACGCCGCCTCACAGGGCATCGCACCCGAGTTCTCGCTGCCGCTCTATCCGTTGTTCATCGTGACCGCACTCTGCGCGCTGGCAGGGGATCGCGGTCCACCGCGGACGGCAGAGACCTGATGCGCGCATGGTCGCGGTGGCTGCCGGTCGTCGCCCTGACCGTGCTCGGGGCCGCCCTCCGGCTCCCGACCCTCGACCGGCAGAGCTTCTGGCTGGACGAGCTCGTCACGGTCTCCCTCCTCGACCGCGGCCTCGGGGACGTCCTGCGCGAGGTTCCCCGGACCGAGGCGACGCCCTACCTCTACTACGTCGTCGGGTGGGCGTGGAGCTCGGTCTTCGGGCTCGGCGAGGTCGGGCTCCGCTCGCTCTCGGCGCTCGTGGGCACCGCGACCATCCCGGTCGCGTACCTCGCCGGCGCGGTGCTCGTGTCGAGGCGCACGGGCCTTGTTGCCGCCGCACTCGTGGCGACCAACCCGTTCCTCGTCTGGTACTCCCAGGAGGCGCGGTCGTACGCCCTCCTGGCACTCCTGTGCGCCGCCTCGGTGCTCGCCTTCGGTCAGGCGCTCCGTGGGACGCGCGGCTGGCTCGCCGGCTGGGCGGCCGTGTCGGCGCTGGCGATCGCGACCCACTACTTCGCGGTCTTCATCGTCGCCGCGGAGGCTGCCTGGCTGCTCCTGCAGTCCCGGCCGAGCCGGCGACCGGCGATCGTCGCGTGCCTCGTGCCCGCGGCGACGCTCCTCGTCCACGTCCCGCTCGTCCTCGCCCAGCGCGGGAACGGCGAGGCGGTTGCCGGCACCTCGCTCGCCGCCCGCGTCGCCGGCATCCCGAAGAACCTCGTCGTCGGCTACAGCTTCCCGGCCGAGGCCCTCGGCAGCGCGCTCGCAGCGCTGCTCGTGCTGATCGGGGCCGTCCTCGTCGTGCGGCTCGACCCACGCGAGCGCCGCGGCGCCCTCGTCGCCGGGTCGCTCGCCGCCGCGGCGGTCCTGACGCCCGTGGTCCTCGCGCTCGTCGGGATCGACTTCCTGATCGCCCGGAACACGATCGCGGCCGTGGTCCCCGCAGCCGTCTGCGTCGGCGCCGGGTACGCGGCCGGACGGGCGGGGATCGCTGCTGCGACGGTGTTGTGCGCGCTCTGCGCCGCCGTCGCGGTGGCGCCGGCCGTCGACCGAACCTACGGACGGACGGACTGGCGGGGCGCTGCGGAGGCCCTGCGGGGCAGAGACGGCGCGCGCGCGATCGTCGTTACGCCGTACATGAGCCGGACGCTCTGGCGTCCGTACCTGCCGGGCCTCGAGGAGCCCGGGGCGAAGGGCGCGGTCGTCCGGGAGATCGCGGCCGTCGGTCTCGCGACGGAAGGTGGCTACTCGGCGGGCAGCCTTGCTCCACCGACGGTGAGCACGCCGAGACCCGTCGCGGGCTTTCGGGTCGTCGCAGTGGAGCGAAAGCCGACGTACACCCTCGTCCTGTACCGCGCCGACCGGCCCACGGACGTGGCCATCTCGACGCTCACGCGCCTCGCCCTGACGGACGAGCAGCCCGGGATCCTGCTGCAGAGGCCATGAGCTGTGCGTAGGTGCCCGGTGAGGGCCGGGAGCGGCGCTAGCATCCCGGGGTGAGTCGAACCGGTACGCCGCTCGACCGGGAACAGGCGGCGGCGGAAGCCGTGGGCGCCGTCACCGCCATCCCGACCCCCGTCTCCGTCCAGACGGGCGACCTCGAAACGGTCACCCGCGTGACCGTGATCCGGCCGTCGAGCCGGCTCCCGCGACTCGACATCGGCGAGCTCTGGCACTATCGCGAGCTCCTCTGGACGCTCGTCTGGCGCGACGTCGCCGTTCGCTACAAGCAGACCTTCCTCGGCGTCGCCTGGGCGATCCTCGTGCCGGTGTTCACGGCGCTCGTCTACGTGATCGTCTTCGGGAAGTTCGCGAACTTCCCGGCAGGCTCGACGCCGTATCCCAGCCTCGTCGTGGCCGGCGTGCTGCCGATGCAGTACTTCGCGTCCGCGCTCAGCCTCGCGAGCCTCAGCCTGCTCTCGAACCTTCCGCTCGTCACCAAGGTGTACTTCCCCCGGACGCTGCTCCCGCTCGGCGGGGTGTGCGTGCCGCTCGTCGACTTCGTCGTCGGCCTGCCCGTGCTGATCTTCCTCATCTGGAAATACGACACGTGGCCCTCCGGCTGGGAGACGCTGACGGCGCCGCTCTTCATCCTCCTCGCGGTGGTGACGGTGCTCGGCATCAGCCTGCTGCTCGCCGCCGTCAACGTCCGCTACCGGGACGTCCGCTACATGATCCCCGTGTTCCTCCAGGTCCTGCCACTCCTCTCGGGCGTGATGTTCGCCGTCGACCAGATCCCCGTGAAGTGGCAGTGGATCCTCGCGTTCAACCCGATGACCGCCGTGATCGCGGGGTGGCGGTGGGCGGTGCTCGACGCCGCCCAGCCGAACCTGGGCCAGACCGCCGTCGGCGTCGCCGTCGCGGTCGTGCTGTTCTTCATCGGGCTCGTCACCTTCCGCACGTCGGAGCCGAACTTCGCGGACACGATCTGATGTCGATCGCGATCGAGGTCGAGTCCCTCTCCAAGAAGTACCGCCTCGGCGAGTACCAGGCGGCGTACGGCACGCTCCGCGAGACGCTCGTCCACGCCGCGAGGCGGCTCGCCCGTAAGGAGCACCATCGTCCGGCCTCCGAGGTCTGGGCGCTCCGCGACGTCTCGTTCCAGGTCCCGGAGGGTCAGGTCCTCGGCGTCATCGGCCGCAACGGCGCGGGCAAGTCGACGCTCCTGAAGATCCTCACGAGGATCGCGGTCCCGACCGCTGGACGGGCCGAGATCCGCGGCCGGGTCGGCAGCCTGCTCGAGGTCGGGACGGGCTTCAACCAGGAGCTCACCGGGCGCGAGAACGTCTACCTCAACGGGGCGATCCTCGGCATGAAGCGCCGCGAGATCGAGCAGCGCTTCGACGCAATCGTCGAATTCTCCGGTGTCGAGAAGTTCATCGACACGCCCGTCAAGCGCTACTCGAGCGGCATGTACGTGAGGCTGGCGTTCGCCGTCGCGGCCCACCTCGAGCCCGAGATCTTGTTCGTGGACGAGGTGCTCTCTGTCGGCGACGCGGAGTTCCAGCGTCGCTGCCTCGGGCGTATGGAGGAGCTCGCGAACACGGGTCGGACCGTGCTGTTCGTCTCGCATGCGCTCCCCGCTGTCGCGCAGCTGTGCGATCGGGCGATCTGGATCGACGGCGGCCGGCTCGTGGGTGACGGGCCGGCCGCCGAGACCATCGCCAACTACCTCCACCAGACGCACGCATCCGGGACCGAGCGCGTCTGGACGGCGGATACCGCCCCGGGCAACGACCTCGCGAGGATCCGCGCGATCAGGACTCTCCCGCACGACGGCATGCCGCCGGGCGTCGTCGACGTGCGCAGGCCGGTCGGCGTCGAGATCGAGTTCGACGTGCTTCGTCCGGGGAAGCCGTTGTTCCCGAAGATCAAGGTGCTCGATCAGGAGGGCGCGATCGCCTTCAACGCGATGGATACGGATCGGCGCTGGCTGCGGCCGTCCGAGCCGGGCGCGTACGTCGCCACCGCGTGGATCCCGGGAAACCTGCTGAACGAGGGCTCGGCGATCGTCGAGGTGGCGATCTGCAGCATCGACTTCCCGAAGCTCGAGCATCATGCGGCCGTCTACGAGGCGGTCTCGTTCGAGGTGCTCGACCCCGGGGACGGAGACTCCGCTCGTGGCCAGTTCAGCGGCCAGTGGCGCGGCGTCGTCCGACCGCTGCTCGAATGGACCTGCGAGCGCGCATGACGGAGCGCTCCGACCTGGCCCTCCGCCCACTGGACCGGCAGACAGAAGCGGAGGTCGAAGCTGGGCTGCACGACGGGCAGGCGGCCGTCGACCAGATCGCGCGTCGTCTCTGGAGGACGGAGACACAGCTGGTGGAGGCACGACAGGAGATCGCCGAATCCGAGCGGCGGCTCGACGAGATGTCGAGGTCGACGTCGTGGCGCGTGACGAGCCCGCTTCGCGCGTTCTCGGCACGGCACGGAGCGAGCGCTGCGCTTCTGCGGAGAGGCGGCACGGTCGCCTGGTGGACCGTCAGGCTGTCGCTCCGTCGCCGTCTTCGTGAACGGCGTGCTGCGGTGGCTGCGGCCGAGCGCGCCGCGTGCGAGTCTCGGTCGGAGGCGTACGCGGCGTGGGCCGAGAGGTACGACACCCTGGACGACACCGACCTCGAGGGGATGGCTGCGCTGTACGCGACCATCGAGGACCCTCCGCTCGTCTCCGTCTTGATGCCGGTGTTCGATCCCCCGGAACACGTCCTGCGCGCCGCGATCGAGTCGGTCAGAGGGCAGGCCTACGAGAACTGGGAGCTCTGTATCGCGGACGACGACTCGTCGAGGCCGAACGTCGCGCGGGTGCTCGACGAGTACCGAGAGATGGACGACCGGATCCGGGTCGTCCGCAGGAGCGGCAACGGGGGGATCTCCGCGGCCTCGAACTCGGCGCTGGCACTGGCACGCGGGGAGCTCGTGGCGCTTCTCGACCACGACGATCTCCTCCGGCCCCACTCGCTGCTCCTGACCGTGCTCCCGTTCGCGGCCGATCCGCGCGTCGGATTCGTGTACTCCGACGCGGACCGCATCGACGAGGCCGGCCGTCGCATCAGTCACCACTTCAAGCCCGACTGGACCCCCACGCTGCTGCTCGGCCAGAACTATCTCTGTCACCTCTCGGTCATCCGAGCAGATCTCGTCAGAGCGGTGGGCGGCTTTCGGAGCGCATTCGACGGAAGCCAGGACTGGGATCTGTCGCTTCGCGTTACCGAGCTCCTCCTCGACGACGGAATCGTGCACGTTCCGCATGTCCTCTACCACTGGCGCGCCATTGCGGGCTCGGTCGCCCGAGCCGGCGTCGCTGCCAAGCCGTATGCGGTCGACGCGGCCCGCCGCGCCGTCAGTGAGCACATGGCGCGAACGGGGAGGCGCGGATATGTCTCGCCCGTCGGGGCTCATCAGAAGGCCCGGTTCTTCGTCGGGTCGCCGAGGCCACGCGTGAGCGTCGTTGTGCCGTCAACGGGGAGCCCCGAGCTCCTCGAACCCTGCCTCGACGGGCTACTCCACCGAACCGACTACGCCGAGCTCGAGGTCGTGGTGACGGTCGACGAGGGAGCGGACGAGGACCCGGCGACCCGGAGACTGATGGCCGACCTCGCGTCGCTGACGCGCGTGCGAGTCCTCCGGTATCCCACACGTCCGTTCAACTTCGCTCTCACCGTCGACGAAGCCGTGGCGCGAACCGATTCGCCGCTCGTGGTCTTGCTGAACGACGACACGCGCGTCGCGTACGACGACTGGCTCGATGCGATGATCGGATACGCCGAGGACGACCGCGTCGGTGCGGTGGGGGGAAAGCTCGTGTATCCCGACGGCACGATCCACTCCGCGGGGATGCTCGTCGGCGGTCGCGGCCTCGCCGAGAACCGCTATCACCGGCGGCCCGAGACGGTCAACGGCTACGCGAACCGCGCCAAGCTGCCGCAGGAGGTCTCGGCGGTCATGGGAGCCTGCATGCTCGTGAAGCGGCGCGCGTTCGACGAGGTGGGCGGCTTCGATCCGTCGTTCCCTGTTGCGTACAACGACGTCGATTTCTGCCTCAAGCTCCGCCGTGCCGGCTGGCGCGTCGTCTATACGCCGGATGCCGTCCTGACCCACCATGGCTCCGCGTCCTTCGGGTCGTACCAGAGCGGTCGCGACCTGGAGCATGCGCGTGATGCGGCGCGTCTGCGGGAACGCTGGGGAGCCATGCTCCGAAACGACCCGGCGCACAACCCCAACCTCGCGCTGGACGCATCCGACCCGTCTTCACTCGCCGCGCCGCCGCGTATCGCGTATCCGTGGCGAACGCCGGCGCTTGCGTCGCGTTCGCGGGCGTCCGCTCGGATCACGCGCTGAGGTTCAGACGGCGTCGTCTCCCCGACCACGCCGTCGAGCGGCGCGTAGACGCGCGAGGGGGCGCCTGTTCCGTCCGGCCGTGGCCGGCTCGGCCAGGCTTGCTCGGGACATCGTGGCGAGACGGTCGAAATGGGCGTCGACGAGGCTGCGCAGATGCGCGTGCCGATCGCGCCGGATTCTGCCCCCGAGGAGCCGGCGGAGCCGTGGAGTGAGGTTTTCCACGGAGGACGCAAGCTCTCCTTCTCCCGTGAGGTCGACCAGGCTCGAAAGCTTCGACTGGTCGTGGACGTCGAGCACGAGAAACGGCCGGCCGAACACGTACGCCGAGAGGCATCCGTGGAGGGAGCTTCCGAAGAAGCCGCGTGCGTGTGCGATCGCCGTGACCACGTCGTCCACGACGAATCCTCGAGGCAGCCGATACCGCCGGTCCGGATCCAGATACTCGGAGAGCGCGTCGGCGAACTCGTCGTCTCCGTGACACAGCCCGGTCTCTACCAGGACGACGGGAAGATCGGGCTCCTGGGCGAGGAGCGCTTTCAGCGCATTTCCGATCTCCTCGAGATGCGCCCGAAGCGACGCACCTCCCTGGACGACGAGCGGTGCCGCGTCGCGTGGATAGGCACCCTGGGCGACCAGCGCCTCGCGTCGTGATTCGAGCGCCGGGCACGGGAACAGGCGATCGACCACGAAGGCGGAATCCGGTGTGAGCACCACCTCGCGTTCGACTCCGGCGGCAACGAGACGATTCCGTGACGGCTCGTCACGTACCGCGAGGTACGCCCGCCGGCCGCATGCACGTCGCACGCGCTTCGCGAAATCCCCCTGCAGGTCGAACGGCACACCGACCGCGTGCCACGCAGTTGGAGTCGAGCGCTCCAGGTCCGCGCCAAGCCCGTCTACGAAGAACGCGCTCGGTCGCAGGATCTCCGCCTCCCGCGGTTCCATCTCGTACCAGAGGGAGTAGAGGTCGTCGTGGGGGTGGATGATGTCCCCGCCGCCGATCGCGACGAGGTCGAGCTCGGCCGCGAGCTGCGTGAGGCGCTCCTTCGTCGGCCGCCCGAGCTGTTCGACGCGAAGCCCGCCGCTCATCGAAACCGGATGGAGATGCCCGCACGGAGAGTACGCCCGGACCGTGGCGTCAGGGACCCGGCGGCGAAGCTCGTGCTCGAAGATGCGGGGGAACAGCAGGTCGCCGAAGTTTGCGACGTCGAAGGTTCCCCAGACGCCGACGCGAGGCCCCCGCCGAGCGGCCGCCAGGTCGTCCGCCGTCACCTCCGGTCGCATGAAGTCCGGGCCTGGGCGGAGCATCCCTCGGGTGCGTGCCGACCGCGTTCCGTCAGCTCAGCGCGTAGCGTCTGGGCGGATCGAGCTCGCCGAGCTCACCGCTGTACGTGTAGCTCCGTACGGTCAGCGAGGCGAGCGACGCCGGCGACGAGTAGGTCGCGGTGGCGAGCACGCGAGGATCCGTCGTCGAGAAGCCGCCGCGGTGGAAGCCCGCCGTGTTGCAGAAGAGGAGCGTGCCGGCCGGTCCCGTGAACGTCTGCACCGCCTCGGCGGGGACGCGGCCCTCGAGCTCCTCCTCGGTGGGATAGCTCTGGCCGAGCGGCTGCCAGCCCCATGCGTCCGCGTACGGGCCTCCGGGCTGGCTGCCGGCGACGTACTGGAACGGGCCCATGTCCTCGTCGACGTCCACGAGGTAGAGGAAGACCTTGAGCAGGTGCTTGTCGTTGTAGTCGCGGTGCCAGCGCTGCGAGGAGATGCGCTCCTGCGCGGCCGGCTGCGGCACGGAGTACCAGACGTCGACGTACTCGAGCTTCGACCACATCTCGAGGTACGCGTTCGCCACGTCGAGCAGGCGCCGCGAGGACACGGCCTTGAACCACGGGTCTTCCGGGCCGAGCTCGACGCCGTAGCTCTGGAGCCGCACGACGAACTCCTTGCCCGGCCGCACGCGAACGTGCTCCCCGCCCGCGGCGAGGTCGGCCTCGGTCGAGGCCACGAAGCGATCGCGCTGTTCCGCGAGCGCGTGCCAGTCGGCCGGGTCGGTGAACAGGTCGGAGAACGACCGCAGCGAGTAGCCCTGCTCGCGGACGTCGGCGAGGATGCTCCGCTGGAGCGTCGTCGAGCTGCGTCGGCGCCTCGCCGTAGAGACCACGGCTCGTCCGGTTCGAGAGGACCCGGTCGTGCAGCTCGTAGGTCGCGCGGATGCCCTGGCGCTCGATCGCCTTCGAGACGCGGCTGGCCCGGTGCGTGAACACGCGGTTCATTCGCGCTGAGAACGTCGTGTGCTGCCTGTGCATGTTCCTCGGGTGGCGCGGGACGGCAGTCGCCTACCTTACCGGCGGGACCGGTGACCTCCGTCTTCTACCTCTTCCGTGACGCACCGCAGCGACGCGCGGCGCTCGTGCTCGCGCCCGGAGCCGCGGCCCGCTACACGCTCTACGGGATGGATCAGCTCGCGCAGCGCGGCTATCCGGTACGCCACAACCTCGAGATCTCCGGCCCGCCGCGCCGGGCGCGGGTCGCCGGGGCGGCATGGAAGCGGGCGCTCGAGGCCGCCGGAGGGTACGGCGGCGACTTCGCGACCGTCCTCGCGTCGCGCGCAGGGTTGCGAAGGGCCGACGTGGTCTTCTCGACGGTCGACACGGTCGGCATCCCGCTCATGCTCGTGGCACGGGCGCGCCTCGTCCGAACGCCGTTCGTGTACGCCGCGATCGGTCTGCCCGAGCGGCTCGCGCGGCTCGGCTCGGCACGCATGGAGCGGCACTATGCGCGCGCGCTCGGAGGGGCCGCGGCGATCGTCGCCTACAGCGAGCACGAGGCGGACGCCATCCGGACCTGGCTCCGCGAGCGCGACGTCGACGTCCCGGTCGAGTTCGTGCCGTTCGGGGTCGACGTCGAGGCGTTCCGGCCGACGAGCGCGTCACCTGACGTGGACGTCGTCTCGGTCGGAGCGGACCCACATCGCGACTTCGAGCTCCTGGTCGGCGTCGCCCGCACGCATGCCGGAGAGGCGCTTCCTGCTCGTCACGACACGCGAGCGCGCAGGCGCTCGCTCGGCGCGCTGCCGCCCAACGTCACGATCGAGACCGACCTGCCGTTCGACGAGATGCGCCGGACGCTCGAGCGGGCACGCGTCGTCGCGCTGCCCGTCCGCGACAACAGCTACTCCGGGCGCCACGACCGTCCTGCTCCAGGCGATGGCGCCTGGCGAAGCCCGTCGTGGTGACGCGGACGGCGGCGATCGCGACCGGGCTACGGGCTCGTCGACGGGGAGAACGTCCGGCTCGTGGCTCCGGGAGACGCCGCGGGCTTCGGCGCTGCTCTCGCCGACGTGCTCGGAGGACGACTCGCGTGCGCGAGCGCTCGGCGAACGGGCACGCGCACCGTGGAGGCGGCCCTCGCCTGGGAGCGCTTCGTCGCCCGGCTGGCCGGTCTGCTGGACGCCGCGGTGACGCGCTGACGCGCGCTGGTCGAGGGCACCGGGCCGCACGAGGTTAGCGTGTCGTCGTGAAACCGAGGGACATCGCGCGTGCGGCGCGTCGGACGGGGCGCGGTCTCCGACGGCGGATCGCCACCGAGGCCGACGTCGTCCGCACGCGCGTCGGGGCAGTGCCGATCTCGCGCTCTTCCACGAGCTCGCGCCGCCCCCGTCCGGCGGCGGGCACCAGTTCCTCCGTGCGCTGACCGCGGGAGCTCGATGGCCGCGGCCTCGCGGTCGAGCTCGAACCGTGTCTCCGGCGGGACGCCGGCGTGCCTCTTCAACTCGTTCAACTTCGACTTCGCGCGCCTGCGGCGCTTCGCGCGGCGCGGCGCGCGGATGGTGCACCGGGTCGACGGCCCGATCGGCGTCTACCGGGGTTCGACGACGGGACGGACGCGTGGATCGCCCGCGTCAACGCCGAGCTCGCGGCGGCGACGATCTTCCAGTCGCATTTCTCGCTCGAGAAGCACCGCGAGCTCGGGCTGGAGCTCCGCGACCCGGTGGTCATCCCGAACGCCGTCGACCCGGCGATCTTCCACCCTCCTGCGAGCCGCGAGCCGCTCGAGGGGCGGCGGGTCCGGCTGGTCGCGACGAGCTGGTCGGACAACCCCCGCAAGGGCGGCGAGACGCTCGCCTGGCTCGACCGCAACCTCGACCATGCGCGCTTCGAGCTCACGTTCGCGGGCCGCGCAGCCGGCGGCGTTCGAGCGCGTCCGCGTCGTCGGCCCGCTCGGCTCGGACGCGCTCGCGGCGCTCCTGCGCACGCAGGACGTCTACCTGGCGCCGAGCCGCGACGATCCCTGCTCCAACGCGCTCCTCGAGGCGCTCGCGTGCGGTCTGCCGGCCGCCTATCGCGTCGAGCGGCGGGCATCCCGAGCTCGTCGGCGACGGCGGCCTGCCCTTTCGGGAGGACGAGGAGCTCGGCGAGCGTGCTCGATCGGCTCGTCGTCGAGCTCGACCGGCGCCGGGCGTCGATCTCGACCCGTCCGATCGCCTGGGTCGCGGACCGCTACCTCGAGGTCCTCGGCCTGCGCGCAGCCGCCTAGACTCCCGCGACGATGGAGAACTACCTGCGACGGGGGATCCGTGGCGCGCGCTTCCGGGTCGGCAAGCGGCTCGACCGTGCCGCCGTCTCGCGCGCCCACGACGTGCTCTACCTGTCGGACGCGTGGACCGACGCGACCTGGCTCGGCGCTCAGACGCTGAAGAACCCGCTCGACCTCTGGGTCTACCAGGAGATCATTGGTCGAGACCAGGCCCGAGCTCGTGGTCGAGACCGGCACGTACCGCGGCGGCAGCGCGTTCTTCCTCGCCTCGCTCTGCGACCTGCTCGGTGCAGGCGAGGTCGTCTCGATCGACATCGAGCCGGCGCGGGACGACTACCCGGCACACCCGCGGATCACGTATCTCGGCGGCCGCTCCTCGACCGACCCCGACGTCGTCGCCGAGGTCCGTTCGCGCGCCGAGGGGAAGCGGACGCTGGTGATCCTGGACTCCGACCACTCGCAGGCGCACGTCGAGGCCGAGCTCGCCGAGTACGCGGGGCTCGTGCCCGTCGGCGGCTACCTGATCGTCGAGGACTCGAACATCGGGCAGATCCGGAAGGACCTGCTTCCCGGCCCGCTCGAGGCGATCCAGACGTTCCTCGCCGACGACGAACGAGTTCGAGATCGACCGCACGCGCGAGAAGTTCCTGATCACGTTCAACCCGAGCGGCTACCTCCGCCGGGTGCGCTAGCGCGCTCTACGGGCAGACGGCCCTGCGCAGCTGCGCGTTCGACGACGCGCCGACGACGCGCACGGGGCCGCCGACGTGCCAGAGCACGAGATCGGCGGCTGTCCCGTCCGCGATCCGGCGGCCGGCGAGCCGGACGCGGGGCTGCGTGAACACGTAGTCCGCGCGCAGCGGATTCCCCGGCGAGAGCTCGAGGCAGGCCGGATCGGGCCACGTCGACGCGCTCGATCGGGAGGCCGTCCGGCACCGAGCCGGCGACGTACGCGGCGCGGTCGACGGTCGAGTTGAAGAACTCGGTCAGGAACAGGGCGTGCCGCTCGAGCGCGGACTCGCAGCTCGTGTCGACGTAGAGCTTCGTCACGGAGTCGCCGGGAGCGAGCCGGTCGTCGATCCACGCGCGCTCGAGGCCGCCCGCGAACACCTGGTCCTCCGGCGCGCGATGCAGGCGCTGCCACGCGAAGTACGACGTGGCGGCGAAGGTGACCGCCACCGCGACCGGCAGCGCGAGCCGCGGCGATCCTGCGCGGCAGGAAGAACGTCGCCGCGACCAGCGCCGAGACGGTAAGAGCCGAGTGCGAGGCGGCCCGACGCAGGCCCGGGGCCTGCCAGCTCGGCCTCGATCCGCACCCAGAGCGCGCCCGGCACGGTGTCGATCCCGCCTCGTTCGCGAGCTGCCCGAAGGGGAGGACGAGCGACGAGGCCGAGCGCGGCGACGGCGCCGATCACGGTCGCGACGAGCGGACGCGGAAGGCCGGAGGCGAGCCAGACGACGAGCCCGATCGAGCCAGAGCGGGACGAGGTAGAACCCGTAGCGGTCGTGTAGCCGGTCGTAGCCCCACGGCGTGCTGGTGAACGCGGCGACGACGAGCAGCCCGGAGACGTTGGCCGAGACGAAGAGGGCGACGAACGAGGCGGCACCGCGCGACCCCGCTCTCCCGGCGCGCCCGAGCTCCCACAGGACGATCGGCGCGACCGCGACCGGCACGACCACGAGGTAGACGGTGAAGTCGCCGAGGTGGTAGACGAACCATTTCGCGACCGCGAGTGGGTCGTAGCCGCGCCAGAGCTCCCAGTACGCGCCGAGCGAGTCCGCCGCGGACTGGCCGGACGCGAGCCTGGCGCACGAACGCGAGCACGACCAGCACGACCGGCAGCGCCGTCGGCCAGAAGCCGCACGAGCTCGGCGCGCGTCCGCGGCCGCGTCCAGGGCGCGAGCAGCCACAGGGCGACGAGCGCGCCCACCCACGTGCACGTAGAGGATCCCGAACTGCGTGCGGGTGAGGAAGCGCGGCGGCGATCGCCGCGACGACGGCGAGCTGACGCAGGACGGTCGGCCGTTCGAGCGCGATCGCGATCGCGTAGAGCGCCCACCCGGCCGCGAGGTACGACAGGCTCTCGGTCATCACGGTCTCCGACCGAGATGGACGAGGGAATGGCGACGGAGAGCGCCGCGGCGAGCACCGCCCACCACGGCGAGACGAGTCGGCGCGCGAGGAGGTACACGGGCACGGCCGTCAGCGCGAAGAAGAGCGCGTTCGCGGCCTTGAACCAGTCGTAGGCGGCGTCGACGCTTCCCGCGACGCGCAGGATCGCGGCGAGCACGAGCGGCGAGCAGCGGCCCGAACCCGTAGTCCTGTCCGCGGAGCGTGAGCCCCTCGCCCTCGACGAGCGAGGACGCCGCGATCAGGTAGCGCACCTCGTCGGGATGGACGCGCGGCCCGTCGGATCGCCGAGGGAGAGCAGCGTGTAGAGAGACGAACGCGGCCGACCACGACCAGGCCGAGCGCACGACCGGCTGGGCGATCCCGATCCGGTGCGCGACGGCGCCGGATGGTCGGCGGCCGCGGTGCCGAGGGCCTCGCCGTCTCGAGGTCGGTCGCCACGATCGCGCGATGCTAGTGGACGGGCACGCGCGAGCCGCCGGGCCTCGCTATCCTCGCCGCCCGGTGGCCGGAGACCCCGATGAACGTCACGGCGCGACGCGCGTCGCCTCGCCGCGCCGGTCGGGCGGCCGCTGCGGCGGGCTGCCGTCGGCCTCCGCACGCGGGACTGGCAGCCGCACTCGCGGCTCTTCGTCGCGCAGGAGGGCGCGGACTGGGTGCTCGCGTACGAGGCGCGTCAGCTCGCGAACCTCGCCTCCCGGCTCGGCATCCCCGTCGGGTCGGAGCGCTGGGTGAACGCGGTCGGCGAGTCAGGCGATCTTCCACGAGAGCCAGTTCACGCTCCTCCTCGACGACTTCGAAGCCCGTGGCAACCGCCTCGGGTTCGCGTACTTCCACGGGCGGCCCGGAACGGCGGGCTTCCCGGAGTTCGACGTCTGCTACCGCAGGCTCGTACACAGCGCCACGCCGAGATCGACCGGCGTCCAGGTGACCAACGAGGAGATGGAGGCGGTCGTGCTCGAGACGGGGATCGCCGCGGAGAAGGTGCACCGGATCCCGATCGGCGTCGACCTCGTCGCGTTCCCCTTGCGAACCGACGACGTGAAGGCGCGCGCCCGCCGGGAGCTCGGGTTGCCCGACTCGGCGTTCGTCGTCGGCTCGTTCCAGAAGGACGGGGTCGGCTGGGGCGAGGGACTGGAGCCAAAGCTCATCAAGGGCCCCGACGTGCTCGTCGCGGCGGCCGAGCGGCTCCGCGAGCGTCGTGCCCGACCTGTGGTTCCTGCTGACCGGGCCGTCGCGCGGCTACGTCAAGGCGGGGCTCGAGCGCGCCGGACATCCCGTACCGGCACCGCTATCTCCCGAGCCTCGAGGCGGTGGCGCGGGCCTACGAGGCGATCGACCTCTGCATCGTCGCCTCGCGCGACGAGGGGGGGCCGAGGGCGGTCCTCGAGTCGATGGCGATCGGCGTGCCGCTCGTGACGACGCGGGTCGGGCAGGCCGCCGACCTCGTCCGGCACGAGGAGAATGGCTGGATGGTCGAGGTCGAGGACGTCGACGGGCTCGTCGCCTGGGGACACCACGTGGCCGAGGCCCCTCGGGCAACGCTCGAGCCGTCCTCGAGGCCGGCCGCCGGACCGCCGAGGAGAACGCGTACGACGCGCTGCGGCCGCGGTGGCGGTCGCTGCTCGAAGGGTCTCGTGACTCGTCCCCGACGCGGACGCCGCCTGAGTGGACCTGATCCGGGGCGACGAGCCGCCCGCTACGGACGGGCGGGCGCCCGGTGGGCGCGGCTGCTCGTCCCGAGGCCGCGACCGCACCCGGGCGTGCGCGTCTTCTACGGCCACGACAGCGTGCCTGCGCCGGGCGAGCGCGCGGCGGGTGGCACGGTGAAGATGCAGAAGCTCAACGCCCGCTTCCCGAACAGTCCGACGGACTTCTCGATCCTCTACCTCGGCACGACGTGGCTGCCGCGCGACCTCCGACCCACTGCTCGCGCTCGCGAAGCGCCGACGGGTGCCGGTCGTCGCGAACCAGGACGGCGTCGGGTACCCGGGCTGGGCGGGTGACCGGACGGAGGAGGTGAACCGCCCCCTCCGCCGCGTGCTTCGGGCGTCGACCCACGTGATCTACCAGAGCGCGTTCTCGAAGCTCTCCAGCGATCTCTTCCTCGGCGAGCCGACGGGCTCGTGGGAGATCCTGCCGAATGCGGTCGACGTCGACCTGTTCGCTCCGGCGACGAGCCGGCCTTCGGCCGGGCCTGTTCTGATCCTCGGCGGCGACCAGACGCAGGAGTACAGGCTCGAGGTCGCCCTGCGGACGATGACGGTCGTGGTCGAGCGCCACCCGGATGCGCAGCTCCTCGTCACGGGTCGGCTCGTAGCCCCCGTCGAGCCCCTGCTCGACTCGCTGGGTCTTCGGGGTCGCGTGCTCCTCCTCGGGGAGTACACGCAGCGCACGGCGCCCCACGTCCTGCAGCGCGGGCATCTGCTGCTCCACACGAAGGTGAAGGATCCGTGCCCGACCCTCGTGCTCGAGGCGATGGCGTCCGGTCTCCCGGTCGTCTACCCGGCCAGCGGCGGGACGGTCGAGCTCGTCGGCGACGACGCAGGCATCGGCGTCCCGCACCCGGAGAGCTGGGAGCGTGATGAGCCCCCGGGCCCGGAGGCTCTCGCCGATGCCGTGGACAGGGTCCTGGCCGACCTGGATCGGTTCTCGGCCGCGTGCGCGCGCGCGGGCCGTCGAGCAGTTCGCGCTCGAGCCGTGGCTCGACCGTCACGCCGAGCTGTTCGAGCGCCTCGCTCCGGCGTAGCCGCGGATCCGCCCGGCGAGCGTGACCGCGTGGAACCGCGCCCGGTCCGGATCGAGCTCGACGAGGGAGACGACGACACCGCCCACGGGCCGGACGAGCATCCGACCGAGCACGCGCGGCGGGTACCGGTGCTTTCCCAGGAGGTAGCCGACGCTTGCCCCCTCGCTGCGGCCCCGGGCGACGAGCGTCCGGGCCGGAGCTCACGGTCAGCTCGTGCTCGACCGTGAGCGTCGGGTCGTAGGCGATGCGGGCGCCGCTCCGCAGGGCGCGGATCACGTAGTCGGTCTCCTCGCCCGAGAGCCATGGCCCCGGGCCGCCGGCGCCCAGCTGCTCGTCGAAGCGCCCGACCCGATCGAGCAGCGGCCGGCGCAGGAAGATGCCTGCCGACGCCACCAGGTTCCAGACGTTGCGTGTCGTCAGAAGCGCGGCCTCGTGCCCCCAGCCGGCGTCTCTGCGCCCCTCGGCGTCGGACGTCGGGACGGAGAGGCCGTCGAGCTCTCGCGCCGCGTCGAGTCGCTGCGCGACGCGCTCGAGGAGCGTCGACGCGTAGATGGCAGTCGTCGTCTGGAAAGGCAACCACGTCCGCGGTCGACGAGCGGGAGCGCGACGTTGCGCGCGCGCGCGAGGCCGGTCTCGGACGTGACCCGAACGAGCTCCAGCCGGCGGCCCGACAGCACGGTCTCGAGCCGCCTGTCAGGGTTCTGGTCCACGACGAGCACGCGGAACGACCGGTAGGTCTGCGCCTCGAGCGAGTCGAGCAGACGGCCCAGCTCGTCGACGCGCCCCAGCGTCGCGACGACCAGGTCGAACGTCGAGGAGCCCTCCGGCACGTGCCCTAGGCTACGGCACGTCATGGCGCGGGATCCCGCAGTCTCGGTTCTGGTCGCCGTCCACAACGGGGCTCGCTACCTTCGCCCGGCGCTCGAGAGCGTGTTGCAGCAGACGGTGTCGGACCTCGAGCTCGTGGTCGTCGACGACGGGTCGACGGACGAGACGCCGGTCGTCCTCGACGCGATCCGGGACGATCGCCTGCGGGTCGTGCGCAGCGACCGTCAGCGAGGGCTCGCGGGAGCCCTCAACCTCGGCCTCGACGAGGTGCGCGGGGAGCGCGTTGCACGCATGGACGCGGACGACGTCGCGTTCCCACACTGGCTCGAGCGGGTGGTGGCGCGCCTCGACGCCGCGCCCGGTCGTGCTGGTCGGAGCCGGCGTGCTCGAGCTCGAGCCGTCGGGGCGCCTCGGCGCCGTGCACGTGCCGGAGGCCGGCCCCGCGGTGACGCGCTGGTACTCGCTGTTCTCGAGCTCGCCGTTCTTCCACAACACGGTCGTGTTCGAACGGGAGCACTTCGCCCGGAACGGGCTTCGCTACGACGAGTCGTTTGCCGAGAGCGAGGACTACGAACTGTGGACGCGGGTGCTGGCAGGCGCCGAGGCGGACGTCGTCGAGGAGCCGCTTGTCGTGTACCGGCTGCATGCCGAGCAGGCGTCGAAGCGTCGAGCCGGATCTGCAGCGCGAGCTGGGGCGCCGCGTGGCGCTCTACCAGATCGCAGCGACGGCTCCGAAGCTGTCGCAGGAGGATGCCGAGCTCGCATGGCGTTTTGGATTCCGGCCCGAGCTCGACGGTGGGGAGCTCGCAGCGGGGCGCGGAGGCGTACGTCGAGCTCCTGCGCGCCTTCACGGCCTCGGGGCGCTACGCCGGCGACGAGCTACGAGCCGGTGCGTCGGATTGCCGCGAGGACGGTCGCACGTCGTGCCGGGCTCGCCAGCGGAGCGCTCGAGAGCGCACCTCGGCCGGCGCGCGCTCGCACTGGACCCGGCGCTCCCGGTGCACGTCGCGGCGCGGCGTGCCCGGCGCGCGCGCGCGGGCCGGCGCGCACGAGACGTCGCGCGGCGACGTTGCGCGCTGGCGCGGCGGGTGTCGACTCCCCGATCCACCTCACGGTCGTTCTGCCCGGAGCCGACGCCGTACCGGACCGGGATGCTCGACCGCCTCTCCGCGCGACCGGAGCTCGACCTGACGGTCGTGTACGCCGCGACGCGCGGTCCAGCAGCGGGCGTGGGGCATCGACGTGCGGTCACCGCGCGGTGGTCGCCGACGGCAAGCGCGTCCCGGGCGCCTCGCGCGTGCTCCGGCACGACTACCCACTGTCGTTCGGCGTCTTCCGGCGCGCTGCGCGATGCGGACCCGGACGTGGTCGTCGTGTCCGGCTGGAGCACGTTCGCGTCGCAGGCGACGGTCGCGTGGTGCACGGCGCCACGGCGTCCCGTACGTGCTCCTCGTCGAGTCCAACGAGCGGGACGCGCGGCCCGGGTGGCGGCGGACGGTGAAGAACGCGGTCGTGCCGACGGTGGTCGGCGGCGCGGCCGAGACGCTCGTCGTCGGCTCCCTCGCCCGCGACTCGATGCGCGCACGGGGCGTCCCCGACGACCGGATCTCGGTCGTCGCCAACACGGTCGATGTCGGCCGCTTCGGCCGAGAGGCGGACGCGCTCGTCTCGCGTCGCGACACGCTCCGCGCGGATGCCGGTATCGCGGCCGACGATGTCGCCGTGCTCTCCGTTGCGCGCCTCGCACCCGAGAAGGGCCTCGACACGCTCGTGCGCGCCGTCAGCCGTCCGCGGGCGAGCCCGCGGCTCGTGGCTGCTCCTGGCGGGGTCCGGGCCCGGAGCGGGAGAGCCTCGCGTTGCTCGCGGCCGAGCTCGGCGTCAGGCTCGTGCTCCTGCCGGACACCCCGTGGGAGCGGATCGTCGAGCGCTACGTCCGTCGCCGACGTGTTCGCGCTCCTCTCGCGCCACGAGCCGTGGGGCGTCGTCGTCAACGAGGCCGCGGCGTGCGGGCTGCCGCTCGTCCTCTCCGATCGGGTCGGTGCCGCCTTCGACCTGCTCGAGGACGGCCGGAACGGCCTGCTCGTACCGGTCGACGACGTCGTGGCCGCGGCCGAGGCGCTCCGCGGGCTCGCGGCCGACCCGAAGCGGCGCCGCGCGATGGGCGCGGCCTCGCGGGAGATCGTCGTCCGGCTGGGGCTACGAGCCGAGCATCGACCGGCTCCTACGCGTCGTGCGGCGCGTCGCCGGGCGTCAGCCCGCGAGCGCCTCGTCGTAGAGCGCGAGCTGCTCGTCGACGACGGCGTCCCACGTCGACGCGCCGCGGCGCCGGAGCGCTCCTTCCTCGAGCTGCTCGACGGAGCGCGTCGTCGCCGAGGACGCGCGCGACGGCCTCGACAGTGGCCTCGGGCTCGTACGGGACGACGAGCGCCTCGCCCTCGGCTCGAACGACGACGCGATCCCCGTCCGGTCGGACACGATCACCGCCGTGCCCGACGGACGCGGCCTCGGCGGCGACGAGCCCGAAGTTCTCGCCGCCCGAGGCGAGGACGAACACGTCGGCGCGCCGATAGAGATCGAACGGAGGGCCGGGCGTGGGCGGAAGGCGGTGCACGCGGCCGGCCGTGCGAGGATCGGCCTGCGCCGCTTCGACGAGCGACAGCGTGCCGTGCCGGTCGTCCGGGCCGGCGAGGACGACGTGGACGTCGGGCAGCCTGCGCGCAGCCTCCAGGAGGTGCTCGATGCCCTTCTCCGCCGCGATCCGGCCGACGTAGAGGACGACCGGCGCGCCCTCGGGCACGACGCCCGCGAGCGGATCGACGTCCACCGCGAGGCGGCGGCTCGGGGAAGGCGTTCGTGCGGATCCGAACCCGTTGTGGGTCGGCGCCCGCCGCGACGACGTCGTCGCGCTCCTTCGGCGACGACACGACCACGAGCCGCGCGCCGGACGCGACACCGCGCGTCAGGGTCGAGTCGAACAGGCGCTTCAGCGCCACCTTCCGCAGCCTCGGCGCGAACATCCCGACGGGCTCGAAGACGTACGGCACCCGTCGCGGCCGGCACCACGCGGCGACGCCCGTGGTGACCGGGTCGCGGAATCCCATCACGTGCGCCACGTCCGGCCGCGCGAGGCGGCGCAGCTCGAGCGGCAGCGTGGGCGTGATGCCCATCCACCGGTACCGGACCGGCGTCGCGAGGTAGGTCACGCGCGCGCCGTCGACCGTCTCGACCCGCGTGCGGCGCCCCGGTCGCCGGTCGACGTCGATGAGCGTCGTCGTCACGACCTCGACGTGGTGACCGCGCGCGGCCAGGCGTGAGACGAGCTCGCGCGCGACGACGACCGGCCCGCCGAACGCGTGGGCGGGCCAGTACGCCGGGCTCGCGAGCAGGATGCGCATCCGCGCGGACCCTACGCCGGGCGTGCGTTAGCGTGAGCGGTCGATGAGCCCTCGGCCGCGGATCCTCGTCCTCAACCAGTACTACTGGCCCGGCGTCGAAGCGACGGCGCAGCTGCTGGCCCAGCTCTGCGAGGCGCTCGCGCGCGACTACGACGTGACGGTCGTCACCGGCCATCTGCGCGGGCACGACCTTCCGTCCGAGGAGGACACGGAACGGCGTCCGGATCGTCCGCACGCGCTCGACGACGTACGACCGCACACGGCTCCACCAGCGCGCAGCCAACTACGCGAGCTACCTCGGCGACTCCGTGCGACGCCGCGCTGCGCGGCGACCGCCCCGATCTCGTGCTCTGCATGACCGATCCCCCGGTCGTCGGCGACGTCGGGCCTCGTGGTCGCGCGTCGCTTCGACGTGCCGCTGCTCGTGATCAGCCAGGACGTGTTCCCCGAGATCGCCGAGCGCGATCAAGCGCTTCGAGCAGCCCGTCGTCCTCGGAGATGCTGCGCACGCTCGTCGCGCTGTACCTGCGCCGCGCCGACCGGGTCGTCGCGATCGGCGAGACGATGAAGCGGCGGCTCGAGGAGAAGGGCGCGCCTGCCGAGCGGGTCGTAGTGATTCCGAACTGGGTGGACACGACCGAGCTGACGCCGCAGCCCCGCTCGAACGAGTGGTCGGAGGCGCACGGGCTCGAGGGGCGGTTCGTCGTCATGCACTCAGGCAACATCGGCCACGCTCAGGACCTCGACACGCTCGTCCGGGCGGCGACGTTTCTGCGCGACCTCGACGGACCTGCGGATCGTCGTGATCGGCTTCGGCGCACGGCACGGCGAGGTCACGCGGCTCGCCCAGCAGCTCGAGGTGACGCGGACGGTGAAGTTCTTCGACTACCAGCCGCGCGAGCAACTGCCGCTCTCGCTCGCTCGGGCGACCTCCACTACGTCGGCCTCGCGCGCGGCCTCGCGGGGTTCGTCGTCCCGAGCCGGCGTCTACGGGATCCTCGCCGGCGGCCGGCCGGTGCTCGTCTCCGCGGATGCGAGAGAGCGAGATCGTCCGGATCGTCGAGGATGTCGGCTGCGGGATCGTGTTGCCGCCCGCGCGCCCCGAGCTCGTGGCCGGCGTGATTCGCGACGTCGTCGAGAGACGGGTGTCGCTCGACGGGATGGGGGAGCGCGGACGGGCCTGGGTCGAGCGCGAGGCGGATCGCTCTATCGCGTTCGATCGCTACCGACGGCTCGTCGCGGAGCTCGCCTCGCCGAGCAGCTCGCGGTAGAGCGCGTCGACGTCGTCCACGAGCCGGTAGACGGCGTAGCGGCGAGCACGCGCTCGCGGCCGAGCCGGCCCATCCTCGGCGCGTCGCTCCGGGTCGCGGGCGAGGATCTCGAGCCGTTCGGCGATCGCGTGCGTGTCTGCGGGCGGACGAGGAACCCGGTCTCGCCGTCGTCGACGACGTCGGGACACGCCGCCGACGCGGGTCGCGACCACCGGGCCGTCCGGCCGCCAGCGCCTCGATGATCGTGACCGGGGTTCCCTCGTTCGCGGAGGTCAGGATGACGGCGTCGCAGATCGCGTACCACGGGCGACGCTTCTCCTGGTAGCCGAGGAAGAGACAGGACCGTGCGAGGCCCAGGTCGTGGGCGCGCTGCTCGAGCAGCCGGCGGTCGTCGCCGTCGCCGACGAGGATGCAGCATCGCGTCGATGCCGCGCTCTCTCGTGCCGGTGAGCATCGTCAGGAGGTCGTCCGTGCGCTTGACGGCGGTCATGCGCCCGAACCACCCCACGACGAACTTCTCGGCGGGGATCCCGTGCCGGCGCCTCACCTCGGCGGTGTCTCCCTCGAACCGGACGCGCTGCTCGAGCTCGATCCCGAGGCGGATCACCGAGAACTTGCGCTCGGGCGCGACGCGAAGGCGCACGAGCTCGTCCCGCACCTCCGGGCTGACGGCGATGAGGCGGTCCGAGAGGCGTGCGAGCGTCGTCTCGATCGCACGGAAGATCAGCGTCCCCCCGGCGCCGAAGTACCCGCGTAGCACGTGGCCGTGGAATGTGTGGACGATCACGGGGCGCGTGCCGGAGAGGAGCGCGCCGAACCGGCCGACGGCGCCCGCCTTGGCGGTGTGTGTGTGCACCACGTCGGGCCTGACCCTGCGGATGATGCGCGCCAGGCGCCACGCGGCGGCCACGTCGCGAACCGGCGAGAGCGCGCGCGACAGCCCGGGGAGCCGCACGACGTCGACGCCCTCGCTCTCGGCCACGAACGCCATCGACTCCTCGCCCCGGCCGACGTCTCCGGCGACGAGCGTCGTCTCGTAGCCGCGCTCCGCGAGCCCGCGCGCGAGGTACGTGACGTGGAGGGAGGGCCCACCGACGTTGAGGCGCGCGATCACCCGGAGCACGCGGATGGGACGGCCGTGGACGCTCATCCCGCGCGAGACTAGCGGCGCGCGCGGATCTACACTCGCGCGGATGCGCGTGCTGAAGACGCTGTTCTGGGGCTCCGCGGCGGCGCTCGCCTGGACCCATGTCGGCTACCCGCTGGCGGCGGGCGCTCTCGCTCGCGCGCGGGAGCGGCGTGTGGCGAAGGACGAGGCGGCGCAGCCGCCGGTGGCGGTGATCGTCGCCGCCTACAACGAGGAGGCCGTGATCGAGCGCAGGCTCGACAACCTCCTCGCGCTCGACTACCCCGCCGACCGGCTCGAGATCGTCGTGGCCTCTGACGCGTCGAGCGACAGGACGAACGAGCTCGTCCAGGCCATCGCCGCCCGGGAGCCGCGCGTCCGCCTCCTCGACTGCCCGCGGCGTGGCAAGGTCGCGGCGCAGGACCGTGCCGTGCAGGGAGACGGCAAGCGACGTCGTCGCGTTCTCGGACGCGAACGCGTCGTGGGCGCCCGACGCGCTCCGGCGGCTCGTCGCGAACCTCGCCGACCCCGAGGTCGCCTACGTCTGCGGTCGGCTGCGCCTGGAGGATGCCGCGGGCTCGAACCGCGAGGGTCTCTACTGGCGCTACGAGCTCTGGCTGCGCGAGCAGGAGTCGCGCCTCGGCTCGGTGACGGGCGGCAACGGCTCGATCTACGCCCTCAACAGGGCCGACTACGTCGAGGTCGACCCGCGCTGGGGGCACGACCTTGCGTTCCCCTACCGGATGGTGCAGGCGGGCCGCCGCGCGGTCTACGAGCCGGCCGCGCTCGCGTTCGAGAAGCCGACTCCGACGAACGAGGCCGAGTACGCGCGCAAGGTGCGGATGTTCGAGCATTGCTGGGAGATCACGCTGCGCGGCTCGATGCTGCGGCGGCTGCCGCCGGGCTACCTCGTCTCGGTCGTCTCGCACCGCCTGCTGCGCTACGGCAGCGGGGTGCTCCACGTTGCCCTGCTCGGGTCGAGCGTCCTCCTCGCTCCCACCGGCTGGCCCTACGCGCTCGCGCTCCTCGGGCAACTCGCCGTTCTCGCCGCGTTCTGGACGGGCGTCCCGGTCGCGCGGTACTACGTCTACGTCACGTGGGCAACCGTGCAGGCGCTCTGGAACTACCTCCGCCGCGGCGTTCCCGCGACCTGGGACGCCGCCGAGGGGACCCGGTGAACCGCGCGCTCGACGTGGCGCTCGCGGCGTTCGGGCTCGTCATCGCGAGCCCGTTCGTCGCTGCGGCCGCGCTCGCGGTGAAGCTCGAGGACGGCGGGCCGGTGCTCTTTCGGCAGACACGAGTCGGGAAGGACGGAGAGGACTTCGAGTTGCTCAAGCTCCGTTCGATGGTCGTCGGCGCCGAGCGGCAGGGCGCCGGGTTCGCAGTCGAGCGCGCGGACGCGCGGATCACGCGCGTCGGCCGCCTCCTCCGCCGCACGTCGGTCGACGAGCTGCCGCAGCTCTGGAACGTCGTCCGTGGCGACATGTCCGTGATCGGACCGCGACCGACGCTCCGCTACCAGGTCGAGCGCTACACCGAGCGTCAGCGGCGCCGCCTCGAGGTCAGGCCGGGCCTCACCGGCTGGGCGCAGATCCACGGGCGCGCGACCCTTCCCTGGTCCGACCGGATCGAGCTCGACGTCTGGTACGTCGAGCACCGCTCGCCGCGCGTCGACCTGACGATCCTGCTGCGGACGCCGCTCGCGCTGTTCGGCGGCACGTACAAGGGCGCGACCGGAGGCTGGAGCACGCGCGAGTGACCGAGCGGCGGGCTGCGCGGATCGGGCTCGTCGCGGCTCTCGTCGTCGTCCTCGCACAGCTCGTCGTCGCCTCGGCGTGGTCGCTCGGCCACGACGACCCGACGATCCTCGAGCTGACGCGCCGGTGCCTCGAACGTGAGAAGGCGCTCGAGGTCGGGCCGACCACGGACGACCCTGTCGCGGCCTCGGCGAGCGGCGGCACGCTCCGGACGGTCGTCGAGGGAGGCCTCGTCACGCTCAGCATCGCGCGGAGCGAGGCCGAGGTCGAGCGGCTCCGCGCCGGGTACGTGGCGTACGGAGACCCGGGGACGAGGCTCGACGTGCACGGCCGCTACGTCGCGCTCTGGCTGCGCGAGCCGTCCCCCACCCAGCGGCAGGTGACGTACGACTGCGCGTACTGAGCCGGCGTCGCGCCGCTACTGGGGCGCCGCTGCCGCGGTGCTCGTCGCGGAGGCGGCGCTCCTCGCCTGGAACGCCTGGCATTACGACTGGCTGCGTGGGTATGACGCGTTCGCGAACGAGCGCTACGCCGAGGTCGTCTCGAACGAGTACCGGCTGCCGTCCGAGTCGGAGTCGGGTGTCTGGCACACGCCGCCGCTCTGGTTCGTGCTGGCCGGCACGCTCGGCCGGCTGACGACTTCGGTCGGATGGGGGCATGCGCAGCGCCCGGGACAGCTTCTCGCCGCCGCGGCCGGGCTCGCGATCTGCGTCCTGGTGTTCCTCCTCGCGCGCGTCCTCTGGCCGAAGCGGCGGGCGCTGCACCTTGTCGCGCTCGTCCTCACCGCCGCGTCGCCCGCGCTCGTCCGGGCGTCGGCCATGTATCACCCGGAAACCCTGGCCGTGGCTCTCGCGGCCGGCGGCGTGCTCGTCGCGGCGCGTGCGCTCCGCGGTCGGTGGACGCTTGGTTCGGCGGCCGCCGCCGGTGCGCTGCTCGGGCTCGCCTGCCTGACGCGGGCCTGGGCGCTGCCCGTCCTCGTCGCGGTGCTCGTTGCCGCAGGTCTCGACGCCCGGGGCACACGGCGCTGGGCACCCGTCGCGGTGTGCGCGGCGATCGCGCTCGTCCTCCTCGCTCCGTGGCTCGTGAACCAGCAGGTCGTGCACGGCAACGCGCTCGCGTTCAACCGCCCTGCACCGTCCGAGTCGGTATTCCATCGACGGCCGGCGAGCTTCTACGTCGGCCTGCACTCGCTCCGCGCGCTCGAGCATCCGATCACGCCCCTGTTTCGCAACGAGCTCGTCCCGCACCTCTACGCGGACTGGTGGGGCGACTGGGCCCTGACCTGGGACAGCCCTCCGCCGCCGGCCCCGGCGGAGCTGCTCCCGGCGACGGTCGTGTCGGAAAGGGCGCGTCAGATGGTGGTCGGCATCGTGCCGTCCCTGCTCGCGCTCGCGGGGCTGATCACGCTCGGCCTCCTGGCGAGCGCTCGGCGCTCGGCGTCCCTCTCGCTCCTGCCGCTCTCGGCCGCCGCGGTCGCGGCCGCGTACGTCGTCTTCGCGGTGCGCTATCCGTCGACGGACGGCGACACGATCAAGGGGACGTACCTGTTGATGGCACTCCCTGCCGCCGCGGTCGGCGCGTCGTTCGTGATCGATGTGCTGCGGCCCCGCGGCCCGCGGTGGGCGGCTGCGGGTGTGATCGCGCTCGGCATGCTCGTGGCCGTTCAGCTGCCGTTCCTGATCCTCTGACGCCGCTACGCTCCGACGTCGAGATGACGGCCGTCCTCTTCACCTGCGCCGGCCAGCGCGTCGACATCGTGAGCGCGTTCGCCCGGGCGGGAGCGACCACCGTCGCCGCCGACCTCGACCCGCTCGCCCCGGCCCTGTACCACGCCGACCACAAGGCGCTCGTCCCGCGCGTCGACGACGCGGGCTACGTCCAGGCGCTCGCCGAGCTCGTGGCCGAGCATGACGTGCGGCTCGTCGTCCCGCTCACCGACCTCGACCAGGAGATCGTCTCCGCGGCGCGCGACGAGCTCGCGCCCGCGCTCGTCCTCGCTCCGGCGCCCGAGGTGTGCCGGACGATGGGTGACAAGTACCTCGCACACGCCTTCTTCGACGCGAACGGGATCCCGAGCCCGCGCACGTGGCTCCCCGGCGAGGTACCCGCCGATGCCCGCTATCCGCTGCTCGTCAAGGTGCGCGAGGGCTTCGGCTCCCGGCACATCTACCGGGCGGACGACCACGAGCAGCTCGACTTCCACCTGCGCATGACACCGGTCGACTCGATGGTCCAGGAGCGTTGCGTCGGCCTCGAGTTCTCGATCGACGTCTTCTGCGACACGGACGGCCGCTGCCTGAACGCGATCCCGCGCTCGATGATCCAGTCGAAGGGCGGCGAGTCGATCAAGGGCGAGTCGCTCCGGGACAGCGAGCTGATCGAGCACGGCGCGCGTGTCGCGGAGGCCATCGGGATCGTCGGCCCGGCGAACATCCAGTGCTTCCGCGAGCCGCACGGGTCGCTGCCGGTGACGGACGTCAACCCACGCTTCGGGGGGGCCTTTCCGCTACCGCTCGCCGCGGGGAGCCGCTATCCGGAGCTCGCGCTCGCGCTCGCCCGCGGAGAGAGCCCCGAGCCGCGGCTCGGCGAGTTCCGCGCCGGTGTCGTGATGACCCGGTTCTTCTCCGACCTCTGCCTCGTGACGGGCGCCGACGGCGAGCTCGTCCCCTTCGCCGAGGAGCTGCCGCATCCCCTCGCCGCGGAGCCCGGACAGGCCTGATGCGGTACCTGGTCACCGGCGCCGCCGGGTTCATCGGGTCGCACCTCGCCGAAGCTCTCGTCGCGCAGGGCCACGACGTGGTCGGGCTCGACTCGTTCAACGACTACTACGACCCGGCACGCAAGCGCGAGAACGCCGCCGGTCACAGCGTCGTGGAGTCGGACCTGCTCGACGCCGATCTCGAAGCGCTCCTGGCCGACGTCGATGCCGTCTTCCACCTCGCCGGCCAGCCCGGCGTCCGCGCGAGCTTCGGGCCGGGGTTCGAGCACTACGTCGAGCGGAATGTCCACACGAGCGGGCGTCTCTTCGAGGCCGCAGCGCGGCGCGGCGCGCGCGTCGTCTACGCGTCGTCCTCCTCGGTCTACGGGGACGCCGAGACGTACCCGACGACCGAGGACGTCGCACCTCGCCCGATCTCGCCCTACGGCGTGACGAAGCTGTGCGTCGAGCAGCTCGCCTACGCGCACGCCCGTACCACGGGGCTCGAGGCCGTCGGGGTGCGCTTCTTCACCGTCTACGGCCCGCGCCAGCGGCCGGACATGGCGTTCACGCCCATGCTCGAGGCGCTCGGAGACGGGGCGGCGTTCCGGCTCTTCGGCGACGGGTCGGCATCGCGCAGCTTCACCTATGTCGCCGACGCCGTCGCGGGCACGATCGCCGCGATGCAGCGGGGGCGGGCCGGCGAGATCTACAACATCGGCGGGGGCGAGGAGGCCTCGATGAGCGAGGCGATCGCGCTCGCAGAGCACATCGCGGGGCGCGAGCTCGCCGTCGAGCGGCACGGAGCCGCGGTCGGCGACGTGCGCCGCACACGCGCCGACGTCGCGAAGGCGCACGCCGATCTCGGATGGGCGCCGACCACCGTCCTCGCCGACGGCCTCCGTGCCCAGTGGGAGTGGGTCGCTGCTAGGGTCGCGGCGCCGTGAGCGACGTGCGGACGAAGGAAAGTGGCGTGGACCCGAACGCGGAGCGCGAGGTCGACCTGCGCTCGGGCTGGGAGCGGATCACCGCGCGCTGGTGGCTGCCCGTCGGCGGCCTCGTCCTCGGCGCGATCCTCGGCGTCCTCGTCTCGATCGGCAGCGGCGACGTCTTCAAGGCCGAGGCGCTCATCTACCTCGGTCAGCCGTTCACCCCATCGGGCGGCGGTCAGATCCAGAGCCTCCAGACGAATCCGAAGACCGTGAGCGAGATCCTTCGCAGCGAGGCGGCGACGAGGGCGGCGGCGGCCGCCGCCGGCATGAGCCCGGCCGGGCTGCGCGGGAACGTCACGTCGACCCCCGTCGTCCAGGCGGGACAGGTCGCGCGCAACTTCACCCCGCTCGTCCAGATCGCGGTCCGCGCGCCCACCAGGGTCAAGGCGGAGAAGGCCGCCAACTCGTACGCGAACACCGTGACCACCGAGGTCGTGCCGTACGTCGACCGAAAGATGCGGCTCCTGAAGCAGCAGATCGCAAACGACGAGAACCAGCTCGAGGACATCGGCGCCCGGATCGATTCTGCGCTCGCGCAGCAACAGTCCGCGAACGCCGACCCGAGCCTGTCGCTCGCCGAGAAGCTGCTCGTGTCGACCAACTCGAACGCGACGGTGAACGCTGCCGAGTCGCGCCGTGGGTCGACGGTGGGCGACCTGAACAGCGCCCGCCAGCTGCTGTCGCTCGCCGAGAACGTCGAGCTCTCCCGGGTCGTCCAGCCCGCGGTCGCCGTCCGCGCGTCCGCCACGAGCAGGCGCAACGCGGCCGTGATCGGCGGCCTCGCAGGTCTCCTGCTCGGCGCGATCGCCGCGCTGATCGCCGACCCGTGGCTGCGGCGCAGGAGCACGGCCGCGGCGTAGGAGGCCGCCGTGGTCGAGGGCAAGCGCGTCGCGGTCGTTGTCCCCGCCTTCCAGGAGGAGCTCCTCGTCGCGGACACGATCCGCGGCATCCCCGACTTCGTCGACACGATCGTCGTCGTCGACGACCACTCGGGCGACGCGACCGTCGAGCGTGCGCGCGCGACGGGCGACCCACGGCTCGAGGTGCTCGTGCACGACGAGAACCGCGGCGTCGGCGCGGCGATCGCGTCCGGCTACGCGCGCTGCCGCGAGCTCGGGATCGACGTCACCTGCGTGATGGCGGGCGACAACCAGATGGACCCGATCGAGCTCTCGGCTCTCGTAGCGCCGGTGGCGCGCGGTGAGGTCGACTACGCGAAGGCGAACCGACTGGTGAGTGGCGAGGCCTGGAAGCTCATCCCTCACGTTCGTTATCTCGGTAACGCGATGCTTTCGCTCCTCACGAAGATCGCCTCGGGCTACTGGCACGTCGCCGACTCGCAGGCCGGCTATACGGCGCTCTCGCTCGTCGCGCTGCGCCGGCTCGACCTCGACCGGCTCTACCGCCGGTACGGGTTCCCGAACGACATGCTCGTCCACCTGAACGTCCAGAACGCACGCGTCCGCGACATTCCCTCCCGCCCGATCTACGGCGTGGGCGAGCGCTCGGGGATCCGCGTCCGGAGCGTCGCCCCGCGGATCTCGTGGCTCCTGTTCAAGGGCTTCTGGTGGCGGATGAAGGAGAAGTACGTGATCCGCGACTTCCACCCGCTCGTCTTCTTCTACGTGCTCGGGATCCTGATGACCGTCGTCGGCTTCCTCCTCGGCCTCGTCGTCGCCGCCTCGCGGATCTTCGGGGGGAACGAGATCACGACCGCCACGATCGTCCTCGTTGCGCTGCTCCTCGTGTCGGGGACGCAGTTCACCCTGTTCGCCATGTGGTTCGACCAGGAGGCGAACAAGGAGCTGCGCTGAGGCCCGTGGTTACGCGGGTTCTGGGGCTTCAGGGGCGTCTCTGCAAACACGGTGCAAACACGCGGGCGATGAACTGGGAAGAGGCCTTAACCGCGTCCGCGCTCCAGACGAGCTAGGGTGTCTTATCTGGCCCTGCAGCCAGAACCCCGGCCGAAAGCCCGCAATCTCCCGACGCGCCTAGGCGCGCGAGACGTAGGAGCCCAGGCGAACAGGATTCGACGTGCAGGGCCAGTGCTTCGTTGTGCCGACCAGGTACGCCGCGCGAACGATCTGCGGGCCCTTTGGTCAAGACAGAGAGAGGTCTGTCGCTCGAGGCGATAACGGCGAGGTGTTGGTCGAATCGCCCTCGATGGATTTCCCCCAAGAAAGGGGCCGCCCCTCGTTCTGTGGTCAGAGCCCGCTTCCTCTCTGGGCTTCTCGTGAGCGTCTCGGCGCGCTCATTGGGAACGGCGACCGCCGTTTGAGAAGCGCTCGTTCTCCCGTGCGAAGCTGGGAGAGCTCGGGGTCAGAGCTCGGGGTCAGTTCGTGCCAGACGGTAGAGCCGGCTCGACGGTCGTCCTCACCGGGACGCGGCGGGGCTTGGACTGTTCCGGCTTCTTGACGTGGACTTCGAGCGCCCCGTTGGCGTAGTGCGCCTGGGCCTCGGCCTCGCCACAGCCCTGCGGTAGAGCGACAGAGCGCGTGAAGTCACCGAAGCGGCGCTCGGAGCGGAAGAAACGCTCATCCTCCACGTTCTCGGCGCGCTCGCGCGAGCCGCTGACCGTGAGGGTGTTGTCTTCGATCTCCACGGTGATCTCGTCCTCCGGTATGCCGGGCATGTCGAAGGCGTACACCAGGTCGCCCTCGGTCTCCCAGACGTCAAGCGGAGGTGCCCATGTCTGGGCGGAGCGAGCGGGCGACTCCAAAACGGTGTTGATCAGCCGCTCGAATTCGGCATTCATGGCGAAGTTTCGTAGCGGCTCCCGGAAGCGGACAAGGGTGGTCATGACAATCGTCTCCTATCCCGGGGCGGAGATGGGCAGGGCCCCCGTAGATGTGGCATCTCGCGTGCCGTCAGGCGGACATGGCCCCATCGACCTTCGCTACAGCTCACGACCCAACGCAGCGCGACCACCGGCGACGAACCACGACCCGGGGAAGACTCCCGAGCAGGCCAAGACCGGGGACGTTCGGCTTCAGAAAGACGCAGTGCACGACTTGGCGTCACGCGTTCAGGCGCGGACGGGGAGTCGAGCGTGGAGCACCGGACGCGTAAACCTCACGCAAAGATGTCGCAAACGAACCATTCGAGATGCGGCGGCCGAAGTCGGACAGGCCGTCACGACCGAGCCACCTCTTGCCCGACGTGACGGCACGAGACGGCACTTGCCGACCATGACAACACAGCGGTTGTGGACCCAGGAGGCGAACAAGGAGCTGCGCTGAGGCGCGTCTCCTCGGCGGGTTTCAGCCCAGGCGAGTTGCGCGGTTCGGAGAGCGGTTGTATGGTCGTCGCGTGCCTGACATGTCACTAGCGCGGAGGTGCGGCTAGCGGACAGTTCGAGGTCACGGCTCACGGGAGTTGCAGACCGGGTCGAGCGGCACGGGTCTCACTGCGGCGTTCACTCGCAGCCAGCCCGGTCGGGACGATCGCATTTGAGGCGGCACGCTTCACCAACCGGAGGAGGCTCGATGATCTTGCCGATCAAGCAGAGACGGGCGCCAGAGAGGATCATCGCGAAGGCTCTGATGCTCGGCGGAGTCGTGGTCACGCTCGCGCTGATCGCGGCGGGTTGTGGCGGAGACGATTCGAGTAGTTCGGCATCCGGGACAACGACCGGTGCCTCTTCGAGCGGGAAGCCGTGCAATGCCTCCATCGGCGTGCTGACCGTTCTGACCGGCGCAGCGGGTCCGCAGGGGCGCGAGATGCTCCACTGGGCGCAACTGGCGGTCGACCAGTTCAACGCAGGCGAACGGGACGAACATCAAGGTGGTCGAGGGCGACGATCAGCTCGATCCGGCGCAGGCGGCAACCGTCGCGCAGGAGTGGGCGTCGAACGCCGAAGATCGTTGCCGTGGTCGGGCCGGAGTCGGACAGCACCGTCGATTCGGCGGGACCAATTCTCGGAAAGGCCGGGCCTGGCGATGGTCTCGTCGACGGCGACGAGCTCACGGCTCACAGAGGGCAAGTACCCGACCTTCTACCGGGTCATTCCGCCCGACAGCCTCCAGGGCTCGCAGGACGCGCAGTACATGATCGACAACCTGAAGGTGAAGAAGGTGTTCGTGATCGACGACCAGAGCGCGTACTCGAAGGGCATCGCCGACGTCGTCGTGCCGAAGCTGAGAGACGCCGGCGTCGACGTCTCGAGCGACTCGGTCAGCCAGACCAACACCGACTACTCGGCTCTCGTGAGCAAGGTCGCCGACGACACCGACGTCGTGTTCCTCCCGTGGATGCTCGCTGCAAATGCGCAGCTGTTCGGAGATCAGATGGCGGAGCAGGTCGAAGACCGCAGCGATCTTCGGCACCGACGGCGTCTTCTCGCCGCAGGACTTCCAGGTGAAGGGCTCCTACATCTCGACGTTCTCGCCGGATATCCAGAACGACCCGAACTACGCCGATCTCGTGAAGGAGTTCGAGGACAAGTACGGGCAGTTCGGCGCGTTCGGTCTCACGACCTATCCGGCGACCCAGGTCGTGCTCGACGCGGTCAAGAAGGCGTGTGACGACGGAGCGCGCACGCCCGATCATCGCCGCGGTCGCGGAAACGTGAAGAACACGGACATCCAGGAGTCTCGTCCTCGGCCAGCCGATCGAGTTCGAGTCGAACGGCGAGATGAAGGACGCGAAGTTCTACGTGTACACGATCAAAGACGGCAACTACGTGATCGCGCCGCGTAGCTCGAACGGTTCGCTACGTCGACAGCCTCCCGGCGACGCATTCGCCGGGAGGCTGTATGCGCTCCTCCATGGAGTTCTTCACACAGCAACTCGTCAACGGCATCACGCTCGGGAGCCTCTATGCGCTCCTGGCGATCGGATACTCGATCGTCTACGGCGTCATCGGACTGCTGAACTTCGCGCAGGGCGAGGTGTACATGATCGGCGCGTTCATCGGCTCTTGCGTCCTGAGCGGGCTGGCGGGCCGAGCGCGCTGACGGTTCCGGTGCGCTTGCCCTGGTCCTGATGTTCGCGGCGGCGGCCTCGGCTCGGGGGTGCTCGGAGTTCGCATCGAACGCGTGGCGTTCAGGCCCCTTCGCGACGCCTCGCGGATCGCGCCGCTGATCACCGCGCTCGGCGTGTCCGTCTTCCTTCAAAACGCCGTGCTGCTGCTGCTCGGGCCTGACATTCGCAACTACGACTCGTCGAGCTTCATCCCGTTGACGAGCGGCATCCACGTCGGACCACTCAACGTGTCGCTGATCCGGATCATCGTGATCGTCACGACCGTCGCCGTGATGGTCGCGCTGACTCTGTGGGTCGGCCGCTCAAAGCTTGGGCGTTCGATGCGCTGCGGTCTCGTACGACCGTGAGGCGGCGCAGATGATCGGCGTCGACGTCGACCGGACGATCATGATCGCGTTCTTCGTCGGCGGGGTGCTCGCGGGTATCGCCGGCGTGATGGCCGGTCTCGTCTTCAGCCGCGTGTTCCAGTTGATGGGCTTCGTCGCCGGGCTCAAGGCCTTCACCGGTGCGGTCATCGGCGGGATCGGGAGCATCCCCGGTGCGATGCTCGGCGGAATGCTCGTCGGACTGGCCGAGTCGTTCACCGCGGCCTACATCTCGTCGACGTTCCAGAACGTGATCGTCTTCATAGTGCTGGTCGTGATGATGGTCGTCCGGCCGACCGGGCTGCTCGGCGGCCGGCGGTAGGGAAGGTCTGATCGGCGTGTCGATCGGGTCGGACAGGTGGGTCGAGACGGCGCGGACTCGCACCGAGGGGCCGCACGGATGGTGGGGTCGCGGCATGCAGCAGTGGAACTCGCTGCCGCCGTCGGGCGGCTCGGGGTACTCGTTGCGCTCGCCGCGCTCGTGCCGCTCGTCGTCGGCTCCGACTTCGTTGTTCGCGTCGGTGTGAAGGCATTCTTCTCGCGCTCCTCGCGGTCGGTCTCAACGTCTCGGTCGGGTGGGCCGGACTGCTCGACCTCGGCTTCGTCGCGTTCTACGGCTTCGGGGCGTACACGTTCGCGTTGCTCTCCTCGGACCAGCTGGGTATCGACCTGCCGACGCTCTTGCGGTACCGATTGTGATTCTTGCGACGGGGCTTCTCGGTCTCGTGCTCGGGCTGCCGTCGTGACGACTGAGCGGCGACTACCTCGCGATCGTCACGCTCTTCTTCAGCCAGATCTTCCTCGAGCTGACGCTCAACTTCGACCGGCTGGGCGTCGACCTGACGGGCGGGCCGAACGGCATCTCGGGCGTCGACCCCTTTTCTTTCCTCGGCTTCGAGTTCTCGCAGCCCGACGTCGTACTTCTACTTGCTACTCGTACTCATTGCGCTGATCGTGACGATGCTCTATCTCGTCGACGCCTCGCGGACCGGGCGCGCCTGGCGGGCGCTCCGCGACGACCCGCTGGCGGCCGAGATAATGACCGTCCCGATTCGGCGGCTGAAGCTGATGGCGTTCGCGACAGGCGCGGCGGTCGCGGGCCTGGCGGGCAGTCTCTTTGCCTCGTTCCAGCTCGGCGTGTACCCCCTCAACTTCCAGATCCAGTTCCTCATCGTCATTTATGCCGCCCTGATCCTGGGTGGCAGCGGCAGCCTTGCCGGCGCGGTCGTAGGTGGGATCGTCGTGACGCTCATGCTCGACCTTCTGCGCGACCCTGCTCAGGCCAGCGCGGCGTTCTACGGCGTGATCGCCGTGACGCTGATCGCGAAGGTGCGTCCGTGGAGGACACTCGCCGCGGTCGTCGGCGCGACGGTGTCACTCGGCTTGTGGTGCACGTCCTCGTCGGCACCCTCTGGCCGACACGGTCGCGGGCGATGTACAGGCGACCGGCTGCTCGGCTCGGCGATCAAGTCGTGGGTGGTACTTCCCGAGGATCCGACGACGATCGGGAACTGGGCGTTCTGTGCGCTTTGGTCGGCGTCGTGGCCCTCACGCGCGTCTCGCGGAGGACCCGCACGATCCTCCTGGTGCCGCTTCTCTACCTCGCAGCGTTCGTCTGGGAGAACCGACTGGTGGACGAGCCGAGCATCACGCGCCAGCTCCTCCTCGGCGTCCTCCTCATCGTGATGATGATCTCCCGCCCGCACGGACTGCTCGGCACGCCTCGCGTGGAGCGCGTCTGATGGCGCTCCTCGAGCTCCACGGCGTCTCGAAGTCCTTCGGCGGTCTCCGGGTGATCCAGAACCTCGATCTTGCGGTCGAGGAGGGCGAGATCGTGAGCCTGATCGGGCCGAACGGCGCCGGCAAGACGACCGTCTTCAACCTCATTACCGGCGTCTACACGCCAGACGAGGGGACGATCATCCTCGCCGGAGAGAACGTCGTCGGGCTGCCGCCGCACCGGATCGCGACGATGGGCGCCGCGCGGACATTCCAGTCGATTCGGCTCTTCCTGAACATGTCCGTGCGGGAGAACGTGATGGTCGCCGGATACGGTCGGACGCATACGCGGCCCTGGCAGGCCGTCCTACGCACCCGCGGAGCGAGAGTCGAGGAGATCGGAGGAGCGGCGGCTCGCCGAGGAGCTTCTCTCGTTCTTCGGGAAGCGCCTCGTCGGGTTCGGCTGGATCAGCCCGCGTACAGCCTCTCCTACGCCAACCGGCGCCGACTCGAGATCGCGCGCGCGATGGCGACGAGGCCGCGCGTCCTGCTCCTCGACGAGCCCGCGGCCGGGATGAACCCGCACGAGACGCACGAGATCACGGAGCTGACCGCGCGACTCCGCGACGAGGGAGGCTTCACGGTGCGTCGTGATCGAGCACGACATGCACGTCGTCGAGGGCGTCTCGGACCGCGTCGTCGCGCTCGACCACGGCACCGTGATCGCGGAGGGCTCGTTCGAGTACGTCGCGACTCATCCCGGCGTGATCGAGGCCTATCTCGGCAAGGGCGCGGCGACGACGAAGTGACTGCACTGCTCCGAATCGACAACGTCACGACGTACTACGGCGAGATCCGGATCCTCGAGGGAGTCTCGATCGAGGTTGGCGAGGGTGAGGTCGTGTGCCTCTTGGGGGGGAACGCCTCGGGCAAGTCGACGACGCTCAAGACGGCGCTCGGTCTCGTGCGGCCACGGAGCGGCAGTGTTGAGCTGGACGGCGAGGACGTCACCGAGAGGCCGACGGCGTACCGGATCAGGCGCGGCATGGCGATCGTTCCCGAGAACCGGCGCGTCTTCGCGCCGATGACCGTCTCGGAGAACCTCGAGATGGGTGCGCACCTTCGGGACGACGACGGAATCGACGAGACCCGCGAGCGCGTCCACGCGCTCTTCCCCCGACTCTACGAACGGCGTGCCCAGCTCGCGGGAACGCTTTCCGGTGGCGAGCAGCAGATGCTGGCGATGGGCCGCGCTCTGATGTCGCGGCCTCGGCTGCTCCTGATGGACGAGCCGTCGATGGGGCTCGCGCCTGCGCTCGTCGAGCAGAACTTCGAGATCATCCGCGAGGTGAACGCGTCAGGAGTCGCGGTGCTCGTGGTGGAGCAGAATGCGAACATGGCGCTATCGATCGCCGACCGCGGCTATGTTCTCCAGACGGGCGTGATCGCCCTCGCCGACAAGGCCGACGCCCTCCTCGCCAGCGACGACCTCAAGCGCGCGTACCTCGGCCGCTGATGACGGTCGCGCGACAGCCGGAAGGTGCGCGCCACGTGTGCTCGTCGCTCCACGGCGCGTGGGACCGTGGGCTCGCGCCGGCGCTCGACGTCGAGGACGGTGACGTCGTGGAGCTCCACGTGCCGGATGCCTCACGCGACCAGATCGGAGAGCATGCCGTCGCCGCCGATCTCGCCTCCATCGACTTCGACCTGATGAACCCTGTCGCCGGCCCGGTGTTTGTTCGAGGAGCGCAAGCGGGCGACGTGCTCGCGGTCGAGGTGCTCGAGGTGCGAACGCGAGCTTGGGGCTGGACAGCGATCGTTCCGGGCTTCGGACTCCTTGCCGACGACTTCCCGGAGCCGTGGCTGCGTATTTCGCCGATCGAAGACGGGCGCGTCCGCTTCGGCGACCGGTTTGAGCTGCCCTGCCGGCCGTTCCCCGGGACGATCGGCGTTGCTCCCGAGACCCCGGGAGCGCACTCGGTCATCCCGCCCTCGCGGTTCGGCGGCAACATCGACGTCCGACACCTCACCGCCGGAGCCACGCTCTTCCTGCCCATTGGCGTCGAAGGCGCGCTGTTCTCCGTGGGGGACGGACATGCCGCGCAGGGAGATGGCGAGGTATGCGGCAGCGCGATCGAGACCGGGATGGAGATCGCGCTTCGCCTCGGCGTCAGGCGGGACCTGCGAGTCGAAGCCCCGCAGCTCCTCGTTCCGGCGCTTTCGCCGGCGACGGAGGGCCCGGCCCACGTCACGACGGGTGTCGCGGAGGACCTGCACGAAGCCGCCCGGGGGGCGACGCGCGCGATGATCGAGCGTCTCTCCGGCCTCGGCCTCAGCCCGGAGGAGGGGTATGCGTTGCTCAGCGTCGCGGGCGACCTCCGCATCCACGAGATCGTCAACGCGCCGCGCTGGGTTGTCGGGATGACGCTTCCCGACGCGGTGCTCGCGTGATGGCCGAAGCTGACGCGATCGCGCCGGCAGGTCGGTGGCGGGTGTCGCTTGTCGAGGTCGGCGCGTCCATCCACCCCGGCGAATGGATCGCTCCCGGGTATCCCGAGTGGGCGTGGTCGCCGATCAACGTCGTCCTACTTCGGAGCTCCGACAAGATCGTCCTCGTCGACGCCGGCCCCGGGTTTACGACGGCGTGGTGGCCGTTCGAGGGGATCCGTGCGGACACGCCGGCGGCGCTCGCCTCGGCCGGCGTCGCCCCGGCGGATGTCGACCTCGTCGTGCTCACCCACCTCGACTACGACCACGCGGGCGGGCTGCTCGCCGGAACGTGGCCGGACGAGCTCGGGTTGGCGTTCCCCAACGCCCACGTCGTCGTCCACGAGGACGCGGTCGCGGCGGCGCGCGCGGCCGATCCCGAGGCGCCCGACAACGTCGGCACACGGCTGCTCGCGCTGCTCGACGCGGTCGGCCGGCTCGAAGCCGTGGGCGACGGCGACACGGTCGCGGAAGGGATCAGCGTGCGCAGCGCACCTGGGCATCGCGTGGGCCACATGTGCGTCGAGGTCACGGGCGACGATCCGTTCGTGTTCGCAGCTGACAGCTTCCACAACGTCGAGCACGTCGCGCATCCGGAGTGGGACACCTCGTCGGACGAAGACGGCGAGATCGCGCTCGCTACGCGGCGTCGCGTCCTCGGCCAGCTTGCCGACTCCGGCGCCCGCACCGCGATCACCCACGCGGCCGGCCCATACGCGTTCCGGGTCGCGCGCGACGGCTCGGGCGGCTTTCGCGCCGTCGAGGTACGCGCCTAGCCGTCGTAGTCACTGGCGCCGGCGTGTTTGCGTCCCGACCGTCCTCGGAGTACGCCATGGCTTCGCTATCCAGCTGGGGCCGCGCCCGCGTGGCGACAGGGACCAGAGCGTCGCCGGCGGCAAGACGAGCCCGGTCGCAAAGGGCTCTAGAAGCTGGGCTTCGCGACCATGTTCACCACGATCAGCACGAGGAGGGCGGTGTCGAAGCGGAAGATCATGAACAGCCGCTTCACGCGCATCGCGACCTCGGGCGAGTCCGGCCCATGCGTGCGTGCGGCCTCGTCGATCCGGCCGAGCTCCGGGCCGACGAACGCGACGCCGACCAGCGCGGCGATCGCCCACCCGACGAGCGCGAAGATCACCCAGAACTGACCCCAATCGAAGTTGCCTTTCTGCATGAGGATGATCCCGAAGACGAGCGTCACGACCAGCGTCGGCGTGTAGACCCGCGTCCCGATCCAGGCGCCCATCCTTCCGAGCGCGCCGAGGGTCTCCCCCTCGCCGCGCCGCTGGAACACGATCCCGAGCACCGTGAGCGTGACGTCACCACCGACCCAGATCACGGCAGAAAGGACGTGAATCGCGAGGTAGGCGTAGTACGCGGAGGGCGCGAGCGCGAGGAAGAGGACCGCTCCGGCGAAGAGGAGGCTCCCCGCGAGAATCGTGTCGACGCCGAACCCTCCGAACGGCCGCGAGACCGGTGTTCCTGCACCGCTGTCCTCGCCCATGGCGCGCTAGTAAACGACATCGCGCGGGGGGGATCAACCCCCGTAGGTAGCTGGGTCGCGCAACGTCGTGCCAGCGGGACGCAATTCGGCCCTGCGAGGTCGACGACGACGACGCGCTCTACCACGTGTCGAGCCGCCAGGCGTTCGTCTGGCCGTACGACAGCCGGGCGCGCCTGGCCGGAGAGCATCTCTACGAGGACAAGACGAGCCTCGAGATCGAGGTCGTCGATCCATCGGAGGCGATCACGCCGGCGCGGGTTCGGGAGATCCACCGGGAGCAGCTCGCGAAGCTCGAGGCCGAGCGCGGAGACCGCTTCTGGATCCTGGAAGAAGCCGCCGTCACGTGAGCGCCCGACGCTCGGTCGGTTCGAGTGGCGTGCGCTCGACCTCGATAGCGCTCGGTTGCTCCCTGTGACACGATCCGCGTTCTTGGATCCGAGTCGGATCACGGCGTTTCCGGTCTTCGCCGACCTCCCGAAGGAGGAGTTCGACGCGCTCGCGGCCGCGATGAGCGAGATCGAGATCGAAGCAGGTGCGAAGGTGGTCACGCTCGACGACTACGCAACCGCCATCTACTTCATCGAACGGGGCGAAGCCGATGTGCTGGACGGGCGTGGCGAAGAAACCCAAGTCCTCGGCCCCGGCGACACCTTCGGCGAGATTGCGCTCCTCCTGACGGGACAGCGGACCGCCACCGTGGTTGCGCGCACGCCGATGCGGCTTCTCTCGCTTTCCGGTCAGGACTTCGAGCGCATCCAGGCGCGGGTACCCGAGCTTGAACGCTCGCTACGCCGCCTCGGTGTCGAGCGCGCGGGCAGATAACCGGACCAGATCATCGCATCGTCGCGCGGGATTCCCGCCATCGCCGTCAGGGCGTCGGCATGACCTCGATCAGCGCGTCCGGGCGCACTGCGAACTGCCCGCTGAACGGACGTTGTTGAGCGGCGATCAACATCAGTGAAACGGCAACAGCGGCGGAGAAGACTCCCATCGCAAGCGCCGCAGTCAGTCGGTTGCCACTGTGGACGAACGCGATCGCGACCAACGTCAGAAGCGCGACGAGGATCACGCAGCTCCACTTCACCCAGTTGACGCTCGACTCGCTGACGAGGATGCGCTGCCGCCGGGCGTCGAGCGCGGACTGGAGCGAATCCACGATCTCACGTTGCGCGGTCGTCTGGCCTTCGGTGCGCGGTGAGAGACCGACAGTGAGCTGGAGCGCCTCCGCGAGCGGAGCCGGGACCACGGTCAGCGTCGCGCGCTGGTGAGCCATCGTCGGCCACTCGTCGTCGACGGCCGTGCGGATGTGGCGACGGATGAGTGCGTCCATGCGGCTCTCGGGCTCGCCGGGAAAGGCATGGACGAGAAGCACGACCGACCGCAGCGCACTTGCCTCGCGATTGACGGCATCCTGCGCCCGCCCGGCGTCGCTCCAGACCTGCGCTGCCAGGAATCCGACAATGAGAGCGTAGAGCAGACCCATTGGAGGAAGCATCCCCGGCGAGAAGGCCCTGAACGCCTCTCCGCGCTTCCCGACGGCGAGGGCCATCACGACGAGGTAGATCGCCGCCGCGGCAACGAAGATCACTGCGAACACGATGAGAGCCAACCCCGCGAACGGGAGGTTCTGCAACCAGTCCGAGATGCTCGCGGTCGCCCCGATCGGCGGACCCTACCCGCCGAACCCGAGTGCGGACAGCCCAGCGCCGACGGAGGCGAGCCTCCGATACGTGCTTGGTCGCGGAGCCCACGGCTCGCTCGGTCCGACTCCGGCGCGGCTCCGTGCGCTCGACGCTCGACTCCGGCCTCCGGGCGACGAGCTGACGGCGCGGACGGTAGTGTCGCTGCTCGCGTGGGACGTCAGATGAGGAGACGAAGAGTGCGCAAGGCGCTACCGCTGCTCGGCGGAGGCGTGGTCGTGGCTGCCACGTTGGCCGTCGCGGCAGCGACGGCGGCTCCCACCGGCCCGCGGGCGACGGCGGCGAGCCCGTTGACCGGGAGCGTCTGGGCCCTGACCTCGCTTGCGGGGAAGGCACCGCTCAAGGGCACGGAGCTCACGGCGGAGTTCACGTCGAAGGGCCGCACATCGGGGTCGGCCGGCTGCAACCGCTACACCGGCGTCTACACGGTGTCGGGAAGCGCCATCCGGATCTCGTCGCTCGCCACCACGCGGAAGGCGTGTGCCCAGCCGATCGAGCATCAGGAGACCGCGTTCCTGAAAGCTCTCTCTCGAGCACGCGGCTTTACCGTCAGCGGCGGGACCCTGACGCTGAAGACGGGGAGCGGTCAGAAGCTCGCGACGTTCAAGACCCAGACCCAGTCGCTGGCCGGGACGTCGTGGGAGGTGCTCGGATACAACAACGGGAAGCAGGCCGTGGTGAGCGTGCTCGCGGGGACGAGGCTCACGGCCGTGTTCGGGACGGGCGGGAAACTGACGGGCTTCGCCGGCTGCAACGACTACAACGCGAGCTACAAGGCGTCTGCTCCCCAGATCTCGATCGGCTCGGTGGCCTCCACCAGAAAGCATTGCGAGGAGCCGCCCGGCGTCGCCGAGCAGGAGACGAGGTACCTCGCTGCGCTCGAGACCGCAGCCGCCTACCGGGTCGACGGCTCGCGGCTCGAGCTCCGCACGACCGACGGGTCCCTCGCAGTGGACCTTCGTCGAAAATAGCGCCGGCCGACCGGGCACTCGTCCGTCGGCGGAGCTCCGCCGAGGCGCTGAGCCAACTAGAGGGACGCCAGGCCGCGCACTGCGGCCGCGATCTGCGCCGGGCCTGGGAGCATCGCCGCCTCGAGGTCCTTCTGATACGGGATCGGGTGTGAGGCCGCGCCGATCCGGACGACGGGGGCGTCGAGGTCCCAGAAGCAGTGCTCGGCGACGTGGGCGGCGACCTCTGACCCGAATCCGCAGAACTGCGTCGCCTCGTGGGCGACCACGAGCTTGCCGGTCTTCGCCACCGACGCCGCGATCAGCTCGGTGTCGAGCGGCACGAGCGTGCGCGGGTCGACGACCTCGACGCCGATGCCGTCGGGCGCGAGCTCACGGGCCGCGCGGAGGGCGTGTGGGACGAGCGCGCCCAGGGCGACCACCGTCACGTCCGCGCCTTCGCGCGCGACGCGTCCGGGATCGCGCTGACGGTGGACGGCGGCTGGCTCGCCGAGAAGAGCTTCGCCGTCGGCGAGGCGGCCGACGCGTCGTTCCTGGCCGCGGCGGAGACGAGGGACGAAGACCTGCGCTGAGGTCGACTCGTGCGCCACGGACGGCTCGCGTGAGGTGTGCTCAGGAGACGAAGAGCGGCGTCATGCCGGCTCGTTCGACGAGCGCGTCGAGGGCATCGTCTTCGGGCGGGCGGGCGAAGCGCTCGGCGGCGTCGAGGACGCGGGGAAGGAGCTCGCGGTCTCCGACGGTGTTCAGAAACAGGCGTTCTCGGCCCAGAACGAACGCGACGGCGACGTCGATCTCGTCCTGGTCGGTGAGAGGGTCGTACCAGGTCCTCGATGTCGGACGGCTTGCCCCCCACGGGCCGCGGGTGATCGCCTTGATGGTCTGCAGCGCGACGTTCCGCTCGGCGCACATGCGAGCCAGCGTCTCGAAGTCCGGCCCGTACACCGGATCGCGGAGCGCGACCGGGTTGCACGGCGCGAGCACGGCGTCGAACGGGAAGGCGTCGAGCGCGCGGCGATGCTGGTGGGCCACCGTGAGGCCGTGGCCGGTGACGCCGACGAAGCGAACGAGCCCCTCGTCCCGGGCCTCGAGCACCGCCTCGAGCGCGCCGCCCGGCCCGAGCGCCTCCTCCCACTCCGCGGGATGGACGAGGTTGTGCAGCTGGATCAGGTCGACCGACGGGACGTCCATTCGGTCGAGCGAGCGGTGGATGGAGTCGCGCGCCGCCGCTCGCGACCGGTCGCCGGTCTTCGTCGCGAGGAAGAACGCGTCACGATGCTCGGCCAGCCAGGGTCGAAGCTGATCCTCGGAGTCCCCGTAGTCCGCGGCGGTGTCGATGTGGTTGATCCCGTGGTCGAGCAGCAGCTCGAGGAGGGCGTTCGACTCCGACGGTGTCGCTCCGACGAGCGCCACGGCGCCGAAGACGATCCGCGAGCTCGTGTGCCCCGTCTGGCCGAACGGGATCTTCGGGATGGCCATCCGTTTCAGCATACGCTCGCGTCCGACGAGCTAGGCTCGCGCCCCGTGCCCGAGGAGTCCTCATGACCGAGCCGGCGTTCCAGGTGTGGGCGCCCGGGAGGGTCAACCTCATCGGCGAGCACACCGACTACAGCGGCGGGCTCGTCCTGCCCATCGCGATCCAGTACGGGATCCGGCTCGCGGCCGCTCCCGCCGAGCGCGAGATCACACTCGAGTCCGAGGGCTACGGACGAGGGAGAGCCGTCGCGGCCGACGGAAGCGGCCCAGGCGCCGCGGGATGGGCGCGCTACGTGCAGGCGGTGGCCGCCGAGCTCGCACGACGCGGGTCGGCCCGCCGTCGGCCTGACGGGGACGATCTCGTCCGACCTCCCGCCCGGAGCGGGGCTCTCGTCGTCCGCCGCCCTCGAGGTGGCGCTCGCGCTCGCGCTCTGCACGGTCGCCGACTTCGAGCTCGATCCGCTCGAGCTCGCCCTCCTCTGCCAGCGGGCGGAGCTGCGGGCGGTGGGCGTCCCGTGCGGCATCCTGGACCAGGCGGCGTGCCTGCTCGGATCCGACGAGCGCGCGATCCTGCTCGACTGTCGATTCGCTCGACCACCGGCTGGTCCGCGTGCCGCCCGACGCCGGCGCTCCTGATCGTCGACTCCGGCGTGCCGAGAAGTCTCGAGAACACCGCGTACGCCGAGCGGCGAAGCGAGCTCGAGCAGGCGCTGCGACTCGTCGGTGCCGGCCGCTCCACCGACGTCGACACCCGTGCGCTCGACGGGCTGGACGACATCCCGAAGCGGCGGCTCCGGCACGTCGTCACCGAGAACGAGCGCGTGCGCCGGTTCACCGCCGCCCTCGAGGCCGGAGACCTCGCCGACGGCCGGCGCGCTGCTCTGCGAGAGCCACGCCAGCCTCCGCGACGACTACGAGGTCTCGATTCCGGAGCTCGACCTTCTCGTGGACGCTCGCGGTCGAGGCCGGCGCTCTCGGTGCGCGCTTGCTCGGCGGCGGGTTCGGCGGCTCGGTGCTGATGCTCGTCGATCGGGAGCGCGGAGGCGAGGCGGGCGACGCGGTGGCGGATGCGTACCGTGCACGGACGGGAAGGGCGGTACGCGCGGTTACGGTCCAACCCTCCGTCGGTGCCGGGCTTCTGTGATCCTCAGTGAGTGACCCGTAGCGCGTACGTGAACCGGTACGCGGGCTCGAGCAGCCGATACCGCGGGTGCGTGTCGGGCCCGCAGCTCGCGGTACCGAGCCCGCGCTGTGCGTGGTCGAGGCTCAGGTAGATCTCGGGTCGCGGCTCGAGGTCGCATGTGTGCCTCGCGTCGTAGAGGTCGCTCGCCGCGAAATGGCTCGCGGTGAACCCGATCGAAGGTCGGCCGCTCACCTCGAGTCCGAACCCGGTGGGATCGGCGAGCGAGAGCCGACGCACGTCGCTCCTGTGACCGTGCTCCTGCGGGAGGATGTAGGGCACGTACTGGTCGTCGACCGTGCTCGCAAACCGACCGACGACGGCGGATGCCTTCCGGTCGCTGTAGTTGTCCCACGGCCCACGGCCGAACCACTCGAGGTCGCTCGAGACCGGCCGGAACGGTCAACAGGACACCGACGCGCGGGAGATCCCGCAGATCGGGCCCTACGAGGACGTCGTTCTCGACCACGAGATCGTCGTCGACGAGCCGGTACACCTGACGGTGCAGCGCGTCGTCCCACCGTCGCCGCCCGGAGACTCGATGCACGACCTCGACGCGATCCCTCCGCAGGTCGATGCTCTCCAGCCTGTGCGCCAGGCGGTCGAGACCGAGCGCGAGCCAGCCTGCGAGCACACCCCCTTCACGCTCGGGCAGCAACCGCAGGCCGTCGTTGTCCGTGGGCGCGCGCCAGAGCTGGAGCCGGGGGCCGCCGAGGAGGGCGCGACGGCCGTTCCGGCTCAGCTCCGTCAGCAGGCCACGCTTGCGCGTGATTGCGGCCCGCATGTCCTCCGACTCGAGGACGACGACGCCGCCCTCCTCGCGTGGCCGGACGCCACGCGCTGCTCGAGGACGCTCCTGCCGAGACGGCAGCGCAATCTGCTGCCACGCGACCTCGTGACCGGCGGGAGCCCAGTCGGTCGCGCGGCGGAGAAAGAACCGGAAGGTGACGAACCGCTCTCCGCCGCCGCCTCGGTCGGCGACGTCGATCCTGACAGGCGCGGCGCCGCGCGGTGGGACGCGGAGCTGCGGCAGCCTCCCCTTCCCGACCACCGCGCCGTCCTGCGTGATCTCCCACGTGCCGCGCAGTGACGTGAGGTCGGCGAAGTCGAGGCGGCTGACGACGCGAAAGCGACCGGCGCCGGCGTCGATGGGCTCGACACGCACCGGTTGGGACAGGTGCTTGAACTCGAACAGCGCCGGATGCGGCGTCCGGTCGGGCCAGACCAGGCCGTCGGCGCAGAAGTTCGCGTCGTTCGGCTCGTCGCCGAAGTCGCCGCCGTAGCCCCAGTACTCGCGCCCGTGCTCGTCGGTCACGCGGATCCCGTGGTCGACCCACTCCCAGATGAATCCACCCTGGAGAGCGCCGTGGCGATCGAAGGCTGCGAAATAGTCGGCGAGCCCGCCGTTCGAGTTGCCCATTGCATGGGAGTACTCGCAGAGGACCATCGGCCGTGGATCGTCGCCGCGCGCGAAGGCCTCGATGTCGGCGACCTCCGGGTACATCGGACAGACGACGTCGGTCGCCGCCTGGCCGCCCGTCCAGTTCCGCCGGATCGCCCCCTCGTAGTGGAGCGGACGCGATGGGTCGCGAGAGCGCACCCACCCGGCGGCAGCGTCGTGGTTCGGGCCGTAGCCGCTCTCGTTCCCGAGCGACCAGAGGATCACCGACGGATGGTTCTTGTCGCGCTCGACCATGTTCTGCGCGCGCGTGAGGAACGCGGTGGCATAGCGCGGATCGCGGCACAGCTCGTCGTAGCGGTCGTGGGACTCGGCATTCGCCTCGTCGACGACGTAGAGCCCGTATCGGTCGCAGAGGTCGAGCCAGTACGGGTCGTCCGGATAGTGCGAGGTGCGGACGGCGTTGACGTTGAAGCTGCTTCATCAGCCGGATGTCGTGCTCCATCGCCGCGCGCGAGACGACGCGGCCGTGCACGTCGTCGTGCTCGTGGCGATTGACGCCGCAGACCAGGATCGGCTTGCCGTTGACCAGGAGTCGTCGATCACGGATCTCGATGCGTCGGAAGCCGACGCGGACGGCAACGCTCTCGCCGCCCTCCAGCGTCACGACGAGCGTGTAGAGCGCGGGACTCTCCGCCGACCACTGGCGCGGAGCGCGCACTTCGACCCCGGTGGGCAGGTCGCCGGCGAGAACGGACCGACCCCGCGCGTCGACGAGCGTCGCCTCGAGCGGCCCGTCCGCCACACCGCTGACGGAGAGACGCCCGTTGCGGTAGTCGTCGTCCAGCGTCGCCGTCACGAAGACGTCCTCGATGCGGTCGGAGCGGAGGTACACCTCCCGCGAGATGCCGGCGTGCCACCACTGATCCTGGTCTTCGATGAAGCTCGCGTCCGACCAGCGCACGACGACGGCGACGAGCTCGTTGGGGCCGCGGTGACGAACGACGTCGGTGACGTCGAATTCCGCCGGTGTCCGGGCGTCCTTCGAGATGCCGACGGGCTCGCCGTTCACGAGCACGTGGAGCACGCCCTCGACACCGCCGAAGCCGAGGACGATGCGGCGCCCGCGCCAGCCGCGAGGAACGGTGAACGAGCCGGCGGTAGATCCCGGTCGGGTTCGCCTCGGGTACGTGCGGCGGAGCGTCGCGGAACGGCATCACGACGTTCGTGTAGTGCGGCTGCTCGTACCCCTGCATCGTCCACAGACCGGGCACGTCGACCCGGTCCCAGCCGCGACGCCGCGCGGGCCGCGGCCGCCGCAGCGGCCGGCCGGTCGACGAGCCGGAACTCCCACTCACCGTCGAGCGACCGCCGCAACGGCGACGGGCCGGCGAGAGGCGACCGCGGCGTCCGGTGTCGGATACGAGACGAGCGTGGCCCGCGCAGGCAGTCGGTTCAGGCTCTGGAGCTCCGGAGACTCCCAGCTCGGCTGCCCGCCGGGAAACAGCAGCCGGTCGATTGCGGTCGTCATGCTCTGACCGCGGCCGCCTCGCGAAGCGACTCCGCGGCCGCTTCGGGCGCAACCGGATTGAAGTAGACGCCCGAGCCGAGCTCTCCGGCGGCGATGTAGCGGGGCACGTGAGGCGCACGCCAGGGCGAGACGATCTCGACGTGCAGCCGCGCGCCCGGCCACTCGCCACCGTCGAACGGTCGCTGGTGGATCCAGAGCATGTACGGCGTCTGAGCGGCGAACATTCGATCGAGTCGTCCGAGGACGTCGACCAGGATCTCCGCCAGACCTCGACGACCGGCGTCGCCGAGCGTCGGCAGGTCGGGAACCTGCTCGTCGGGCACGAGCAGCAGCGCGAACGGAAACACCGGCGCAACGGGAACCCACGCGCGCCAGCCGTCGCTCGTCGCCACGAGCCGCTCGCCGGGATCGTCGAAGCGGCCTGCCGTGCTCGAGCTCGCGGAGCGGCGCCGTCGGGACGAAGTCGAATGCGTAGATCTGCCCGTGCGGATGCGTGATCGTGGCGCCCACCTCCGCGCCGCGGTTCTCGAACACGAGCACGTAGGAGATGTCCTCCCGGGCGCCGAGTCGCTCGCTTCGCTCCGCCCAGAGGTCGACGACCTTGCGCACCCGCGTCCGGGCCGAGCGACCAGAACGTCGCGTCGTGGTCGGGGGTGTAGAGGATCACCTCGCACCGTCCGTCCGGCATCGCCGGCCAGCGGTTCGGGAACCAGCGCACGTCGTACTGCTCCGGCGCCTCCAGGCCACCGGGACAGAACGGACACGTGGCCTCCGGAAGGTTCGGTCGCGTCTGCCGCGAGGCGACGATGTAGGTCTGGGCGCCCGTCACGTCGTCGGTTCGCAGCTCGGAGCGGCTGCGCCTCGCCGGAGCCTCGCTCTTTGACTTCTGGTGCCCGGACGTCACGCGACCTCGGCTCCGGGGGAGCCGTCCCGCCGGGGTCGAGAGCGGTGCACGGGTGCAACGATGAGCTGATCGATGTGCTCCGCAAGAACGCCACGAGCCTCGGTCGTCAGTCCGGGGTCCGTGACGAGCACGTGCGCCTCCGTCGAGCCGCGCGATCCGGCTGAGCCCTCGCACTCCCCACTTGGTGTGGTCGGCGACGACGACGACACGTTCGGCAGAGGCAAGGTGCGCCTGGTCCGTCTCGCCCTCGAGCAGGTTCGGCGTCGAGAAGCCGGCGTCGACGCTGATGCCGTGCACGCCGAGGAACAGCATGTCGACGTGAAGGGCGCGAAGGGTCGCGACCGCGACGGGCCCGACCAGCGCGTCGGACGGCGTGCGCACCCCGCCCGAGAGGATCACCGTGAGGTCGGGCCGGCGCACGCCGTGGAACACGTTCGCGACCTGGATCGAGTTCGTGACGACCGTCAGGTCCGGAACGTCGAGCAGGTAGTGGGCGAGGCGCCAGGTCGTCGTGCCGGCGGTGAGGCCGATCGCCTGGCCGGGCTCGACGAGAGCGCTCGCGGCTCGGGCGATCGCCTCCTTCTCGTCGAGCTGGCGATGCGACTTCGCCTCGAATCCCGGCTCGTCCGCGCTCAGCCGACCCGGAGCCGTGGCACCGCCGTGAACCTTGTCGACGAGGCCGGCCGCCGCGAGCACGTCGAGGTCGCGCCGGACGGTCATGTCGGAGACGTCGAGCAACTCGGTCAGCTCGCTAACACGGATCGCGCCGCGGCGTCGAACTTCATCGACGATCAGTTTCTGACGTTGTTCGGCGAGCATGACAGATCAGGACAATACTCAACACGTTCCAACAAGAGCCAGCAGCGATGCACGACACGAATCGTTCGGGACAGGCTTGACATGATCCCGCTCGACGTGCCAGTGTAACCCGATTTTGATTCTTGAGCGATCGAGTGCGATTCTGTGCGGATTCGCTCGCTCGAACAAGACCGAGGAGGATCTCATGTCAGAAGCAGGACCTCCGTCGGCCGATCCCGACGGCGCCCGGCCGGGACGATGACGCGAGGGAAGCTCCTCGCCACCGGAGCGACCGGCGCGCTGGCGGCGTACGGGCTGACCGCTTCCGGTGCTGCCGCGCGAGGAATGCTTGCCGGGGGCGTCCTGGCGGGCACGGTGACGCTCGCGTCGTACGAGGAGAACGCCGGGATCCCCGCGCTCGCCGCGGACACGAAGCTGTTCACCAAGACGACGGGGATCGACGTCAAGACGCACACGTTCGCCCACGGCCCGTTCCAGGAGCAGATCAACAGCTACCTGCAGGGCCACCCGGACGACGTCTTCACGTGGTTCGCCGGCTACCGGATGCAGTTCTTCGCCGCGAAGGGCCTGGCGACGCCGATCGACGACGTCTGGAAGATCCTCACGCCGCAGATGCCGCCGGCCTTCAAGGCCGCCTCGACGGGGCTCGACGGGCACCAGTACTTCGTGCCGAACAAGAACTACCCATGGGCCGTGTACTACCGCAAGAGCCTGTGGAAGGAGAAGGGCTACACGGCCCCGAAGACCTGGGCGCAGTTCGTCGCGCTCGCCAAGAAGATGCAGGCCGACGGGCTGACGCCGATCGCGTTCACGGACAAGGACGGCTGGCCCCCGATGGGCTGGTTCGACATCATCAACATGCGGATCAACGGCTACGAGTACCACGTGCGCCTCATGGCGGGGAAGCAGTCGTGGGACAGCCCGCAGGTGAAGGCGGTCTTCAACAAGTGGCGGGAGCTCTTCCCGTACTACTCGGAGGGCACCCTCGGCCTCAGCTGGCAGGACGGCGCGGCACAGCTCGAGAACAAGCAGGCCGGGATGTTCCTGCTCGGCGGGTTCCTCACGGGGGCGATGAAGCCCGCAAACGCCAAGGACGTCGACTTCTTCCCGTTCCCGGTCATCAACCCGAGATGGGGGCAGGACTCGATCGATGCCCCGATCGACGGCTACATGGTCTCGAAGAAGCCCGAAGAACGTGGACGGCGCGAAGAAGCTGGTCGGCTTCCTCGGCACCGCCCCGGCCATCGACGCGTACCTGAAGATCAACTCGGGCAACCTCGGTTCGAACAGGCACACGAACACGTCCAAGTACTCGCCGCTGCAGAAGAAGGAGGCGAAGCTGATCGCCGCGACCAAGCACATCGCCCAGTACATGGACCGCGACACGCGGCCCGACTTCGCCTCGACCGTGATGATCCCGTCGCTGCAGAGCTTCATCAGCGACCAGGGCAGCAACGTCCACAAGCTCGTGCAGAGCATCGAGAAGCAGAAGAAGGCGATCTTCGGGATCATGACCCAGTAGCCTCCCGTCGCGATGGCGGGCGACATCGCAACGAGCGCGAGGGTGGACGGCGCGCGAAGGAGAAAGCGCGCCGTCCGCCTCTCGACCGGTGACCGCATCGCGATGACGGTCATGGTCGGCATCCCGGTGCTTCTCACCGGAGCCCTGATCTGGTTCCCCACGGTCTCCTCGATCGGCCTCTCCTTCACGAACTGGGACGGGATCGGCGGGGTCCACACGATCCACTGGACGGGGACGACCAACTACCGCCAGATCGCGACCATCTACCCGCCCTTCTGGCCGGCGTTCAGACACAACCTCTACTGGCTCGCGCGCGCTCGCGTTCGTCGGGACGCCGCTCGGGATGTTCCTCGCCTACCAGCTCGACAAGCAGATCCGCGGCTCGCGGTTCTACCAGAGCATCTTCTACATCCCGGTGGTGATCGCGCCCGCGATCATCGGCCTGATCTCCGAGCTGATCCTCTCGCCGCAGCAGGGCCTGGTCTAGCAGCCTCTTCGCCGATCCGCGGCACGGCCACGTGATCGACTGGCTCGGGAACCCGAGCCGCAGCCTCTGGGCCGTGCTCGTCCTCGCCTGCTGGCGCCACGCGAGCTACGTGATGATCATCTATCTCGCAGGACTCAAGGCTCTCGATCCAACGCTCCGCGAGGCCGCGGCGATCGACGGCGCGAGCGGGGCGCGCACGTACTTCAGGGTCGTCCTGCCCGCCTTGAAGCCGATCAACATCGTGCTCGTCGTGATCACGGTGATCGAGGCGCTTCGTGCGTTCGACATCGTCTACATCATCAACCGCGGCCGGAACGGCCTCGAGCTGCTCTCCGTCCTGATCACGGCCAACATCATCGGTGAGGCGAGCCGGATCGGATACGGCTCGGCGATCGCGGTCGTGTTGCTGACGATCTCGCTCGTTCCGATCGTGATCTTCGTGTGGAACAGCTTCCAGGAGGTGCCCGAGTCATGACGAGCGCGGCGGTCGAGACGGGAGCGGCGGTCGAGACGCGAGCGGCGAGCCGCCCGCGGCGGCGGAAGCGTCGGACGAGGCCGTCGCGGATCGCCCTCCACGCGTTCCTGATCCTGACCGTCCTGCTCTGGGCCTCGCCGATCCTGTGGGCGATCTTCACCGCGATGCGGCCCTACTCGGAAACGTCCGAGCGTGGCTACGTCTCGTGGCCGAGAACGTTCAACTTCACGAACTTCTCGAACGCTTACACCCAGTCGGGGATGCTGCACTACTTCTGGAACTCGATCATCGTCGCGATCCCGGCGATCTTCCTGATCCTGCTCTTCTCGTCCGCGGTGGCGTTCGTCGTCTCTCGGTACAGCTACTGGTTCAACGTCCCCCTGCTCATCTTCTTCATGGCGGCGAACCTCCTGCCGCAGCAGGTTGTCCTCCAGCCGCTGTATCGCCTCTACCTCTGGGTGCCTCTGCCGACCTGGCTCGTCGGCGAGCGGATACCTCTACGACTCGTACGTCGGCCTGATCGCGATCAACGTCGCATTCCAGACCGGCTTCTGCACGTTCGTGCTCGCCAACTACATGAAGACCATCCCGCGGACGCTGAGCGAGGCCGCCCGGGTGGACGGCGCGGGAGTCCTCCGCCAGTACTTCTCGATCATGTTGCCGCTCTGCAAGCCCGCACTCGCTGCGCTCGCGACCCTCGAGTTCACGTTCATCTACAACGACTTCCTGTGGGCGCTCATCCTCGCTCCGAGCAGTGATGTGCAGCCGGTCACGACAGCACTGAACAATCTGCAGGGTCAGTTCTTCACCGACAACAACCTGCTCGCCGCGGGAGCGCTATTGACCGCGATCCCGACACTCGTGGTGTTCGTGTTGCTCCAGAAGCAGTTCGTCAAGGGGCTGACGCTCGGGGCGCAGAAGGGATGACGCGAATCGCGTTCGTCGGCGCGGGCAGTGTTGTCTTCACGAAGAACCTGCTCGGGGACATTCTGGCGCTCCCGGCGCTGCGCGAGGTCGAGATCGCGCTCCACGACATCGACGCGGACCGGCTCGACACCGCCGAGGCGATGGCGCACTACGTGGCGCGGCGAGCGCCGCGCGAGTCCACGGATCAGCGCGCACCTCGATCGCAGATCGGCGCTCGACGGCTCCGACTTCGTCCTCAACATGGTCCAGATCGGGGGACACGAGGCGACGCTGCGCGACTTCGAGCTCCCGGCGCGATACGGGCTTCGCCAGACGATCGGCGACACGCTCGGCATCGGCGGGATCTTCCGTGTGCTCCGCACAGCGGAGCACATGCTCGCCCTGGGACGGGAGATGTCCGACCTCTGTCCGCCCGGCGTCTGGCTTCTCAACTACACGAACCCGATGGCGGCGCTCTGCGAGCTCGTCTACCAGGGTACGCCGACGACCAACGTCGTCGGGCTCTGTCACTCCGTCCAGTTCACGGTCGAGGAGTTGTGCCGGCTGGTCGACGTGCCCGAGAACGAGGTCACCTTTCTCTCGGCGGGTGTCAACCACCAGGCATTCCTCCTCCGCTTCGAGCGCGAAGGCGTGAATCTGTACCCGCGGCTCGACGAGCGCATCGCCGCCGACCCCGAGCTCCGGCGACGCGTCCGTGTCGCTCTCTACGAGCGTCTCGGCTACTTCCCGACCGAGTCGAGCGAGCACGCCGCCGAGTACGTGCCCTGGTTCATGGGGCACGATCGCGAGCTCGATCACTACCGCATCCCGGTCGGCGAGTACATCCGCCGCAGCGAGGAGAACCTCGAGGCGTTCGAGCAGGTGAAGGCGGCGCTCGCGGATGGCAGCGCGTATGACGGTCGAGCGCTCGAACGAGTACGCCGCGTCGATCGTGAGCTCGATCGTCACCGGTGAGCCGAGCGTCGTCTACGGCAACGTCCCCAACACGGGCTTGATCCCGGCGTTGCCCGAAGGCACGTGCGTCGAGGTTCCCTGCCTCGTGGATCACACCGGCGTCCGACCAACACCCGTCCACGACTACCCTCCGCAGCTCGCAGCGCTGAACAGGACCTACGTCAACGTCGTGGAGTTGACGGTGCGCGCGGTGCTCGAGGCAGAGCCGGAGCACATACGGCACGCCGCGATGCTCGACCCCAATGCAGCCTCGACGCTGACCCTGGACGAGATCGACCGGCTCTGCAGCGATCTCCTCCACGCACACGGCGAGCTGATCCCGGCCGTCCTGCGACCGTCGGGGTCGGCCGCGCCCGCCGAGCCCGAGAGGAGCGTTGCGTGACCGGGATCACGCTCGACCGGGTCACGAAGGTCTATCCGAACGGCGTCCGCGCCGTCGACGACCTTTCGCTCGAGATCGCCGTGGGTGAGTTCTGCGTTCTCGTCGGACCGTCCGGCTGCGGCAAGTCGACGCTCTTGCGCATGATCGCCGGTCTCGAGGACGTGACGGCGGGCGACGTTCTGATCGACGGAATCGACGTCACCGAACGGCCGCCGCAGCAGAGAGACATCGCCATGGTCTTCCAGAACTACGCGCTCTACCCGCACATGACGGTGAGGCAGAACCTCGCGTTCGGTCTCAAGCTGCGCAAGCTCCCCAAGCAGGAATCGAAGCGACGGGTCGAGGAGATCGCCAAGACGCTCGGTCTCGAGGAGCTTCTCGACCGAAAGCCCGCGGCGCTGTCGGGCGGTCAACGGCAGCGCGTCGCGATGGGGCGTGCGATCGTGCGGAACCCCAAGGCGTTCCTGATGGACGAGCCGCTCTCGAATCTCGACGCCAAGCTCCGCGTCTCGATGCGGGCCGAGCTCGCGAAGCTGCACGAGCGACTCGGGGTGACGACCGTGTACGTCACGCACGACCAGGTCGAGGCGATGACGCTCGGGCAGCGGGTCGCGGTCCTCCGCGACGGCGTGCTCCAGCAGGTCGACACGCCGCAGGTGCTCTTCCACTCCCCGGTCAACCTCTTCGTGGCGGCGTTCATCGGCTCGCCCTCGATGAACCTTGTGGAGGCGGAGATCGTCGACGACGTCGTGCGGTTCGCCGGGTTCGACCTGGCGTTGCCCGAGGGCTCCTCGCTGGTCGGCGCGGATCGCAGCGTGATCCTCGGCATCCGTCCGACCGACTTCGAGCACGCCGATCGGCGCCCCGGATCTGCCACGCATGCGCGTCAGGATCGACGTCGTCGAGGACCTCGGCGCCGAGAACCACCTGATCTTCGCGGTCGACGCCCCCCGCGTCAGTGCCGAGGCGGTGCGAGCGGCTGCGGATATCGCAGCGGACGACGAGGGAAAGCTGTTCGCGAACGACCAGCGGGCGGTCTTCACCGCCGTCGTCGGCGCCAAGCGGGCGACATACGCCCGGCACGGAGATCGAGCTCGCGGTCGACATCACGAGGCTGCACTTCTTCGATCCCGCTTCCGGCGCCGCGCTCGGCGGTGGGGTGAGCTCTCCGCTCGCCGCCTGAGTGTGGGTCTCCGGCCGGTCGGTTTTCCCGGAGGGAGGGTCGACCTTGAGGACTTCGTAAGCTCCGCCCACGGGGCGCCCGGACGCGGGTAGCATCGCGCGCGATGCCGACCTCGCTCGTGACCGGCGGCGCCGGCTTCCTCGGCTCGCACCTCTGCGAGGCGCTCCTCGTGAAGGGAAACCGCGTCATCTGTCTCGACAACCTCGAGACGGGGTCGCTCGCGAACATCGAGCACCTGCGCGACGACGCGTTCGCCTTCCTGCACCACGACGTGAGCGAGCCGATCGTGGTCGACGAGCCGCTCGACTTCGTCTACCACCTCGCCGCGCTCGCGAGCCCGATCGACTACATGCGGCTGCCGCTCCACTCGCTGAAGACCGGCTCGTACGGCACGCACCACGCGCTCGGCCTCGCGAAGTGGAAGCGTGCTCGGTTCCTACTTGCCTCGACCAGCGAGGTATACGGCGACCCGGAGGTGCACCCGCAACCCGAGACGTATTGGGGGAACGTCAACCCGATCGGCCCGCGCGGGGTGTACGACGAGGCGAAGCGCTACGCGGAGGCGCTGACGATGGCCTACCACCGCCAGCAGGGCGTCGACACGTCGATCATCAGAATCTTCAATACGTACGGCCCTCGGATGAGGCCGAACGACGGCCGGGCGATCCCCAACTTCGTCAACCAGGCGCTCGCAGAGAAGCCGCTGACGGTCTACGGGGACGGGTCGCAGACGCGCAGCTTCTGCTATGTCGACGATCTGATCCGCGGGCTCGTCCTGCTCGCCGAGTCGGGCGAGCACCTGCCCGTCAACATCGGCAACCCGGGCGAGTACACGGTCCTCCAGCTGGCCGAGGCCGTCCTCGCCGCCACGGGGTCTCCGAGCCAGGTCGTCTTCGAGGCGCTCCCGGTCGACGACCCGCAGGTGCGGCAGCCGGACATCACGCGGGCGCGGCAGATCCTCGGCTGGGAGCCCGAGATCGAGCTCGACGAGGGGCTGCGCCGCACCCTGGCGTCGCTCGGGAGGGACACGGCGCGTGCGTAGGACGGGCGCGGCGCTTGCCGCACTCGCAGTCGTCGCCGCTTGCATCCTCGCCCCGACCGCTCAAGCGTCACCCTCGCTCCGCATCGGGATCTTCGACGACGGCGTCGTGCTGTACGGCGAGCCCGACCTGGTGTTCCCGCAGCTGCAGAAGACCGGGACCCAGCTGCTGCGCGTCAACCTCTGGTGGGCCGGCCCCGGGATCAGCGTGGCGACCCGCAAGCCCAGGCGGCCGGCAGACCCGACCGATCCGGCATACAACTGGGATACGTACGACCGCACGGTGCGCTTCTCGATCGTCAGCGGGATGCAGCCGATCTTCTCGATCATCGGGACGCCTCCCTGGGCGAACGCGGCGAAGGGCTGGAACGTCGCTCCGACGAACGCGCGTGACCTCCAGAACTTCGCAGCCGCGGCACAGAAGCGCTACAGCGGCACGTTCGTCAACGCGGACGGCGTCACGCTTCCGCGCGTGAGCCTCTGGATGGCCTGGAACGAGCCGAACAACCCGGTGTTCCTCAAGCCGCAGTACCGGCGGACGGGCACGACCTGGACGATCCAGTCGGGCCGCGACTACGCAAAGCTCTGCAATGCGATCGTCAAGGGGATCAAGTCGGTCCAGCGCACCTCCAAGGTCGCGTGCGGCGCGACCAGCCCCCGCGGGAACAACAACCCGAACTCGAGCCGGCCCTCGGTCTCGCCGATCCCGTTCCTGCGCGCGATGAAGGCAGGCGGCGCGAGCGGCTTCGACGCGTACGCGCACCACCCGTACAACGGCTCCCCGGCCGAGACGCCGTCCGCCAAGCCTCCCCCCGGGCTGCGAGGGCAGCCCCCGACCGCCGTCACGCTGGGCAACATCGACGTGCTGATCACCGAGCTGGACCGTCTCTACGGGAAGAAGATGCGCGTCTGGGTCACGGAGTACGGCTACCAGACGAACCCTCCCGACTCGATCTTCGGCGTCACGTGGTCGAAGCAGGCGTCGTACCTCACGCAGGCGGTCGCGATCGCCCGCGTCAACCCGCGGATCGACATGTTCCTCTGGTTCCTGCTCCGCGACGAGCAGCGCCTGTCGGGCTGGCAGTCCGGCCTCGTGACGGTCGACGGCAGGCGGAAGCCGAGCTTCGACGCGTTCCGCCGGGCCGCCGCATCGCTCGCTGCGCCCTAGACTTCGAGGCGTGGGGAAGGGGTACGCGGAAGGACCTGCGGCCGAGGAGGCCGAGCGCCGGCGGGAGGAGCTCGCGGCCGGCGGCGGCGACGTCGCCGCGGCGGAGAGCCGTCTTGCGGTCGAGGGCTCGACGCCTGACGATCCGAAGCGGCACTTCCTCGGCTGGGCGGACGAGGTCGACGCGGACGCGCTGTTCGCCTCGGGCGCGGCGTGGGGCATCCGCCTCGTGCGACGTTCGCCGTGAGCCGGATGTCGGTGACCGATACCGCAGTGGGCCGACCCGGCGATCTGCCCTCCCGCTAGGCTGACCGGGGTGAGCACCAAGAAGGTCGAGCACCTCGACGGCGTGATCATCCGCTTCGCGGGCGACTCGGGTGACGGCATGCAGCTCACCGGCGACCGGTTCACGAGCGAGACCGCGATGCTCGGGAACGATCTCGCGACGTTCCCGGACTTCCCGGCCGAGATCCGCGCGCCGGCCGGGTCGCTTCCCGGCGTCTCCGGGTTCCAGGTCCACTTCGCCGACCACGACATCCTCACCGCGGGCGACCGGCCCGACGTGCTCGTCGCGATGAACCCGGCCGCGCTGAAGGCGAACGTCCACGACGTGCCGAAGGGCGGGACGATCATCGTCGACACCGACTCCTTCACCGACCGCACGTTCCAGAAGGCGGGCTACGGCGCGAACCCGCTCGAGGACGGCTCGCTCGGCGACTACCACCTCCACGAGGTGGCGCTCACGTCGATGACGGTCGGTGCCCTCAAGGGGATCGAGGGCGTCACGCCCCGCGAGGCGGAGCGGTCGAAGAACTTCTTCGCGCTCGGGCTGATGTCGTGGCTCTACCACCGGCCCACCGACGGCACGATCGACTTCATCGCGCGCAAGTTCGCGAAGCGGCCGGAGATCGTCGAGGCCAACACCCGCGCCTTCCGGGCAGGCTGGAACTACGGCGAGACGTCGGAGGACTTCGCGGTGTCCTACGAGGTGGCGCCTGCGCCGCTCGCGCCGGGGACGTACCGCCAGATCACGGGCAACACGGCACTCTCCTACGGGCTGATCGCCGCGTCGAAGCTCGCGGGCCTGCCGCTCTTCCTCGGCGCGTACCCGATCACCCCCGCGTCGTCGATCCTCGAGGAACTCGCGGGCAGGAAGGAGTTCGGCGTCGTCACGTTCCAGGCCGAGGACGAGATCGCCGCGGTCGGCGCCGCGGTCGGAGCCGCGTTCGGCGGGGCGCTCGGCGTCACTGCCTCGGCCGGGCCGGGCGTCGTCCTCAAGGCGGAGACCGTCGGCCTCGCGATCGCGCTCGAGCTCCCCCTCCTGATCCTCGACATCCAGCGCGCCGGGCCGTCGACGGGCATGCCCACGAAGCCCGAGCAGGCGGATCTGCTGATGGTGCTCTTCGGACGAAACGGCGAGAGCCCGGTACCGGTCGTCGCCGCGTCGACGCCGTCGCAATGCTTCGACGCGGCGATCGAGGCGGCGCGGATCGCCCTCAAGTACCGCACACCGGTGTACCTCCTCTCCGACGCATACCTCGCGAACGGCTCAGAGCCCTGGCTGATCCCCGACGTCGCCGAGCTCCCGGACATCTCGACGAGCTTCGCCGCCGCGAACGGCGAGACGTTCGAGCCCTACCGCCGCGACCCTGACACGCTCGCGCGGCCGTGGGCGATCCCCGGCACCGCGGGGCTCGAGCACCGGATCGGCGGGCTCGAGAAGGCCGACGTCACCGGCGCCATCTCGTACGACCCCGACAACCACGACCTGATGGTGCGGCTGCGCGCGCAGAAGGTCGCCGGCATCGCGGCCGACATCCCGGAGCTTGCGGTGGACGACCCGGAAGGCGAAGCCGACCTCCTCGTGCTCGGCTGGGGGTCGACCTTCGGGCCGATCGGGGCCGCCGTACGACGCGTGCGCAAGCGGGGGATCAAGGTCGCGCACGCGCATCTCCACCACCTGAACCCCCTGCCCCGCAACACCGCGGACGTCCTGCGCCGCTACCCCAAGGTGCTGGTGCCAGAGATGAACCTGGGGCAGCTCGCGATGCTCCTGCGTGCGCAGTTCCTCGTCGACGCCGTTTCGTACTCGAAGGTCCGCGGGCGGCCCCTGAGCTCCGCCGAGCTCGAGGAGGCGATCCTGGCCATGGCGGCGGCGTCGTGAGTGCGTTCACCGCGCTCGTCACGAAGGACGGCCGCGTGCTCGTAACACGCGAGGGCCGCACGATCGCCGTCCTCGCAGGCGCCCCGGCCGGTCGCCTCGCGCGCGGCCTTTCGACCGCGACTGACGACGCGGCGAGGCAGCTGCTCCTCGCCCGGGCGACGGGCAACTACAGACGGGGGAACGAGCGATGACCGGCGGCAACGGCCTCGTCCAGCTCACGGCGAAGGACTTCAAGTCGGACCAGGAGGTGCGCTGGTGCCCCGGGTGCGGCGACTACGCGATCCTCGCCGGCGTCCAGTCGTTCCTGCCGGAACTCGGGATCCCGCGCGAGAACCTCGTGTTCGTCTCCGGGATCGGCTGCGCCGCGCGGTTCCCGTACTACGTCGAGACCTTCGGGATGCATTCGATCCACGGGCGCGCCCCGGCGATCGCCACCGGCCTCGCGACGTCGAGGCCCGACCTCTCGGTTTGGGTCGTGACCGGCGACGGCGACGCGCTCTCGATCGGCGGCAACCACCTGATCCACGCCCTGCGCCGCAACGTCGACATCACGATCCTCCTCTTCAACAACCGGATCTACGGGCTCACGAAGGGTCAGTACTCGCCCACGTCGGAGCTCGGCAAGGTAACCAAGTCGACGCCGCTCGGCTCGGTCGACCAGCCGTTCAACCCCCTGTCGGTCGCGATCGGAGCCGAGGCGACGTTCGTCGCGCGCGCGATCGATACGGACAAACAGGGCACCGCCGAGGTGCTGCGTGCGGCCGCGGCCCACCGCGGCGCGGCGTTCGTCGAGATCCTCCAGAACTGCAACATCTACAACGACGGCGCCTTCGACGTCGTTCGCGATCAGAAGGAGAACCGCCTCTACCTGCGCGCCGGCGAGGAGATCCGCTGGGGGGAGAAGGGAGTTCGGATGCGGCCGGACGGGACCCTCGAGATCGTCGACGCCTCCGTCGGCGGCCTGCTCCGCCACGACCCCCTCCGCGACGACCCGGGCCTCGGCTTCGCGCTCGCGCGCCTGACGTGGGAGACGGCCGGCGCCGTGCCGCTCGGCGTGTTCCGGTCCGTCGCGCGGCCCGTGTACGAGGACCTCGTCCACGAGCAGGTGCAGGCGAGCGTGGAGCAGAGGGGCAAGGGCGACCTCGAGGCCCTCCTTCGCGGGGCCGACACGTGGACGATCGGCTGACCCCGGTCAGCGACGGTCGAGAAGCACCTGTAGCTCGACCAGCGCCGCGGTAACGCGGCCCGCCTCCTCGGGGCCGAGGTCGCCGAGCGCGCGCTCGGCGAGGCGGATGAGGCGCCGCCGCCGTCGACGGACCTCGTCCTTGCCGGCCGCGGTCGGCTCCACGAGCACGCCCCGTCCGTCGCCGGCGTCGGGCCGCCGAGTCGCGAACCCGTGCAGCTCGAGGACGTCGACCGTGCGCGACGCCGTCGCGTCGGTCGTCCCGAGCGCGCCGGCGAGCGCTCCGAGGCGCAGGGCGCCGACGTCGACGATCGACGCGAGCGTCAGAGACTGGAACGTCGAGAGCTCGCCGGGCTCCGGGTCGCGCGCGGAGCGACGCTGCCGCACCAGCGCAGCCAGGAGCCCCTCGACCGCCTCGGCGACGAGGCGCGCATCCGACGTCGCCACCCTCACGCGGCTTCCACCGCCAGCTCGGCCCGCCGTCGGCGTCGTGTCGGCGTGACGAACACGGCGATTACAGCGGCGCAGGCGGCGGCGACGGCCGACAGGAGGAACGCGCCGACGTACGCGTCCTCGGTCGGGACCGCCGTCCCGGGAAGCGTCGTCGCGGTGAGGATCGCCGCTCCGACCTGGGCGCCGACCACCGCGCCCACCGTGCGCATGACGGTGTTGATGCCCGTCGCGATGCCCGTCTCGGTCTGGTCGACGGCCTCGGTGATGAGGGCGGCCATGGCCGCGAAGGCGAAGCCGACGCCGACGCTGAGCCCGGCCATCGAGACGACGATCTCCCACGGCTCCGAGTGGAGAGCGGCGAGCCCGAAGGTTGACACGGCGATCAGCGCCATGCCGAGCGCGAGCGGCCACTTCGACCCGAACCGGCGTCCGAGCAGTCCCGCGGACGGCCCCGCGCCGAGCATGAGTATCGACCCCGGGAGCAGGTAGAGGCCGGTCATCGTGGCGGTCGCCCCGAAGCCGTAGCCCATCCGCCCGGCGATCGCGTCCGGCAGGCCGCCGGGCGCCTCGACGAACCGGGGAACGAGGATGAACGATCCGAACATGGCGAATCCCGAGATGAGGGCGGTGACGTTCGTCAGCAGCACGGGCCGCTCGGAGAGCACGCGGATGTCGATCAGCGGCTCGTCGACGTGGAGCTCGAGCACGACCCAGAGCACGGCGCCGACGACCGAAAGCCCAAACAGCCCGAGCACCGCGGGAGACGTCCATCCCCAGCTCTCGCCCTGGGACAGCGCGAGCAGGAAGGACACCAGCACGACGGACATCAGCACCGACCCGGGCACGTCGATGCGCGAGGTCGAGCGGATGGGCGACTCGGGGATGAACCGGTGGACGAGGACGATCGCGATCGCGACCCCGATCGCCCCGACGACGAACAGCCAGCGCCAGCTCGCGTTGTCGACGATCACGCCCGAGAGAACGAGCCCGAGCCCGCCGCCGACGCCGAACACGGCCGAGAGGAGGCCGATCCCAACCTTCATCCGATCCGCAGGGAACTCGTCCCGAATGATCCCGAAGCTGAGCGGGAACACGGCGCCGGCCGCGCCGGACACGATGCGGAACACGATCAGGATCCAGATGTCGGGCGCGGCGGCGCAGCCGATGCAGCCGATCAGGAACGCCACGAGCGACAGGACGAGCAGCCGCTCCTTGCCGTACCGGTCGCCGAGCTTGCCGAGGATCGGCGTGAGCACGGCCGCGGACAGAAGGAAGCCGGTCATCACCCACGTGACCCACGTCGTCGAGGCGCCGAGCTCGCGCTGGAGCTCTGGCAGCGCCGGGACGACCATCGTCTGCTGGAGCGCATAGGCGGTGGCCGCCATCGTCAGGATCGCGAGGGTCAGTCCGTAGTGCTGGCGCGTCTCGCTCATGTCGTTGCGCAGCGTAACGATCGCGCCTCGGGGCTCACGAGGGGAACCGCATAGGATCGCCCGGTGCGCGCGGTGATCTTCTCGATGATTCCTCCGGCGATCGTGGGCCTCGCCGAGGCGGCGCGCGCGGCCGGGATCGAGCCCGTCGCCGTGATCACGCCGCGCGCCTTCCGCAGCGACGAGGACGCCGCGCGCCGTGCGTCGATCGTCGCCGAGGCCCCCGATGATCTCGACGTCTGCTTCGTGGCCGACAAGGCCGACCTGCTTCGGCTCACAGCAGCCTACGAGCCGACGATCGGCCTCTGCGCAGGCTACCGCTGGCTCATCCCACCCGAGGTGCTCGCGATCCCGACGCTCGGTGTGGTCAACAGCCACCCGGCGCTCCTCCCGCGGCACCGCGGCCCCTACCCGTTCGCGTGGGCGATCCGCGAGGGCGATGCCGAGCTGGGCCTCACGCTCCACCTGATGGACGAGCAGTTCGACACCGGCCCGGTGCTCGCCCAGGGGTCACGCCCGATGCCGGACGACCAGACGATCGGCAGCCTTGTCCCGGTGCTCCAGGCGCTCGCCCGCGACCTCTATCCGGAGGCGCTCCGGCGAGTCCTCGCCGGCGAGCGCGGCGATCCGCAGCGCTCGGAGGGCGCAACCTGGGCCGGGCCTTTCGGCGAGGACTACGCCGAGCTCGATCCCGGGCGAACGCGCGCCGAGCTGCTCCGCCAGGTTCGCGCCTGGCAGCTGATGCTCGACCCCTCCGTCGTCGGGCCGGTCGGCACGGTCGACGGCCGGCGGATGCGCGTGCTCGACGCCTCGCTCGACGCGCCGGAGGATCCCGGGACACCGTGTCTCGAGGCTGCGGACGGCGTCCTCTGGTTGACCTCCGTCGCGCCGCTCTGACCTCGAGCGACGCCAGGTCAGGCCACGGTGCGGCGCATGACGCAGTTGCCCGTGCCCTTGCTGCGTACAAAATCGAAGCCGGCCCGCTCGAACAGGAGCCGGGTCCCGTTGTAGAGGACCGACTTCTTCTTGCCGTCGTTGTCGTGCGGGTATCCCTCGACGGCCCCACCACCCGCCTCCGAGATCAGGTCGAGGGCGCCTTGCAGCGCAATCGCCGACAACCCTTTGCGCCGGTAGCGCTTGTCCACGAAGATGCAGGTGATCCGATAGTCGGGGAGGACGTCGAGCTCCTCCTCGTACTGCTTGCGGTGGTAGATGTTCGGCAGCTCCTCCGGGGTTCCGTACTCGCACCAGGCCACGGCCTCGTCACCGTCGTACACCAGGGCTGCGTGTGCTCGTCCCTCGTCGACGAGGCGTCGCTTGAGGTCGCGGTTGCCTTCCGCGGTGAATGTCTTCTCGGCGTGCATCGTGTGGAAGTAGGTGCACCAGCAGCCGCCGAACACGCCGTTGTGCCGTTCCGCCAGCCGGGCGAACGCATCCCAGGTGTCGGGGCCGAGCGCTCGCGCCTCGTACTCGCTCACGTCACCCTCCTCTCATCGTCGGGCGGTTCTCGTCGGACGCAGACGACCCGAAAGCGGCATCGCACGTCCGGGATGCCGCGGCGGCGGCGGGGTCACGTCCGTGCGATGCCGATTGGAACCGTAACGCAGCGGCGCGGTCTCGTCACGCCCCGGCCTGTGCAGGCCGGAGAGGCTCCGAGAACAGGGCATGGGCCGCCCATGCGATCGCGAGGAGGCCGGCGAGGCCGGCGATGCCGAAGGCGAGCGCCGTCCCGCCCTCCTCGGCGAGGAACCCCGCCACGAGCCCGCCGATCGGGGCGAGCCCGGCGAAGGCGAACAGGTAGAGGCTCATGACGCGCCCGCGGAGGTGAGGAGGCGAGGCGAGCTGGACGAGCGCGTTCGCACTCGACGTGAAGAGCGCGAAGGACATGCCGAGCAGCAGTAGGAGGACGAGCGCGACGTCGACCGAGTGCACGAGCGCGAGCCCGAGCATCGCGAGGCTGAACCCGATCGCGCCGCCGACGAACACGCGCGGGCTCGCCTCGTGCAGGCTCGCGGTCGCGAGCGCGCCGGCGAGCGCGCCGAGCCCGAACGCGCCGGAGAGCAGGCCGAACGTCCCCGCTCCGACGTCGAGCGTCTGCGATGCGAGGAGCGGGACGAGCACGTTGAAGTTGAACCCGACGAGGCTGACGACGGTGACCACCGCGAGGACGATCCGCGTGATCGGCGTGTGTGCCGCCCAGGCGAGCCCTTCCCGGATACCCGCCACGACCCTCGTGTCCGGGCGCTTCTCGACGTGGAAGAGCTCGTCCTCGCGCATCAGGTAGAGCGCCACGAGCACCGCGAGGAAGCTGACCGCGTTCACGACGAAGCACAGCCCCGTTCCGACCGCGGCGATCAGGAGCCCGGCGAGCGCGGGGCCGATCACGCGCGAGGCGTTGAAGAGACCGGAGTTGAGCGCGACGGCGTTCTGCAGCTCGGACTCGCCGACCATCTGGAAGGTCAGGGTCTGGCGCCCCGGCGCGTCGAACACGAGCACGAGCCCGCCGACCGCGGCGAGGGCGTAGACGAGCGGGAGGCTGGCCCACCCGGCGAGCGTGACGATCGCGAGAGCGATCGAGACGAGCATCGCGGCAGCCTGCGTCGCGAGCAGCAGCCGGCGCGTGTCGAAGCGGTCGATGACGACTCCCGCGACGAGTCCGAGGAGCAGGAAGGGCACGAACCGGCAGAACGCGAGCGCGCCGACGGCCAGCGGCGAGTTCGAGAGCTCGATCACGAGCCATGCCAGCGCGATGTTCTGCATCCACGTGCCGGCGACCGAGACGAGCTGCCCGGCGAAGAAGAGCCGGTAGTTGCGGTGACGGCGCAGCGAGCGGAACGTCCTTCGACGGAGCGCAATCGAGAGGAGCCTCACGGACCCGGCTCCAGCATCCGCTGGAGCGCCGGCAGCGCCTGCTCGACACGCTCACGATCCTCGTCCGGCAGGCGGGCGAGCCGATCGGCGAGCCATGTGGTCCGGCGGGCGCGAACGCGCTTGAGGATCGCGCGGCCCTCCGGCGTGAGCTCGAGGCCCACCCGCCGACGGTCGTCGTCCGATCGGACGCGGCGCAGAAGTGCTGCCGCTTCGAGCCGGTCGACGTGTCCCGAGAGCGACGGTGCGGTGATGCCTTCCGCCTCGGCGAGCTCGCGCAGCGACAGTCCGGGCTGGGTGCGCACCTGCCAGAGCAGGGTGGCCTGGTTCGAGGTCACGCCGAGCGCCTCGGTCTCGCGCCGGAGGTTCCGGGCGAGGCGGAGGATCGCCGGACGGAGCTCCTCGGCGATCTCGAGTGGTGAACGCGTAGCCTCACGAATCATTCGTGAGGCTAAGTATACCTGGAAGCCCGTTCTGCTTCGGCGCGCTACGCCGCGGCAGGCTGCTTGGGCTCGGCCTCGAGCTTGTAGCCGACGCCGTACCGCGTCTGGAGGAACGTGTGGCGCGGAGCGCGGCCGTCGATCTTCTCGCGCAGCTTGCGGATGAAGACATCGACCGTCCGGTCGCGGTGGGAGGCCCGCCTGCCCCACACGCGCTGCAGCAGCTCGTCGCGCGTCAGCACGCGGCCCGTCTCGAGCGCGAGCGCATAGGCGAGGCGGAACTCGGTGGGCGTCAGGTCTGCGCTCTCACCGTCGACGTAGGCCTGGACGTTCCTGGGATCGAGGCGCAGCTCCTCGATGACGATCTCCTCGCCGCGCCGGGGGTCCTGCGCCCGCGTGCCGCGCCTCGCGCTGGCGCCGACTCGTGCGACGAGCTCCTTCATCGAGAACGGCTTGACGAGGTAGTCGTCGGCGCCGATCTCGAGCGCGTGTACGCGGTCGTGCTCGGTGCCGCGCGCCGAGACGACGACGATCGGCGTGCCGATCCCTTCGGCGCGCGCCTGCTCGATCACCTTCCACCCGTCGACGCCGGGGAGCATCAGGTCGAGCACGCAGACGTCGGGCCGCTCGAAGCGCAGCCGGGCGAGGCCCGTCTCGCCGTTCGCCACCCCGACTGCGTCGTACCCGGCGGCCTGGAGGTGCCGGGCCATCCCCTGCGCGATGACCTCGTCGTCCTCGATGATCAGGATCTTTGCCATTTCTCCCGCAAATGGTGGTGAACCGGACACAGGCGTGGGGGCGACGGACGGTGAAGGGATGGTATCCAGGTGGTGAACGCACGGCCGAGCGTGCGTCCGCGGGGACCGGGTGCGCGCGAACTCGGTCGCTCCGGTCTCGTGGTGGTGCAAACGTGGTGAAGCCGATTGCGGGGCGGTCGCGACCGCCCGAAGATGCCGACATGCGCATCGCCGTCGTCGCCGCGTCGAAGCCCGAGACGAACCGCCGCCTCGCCACGGCCGGCGGTGCTGGCTGGATCTGCGCCACGCCCGACGAGGCGGTCGAGTGGCTCGGCCCCCGCGACGTCGCCGTCGGCCGGCTCGACGTCCTTCCCGGGCTGGACGGGATCGACCGCGGACTCCGCTCGCTCGGCGAGCTCGAGGCGCGCGGCGTGCGCGTGCTCAATCCGGCGAGCGCGCTGATCGCAGCGCACGACAAGCTCGTCACCGCGCGGCTTCTCCAGGTAGCCGGCCTTCCGCACCCTCGGACCTGGTGCGTGACGGACGGGTCGCGTCGGCCCGCGCTGGTGGGGCCGACGGTGGTCAAGCCCCGGTTCGGGAGCTGGGGGCGCGACGTCGTCCGCTGCCCGGACGACGAGGCGCTCGCCCGCGAGCTCGAGCGAGTCTCGGGCTTCGGATGGTTCGCGGCGCACGGCGCGCTGGTCCAGGAGCTCGTCCCGCCGTGCGGCTTCGATCTGCGGATCCTGGTCGCAGGCGGTCGCGTCGTCGGGGCGATCCGGCGCGTCGCGGCCGCCGGGGAGTGGCGCACGAACATCGCCCACGGCGCGCGCCGGCGGCCCGTCGACCCGCCGCGGGAGGCGCGCGAGCTCGCGCTTGCCTGCGCCGGCGTCGCGGGAGCCGACCTCGTCGGCGTCGACCTCCTCCCGACCGGGCGAGGCTGGACGGTGCTCGAGCTCAACGGTGCCGTCGACTTCACGGACGACTACTCCATCTCCGAGAACGTCTTCACGGCGGCGACGCGCGAGCTCGAGCGTCGCGCGGCCACCTGGGCCCCGGAGGTCGCGGTCGAGACCGTGCTGTCGGGGATCTAGCGCCGCGCCGCGAGCCGCTCGGCGACGGCCCGCCGGATGCTGTCGGCAACGTCGGGCTGCTCGCGTTCGAGCAGCCTGAAGTCACCGCCCCAGAGTGCGAAGAAGTCGAGTGGTGAGAGGGCGGTCACGGTCGCCGTCCGGCGGCCGCCCTCCACGAGCGCGATCTCGCCGAAGAAGTCGCCAGGCCCGAGCGTTCGCGTCGCACCGCTGTCGTTGGTCACGCCGGCCGTGCCGCCTTCGATCACGAAGAACGAGTAGCCCGGCGATCCCTCGCCGCAGATCCGCTCGTCCGGCGCCGCGTGCCGTGCCTCCATCCACGAGGCGATCCGTTCGAGCTCCTCCGGCGAGATCCCCGCAAAGAGCGGGATGTCCACGAGCCGGTTCGCGTCGACGGGCACGGTCGGCGACGCTAGACGGATTGGTCGCCGCTGTCACGGGCACGCTCCAGGTCTTCACCGGATCGCGTCCAGATCTTCATGAGAGCAACGGGGGGCGAGGCGGGCGGCCCCGCCCCCTTGGGCATCACTCCGCGTCCGCGTCGCGGTCACCCTCCGCAGCCTGGTCGTCGCCGGTCGGCGTCACCACGACCACGATGGTCTCGCAGCCCCGAAACGTCGTCGTCGAGCGCTCGGAGCCGAGGACCCGTGCGGTGTCGTGGCCGGGGCCGCAGTCGAGCGTGTCCGCGTCGCCGTCGGCCGCGAGCGCGTGCAGCGTGTCGTCGCCGGCACCTCCGTGGAGGACGTCGTGCCCCGGGCCGGCCCACAGGCGATCGCCGCCCGGGCCGCCCCAGACCGTGTCGTCGCCCGAGCCGCCGTGGAGCTCGTCAGGTCCCTCGCCGCCGAAGACGGCGTCGTCACCGGAGCCCGCCCATACGACGTCGTCGTCGGCGCCCGCGCGGATCCGGTCGGAACCGGTGCCGCCGAAGACGATGTCGCTGCCGCTGTCGCCCTGCACCACGTCGGCGCCGCCGCCTGCCCGGACGAGGTCGTTGCCCGCCCGCGCGTTCACGACGTCGTCGCCGGCGAATGCGCGGATCACGTCGGCCTGCATGGTGCCCCGCAGATGGTCGTCGCCGGCTGTCCCGTCGAGCATCGCCGCGAGCGCGCCCGAGGCGAGCACGAGCGCGCCGATCGCCACGAGCACCGTCAGCTTCCCCTTCATCGCTGCTCCTTCCGGTCGTTGACGACCCCATTCACCGTCGACGGGTTGAAGCGCCGATGAGCCGGACGCAAGCCCTGCGTCAGGCGTCTGTTAGAACGCCGTGAGCATGAACGCCGACGCCGCGCGTGGCAGGGTGCTGCTCGAGGAGAGCCGGGAGGCTGTCGTCGTCCTCGACGGCGAGGACCGCGTGGTGGCGACCAGCCGCCGGGCACGCCAGTCGATCCAAGGCCTCGAGGAAGGTGAGAAGCTGCCGGAGGGCCTCCTCTCCGGCGAGGCCGGGATCGTCCCGCTCGTCGTGCCGTACGACGTCGACGGGCGGCGCGAGCGGCTCGTCTACCTCGCGAGCGGCGACCTCTCGGCCTACGAGGAGCTCCGGGCGGGATTCACCGCTGCGGTCTCGCACGAGCTCCGGACGCCGCTCGCGCGGCTGCTCTCGCTCCTCGAGACCGCGATGCTCCCGGGGGAGGACGTCCGCGAGCTCGTCGACCGGGCGCGCGCGGAGGTCGAGCAGATCCGCGAGCTGATCGACGAGGTGCTGTTCCTGAGCGAGCTCGAGTCGGGCACACGGGTCGTCTCGCTCGGCTCGGTCGCCGTGCGCCCGGAGCTGGACGCGGTGACGGCCGATCTGGACGAGCGAGCGAGCCGAGCAGGCGTCGCGCTCGTGGTCGAAGGAGACCCGGACGTCGAGCTCGCGATCCGGCCGCGCATGATCCGCGTCGTCGCCCAGAACCTCGCGGAGAACGCGATCCGGTACGCGGGGCCCGGCGCCACGTTCACGCTCGCGATCGAGCGCGTCGGGGAGACGATCGTCCTGCGGGGCACGGACGACGGCGTCGGTGTCGAGGAGGCGCAGCTGACCCGGCTCTTCGAGCGCTTCTTCCGCGCCGACCGCGCGCGCGCCTCGCGGGGCACGGGCCTCGGCCTCGCGATCGTGAAGCACGTCGTCACCCAGGCCGGCGGCACGGTCGAGGCGCTCGGCGGGCTCGGGGCGGGGCTCGAGATCCGTTGCGTCTTCCCGACTGCGTAGCTGCGGACGTTCACCGGTTTCCCACCAGTTCTTCACCAAAGGGTGGACCCTTGCGGCGCGCACACGGGAGACACTGCTCCCGATGTTCGCCTGGGGAGCTGCGGGGGTAGCGAAGGCCAGCGCACGCATCCGTGCGTGCCTCCACCACCCATGACCACGCTCGAGACGAGAGAACGGCTCAACCTGACGGGGGCCGGCGAACGACGCGCTCAGTGGGGCGACTGGACGTTGTTCGGCCTCAGTGGTGGGGCCACGCTTCTAACAGCTGCCACGTTCGGCCTGATCGTGTGGAAGATCGTCGACCAGGCGAACCCGGCCGTCGGGAAGTTCGGGCTGGGCTTCCTCTCGGGCAGCACCTGGAACGCCGTCAACGACCAGTACGGCGCCCGGGACTTCATCTTCGGGACCGCGATCACGTCGATTCTCGCGCTTCTCATCGCGACACCGATCGCGATCGCGATCGGGCTCTTCCTCTCCGATCTGGCGCCGAAGCCGCTTCGCTCGCCCGTCGGCGCGATGGTCGAGACGCTCGCAGGCGTTCCGAGCGTCCTCATCGGGCTGTGGGGGATCATCGTCCTCGGGCCGGTGGTGCGGGACGACATCGCGCCGGCGCTGGCGTCGTTTCTCGGATGGACGCCGTTCTTCTCCGAGCCTGCGTTCGGCTACACGGGTGCGAGCATGTTGTCGGCGGTGATCGTGCTCGTGATCATGGTCGTCCCGATCGTCTCGAGCGTCTCCCGGGAGCTCTTCACCCGCGTTCCGCGCGACATCCAGGACGGCTCGCTCGCGCTCGGGGCGACGCGGTGGGAGACGATTCAGAAGGTCACGATCCCCTACGTCGGCCCTGGCCTGCTCGCGGCCTCCGTGCTCGGGCTCGGTCGTGCGATCGGAGAGGCTATCGCAGTGACGCAGGTCATCGGCGTCACCACCCACGGTCTCAGCCTGAACTTCTTCGACACCGGCGACACGCTCGCGAGCCGCATCGCCGGGCAGTTCCAGGGTGCCGCCTCGAACCTCCAGATCGCGTCGCTGTTCTACCTCGCGCTGATCCTCCTCGTCCTCTCGCTCGTCTTCAACCTGATCGCCCTGGTGATCATCCGCAGCGTCGAGCGGAAGCGCCAATGAGCGTCGGCGCCGCATCGGCCGACCTCGCGGCTCGCCTCAAGGGAGGCGACCGGCGAACGCGCCGCCGGCGCTTCGTCAACGTCCTGATGGTCGCGCTCTGCAGCTTCGCCGCTCTGCTTGCGGTGGCAATTCTGGCGCTGATCGTCTTCACGGTCGTCGTACACGGCTTCAAGGCGCTCAGCCTCGACTTCTTCACGCAGCCGACGCCGCAGCTCGCCGTCGGACAGAGTCAGGGCGCAGGTGTCGCGAATGCGATCGTCGGCTCGTTGATCATCGTCGGGATCGCGACGGCGATCGCCGTGCCGATCGGGGTGCTCGTCGCGCTGTTCACGAGCGAGTTCGCGAGCACCCGCGTGAGCCAGTTCGTCCGGCTCATGCTCGACGTGTTGAACGGGATTCCCTCGGTCGTGATCGGCATCTTCGTCTTTGGCCTGCTCGTCGTCGGCCACGGTCAGGCGGCCTGGATCGCGGGCGTCGCGCTCTCGATCATCCAGGTGCCGCTCATCGCCCGCTCGACGCAGGAGGTGCTCGGCCTTGTGCCGGTCTCGCTCCGGGACGCGAGCGCGGCACTCGGCGCCCGCAAATGGAAGACCGTCGTCAAGGTCGTGATCCCGTCGTCGCTCGGCGGGATCGTCACCGGGACATTGCTCGGGGTCGCCCGGGTCGCGGGCGAGACGGCGCCGATCATCTTCGCATCGTCGCTCGCTGCGAACGTTGTCAGCTGGGACCCGTCGCAGGCGCTCTTCACGCTGCCGTTCGCCATCTTCATCTACTCCGAGTCGCCGGATCCCTATGACCACGAGCTCGCGTGGGCCGCGGCGCTGCTGCTGATGATGTTCGTCCTTCTCCTCAGTTTCCTGGGGCGGGTGTTTCTCGCGCGAAACCGCCGTAAATTCGAGGGTGGCGATGTCGGCAGCGGGAGCATCATGCTCGGCCGATATCTCGGGCGACTGGTCGAGCCGATGCGCAGCTCTCGCCCGGACGACACGGACGCGGTGTGACCGTCACGACTATTCGGCGAATTCGTCACCACAAATTGACCACTGACAGCCCACGATTCACAGTCTCCGTACACGAGCTCCACCGATCGTTTGCGACCATCGTCGGGGATCGGGAAATTCACCCCGGCTCGGGGCACCACAACAACAACAGCAAGAGAGGGAGAGCTGGCATGAACAGGAAGAGATTGACGCTCGGGGTGCTGGTCGGCTTCGTGGCGGTCATCGTTGCGTCGTCGTTGGCGGTCTCCGCGGGAGCCCGCACGACGAGGTCGACGGACACGAACGTCGTCGGCGCGGGCTCGAGCTTCGCGGCACCGCTCATCACGGCCTGGTACCAGTACTACAACCCGAAGTCGGGCACGAACGTGAGCTACAACTCGGTCGGGTCCGGCGCCGGCATCGCGTCGATCACGGCTCGGACCGTCGACTTCGGAGCGACCGACGCGCCGCTCACTCCCGACCAGTTCTCGAACTGCAAGGAATGCGTGCAGATTCCTGTCCTCCTCGGGACGACTGCTGTGCTCTACAACCTCCCCGGCATCGCGCAGCAGATCAGGCTGACCGGAGCAGATCATCGCCGACATCTACCTCGGCAACATCACAGAGTGGAATGCGTCTCAGATCAAGGCGATCAACCCGGGCGTCGATCTCCCGAGCATGAAGATCACGCCGGCCTACCGGTCGGACGGGTCGGGGACGAGCTACAACTTCACGGACTACCTCTCGAAGGTGAGCCCGGCGTTCGCCGGGAAGGTCGGCAAGTCGACGCAGCCCCCGTTCCCGCTCGGAGTCGGAGCACGAGGGAGCTCCGGCGTCGCCGGTGTCGTGAAGAGCACACCCGGTGCGATCGGATATGCAGACGTCGCCTACGCGCTGCAGAACAAGCTGCGGTTCGCCAAGGTCAAGAACAAGGCGGGCGCCTACGCAACGCCGGGGATCCGCGGAGCGGTCGCTGCGGCGGGGTCGATCAAGACGATCCCCTCGGACAACGCCATCTCCCTCGTGGATCCCCCGGCGAGTGCGGGCAAGCTCGCCTACCCGATCTCGACGTTCACGTGGGTCATCGTGCCGCTGCAGTCGAAGCAGGCGGTAGCCGTCAAGCGGTTCCTCCTGTTCGCGATCAGCAAGCCGGGACAGCAGCTCGGCCTGAAGCTGCTGTATGCGCCGATCCCGGACAGCATCCGTGTGGCAGCCGCGAAGACGATCGCAAGGGTCAAGCAGGCGACCTGATCGGTCTTCGAGAGCGACGCCGGTCGCCGGCCACTCTCGTCTGACGGGCGGGAGGTGGCCGGCGGCCATCACAAGCGGGTCCGCTCCGACTACGGTATTGAAGGATGGTGACACGAGGCTGATGGGAGAGACGACGATGCAAACGGATCCCCGAGAGGCGTCGACGGTGCACATCACGACGGCAGCCGCGGCCGAGCCCGTCGGCGCCCGCACAGCCGTGTTCACCGCGTCCAAGGTCGACGTGAGCTACAGCGGCAAGCTGGCCCTCCATGACGTCGACATGACGATCTACGCGAATCAGGTCACGGCGTTCATCGGCCCGTCGGGATGCGGCAAGAGTACGTACATCCGGTGCTTCAACCGCATGAACGACCTCATTCCCGGTGCGGAGGTGACGGGCGAGATCCTCTACCACGGTCAGGATCTGTACAGCAGTGGGGTCGACCCGGTCCAGGTTCGCCGGCTGATCGGCATGGTCTTCCAGAAGCCGAATCCCTTCGTCAAGTCGATCTACGAGAACGTCGCGTACGGGCCGCGCGTGCTCGGGATGAAGAAGAACCTGGACGAGCGTGTCGAACGCTCGCTGCGGCAAGCGGCGCTCTGGGACGAGGTGAAGGATCGGTTGAAGGCGAGTGGCCTGTCACTCTCGGGCGGACAGCAGCAGCGCCTCTGCATCGCGCGGGCGCTCGCGGTCGAGCCCGACGTGATCCTCATGGACGAGCCGTGCTCGGCGCTTGATCCGATTGCGACGACGCGCATCGAGGACCTCATGCACGAGCTCAAGACGGAGTACACGATCGTGATCGTGACCCACAACATGCAGCAGGCGGCGCGCGTCGCGGACATGACCGCGTTCTTCAGCGTCGACGTGCGTGAGGACGGCGGCCGCCACGGGATCCTGGTAGAGCAGGGGCCGACCACGACGATCTTCACGAACCCGTCAGACAAGCGTACCGAGGACTACGTCACCGGACGGTTCGGGTAGCCCATGGCACGCGTCGAATACCAGCACAGTCTCGACGCACTCGAGGCAGACCTCCAGGAGCAGGGCGAGGTCGCCCTCCGGGCGGTGCGCGGCGCGATCAACGCCCTCGAGTCGCAGGACGTCGAGCTCTGCGACGAGGTGATCGCATTCGACGACGAGATCGACGACCGCTATCACCGCCTCGAGCGCTCGATCGGCGAGCTGCTCGCCCAGCAGGCACCCGTGGCGACCGACCTGCGCCTCGTGCTCGCCGTGCTCCACAGCTCGATCCACCTCGAGCGCATCGGCGACCAGAGCGTCACGGTCGCAAAGCTGACGAAGCTGTCCGCCGCCCTCGAGCAACATACGGAGCTTGTAGAGGGGCTCCGCGAGATGGGGGAACGCGCGGCCGAGATGGTTCGTCGCTCGTTGGACGCGTTCGCCGCCCGCGACGTCGCCAGTGCACGCGAACTCGTCGACCTGGACGAACTGATCGACAGGACGAATCGGGCAGTCGTCGACAAGGTCCTCGCGATGTCCGCGACCCCAGGGATGCAGGAGTGGGGGATGCGGATGATCGTCGTCGCGCGCTGCATCGAGCGGATCGGCGACAACGCGGTCGACATCGGCGAGCAGACCGAGTATCTCGTTACCGGCGAGTTCCACGAGTTCACGGACGCATCGCACTGACGCGACCGGTCCGGGCGAGCCCGCACGCACGCTCGGCGTCCGGCCGAACGGCGCTCCGCCGGCGCGGATACGCTCGGAGGATGAAGGAAACCGTCGAGCGGGAGCTGAAGCTCACGCCGGGCGAGGGGTTCGTCCTCCCCGAGCTCGGCGGCGAGCCGCAGCCGACGCGGGTCTTCGTCTCCACGTACCACGACACGGACGATCTCGTGCTCGCCCGGCACGGCGTGACGCTTCGCTACCGGGTGGAGGCGGGGACGGGCCTCTGGCAGCTGAAGCTGCCTCGCGGCGCCGCCCGCTCCGAGCTCGAGCAGCCCGGTCCGCCGGCGCGGCCTCCGCTCGAGCTCTCGTCGCTGCTCGTCGCGTTCCTGCGCGGCCGCGAGCTCCGCCACGTCGCCCGGCTTCGGACGCGACGCCAGGTCGTGCTCGCCGACGGGGCGGAGATCGTCGACGACTCGGTGGCCGTGCTGGAGGGCCAGCGCGTGACGCGGCGCTTCCGCGAGCTGGAGGTGGAGCTCGTGGGAGGCGACGAACGCACGCTGCTGCGGCTCAGGGACGAGCTGGAGCAGGCAGGCGCCGCGCCGGGCGAGCTCCGCCCGAAGCTCTACCGCGCGCTCGATCTCGAGGTCCCGAGCGGCGTCGTGGACGTTCCCCGCGGCACTCGGCCGCTCACCGCGCTCGGCCTGGCGCTGGCGGAGCAGGCGCGGAGGCTGCTGCTCCACGATCCCGGCGTTCGGCTCGGCTCCGACCCCGAGGACCTACACCAGCTCCGCGTCGCGACCCGGCGCCTGCGGGCGTTCTTCCGCGCCGGGCGCGGGCTGCTCGACCGATCGTGGTCCGAGCCTCTGCGCGACGAGCTCGGCTGGCTCGGGCGCTCGCTCGGCCCTGCGAGGGATCTCGACGTGCTGATCGACCGGCTCGCGGCGGACATCGCCGGGCTGGGCCAGGGCACGGAGGCCGTGTCCGGCCTGCTTCGTGTGCTGGGCGCGGAGCGGGCCGAGGCGCGCGTCACCGTCGTCGCGGCGCTCTCGAGCGACCGGTACCTCGCGCTCCTCGATCGCCTGGAGCGCGTCTCGGAGCCCGAGCCTGGCGGTCGCGAGACGGCGCTTCGCGATGTATGGCGCGCAGAATGGCGCCGAACACGAAAGGCGTTCGCCCGACTCGACGGCGAGTCGAGCGACGCGCGGCTCCATTCAGGGCGGCTGCACGTGAAGCGCGCCCGGTACGCGGCCGAGCTCGCCGCGCACGAGCTGGGCAAGCGGGGCAGCGCGTTCGTCGACGCGGCGAAGGAGCTGCAAGACGTGCTCGGAGAGCATCAGGACGCCGTCGTGGCAGAGGCGCGGGTCCTCGCGTGGGCCGCCGACGGCGCCGACGTCGAGGCCGTGTCGCTCCTCGTCGCGCGCGAGCACGAGCGAATGGAGGCGGCACGGGCGGCGTGGCCGCAGGCATGGACGGCGCTGCGGCGGACGGCGAAGCCGCTCGCGTGACCGTCGTCCGCGCCGCAGGCGGCGTTCCCGTCCGGGACACCCCGTACGGCCGCCGGGTGCTGATCGTCCACCGCCCGCAGTACGAGGACTGGAGCTTCCCGAAGGGAAAGTGCGAGCCGGGCGAGACCGACGAGGCATGCGCGCTCCGGGAGGTCGAAGAGGAGACGGGTCTCGTCTGCGCGCTCGAGGACGAGCTGCCCTCGACGTCCTACACGGACTCGAAGGCCCGGCCGAAGCGCGTCCGCTACTGGCGCCTCCGCGTCGTCGCGGGCGACCTCGGCTTCGCCCACGAGGTCGATGAGGCGCGCTGGTCCTCGGTCGCCGAGGCGGAGGCGCTGCTCACCTACGAGCGTGACCTCGAGGTGCTTCGCGCGCTCGTCGGCGAGCCGCTCGAGCCGCGGCTCTAGCGGACCGGGAGTAACGCGGATCACAGGTGAACGCCTTGCGGACCGGGCCGCTGCGCTAGCGGTGCCGGCCGTACCGCAGCTCGACGATCCCGTTGCTGGAGGCGGTGCTGGAGACCAGGTCGAGCCTGTACGACTTGGGGACGCCGTCGAACAGCCGGGTGCCCTCGCCCGCAACGTAGGGGAACAGGCTCACGTGGAGCTCGTCGATCAGGTCGAGCCGCATGAGCGACCGCCAGAGGCTGACGCCGCCCCAGACTACGATGTGGCCGTCGCCGCCCAGCCTGAGCTTCTCGATCTCTTCGGCCGTGTCACCAGCGGCGATGGTGGTGTTGGCCCAGTCGGCCGTCCCAAGTGTCCGGGAGAAGACGACCTTGCGCCCGGCGGTCAGGATGTCGGCGAAAGGATGGTCGGTGGCCGTCGTCATGGCCCCGGCGATGCCCTCGTAGGCGGTGCGGCCCATGATGTGCGCGTACGCGCTCTGGAGCAGGTCGAGTTGCCCCGGATCGTCGGGCTCGCGGTTTTCGGGCAGGTCGAAGCAGAACCTCCAGAACTCGGTGCCCTCGTCGGCGAGAAGGCCGTCGAGCGAGTAGTTGAACACCGTCGCTATCAGCTTCCGCATGATCAGACCTCCATGGTCTCGGGTCGTCTGGGGACCGTGCTTGCTAGGAAAACTCTCCGGCTCGGGGGCCGCAGCGCTCGCGTCGCCGCGGCGTCTGTGGCCTGTCGCTCGAGCTTCGGACGCCACAGGCGCCCGGAAGTCATCGGTGCCTGGTCAACTGGCAGGTTGCGCGGAGGGCGGAGGAACACTTGCCTGCGCAGGTGCTGGGAAATGTCGCCCGAGCGCCTGAGCAGCACCAGATGCGAGAGAATCTCTTCAACAGTTGAAGGAGGCTCGATGTACGCAGTTGTTGGTCGCGTCGAGATCAAGCCGGGCCATGAAGACGAGACGGCGATGATGGCGCGCGAACACGGTCCAACCCTTGTTGGCGGAATGGCCGGTCACAAGACCGCCTACTGGGCTCGCGCTGTCGACGACCGCGGCAAGGTGATCCAACATTCGCTCTGGCTGTTCGAGACCGAGCAGGACGCGCGAGCGGCTGAGATCGTCTTCAGCTCGCTACGGGACATGCCGCAGGCGCCGGCTGTCTTCATCAGCGCCGACGTTTGCGAGGTCATCGCCCAGATGTAGGCGAGGTTTCGGCCGGGCCAGCGCTTGCGAACGTCCCGCGGCGGCTGCCGCGCGAACGATGATTCCTGCGCTTCTGCTGAGTCTCTCTGAGGGAAGCACCAGGCGTATACCGCGAACGAAGGAAGCACCCATGAGGCTTCTTCTCACGTCCGCCGGCATCAAGAACACGAGCATCCACAACGCGCTGGTCGACCTGCTGGGCAAGCCGATCGCCGACTCCAGCGCCCTCTGCATCCCCACCGCGATGTACGGGCACCCCCAGGTCGGTCCAGGAGCGGGGGTATGGCGTTTCATCAGTGGACGATCCGACAATCCCATGTGCGAGCTGGGGTGGAAGTCCTTGGGAGTGCTGGAGCTCACCGCGCTGCCCAGCATCGACGAAGAACGCTGGGTCCCCCTGGTCCGAGAGACAGACGTCCTGCTGGCCTCGGGCGGCGATGCCCTGTACCTGTGCCACTGGATGCGGGAGTCCGGGCTGGCTGATCTCTTGCCGTCGCTGCGCGAGATGGTCTGGGTGGGGCTGAGCGCCGGGAGCATGGTGATGACCCCCAGGATCGGGGAGGACTTCGTCGGGTGGAAGTCACCCACCGGTGGCGACGAGACGCTGGGGGTCGTCGACTTCTCGATCTGTCCGCACGTGAACCCCGAGGGCATGCCGGGCAACTCCATGGCCGAAGCGGAGAGTTGGGCTGCCAGCATCGAGGGTCCGGCGTATGCGATCGACGACGACACCGCCATCAAGGTGATCGACGGCACACGTCGAGGTCGTCTCCGAGGGGCACTGGAAGCTGTTCACCCGCAGCCCGGAGGCAAGCGGTAGCTGACGCTCCCGAGGCCAGCAGATTCAGGTGCGCGAGCGCGGAGGAATGAGCCGTCGCCAGGTGCGGTGATGGGTTCTCGAATAGCCTCTCGTGACAAGTGGCCCATATGGAATTCGGTGTCCATCTTCCGCTGATCTCCTTCACGGGCGAGCAGCGCTCGCTCGATGACCTGCTTGCGCTCACGAAAGCTGCGAACGATCTCGGATACACGCACCTCTGCGCGAACGACCATCTCGTGTTCTCGCGCCCGTGGCTCGACGGGCCGACGGCGCTGGCCGCGATGCTCGCGCACAGTGGCCGGATGACGCTCGCGACGACCGTCGCCGTGCCGGTGCTCCGTGGGCCGGCGGCAACCGCGAAGATCCTCGCGGCGATCGATCTGCTGTCCGGCGGCCGGCTGCTGGTCGGGCTCGGCCCCGGTTCGTCGGCTCGGGACTACGAGCTGGTCGGCGTGAGCTTCGAGGAGCGCTGGAAGCGGCTGGACGAGGCGGTACAGACCCTACGCGCGTACTGGCGAGCCGACGACGTCGCGTTCGAGGGCACGTTCTACTCCAGTGCCGGCTTCATGCTGGAACCAAGGCCGGCTCAACGCCCCGGTCCACCGATCTGGATCGGAAGCTGGGGATCGGCGGCCGGCCTCCGACGCGTGGCGCGCCTTGCCGACGGCTGGCTCGCCTCCGGTTACAACACGACCCCGGAGCTGTTCGCTCAGGCCTGGTTGGACGTCCAGGCGGAGCTGGTGACACGCGGGCGCGATGTGGAGCGATTCCCGAACGGCATCGCCACGATGTGGTGTTACGTCACCGAGGACCGGGCTCGCGCCGAAGCGATGCTCGCGGATCTTCTGGCGCCGTTGCTCAATCGTCCCGTGGAGCCGCTCCGCGCGATCCTTCCCATCGGCTCGGCAGAGGAATGCGCAATGAAGCTGCTGGCATACGAGCGTGCGGGCGCGCAACGCGTCTTTCTGTGGCCGCTGGCCGACGAGCGTGCCCAGCTCGAGATGTTCCGCGAACGCGTCGTCCCACTGATCGATGGTGAGCGGAACGTAGGCTGACTCTCACTGTCTGTGCTGGGCTTGTGTGGCTGGCGCAGAGCGCTGGGTCACCCTTGAGGCTTGCTCAGCTACGCCACTTGACCGTGCAACCCACGGGGGACGTTTCCGCGACCTCCGGGGTCCCGCCCGCGAGAACCGCCTCGAGCGCGTCCCGTAGGTAGTGCTCCCTCACCTCGTCCTCGTCGCGGTTGTCGTCGACGGCGCCGTGGTACACGAGGCGCCGCTCGCCGTCGTAGACGAACGCTTCGGGAGTTCGCTCGGATCCCAGGTGTCGTGCCACGTCCTGACTCGCGTCATGGAGGTAGTCGAAGACGTAACCGGCTTCGCGGGCATGCTCGACCATCGCATCGAAGGAGTCGACGGGATACGCCTCGGCGTCGTTCGAATTGATGGCGACGATGCTCACCCCGCGATCGGCATATGCGCGCGCGAGGTCGTTGATTCGACCCTCCCAGGCGAGCACGTAGGGACAGTGGTTGCACGACTGGATGAGGACGAGCACTGCCGAGGAGGAGTACTCGGCGAGCGAATGGTCGCGACCGTCCACTCCTTGGAGATCGAACGAAGGTGCAGTCGCGATCGCGCTCATGCCAGTGCCTCCTCGAGTTGCAGCCGGCTGGGGATGGGCGACGGCCGCCCGTCTGGAAGACGGTACACACGGCAGGTCAGCGAGGGCTGTTCCTGGGGGACCGTCGGATCGACGTCGCGTCCGTCGACGCGGATCGTGGGCGAGCCGGGAAACGCGAGTGCGATCGCGTCTTCTTGCGTGAAGACTTCTCGGATCACTATCGGCTCGTCGAGGTTTCGCTCGGCGAGTACGTCGCGCAGGAGCTCGAGCGCCTCGGGATGTGAGGGGCATCCGGCCCAGAACATCAGCTCGATTCTCATGTGGACGAAAAGTACCCACGCCCCGTAGGGGCCCGTCTATCCTGCGGGGGCGCCAAGACGCGTCGACGAGGAGGAGCCTGTCAATGCCGCACATCGATCTGCCTGAGGGCGTGCCCGGGATCCGCAGCGCGATGCAGTTCCGGCCCGAAACAGCCGTGCACCTCAATGCTCTCGCGGAGCAGCTGCTGCGCGCAGACAACACGTTGTCGCGAGGCGACCGGGAACTGATCGCGGCCTACGTCTCCAGCCGCAACAAGACCGTCTTCTGCGAGCACTCACACAGCGCCTTCGCCGCTGTCCAGCTCGACGGCGGTATCGAACTGGTCGAGGACGTCAAGCGCGATCCGGACACCGCGGAGATCGATCCGAAGCTTCGCGCGCTCTTGCACATCGCCGGCAAGGTTGCGGTCGACGGCAAGAGCGTCACGAGCTCGGACATCGAGGCCGCACGGGCCGAGGGAGCGACCGACCTCGAGATCCACGACACCGTCCTCATCGCGGCGGCGTTCTGCATGTACAACCGCTACGTCGACGGCTTGGATACCTGGCAGCCCTCGGACCCGCAGATGTATCAGGATCGCGCGCACCTCCTCGTCGAGCATGGCTATGGCGCCGCGGTGCCTGCGTCCGCGTAGACCCGACACCACGTTCCGCGTTCGTCCCGATTGGTCGAGGATGGGCATCTGCCGTAGGGTGCGGACATGGACCAGGAGCGCATCCGGCATACCGTCGCGTTCGCGCTTATCCATCCGGAAGGATCGGCAGGGGAGCGTGAGTTCCTCGACGCAGCCGAACGGCTCGCAACCGTTCCGGGCGTCGAGAGGTTCGAGCTGCTGTCTGAGGTCAGCCCAAAGAATGGGTACACGTTCGGGATCTCGATGGAGTTCGCTGACCGAGCCGCCTACGCGCGCTACAACGAGCACCCTGACCACGTCCGCTTCGTGGAGGAGCGTTGGATGTCCGAGGTGAGCGAGTTCCTCGAACTCGATTACGCCGCGCTGTAAGACGCAAGCCGCCTCTCCACAGACAGTCGCCCCGCGTGCGCCAGTGTTCGGGAATGCCACCCGAACATCTCATGGGTTGCCGCTGGCTCGGAGCCGACGTAGTGGGGGCTACTTGTTGAAGATGATCGATGGCTAGAACGTCCGGACCGTTCCGCCTGCAGCAATCGACTCTCGGGAGGCAGCATGAGGTTTCTCCTCACGTCCGCCGGTATCGCCAACGCGAGCATCCACGACACGCTCGTCGACCTGCTGGGGAAACCGGTCGCCGAGTCCAGCGCCCTCTTCATTCCAACGGCGGTCTATCCCTTCCCCGACGGTGCAGGCATGGCGTGGAAGGCGATCTGCGGTACGGCTCCGAGCCCTTTGTGCAAATTGGGTTGGAAGTCGTTGGGAGTGCTGGAACTCACCGCCCTGCCAAGCATCCAGCAGGAGAGCTGGGTCCCCATGCTCCGCAAGACCGACGCCCTTTTGGTCTGGGGCGGCGATGTCCTGTACCTGTGTCATTGGATGCGGCAGTCGGGCCTGGCAGACCTCTTGCCGTCGCTGAGCGAATCGGTCTACGTGGGGGTGAGCGCCGGGAGCATCGTCGTGACGCCCTACAACTGCGACGCGGAGTTCAACCTTCAGCTCGTGCCCGCGGGCAGCGATATGGCGGAGAAGGAAGGCGACAGAGCGCTGGGGCTGGTCGATTTTGCGTTGCGTGTGCACCTGGATCGCGAGGGCTTCGACGACTCTTCTCTAGCCGAGGTCGAACGGTGGGCCGCCGGGATCCCGGTCCCGACCTACGCAATCGACGACGAGACCGCCGTGAAGGTGACGGACGGCACGGTCGAGGTCGTCTCGGAGGGGCACTGGAAACTCCTTACGCCGAGTCCGGACGCGGACTAGTCGGGTTCAGGAGGCATCCGCGCTCGCCTGCGCGAGTGTGCGGGAATGTACCCCGAGCTGGGCCATTGTTGTCAAATGTCGCTCGACTGGAGATTGACTAGGGCGGTAGGCTTCCTCGATGCCGGAGGGGCTTTCGGCAAGCGAGGTTGGGAAAGAGATCAGCGAGCACGCGAAGCACGCCGACCCGCACGAGCGACGCGACCAGCTCATCTCCATCACCGAGGCCGTCCTCCTCTCGGTCGTGGCGCTGCTAGCGGCGTGGTCGGGCTACGCGGCCTCAAAGTGGGCAACCGAGTCGCGCGTCGAGCTCGCCACGGCGTCGAGCCTTCGGATCGAGGGGAGCCGGGCGGACGCCGACGCCTTTGAGCTGCGCAGCTACGACTCGTCCACCTTCGAGGCCTGGTTCTCCGCCTACATCGCGGGCAACAAGCCGGCGATGCGGCTGGCGGAACGACGGTTCCGTCCCGACTTCAAAGTCGCCTTCGACGCCTGGCGGGCGACGAAGCCGGACACGAACCGCGAAGCGCCGCGGGGCCCCACGTACATGCCGCAGTACAAGCGGCCTGGTGCGACCGAGGCTCGGACCCTCGATGAGCGAGCCAAAGCAACCTTTCGCGACGGCGAAGCGGATGGCTCGACCGCCGACAAGTACGTCCGGCTCACGGTCGTCCTTGCCAGCATCCTCTTCTTGGTGGGCATCTCGACACACTTCCCGTACCGGGGCGTCCGCTACGGCCTGATCGGTCTGGGTATCGCCCTCCTCGTGCTGTCGCTCGTGCAACTGTCAGCGCTGCCGCTGCCTCCATCCTGAGCTCCCCCGCCGCGACGCGCTGGGGAGTTCGTAGGATGCGTCCCGGGGTGACGCCCGCGCGAGGCCCAGAACCATTGGCGGCACCTCAACGACGACCGGCCCATCAGGCTTGGTGTCCAGGACGGTGACCCCGTAGATCGTCTCCGTGTTGGCCGTGAGCGCAAGGCCGTTCGCGTCGGCGTGGAAGATCACGAAGTCGGTCGGTCCTACGTTCAGATCCCGCGTGAAGGCCCGGTGGAACCCCAGATCGCCGCGGCCATCATGTGGCGGAGGAAGACCTGGCAACCGCGCTGGAAGTCCAGCTGATCGTTGAGACTTCGGAGTGTCTCCTCCGTTGGGAATCCGCCGCTGAACTCAAGGCGCCCGGCGAACTGCGTCTCCACAACAGGATCGGGCGGCTCCGGAGCCGTCACCCGATGTACCTCAGTCGGACCCGTCGGCGTGAACGTCACAATCTCATCTCACTTCTGAGTCAATCTATGTCTCGCCTCGCACCATCCGCGGTGCGTCGTTTGGCCGACACGTCGTTCAGGGGACATTCCGGCAGGCTCGCGCAGCCGAGGGCAGTTGGGTCATGCACCGAGTCGGAGGACGACCTCGTCCGTTTCCTCGTTGCGCCCATGAGCGAACCCGCGCCCCTCGCCCACGATAAGGAAACCGCACTTCATCAACACGCGAATCGACGCGGCGTTGTCGCTCGCGGCGCCGGCGTAAAGCGGACGGGTTGCCTCCAGCTGCAAGAACTCTTGCAGGGCACGCGTGGCAATGCCGCGGCCCCAATCTTCACGGCCGATCCAATAGGTGACCTCGCGGCGACCCTCCAAGTCGAAGCTCGCAATCTGACCCACGACTCGACCGTCGATCTCGACGACCCTGTTCGTCGTAGAGCGGTCGCTCCTCAACCGCGCCCAGCGTCGCTCGAAGGCGGCTCGATCATTCTGATCCGGCGAAGTGAACGCGGCCATCCGTATCGCGTCGCGATCCCTCCAGTGCTCGAACAGCACGTCGAGATCGCGATCTTCGATCTCGCGAAGGACGAGCTGTCCCGAGCCCTCCCGCACGCTGTAACGCTAACTGTGCCGCAAACTCAGGTGTCATTCGCGAACGCCGGCGCACCCGAGCGTCCTGTCGCCCGGGCCAATTTGCTCTTCGGGCGCCGCCCGCGGCTCGGGCGCCGCTAGCCTGGACGGCCGTGAGCAGCGAGGTGATCTACACGATGTACCGGGCCGACAAGTTCTACGGCCCGGAGCGGCAGGTGCTCTCCAACATCTCGCTGTCGTTCCTCCACGGCGCGAAGATCGGCGTGCTCGGGCCGAACGGCGCCGGCAAGTCGACGCTGCTCCGGATCATGGCCGGGCTCGAGGAGCCGTCGTCGGGCGTCGCCGAGCTCGACCCGAAGGCGAGCGTCGGCTTTCTCCCGCAGGAGCCGGAGCTCGACCCCGCGAAGGACGTGCGCGGAAACGTCGAGGACGGCGTCCGCGAGCTGCGCGACCTGCTCGATCGCTTCAACGCGGTCTCGGCAGCGTTCGCCGAGCCCGACGCCGACTTCGACGCGCTCCTCGCCGAGCAGGCGGAGGTGCAGGACCGGATCGACCGCGCCGACGCGTGGAGCCTCGACCAGCACCTCGACCGCGCGATGGACGCGCTCCGCCTCCCCGACGGCGATCGCGACGTCACGACCCTCTCGGGCGGCGAGCGGCGCCGCGTCGCGCTCTGCCGGCTGCTCCTCTCCGCGCCCGACCTGCTGCTCCTCGACGAGCCAACGAACCACCTCGACGCCGAGTCCGTCGCCTGGCTCGAGCGGCACCTCGAGGCGTACAAGGGCACCGTCATGGCCGTCACGCACGACCGGTACTTCCTCGACAACGTCGCGGGCTGGATTCTCGAGCTCGACCGCGGCAAGGGCCTCCCGTTCCAGGGCAACTACTCCTCGTGGCTCGAGCAGAAGGAGGCTCGGTTGGGCGTCGAGGAGAAGCAGAACGCCGCGCGCCGCCGCACGCTGCAACGCGAGCTCGAGTGGGTGCGCATGAGCCCGACCGCGCGCCACGCGAAGTCGAAGGCGCGCGTCGCTGCGTACGAGAAGCTGCTGGCGGAGGATCAGGCCGAGCGGATCGGGTCCGTCGAGATCCACATCCCTGCCGGACCGCGCCTCGGCGACGTCGTCGTCCGCGCCGAGCACGTGCAGAAGGGCTTCGGTGACCGGCTCCTCGTCGAGGACCTCACCTTCGACCTGCCGCCCGGCGGGATCGTCGGCGTGATCGGCCCGAACGGCGCCGGCAAGACGACGCTCTTCCGCATGATCGCCGGCGAGGAGCGGCCGGACAGCGGCTCGCTCGAGGTCGGCGACACGGTCGAGCTCGCCTACGTCGACCAGTCACGTGGCGCGCTCGACGGGCAGAGCACGGTCTGGAAGGAGATCTCCGGCAATCAGGACGTGATCCAGCTCGGCAAGCGGGAGGTGAACTCACGCCAGTACGTCTCGTGGTTCAACTTCCGCGGCTCGGACCAGCAGAAGCTCGTGAAGGACCTCTCCGGCGGCGAGCGGAACCGCGTCCACCTCGCGAAGCTCCTGCGCTCGGGCGGCAACGTCCTGCTGCTCGACGAGCCGACGAACGACCTCGATGTCGACACGCTGCGCGCGCTCGAGGAGGCGCTCCTCGACTTCGCGGGCTGCGCCGTCGTGATCTCGCACGATCGCTGGTTCCTCGACCGCGTCGCCACGCACATGCTCGCCTTCGAGGGCGACTCGCAGGTGACGTGGTTCGAGGGCTCCTACGCGGAGTACGCCGACTGGGTGCGCGAGACGCGCGGCCCCGAGGCGCTCGAGCCGCACCGCATCACGTACCGCCCGCTCGTTCGCCCCGGCTGAGGCGGGGACGAGTGCCGTCGCAGGCCCCCTGCGCAGGGTGACGACCGAGGCTACGCGGCGACGTCGTCGGCCTGCTCGACGGCGAGCGCCAGCGCGGCGCCTTCGCGGAGGCCGCCGCTGGCGAGGACGAGCGGGCGATCGAGGGTCGTCGAGAGCTCGCCGAGGATGACGGCGCCGGCGAGGAGCGTCGCGGCCCGCGGCAGGCCGATACCGGAGGCGCGAGCGACCTTTCGCGCCGGGCGCCCCGCCAGCAGCGCGATCGCCGGCTCGACGGTCTCCCGGTCGAGCTTCCTGCCGACGAGCTTCGCGAGCGCCCGCGCGCTGCCCCCTGCGGCGAGGGCAACGGTGGGGGTGGGAGGTCGAAGCGCACCGAGGGCCTCGCGCACGATCGCCCGCGCTTCCGCCAGCTCGCGCCTCGACGGCGGGTCGCCGGGCAGCGCAAGGCGCGTGAGCCTGAGCGAGCCGAGGTCGAGCGACCGGATCCACGACGGCACCGCGTGCGCATGGCCGACGACGACCTCGGTCGAGCCGCCGCCGACGTCGACGACGCCGACGAGGCCCGGCGGCGTGCGCTCGAGACGCGAGACCGCGCCGCGGTAGGCGAGCTCGCCTTCCTCGTCCGCGGAGAGGATCCGCACGGGGAGCCCGGTGCGCTCGGCGAGCGAGGCGACGAGGGAGGTGGCGGCCGCGCCCTGGCGGCCGGGGCGGTGACGATCACCTCGGCTCGGACGGCTCCGAGCGCCTGCGCGCGCTTCGCGTAGCGGCGGCAGACGCCGGCCGCCACCGCGATCGTCTTCGATCGCAGCGTTCCGCTCTCGGCGATCTCCGCCCCGAGGCCGAGGTGCGTGCTCTCGGTGGCGATCGGGGTCACGGAGCCGTCGGGACGGATGTCCGCGACGAGCAGACGGGCAGTGTTCGACCCGACATCGAGGACACCGACGCGCACCGGTCGATGATCTCCGTCGCGCCGGACGGCGGAGCACGGGGGGCCAACGACTAGGAGCGGGCTCGGCGGGCGCGAAGCTGGGCGCGGCGCATCATCGCCTCCTGGTGGGCGTGCGCCTTCTTGCCCTTGCCCTCGAGCCGGGTCCACTCGCCGTCGGGGCCGAGCTCCCAGGTGTTCGTCGTGTCGGCGAACGCGCTGTCGAGGATGGCGCCGATCTCGGCCTTCGCGCGCGCGTTCTCGACGGGGGTGAGCACCTCTATGCGTCGGTCGAGGTTCCTCGGCATGAGGTCGGCGCTCCCCATGTAGATGTTCGTCTCGTCTGCCGGCCTCGAACCAGTAGATCCGGCTGTGCTCGAGGAAGCGGTCGACGATCGACGTGACGCGCACCGTCTCCGAGAGGCCTTTGACGCCGGCGCGGAGCATGCAGATCGACCGAGCCTGGATCTCGATCGGGACCCCGGCTGCCGACGCGGCGTAGAGCTCCTCGACGATCGTCGGGTCGACGAGCGCGTTGAGCTTCAACCGGATCCTCGTCGGCGCCCCGTCCGCAGCGGCTGCCGCGACGCGCCGGATCTCCTCGACCAGTCGGGCGCGCATGGTGAACGGCGCCACGAGCAGCTTGCGGAAGCGCTGCGGGCGTCCGAAGCCTGTCACGTAGTTGAAGAGGTCGGCGACGTCCGCGGAGATCTCCTCGTCTGCGGTGAACAGCCCCACGTCCTCGTAGACGCGCGCGGTCGAGGCGTTGTAGTTCCCGGTGCCGATGTGGACGTAGCGCCGCAGCCCACCCTGCTCGCGCCGGATTACGAGCGTCATCTTCGCGTGGATCTTGAGGTCCGGAAAGCCGTGGACGACGTGGACGCCGGCCTCCTCCATCTCGCGCGACCATTCGATGTTGCGCCGCTCGTCGAACCGCGCCTTCAGCTCGACGAGGCACACCGACTCCTTGCCCTGCTCCGCGGACTCGATCAGGGACGAGACGAGCGAGGACTCGTCGCTCGTCCGGTACACGGCCGTCTTGATCGCGATCACGTCGCGGTCGCGGGCCGCAGCCTGCGCGAACGCCTCGAAGCTCGCGCGGAACGAGTCGTACGGCTGCTGGACGAGAAGGTCGCCCCGACGGATCTCGTCGAACACCTCGGCGCCGCCGGCCGCGCGCGCCCACCGCGGCGGCACGACCGGCGCCCACGCGGCGGGCTTCAGGTCGGGGCGGTCGAGCGCGACGAGCTGCCACAGCTCGGACTGGTCGAGAAGCCCCTCGATCTCGTAGACCTGCCCCGGGCGGACGTCGAGCCCCTCGATCAGCCGCTCGCGCATGGCGCGCGATGCCGAGCGCGAGACCTCGAGGCGGACGACGTCGCCGAAGCGCCGGCGGCGCAGCTCGGACTCGACAGCCTCGAGGAGGTCGTCCGCGTCGTCCGACAGCTCGAAGTCGGCGTCGCGCGTGACGCGGAAGAGCGCGCGCTCCGCGATCTCCATCCCCGGGAAGAGCATGGGGAGGAAGTACGCGATCACCGACTCGAGCGGGACGAGGCGCTTGCCGACACGGACGAACCGGTCCAGGACCTCCGGCACCTTGACCCGGGCGAATCGTTCATCGCCGGTCTCCGGATCCGACGCGATCACGCCGAGCGACAGCGAGAGCCCCGAGACGTAGGGGAACGGCTGGCCTGGGCCGACGGCGAGCGGCGTCAAGATCGGGAAGACCTCGCGCTCGAAGAACTTGCCGAGCTTCTCCTGCTCGCGCTCGGAGCAGTCGTCGATCGTTGCAACGTCGATTCCCGCTTCGGCGAGTGCCGGGGCGAGGTCGCGCTTCCAGAGCCGGCCCTGGCGGGCCGTCAGCTCCGCGACACGCTCGCGGATCGCGTCGAGCGCCTGGCCCGCCCCGAGCCCGTCGACCGAGCGCACCTGCACGTCCGCCTCGTCCAGCTCGAGCAGGCCTGCGACGCGCACCATGAAGAACTCGTCCAGGCCCTGGGAGAAGATCGCCGCGAACTTCACCCGCTCGAGGAGCGGGAGCCGCTCGTCCTCGGCGAGCTCGAGGACGCGCGCGCTGAACTCGACCCACGAGAGCTCGCGGTTGAGAAGGCGCGACGGGGCCGGCTCGGTGGCGGTCGCCATGGACGGATTATCGGTCAGGCACCCAGGGTGCCGGAGCCCAGCTCCTCGACGACGAGCGACTGGAACCAGGCGATCAGCTTCTCCGACTCCGGGAGGAGCGTTCCCGCCTCGAGGCCGCCGCTCGCGACGCCGCGCTGCACGTTCTCGACGAGCACGCGGTCCTCGGCGCCCACCTGGTCGTCGAGCGCGAGGTAGCCCGCGAGCCACTCGTCGTCCACGTCGGGGCCGACGAAGTAGTCGAGGAAGCGGTAGGTCCGCTCCGGCCCGCTGGGGACGACGGGGCCGATCGAGAGGTTCGGCTTCCCGGGCATCACGTTCACGACCGTGCCCGGGAACAGGAGGTGGAACTGGCCGCGCGCGACCTCGCCGTCGGCGTACGCGGCTCGCCCCGCGGCGGCCCGAACTGGCTCGCGAGCCGTCCGCGCGCCTCGAGCCCGTAGGCGTCCGGCGAGACGTCGAGCACCTTCGAGAGACTCGGGTGGGCCACCGCGCAGTGGTAGCACTCGAGGAAGTTCTCGACGCAGATCTTCCAGTTGCAGGCGTACTCGTCCGACTCGGCACGCGCGTGGAAGCGGAGCGCGGCCACGTCGATGCCGTCCGCGGCGAGGATCTCCGGCAGCTCGCCGAGCGCGTCGGCGAGCGGCGCGGCCTCCGTATCCGGGTTGGCGAACACGAACGGCCCGAACGTGTCGACGGAGACGGGGACGAGGCCGAGCGCCGCCTTGTCGAACCCCGGCTCGCGGTCGGCGCGCGGCGCGTTCCGCAGGGCGCCGTCGAGGCCGTACGTCCAGGCGTGGTACGGGCACTGGATCGTCTCGCGCCGCGAGTCGCCCTCGCAGAGGACGTGGCCGCGGTGGCGGCACACGTTGACGAAGCCGCGGAGCTCGCCGTCGCGGGCGCGCGCGATGACGATCGGAAGCGATCCTGCCCAGGCCGTCGTCAGCTGCCCCGGCTCCGCGACCTGGTCGAGCCGGGCCGCGTACTGCCACGACCGCGCGAAGATCCGCTCCTGCTCGAGGCGGAGCACGGCCGTGTCCGCGTACCAGTCGTACGGAAGCGTGCTGGTTGCAGCGGCACTCGCCACCGATCCAATCTACCCGTCCGTTGCCGCTCGCTCGTCCGGCACACGCGCCCGACGGGTCACCGAACGGTGGTGTAAGGGTTCCCTTACACGCTGTGTCGGAAAGCTGTACTCTCCGCGCATGACCAACCGTATTCGTCTCTCAATGCTCGTCGGCGCAGCCTCCCTCTCTTTCGTCGCGGCGCTCGCGTCGACCGCGGCTGCGGCGCCGACCCGGACGGATGCGAGCGCCGCCGCGCCGGACTACTCCGGAGTCAAGACCTATCTCGTCGGCCGCTCGCGGTCGCTCGTCACCCAGCTCGACGGGATCCAGACGCGCGCGGAGCGCTACTACGCGCTCGCGAAGAGCGAGCAGTTCTCGTATTCGAGGCTCTGGCGCGACCACCGCGCCGAGGTCGCCTCGCTCCTCGTGGGCCTCAAGCCGGCGTTCAACCGGGCTCACAAGGCCTACGAGGAGGAAGAGGGCATCATCGCCGGCGTCCCGTCGCTCGCCCAGTACGACGTGATCATGGACTCGGGCACGAGCGCCGCGGACGATCCCCAGACCGCAGTTCCGTTCGACCTGAAGCTGCCGAACGGCAAGGTCTTCGAGAAGCCCGGGAACTTCTTCCACGCGCTGCTCGAGCCGACCATCTGGGGCACGGACGCGCGGTTCGTCGCGCCGGGCGGCGTCAAGGCGGACCTCGACGGAGACGGCAAGGTCGAGTTCGGCGAGGTGCTGCCGGACGCGAACGTCCTCGTCGCGACGGCCCGCGGCTTCGTCACGTACGCGCGCAAGAGCGACACGGCGGCGAAGGCCTGGACGCCGAACGCCTCCGACGTGCTCACGGCGCTCGTCGTGATGGTGCCCGACGGTCGAGGGGTACTTCGGCGAGTGGAAGAGCTCGCGCGCGATCGCCGGCCCGAGCGCGAAGGAGAAGGCGTTCGTGGCCCACTCACGCCTGATCGACGTTCACGGGATCCTCTTCAGCCTTCAGAACGTCTACACGGGCGTGCGGCCTCTCGTCGCGCGAGCCGGTGCCGCGCAGAGCGCGCGGATCGGCACCGCGCTCCAGCAGCTCACGCGATTCGTCGACGGGATCTACGCACAGGAGAAGGCGGGCAAGAAGTTCACGCCGAAGCAGGCCGATCTCCTCGGTAGCCAGGCGCAGAAGCGTGCCAACGCGATCGCGGGGCAGATCTCGCAGGTCGCGGGAGTCCTGGGAGTCGAGCTCCAGGCCTGAGCGGGATCCGCGGGAAGGCTCAGAGGGTGAACACGACGCGATTCGACGCAGCGAGGGCGCGGGGCGGAGCGATCGTCGCTCTCGTCGCTCTCGTCGCGCTCGTCGGAGCTGCCGGAGCGGGCCGCGCGTCGGCGGCAGACGCGGTCGCGCCGTGGCAGTCGTTCGACGCCCTGGACGGGGCGCTCTTCGACGCCGAGCTCGCCGCGACGACGAACGACGACGATGCCCTGGCGGTCGCCGGCCGACGGGCGGCGGCGGCGGCCGGTGAGCTCGCTGACGGCTTCGACCCCTCCGCCAGGGCCAGCGCCGTTCGCCTTCGGCGGGCCGCCGACCGTATCGCCTCGGACCGCAACGGCGTCGGCCTGGCGGTGACGGCCGCCACTGCACGGGCGGCGGCGCTCTCCGGTGCGTACGAGACGACCCTCGCCGCGACGCGCGCCGGAGACCTCGACGCGGCTCGGACGTGGCTCCTCGTCCGCGAGTTCAAGCCCGTCACCCGTTTCTCGCACCCGAGCGCCGCCGCGAGCGTCGCGATCGCCTCCCTCGCGGACGGGGTCATCCCGCGCGCGCGTGCCGTGCGCTCGATGCGAAGCGACCTCCTCGACACGTACGAGGCGCTGCTGCGCTCGTCGCTCTCCGACACCGGCGACGCGCTCCGTGCCGGGTTCCCCGAGAAGGCGGCGGGATCGGCGGCGACCGCCAGGGGCTACTGGTGGATCCTCCGCAACGCCTTCGCCGGCCAGCGCGGAGAGCCGGCCGCGACGAAGCTCGATCGCGCCTTCGAGCGCCTCGTCGGCGCCGCCCGGACAGGCAAGCCGGCGGCGACGGCGGCTGCGTCGGCGACGGTCGAGGACGATCTGCTCGCGTTCCGCGCTGCGCCGCTCTCGGCCTCGGAGCAGGCGCGACGCGCCGGCGTGCTGATCCGCTACCTCGGGCTCGTGCCGGTCGAGTACGGACGGGGCGTCGCGAACGGCAACGTCGTCGTGCCGATCGAGATCCAGGAGGCGATCGCGTTCCGCGACGGCGCCGCCGTCGCCTTCGGCGAGCTCCAGTCGTACCTCGCCGCCCGCGATCTCACGGCGACCCGCTCCGTCCAGCGGGCGCTCGCCGGCCTCGACACGCGTCTCGGCGACGCGGAGCGCGGGACGGCTGTCGCCGACCCCGACGAGGTCAAGAGCCTCACGAAGACTGCAACGTCGGCCCTCGACGACGTCTACCCCGCGGATTGGAAGGCCGGCACCGCAGAGGCGGACTTCGACGTCATCGCCACGCTCCTGAAGAAGGTTTCCGCGCTCGCCGCGGCCGGCGACCTGCGGCGCGCCGAGTCGAGCCGCCTCGAGGCGTACGCGACCTTCGAGCTCGGCCCCGAGCAGCGCCTCCGCGGCCTCGCGCCGTCGCTGTTCCAGCGGGTCGAGGGGCTCTTCTGGTACGGCGCCGACGGGCACGACGGCCTCGCGCAGCTCCTGCGCCAGAACGCGAGCGCGGACGAGCTCGCGCGAGACGATGGCCGCGCTCGACCTCGCGCTCAAGGAGTCCGCCGAGGCGATCGGCAGCGGGCCGCAATCCCGCGCCGCGGTCGTCACGAACAGTGCGATCATCGTCTTCCGGGAAGGGCTCGAGGCGGTCCTCATCCTCGCCGCGCTGATGGCGAGCATGGTCGGCGCACAGCGCCGGTTCCGCAAGCCGCTCATGGCCGGAGTCGGCATCGCGCTCGTCGCGAGCGTTCTCACCTGGGTCGTGGCGCAGACGGTGCTCGGCTCGCTCGCCGGCTGGGGGAACGGCTCGAGGCGGTCGTCTCGCTGGTCGCGATCGGCGTGCTGCTCCTGATCCTCAACTGGTTCTACCACCGTGTCTACTGGCAGGAGAACCTCCAGGACCTGCACAAGAAGAAGAAGCGCGTGCTGGCGGGCGCCTCGATCGGATTCCTCTCCGCGCAGGCGCTCGGGCTCGTCGCGCTCGGGTTCTCGAGCGTGTATCGAGAGGGCTTCGAGACGGTGCTGTTCCTCCAGGCTCTCACGCTCGAGGCCGGGGCCTGGACCGTGCTCCAGGGCGTGCTGCTCGGCTTCCTCGGCGTGGTCGGGGTGTTCGCGCTCGTGATCTCGCTCGAGCGGAGGCTCCCGCACAAGAAGATGCTGATCGCGACCGGCCTCCTCATCACGGGCGTGCTGATGGTGCTCGTGGGCCACACCGTGCAGACGATGCAGGTGGTCGGCTGGATGCCGGTCACGCCCGTGGAGGGCCTCTCCCTGCCGTTCTGGGCCGGCATGTGGTTCGGCGTCTTCCCGACCTGGGAGGGACTGCTCCTGCAGGCGGCGGCCCTCGCCTTCGTGGTCGGCAGCTACTTGGCGGCGGAGGCGCTCAAGCGGCGGAAGCGGCGTCGGATCCTCGCCGCGCCCGTCGCGGTCGCAAGCACTGCGGTCTCAGCGGCCGAGCTCCCAGGCGAGGTGGGCGAGCTCCGGCTCGATCAGCTTCTCCCACGCGAGCGCAACGGCCTTGGGCGAGCCGGGAGTCGAGACGACGACCGCTCCGCGGTAGGTGCCGGCGGTCGCGCGTGACAGCATCGCGGCCGACCCGACCTGCTCGTAGCTGAGCATCCGGAACAGCTCGCCGAACCCCGGCAACGTCTTCTCGAGCATTCCCGCCAGGGTGTCGTACGTCGTGTCGCGGCGCGAGACGCCGGTGCCGCCGTTGACGACGACGACGCGCGCGTCGGCGACCAGCTCGTCGAGGGCGGCGCGCACCTCGTCGGGCTCGTCCCGCACGACGCGGTAGCCGGAGACGACGGCGCCCGCCGCTCCGATCCGCTCGTGCAGCCAGCGGCCGTTCGTGTCGTCGGCCGGCGTACGGGTGTCGCTGACCGTGATCACGCCGACCGCGATCGGGCCGAGCTCGGCCGCGGCGGCCCGGTGCGCGTCGGTGCCCACGGAGAGCGATCCTAGAGGCTCAGCGCGGCTCGTCGGGTACCCTCCGGGGCGCCGTGAGCGAACCGGAAGCCGTCGTCGAGCGGGCCGTCGAACGGCTGCGCCCGCTGTTCAAGGCAGCGTCGCTGTCGTGGTGGGACGCGAACGTCGCCGCGACCGAGGAGAACGAGCGGCGCCGCGTGGCGGCCGAGCTCGCGTTGTCCGACGCGCTGGCCGACGCCGAGCTCTTCGGCGAAGTGCAGGCGGCGCGCGCGAACGGCGCCGAGCCGCTCGTTCGGCGCCAGCTCGACCTGCTCCACGCGAGCCTCGTGCCGCAGCAGGTGCCGGAGGAGCTCAGGCATCGCATCGTCGAGCTCGAGGCGTCGGTCGAGTCGCGCTTCGCGCAGCACCGCGGCGAGGTCTCCGGCAGGCCGGTCGACGACAACGAGATCAAGCGGATCCTGCGCGAGAGCGACGACGTCGCGGAGCGGCGCGAAGCGTGGGAGGCGTCGAAGACCGTGGGCGCCGCGGTGGCGGGGGACGTGCGGGAGCTCGCGCGGCTCCGCAACGAGGCGGCCCGCTCCCTCGGCTATCGCGACTGGTTCGCGCTGGCCGTCACGACGTCCGAGATGGACGAGACGCGCCTCTTCGAGACGCTCGACGAGTGCGACCGGCTGACCGGCGACGCGTTCGCCGCGTGGAAGGCGGGCACCGACGGCCGGCTTGCCGAGCGGTTCGGCTGTGCCGCCGACGAGCTGCGGCCCTGGCACTACGAGGACCCCTTCTTTCAGGAGGTGCCCGCGGCCGGCGGGGTCGACCTGTCGACGGTGTACGCGGGCAGGGATGTCGTCGCGCTGGCACGCGCGACGTACGACGGCATCGGCGTCGACACCGCGGCGATCCTCGATCGCAGCGACCTCTTCCCGCGCGACGGGAAGTCTCAGCACGCGTTCTGCATCGACGTCGACCGCGAGGGAGACGTCCGCGTGCTCGCGAACGTGGCCGACGATCGCTACTGGGCGGACACGATGCTCCACGAGCTCGGGCACGGGGCGTACGACATCGGCTTCGATCGCGGGCTGCCGTGGCTCCTGCGCGACTGTCATCTCACCGTCACCGAGGGCATCGCGATCCTGATGGGCCGCCTCGCGCAGGACGCGGAGTGGCTCCGAGAGGTGGCCCGGCTCGATCCGGCCGACGTCGAGGCCCTCGAGGCGGGCCTCCGTGCCGCGCAGGCGGCCGAGCTCCTCGTCTTCACGCGCTGGGTGCTCGTGATGACGAACTTCGAGCGCGCGCTCTACGCCGACCCCGAGGCAGACCTCGGCGCGCTCTGGTGGGGGCTCGTGTCGCGCTACCAGCTCCTGACCCCGGTCGAGGGCCGCGACGAGCCCGACTGGGCGGCGAAGATCCACGTCGCCTGCGCGCCGGTTTACTACCACACCTATCTCTACGGGAACCTCGTCGCGTCGCAGCTCCGTGCGACGCTCGATCGGGTCGCCGGAGGCCTCGTCGGCCGCCGCGAGGCAGGAGCGTTCCTCGCCGAGCACGTGTTCCGGCCCGGACAGTCGCTGCGCTGGGACAGGCTGATCGAGGCGGCGACCGGCGAGCCGCTCACCGCGACCCACGCCGCGCGGGACATCGCGGCCGGTCTCCCGACCTGAGAGAATCCGTCTCGTGAGCGGAGCCGTCGGTCTGAACCACGTGAGCGTCGTCGCGCGCGACCTCGACGAGTCCGTGCGTTTCTACGTCGACGTCCTCGGCCTCGAGCCCCTCCCGACGCCCGACTTCGCCTTCCCGGTGCAGTGGCTTCGCGCCGGCTCTCTGCAGGTCCACGTGTTCGAGCGGCCGGACACGCCGCCCACGTACGCCCACTTCGCGCTCGAGGTGGACGACGTCGTTGCGGTGTACGAGCGCGCGCGGGAGCTCGGGATCCTCGACCACGAGAGCTTCGGCTACGCGATCGCGGAGCTACCCGGTGGGGAAGCGCAGCTCTACATCCGGGACCCGTCGGGCAACCTGCTCGAGCTCGACCACCCCGACGGCGCATCCGCCCGAGCGCAGATCGAGGAGATGATCCTGCTCTCCGAGCGCCTCCCGCAGCCCGATGGCCCGACGCCGCGGCTCTTCACCGCGGTCGTCGGCCGCTAGGCGCTTCGCAGCTCGGTCACCACGCCCACGGCCTCCGTTTCCGGGTCCGCCTCGAGCAGGCGGTGGAGAACGCGGATCGCGATCGAGCCCGCGCCGACGGCGGACGCCACACGCTTCACCGATCCGTGCCGCGCGTCGCCGACCGCCAGGACGCGCGGCATGCTCGTCTCGAGCGGGTAGGGATCGCGCTCGAGCGGCCAGGAGCCGTCCCGCGGAATGTCCGCGCCCGTGAGCACGAAGCCGCGGTCGTCGCGCGCGATCTCGGCGGGGAGCCATTCCGTATGCGGACGGGCCCCGATCGAGAGGTACAGCCCGTCCGCGGCGACGGTCTCCTCGGCACCGCTCGCCCGGTCGCGGAGCACGAGGTGGGAGAGCCAGCCGTCGCCCCCACCTCCGACGACCTCGGTGCCGACCCTGACGTCCACGTTCGACGTGGCCTCGAGCTGCCGGACGAGGTAGTGCGACATCCCCGCCTCGAGCGACGGCGAGCGCACGACGAGCGTGAGGCGCTGCGCGTACCGTGCGAGGTGGAGCGCCGCCTGCCCGGCCGAGTTCGCACCGCCGACGACATAGACCTCCTGACCGGCCATCCGATGCGCGTCGGAGCCCGCCCCGCCGTAGAACACGCCGGCGCCCGCGAGCGCCTCGAGCGTGTGAATGCCGAGCCGCCGATAGGTCACGCCGGTGGCAAGGACGACCGCGCGCGCGGAGACGGTGGCGCCGCCGGAGAGACTCGCGACGATCCGGTCGGAGTCCCTGCGGAGCCCGGTCACGTTCTGCATGAACGCGAACCGCGCGCCGAAGACCCACGCCTGCTCGTGCGCCTGCCGCGCGAGCACGCCGCCGCTGATGCCGCGAGGGAACCCGAGGTAGTTGCGGATCAGCGAGCTCGACCGCGCCTGTCCCCCGATCCCGTGCGTGTCGACGACGAGCGTGCGAAAGCCCTCGGACGCACCGTAGACCGCGGCCGAGAGACCCGCGGGCCCGGCGCCGACGATGAGCAGGTCGACCTCGCTGTCCTCGGGCTCGACCGCCGATCCGGTGGCGCGCGTGAGCTCGACGTCGCTCGGGTTCACAAGCGTCGTGCCGTCCGGGAGGATCACCACCGGCAGCTCCGCGTCGGCGGGCGCGTCCCCGAGCAGCTTCCGGCCCTCCTCCGACTCGGCCAGGCAGAACGCATGCGGGAACGCGCACTGCTCGAGCACGGTACGGAGCTGGGCAGCGCGGCCCGACCACGAGTCGCCGACGACGTGGATCGCGTACGGCGCCGTGCGGCGCTCCTCCGCCCACTCGAGCAGGAACGTCGAGATCGCCTGATGGAAGAGCTCGTCCGGTGGCGCCATCGGCCTGACGACGTAGTGGTCGATCTTCCCGTGCTCGATCGCCTCGAGGATCGCGTCGCCGGTCGCGCGGAAGCCCCATTCGCCCCAGCCGACGAGCAGCGCGCGCTTCGCATGCGGGTGCAGCTGGCGCACCTCGCCGAGCAGTTCGCCGCCGCTCGCTTTCCCGAGCTCCTGGCCCGCGAGCACGAGGGCGACCGGCTCCCCGTCCGCGCGGAGCTCCGCGAGGCGCCGCCGCGCGGCCGCCGCCGACGACACGCAGACGACGTCGTAGTGGCGCGCGTAGCGGTCGACCAGCTCGTGCTCGATCCCCGCGAGGTCGGCGGGGTCGCCGTCGACGGCGAGGATGACGGGGTTGGCCATGGGCCGAGGATAGGCGACCCCTTGTGCGGTCACGGTTCGGTAGACCCCCCGCGCGCAGTCGCCTCGGCCGTACTACGCCCTCGGCGTCAGCCGATCGCGTAGCTGTCGGCGACGTCCGCCGTCAGGTACGCGGCGGACGGGCTTCCCGCGGGCGTGAAGATCCCGAGCACGGCGAGCTCGACCGCGGGGTGGGTGTTCTCGACGATGTGCACCTCGCGCGGATGGAGCCGAAAAGCGGAGCCGGGCGCGAGCGGCTCGACGGCATCGCCGATGTGCAGGCGGCCCGCGCCGCGGAGCACCCAGACGATCTCGTCGTAGAGGTGGTAGTGCCACGGTGCCTTGCCCGGCGGGATGTAGCCGACGAACATCGTCGCTCGTGTCGAGCCGTTGTGCGGCCCGTGGAGCACCTGGAACGACCGCGCGCCTGTCGCCTGGCCGGGCTCGACGTGGTCGAGCGCGACGATCGGCTCGACCGGCCCCATCGGCGCGTGCAGATCGGTCGCGGCGCCGAGCGTGGCCCGCACCAGCGAGGCGCCGCCCGGCCCCGCGGCGAGGGTCACCGACTCGCCCGCGCGGATGAGGATCGCACCGGCGCCGTCCAGCTCGTGGTCGCCGAGCGCGCACGACCCCTCGTGGGCGAAGAGCAGCGTGTCGTGGGCGTCGTCTGCGACCGGGAAGGGCGAGCCCGGCCCGAGGGCCACCACGTCGAGCGCGAGCTCGGAGCCGCGCTCGGGCTGGATCAAGGACCGTGTCCGCTCCTCGGTCGAAGGTGCCGGCTCGGGTCGCGCGACGCGGGGCATGTGCGAGAGCATAGGAGCCCGACGGCACGCAACGACAGGAGGAACCGCCCATGCCGCTGATCCGAGTCGAGCTGTTCGACTTCCGCGTGAACGAGGAGACGAGCGCCAAGCTCATCGCAGGTCTCACCGACGCCCTGTGCGCCGCCACCGCCGAGGGGCTTCGCGACCACACCTGGGTGATCGTCGAGGGTCACGACCCGAAGAACTGGGGCCTCGGCGGCAAGCCGTGGCCCGTGGGCGAGATGCCTCCGGGGCCGACCTAGAGCCGGCTCAGCGCGCAGTGGGCGGACTGAAGTCCGACACCGGTTTGTTCGCGCGCCGCCTCCGGTGTCCGACTTCAGTCGGACACCTTCGCCCCCGCACGCGGCGGTACCCTCGGCGCGTGCCCGCCCGCGAGGACATCCGCAACGTCGCGATCGTCGCGCACGTCGACCACGGCAAGACGACGCTCGTCGACGCGATGCTCTGGCAGTCCGGCTCGTTCCGCGAGAACCAGGATGTCGCCGAGCGCGTCATGGACTCGATGGACCTCGAGCGCGAGAAGGGCATCACGATCCTCGCCAAGAACACGGCCGTACGGCACGGCGGGACGAAGATCAACATCGTCGACACCCCCGGCCACGCCGACTTCGGCGGCGAGGTCGAGCGCGCGCTGCGCATGGTCGACGGCGTCCTCCTGCTCGTCGACGCGAGCGAGGGCCCGCTGCCGCAGACCCGGTTTGTCCTGCGCAAGGCGCTCGAGGCGCGGTTGCCCGTTGTGCTCGTCGTCAACAAGGTCGACCGTCCCGACGCACGGGTGGACGAGGTGGTGAACGAGGTCTACGAGCTCTTCCTCGACCTCGACGCCGACGAGACGCAGATCGAGTTCCCGATCGTCTTCTGCAACGCGCGGGCGGGACAGGCGGGCCTCACGGCCTCAGGCCTCGACGGCACGCTGCAGCCGCTGTTCGACACCCTGCTCGGAGCGATCCCGGCGCCGTCCTTCGAAGAGGGCCACCCGCTGCAGGCGCTCGTCGCGAACCTCGATGCGTCGCCGTACGTCGGAAGGCTCGCGATCTGCAGGATCGCGAACGGGACCATCCGCAAGGGACAGCAGATCGCCTGGTGCCGCGCCGACGGGAGCGTCGAGCGCGCGAGGGTGACGGAGCTGTACGTGACCGAGGCGCTCGACCGCGTCGATGCGGACGAGGCCGGGCCGGGAGAGATCGTCGCGGTCGCGGGGATCCCCGAGGTGACGATCGGCGAGACGCTCGCCGACGCCGACGATCCCAGGGCGCTCACCGTCGTGGCGGTCGACGAGCCGAGCCTCTCGATGACGATCGGGATCAACTCTTCGCCACTCGCCGGGCAGGAGGGCTCGAAGCTGACGGCGCCGATGGTGAAGCAGCGGCTCGACCAGGAGCTCGTCGGCAACGTCTCGCTCCGCGTCGTCGCGACCGAGCGGCCGGACGCGTGGGAGGTGCAGGGCCGCGGCGAGCTCCAGCTCGCCGTGCTGGTCGAGCTGATGCGCCGCGAGGGCTTCGAGCTGACGGTCGGGAAGCCCGAGGTCGTGACACGGGAGGTCGACGGGAAGGTGCAGGAGCCCGTCGAGCGCGTGGCGATCGATGCGCCGGAGGAGTACATCGGGGTCCTGACGCAGCTTCTCGCCCTACGCAAGGGCCGCATGGAGCAGATGGTGAACCACGGCACGGGCTGGGTGCGGATGGAGTATCTCGTCCCTGCGCGCGGACTGATCGGGTTCCGCACGGAGTTCCTCACCGAGACGCGCGGCACGGGGATCCTCCATCACGTCTTCGACCGCTACGAGCCGTGGCACGGCGAGCTGCGGACGCGGCCGAGCGGCAGCCTCGTCGCGGACCGGCGCGGCCCGACCACCACGTTCGCGCTGCTCAACCTGCAGGAGCGCGGCTCGTTGTTCGTCGGCCCCGGGGTGGAGGTCTACGAGGGGATGGTGATCGGCGAGAACGCGCGCGCCGAGGACCTCGACGTGAACGCGACGAAGGAGAAGAAGCTGACGAACATGCGCTCGTCGACCGCCGACGAGCTCGTCCGCCTGATCCCGCCTCGCCCGCTCTCGCTCGAGCAGGCGCTCGAGTTCATCCGCGACGACGAGTGCGTCGAGGTGACGCCGACGTCGACCCGCCTGCGCAAGGTCGAGATCTCCGCGTCGAAGCGCCAGCAGGCCGCGAGCCGCAAGGCTCGAGGGCTCGAGTTTGCCCGCCAAGCAGGGTTCGGCAGGAGCCGAATCCTGCGGCTTGTTCCCCGCCTTCGGCGGGGCAGATCCCTGAAGGCGTCGCCTGCGGCGCCGCAACTGCCTCGATCGACTCCACATCAGCCCCCGGCGACGATCGCGGTCGCCCGGCAGACCTCGCCGCGAGGCCCGGCAGCGCGGACGGAGACGCTGTCGCGCCCCGGCCAGTCGGGGATCGTCAACCGGATCGCGAACGAGCCCGAGTTCCCGCCCGTGCGCCTCGACGTCTCCAGCACGAGCCGCCGCTCGTGGACGGTCACGAACCCCCACCGCGCCCCACGCCGCCCGGTCCGCACCTCCACCTCGACGCGCAGGAGGCCGCCGTCTCCCGCGCGGACGCGCAGACGCATCATGCTCTGCGCCGTGCACGAGCGCTCCACGCGGACGTCGGCCTCGTCCTTGCCGTCGTCGGCGGGGGCCGCGACCGGCATTGCCAGGACGATGAGCGCGGCAAGCGGAACGAGGAAAGGCGAGTGCCGGCGCGGGTGTCCCACACGTCGATCGTGCCGCCGGCAGGTGTTCGGCGCAATTGGACTTCGGTCCTACGACCCGAGGCCGTTCCGCTCGGCCCAGAGGGCCGCCTGTGTCCGGTCGGTGACGCCGATCGTCCGGAAGATCTGCGTGAGATGAGCCTTGACGGTCTTCTCGCTGATCGAGAGCTCGCGCGCGATCAGCTTGTTCGGAAGCCCGCGCGCGACGAGCTGCAGCACCTCCCGCTCGCGCTCCGAGAGCCCGTCGACCGGCGAGGCGGCGCTCGCGCGCTCAGCAGGGCCCGCCCCGCGCGCGGGTCGAGCGGCGCCTCGCCCCTGGCCGCGGCGCGCACCGCCTTCGCGATCTCCTCCGGCTCGGCGTCCTTCAGCAGGTAGCCGACCGCCCCCGCGTCGAGCGCCTGCAGGATCTGGTCCCGATCGCGAGAACGACGTCAGCACGACGATCGCCACGGCCGGCTGGGCGGCGACGATCGCGCGCGTCGCCGCGATCCCGTCCAGCACCGGCATCTCGAGGTCCATCAGCACCACGTCGGGCTCCGACCGCAGGCAGTGCTCAACGGCCTCCGCGCCGTTCGCCGCGGCGCCGACGAGCTCGATCTCTCCGAATGTCGCGACGAGCTGGGCGAGGCCCGTGCGCACCACGGCGTGGTCGTCCGCGATCAGCAGTCGGATCATGCGTGCGGCAGCTCCAGCGCGAAGGTCGGTCCCCTCTCCGGGCGCCGAGCGTACATCGAGCCTGCCGCCGGCACTGACCGCCAGCTCCTCGAGGAGCGAGAGGCCGACGTGGCCCTCCTCGCGCCGGCGCTCCCGCTCCTCCGGCGCGAACCCGGCGCCGTCGTCGGCGACCTCGAGGCGCACCGCCGGCCCGTCCCGCCTCACTGTGACCCGGACGTGCCCGGCGCGGGCGTGCCGCTGGACGTTGCGCAGCGCTTCCGCGGCCGCCCGGTAGAGGATCCGCTCGGCGGCGTCGTCGACGGTCGAGGGCGGGGTCGACGTCCAGGTCGGTCGTCGCGCCGCTCGCCCGGATGGGCGCGAGGAGGTCCGCGAGTGCCGCCTCCAGACCGGCCGCGCGGAGGTTGGGCGGGTGGATCTCGACGAGGAGCGAGCGCAGCCGGCGCATGGAGTCACGCGTTCCCGCCGCCGCCTGCTGCAGCGTCTTCCGTGCAACGGGCGAGCCTTCCGTCTGCGCGGCGGCGCTCAGCGAGTAGGAGATCCCCGCCAGGTCCTGCACCGGCCCGTCGTGGAGCTCGGCCGCGATCCGCCGGCGTTCGTCGTCGGATGCCTCGACCGCGCGGACGAGCAGCGCCTCGCGCTCGGCCTGCGTGCGCCGAAGTCTCCGGTCGAGGCGCCAGGCGAGCGGCACCTGAACGAGCCAGAGGAGGACGAGGCTGCCGAGCAGGAGCGCTGCGAACGGCATCCAGATGCGGCGCCCGGTGGACGCGACCGCGCTCCGCCGCTGGTACGTCTCGAACAGGAGCGGCGTCCCGCCCGGGGCGCGGATCGGGAGGTACACCTCGTACAGGTCGCCCTGCCCGCGCTCGTACCGGTTCTCGGGTCCCGCGAGATCGCTCAGCGACGCCTTCGTGGCGCCCGTCTGCAGCACGTCGAGCTTCTCCGCGTCGAGGGGAAACCGCATGCCGATCAGGCGCGGCTCGTCCGAGTACACGATCCGACCATCGGGCGCCCACAGCTTGACCCTGACGACCCGCTCGCCGAGCACGCGCTCCTGGACGATCCGATCGACGGCGGCGATCGACTGCGGCTCGCCGTGCAGAAGCCCCGGCGCGACTGTCGGCTCGACGATCCCCTGGCCCGCAAGCGTGGCGAACTGCCGCGCGTCGCGAAGCGCCTCGCTGTTCCCCAGACTGCGCAGCGCGAGGAGCGCCGCGGCGCCGAACACCGCGAGCACGGCGAGCCCGGCGAGGGCGAACTGCGTGACGGGGTGCCTCATCGAGCGTGCGCGGGGTCTACGACCAAGGTCCCATCTGTCGCTGGGACCTGCCTGGCGGCATCCTCCGAGGCGTCGAACGGTCGAGACACGGAGGAGACATCGAGATGGGTACCTGGACGCTACGAATCATGGTGACGACTGTCGTCGGTGCAGCGCTCGCGCTGTCGCCCGCCGCGCTCGCGAAGGACGGCGACGTGCGCGTCGCGGGCACGTGCTCCAAGGCGAGCACGTCGAAGCTGAAGCTGAGCCGCGAGGACGCGGGCACGGAGGTGGAGCTCGAGGTCGACCAGAACAGGAACGGCGTCCGCTGGAGCGTCGTCCTGTTCCGGAACGGCACGCGGGTTGCGAGCCGCACCGCGGTGACGCGTGCGCCGAGCGGGTCGTTCGAGGCCCGATTCGTCCGCGCCGGCGGGGGCCGGTTCACCGCCCGGGCGGCGAGCCCCTCGGGCGAGGTCTGCAGGGCGACGGCCTCGATCGCGTAGACGCGCCGCGGTCGCGGGGCGGTCGTGGCACGATCGCCCCGTGACCGACGCGACCGACATCGTCGCGACCGCCGCCGAGGCGTCCGGCGCGGCGCGGGAGCCGCTCCTCGTGCTGGAGCGCGTCGAGGCGTTTCTCGACGAGCACGGTCTCGGAACCGGCCCGGTGCGGGCGGCGCGAATCGGCGACGGCGGCGGCTCGAACTTCTCGTTCCTGCTCGAGCGAGGGCGCGAGCGCTTCGTCCTGCGCCGTCCGCCGCGCCCGCCGCTGCCGCCCTCGGCGCACGACATGGTGCGGGAGGCGCGGCTCCAGCTCGCGCTCGCGCCGCAGGGGATCCGCCTGCCGCCGATCGCCGCCGTCTGCGAGGACGAGGGCGTGCTCGGCGTCCCCTTCTACGTGATGGAGTTCCTCGACGGGCACGTCGTCACCGGCCGGCTGCCCCCCGGCCTCGACGACCCGGCCGCGCGCCGTCGTCTCGGAGGCGAGCTGACCGACGCCCTGGTCGAGATCCACGCGGCGGACGTGTCCGAGCCCGCGCTCGCCGCCTTCAGCCGGCCCGGGAGCTACCTCGAGCGCCAGGTGCGGAGGTTCGCGCAGCTCTGGGAGATCAACGCGACGCGCGAGATCCCGGCCGTGGTCGAGGTGGGCCGGCGGCTTGCCGACGAGCTGCCGGAGCCGTTGCCCGACACGGTCGTGCACGGCGACTACCGGCTCGGGAACCTCATGGTCGAGCGTGACCGCCCCGACTGCGTCCAGGCGGTGCTCGACTGGGAGATGGGCGCGATCGGCGACCCGCGCGCCGACCTCGGCTACCTGCTCGCGACGTACAGCGAGCCGGGCGGTGGCCCGAGCCCGCTCGGCGTCTCGCCGGTGACGGCGCTCGAGGGCTTCCCGACGAGGGCGGAGCTCGTCGCGCGCTATGCCGAGCGGAGCGGCCGGGAGGTCGGGCCGCTCGGCTGGTTCGAGGCGCTCGCCCTCTGGAAGGCGGCGGTCTTCTGCGAGGCGATCTACGGCCGCTACGTGCGGGGTGAGCTCGGCGCCGAGGACGCGCGCGCGGCAGCCTTCGAGCGCGCGGTGCCGCTGATGGCCGAGACCGCCGCCGAGAGGCTCGTGGCCGGGTGACCGAGCATCGCCGACCTGTGTCTTCCGTTCGGCCCGGCTTCGCGCGGGAGGACTGGAACGCGCGCTACGCGCAGAAGGAGCTCGTGTGGAGCGCCGAGCCGAACCGGCTGTTCGCGGCGGAGGTGGGTGACCTCTCCCCGGGCCGCGCGCTCGACCTCGCCTGCGGCGAGGGCCGAAACGCCGTGTGGCTCGCGGAACGCGGCTGGCGCGTGACGGGAGTCGACTTCTCCGACGTCGCGCTCGCGAAGGCGGCGGAGCTCGCGGCGAGTCGCGGCGTCGAGGTCGACTGGGTCGTCGCCGACGTCCTCGAGTACGAGCCGGAGCCGCGCGCCTTCGACCTCGTGGCGCTGCTCTATCTCCAGCTTCCGCGCGAGGAGCTGCTGCACACCGTGCGCTCGGCCGCCGCAGCGGTCGCGCCCGGGGGCACCCTCGTCGTCCTCGCGCATGACACGACGAACCTCACCGCGGGGCACGGAGGGCCGAAGGACGCGGCCGTGCTGTACACCGCCGAGGACGTCGTGCCGGTGCTCGGCGACCTGGTGGTCGAGCGCGCGGAGGCGGTCGAGCGGACGGTTCCGCTTCCCGACGGCGAGGCGGTCGCCGTCGACGCGTTCGTCCGTGCTCGCCGTTGGCACCCGGACGAGGCGTGCACGGGAAGCCTGTCCGGGAGTACGCTCGAGACATGAAGACACTCGACCTCGACGACGACGAGCTCCGGCTGCTCGTCGCGGCGGTCCGCTCCTACCTCGACGACTTCGGCCACGAGCAGGCGGACATCCTGCGCCGCGTGAAGCAGGTCCTCGCAAAGCTCGAGGCCCAGGCCACCGAGCCCGCCTGAAGCGCGGCGCGCCGTGCCGCCTGACGGGCCGTCGGCCGCCGTCACCCGCGCCGTCAGGCGCGCGTCGAGTAGCTGCGGTACACGACGAGCAGCGCCTCTCGCTGCTCGGGCGTCAGGCTCGGGTCGGCGAGGATCGCCGTGACCGTGCGCTCCGGGCCGGCCGGGGGGTCGGGCGGCCTCTCTGACCGGGGCTCGTCGTCGTCGATCAGGCCGGCCTGCTGGAGGAGCGTCTCGGCGGAGACGTTGAGCGCCTCGGCGAGGGAGCGCAGCACGCGCACGGACGGCTGGTGCAGCCCGCGCTCGATCTGGCTCAGGTACGCGTTCGAAACGTCGGTGAGCCGCGCCATCTCCCGCAGCGAGAGATTCGCGACATGGCGCTGCGCCTTGATGAAGGAGCCGAGCGCCTCCTGCTGTGCCTTCCAGGCGTCGTCGGCGGAGGTCATCGGGACAGCCTAGTTCGGCGGTCGTACCGTCGACGGAGACGAGCGGCGGGGAGGGCGGTCGCCCTTCCCGCCGCCCGAGGGAAGTCCTTCCCCTACGCCTTCTTGGGCGCGGCGGCCTGGAAGACCGGCGCCGACGCGGCGACGACCTTCTCGGCGAAGTCCTTCTGCGTGGCGAGGAGCTTCTCGGCGAAGCCGAAGGAGCTCGCGACGACGTCCTTCGGCGCGGGCGTCTCGAACGGGACCGGGATCTGCTGGCCCTTGGCGAGCGGGGCGACGGTCGACGCCCACAGCTCGACGCCGGCGAGCGCCAGCTCCTGGCTCTGCTTGACGGCGGCGAGGAACTGCTCCTGCGCGGCCTTCGACAGCTCGACGTACGTGGTCATATCTGCGTCCTTTCGGGGATTGCTTGATCGCAATAGTACGCGAACAACGCGTACTATGTCAAGCGAGCGAGTGTGCCGGACGACGGCTACCCGCGCACGTATGTCCCCGGAGCGTCCTCGAGCGGCGGGTGGGCATCGCTGCCCATGCGCGGCTGCTCGCCCCGCTTCCCGCCGCGCGTCTCTGCCCACTGCGCCCAGTCCTCCCACCACGAGCCCTCGACCTCGGTTGCACCCCCGAGCCACTCGTCGGCCTCGGCCGGAAGCGCTTCGTTCACCCAGTGCCTCCGCTTCGGGCCTGGCGGGTTGACGATCCCCGCGATGTGGCCCGAGGACGTGAGCACGAACCGCTTCGGCCCGCCGGCGATCTGCGTCGTCCGGTAGCACCCGCGCCACGGCGTGATGTGGTCCTCGCGCGCCGAGAGGACGTACAGCTCGACGGGGCTCTTGCCGAGCGAGACCGCGCGGCCGCCGATCTCCAGCGTCCCCTGCGCGAGCCGGTTCTCGAGGTACATCCAGTGGAGGTACTCCGAGTGCATGCGCGCCGGCATGCGCGTCGCGTCCTCGTTCCACTGGAGGATGTCGAAGGACGGCGGATCCTCGCCCTGGAGCCAGCTCGACGTGACGTAGCGCCAGACGAGGTCGTTCGCACGGAGGAGGTTGAACGTGCCGGCCATCTCGCTCGCCTCGAGAAAGCCGCGCTTCGCCATCCGCTGCTCGAGTCGCGCGACGGTCTTCGCGTCGACGAAGTTCCCGAGCGAGCCCGGGTCGGAGAAGTCGACGAGCGCGTTGAGGAGCGTCGTCGACCGCACCCGCTCCCTCCCGGCCTTCGTCCGCGCGAGCTCGGCGAGCATCGTCGCCGCCAGCGTCGCGCCGAGGCAGAGCGCGACGACGTTCACCTGCTTCGCGCCCGTGATCTCCTGGACGACGTCGAGCGCCTCGAGCGGACCCTCGCGTAGATAGTCCTCGAGCCCGATGTCGCGGAACGACTCGTCCGGGTTCCGGTACGAGATGCAGAAGACCGTGTGCCCCTGGTCGATCGCCCACTCGGCGAAGCTCTTCCCCGGCGCGAGGTCCATGACGTAGTACTTGTTGATCCACGGAGGGCTGAACAGGATCGGAACCTCGTACACGCTCTCCGTCCGCGGCGCGTACTGGATCAGCTCCATCAGCCGGTTGCGGTAGACGACCTTGCCGGGCGTCGCCGCGAGGTCCTCGCCGAGTGCGAGCTTCGAGGTGTCGACCTGCCGTGGCCAGCCGCCGTGTGTCGCGACGTCGTCGAGGAAGCGCGTGACGCCGCGGGCGACGCTCGCGCCGCCGGTCTCGAACGCGCGCTTGAGCGCGGCGGGGTTGCCGACCAGGAAGTTCGTCGGCGCGAGGGCGTCGACCAGCTGGCTCACGGCGAACTCCGCCTTGCCGCCGAGCTCCTCGTCCCTCGCCGCGGCGGCGACCTCTCCCATCGTCCGCGCCCAGAGGAGATAGCACTGCCGCAGGCCGTAGAAGACGGAGTTCGACTCCCAGGCGGGATCGGAGAAGCGCGCGTCGCGCTCGGTCGCCTGCATCGGCCCCTCGGTGCTCGACCCGACCGTGCGCGCCGCCACCGCGGCGCCGATCTCCACGAGGCCGGTGGCGAAGCGCATCGTCGCGCCCGTTAGGATCGATGGGTCGCGCGCGAGTCGTTGCCCGAGGCCCGCCAGCGCCGCGCCGAAGGCGACGGGGTCGGCGGTTGCGCCGAGCCCCCAGTCGGGGTCGGGCGGGACTGCTCCGTTGTCGCGTGTCTCCTCGGCCATCCCTCGCACCGTAGCGCCGGAGCTCACATCGCGAGGCCGCCGTTGATCGAGTACACGTCGCCCGTGATGTAGCTCGAAGCGGGGTCGACGAGGAACTCGACGACGCGCGCGACCTCGTCGGGCTCGCCGAGCCGGCCGCACGGGATCCGGCCGACCACCTTCGCGAGGGCCTCCTCCGGCACGGCCTCGACCATCTCGGTGCGGATGAACCCGGGCGCGACCGAGTTCACGGTGATTCCCTTGTTCGCGCACTCACGCGCCATGCTCATCGTCAGCCCGAAGAGCCCGGCCTTCGACGCGGCGTAGTTCGCCTGACCGATGTTGCCGATCTCGCCGATGACCGAGCTGATGTTCACGATCCGCCCGTAGCCGCGCTCGATCATGTGCGGGAGCACGGCGCGGCACATGTAGAACGTCCCGTGGAGGTTGACCTGGAGGACCCTGTCCCATTCCTCCGGAGTCATCCTGCGGATCGTCCGGTCCATCGTGATGCCGGCGTTGTTGACGAGAATGTCGAGCCGGCCGTGCTGCTCGAGCACCTCCCCGACGACGCGCTCGCAGTCCTCGTTGCGTCCGATGTTGCCCTGGTGGATCGTCGCCCCGGACGGGCCGTGCTCCGCGACGAAGCGCTCCGAAGCCTCCGAGGGGCGCGAGTAGCCCGCGGCGACCTTCACCCCTGCGCGCCCGAGCCGCTCCGAGATCCCGAGCCCGATCCCGCGCACGCCGCCCGTGACGAGCGCGACGTGACCGGTGAGCGTGTCGGGCACCGGCGGATTCTCCGTCGCGCCGGTGGGAAAAGGCAAGCCCTACCGCGCGCGGGCGAGCCTCTCGAAGAGCGGGGCCCAGGCGTTCGCGAGCGCCTCGTGGCCCATGAAGAGGCCGAGGTGGCCGCCGCTGACGAGCTGGGCGGTGACGTCCTCCGGCTCGCTGCCGACGTGGTCGGCGAGCGCGAAGACCTGCTCCGGCGGCGTGATGTGGTCCTTCGCCCCGCCGAGCAGCGCAACCGGGCAGCGGATCGCGTCGAGCGACACCTGCGCTCCGTCGACGATCATCTCCCCTCGGACGAGCTCGTTCCGGAGGAAAAGGTGTTCGACGGCCCACAGGTACATCCCACCGGGGATCGGCTGGGTGTGCGCGTACCAATCCCGGAACTCGGCGTAGCGCGCGACGTACGCATCGTCGTCGAGATGCAGCGCGAGCTCGAGGTGCGTGGCGACCTCGGTCTCCGGCTGGAGGGCGACGAACGCGCCGAGCATGAACGGGCCGCGGAGCATCCCGCCGCCGAGCTCGACGGCGAGCCGGTACGGCGTCATGCCGCCCCCGAGCCGGACGTAGTCGGCGATCGCCGAGTCGCCCGCGTGGGCGTCGATCGGCGCGCCCGCGACCATCAGCGTGGCGACATCCTCCGGGCAGAGCGCCGCGTAGATCGCTGCGAGCCAGCCGCCCTGGCAGTCGCCGACGAGGTCGACTGGGCCGCCGATCCGCTCGATCGCCGACGCGACGACCTCGAGGTAGTCGGCGATCGACGCGTCCTTGGTCTCGTCAGTGGCGCCGAGCCACTCGAGGACGTGCACCTGCCGGTAGCCGGCCGCGAGCGCCGTCCGCACCTGGCTCTGCTCCGGGCTGTAGTCGACGACACACGAGTGGTGCCCCGCCTGCGGGGGCAGGACGAGGAGCGGGCGACCGCGGCGAGCCGATCCGAAACGCCGCAGGACCGAGAGCGGGGAGCGCTCGACGACGTCGTTGGGCGTGCTCCACTCCGGCGCGCGCCGGTCGGACACGAGTCGCGTCCAGCGCGCGCCGTCGGCGGCGACGTCGAACGGCGTCGCGCCGCGGGCTGCGGCGCCGGCCCAGTAGCGGGTGGCGACCTCGACGCTCTCGCGCCACGCGGTCAGCCAGCTGACGTACGACCGGCGAGCGACGTTCGTCGCGGCGAGCGCGGACTCGTGGAGCGAGATGGACGTCAAGAAGCCTCCCCCGGTTCGTCGGACGATCGATGATCGAGCGGACCCTACGTCGTACGGCGGCGGTCAGCGAGAGGCGGCGAACGCTCGCACCGCGTGGTCGAAGAGCTCGGGCGCCTCGAGGTTCGGCATGTGCCCGATCCCCGGGAGGACGAGCACCTCCGGATCGGGAAGCGACGCGGCGAGCTGCGCCGTGATCTCCGCCGTGGAGTACAGGTCGGCGTCGCCGGCGATCACCAGGGCCGGGACGCCGAGCTCGCCGAGGAGGCGGTCGTAGGGCGGTCGCTCGGCCCGGCCGCGGAGCGCGGCTGCGGCTCCGGCGGGCGAGGTCGTCAGCATCGTCTCGAGGATCGGGAGCACGAGCCAGGGGTCTCGCCGCGCCGCGGGACCGAAGAGGCGCCCGGCCATGTCGAGTGTGTGGTCGAGCATCCCGTCTCGCTCGAGCTGCGCAGCCGTCGCGCGGCGCATCTCGGCCTCCTCCGGCGTGAGCGGCGCCGCCGTCGTCGCGGTGAGCACGAGCCCTGCGACGCGGTCGGGGTACCCGAGCCCGAGCTCCATCGCGACGAGGCCGCCCAGGCTGAGCCCGACGACCGTCGCGCGGTGGACGGCGATGGCGTCCATCAGCTCGACGACGGCGTCCGCCAGCCCGCGCGGCGTGACGGTCTCGCCCCGTGTAGGCGACTCGCCGTAGCCCGGCAGGTCCGGCGCGACGACGCGGAACGCGTCGCTCAGCGAGTCGAGCTGCCCGCGCCACATCGCCCGGCTGAACGGGTGCCCGTGGATCGAGCACGATCGCAGGCCCGCTCCCGCGCTCGTCGTAGGCGAGCGGCGCCGTCATGGCGTGCGTCCGATCCCCGACCAGCCGCCGTCGACGGTCAGCGTGTGGCCGGTGACGTGCGCGGCGTCGGTCTGAGACGAGGAAGGCGAGCGCGGCGGCGACGTCGCGCGGCGTCCCGGCGCGGCCGGCGGGAAGCACGCCGGCCCAGTGCTCCGCGTAGCCGGGGTCGTCCTCGAGGTTCCGCTGGTTGACCGTCGCCCCGATCGCGAGCGCGTTGACGGTGATCCTGTGCGCAGCCGAGCTCGAGGGCGAGCACGCGGGCCATGTGCTGGAGCCCGGCCTTCGTGACGGCGTAGGCCGACGCGTTCGCGATCGCGAGCGTGCCGGTCACAGAGGACGAGAAGACGATCCTGCCCGCCGCCGCCCTGGGCGACCATCTGCCGCGCCGCTGCCTGCGCGCCGAAGTACGAGCCCTTGAGGTTGAGGTCGACGACGTTGTCCCAGGTCTCCTCGTCGACGTCGAGGAACGGCGCCCACCGCGTCAGCCCGGCGTTCGCGACGAAGACGTCGAGCCGGCCGAGCTCTCGGACGGTGTGCTCGACCAGCCGTCGGTTGTCGGCGACGCGCGAGAGGTCGCCGTCGACCGCGATCGCCCGTCCACCGGACGCGCGGATTCGATCGACCACGGCGTCCGCGAGCCGCGGCGCTCCGTGGTGCGCGATCGACGACCGCTGCGCCCACGTCGCGGCAAGCTCCTCCGCCATCGCGGCTCCGATCTCGTGGCTCGCCCCCGTGACGACTGCAGTACGCGCCGGCAGAGCGGTATCGCGTTGCGTCGTCCACGCCGCCAGCATACGAGCCGGCGGCCACCGATGAGTTCCGCGCCCTTCGGGCGTCCACCTCAGGGAGATGGTGCGGCAGCCCGTACCATCCCGAGACCGGACGACCGTACTGTGGACGCCTACGGCGGCTGGGATCCTCGGAGGAACGGACCAGAGCGAGAGGCTGAGCATGAGAGAAGGGGCGGCTTCATGAGCGAGCACGTCGAGACGTCGAACGGGAACGAAGGTGTGCGGCTCGCTGCGCACGAACGGATGTCGACCGGGGCGCTCGCGCGCTGGGCGCGCATGTGCGCGACGCACCCGTGGCGCGTCCTCGGGTCGTGGCTCGGGATCGTCGTCGTCCTGATCGCGCTCGTCGCGACCGTCGGCGGCGGCTTGCGCGACGAGTTCTCGATCCCCGGCTCCGACACGCAGCGGGCGACCGACCTGATCGAGGCGGAGTTCGCCTCCGAGCAGGGCGGCGTCCTCAACATCGTGTTCGCGGCTCCCGAAGGGGAGCGGCTCGACACGCCCGAGCGCAAGGCCGCGATCGAGCAGGCGATGACCAAGCTGCGCGGTCCGCGACGTTCGGCGCTGCGAAGGGCGCCGAGCCCGTCGACGGTGACGCCGAAGCTGACCAGCGTCGGCGACCCCTTCGGCGCGGCAGACGTTCTCGAAGAGCGGGCGCATCGCCTACTCCGAGGCCCAGTTCGACCAGACGATCGAGGACAAGGACCGCGACGGCGTGGTTGCGGTGCAGGACGCCGTCCGGGCGGCCGTGGAGCCCGTCGGCGTGACGGTCGAGTACAACGGCGAGGCCGAGTTCCCGCCGATCGAGCAGGGGGTATCCGAGCTGCTCGGCATCCTCGCTGCGCTGATCGTCCTGCTGATCGTCTTCCGGACGTTCGTCGCCGCCTTCATCCCGATCATGCTGGCGATCGTCGCGCTCGCGACCGCGTTCCTGCTGCTCTTCATCCTCGCCGGGCTGACCGACATCAACACGGTCACGCCGATCCTCGTCTCGATGATCGGGCTCGGCGTCGGGATCGACTACTCGCTGTTCATCGTCACCCGCTTCCGGCAGTTCCTCCACGAGGGGCTCGCGCCGAGGGACGCGGCCGCCGAGGCGGGTGCCTCGGCGGGGCGCGCGGTGCTGTTCGCCGGGCTGACCGTTGCGATCTCGGTGACCGGGCTCGCCTTCTTCGGCCTCGACTTCGTGACGAAGCTCGGGATCGGGAGCGCGCTCGGCGTGCTCACGACCGTGCTCCTCGCGAACTCGTTCCTCCTCGCGGTGCTGGCGCTCCTGGGCCACAAGGTCGACCGGCTGAAGGTGCCGTTCCTGCGCCGCATCGACGACTCCGAGGAAGCGCGCGAGAAGACCCTCGTCGCGAAATGGGGCCGGTTCGTGACGCGAAATGCCCGCGTCATCTTCCCGGTGCTGCTCGTGGCCGGCATCGTCCTCGGCGGCACGTCCGCGCTCGTCCGTCTCGGTGCCGCCGACCAGGGCACGCAGCCCAAGGAGCAGACGAGCCGGCGCGCCTACGACCTGCTCGCCGAGGGCTTCGGCCCCGGGTTCAACGGGCCGATTCCCATCGTCGTCGACATGAAGGGCGACCAGGGATCGCCGCGGCGCATCTACCAGGACGTGCAGGGCCTGAAGGGCGTCGCGTCCGTGCGCGAGCCGCAGCTCAACGACGCCAAGACCGTCGCCATCGTCTTCGTGACGCCGACCTCGGCGCCCCAGGATCAGGCCACCGACGATCTCGTCAGCCGGCTGCGGAACGACGTCGTGCCGAGGGCCACCGACAACAGTCCAGCGGTCGCGTACGTCTCCGGGCAGACGGCCGCGTTCAAGGACATCGGCGACCGGATCATGCAGCGGCTGCCGCTCTTCCTGCTCTACATCGTCGGCGTCACGTTCATCGTGCTCGCGATGGCGTTCCGCTCGATCGTCGTGTCGCTCACCGCGGCGATCACGACGATCCTCTCGGCGTTCATCGGGTTCGGCGTCCTCACGCTCGTGGTGCAGGAGGGCCACCTCCTCGGCCTCACGGGCCTCGACCGAACCGGGCCGATCGAGACGTTCGTGCCGCCGATCGCGTTCGCGATCCTGTTCGGGCTCTCCATGGACTACATGGTCTTCCTCATGAGCCGCATCAGGGAGGAGCACGTCCACGGGCTCCCGACCCGTGAGGCGGTCGAGCACGGCGTCGCGGCGATCGGCCGCGTGATCGTGGCGGCCGCGCTGATCATGGGCACCGTCTTCGCCGCGTTCATCCTGAGCGCCGACCGCATCCCGAAGGAGTTCGGGCTGCTCCTCGCGGTGGCGATCCTCACCGACGCGCTCGTCGTCCGGATGACGCTGGTGCCCGCGTTCTTCACGATCCTGGGCGAGAAGACCTGGTACATCCCCCGCTGGCTCGACCGGCTGCTCCCGAACGTCACGATCGAGCCGCCGCACGACGCCGATGGGCGCGAGGGCTTCGAGCCGGCGCCCAGGGCCGAGCCGGGCCCGAGGGCTGAGCCCTCTCGCGGGCGGCGGGGCGTTGCACGCTCCGCCGCCCGCGACATCGATCACCCGGCTTTCCGCGGGCATTTCCGCGAGTGCGGCGGAATGAGGTCGCAATTCTTTACGTTGAACCCCTTGAACATTCCGACGCAATGCTCTATCCTCCGCCTCGGAGGAAATCAGAGAACACCATGATGCACCCGACCGACACCACCAGCTATCTCGCCGACGCGGCCCCAGCCGCGATCGTCTTGACCTGGCAGAACCTCGACACGAGGTTCGAGCCCGATCATTTTTCAGCCCTCGCTGGAAGGTCTGCAAGCTAGGTTCCTAGCCGCATTCCGAGCCAGTCGAGGGCGACCCAACGGGTCGCCTTCGTCGTTTCAGGAGGTGACCGACCGATGCGTCCACGAGGTGATGCCCAGCTTGAGAAGAACGAGATCGAATCGAGGCCCCGCCTGAGGGAGAAAGACTCCTCCCGCACGGAGGAAGAAATGGACGCTGGTATTTAGCTCCTGCTTTTGCCTGCCCATTTTCGACCACCTGCGCGAGACTCGGGCTCCAAAGCTCCTCCACGTAGGACGTCGTCCAGCCCGGATAGCGCATCCGGCGGCCGGTGATCCAGGGTCGAAGGGTAGGCGAGTGGCTTGGACAACATCGTTCGGCTTCGGTCGAGCGAGACAGAGGACGCGAGCGGTGCCGTGACAGGTCAGGCCTACTGCGTCGATCTCCCGAGCCGGGAGATGGACGGAGAGGCACGCCCTGGATCCACACGTTCCGGGATCGTCCAACCGGCAGGACACCACGCTCTGAACGTGGAGATCGAGGTTCGACTCCTTGTCCCGGAATAGTGCGCAACGTGGTCCCCACCCTTCAGGCGGGGCACCCTCTGAAGCGGCGGCTTTCTCCGCCGCGACTGCACGTCCGGGCGAGTAGCTCAATGGGAGAGCGCTCGTCTCACAAACGAGAGGCTGCTGGTTCGAGCCCAGCCTCGCCCATTCCTTGTCCGCCGCCTGATCCCCGCCTGCGGGCGGGGCAGATCCCCGAAGGTGTCCCGCTTCGCGGGCCGCAACTGCATCTCAGCTTGGGCATGCGTCTGCCTGCCTCACTTGGTTCGACACGCGTGGCCGTAGCTCAGCGCGGTAGAGCGCTCGCCTGAAACGCGAGGCGTCGCAGGTTCGACCCCTGCCGGTCACATCACGGCTCCGTAGCTCAACTGGCAGAGCTCCCGCCTCTTAAGCGGAGGGTTGCAGGTTCGACGCCTGCCGGGGCCACTGGAAGGACTGCCACCGGCGCGGTACCCCGTCTCGAAAACGGGCGGCCCACACGGGCTTGGGGGTTCGACTCCCTCTCCTTCCGTCACATACGGATCGCGCGCCCGAGGTGGCGCGCCGCGCGTCCCCGCTCCGAGCACGCCGGGACGTGCGCCCGGAGGCATGGCCGAGTTGGCAAGGCGGCGCGTTGCTAGCGCGTAGGCGGCGAGAGTCGCTCGCAGGTTCGAGCCCTGCTGCCTCCGCTTCATCGTTGCGACGTCGTTCAATCGGCAGGACGACCGGCCGTTACCCGGAGGATGCTGGTTCGAGCCCAGCCGTCGCAGTCCGGGTGGGGGAACCCCTGGTTCCCCCACCGGCCCCTCCTCATGCTGACCGCACGGATCGACCGTGCCTGCCTCCCGGCCGGCAAACCCGGCCTCCGGCCCTCAAGGTTGCGCATCGAACGTATCGCCGTGTCTCACGCAGTTCACGCCCCGGTCTTCTAGCGGATCGAGGATGCCGGCCTCTCAAGCCGGCGACGCGGGTTCGAATCCCGCTCGGGGCCTCCGAGCTCTCGGGCGCGTCTGGGGATGCGGCCCGGCTGTCTCCCGGGTGAGGCGGGTTCGATTCCCGTCGAGAGCGCCTTCTCGCCGTAGCTCAGTGGAGAGCGCCACGCTCCTACCGTGGAGGGACGGGGGTTCGACTCCTCCCGGCGAGACTGCGTCGCAAGGCTAGTAGCGAGCCCTCGGGCTGTGACCCCGATGGAGCAGGGTGCGATTCCCTGGCGACGCCTGGGCCTGTTCGCGCCGCGATGGAGTCTCAGTGGCAGTTGCGGCCGCGAAAGCGGACGCCTTCAGCGGATGTGCCCTCGCCGAAGGCGGGGGATCCGAGCGGCGGGAATCCGCTCGGAGGATCCCCGCTCGCGAACGAGCACCGACGACGGGCCGGCTGGGAAGGCGCCGCTCTGATACGGCGGTCATGCGTGGTTCGATTCCACGGTCGTCGACTGCACCAATATCTGGCCGTAGGGGAGGTTGGCCACCCCGCCGGTTTCGGGAACCGGAGACCGCTGGTTCGACTCCAGCCGGCCAGACTTGCGCGGTTGGGGAGCGGCTGTCCCCGCGAGCCTCATGAGCTCGAGACCGTGGGTTCGAATCCCACCCGCGCTACTTCCTGCGGACGCTGAGCACCGGCGAGCTCACTGCGCTGTAACCGCAGCGTCACCGACTGTGGTGGTTCGACTCCACCCGTCCGCATCCATTCGCCCGGGGACGAGGTTCTTCTGGAAGAACACCTCGCTTGCACCGAGGAGGAGCGGGTTCGACTCCCGCCGTCTCCACTTCTCGCCTCGGCCTCGGCGGGACCACGTATTCGAATCGAGGCCGCTAGAAGGAAGCATGATGTCCAGTCACAACGACGAGGTGCGGGGCCGCGAGGCTCGCCATGACCTGGGAGCTCGACCTCGACTACCTCACGATCGCCCGCTTCACCGACCTCGTCGTGGAGCGGAACCTGGAGCACGCCGCGTACGATCTCCTGGGCGACCGAGCGCATGACGCTCGAGGGGCTGCTCGAACGGGCCCTGTACAGCCTGCGCGACCGCTCGGAGCGGGCGGTCGTCGTCGAACTGTCGGACGAGGTCGGCGGCGAGTGCCTCGTCCACGTCTCGCTCGAGCGCGGACGGGCATATGTGCGCACCGCCGCCCGTTCCGTCGACACGCTCGCATCGGCGAAGGCGTGGCTCCAGGAGCGGTACCCGATCGCGCAGCCGGAGGAGAAGCAGGAGGTGCGGATGAGCTTCTGGGCACACGACCGGCGGGCGGAGCGGACATCACGCTCGATCGCCGTACCCATGTGGTCGGAGATTGCCGACAACTACCCCGCCGCCGTGTCACAGGCACTCGGGTCGCTCGTCGGCCGACGGTTCGACGACGAGCACGCCGGCCGGCTGATCCTCTGGCACGGCATTCCCGGGACCGGGAAGACGCACGCTCTCCGTGCGCTCGCGTGGGAGTGGCGCCGATGGTGCGACTTCCATTACGTCACCGACCCCGAGGACCTCTTCGGCAGCCCGAAGTACATGCTCGACGTCCTCCTCGGCGAGGACGACGACGACTCGGGCTGGCGCCTGCTCATCCTCGAGGACACGGGCGAGCTGCTCGCCCTCGATTCGAGATACCAGAACGGGCAGGGGCTGTCGCGGCTCCTCAACGTCGTCGACGGGTTATTGCTCCGCCTCGTCGTGCTCGTCACGACCAACGAGTCGCTCCGGACGATCCACCCGGCGGTGTCGCGGTCCGGCCGCTGCGCCGCGCAGGTCGAGTTCGGGGCGTTCTCCCCGGAGGAGGCCGATGCATGGCTCGAACGTCACGGCCAGGTGGGCGACGGGTCGGCGCGCTACCCTCGCGTCGCTCTTCGGTCACGGCGACGGGCTCGAGCAGCCGGAGAAGCGGCCGTTCGGCTTCTCCGTCAACTGAACACCGCGGTCGGCGGCAATACCGCCGACCGCCACGCCTCCGTAGTGTCAACGGCAAGCACACGCCCTTTGTACGGCCGGGGTGCGGGTTCGAATCCTGCCGGAGGCTCTCTCGCAGCACTGGCCGCGGTCGGGTCCCGTGGGGCGGAGCGCCGATCGCGCCACATGCTCACACGCCCGTAGCTCAGCGGAACAGAGCGCCGTCCTGCGACGGCGGAGGTCGCTGGTTCGAATCCAGCCGGGCGTATCGCGTCACAAAATGCGGACGTAGCTCAGACGGCAGAGCACCGGAGCGCCACTCCGGGGAGACCCGTTCGATCCGGGTCGTCCGCTTCACAAGCCCGTGGTGTAACGGGGAGCACAGCGAGCTCCAACCTCGCGAGTCCGGGTTCGAATCCTGGCGGGTTTGCTGGGGCGTGGCTTCGGCCGCGTCCGCGTCGCGGGCCGAAGCGGTCCGGTTACCTGGTAGAGGCGGAGACCCCGCCGAGCGGGCTCGGATCCCGCCCGCGCGGCAACGTGCGGAGCCGGTCTGCACCCCAAGACCGCGACGACTTCACTCTGCTGCGGGCCGGCGCGGTTCCGGTTATCGATTCCTCATCGACAGGTCGCGGGTTCGAGTCCCGCCCGGGGCATTCGTGCTCCGGTAGCTCAGCTGGAAGAGCGGTTCCGGCCGCACACCACGACCGCAGCAGCATTCGGCCCGCGGGCCGGAGAGAGCCGGTTATCTCACCCATACGGACCCGGTCATCACAGCGCGCGACCGCGGTGATTCCAGGACGACGGCCTGCGGGCCGGAAGCGAGACGGTTCTCGGTAGAGCGCCCGGCAGAGCCGGGAGGTCGGCGTGTTCGAGTCACGCCCGGAGCGCGTTCGCGCTCCGTAGCCGCCGCGCGTCGGGCATCGACGCCCGGCCGATCGTGGTCGGCATGGTCGCGAACGACTTCTCGATCGCAGACCCGTCCGATCCGGGAATGCTCGACGTCGTGGGCTTCGACACCGCGACGCCGCAGCTGATCTCGGACTTCGCCCGCGGCGCCCTCTGAGCTGTTCGCAAGGGGGAATCCGCCGAGCGGATTCCCCCTGCTCGGATCCGCGCCTGCGGCGCGGCAGATCCCTGAAGGCGTCGCCTTCGGCGCCGCAACTGCCTCGGCATCACAGACGAAAGGAGACCGCGATGCACAAGCATCGGCACCTGCACCTCGTCCGGCTCGTGCCGCCGCGCCCGGTGCGCGCGGACCGGCCGGCGAAGGTGATCGTCCTCGACGTGCGCCGCAAGGCTCGCCTCGAGGCGGCACGACCCGAGCGGCAGCCCCCGCGGGATGCCGCGTAAGACCGACGAGCCGCACGCCGGATCCATGCCTGCGGCTCGTCGAGCCGCATGCGGATGTGGCGAAACCTGGCAGACGCACCGGTCTCAGAAACCGGCGGCCTTTCGGCCGTGGGGGTTCGACTCCCTCCATCCGCACCTTCCCGTCGCGCCCTCGCGCCGGGTCCGAAGGCGCACCGCCGAAGTCGTCCAGGCGGTGCGCCGGCGCCGTGGTCGACGTCGAGAGCGGCGACTCCGCGCAGGTTGTCGAGCGATTTGCCTCCCGCGGTGACCGACACACCGGCAGAGCGATACGTCGTGCTCGGGTTCCGGTTCGGGCGCCACGTCGAGGGGATCGCCGAGTCCCATTTTCGGGCCGCCCGAGTTCGGGGACGCCGAGCTTCTCGCCGCCGATCGTGACATCACGCCTCCGTAGCTCAGCGGACGAGAGCACCGGGCTTCGAACCCGGGATTGCAGAGGTTCGAATCCTCTCGGAGGCCCTTCCCGGCACCGTGGCCGAGCGGCCAGGCACGCGCCTGCAAAGCGCGACACGGCGGTTCGACTCCGCCCGGTGTCTTCGAAGAGCAGCCGGCGATGCGGCCTCAGTCGTTTCAGGACGCGGAGCGGTGGCTACTGTCGCCGGGTTGCCGGACCGCGTCGACCGCCTCCTGGACGGTCGGGTAGACCGGGATCACCGCCTCCTCGCCGGCGGTGCGGATCACCTCCCGCACCTGGCCGATGTTGCGCGTGAGGACGAGCTGGATGCCGTCGTGCTCGAGATCCTTCGCGAGCTCCGCGAGCATGCGGACGGCGGTCACGTCGACGTACGGCATCGTCTCGGCGTCGAGCACGACGGCGTGCGCCCCCTTCGTCCGCGCCCGCACGTGGTCGCGCACCCAGTCGGCGTTTGCGAAGAAGAGCCCCGCCTCCGGACGGAGCACGACGATCCCCGGGACCTCCTCGTTGTCCGGATGGCGCGCCAAGTCGGACCACTGCGACGCCGTTCCCGGCGCCTTCCCGAGCAGGGCGACGTGGGGGCGCGATGCGCGATAGAGAAGGAGGAGCAGCGAGACGGCGATCCCGATGAAGAGCCCGGGGAGCGTGTCGAACAGGAGCACGCCGAGCATGGCCGCCAGGGCGGCCACGAAGTCGGGGCGCGAGGCAACACCTCCGAGCCTGCTCGTGCGCACGAGGAAGAGCTCGCGCAGCGCCTGGATGTCGACGAGCTCGATCAGGGCCGCGATCACGACCGCGGCGAGCGTCGCCTCCGGCAGCGTCTCGAAGAGACCCGTGAGGAAGAGGAGCGTGACCACGGTGAGGACGGCCACGACGAGCCCCGACACCTGGCTCTTCGCGCCCGCCGAGCCGTTGACGGCCGTCTTCGAGAGGCTGCCGTTCACGACCATCCCGCTCGACAGACCGGCCGCGACGTTGGCCGCGCCGAGCCCGAGCAGCTCGCGGTTCGCGTCGATCTCGTAGCCGTTGCGCGTTGCGTAGGTCTTCGCGGCACCGAGTCCCTCGGCGAAGCCCACGAGCATCACCCCGACAGCCGCGCCACCGACGTCGAGGTAGTCGCGCCAGCCGACGTCGGGCAGGCCGAGGGAGGGCAATCCGCCGTCGATGTTGCCAATAATCGCAACGCCATGCTCGTCGAGGTCGAAGACCCGAACCGCGAGGATCCCGAGCAGCACCGCGACGAGCGATCCTGGCACGACGGGTGCCACCCGCCTGAGCCCGAGCACGAGCGCGAGCGAGGCGGCACCGACGAGCAGCGTGATGCCGCTCGTCTCGCCGAGGTTCCCGAGGAGGTGCCAGAGCTGGGAGAAGAAGTCGTCGCCCTCCTTCTCGACGCCGAGCAGCTTCGGCACCTGACCGACGATGATCGTCAGCGCCAGCCCGACGATGAACCCCTTGAGCACCGGCTCCGAGATGAAGCTCGCGAGGAACCCGAGCCGCGCGATCCCCGCGACGAGGGCGATCGCGCCAACCGTGATCGCGAGCGTCGCCGTGAGCGCCGCGAACTCGTTCGGCCCCGCGGGGGAGAGATCGGCGACCGCGGCGGCGGACAGGGCGGCGGTCGCCGCCATTGGGCCCGTGACGAGGTGCCGGGAGCTCCCGAACGCGGCGTAGAAGATCAGCGCCGCCGGCGCCGCGTAGAGGCCGACGACCGGCGAGACGCCCGCGATCGAGGCATATGCGAGCGCCTCTGGAACGAGGACGGCCCAGACCGTCAGCCCGGCAATCGCGTCGCTGCGCAGCCAGGCCCGGTCGTATCCGGCGAGCGAGGTGAAGACCCGTAGCTTCACGCAAGCCCGGCGATGCCGTCGCCGATCAGCTTCGCGCCGATCGCGCCCGCAAGGGCGATGTAGTTGATGTCATGGCCTGCCTCTTGGGCCAGCGGGCCATCCTGGCCCCAGCCGGTCATGCGGCCATACACGAGCCGCGGGTTCCGCCCGAGGCAGGTCTCCGGGGCGAGCCCGAGCCTCTCGGTGACGCCGGGACGGAACCCCTCGATCAGCGCGTCCGCCCGCTCGACGAGCCGAAGGGCCGGGTCCGCGCCCGCCGCCGCCTTCAAGTCGATCGTCACCGAGCGACGGCCGCGGTGCAGGATGGGCACGAGCGACTCCGCGCCCGCCTGGGAAGGACGGTCGATCCGCACGACCTCTGCGCCGAGATCGGAGAGGATCATCCCACAGAAGGGCGCCGGCCCGATCCCTCCGAGCTCGACCACGCGCAGCCCCGCGAGCGGTCCCCGGTGTGCGCGCCTGTCCTCGGCTGTGTCCATCTGAGGCGCATCCTCACACGGGAGAGCCACCGCGGGCGGGCTAGTCTAGACTCGAGGGAGCCGTCGACACGAGGCGAGGAGGCCGCCTTGCTGAACGAGAGCACCCTGCGCTGCGCACCATGACCGCGACCTTCGAGCCGGCCTCGAGGCGCGACGGGATGACGTGGATTCCGGGCGGGACGTTCGCGATGGGCTCCGACGACTTCTACCCCGAGGAGCTGCCGGTACACCAGGTCTCCGTCGACGGGTTCTGGATGGACGAGCACCCGATCACAGCGGCAGAGTTCCGCGGCTTCGTGCGTGAGACGAAGTACGTCACGGTCGCGGAGCGGCCGCTCGACCCCGAGCAGTACCCGGACGCCGACCCCGACCTGCTCGTTCCGGGCTCCCTGGTCTTCCGGGGGACGTCCGGGCCTGTGGATCTCGACGACTACCGCAACTGGTGGGAGTACGTGCCGGGCGCGTTCTGGAAGAAGCCGGGCGGGAAGGGCACCACCGTCAACGGGCGCGACACCCACCCGGTCACGCACGTCGCCTATGAGGATGCCGAGTCGTACGCGGCCTGGGCGGGCAAGGAGCTGCCGACCGAGGCCGAGTGGGAGTTCGCCGCGCGCGGCGGGCTCGAGGGCGCCGTCTTCGCCTGGGGCGACGAGCACTTCCCGGACGGGAAGGCGATGGCCAACAGCTGGCAGGGCGAGTTTCCCTGGCAGAACACGAAGCTCGACGGATTCGAGCGCACCTCGCCGGTCGGGAGCTTCCCGCCGAACGGCTTCGGCCTCTACGACATCACGGGAAACGTCTGGGAGTGGACGTCCGACTGGTACGTCCCGCGTCATCCGGACGAGGCGGCGAGCCCCTGCTGCGTTCCGGCCAATCCGCGCATCACGTCACCCGACGAGAGCTACAACCCCGGCCAGCCCGGCGAGCACATCCCGCGCAGGGTGATCAAGGGCGGCTCACATCTGTGCGCGCCCAACTATTGTCTGCGCTACAGGCCCGCGGCGCGCCAGCCGCAGATGATCGACACGTCGATGTCGCACCTCGGGTTCCGCTGCATCGTGCGACACCCACCCTCGAGGGGGGAAGGAGCGACCGCCTGATGGCCGACAAGCCGAACATCCTCGTGATCTGGGGTGACGACATCGGAATCACGAACCTCAGCTGCTACAGCGACGGGCTGATGGGCTACCGGACCCACAACATCGACCGCATCGCGAACGAGGGGATGCGCTTCACCGATGCCTACGGCGAGCAGAGCTGCACCGCGGGGCGCTCCTCGTTCATCACCGGGCAGAGCGTCTTCCGCACCGGGCTCAGCAAGGTCGGCCTTCCGGCATCGCCGGTCGGCCTCCGGGCCGAGGATCCCACCATCGCGGAGCTTCTCAAGGAGCAAGGCTACGCGACGGGGCAGTTCGGCAAGAACCACCTCGGGGACAAGAACGAGTTCCTGCCGACCGTGCACGGATTCGACGAGTTCTACGGGAACCTCTACCACCTGAATGCCGAGGAGGACCCGGAGGACCCCGACTATCCGTCGAAGCACGGCTTCGAGCAGTTTCACGAGCGATTCGGCCCGCGCGGGGTGCTGCGCTGTAAGGCGACGACGAAGGACAACCCGAAGGAGCACCCGCGCTGGGGACGTGTCGGCATGCAGAGGATCGAGGACACGGGACCGCTCACGCGCAAGCGGATGGAGACCTGCGACGACGACTTCGCGAAGGAAGCCGCGGACTTCATCGAGCGGCAGCACAAGCGGGGAAAACCCTTCTTCTGCTGGGTGAACTTCACCCACATGCACCTGCGGACGCACACCAAGTCGAGGAGCCTGGGGAAGGCAGGACGGTGGCAGTCGCCCTACCACGACACGATGCTCGACCACGACAAGAACGTCGGCCAACTCCTCGATCTGCTCGACAAGCTCGGGCTCGCCGAGGACACGATCGTGATGTACGGAACCGACAACGGCCCGCACATGAACACGTGGCCCGATGGCGCGATGACCCCGTTCCGCAGCGAGAAGAACACGAACTGGGAAGGCGCCTTCCGCGTGCCGCTCATCGTGCGCTGGCCGGGGAAGATCCCCGCCGGCGTCGTCTCCAACGAGATCGTCCAGCACCACGACTGGCTCCCGACGTTCCTCGCCGCCGCCGGGGAGCCGGACGTCGTCGAGAAGCTGAAGGAGGGCTACGAGGCGGCCGGGAAGTCGTTCAAGGTGCACATCGACGGCTACAACCTGCTGCCGTACCTCACTGGTGAGGAGGAGAGGAGCCCTCGCCAGGGCTTCATCTACTTCTCCGACGACGGCGACCTCGTCGCGCTGCGCTTCGACAACTGGAAGCTCGTCTTCATGGAGCAGCGGGCGCAGGGAACCCTCGAGCTCTGGGCGGAGCCCTTCACCGTCCTCCGGGTGCCGAAGCTCTTCAACCTGCGGACGGACCCGTACGAACGTGCCGACGTCACCTCGAACACGTACTGGGATTGGTACATGTCGAAGGCGTACATGATCATGGCCGCGCAGGCGATCGTGGGTGAGTTCCTCGCGACGTTCGAGGAGTTCCCACCACGCCAGAAGGCGGCGAGCTTCACGATCGATCAGGCGCTCGAGAAGATGGCCGACGCGACGAGCGGCGCCCGCGGTTGACGAGCCTCGCGTCCTGGCGCGACACGCCCGCGCGCGAGGCGATCGCGGCATTCGCAGAACGGGCGGCACAGTCCGTGCCGCCCGAGGAGCTCGTTGCCGTATTCGACAACGACGGCACGCTCTGGTGCGAGAAGCCGATGCCGGTCGAGCTCGGGTTCATCCTGCAGCGGCTGGCCGCGATGGCCGAGGCCGACGAGTCGCTGCGCGCGAAGCAGCCGTGGCAGGCGGCGTACGAGAAGGACTACGCCTGGCTCGGCGGCGTGATCGACGAGCACTATGCCGGAGACGACAGCGGCGTGAAGGTGCTGCTCGCCGGTCTCCTGCAGGCCTTCGCCGGGCAGACGGTCGACGACTACATCGCGGGGGCGGCCGCCTTCCTCGACGAGGCGCGGCATCCGACGCTCGGGCGCCTCCTGCGTGAGTGCGCCTACGTGCCGATGGTCGAGCTGCTGCGCTACCTCGAGGCGCACGGCTTCACCTGCTACATCGCGTCGGGCGGCAACCGCGACTTCATGCGCGCGGTCACGGGAGAGCTGTACGGGATCCCGCCGGAGCGCGTCGTCGGGAGCTCGAACGGGCTTCGCTACACGGACGACGACCACGGCGGCGCGGTCGCGTATCTCGCAGAGCCGGACGTCTTCGACGACGGCCCGGTGAAGCCGGTGCGCATCTGGAGCCGGGTCGGCCGCCGACCGATCGCCGCGGGCGGGAACTCGAACGGAGACGTGCCGATGCTCCGCTTCGCTGGCGGGAAGGGCCGTCCGGCACTCCGCCTGCTCGTGCTCCACGACGACCCCGAGCGCGAGTTCGACTACGTAAAGGGGGCGGAGAAGGCGCTCGCACAGGCGAGGACCGACGCATGGACGGTCGTCAGCGTGAAGGACGACTGGTCGACCGTGTTCGCCGAGCCCGGCTAGCTCGCGACGGAATCGGCCGGTCGCTCGTAGACGGGCGTCTCGGGGCCGAGCTCGACGCCTTCGACGGACGCCATCGTCAGCCACGCGGCTACGCTCGCCAGCACCGCCGTAGGCACGGCGTCGGCGCCTTGCGTTCCCACGAGCACCGCAGCGAAGAGCACGGGCGTGATGAGGAGCCGCGTCTGCGCCGCCGTCCCTGCCGCCGCACCGACCGCGATCGCGAGCGTGGGCGAGACGTCGAACACGACGACCGTGAGCGACGCGAGAGCGACCCCGAGGAAGATCGCCGGGAAGACGGGCCCGCCGCGAAAGCCGCAGCCGAGGCTGACGGCGTACGCGAGGAGCTTCGCGACGAGTAGGACTACGACGATCTTCGTCGAGTCCGCGGAGGTGACGGCGTTCAGCGAGGCCTGGCCCGAGAAGAGGATGTCCATCGGGTCGGCACCGAGCCGTCCGCCGAGCTCGGCGAGGAGGCCGACGGCGAGGCCGCCGCCGAGCAGGAGGCCCGGAAGCCCCAGGCTCCCGCCGAGCCCGTCGACCCGTTCGCCGAGTCGTCTCGCCGCGAGCACGATCATCGCGCCGATCACGCCGACGACGACGCCGACGATCAGGTCGAGAAGGTGCACGCCGTCGTAGAGGGGCAGGTCGGACACGACGAGCCCCGGTGCCTCGAGGCCGCCCCAGTTCCCGAAGCCGACGAAGACGAGGTAGCCGATGCCGGCGGCAACTAACCCCGGAAGGAGGACCGGGAGCAGCATGGCGCCCATCCCGATTCCGCCCTCCACGAGCAGCATCCCCGCGACGAGCGGCCCGCCGAAGAGCGCCGAGATCGCGGCGAAGCCGCCCGCGCTCGCGAGCACCCTCGTTCCCTGTTGCCCCACCGGCGAGAGCTTCGCGGCGGCGACGCCGACGATGGAGCCGAGCGCGATGACGGGTGCCTCCGGCCCGAGCACCGCACCGAAGGGGAGCGTGCCGAGCGCCGCGAGGGTGACGCCGGGGCCGTGAGCGATCGGAGTCGGCGCCATGCTCAGACCCTCGAGCGGCGCATGGCCGCCGTCCCCGGGCAGGAGCAGACGGGCGACGACCACGACGGCCGCGCCGACGACGGGAAGGCCGACGACGAGGTACCACGGTGCCGACGAGTGCCCGAGCGCGTCCGGCAGGTCGTGCCACAGCCAGCGTTCGAGGTCGTGGACGAGGGCGAGGAAGAGAGCTGCGACGTGGGCGGCGGGAACCCCGATCGCGGCGCCGAGGAGCACCAGCCGCAGGTACGCCCTCCCGTCCGGGCCGCCGGGGCCGGACGGCGCGGCCGCCCCCGGCGCGTCGTCTGCGCCGGCCCGCGTCACGTGATGTCGGGAAGCAATTGGCAGGCCGCGACCGGCAAGACGGGCACGATCATACGCGCCCGACCCCGTCGAGACCGGTCAGCCCCGCCCGCCCCGTAGCCTGCGACGGAAGACGAGGCCCCGGTCGATGCCGGGGCCTCGTGCCTTTCCGTGCGCCTGGAGCCGCTATGCGGCCGCGGCCTTGCCGACCGAGCGGAGCTTGAAGGCGAAGATGATCTCGGTGATCCCGCGGGTGAGCGCGATCACGCCCACCCAGATGATCAGGAGCGCAGCGCTGCGCCCCCAGTAGCCGGCGGCCCAGAAGCCGATCAGGAGCTCGACGATGCCGACGATCAGCTGCAGCCACCAGACGTGGATCTCGTCTTTCGTCGCGATCGACACGATGATGTCGAAGACGCCCTTGAAGATGAGGAAGAAGCTGAAGACGGCCGCGAGCGCGGCGAACGTGTTGCCCGGGTGGATGAAGGCGACGATTCCGACGCCGACGAACAGCACGCCGAGCAGGCCGTGGAGAACCTTCCACCAGCCGCCTGACGCCGCGAGCATGATGAACTCGTTCACGCCCGCGAAGATCGCGACGACCCCGAACAGGATCGAGATCGCGCTGACGGACGTGTAGTCGAAGCGCAGGATGATGATCGCGACGAGGAACCAGAGGATTCCCGTCACGAGGAAGAGCCACCAGGCTCTCCCGAACTCGGCAACGGCTTCGCGTTCCTCGAGGTCGAACGTGGTCATTGTCCCTCCCATAGGCGGTTTCCCGTAGGACACGATCCTACGAACCTCGGCGGACGCAGCGAGGGTCAGAGCTCGGTCGAAGGGCCGGCCGGCAAGGCTCCGGACGGGGAGTCCTCGCCGCGCCGTCGAGCGGCGCGCAACCCGAGCAGCGGGAACGTGAGAACCGAGATCATCCCCGCGCCGATCAGCGACGCGCCGACGTCCGTCGCGATCGCCCCATGGTCTTCGGCGACGTCGACGATCGCGACGATCAGGGGGAGCGCCGTCGCGGCGAAGAGGCCGAGGCCGAGAGCCTGCCGTCCCCCGAGCTCGCGCAGCCAGAGCACCGCCGAAAGGCCCCGCACGGCGAGCAGGAGCACGAGGAACAGCGCGGCGAGGCCGAGGCCTCTCGCGCTCAGGAGGCTGTCGAGGTCGAAGTTCATCCCCGTCGTCACGAAGTAGACGGGGATCAGAAAGCCGAACCCGATCCCCTCGAGCCGGATCCGGACAGGCTCCGCCTCGGGCGTGTCGAGCGCCAGACCGACGACGAGCCCGGCTGCGAGGGCGCCGAGCACGAAGTCGAAGCCGACGTCGTGCGCGAGCAGAGCGAGTGCCGCGAGCACGAAGATCGCCAACCGCACGGCGGTCTGCCCGGTGGTGTGGACGGTCTCCTGGAGCACGCGAACGACGCCGGGCGGGCGGGCGCGGAGCGCGGCCGTGGCGGCAAGGAAGACGACGATCCCGAAGCCGACGAGCAGCAGGATCTCCGTGATCGCGCCGTACGTGCCGGTGAGAAAGACCGAGATGACGACGATCGGCCAGAACTCTCCCGCGACGCCGCTGCCGAGCACGGCGACACCGAGCGGCGTGGGGAGGACGCCGGCGTCCCGCAGGATGGGCGCGAGCGCGCCGAGCGACGTCGTGGTCAGGGCGATTCCCAGGACCCACCACTTCGCGTCCAGGCCGAGGAGCTGGAGCACGACCCCGACGGCCAGTCCGACTGCGGCGGAGAGCGCCCATCCCCGTGTCCCGCGCGCTAGAGACGCGTTGGGCACACGGTGCTCGACGACCTCCAGCCCGACGAAGAAGAAGAGCATCCCGAGGCCGAGCGTCGAGAGGTATTGCAGGTACGGATCGACCTCCGCGATACCTAGCACGGACGGCCCGATCAGGATGCCCAGCACGATCTCGACGACGACCGTGGGCAGCACGATTCGCCGCGAGAGCCGCGACAGCAGGGCGCCCAGGCTCGACGCCAGGAGGACCAGCGCCAACGAGCGCAGGTCAGGGGCGACGGCCTGGGCGACCACTGCCGCGTTGTCGGCCCGGGTTCAGATCCCGAGGATCTGCTTCTTCTTCGCCTCGAACTCCTCTTCGGTGATGAGCCCCTGGCCCTTGAGCGCCGCGAGCTGGTTGATCTCGGCCGTGTAGTCGGCTCCGGCCGGAGCCGGGGCGGCCGCGGCCGCCTGAGCCTGCTCGTAGGCCTGGGCGTCGGCCTGGTTCGCGTACTTCTGGTCCTGGCGATGCCTGACCGCGCCCGCGGTGCCTGCCACGACGGCGGTCGTCGCGGCCGCCCGGACGAGGCTCGGGCCTCTGCGTCTCATCATCTCTGCTGCTCCTCTCTACGCCTTTGCCGCTTCGAGTGCGTACTCGCGCGCCGCCTGCACGAGCTCGTGCGGGAGCCGCTCGAACGCGATCAGCTCGCCGCCGGCATCCCGCATCGCCAGGGAGACCTTTCGCGCCCAGACGTTCTCCCAGAGGATGACTGCGGCGGAGAAGTTCGGCTCGAGCCCGTCGGCCACGTCCTGGAGGTCGTCCTCGTTGAAGAGGCCGCCCACCTCGACTCCAGCCTCGTCGAGCCCGGCCTGAACCTCGGGGTCGAGCTCGGTCAGCTCCATCGCGATCGTGTCGCCGTCGGCGCTCTTGCCGACGAAGGCGATGTCGATCACGCGGATGGTCCCGGCGTCGACGAGCTCGGAGATCGCGGGTGCGATCTCCCCCTTGAACTGGTTGCCGGGAAACGCGATGACCGCGTAATCCACGGGGCCGATCTCTTCCATCGTCTCTCCTTCCTTCGCCCTTGGGGGGCGCTACGACGCTGCGAGCGCCTTCGCCTTCATGGCGTCGAACTCTGCCTGGGTGATGGCGCCGGAGTCGAGCAGGCCTTTCGCCTTCTCGATCTCCGCCGCGGCGCCGCCGCTTCCGGCGACGTTGCGGACGTAGTCGTCCATCTGCGCCTGCTGCGCCTTGGCCTGCGCCATGGCCCGTTCGGACATGCCGTGGTTGTTAACGATCAGGTAGATGAACACGCCGAGGAACGGCACGAGGATCACGAAGATGATCCACAGCACCTTCGCGAAGCCGGATGTGTCGTGCCGGCGGAACAGGTCCGAGAAGACCGTGATCAAGAGCCAGAACCAGATGATCCAGGCGAAGATGACGAGCATCGTCCAGAGGACGTCGAGGAATGGGTAATCAGCGGCTAGCAACCTAGGAACCTCCTGTCTCCGAGTCCCCGTACTCTCCCAGACTTCGCACCCTCTTGTCGAATCGGTACGCCGATCTCACCCGGGTGAGCGCAGCCCGCGCCGGACCTGTTATACGTCGACGGTGAGTCGAGCGGCGACAGCATCGACACTGGCCCGGCCCGCGTCCGCCCTGGTCGAGGCAAAGCTCGGTCCCGCGCGACCGCGGCGCGGGCTCGTCACGCGCGAGCGGCTGCTGGACGAGCTCGACCGGTTCGCCGCCGTGCCGCTCACGCTGGTCGCCGCTCCGGTCGGGTTCGGCAAGTCGGTGCTCGTCGAGACCTGGGCCGGACGCTCGAGCGACGCCGTCGCCTGGGTTTCGCTCGAGGCGGGCGACAGCGATCCCGCCCGTCTGTGGACCTATATCGCGACCGCCGTCGACCGGGTTCGTCCCGGTCTCGGCCGGGCAGCGCTCGGGCTCCTCCGCTCGCCGGGCGCCTCGCCGTCGAGCATCGCCGACGAGCTGGCGAATGGCGTCCGCTCCTACCGTGCGCCGATCACGCTCGTGCTCGACGACGCGCACGTGCTCTCGGACGAGGCATGCTGGCGCTCGCTCGAGCGGCTGGTGCTGCACCTTCCGCCGGAGGCGCGGGTCGTCCTCATCACGCGCTCGGACCCGCAGCTGCGGCTCGGGCGCCTCCGGGGCAGGGGCGCGCTCGGCGAGATCCGTGCACGCGAGCTGGCGTTCACCGTCGAGGAGGCGCGGGAGCTGCTCGTCCAACGGGAGGGAATCGCGCTCGCGGATGCGGACGTCGAGTTGCTCGTCCGGCGGACCGAGGGCTGGCCCGCGGGGCTCTACCTCGCCGCTCTCTGGCTCCGCGAGCTCGACGATCCCGCTGCAGGCGTGCAGGCGTTCCACGGGGACCACCGGCACGTCGTCGACTACCTGACCGGCGAGGTGCTCGACGCGCTCGACGACGAGACGCGCGGATTCCTGCTCGAGACCTCGATTCTCGGGGTCTTCGACGCCGCGACCTGCGACGCCGCGCTCGGTCGCATCGACTCGGCCGCGCGTCTGCGCGCGATCGAGCGCGAGAACGGCTTCCTGGTCTCACTCGACGCACATCGCGAGTGGTACCGGTACCACCACCTCTTCCGGGAGCTGCTCCAGCTCGAGCTCTCGCGTACCCGGCCGGACGCCCCCGCCCGCCTGCACCGCAGAGCGAGCGCCTCCTGCCTCGAGCGCGGCCGGATCGTCGACGCGCTGGAGCACGCGGCCGCAGCGGGCGAGCCGACGCTCGTCGCGACGATCCTGGAGAGCGAGCACCGTGCCCTCCTCCGCGCCGGTCGGCTGAGCACGATCGTCCACTGGTGTGCCTGGCTCCCGGAGGAGCTGCTCGTCGAACGTGCGGCGATACCGCTCGCGGCGGCGCTGGCGATCGGCCTCAGCGGTCGGGAGGCGAGCGAGCGCCACCGTCTGACGCGGATCGCGGAGCGCTCGCGCGCCGAGCTGCCCGAGAGCTGGACCCCGTACCACGAGGTCGCGCTCGGGCTCGTGCGCATGGCGTGGGTCGACGCGGACATCGGGGCCACCGTCGCGCTCGGTCGCGCGGCGATCGACGCCGCGAGTACGGTCATTGAGGGGGAGGTCGCCTTCCTCGCGAGCCTGGCGTTCCTGCTCCACCTCGCAGGCGAGCCCGAGGACGCGCGCGCGATGGCGGAGGCGGCGCTCGGCCGTGCCGAGGCGCATGCGCGGCCGCACGGCGCGGTCGTGGCGCGGAGCACGCTGTCGCTTCTCGCGTCCGCCTCGGGCGACGCGGGCGCGGCGCTGGATTGCGCCGACCGGGCGCTCGCCGGCGCCAAGGCGGCCGGCGTCGAGCAGGCTGCCTCGGGAGGGATCGCGCGGGTCGCGCGGGCGGCGGCTCTGGCCGCGGGCGGGAACCTCGCGGCGGCGGAGCGCGAGGCAGTGCAGGGAGAGCGGCTCCGGCGCTGTTCCGACCCGGAGGCGGGGCACATCCACGCCCTGCTGGTGCTCGCGGACATCAGGGCGCGGCGCGGCCGGGTCGACGTCGCCGGAGCCGATCTCGCGGCTGCCCGCAAGCGGCTTGCGACCTTCGTCGACGCAGGGACGCTCCCGGCGCTCGCCGACGTCGTCGAGGCGACGCTCGGGCGGGCGCGCTCGGCGGCGGCGACGATCGTCGAGGCGCCGAGCGACGCGGAGCTGAACGTCCTCCGCCTCCTGTCGTCCGAGCTCTCCCAGCGCGAGATCGGCGCGCGTCTGTACCTCTCCGTGAACACGGTGAAGACGCACATGCGCGTCCTCTATCGCAAGCTCGGGGTGACCTCCCGGGAGGCGGCCGTCGAGCGCGCCACGACGCTCGGGCTGCTCGAGGCGGGCGATCCTCCGGCCGGCTGAGCTCAGCCGGCCGCGGCCGGTTCCGGAGCAGCCGGAGGTGGGCTCTCCGCCGCCGCAGCTTCCAGCGCCTTTGCCGTCGCGAGCTCCCGGCTGATGTGGAGCGCCGCGGAGGTGAGCGGGGCCGCGAGCACCATCCCGAGCATCCCGAAGAGGCTCCCGAAGCCGATCGTGACGATGAGGACGACGAGCGGGTTCAGGTCGAGCGTCGCCCCGAACGCGATCGGCTGCACGATGTTCTGCAGCAACCCGTTCGCGAGGATCACGACGACGAGCATGACGAGGGCAGCCGTCGTCCCCTGCGAGGAGAGCGTGAGGATCACGGCGAAGGCACCGGAGACGAACGCGCCGATGAAGGGAACGTACGCCGTGACGAAGACGACGACCGCGATGGTGCCCGCCAGCGGGACGTCGAGGACGATGGCGGCCAGCCCGACGACGATTGCGTTGAAGGCGGCGACGTACGTGACGCCGAGGAAGTAGCGCCGCAGCGAGCTGATCACGTTCGCCGTGATGACCGTCGCAACTTCCTGCGGCACGCCGAGGTGGCGGTCGACGAAGCGGCGCACCGACGGCCCGTCCTTCAGGAGGAAGAACGTGGAGAACACGGTGAACGTCAGGAAGAACACGAGCGAGGTCACGCCCTGGATGCCCTCGGCCACCCCCTGCAGGAGCGTCCTCCCGGTCTCGGCGGCCGAGCTCTTCGTCTGCTCCGCCGTCGACGACGTCCCGCCCGCACCGGCGTCGTTCATCCAGCCCTGGACCTTGTCGACCGCCTGGTTGGCGGCCGCCTTGATCTGGTCCGACTGCTCGAAGAGCCCGCCGAAGACCATCAACGCGATCACGGCCGTGATCGCGAGCAGGCCGAGGACCACGATCGCGGCGCCTGCGGCACGCGGCACGCGGTGGCGTTGGAGCGTCGTCACGACCGGGCCGGCGACCGTCGCGAGGATCGCGCCGAGCGCCACGGGCACGGTGATCGTCGAGGTCAGGCCAAGGAGCCACACGAGGCCGACCAGGACGACGGCGACGCCGACCAGGAACCACGCGAGCAGGCCGAGGTCGCGAAGCCACATCGGGGCCGAGAACACGCGTGAGAGCGCCGTGGCGTCGATCTGGACGACGGTCGGCGCGACCGCCTCGTCCGCGGAGAGCCCCGGCGCCACCTCGTCGACTCCCTCGCCGTGGCCCCCTCTGAGCCGATCGAGGAAGCTTCGCTTCACGCCGTGCATTCTCGTCAGCCCTTCGGATGACGCCGCAAGGCCCGACGGTGTTCGGGTGCGAACGGCAGGCGGGGCGCGGGCCGGCCGGGTTCACCCGGGTGAAGCTGCGCCTGTCCGGCGGGTTGCGCGATGCCCCCTGTTAGCGTCCTGGCCAGTCCCGACGGCGCCGGAGGAGGTTCTCCCGTGACACTGAAGCATCCGAGCTCAGCCTCCGCTGCGTCCCCGGACGTAAGCGTCGGTCCCCGCTTCGGGCTCGCCGAGAGCGCGGTTCCGCGCCACGAGCTCCCCGCGGGCGAGATGCCGCCCGACGTCGCCTACCAGGTGATCCACGACGAGCTGATGCTCGACGGGAACGCACGGCTCAACGTCGCGACCTTCGTCTCGACCTGGATGGAGCCGCAGGCGGAGCGGCTCATCGCCGAGTGCCTCGACAAGAACATGATCGACAAGGACGAGTACCCCCAGACGGCGGAGATCGAGTCCCGCTGCGTCGGCATCCTGGGCAACCTGTGGCACGCGCCCGATTCCGCGCAGGCGACGGGCTGCTCGACGACCGGGTCGAGCGAGGCCGCGATGCTCGGCGGGCTCGCGCTCAAGCGCCGCTGGCAGAAGCGCCGCGCCGCCGAGGGAAAGCCGGCCGACGCTCCCAACATCGTGATGGGGATCAACGTCCAGGTCTGCTGGGAGAAGTTCGCGAACTACTGGGACGTCGAGATGCGGCTCGTCCCGATGGAGGGAGATCGCTTCCATCTCTCGGCCGAGGAGGCGGTGAAGCTCTGCGACGAGAACACGATCGGGGTCGTCGCGATCCTCGGCTCGACGTTCGACGGGTCGTACGAGCCGGTGAAGGAGATCTGCGACGCGCTCGACGCCCTCCAGGCCGAGAAGGGCCTCGACATCGCGGTGCACGTCGACGGCGCGTCCGGCGCGTTCGTGGCGCCGTTCCTCGACCCCGACCTCGAGTGGGACTTCCGGCTGCCGCGCGTCGCCTCGATCAACGCGTCGGGCCACAAGTACGGGCTCGTGTATCCGGGCGTCGGCTGGGTCGTGTGGCGCGACGCGGACGCCCTGCCCGAGGACCTGATCTTCTGGGTCAACTACCTCGGCGACAACATGCCGACCTTTGCGCTCAACTTCTCGCGTCCCGGCGCGCAGGTGGTGGCGCAGTACTACAACTTCCTCCGGCTCGGGTTCGACGGCTACCGCCGGGTGCACGGCTACGCGCGCGAGGTCGCGACGCGTCTAGCGGGCAGGATCGCCGAGGTCGGCCCGTTCGAGCTCGTGACGCGCGGCGACGAGCTGCCCGTCTTCGCCTTCTCGCTCACCGACGACGTCGACAACTTCACGGTCTTCGACGTGTCGAACGCGCTGAGGGAGCGCGGCTGGCAGGTGCCCGCGTACGGCTTCCCGGCGAACCGCACCGACCTCGAGGCGCTCCGGGTCGTCGTCCGGCGTGGGTTCACCCACGACCTCGCCGACATGCTCGTCGCCGACCTCGAGCGACAGCTGCCCCGCCTCCAGCGTCAGCCCGAGCCCGTGCACGACGGGCGGAGCGGCACGGCGTTCGCCCACTGAGGCTCGACATGTGCCGCTGGCTCGCATACTCGGGAACGCCCGTCCTGCTCGAGGAGTTGCTCCTCCGTCCGGCGCACTCGCTCATCGACCAGAGCCTCCACTCGCGGCTCGGCGTCGAGACGACGAACGGCGACGGCTTCGGCGTCGGCTGGTACGGGGAGGGCGCGGCGCCGGCCGTCTTCAAGAGCGTCGAGCCGGCCTGGAACGACCGCAACCTCCGTGAGCTGGCGGCCCACGTTCGCTCCGGCCTCGTCTTCGCCCACATCCGCGCCTCGACGGGGACGCCCGTGCAGCAGACGAACTGCCATCCGTTCCGCCACGGCAGCTGGCTGTGGATGCACAACGGCTCGATCGCGCGCTTTCACGAGGTCAAGCGCGATCTCCTGCTCGCGGTCGACCCGTCGCTCTATCCCGACGTCGAGGGCTCGACGGACTCCGAGGCCTTCTTCTTCCTCGCGCTGACGATGGGGCTCGAGGACGACCCGCCTGCGGCGGTCGAGCGGGCGGTCGGGATGATCGAGCACGTGGGGCGCTCGCACGGCGTCGAGCACCCGATCCAGATGACGGTTGCGACGACCGACGGCAGCACCGTCTGGGCATTCCGCTACTCGAGCGAGGGACGGTCGCGGTCGCTCTTCTTCTCGACGAGAGTCGACACGCTCCGTGCCCAGTACCCCGACAACCCCGTCCTGCACGTGCTCTCCGACGAGTCGCGTCTCGTGGTCTCCGAGCCGCTCGGCGACCTCCAGGGTGCGTGGAACGAGGTGCCCGAAGGGAGCTACGGCGTCGTCCAGGAGGGTCAGGACGAGCTTCGGCCGTTCACGCCGCGCCCGCCTGGGTAGGCCCCTGTGCGAGCCGGGGCGTTCACCCGGGTGAACACCCGCGAGGCGCGCCATCTCTCGCGGTGCGCCGTTCTAGGATCGTCGCGAGGCGCGGCGCGCAGGGCACGCGAGACGCCTCCCGCACGAACGTCCGAACGAAGGAGGCACGATGTCGACGTCATATGGAAGCCGCACCGGGTGGGTCGTGGTCTACGGCCTCGTCCTGTCACCAGAGGCGCGACGATGACGAAGACGCTGTGGTTGATCCTGCTCGGCGCCGTGCTCGCCGGCGGCGCGGTCCTGATCGGCGTTCTCGGTAGCGGCGGCACCTCGCAGGCCGATGCCCGGCAGGCGTTCTGCTCGAGCGCCAGCACGCTCGAGGGGTCGCTCGACGATCTCACCGGCCTCAGCCCGACGTCGGCGTCGAAATCCGACTACCAGTCGGCGGTCGACACGGTGCAGAGTGACTGGGATGCGGTCAAGAGCGACGCGTCCGACCTCAAGGACGTCACCATGAGCCAGCTCTCGAGCGATTGGGACTCGTTCGAGTCGGCTGTGCAGGCTGTGCCGGACGACGCGTCGGTGAGCGATGCGCTCGACGGCATCGGGTCCGCCGCGAAGACCCTCGCCTCGTCCGTCTCGTCGACGCTCAGCGGCCCCGACTGCTCATAGGCAGAACAATGTCCGTGTGAGCGTGGCCCGACCGAAGGGAGTGGGGCGGTGAGCTGGCGGACCCGCTTCCGCATCCGACAGTTCGTCCGGGGGAGCATCTGGCTCGTCCCGGTGATCGGCGGCGTCACCGGGACGCTCTGCGGCATCGCCGCGGCCGAGACGGGCAGGCACTCGAGCCTCCCCGAGAGCTGGACCTACTCGGCCGGGACGGCGCAGGCGGTGCTCGCCTCGGTGGTCGGCGCAAGCGTCGGGCTGACCGGGTTCGTCGTCACGGTCAGCGTCCTGATCGTGCAGATGGCGACCGGGACGTTCTCGGCCCGCTACATGCGGATCTTCTATCGCGACGGGATGCTCAAGGCCGTGCTCGCGGTGCTGGTCGGCACGCTGACCTTCTCGTACGAGCTTCTGCGGCGGGTGGAGCAGAACTCGGTGCCGAGCCTCGGCGTGACCCTCGCCGGGTTCTTCCTCGCAGGCGGCGTCCTCCTCTTCCTCGTCTTTCTGAACCGCTCCATCCACCGGCTGCGGCCCGTGGCGGTGGCGGCGCTCGTGGCGCGGGCGGGCCGGCGCTCGTTCGAGGGCGTCCTGCGCGACGTCGAGCGCGCGGACGCGCCGGTGTACGTCCTCGGCGCGTACGCGGCCGACACGCTGCCGACGCTCGTGGTCGAAAGCCCGTCCGCTGGTGCCGTCCAGGCGCTGGACGCCCGTGGGCTCACGCGGTTCGCGCGCGAGAGAGACTGCCTCGTGGTGGTCCGGCCCGCCGTCGGCGACTTCGTGCCCGAGGGCGCGGTGTTGTTCGAGGTCTACGGCGGAACCGGGCTGGACGGCGCCGCAGCCACGCGTCTGCGATCGATGATCGTGCTCGGCGTCGAGCGGACGATCGAGCAGGACCCCGCCTTCGCGCTTCGTGTGATGGTCGACATCGCGATCAGGGCGCTCTCGCCCGCCGTCAACGACCCGACGACCGCCGTACAGGTGCTCAACCACCTCGGCGAGAACCTCCGGCTACTCGGGTCGGCCGGGCGGCCCGGTGACGACGCGGACGACGTGCAGGCGCTCTCACCGGGCCTCGTCGTGCGTGGCCGGCACTGGGAGGACATCGTCGAGCTCGCCTTCACGGAGATCCGCCGGTACGGCGGCTCGTCCGTCCAGGTCGTCAGGCGGCTGCGCGCGCTCCTCGAGGACCTGCGCGAGCGCGTGCGGCCCGCGTACCGGCAGGCGGTCGAGGACGAGCTCGCCCGGCTCGACGCGACGATCGAGGAGCACTGGGGGGACACCGTCGACCTGGACCGCGCCCGCACGGCCGACGGCCAGGGGATCGGCGGGCCGACCGCCCGCAGGCACGCGTTGCCGGAGGCGTGAGGGCGCAGATCGTGGGATCCTGCGGCTGACATGGGGCAGGGGATCAGCGAGGTGCTGCCCTTCGCCGTCGGCGTCGCGATCAGCCCCGTGCCGATCATCGCGGTGATCGCCATGTTGTTCTCGATCCGGGCGCACGTGAACGGGCCGATGTTCCTGGTCGGCTGGGTCGCGGGGCTCGCGACCCTGAGCGTGGTCGTCTACGTGGTCGCGGACGCGATCGGTGTCACGCGCGGCTCGTCCGGGTCGGACGGCGTCGCGTGGCTGCAGGTGGCGCTCGGCCTCGTGATGCTGTTCATCGCCGGGCGGAGCTGGCGGAAACGGCCGGCTCCGGGCGCCGAGCCCGAGCTGCCGAAGTGGATGGCCGACGTCGACGCGATCACCCCGAGGAAGGCCCTCGTCCTCGGGGCGCTGCTCTCGGCCGTGAACCCGAAGAACCTGGCCCTGGGCGTCGGAGCGGTTGCGGGGCTCGCGCAGCTCGGGCTCCCGACCGGTGACGCGATCGTCGCGCTCGTCGCCTTCGTCGTGATCGGCAGCGTGACGGTCGCCGGCGCGGTTGCCTACGACCTTCTGGGCGGCGCGGGCGCGAGGGCGACGCTCGAAGATCTCAGGGGTTGGCTCGCGGTCAACAGCGCCGTGGTGATGACGGTGCTCTTCCTCGTCTTCGGAGCTGTCCTCGTCGCGAAGGGGCTCGGGCTGCTCTCGACCTAGCCCGGCGACGAGGGCGCGAGACCCCACGTGCCGGTGAACGAAGCGCCGGGCTCCAGGCGGATCAGCCCCTCGCCGCTGCGGAACGCGTTGGGCGGGCAGGTCATCGGCTCGACGGCCAGGCTACGCCGGCTCACATCCGGCAGCGGGTCCCCGGTGAAGAGCATGAGGTAGCCATAGCGGCTGTCAGCCCAGAGGGCGAGTGCGTTGTCGCTCTCGGGGTCCTCGAGCTCGACGCGGGCGAGACCGTCCTCGCCGCGCTCGAGATCGGTGAAGCAGCTGTCGAGGCGCGTCGCGGCGATGGGCCGCGGCTGCCGGAAGTCGTACTCCGTCCCGTCGACCGACGATCTCCCGGTCGGAAGGCCCCGCTCGTCCGAGGACAGGACCGTGCTGCCGGGGACGCGCAGGACGAGCGAGTCGACGTGCTCGGTGCCGAGCGTCAGGTACGGATGCGAACCACACCCGTAGGGACAGGGATCGGGCCCGACGTTCGTCGCCGTCGTCGTGACCGAAAGACCGGTGTCGGAGAGCGCGTACTCGATGCGGAGCGCGAGCGAGAACGGGTAGCCCGGCCGCGGGTGGAGCAGATGCTCCATCGCGACGGACTCCGGCGTGCGCCGGCCGAGGGTCCACGACGCCCACCGGACGAGGCCGTGGATCGCGGCGTTCTCCGCGGGGTCGTCGATCGGCACCTGATGGCCGCGCCCGTCGAACTCGTAGCTTCCGTCCTCAAGGCGGTTGGGCCAGGGGATGAGCACCTGCCCGCGACCCGACCGGCAGAGCTCGTCGGCGCCGTAGCCGTCGAGGACCTCGCGGTCGGCGACCGAGTACGTCCGCAGCCCGCCTCCCACCTCGACGACGACCGCGTGCTGGTCGCCGAACGCGATCTCGACCTGCTCGCCGGACGGCGCGGTCATCGCGCCCCCGGCCCGGGGAGCGCCACGGAGGCCGGGCTCGACCGACGGCCGGCGACGACGAACGACCACGCGCACATCGCCACGGCGACGATCGCGGCCAGCCCGTAGACGGTCGACAGCTCGACGCCGGCGTCGCGGAGCGGCCCCACGCCGAAGGCAGCGATGCCGTATCCGAGCTGGTAGAAGGCGATCACGCCGCCCGCCGCGGCCGCCGCGTAGGCCGAGAGCTCTCTCTGGCCGAAGCTGATCGTCAGCGGCAGGAGCGCCGAGCACCCGAACCCGGCGAGGCCGAACGCGACGATGCCGAGAGCAGGCTGATCGTCGGGCAGCAGCGCGACGAGCACGAAGGCGCCCGCGAGGACGAGGGGGAGCACGTGGAACGTGAGCCGAGAGGAGAACCACGCCTCGATCGCGGCGAAGAGGATCCGGCCGAGCGTCACCATCGCCCAGAACGCCGTGAGCACGAGGGACGCCGCCGTCGTCGACGAGCCGAGGTCGGTCATGTCGAGCTGCGCCCAGTTGCCGTTGACCGTCTCGCAGACGCCGTAGAGGACGGCGAATCCCGCGTAGACCCAGAACCGGCCCGGGATGCCGCTCGGGGCACGCGACGCCGTCGCCGGGGCGGCGTGGATCTGCAGCGGAAGGCGCGCGCTGACGAGCACGAGCACGACGAGGAGGATCGCGGACGCCAGCGGCAGGCCCCACCACGCGCCGAGCCCGTCGAAGATCGCAACGAACACCGGGGCGAGCACCGTGCCGAAGCCGAGGAGGGCGTTCAGCACGAGAACGGCCCGGTCGAGGGCGTCTCGGTGGAAGTCCGCGGTCAGCGTGTTCAGCGCGGGGACAGTGAGGCCGAAGCCTGCCCCGAGGGTCGCGGTCGCGAGGAGCAGCAGCGGGTACGCGCCCGAGTCGCCCGCGACGGCGGCGCTCGCGAGGAGCAGGGTCATCGAGACCAGGCCGGCGCACAGGCCGGCCAGGTAGACGCGCTTCGTTCCGAACCGGCCGGCGAGACTCGCGCCGAGCAGCGCTGCGACGATCGCCGTGACGACCTGCGGCAGGAAGAGCGCCCCGTACTGGCTCGAGGACAGGTCGTACTCGGACGGATCGGTGAGGATCGTGCTTGCCGCCGGGAACGTGACGAGCGCGATGCCCTGCACGACGCCGGCGGCGTTGACGACCCTCGTCTCGGCTGACGTCGCCATCGTCGGCCGAGGCGCTGCTACCGCAGCCGCTCGAGCAGGTGGTCGCCGACGCGGAGCGAGTTCGCCATCGCGGTGAGCGCCGGATTCACGGCGCCGATGCTCGGGAAGACGCTCGTGTCGACGACGTACAGGTTGTCGAGCTCGTGCGCCTTGCAGTTCGACGTCGAGCACCGACGTCGCCGGGTCGGTGCCGAACCGGCAGGTGCCCGCCTGGTGCGCGCAGCCGGCGATCGGGATGTCGTTCTTCATGTAGGCGAAGCGGTGGATGAGGTGGTCCGGGTTCATGTCGAGCTGCCCGAGCATCGACTTGACCTTCGCGTAGAGCCGCTTCTTGGCCTCCAGGTTCGTCTCCGTGTAGGTGAGCTTGACGTTGCCGTCGCGGTCGACGGTGACCCGGTTGTCGGCCTGCGGCAGGTCCTCGGTCGAGAGCCAGAAGTCGATCGCGTGGCGCGCCATCCGCTCCAGCGTCCACTCCGGCGCGAGCTTCGTCTCGCGCGGCCGCTCGCCGCGGAACATCGGAGCCGTCGACTTGCCGACCATCTGGACGTTGCCCAGCGGGTACTCGAAGTCGTCGCCGCCGAAGTAGAAGTCGTTGAGCGCCGAGCGTCTTCTGGAACACGGTCGGGTTCTCCTCGCGCGAGAGCGCGAGGACGGCCGTCGAGTCGTGGAACATGTAGTTGCGGCCGACCTGGTCGGAGCCGTTGGCGAGGCCGTTCGGGTGCTTGTCGCTCGCCGATTGCAGGCAGCAGCTTGGCCGTGTTGGCCGCACCGCATGCGACGACGACGACGTCGCCCGCGAACCGCTCCTCGCCGCCGTCCCGCTCGACGACCACCTCGGTGACGGCGGTGCCCGGCGTCGTTCGTCTCGAGCCTGACGACCCTCGCGTTCGTCAGCAGCGTGACGTTCGGGTGCTCGAGCGCCGGCCGCACGCCGAGCACCTCGGCGTCGGACTTCGCGTGGACGAGGCACGGGAAGCCGTCGCAGGTCGCACAGCGAATGCAGGTGCTGAACGGCGGGTTCGACTCGTCGAGCATGATCCCGCACGGCGCGTGGAACGGCTGGTAGCCGGCCGCCGCGAGGTCGTCGGCGAGCTGCTGGATCCGCGGCTCGTGCGACACGGCGGGATGCGGGTACGGGCGCGCTCGCCGGCGGCTCGGTCGGGTCCTCGCCGCGCGCGCCGTGGACGTGGTAGTGCTGCTCTGCGAGCGTGTAGTACGGCTCGAGCTCGTCGTAGGAGATCGGCCAGGCCGGCGAGATGCCGTCGTGATGCCGCAGCTCGCCGAAGTCCTCCTTGCGCAGCCGGTACAGCGCGGCGCCGTAGAGCTTCGTCGCTCCACCGACGAAGTAGTGGACACCGCGGCTGGAAGGGCTTGCCGCTCGCGTCGTACCAGGTGTCCGGCGAGACGTAGCGGTTGTCCACGAACACGTCCTGGTCCGACCAGTTCTGCGGCTCGCGCGGCAGCCAGTCGCCGCGCTCGAGCAGCAGGATCCGCTTGCCCGACGGGGCGAGGTGGCGGGCGAGCGTGCCGCCGCCCGCGCCGGTCCCGATGATGATCACGTCGTAGGTGTCCATCTCGTCCTCCTCGCGGACAGGCGGCGTCGGGTCAGTATCTCCCGAAGCAGCTCGGGGACGATGATGCGGGCCGCCGCCTCGATCAGCGCGAGGTGCGAGAACGCCTGCGGGAAGTTGCCGAGGTGCCGGCCGGTGTCGGCGTCGAACTCCTCGGCGTAGAGTCCCGAGCGGCGACGCGATCGCGCAGCAGCTTCTCCATCAGGTCGCGCGCCTGCTGCAGCTCGCCGACGATCGCGAGCGCGGAGACGAGCCAGAAGGAGCAGATGAGGAACGTGCCCTCCTTGCCCGAGAGGCCGTCGTCGGTCTCGTCGGTGCGGTAGCGCAGGACGAAGCCGTTCTCGGTCAGCTCGTCGGCGATCGCGAGCGACGGTGGCGTGGAGGCGCTCGTCGTCGCCGGGGAGGAACCCGAAGATCGCCGCGAGCAGCACCGACGCGTCGAGCGCGTCGGTCTCGTAGTGCTGGCGCAGGACGCCGCGCGTCGGTGACGCCGTGCTCGAGGATGTCGGCGCGGATCTCCTCGGCCGTCGCGCCCCACGTCTCGGCCTGCTCGGGTCGCCGCGGATCTGCCGCGAGCTTCGGCGGCGCGGTCGAGCGCGACCCAGCACATGAGCTTCGAGGACACGTAGTGCTGCGGCGCCCCGCGGGCCTCCCAGATGCCCTGGTCGGGCTCGCGCCAGACCTTCGTCGCGCACTCCGCCTGCGTCTCGACGATCGGCCAGAGCCGCCGCGGCAGCCGCTCGCTGCTCTGCGTGTGGAGCAGGATCGAGTCGAGGACGGCGCCGAAGACGTCGTTCTGGCGCTGGTCGAACGCGCCGTTGCCGATCCGCACCGGCCGCGCGCCGGCGTAGCCGGAGAGGTCGTCGCGGGTCGATCTCGGTCAGGTCGCGGCGACCGTCGATCCCGTACATGATCTGCAGCGCGCCGTCCTCGTTCGGCTCGAGGTCGGCGACGAACTGCATGAACTCGTCGGCCTCCCAGTCGAGGTTGAGCCAGTGCAGCGCCTGCAGCGTGAACGTCGTGTCGCGCATCCACGTGTAGCGGTAGTCCCAGTTGCGCTCGCCGCCCGGCGTCTCGGGCAGCGACGTCGTGAGCGCCGCCACGGTCGCCCCGGTCGGCATGTACGTCAGGCCCTTGATCGTGAGCGCCGAGCGCTGGATCGGGTCGCGCCAGCGGTGGTCCGGGATCCGCGGCTCGCCCGAGCCAGGCGCGCCAGAAGCGCGTCGTGGCGGCCATCCGCGCCTCGGCCTCGTCGACGTCCCGCGGGACGGCGAGAGCCCTCGGCCCAGGACAGGCAGCAGTAGGCGCGCTCACCCTCCTCGAGCACGTGCCGGCCGCGGACGCGGTTGCCCTCGATCCCGAGCGCGAGATCGGACTGGAGGCGGATCGTCTGCCCGGCGCCGGTCGCGTCGGCCGCGTGGCGGCCGTCGTCGACGAGCGTCCACTCGGCGGGCGTCCGGCCGTAGTCGAACGCGGGCTCGCAGACGAGCTCGATCTCGACCTGGCCCTCGAGGCACTCGACCGTCCGCACGAGCATGTGGTCGCGCGTCGTCGTCGGCCGGAGGCCGCGTGTGCGGCGTGACCGTGTCCTCGCCGCGCGTACGGCCCCATCGTCAGCGCGTCCCGCACGACGATCCAGCCCGTCGGCGTCTTCCACGTCGTCACGAGCACGTTCGTCCCCGGCTCGTAGTGCCTGGCCGACGGGATGGTTGATGCCGTACGGCCCGAGCCGGAAGAACCCCGCCTGCGCGGTCGAGCAGGCTGCCGAAGACGCTCGGCGAGTCGAAGCGCGGCACGCAGAGCCAGTCGATCGCCCCGTCCGCCGCGACGAGCGCGCCGGTGTGGCAGTTCGAGAGGAACGCGTAGTCGGCGATCGGCGGGAACGGCGACGGCGCCGCAGCGCTCTGCGGTGCTCCGGCTGCCGGTGTGCCCGCTCTTCGTGTCGCTCATGACGCCATCCACGGGCCGTGCCAGCGGCCGAGGCCGGCCACGAGCTTGTCGGCCGCCTCGGGGCCCCACGAGCCGGGCGCGTACGCGTGCACCGGCGGCGGCGCGTCGAGCAGCGGCTGCATGATCCGCCAGGTCTCCTCGACGCCGTCCTGCCGGGTGAAGCGGGTGGTGTCGCCGACCATCGCGGCGTGGAGCAGCACCTCGTACGGCGTCGCGCCCTCGCCGCCCTCGGCGGCGAACTCCATGTCGAGCTCGATCCGGGAGGCGCCCGGGGCGTCCGCCCGGTGCGCCGCGAGGATCGCCGGATCCCGGTCGAGGGATCGAGCTTGACGACGATCTGGTTCGGCGGTCGGGGACGCGCGAGCCCGAAGCCGAGCCGCGGCGGGTGCTTGAAGACGAGCGCGGACCTCGGTCTGCGTCACCGGGAGGCGCTTGCCGGTGCGGATGAAGAACGGCACGCCCGACCAGCGCCAGTTCTCGATCTCGAGGCGCAGCGCCGCGTACGTCTCGGTCGTCGAGTCGGCGGCGACGCCGTCGATCCCGAGGTAGCCGTCGTACTGCCCGCGCACGTAGTGCGCGGGGTCGGCCTCCAGCGATCGCGCGGAACAGCGCGACCTGCGCGTCCTTGATCGTCGCCGGGTCGCCGCCGGCCGGCGGCTCCATCGCGGTCGCGGCGACCACCTGCATCAGGTGGTTGACGACGACGTCGCGCAGCGCGCCGACCGGGTCGTAGAAGTGGCCGCGGTCCTCGACGCCGAAGTCCTCGGCCATCGTGATCTGCGACGCACTCGATGTAGTTCCGGTTCCAGACCGGCTCGAGCATCGCTGTTCGCGAACCGCAGGTAGAGGATCTCCTCGAGGCCCATCTTCCCGAGGTAGTGGTCGATGCGGAGGAGCTGCGACTCGTCGACGTACTGGTGGAGCTCGTCGGCGAGCGCGCGCGCGGACTCGCGGTCGTGGCCGAACGGCTTCTCGACGACGACCCGCGCGTTCTTCGTCAGGCCCGCCTCGGCGAGGCCCTTGACGACCCGGCCGAACAGGAACGGCGGGATCTCGAGGTAGAAGACGGGGCTCTCGGCGCCCGGCGATCGCCGTCGGCGACGCGCTCGTAGGTGGCGGCGTCGCCGAAGTCGCCCTGGACGTACGAGAGCCGCGCCGCGAAGCGGTCGAACACCGCCTCGTCGAGCTGCTCGCCGGTGCCGACGATCGAGTCGCGGGCGCGCTGCGACGAGCTGGTCGATCGTCCAGTCGTCGACGGCGACGCCGACGATCGGGCAGTCGAGCAGCCCGCGCTGCTCGAGCCGGTAGAGCGAGTGGAACGTCATCACCTTGGCCAGGTCGCCGGTGATCCCGAAGACCACGAGGACGTCGGCAGGGCTGCTCGTTCGACGTCGGGCTGGCCAGTGCGCTCGTCGTCTGCCGTCGGTCGGCTCGGCTCGTGCTCACGTCGTCTTGCTCGGTCAGACGCGTGATCCGGCCCGCGCGCTGGTGCGTCAGCTCGCGCCCAGGCCCAGTCGACGACCGCCTTCGCGCGGTCCTCGTTCGTCGGAGAGGAGCGCGAGGTGCACGGCGCCCCAGGCGAACTGCGGCCTTCGTGCCCTTCATCGTCCGCCCGCCGAGCATCTGCACGACCGCGGCGCCGCGGCCGATCGTCGCCATCGTGCCCTTGTCGTGGTAGTCGAACGGCTTCGTCGTCTTGCCCGGCGACGCGCCGCGCGATCGTCTCGCCGGCGTGCTCTCCCGACTGGAGCGCGACCGAGCCGAGCTGCGGCAGCACCTGCTCCGTCTTCGCGTCGGTGATCGCCGCGATGTCGCCGACGACGAACACCTCCGGGTGGCCGGCGAGCTCGAGGTCGGGCGCCGACGCGCGATCCGGTTGCCGCGCTGCAGCTCGATCCCGAGCGACTGCGACGAGCTGTTGCCCTGGAGACCGGCGCCCCAGACGAGCGTGTGCGCGGGGATCACCGTCGCCCGACTCGAGCGTGACGCGCGTCGGCGAGACCGACTGCGACGCGCGTCGCCGGTGACGACCTCGACCGTCGCGCTTCTCGAGCGCCTCGCGCGCGTACTTCCGGAGGTTCGGCTTGAACATCGCGAAGAGTCTCGGCGCCCGCCTCGACCAGGATGATGCGCGCCTGCTCCTGCGGGATGCCCGGGATAGTCCTTGGCGAAGCTCGTCGCGGTAGAGCTCCGCGCAGCGCGCCTGCGCGTCTCGACGCCGGTCGGGCCCGCCGCCGACGACGACGACGTTGAGCGCGCCGTCCTCGACGAGGCTCGGGTCCTTGTCGGCCGCCTCCCAGCGCTCGAGCACGTGGTTCTTCAGCCGGAGCGCGTCGGCGCAGGGTGTACATCGGAAAGGCGTGCTCGGCGGCGCCCTCGGTGCCGAAGAAGTTGACCTCTGCGCCGAGCGCGAGCACGAGGTAGTCGTAGGCGATCGGCGCCGAGATCCTCGAACCGCACCTCGCGTCGCCTCGAGGTCGATCGCGGTGATCGGAGCCGTGTGGATCACGGCGTTGTCCTGGTCCTGTGACGAGGTCGCGGAGCGAGTGCCCGACGGCGGTCGTCTCGAGCAGGCCCGTCGCGAGCTGGTAGAGCAGCGGCTGGAAGGTGTGGTAGTCGTGCTGGTCGACGAGCACGACGTCGACGTCCGCGCTCCCGAGCTTGCGGGCGGCGCCGATCCCGGCGAAGCCGCCGCCGAGGACGAGAACGCGGGGACGTGACGGCGTGCTCACCTGACGAGCATTGCAGATCGGCGCACGATCTGGCGACGTGCGATCGCCACCTTCACACCGGTTATGGACATGACCTCTGCCGCGAGGCGTGAGATGATGGGCTCGCGATGAGCACGCTCGCGGTGACGACGGTCGACCTCGCGCGGATCCAGTTCGCGACGACCTCGCTCTACCACTTCCTCTTCGTCCCGCTGACGCTCGGGCTCGCGCCGCTCGTCGCGGTGATGCAGACGCTCTGGTACCGCGGCCGGGACGACCACTGGCTCCGCCTCACGCGCTTCTTCGGGACGCTGATGCTGATCAACTTCGCGATCGGCGTCGCGACAGGGCTCGTGCAGGAGTTCCAGTTCGGGATGAACTGGTCGATCTACTCGGAGTACGTCGGCGACGTGTTCGGCGCGCCGCTCGCGATCGAGGGGCTCGCGGCCTTCATGCTCGAGTCGACGTTCCTCGGGCTCTGGATCTTCGGCTGGGACCGGCTCTCGCGACGCGTCCACCTGGCGACGGTCTGGTTGTTCGCGATCGGAAGCTGGGCGTCGGCGTTCTTCATCATCTCGGCGAACTCCTGGATGCAACGGCCGGTCGGCTCCACGGTCACCGACGGCCGCGCCGAGCTGACGGACGTCTGGGAGCTCTTCTCGAATCGCTTCGGGATCTGGGCCTACATCCACGTGCTGCTCGTCGGGCTCACGACGGCGTCCGTCGTGATCTTCGGCGTTGCCTGCTGGCACCTCGTTCGCGGCCGAAACCAGGAGCTGTTCCGGCACGCGGCGAAGCTCGCGCTGATCGTCGGCGTCCCGATCTCGGCGGTGAACCTCGGCAGTCGGCAGCCAGATGGGCGTGGTGGTGACCGACTACCAGCCGATGAAGATCGCCTCGACCGAGGCACAGTGGGACACGTGCCAGCCGTGTGCGTTCTCGCTCTTCCAGATCGGCGGCTTCACGGTGGACGACCAGACGCCGTCGTTCTCGATCCAGGTCCCACACCTCCTGTCGATCCTCGCGACCCTTTCCTGGGACGGCGAGGTACAGGGGATGAACGAGCTGCAGGCGGCGGACCAGTCCGAGTACGGCGCCGGTGACTACATCCCGCCGGTACGGACGACGTACTGGAGCATGCGGATCATGGCCTACGCCGGCACGCTCGTCGTCCTCGTCCTCGCGCTCGGCGCGCTTCTCTACCGGCGCGGGAGGCTCGCGTCGACGCGGTGGTTCCTGTGGCTCGGGGTCTTGACGATCCCGCTCCCGTACGCGGCGGCGCTCGCCGGCTGGGTGCTCTCGGAGGTCGGGCGACAGCCGTGGATCGTATGGGGCCTCCTGAAGACCGTGGACGCCAATTCGCCGAGCGTCTCGACCGCCACGATCGCCACGAGCCTCGGCATGTTCGTCGTCCTGTACGCCGCGCTTCTCGTCGTGGACTTCGCGCTCATGCGCCGCTACGCACGTGTCGACCCGCCCGAGCTCGGCGGCGAGGGTGACGAGTTCTCGCTGCCGGCGGTGGGGTACTGATGGATCTCGAGACCTTCTGGTTCTGCCTGATCGCCGTCGTCTGGGCCATGTACTTCCTGCTCGAGGGGTTCGACTTCGGCGTCGGGATGCTGCTGCCGTTCGTCCCACGCTCGGACGAGGAGCGGAGCACGACCCTGCGAACGATCGGACCGGTCTGGGACGCGAACGAGGTCTGGCTCGTCGTGGCCGGAGGTGCCACCTTCGCGGCGTTCCCGGCCTGGTACGCGACGATGTTCTCGGGCTTCTACCTGGCGCTCCTGCTCATCCTCTTCTTCCTCATCGTCCGCGTCGTGTCGTTCGAGTGGCGCTCGAAGAGCGAGAGCCCGCGCTGGCGCGCGATGTGGACGTGGGCGAACACGATCGGGAGCTTCGGCGCCGCGTTCATCTGGGGCGTCGGGCTCGCGAACCTCGTCGGCGGCGTGCCGATCGACTCGGACGGCCACTACGCCGGCACCTTCTGGGACCTCTTCTCCCCGTACACGGTGGTCGCCGGCGTCGCCGTCGTGCTGCTGTTCGCCTTCCACGGCGCGACGTTCCTCACCCTCCGGACGGTCGGCGAGCTGCACGCCCGCGCCGAGCACGCGGCGCGGCGCCTCGCGATTCCGGCGGTCGTCGTCGGCGCCGCCTTCGTCGCCTGGACGGTCGCCGTCGCAATGGACCGAAACGACAAGGATCTCTTCCCGCCCGTGCTGCCGGCCGCGCTCGCGATCGTGGCGCTCGCGCTCGCCGTCGTCTTCGTCCTGCGTGGACGCAGCGGGCGGACATTCGCGATGACGGGGCTCGGGATCATCGCAGCCGTTGCGACGCTCTTCACGAGCCTCTACCCGCGGGTGATGGTGTCGAGCCCGGATTTCGGGAACAGCCTCACCGTCGAGAGCGCCGCCTCGTCGCACTACGCCCTCGCTGTGATGAGCGTCGTCGCGCTGATCTTCGTCCCTGTCGTGCTCCTCTATCAGGGGTGGACGTACTACGTCTTCCGCCACCGCGTGGGCGACGCGCCCGAGACCGCAGGCTGACCCGCGCGCGCGAGGATCGACCGTGACGCCGGGCGACCACCACAGCGAGTATCTGGCGAGGGCCGTCGCCGCGCTGACCCCCGAGGGCCGCCGGCGCGCCGCCCTGCTCCTGGAACAGCTGCTCGACGCGGCGGCCGGGGACGAGCCGGTCGTGAGGTTCGCCGCCGACCGGAAGGCCGAGCTCGATCCGGGCCACACGGTCAGCCCCGCGAGCCGGGCCTCCGAGGCATGGCTGGACGCGCGGGACGTCGACCGCCTGATGGCCGGCTTCACAGCGATCCGAGACCAGGAGCCGCTCGACGACGTCGCAGACTGGGCCAACGCCGTCGTCGCGCTCCTGGAGGACTCGCCCGGGCCCGAGGCCTGAGCGGCTCCCTCGCCGGCCGCGTCGCCGGCGAGGGAGCCTGCGTACGGCCTTAGTCTTCCGCGTCGAGCTCGGCGGCCTCGAGCGCGAAGCCGAGCGCGCGCACGATGTTGCCGGTCGCCGACGCGACCCGCGCCGTGCCCACGATCGGGGCGACCGCCGCCAGCACGCCCTGCACGTCCTCCAGTCCGAAGCCGAGCTCGCTCGCGGCGCCGAGGTTGAGCACGTACGACGCGGCGGGTGCGTCCACGGCCACGAGCGCGGCGAGCCGGACGAGCATCAGCTCGTCCGAGTCGAGGCTCGACGCCTCGAGCGAGTCGGCCGTCATCGATGCGAGCAGGTCGAGAACCGGGGTGTCGTCTGCCAAGGTGTTCTCCTTTCGTCGGTGGTGTGTGGTTGAACTCATACAGGCGCTTCCTGGGGCGCCGCCGGCGGTGCGGTGCGCACCGGCTCGGGCGATTCGTCCTCGGCGTGGTACGCCGCCCGAAGCTCGTCCTCGCGCTCGTGCCGCGGATAGAAGAAGTAGACGAGGGCCAGCCCCGCGGCGATCGCGGCCATCGCGCCGATGTACGCCCAGTCGCTGCCGTCGAGGAAGGACTGCTTCGCCGCGGCCGTGATCTGGCTCGCGTACTTGGGGTTCTGCTTCGCGAGGTCCTCGGCGCTCGCGAAGGAGAGCTGGAGCTGCGACTGCGTCGCGTCGGTGATGTTCTTCCCCGACTGGTCGATCGCCTGGCCCATCGCGGACGCATACCCGAGGGTGAGGAGGGCGCCGAGCACGGACGTCATCACGGCGCCGCCGAGGTCGCGCTGGAGGTCGGCCGTGCCCGACGCCATGCCGACGCGCCGCACCGGCACGGATCCGGTGAGCGAGTTCGACGACGGCGTGCCGGCGAGCCCGACGCCCGCGCCGAGGAAGCAGAGCGGGAGCGCGACCTTCCAGTAGGCGATGTCGTCCTTCCAGAGCAGCAGCATCAGCACGAACGCGATCAGCAGGAGCGCCTGTCCGCTCATCAGCGTCTGGCGCGAGCCGTTCGCCTGGACGAGCTTCGCGGAGCGCGGCGCGACGAGGACCATGAGGACGACCGCAGGAAGGATCGCGGCTCCCGCCTCGAGCGTCGAGTAGCCGAGGACGTTCTGGAGGAACTGCTGGTTCACGAACATCGCGGCCATCAGCGAGCCGAAGACGATGATCCCTGCGCATCCCGCCACCCAGAACGTCGGGCGCGCCGCGATGCGGAGGTCGTAGAGCGGGTTCTCGGCCCGCCGCTGCCGGAGGAAGAACAGGACGCCGGTGACGAGAGCGACCGCCAGCAGGGAGAGCGCGAGCGTCTTCTCTCCGGGGACCGGCAGGAAGTTGATCGCGACCACCAGCCCGCCGACGAGGACGGCCGAGAGGAGGCCGCCGAGGTTGTCCACCGGCTCGGTCGACTCGTTGACGTGCGCCGGGACCAGCACGACCGCCAGCACGAGCGCGAGGACGGCCAGCGGGAGCGTCACGAGGAACACCGAGCCCCAGTCGAAGTGCTCTAGGAGCAGCCCGGAGACCAGCGGCCCGAGCGCGGCGATGCCGCCGCCGAGGGCCGACCAGAGCGCGATCGCCTTCGTCCGCCCCGGGCCCGACCAGAGCGCCGTGACGAGCGCGAGCGTGGTCGGGTAGGCCATGCCCGCCGCCAAACCACCGCCGACCCGCGCGATGAACAGCACCTCGTCGGAGGGTGCGAACCCGGCGAGGATCGAGGCCGGGATCGACAGGCCCATCCCGAGCACGATCATCAGCTTGCGCCCGTAGCGGTCTCCCAGGGCGCCGAACCAGAGCACCGACGCCGCGAGCCCGAGCGAGTAGCCGACGGCGATCAGGTTCAGCGTCGTCTGCGACGAGTCGAAGGCCTCCCCGATGTCCGGCAGCGCGACGTTGGCGACCGAGAGGTTGAGGTTCGCGACGGCCGCGACGAGGATCAGCGCCCCGAGGACGAGGCCGGCCCGCTCGGGAGCCGCACCGTCCGTCGACGGGGCGCCGGCTGTCGCAGTCGTCGGGGTCATGCGCTCATCCTCTCGCACCGCTCGACTCTCGTGCGCTACACACCGGGCTCCGCGACGATCCGTCCGGTCGCGACCGCCGCCTCGAGGGCCGCATAGTCGCGCTCGTTCTGCTCGGCGTAGACCTCGGCGAACGACGCCATCGCCTTGTCGAAGACCGTGCCCGTGCCGAGGTACGCGGCGATCGCGATCGGGTCGCCGGAGCGCGCGTGCGCGCGGGCCATGGTCCAGCCGCAGATCTCGGCGTAGACGGCGAGTGTCCTCGGGTCCATCGTCTCGACGAGCGCCGACCCCTTCGCGTCCCACAGCTGGCGGATGTAGAAATCGCGCTCGACCCCGTCCACGCCCGTGATGCGGTCCCAGCCGAGCATCAGGTCGCTGGCCGACTGCATCATCCGCTGTCCCTCGACGACGCGCTGCCCGTGGTTTGCGAACTGGCTCTTGCCGATGTAGGGCTCGAGCACGGACGGCTGCGCTTCCTTGAGCTGGAGAAAGAGCGGGTCGTCGCCGTCCCGGCCGGTGAGCAGGACGATCCACGCCTTCGTCCCGACCGAGCCGACGCCGACCACCTTCCGCGCAGCGTGGACGTACTGGAAGCGCTCGAGCAGCTTGCGCCGGTCGCGCGGGAGCGACCGCCGGTAGGAGCGGATGATCCCCCGGACGACCTCGTCGAACCTGGCGGCGACCTCGGGGGGGAGCAGCTCCTCGACCGGAACGATCGAGGGCGGCGAGGACACGATCCGCCGCTTCCCGTCGACGACCTCGGTGAGCTTCCCGAGCGCCCGCAGGCTGTTCTTGGCCCGTGCCTTGGCGACGGTCCTCTCGGCCATCGTCAGGCGCTTCTTCGTCACGGCCCCACCCCAGCGCGCCATGACCTCGGAGGCTTCGAGGCGCGAGTACCAGATGTCCATCACTCGCATGCCCGCGAACTCGTGCACCGCCGTGCGGTAGGCGCGCGCGCACGCCGTTGTCGACGCGCTCCGCTCCGCCTCGTCGAAGCCGAGCGCGCGACCCGCGACCGCGAAGCTCGCCGCGAGCCGCTTGACGTCCCACTCGAACGGCCCGGGCAAGGTCTCGTCGAAGTCGTTGATGCTGAAGACCATTCTGCGGTCAGGGGCGGCAAAGCCGCCGAAGTTCGAGAGGTGCGCGTCGCCGCACAGCTGCGCGTCCAGCCCCGACCGCGGGCCGGGCGCGAGGTCGGCGGCCATGATCGCGGCCCCTCCGCGGTAGAAGGCGAACGGTGACACGAGCATGCGGCCGTACCGGATCGGCACGAGCTCAGGGACGCGCGTCGTCGCCTGGCCCTCGAGGACGGCGACCGGATCGAGGCGCTCCGCCGCAGGCTTCCACTCCCCGTGGCTCGAGCGCGGCACCTCCGCGCGCGCCGCCTTGCCGCGCGCAACGCGCTCCTCGGTTGTCGGGTGCGGGACCGCGCGCGGGAGCGTCCGCCTCCGGGCGCGATCGACCGGGGGCTCGGTGTGCGGCGGGGCGGCGTGGACGGAGGCGTCGCCCTCGGGCACGGCCGCGTCGGTGCGTGTCTCCTCGCCCTCCATCCGTCTCCTCCCGAGCCTTCTCGCGCGGCCGGGCGACGGCCGACGCTGCACGTCACTCTTGCGCAATCGGAGTGGAGCGGCAACTGGAGTGCAGGCCTTCACCCGGGTGAATCGTCGTCTTATAGTGGGCGCCCGTGGACGATGTCGCCGCTCTTCTCGCGCTGACCGCAGCCGTCTGCTTCGCCCTCGCCGCGACGCTGTGGCAGAAGGCTGCGCTGAGCCTCGACGGCGTCTCCTTCCGGCATCCGTTGTCGTTCGCCGTGCTCCTCGGTCAGTGGGTCTGGCTCCTGGGGTTGGCAGCGCAGATCGTCGGCGTGGTGCTCCAGGCGGCGGCGCTCGATCGAGGCCGTGTCTCGATCATCCAGCCGCTCCTCGTCACGACGGTGATCTGGGCGCTGCCACTCGGCTACTTCCTCACGCACCAGACGGTCGGGCGACGCGAGATCCTCGGGGCGGCGATCATCGTCGTCGGCCTGGCGGGATTTGCCGTGTTCGGCGACCCGGCCGCCGGGGTCGACGATGCCTCGAACGCCGACTGGGCCATCGCGGTGATCGTCATCGGCCTTGCGTGCGCCGCGCTGCTCCTGTTCGCGAATCGCGGCAACCTCTCGACGCGGGCCGCGGTGCTCGGGACGGTCGCCGGGATGCTCTACGGTCTCTCGGCGACGATGATGAAGCCGGTGGTCGAGCACCTCCACACCGACGGGCTCGCGGACGTGATCGCAAGCTTCGATTTCTGGATCTGGGCGGCCGCCGGCCTGATCGGGTTCCTGTTCCAGCAGCTCTCGCTCTCGACCGGGAAGCTCGTCCCGTCGGTGGCGACGGTCTCGGTCGCGAACCCGGTGGTCAGCGTGTTGCTCGGGGCGCTCGTGCTCCTCGAACGGCTCGACCGGGAGCCGCCATGGCACGCCGTCGCCGCGTGCGCGTCGCTCGGCCTGGCGCTGTTCGGTGCGGTCGTGATCTCGTCCGCCCGGGAGAAGACGCAAGAGGTCGTCGAGGCTATGACCGCGGGACCGGCGCCGGAGCCCTCCCCCGCGTGAGCCTGCGGCGGCTCACCCGGGTGGACGTCGTCACGGGCGCTGGAACGAGCCGCCGGGGAGACTAGGCTCACTCGCGATGTCCGAGGCAGTCGTCACGGTCGAGCGTCCGTCCAAGGGGCGGCGGATCGTCAAGATCGGGTCCTGGATCGCCGGCCTCGTCGTGGTGTTGGCGCTGCTCCACCTCGCCGGCGTCGACGTGTGGGGCTGGATCACCGAGCTCTGGGACACCCTCACCGAGATCTCGATCGGCTACATCATTCTCGGCTGCATCTTCCAGGGGCTGCAGACGACGCTCACCGCGCTCGGGTGGTACGGGATCCTCCGCTACGCATATCCCGGTGGCGTGACGTACATGCCCGTGCTCGCTGCCTACGCCGCGGGCGTCGCGCTCAACAACTTCCTCCCCGCGAACATCGGGACGTTCGTGACGCTCGTCATGTACCTCGCGGTCGTCCGGGGCTCGACGTTCCCGGGCATTCTCGCCGGCTACGTCGTCCAGAAGATCTTCTACCTGGTGATCGGGACGCTCATCTACATCTACCTCTTCTCCCAGGTGGCCGGGTCCTTCGACTTCCAGTTCGGCAACGAGCGCGACGCGATCACCGGGCACCCTGCGCTCGTGCTCGGGATCATCGGGGGCGGCCTGTTCCTCATCGTCCTCCTCCTGCGGATCTTCTGGCGCTGGGTCAAGGGCATGTGGGCGAAGGCGAAGAAGGGCGCGGCGATCCTGGGCGACTTCCGTGCATACGTCTGGCTCGTCCTGCTCCCCCAGGCAGGCGGGTACGTCGCGAAGGTGCTCGTGATCATCGTCTTCCTCGCCGCCTACTCCATCCCCGTGACGTTCGGGTCGGTGATGAGCGTGCTCGGCTCCAACCAGCTGGCGAACCTGCTCTCTTTCACGCCCGGCGGCCTGGGCGTCAACCAGGCGTTCAACTCGTTCGCGCTCGACAGCTACACCAGCACGACGACCGCGACGGCGTACTCGCTGGGCCAGCAGCTGATCACGACGGCCTTCAACGTCGGGTTCGCCATCGTCCTCATCTGCATGGTCTTCGGCTGGAGCGGCGGCTCGAAGCTCGTCAAGGACTCGTACTCCGACGCGAAGGACAAGGCGTCCGAGATGAAGGCGAGCCGCGGCAACGCGCTCGACATCGTCGAGGGCGAGGAGAACGACGCCTGACCGGTGGGGCGGTCAGGCGAGCGTCTTCGCCTTGATCGCGTCGAACTCGGCCTGCGTGATCGCTCCGCTGTCGAGCAGGCGCTTGGCGCGCTCGATCTCGACCGTCGCGGTGACTCCCCGTGGGGCCTCGTCGTCGGGGCGGGTGTGCCGCGCACGTGCGTGCCCGGCGCTCCGGGACGCCATGCCGTCCCCGTTCGCGATCAGGTAGGCGAACACGCCGATCAGCGGGACGAAGACCGCGAAGAGGGTCCAGGCCACCTTCTTCCCGCCGCCGGCGTCGTGTCGCCGCAAGACGTCCGTCAGGACGGCGATCACCATCCAGACGAAGAGGATCAGGGCGACGAAGACGACCATCGTCCAGACGAGGTCGAGGAACGGGTAGTCGGCGACGACGGTCACTCCGTCCCCTTCGCGGAGACGACCGCCGCCCGTCGCCAGCGGATCTCCGGCACGTCCACGGACTCGGCGGCAGGCGCGCTCCCGGCCTGGTGGGACGCGAACCAGCGGGCATAGCGGTCTGCGAGCGGCGCGGCGGTGAGGCCGTGGACGAGCACCGAGAGACCGACCGTGACGAACGCGGTGGTCATGATCGTGCCCGCGTGCGCCACGCCGCCGTCCGTCTCGATCATCAGCGCGAACACGATCGACGCGAGGCCGCGCGGGCCGAACCAGCCGAGGAAGCCGACCGTCTCGCGGCGCATGCCGGTCCCGGCCAGCGAGAGCGCGACGGGCACCATGCGTATCACGGTGAGGCTCGCGACGGCGTAGACGCCGATCGCCGGTGACAGGTCTGCGAGCGCAGGCCCGAGTAGCGCAGCGCCGAAGACGACGAACGTCACTGCGCCGAGGACGTCGCCCGACTCGTCGACGAGGTGCGCGACCTCGCCCGCATCGTCCCGGCGAAGCGCCTGGAAGGCGACGCCGCCGACGAACGCGGCGATGAATCCGGAGCCGCCGAGCGGGTGTGCGATCCCCCACGCGACGCCCGCGGCCGCGAGCGGGACGATCTCGAGCCACGCGTCCTCCGACCGCCGCGTCGAGCAGGCGAGCCGGATCGCCGCCGCCCCGGCCGCTCCGGCGAGCACGCCGGCGAGAGCGCCGTAGCCGATCTGCTCGGCGACGAGCCTCACGGCGGCGTGGCCGCCGAGCGCATCGGACTCGACGCTCGCGATAGCGAGGACGACCAGGAAGACCGGCACGCAGATGCCGTCGTTGAGGCCGCTTTCGACGTTCAGGCTCTGGCGGACGCGCGGCGGGAGCCGCGGCAGCGTGACGACCGCCTGGCCGAGCGCCGCATCGGTGGGCGCGAGGATCACCGCGAGCAGCAGTGCCTCGTCCCACGCGAGCGAGCCCAGCAGCGGGAGCGCGAGGGCGAAGCCGGCGACGATCGTCAGCGGCAGCCCGATGCCGAGCAGGCGGGTGGGGACGGCGGCCTCGCGGCTAAGCGCTCGCAGGTCGATCCGCGACGCGTCGGCGAACAGCACGACGGCAAGGGTCGCTTCGGCGAGGGTCTGCACGACCTCGCCCTCGGGAGCGAGATCGACGAGGCCGAGGAGTTCCGCCCCGAGCAGGAGCCCGCAGCCGGTGAACACCATCGGCGCCGTGAGCGACGTGCCCGAGACCCGGCCGGAGATCGCGGCGTACGCGAGCAGCGTTACCGCGACGCTCGCGAGGGCCCACTCCACGCAGCGAGCGTATCCCCGTTGCGCCGACGCCGGGGCCTGGGTTCACCCGGGTGAACAGCCGCACAATTGACGCGGAGCGCCCGTGGCGGGAACATGCTCTCCCCATGGGTCGGCCGACCACAGCCCGACGGTGAGCGACCAGACGCCCGCGGCGCCTGGGTCCGAGACCGGCTGGCACGAGGAGCGCCTGCGTTTCAGGCCGGTGCACCTCGTGCGGACGTGGCTCATCTCGGCGATCGGGCTGCTCGTCGCGGCCTGGATCGTCCCCGGCGCCCACGTCAACGGGTTCCTGGCAGCGCTCCTCGTCGCGGCGGTGATCGCGGCGCTCAACGCGATCCTCCCGCCGATCATCGCCGCGATTCGGCTGCCGCTGACGCTCGTCTTCGGGTTCCTGGCGATTCTCGTGCTCGACGCCCTCATGCTGCTCGCGGCCGACGCTCTGACCGATGGACGCATGAGCGTCGACAGCTTCTGGTGGGCGCTCCTCGTGGCCTTCCTCGCCTCCGCGGTGACGCTCGTGATCGAGGTCATCGCCGGTGTCGACGACGACAGCGAGTTCTCGTATCGCGTCGTCCAGCGGATCGCGCGCCGGACCGGGACGCCCGTCCGCACCGACGTGCCCGGGATCGTCTTCCTCGAGATCGACGGGCTGGCGCTCCCCGTGCTGCGCCGTGCGATGCGGGACGGCAACGCCCCGCACATGGCCCGCTGGCTGGCCGAGGACGGGTACGTCCTGAGCGGGTGGGAGACCGACCTCTCCTCGCAGACCGGTGCGAGCCAGGCCGGGATCCTGCTCGGGTCCAACGTCGACATCCCGGCCTTCCGGTGGGTCGAGAAGGAGACTGCCACCGTGCTGAGCTGCTCCGCGCCGGGCGATTGCGCTGAGCTCGAGCGGCGTCATGCCACCGACAAGGGGCTGCTACTCGACGGCGGTGCGAGCCGCGGGAACCTGCTCTCCGGGCAGGCCGACGAGGTGATCCTGACGGTCAGCCGGATCGAGGCGGAGAAGCGCGCCAACCCCGGCTACCGGACGTTCTTCTCGAACGGCTTCAACGTCATGCGCGTGCTCGTGCTGTTCGCCTGGGAGGTGGTGCTCGAGTGGACCGCCGCTCTCCGCGCGAAGCGCCGCGATGTGCTCCCGCGCGGGCACCGCGGCGGCATCTACCCGTTCATGCGGGCCGCGATGTGCGTCGTCGTGCGCGACCTGATCGTCCAGTCGGTGCTCACCGACATGATGACCGGGCGCCCCGCGGTGTACGCGACCTTCTCGAGCTACGACGAGGTCGCCCACCACTCGGGCCTCGAGCGCGCAGACACGCTGGAGGCGCTGCGCAAGCTCGACCACCAGTTCGGCCGCATCGCGCGCGCCTGTCGGTACGCTCCGCGCCCGTACGAGATCGTCGTCCTCTCCGACCACGGCCAGACGCAGGGCGCGACGTTCAAGCAGCGGAACGGCTACGGCCTGGACGAACTCGTGAAGGGCTCGCTCGAGAACGCGGACGTCACGTCGCTCGTCAGCGGGGACGAGCACGACCGCGCGGTCGGTACCGCCTTCGGAGAGGCGACGGGACGGCCCGTCGAGGAGAAGAAGCGCGCGAAGAACGACGTCTCGGGGGAGGACGTCGTCGTGCTCGCCTCCGGGAACCTCGGTCTCGTCTACCTGATGGACGAGCCGCGCCGGATGACGCGCGAGGAGATCGACGCGCGGCATCCACGGCTGCTCCCGGCGCTCGCGGCGCATCCGCACGTCGGCTGGCTCCTCGTCCGGTCGGCCGAGCGGGGCGCTCTCGCCGTCGGCCCTCACGGCGCGCATTACCTGGCCGACGGACGCGTCGAGGGCGAGGACCCCCTGGTCGAGTTCTCGCCCAACGCGGCGAGGCATCTGCTCCGCACGGACGGCTTCTCGAACGTCGCCGACATCATGGTCGGCTCGTTCTTCGACCCCCAGCTCGAGGAGGGCTGCGCCTTCGAGGAGCTGATCTCCTTCCACGGCGGCCTCGGAGGCCCGCAGACCGAGCCGTTCATCCTCCACTCGGCGCGCCTCGTGCATGCCCGACGAGCCGGTCGTCGGCGCCGAGGCCGTCAACGCGCTCCTGCGTGGCTGGCGAGCCTCGCTCGACGCGGCCGCCCGATCCGCCTTCCGAGATAGCTCCCGACTACCGAGGTGATCGCATGACGACTGCCGACACTCCGTCCACCGGTCCCTCGCGGGGCCGCATCATCGCCGCGCGGACACTGGTCGTCATCGGCGTGTTGCTTGCCGCTGTCAGCCTGCTCTCGAACTGGGTCAAGCGCGAGGCGCTCGATCCCGACACGTTCCGCAGCACCTCGGAGGAGCTGATCGCGCACCCGGCGATCCAGGATCAGGTCGCACAGACGATGGTCGACCAGCTGTACGCCAACGTCGACGTCTCGGCCCAGCTCCAGAAGAAGCTGCCACCGAACCTCCAGGCACTGGCCGCGCCGATCGCGGGTCTCGGGCAAGAGGCGATCGACCGGGCCGCTACGGAGCTGCTCGGGCGTCCCCGCGTCCAGACGCTCTTCGTCACGGCGGCGTCCCTGTCACAGACCCAGGTCGTCAAGGTGCTCGAGGGCGACACGACGCGCCTCTCCACCACCAACGGCGACGTGGTGCTCGACCTCCGTCCGCTCGTCGTCCAGCTGGGCGATCGATTCGGCTTCCTGGGGAACGTCTCCACCGAGCTGCCGCCGGACGCAGGGCGCATCACGATCCTCCAGTCGGACCAGCTCGACACCGCGCAGAACCTGACGCAGGCCCTGAAGAGCGTCGCGAACTGGATCTGGATCCCGATGCTCCTCGTCTGGGCCGCGGCGCTCTGGCTCGTGCCTGACAGGCGGCGCAAGGAGGTGCGCGCGATCGCGATCGGGCTGATCGTGGCGGGCGTGGCGCTGCTCGTCATCCGTCGGATCGCCGGCTCGTACCTCGTCGACAACCTCACGGCCTCGGACTCGGTGCGACCCGCGGTCGATGCCTTCTGGACGATCCTCTCGGACGGGCTCGCCGAGGCCGCATGGGTCGTCGTCTTCATCGGCGTGATCGGGACGCTCGGCGCCTGGCTCACCGGTGCGGGGAGGCATGCCGTCGCCGTCCGGAGACGGCTCGGCCCGTGGCTCGCCAACGCCGGCGTCGCCTGGGCTGTGTACGCCGCCGTCCTACTCGTCGTCGTCTGGGCCCTCCCGCTGCACCGGTTCGTGACGACCGCGATCCTCGTCGTCCTCGGCGCGATCGGGTTCGAGATCGCGAGGCGCCAGATCGTCCGCGAGCACGAGGCGGAGGGGCCCGCACCGCCGCGGGACGGCCCCACGATCCCGTGGCGCAAGCCCGCGGCGACGGCCGCGCCGACGCAGGTCGAGGAGCTCGAGCGTCTCGCGAAGCTGCGCTCGGAGGACCTCCTGACGGACGAGGAGTACGCGGCGGCGAAGGGTCGGCTCCTGCCGCCGTCCGCGACGTAGCTCTGGGCGTCAGAGCGAGACGGCCTCGCCGGGGGAGAGGACGCAGACCCGCACGTCAGGCGCAAGGCGCGCGGCCGCGGCGCTGAAGGCCGCCTGCGGCTCGGCGAGGTACGCGGGCACCGCGCGGAGCCCGAGATAGAGCGGTGCGTACGTCCCCCAGTGGATCGGGACGGCGGTCGCCGGGCGCAGGAGCGCGATCGCCTCGGCCGCACCCTCGGGGTCGAGGTGCGCGCCCTTGCCGAGGCTCGGCCCCCAGCCCCAGATCGGGATGAGCGCGAGGTCGAGGTCCGGCACGAGCCCGTCCATCTCGGGAAAGAGGTCGGTGTCCCCGGCGAAGTAGACGCGCCGCGAGCCGAGCACCGCGTAGCCGACGGCCGGCGCACGCGGCGGGTAGGGGGGCCGCGACCCGTCGTGCGCGGCGTACGTCGCCTCGATCCGTAGCGCGCCGATCTGGAGGCCCTCCCCGACCGCGAGCTCGTGGACGTCCCGGAAGCCCTGCCGGTGCAGGAGCGAGCCGAGCCCCCGCGGCACGACGAGCGGCGTCTTCCGGCCGAGGCGCTGCAGCGAGCCCAGGTCGAGATGGTCGTGGTGGGCGTGCGAGATCAGCACCGCGTCGATCCCCCGGGTCGCCTCGGGGTTGACCGGCACCCGCCGGCGCAGGTGTGCGACCAGCACGCGCAGCACCGGGTCGGTGAGCAGGCGGACGCCGTCGAGCGAGATGAGGACGGTGGAGTGGCCGATCCAGCGGATGCTCGGGAGAGCAGTGCCTTGCGAGTCGTCCACGCGGAGGATCGTAGGCGTCCCTACGATTCTCAGATGATTCACAGGTGCCGTGCGCCGGTTCTCAGCCGCCTCACAGGAACGACCGGCATGGTGCGGGCGTGAGCGGCATTCGTGAGCGCGCGAACGGCGGCGGGAAGATCCTCGTCGTGGACGACGAGGCGTCGATCGTCGATGCGGTCGCGACCGCCCTGCGCTACGAGGGGTTCGAGGTCGAGGAGGCCGCCACCGGGCGCGAGGCGCTTGCGGCCGTGGCGACCTTCGACCCGGACCTGATCGTGCTCGACTGGATGCTGCCGGACATCGACGGCATCGAGGTCGGTCGACGCCTCCGGGAGCGCGGCCAGCGGAATGCGATCCTGTTCCTGACCGCGAAGGACGCAGTGGAGAACAAGGTCGAGGCGCTCCGCGCGGGCGGTGACGACTACGTGACGAAGCCGTTCAGCCTGGCCGAGGTCGTGGCGCGCGTGCAAGCGATCCTGCGGCGGACCGGCGGGGATCTCCCAGGCGACGTGCTCCGCTACGCCGATCTGTCGCTCGACGAGAGTCGTCACGAGGTCTTCCGCGGCGAGACGCAGCTGCAGCTCACCGCGACCGAGTTCGCGCTGCTCCGGTTCTTCCTGCTGAACCCGCGGCGCGTGCTCTCCAAGGGCCAGATCCTGCAGAACGTGTGGCGCTACGACTTCCGCGGCAACTCGAATGTCGTCGAGACATACGTGAGCTATCTGCGGCGCAAGCTCGACGCCACCGGGCCGCCGCTGATCAAGACCGTGCGGCAGGCGGGCTACATGCTCGAAGCGGAGTAGAGATGGCGAGGCGCCTGTCGCTGCGTGCGCGGCTCCTCCTCGCCGTCGTCGCGCTCGCGGCCGTCGGGCTTGTCGCCGCGAACGTCGCGACCTACTCGTCGCTCAGCTCGTTCCTGATCGACCGCACCGACACGACGCTCGACCAGACGGCCGACACGCTGCGGCGTCCCGGGCCGGGCGGCGGCGTCCGTTCCGCCCCGCCCGGGACGTTCGTCCAGGTGCGGTCGCTCGACGGGGACGCCGTCGTCGCCACGTTCTCGGGTGAGACGCTCCCCGGCGCGAGCGTCCCGGCGCCCGACCTGCCCGAGAAGGTCGAGCCGCCGGCCGACAGCGGCGGCCGGGAGGCGGCGCGCTACTTCACCGTGGCGGGCGACCAGGGCGGCGCGCAGTACCGCGTCAGGGCGTCGATCGGGGAAGACGACCGCGCGATGCTCCTCGTCGCGACGTCTCTCCGGGACGTGGACTCGACGCTCCACCGGCTCCTCCTGATCGAGCTGGTCGTCACGGCGCTCGTGATCGGGGCGATCACCGGCCTCGGCCTCTGGCTCGTCCGTCTCGGCCTGCGGCCGCTCGACGCGATCGGCCAGACTGCCTCGGCCATCGCGGCGGGCGACCTCTCCCGCAGGGTCGAGCGTGCGGAGGAGCGCACCGAGGTGGGGAGGCTCGGGCTCGCGCTGAACGCGATGCTGACCAGGATCGAGTCGTCGTTCAGGGCGCAGGAGGCTTCGGAGCGAAAGCTCCGACGCTTCGTCGCGGACGCCTCGCACGAGCTGCGAACGCCGCTGTCGGCGGTCCGGGCGTACGCCGAGCTCTACGACCGCGGCGCGGCCGAGCGGCCCGACGACCTCGAGCGCTCGATGCGGGGGATCAGCCGCGAGTCCGAGCGGATGAGCGTGCTGGTCGACGACCTTCTCCTGCTGGCTCGGCTCGACGACGGCCGTCCGCTCGAGCGTGAGCCGGTGCGGCTGGACGAGGTGGTGGGGGAGGCGGTCGAGACGGCGCAGGCCGTCGACCCCGACCGCACCATCGAGCTCGATGCCGAGCCGGCTACCGTCCTCGGCGACCGCGACCGGCTGCGCCAGATCGTCGACAACCTGCTCGCGAACGTCCGCGCGCACACGCCTCCGCGAACCCCCGCATCGGTCTCGGTCGCCCGGAGCAACGGCATGGCCGAGATCGCCGTCACGGACGCAGGTCCGGGTCTCGACGAGGAGCACCTCGAGCACCTCTTCGAGCGCTTCTACCGCGCCGACCCGTCCCGCGCACGCACGAGCGGCGGCGTCGGGTTGGGGCTGGCGATCGTCGCCGCCGTCGCCGAGGCGCACGGCGGGACGGTGTCGGCGTTGTCGCGGCCGGGCGAGGGGACGACGATCGCGATCGCGCTGCCGCTCACCGACCAGCGCGCCTGAGCGGCTCACCGCAGGGCCACAGGCCGGTCACAGCCCGTTCCCAGCCGCAGGCGGCACGCTCGTTGCACGACCTGCGAACAGACCGCCACCGCGAGAGGAGGCTCCATGCCTGCACACGCCCTCATCGATCTCCCGCCCCGTCCCGATCGGCTGCTCGTCGTTGCGACGACGGAGCTCGACGCGACGACGGCACATCGCGTCGTCGAGAGTCATCCCGCCGGCGACGTCGAGGTGCTCGTCGTCGCGCCAGCGCTCGGCGGCCGCCTCGAGCGATGGACCTCGGACGACGCTCCGCGACGCGCCGCCGATGACCGCCTGCGGCGCTGCCTCGCGGGGCTCCGGGCGGCGGGCGTTCGTGCGGAGGGCATTGTCGGCGACGACGACCCGCTGCTCGCCGTCGACGACGCCCTCCGGCTCTTCGACGCGGACGAGATCCTCGTCGCCACCACGGCCGAACGGCACTCTCGCCCTCGCACGCTCGACCTCGTCGAGCGGGCGCGCCGACGCTACGCCCAGCGCGTCCGGCACGTGGTGGTCGAGCTCGCCGAGCCCGCGGGGGTCGCCGCGTGAGCGTCCACAGCCGATTCACAGGCGGCTCACAGAGCCCGCTGAGTCGCCGCGGCTGCCATGGATGGAGACACTCTGCGAAAGGACACCCATGAACCGCACAGTCACGAAGCTCTCCGCCGGCGCCGCAGCCCTCGTCATCGCGGCGGGCACCGGCGCCGCGACCTACGCCGCCCTCGACGGTGGCGGCACGACCACGGTCGTCCGCTCGTCGGGCGCCGGCACGGCGCAGACCGTAAAGGACGGCGGGCTGACGATCGGCGAGGTCTACGACCGGGCCAACGCGTCGGTGGTCGAGATCACCGTCACCACCCAGGCGGCAGCCGCGGGGCCGATGGGCTCCGGCACGGCGCAGGCGCAGGGGTCGGGCTTCGTGTACGACACGAGCGGCCACGTGATCACGAACGCCCACGTGGTCGACGGCGCCCAGTCGGTCAAGGTCAGGTTCGCGAGCGGCAAGACGTATGACGCGACCGTCGTCGGCGTCGATGCCTCGACCGACCTCGCGGTGCTGAAGGTCGACGCGCCCGCGTCGGCGCTGCAGCCGCTCGACCTGGCCGACTCGTCGCAGGTCGCGGTCGGCGACGTCGTCGTCGCGATCGGCAGCCCGTTCGGCCTCGAGAACAGCGTCACGGCAGGCATCGTCAGTGCTCTCGACCGCTCGATGCAGGCGCCGAACGGCTACACGATCAACGGTGCCATCCAGACCGACGCGGCGATCAACCACGGCAACTCGGGCGGCCCGCTGCTCGACCTCGACGGCAACGTGATCGGCGTGAACGCGCAGATCGAGAGCGAGTCGGGCGGCAACGACGGCGTCGGCTTTGCGATCCCCTCGAGCACCGTGAAGTCGATCGTCGGCCAGATCCTCGAGGACGGCGCCGTGCAGCACGCCTACCTCGGCGTCGCCGTGACCGCGTCGACCGGCGGCACCGCGGGCGCGCAGCTCGCAGAGGTGCGGAGCGGTAGCGCCGCTGCCGACGCAGGTCTACAGGTGGGCGACGTGGTCAGCGCGGTCGACGGAGACGCCGTCTCGACGCCGTCTGCGCTCCAGACCGTGATCGACGCGAAGCAGCCGGGCGATCGGGTGATCGTCGACTATCTCCGCAACGGAACGCACCGCACCGTCACCGTGACGCTGGGCACGAGGCCGTCGTGACCGGCCGGACAGGAGGAGCCACGATGAACGACCACACAGACCTCAGGGACGAGAAGACGCTTACGCGGCGGGACTCGCTGCTCGGGCTCGGAGGCGTCGCCGCCGCCGCGCTCGGGGCGGGCGGCGTCCTGGCGGCCCTCGACGGCGACGACGCCGAGGCGGCGGCGAGCGGGCCTGCGGCGGTCGCCTCGGGCCTCGTCACCTGCGTGCTCACACCGGAGATGACGCAGGGCCCGTACTACCTCGACGGCGACAAGCTCCGCCGCGACATCCGTGAGAGCCGGCCGGGCACGCGTCTCGATCTCGCGACCACGGTGGTCGACGTGTCGACGTGCAAGCCGATCAAGGGCGCGGCTGTCGACATCTGGCACGCCGATGCCGGCGGGACGTACTCCGGCTTCGCGCAGGAAGGGACGGCCGGGGACACGTTCATGCGCGGCATCCAGCGGACGAGCGCGAAGGGCCTCGCGGCGTTCACGACCGTCTATCCGGGCTGGTACTCGGGCAGGACGGTCCACATCCACGTCCAGGTCTCACTCGGCGGGAACGTCCTGCACACCGGGCAGCTCTTCTTCCCGGAGTCGCTGACCGACGCGGTCTACCGGCGCACGCCGTACAACACGCGCCCGAGCCGTGACACCCGCAACGCGACCGACTCGATCTTCCGGAACGGCGGGTCGAAGTCGATGCTCAAGCTCGCGAAGAGCGGGAGCGGCTACGTCGCGCGCATCACGATGGGCATCAGCCGTTCGTAGTACGGAGCGGCCCGAACTGGCGGCGGCGCGCCGGAGCCCTCCCCGGCGCGGCTGCCGCCGGTCGAACCCGTCCGCGGCGCCGGCGCGCTATACCTCCGCCTCGGAGGCCGCGACGATGAGCACGAATGCCGAGGACGAGGAGCGCCAGTACGTCTCGACCGGCGCCCTGCCCGCCACGGGCCAGGTCGAGTCCCTCGTGGACGAGGCGTACCGGCGCTACCGCGACGTCCAGACAGGATCCGTCTCGGATGTCTACCCGGCGCTCGGGCGCGTGGCGCCCGCGCTCTACGGGGTCTGCGTGGCGGCGGTCGACGGCCGCGTGCACGCGGCCGGTGACGCCGAGGTCGGGTTCACCATCATGAGCGTCGCCAAGCCGTTCACGTTCGCGCTCGTGTGCGACGTTCTCGGGCCGGACGAGATCCAGCGGCGCGTCGGCGTCAACGCGACGGGTCTCCCGTTCAACTCGCTCGCGGCGGTGGAGCACGGGGAGGACGGCCGCACCAACCCGATGGTCAACCCTGGGGCGATCGCGACGGCGAGCCACGCGCCGGGCCGCTCCGCCGCCGAGAAGTGGGCGTTCGTCCGCGACGGGCTCTCCCGCTTCGCCGGGCGGCCGCTCGCCCTCGATGTCGAGACCCTTGCCTCGGCGTCGGCGACCAACCACCGAAACCGCGAGCTCGCGGGGGCGCTCGGCCGCCGCGGCGGGCTCGGCTGCGACCCCGCGGACGCCGTCGACGTCTACACGCGGCAGAGCTGCCTCGACGTCACTGCCTGCGACCTCGCCGTGATGGGTGCGACGCTCGCCGACGGCGGCGTCAACCCGGTCACCGGCGAGCGCGTGGTCTCGGCCGAGACGTGCCGCTACGCGCTCACGGTGATGACGACCGCGGGACTCTACGAGACCTCCGGCGACTGGCTCTACGACGTCGGGCTGCCGGGAAAGAGCGGGATCGGCGGCGGGGTCGTCACCGTCTCGCCGGGCAAGGGCGGCCTCGGGACGTTCTCGCCCCCGCTCGACGCGGCGGGCAACAGCGTCCGCGGGCAGCTCGCCGCGCGGTTTCTCTCCCGCCGGCTCGGCCTCGACCTCTTCGCATCGACCGCCGTCGCCCCGTAGGACACCCGCTACAGGTGGGCGTTGCGCTGGAGCCAGCGCATGGCGAAGAAGCCCCACACCGGCGGCAGGTAGAAGGTCGCGACGCGGTAGAGAACGACGGCTGCGAGCGCGGCCTCCTCCGGCATCCCCGCGGCCGTCAGCCCGACCGTGAGGCCGAACTCCGTCACGCCGATCCCGCCCGGAACCGGCACGAATGTGGCGAGCAGCGAGACCGAGATGTTGATCAGCAGCAGGTCGGTGAGCGAGATGTCGTAGCCGAACGCGTTCGCGAAGACGCCGAGCGCCACCGCGAAGAGCACCTCGGTCGCGAGGCTGCCGCCGAGGAGGAGGCCGAGCTTGTTGCCTGCACGCAGGCTGACGAGCGTCGCCTTGACGTCCGGCCACCAGCGGCGGACACGGTCGACGATCGCGCCGCGGATTCGGCGGACGAGCACGAGGGCGCCGACGGCTGCGACGGCGACCGCGACGACGACGAGGAGCGCCGTGACGGGAGGGCCGGACGGCGTCTCGAGCCCGAAGTCGAGGCTCGATTCGGAGAACAGCAGCAGCGCGGCGAGCAGGAGCGCCTGCATCACGGTGGAGACGAACGAGTCGATCGCCCCTGCGGTGACCGCGGTCGCCGGCGGGACGCCGTGCCGCTGGAAGAAGCGGATGTTGATCGCCATCCGGGCGAGGTTCGAGGGGAGCGCGAGGTTGAGGTAGCCGGTCGCGAGCTGCATCGCGTACACGGGGAGGTACGGGATCCGTGCGGGAACCGACCCGAGCGTCGACAGTGCCTGGGTGAAGCGCGGTGTCTGCGCGATCACGAAGCCGACGGCGATCCACCCCCACGACGCCTCCTGGACGGCGTCCGACAGGTCGCCGTAGTCGAGGCCGCTGAGACCGCCGACGACGGCCGACACGGCGAGCGCGAGCAGCGCAACCTGCAGCGCCGTCCCCCAGGTGACGCGCCGGAGCTTGACGAGCGCCGGCGCCTCGACGCCCGCGGCTGCCGCCGAACGCTCGCGCAGTTCGTCGACGTCGATCTCGGCGGCGCGCAGCGCCCGTGCCAGACCGGCGCCGAAGCCGGCCGGCTGGAGGTACGGCAGCAGGGCGGCGAGCCTCTCCGAGCCGATCGCCCGCACGACGGCGCCGACCGCCTGGTCGACGCCGACAAGTGCCGCGAGCGTCGCGTGGAGCTGCGCGCGGTCGACGAGCAGGTGCTCGGGTCGTGCAGCGATGGTGGCGCGGTCGAAGTCGACGAGGCCGACCTCCCCGTCGACGGCGGCGAGCGCCTCGGGCTCGATTCGGTGATGCGCGATCCCGGCGCTCCCGAGCGAGACGATCGCCTGCCACGCCCCCGCGAGGAGCTCGTCGTCGATCGGGTCGCCGGCGTCCCTCTCGGCGAGGGGGCGTGACGGGTCGCGGCACACGAGCAGGGCGTCCCCGGTCGACGACTCGGCGGCGACGAGCACGTCACGGGTCGGCACGCCCGCGCGGCGCGGCCAGCAGCGTGACGAGCGCCTCGTGCTCGACGGCCTCGATCCGGCTGCGGCGCAGGCGGGGGCCGTCGTCCGCGTATAGCGCCGTGCGCCAGACCTTCTCGAGCAGCTGCGTGTCGTACGCGTCGCGGCCGTAGACCTTGACGAGGAGTGGCTCGCCCCGGACATCGACCCCGCGGGCGACGAACACGCCGGCCGGCTGCCTGTCGGTCGGCTCGAGGCGCTCCACCTCGATCCCGAGCTCGCCGAGGGTCGCGGCCACGTCGTCGGTCTCCGGATGCCCCGCCGCCGTCCCGAACGACAGGCGGACGACCGTCGCCGCGATCAGCGACACGAGCAGCGCGGCGACCGTCCCGCTCGGCGCGGCCGCGTCCGCGAGCACCGCGCCGAGCAGGCCGAGCAGCAGCGCCAAGCGGACCACCCGCTGGAGCGGGCGCACGAGGTGAGGGACGACGGCGAGGACGACCGTCACAGCGAGCGCCACGCGGAGTACGGGGAAGGTCGACTCGTCGACCGTGAGCCGGAGGAGGTCGTCGGCCGCGGGCCAGCGGCCGACCGCGAGCCGCGCGGACACGACGGTGATGGCGGCGGCGAGGACGACCGAAGCCACGGCCTGGACGAGCACGGAGGCGCGGCGGCCGGCGAACGCTGCCGCGACGAGGACGAGGGGCAGCAGCGCGAGGGTGTCGTACAGGAGGTCCCACAGCGGCGTCGAGCCAGCCCGGAAGGCTCGCCAGGAGCCGGATCAGCGACCGTTCGAACGCGGACGGCGGGAAGACGACGATCAAGAGGCCGAGGCCGACGAGCGACGGGACGAGCAGGAAGACGTCGGTCGCGCGCCGGTAGCGCCGACGGCCGCGCGACGAGGCGAAGATCCGGGCGGGCATGTGCCTCCTGGGTGCGCCGGCCGTGTGCACCGCGCAAGCCTACGAGTCTCCGCGGCGGGATTCGCCACGACTCCGCCCGCGCGACGGAAGCCCAGGAGGGGTTCGACCCAATAGCCGCCAGGTCCCCGGGGAGCGCCGGATCGTCGTGATGCGGCGTCCTCGGTCGCGTCCGGGTCACCGACATGGACGTTCCCGGGGTCCTTGCCTCACGGCGCCCGGCGGACCCCGGGAACGGGGACAGTCAGGACAAACCCTCCTAGACTCCGCCGGGATGGCCGAGGCATCCGCCCCCGAGGAGCGGTCGTTCGGGGCACGCCTCGTGGGCTTGCCGCTCCGGCTCTTCCAGAACCTCGTCCGCGCGGTCCCGATCGCGATCGACGGGTACTTCCGCGACCGGCTCTCGCAGCACGCTGCAGGGATCGCCTACCGGGTGCTCTTCTCGCTCGTGCCCCTCACGATCGTCCTCGTCTCGATCGCGGGCGTCGTGCTGCAGGACGACGCGCGCCGGGCGCAAGTGGTCGACGAGATCGTGAGCCACCTCCCCTTCACCGAGGAGGGGACGACGAGCGTCGAGGACGCGATCACGCGCCTCGCGAGCCCGACGAGCGTCGTCGGCCTGGTCTCGCTCGTCCTATTCTTCTGGGCAGCCTCGGGGATGATGGGCGCGGTGCGGACGGGGCTCGAGGCGGCGCTCCGCGTCGACCCATTGCGGCGTCGGCCCGCCGCGCGGGCCAAGCTCGTCGACCTGATCCTCGTTGCGGGCGCCGGCGTCCTCCTGATCGCGATGGTGGTGCTCGCGATCGTCGCGCAGGTGGTCACGCGGCTGGTCGGGAGCGCGGCGAAGGTCGTCGGCTTGGAGGGCGGACTACTCGCCGAGGCGCTCCGCATCGCCGTCCCGCTCGTCGTCGCGACGGTCGTCGTGATGCTCCTCTACCGCTTCGTCCCGGCGCGGCGGCTGCGCTTCGGCGACGCCGTGGTCGGGGGCGTGGTCACCGGGCTTCTGCTCCTCGTGATCTCCGGCGCGTCGGCGTTCGTGTACGACAAGGTCGCCGAGCTCTCGGTGATCTACGGCTCGATCACCGCATTGCTCGTGTTCCTCTACTCGGTCTACCTCTACGCGTCGGCGCTCCTGTTCGGCGCCGAGCTCGCCGCCGCCTGGTCGGCACCTCCGGAGGTCGGTCCTTCCGAGCCGATCCGCGTTCAGATCCGTCGGGCCGTGCTCGGCATCTTCGTGCGGCAGAAGCCGCCGTCCCGCGCCGCCGCCCAGCGTTCCCGGTTGACAGCGCCGATCGGTTGTCCGGAAGGATCGATGATCGATGTCGCCGCCCCGGAACTCGGGGCCGGCGGTGCAGGCCACGAACCACGACTCTCGGAGCGCATGACAGGGACCGTCGATCACGACGCACTCGCCACGAAGGTCACGTCGTCGATGCCGCGGCTGAAGGAGGACCTCGCGCGGCTCGTCGCGATCCCGTCGGTGTCGGTGCTCGGGTTCCCGCCCGAGACGCACGCGGCGCTGCTCGAGGCGCGCGATGCGGTCGCGGAGCTTCTCCGCGACGCCGGCGTGGTGAAGCTCGAGATGCTCGAGCTGCCGGACACGGCCCCGGTGATCGTCGGAGAGATCCCCGCCCCCGACGGTGCGCCGACCGTCTTGCTCTACGGGCACTACGACGTCGTCCCGATCGGCGACGAGGGGAAGTGGGAGTCGCCGCCGTTCGAGGCGACCGAGCGCGACGGGGCGATCTACGGGCGCGGCGCGGCCGACTCGAAGTCGAACATCCTGATGCACGTCGGCGCCCTGCGGGCCTGGGACGGGAAGCCGCCGGTCGGGATCAAGGTGGTCATCGAGGGCCAGGAGGAGACGGGGAGCGCGTTCACGACGTATCCGCCCACTCGGCCCGAGCTCTTCGCAGCCGACGCGATGGTGGTCGGCGACATGGGGAGCATTCGCCCCGGCGTGCCCACGCTCACGATCGGGCTCCGGGGAATGGCCGTCGTCGGCGTGGAGGTCAGAACGCTGGCCGGGCCGAAGCACTCGGGACAGTTCGGCGGTGCCGCGCCGGATGCCCTGCTCGCCCTCATCCGCGCGTTGGCGTCGTTCCACGACGCCAACGGGGACGTCGTCGTGCCGGGCCTACGTCGAGATGAGTGGACGGGCGCATCGTTCAGCGACGAGGAGTTCCGGGAGCTGGCCGAGATCGAGCCGGGGATGCCGTTCATCGGCACCGGCGGGCTCGGCGAGCGGTTGTGGTCCGGTCCGGCGATTACCGTCACCGGCATCGACGTTCTTCCGGTCGACAAGGCAGTGAATGCGGTCGTCCCGACGGCCCGCGCGAAGATCAGCATGCGGATCCACCCGGATCAGGAGCCCGCGGAGGCGCAAGCGGCGCTCGTGAAGCACCTGGAGTCGGTCCGCCCGTTCGGAATCGAGCTCGAGGTCAGCGCCGCCGAGACCGGCAAGGGGTTCTTCGCGGACACGTCCGGACCGGCGTACGACGCCGCCCGGGTGGCGCTCGCGAACGCCTGGGGGGCCGAGTCGGTCTACGTCGCGACCGGTGGGTCGATTCCATTGGTCAGCGCGCTCAGCGAGGCCGCGCCGGATGCGGAGATCCTGCTCTTCGGCACCACTGACGGTTTCGCGAACATCCACGCTCCCAACGAGCGAGTCTTGCTCGACGAGTTCGAGAAGGCGGTGGTCGCAGAGGCCGAGCTCTTCGGGCTCTACGCCGACGCATTCTCCGGCCGCTCGAGCTCGAGTGCGTCATGAGCGACATGGCTGCACCGCCTGCTGCCGAGCCGCCGAGGGGGATGATGGAGCGCATCCTCGGGGCGATCGAGCGCGGCGGGAACAAGATGCCGGACCCCGCGATCCTGTTCGTCTGGCTGTCCGTGGGCGTGATCGTCCTGTCCGCGTTGCTCTAGCTGGGCGGACATCAGCGTCACCTACCAGGTCGCGAAGCCGCCGCCGGTCCCGGTCGAAGAGGTCGTCCAGGGCGGCTCGACGCAGCCATCGGGCGGTCTCCCGGACGCGTCGGTCCAGGAGGGCGACTACACGATCGTCGAGGAGACGGCGTCCGTGCAGAGCCTCCTCTCCGCCGACGGGATTCGTTTCCTCTTCACGTCGTTCGTCGCCAACTTCCGCAACTTCGCGGCGGTCGCGATCATCCTCGTGGTGATGATCGGCGTCGGTCTCGCCGAGGCCGCAGGCCTGATCGGTGCGCTGATCCGGAAGCTCGTGGCCGTCTCGTCGGCGGCCATGTTGACCCCGATCATCATCTTCATCGGCGTCCTCTCGAGCATCGCCTCGGATGCCGGCTACCTCGTGTTGATCCCGCTGGGAGCGGCGGCGTTCAAGAGCGTGGGTCGCAACCCACTCGCGGGCATCGCGGCTGCGTTCGCGGGGGTGGCTGCCGGTTTCGGCGTCAACTTCCTGATCACCCCGCTCGACGGTGTCCTGACGGAGATCACGAACGATGCGAGCGGGCTCGTCGACCCCGATAGCTCGATCGACCTGGCGGCGAACCTGTACTTCGGCATCGCGTCGACGATCCTCGTCACCCTCGTGATGACGTTCGTCTCCGTGCGGATCGTCGAGCGGAGCCTCGGGGCGCATGACACGGCCGACGAGAGCGATGACGACTCGCTCGACGCCGACAAGGGCTCCGAGGTGTCCGCGGAAGCCGAGGCGAGAGGGCTTCGCTTCGCCCTCGTCGCAACGCTGGCGGTGCTCGTCGTGATCGGTCTCCTCACGTTCCTCCCCGACGCACCTCTGCGCGACCCGGTGACGGGCGACATCATCGGCGACTCGCCGTTCATGGACAGCCTGATCGTGATCATCACGATCATCTTCTTCGCGGCGGGTCTTGCCTACGGTCGCGGAGCCGGGACGATGCGGACGAGCGACGAGGTGCTCGCCTCGATCACGAAGTCGTGGGCGGGCCTCGCGAGCCTCCTGTTCCTGTTCCTGCTCATCGCGCAGTTCATCGCGTACTTCAACTACTCGAACATGGCGCAGGTCGCAGCGGTGAAGCTCGGCGACTGGCTCGAGGAGGCGAACATCGGGGCGGTGTGGCTGCTGATCGCGTTCGTCCTCGTGACGCTGCTGGTGGACTTCATCATGCCCGCGGCGATCGCCAAGTGGGCCATCCTCGCCCCGATCTTCATCCCGCTCTTCTTGCGGCTCGACATCGCGCCGCAGACGGTGCTCGCCGCCTACCGCGTCGGCGACTCGCCGGCCAACGTGATCACGCCGCTGATGGCCTACTTCCCGCTCATCGTCATCTTCACGCAGCGGTACAAGAAGGATGCGGGCATCGGCACCGTCGTCGCGATGATGCTGCCGTACGTCCTCATCCTGACGGTCGTCTGGACGCTGTTCTTCGTCGCCTGGTACCTCCTCGGGATCCCGCTCGGCCCGGGCTCGCCAGTGCACACCGGGTGACGGACTGAGCAGAGTCGTGCTCGTCGTCGGTGAGCGGCGTGAGCGACTCCACGATCACCTTCCTCGTCCTCGGCGTCACGGTCGCCGTCTTCGTCTGGGACCGGCTTCCGATCGGCGTCGTCGCCTTCGGTGTTGCATTGTCGTTGTGGGCAACGGGTGTGCTCGACCTCGACCAGGCGCTCGGCGGCTTCGGCGACCCGACGGTGATCTTCATCGCCTCGCTCTTCGTCGTCAGCGAGGGGCTCGACTCGACCGGCGTCACCGCCTGGGCGGGGCAGCAGCTCATCGCCGGCGCGGGCGACATCGCGGACGCGCCTGATCGTGCTGATGATGGGGACGGTCGCCGTCCTGACGGCGCTGATCAGCGTCAACGGGTCGGTCGCCGCGCTCCTGCCCGTGATGGCGGTGACCGCGGTGCGCCTGCGGATGTCGCCCTCGCAGCTCCTGCTGCCGCTCGCGTTCGGCGCCCACGCGGGCTCGCTGCTCGCGCTCACCGGCTCGCCGGTGAACGTGATCGTCTCGCAGTACGCCGACGACGCGGGCGTCGGGCGGTTCGGCTTCTTCTCGTTCGCGCTCGTCGGCCTGCCGCTCCTCGCCGGGACGATCGCGATCGTCGTCCTCTTCGGCGAGCGGCTCCTCCCGACCCGCAGGCCGAAGTCGATCACGCGCGACCTCGGGAACCTCGCGCAGACGCTCGTCGACCAGTACGCCCTCACCCACGATCCCGCGGAGCTCGTGAGCAAGGGCTCGGGCGTCGCCGAGGTCGTCGTGCCGCCGCGGTCCGGGTTGATCGGCGAGGTGATGTTCCCGGGAATGACGACCGACAGCGGCGACCTCGTCGTCCTCGCGATCCGGCGCAAGGACGAGGAGCTCGCGGGCGAGACGACGATCGCGGTCGGCGACACGCTGCTCCTCCAGGGCGCCTGGCACCACCTCGAGCACCATCTCGACGACCCGGACGTGCTCGTCGTCGACGACCCGGCGCTCATCCGCCGTCAGGCGGTGCCGCTCGGCCCCGGAGCGGCGCAGGTGCTCGTGATCGTCGCGGGGATGGTGATCCTGCTCGTCGGCAGGCGTCGTGCCTCCGGCGGTCGCAGGGCTCCTTGCGGCCGGCGCGGTCATCCTCTCGGGCGTGCTCACGGTCGACCAGGCGTATCGCGGGATCGGCTGGACGACGGTGATCCTGGTCGGCGGCATGCTCTCGCTCTCGACCGCGATGGTCGCGAGCGGCGCAGCCCAGAAGCTCGCGGACCGGCTCGTCGACGTCGTCGGCGACGCCGGGCCGCACGCCCTGCTCCTCGGCCTCGTTCTGCTCACGTTCGTGCTCGGCCAGCTGATCAGCAACATGGCGACGGCGCTGATCGTGCTGCCCGGTCGCCGTGTCCGCCGCCGCCGAGCTCGACGTGTCCGCGAAGCCCGTGCTGATGGCGGTCGCGGTCGCGTCGGCGGCCGCGTTCCTGACGCCCGTCGCGACGCCCGCGAACCTGATGGTGCTGGGGCCCGGCGGTTACCGCTTCGGCGACTACTGGAAGCTCGGTCTGCCGATGCTGGTGCTCTTCGGCGTCGTCGCCGTCCTGCTCGTCCCCGTGATCTGGTCGTTCTGACGTGGACGATGCCAAGGGCGCCGATGGGCAGGGCACGGGCGGCTGGACGCGGGGAGGCGGGTACTGGCTGCTCGGGTCGCCATTCGCGCGCAAGCAGGCGACGCACGGGATCTACATCGAGATCGTCGTGCTCGCGGTGATCCTCGCGCTGGAGACCAAGGCCACGTCCGACCGGGACATCGTGAGCACGGTCGTCGCGGCGATCGTGGTCGTGCTGCTCGCAGATCTCTACGCGTACTACATCGGGTCGATGATCGGGGACGGCCGGCGTCCGACCCGGGGCGAGCTGCGGGCAGCGACGATCGGCGAGGCCGGCGGAGTCGTTGCCACGCTGCCGCCGGTGCTGCTCCTGCTGCTCGGAGTCGCCGGCGTGATCGGTCTCCAGCACGCGTTCACGCTCGCGAAGTGGGCGGGAGTCGTGATGATCGGGCTCTACGCGCTGGTCGCGCACCGCCGTGCGGGACTGAGCTTCCGCGAGAGCCTGCCGGCCACCGCGTTCCTGCTTCGTCGTCGGCCTCGGCCTCGTCGGCGCTCAAGTCCTTCGTTCACTGACCGCCCCCGGGTAACGTAGGGTCCGATCGTTCCACGACCAGGGAGGACCGATGAGCACGCTGCGCGACGACGAGATCCAGACCATCGAGGCGGGAAAGCGGTTCGAGCCCCAGGCCGACACGGACGGGGACGACACCGACACGACCGACGGCGATGCCGACGACACGGACGGGACCGACGCCGACGCGGACGACTCCGACGCCGCGTAAGGCGTCGCAGGCGGCGCTCGCGCGCTGCCTCGACCCGGTCGACGCCGAGACGTTCTTCGCCGAGCACTGGGAGCAGCGCCCGCTCGTCGTGCCGCGCGACGAGCCGGGGCGCTTCGACGACCTCCTCTCGGAGGCGGACGTCGAGCGGCTCGTCTGCTCCACGGCGATCCGCTACCCGGGCTTCCGGCTCGTCCGCGAGGGCAGCCAGATCGCCGTCGGCGCCTACACGAGCGACGTCTCCTGGCGGCCGCCGTTCACGGGCACGGCGGACGTCCCGCGCGTCGCTCGCCGAGTGGGAGGCGGGCGCGACGATCGTCCTCCAGGCGCTCCACGTCAACTGGCACCCGCTCGCGGTCTTCTGCCGCCTGCTCGAGGACGCGCTCGGCCGCGGCGTGCAGGCGAACTCGTACTACACGCCGAGCGGCTCGCAGGGCTTCGGCGTCCACCACGACACGCACGACGTGCTCGTCCTCCAGGTGGCGGGCGAGAAGCGCTGGAGGCTCTACGACCCGCTGCTCGAGCTACCGCTCAAGCACCAGCGCTACTCGAGCGCGCTCGGCGACCACGGGCGCGCCGACCGACGACCTCGTCCTGCGGGCCGGCGACACGCTCTACCTCCCGCGCGGCTGGCTCCACGAGGCCGAGACGTCGCGAGACCGACTCGCTCCACCTGACGATCGGGATCGCGGCTCACACGTGGCTCGACGCGGCACAGGGCCGCGCTCGCACGCGCTGCGAGGACGAGGCCGGCGTTCCGGCGCGGACGTCGCGCGAGGCGACGGCGGACGGCCTCGCAGAGCCGCGCTCGCCGAGCAGCTCGACCCCGAGGCGGTCGAGCGCCGCCGGCGGCGCAGGTTCGTCGAGACGCGCCGGCCGATCCGCGAGGACGGGCTCTCGCAGCTCCGCGCGCTCGCGCGGCTCGGCCCCGAGACCGCTCCTCGAGCGCCGCGAGACGGTGATCGCCGACCTCGAGGAGACGGACGGCGCGCGTCACCGCTCGTCTTCGAGGGCAAGGAGATCGGCTTCCCCGCGCACGCCGAACCGCGAGCTGCGCGCGTGCTTCGAGGGCGAGGAGCCGTTCCGCGTCGCCGACCTGCCCGGCGAGCTCGACGCCGACGGCCGCCTCGTCCTCGTCCGCCGCCTCGTGCGCGAGGGCTTCCTCAGCGTGGTCGACACGCCATAGCTCGCTGTCGCGGGTGGCGGCGGGCCGCAAGCAACAGGCTGTTACTTGCGGCCCTTCGGCGCACGGCGCGATGCGTGCGCGGTCACGCGGAAGCGGCGCGGGCGGCGGGGCTCGGCCGCCTCGCAGGTGAGGAGCTCCGGCTCGCCGAGCTCGGCGACGACGTCGAGCGAGTGGGTCGGCGCCGTCCGGCGTGCGGAAGCGGACGCGCCACGCGTCCTCGCCGCGGCGCTCGGAGCCGAGCAGCACGAGGTCGTCGATCCCGAGGAGCCCCTCGGTCTCGCGGAGCGCGCGCTCGGCGGCCTGCACCGGGAAGGAGTACGCGCTGCGGCCGCGGTAGCGGTCGAGGTCGACGCGGCCCGCGGCGAGCGCGCGCGACGAGCCCGGGACGTCGCCCGGCTCGACGCGGCCGTAGAACGTCCCGTGCGGGAGCACGACGACGTTGCCGGCGAAGCGGTCGCCGCCGACGTGGGTCGACTGCCAGACCTCGCCGGGCGGTCCGGCCGCGCGGAGCGCGTCGTACAGCGGGCGCCCGTCGCGCGCGCAGCAGCGGTCGCGCTTGCCGTGCGTGCAGACGACGAGGAGCGGGTCCGCGACCGGCTGGAACGGCGCGTCGCCGCCGGCGAGCGCGCCGGCGAGGTCGACGCCGTGGAGGTCGTCCTGGTGCTCGACCTCGAGCCCGAGCAGCCGCTCCTCGCCCGGGCTCGACGACGCGAGGAACACGCGCCGGCCGGTCTCAGCGCGCCGCTCCGGCTGCTTGACGAAGAGCAGGCGCGCGGGGCGGAGCAGCCTCGAGCTGCTCGCGCAGGTGGTCCTTGAGCCTGGGCGAGAGCAGGCTCCCGCCGAGGACGTCGCGCCGCCAGGCCGCCGCGGTACTCGACGAGGATCCAGTGGTCGATGCGGCTCGCGGTCGCGCCGAGCGGCTCGCCGCCCGCCCGCGAGACGGCGGCGCAGAACGGCCGTCCTCGCGCCGCGCGCTCGACCTCCGGTGCCCACCTGCACCGCGCCAGGGTAGCCTCGTGCATGGCATGCCCCGCGCGCCGTGCGCGGGCCCGGCCAAGCCGCCGGCGACCCCAAGGAGCTTTCGTGAACCTGCACACCGACATTCCGACCCGCTGGCCAGATCGACCGACTGCTGACGAACCGGAAGCCCGGCGAGCGTCTCGATCTACGTGCCGACGGATCCCTCGTCGAGCGGGGACGCCGAGCGCATCGAGCTCAAGAACCTCGCCGCGGAGGCCGTGCGCCAGCTCGAGGAGGCCGGCACGCCGAAGGCCGACGTCGCGGGCATCGACGAGGAGCTCGCGGGGCTCGACACCGACGGGACGTTCTGGCGCTACCAGGCAAGGAGCCTCGCCCTCTTCGCGACCCCCGGGTCGCTCGTCACGTTCAGGCTCCCGAACCGGCTCGTCGCGCAGGTGCAGGTGTCCGACCGGTTCCACCTGAAGCCGCTCCTCCGCGCAGTGACCTTCCCGCAGGTCGCGTTCGTCCTCGCGCTTGCGCAAGGCTCCGTCCGCGTGCTCGAGGTCGGGCCGGAGCTCGGCTCGTGGGACGTCAAGGTGCCGGACCTGCCGACCGACGTCGCGAGCGCCGCCGGGATGGCGTCGATCGCCGACCGCGCTCCTCGCGGCGCGCTCCAGGGCGCCGAAGGCCAGAAGGTGCGAATGCGGCAGTACTGCCGTCAGATCGACGGTGCGCTGCGGCCCGTCCTCGCGGGGCTCGACGTCCCGCTGATCCTGGCCTCCACCGAGCCGCTCGACGGCATCTACCGCTCCGTCAACACGTATCCGCACCTGGCGGCGCCGAGCGTCGCCGGGAGCCCCGAGGCGGCGGCGGACACCGATCTCGTCGCCGGCGCGCGGGCCGTGCTCGACGACGTGCACGCCGCGGATCTGCGCGTCGGTCCGCGAGCTCTACGAGCGGCGCGCGTCCCAGGGGCGCACGATGCTGGACATCGGCGACATCGCCCGCGCCGCCACCTTCGGCGCCGTCGACACGGTGATCGTCGACATCGACGACGTCGTGCCGGGATCCGTGGACGAGGAGTCGGGCGTAGTCACGTTCGCCGAGGAGGACGACGCGGTCGCGTACGGGGTCGTCGACGAGATCGCCCGCCGCACCTGGGTGAACGGCGGCAGGGTGCTCGCCGTCCGCCGCGAGGACGTGCCGGGCGGCGGCTCCGCCGCGGCGATCCTCCGCTACGCCGTGTAGCAGCGACCGGGCCGTGTGAGAGGATCGCGGCGATGAGGCGCCGCACCGGCACCGTGGTCCTCGGCGCCGTCGGCCTCGCTGCTCGCGCTCCTCCTGCCGACGGCTGCCGCCGCCGACTTGCGCGACGAGCAGGCGCTCGCCGAGCGCTACGCGCCCGTCGTCCGGCTCGTCGAGCAGACGGAGGAGTGCGGCCCCGGGGAGCCGTACGAGCCGATGGACGTCGATCGCCTCTTCGGCCAGTCGACCGTCGCGCTGCGCGGCCCGTGGAACGCGACCGACCTCGTGAAGATCGGGCCCACGGCGAAGGACCTCGCGGGCTCTACGAGTACCACCTCGACTTCCCCGGGAACGCGCTCGACCCCGGCTGCGACTACGAGCGGTGGGCGCGGCGCCTGACGACCGGCCACGAGCCCGCCGTCTACGCGCACGTCGCGACCGACCCCGCCGACCCGGGCAAGCTCGCGCTGCAGTACTGGTTCTTCTACCCCTTCAACGACTTCAACAACACACACGAGGGCGACTGGGAGATGATCCAGCTCGTCTTCGACGCGCCCGACGCCGCGGCCGCGCTCGACAAGGAGCATCCGGTCGACGTCGGCTACAGCTCGCACGAGGGCGCCGAGCGAGCGGACTGGGGCGAGGACAAGCTGGAGGTCGTCGACGGCACGCACCCCGTCGTCTATCCGGCCGCCGGCTCGCATGCCAACAAGTACACGGCGGCGCTCTACCTCGGCGCCTCCGCCGACGCCGGCGTCGGTTGTGACAACACGCAAGGGCCGCACCGCGAGCTTCGGCCACTGGTGCGGACGATCCCGAGCGACCCGGCCGCCGCGGCGGACGCGTTCCCGTGGATCACGTTCGAGGGGCGCTGGGGCGAGCTCCAGAGGGCGTTCTTCAACGGTCCGACGGGCCCGAATCTCAAGGCGCAGTGGACGTCGCCGATCGAATGGGCCGAGCGACTGGAGCGACCGCAGCTATGCGGTGCCGACCGGGGGCGTGCTCGGGACCGGCGCCACCGACCTCTTCTGCTCCGGGGTCGAGCGTGGCTCGGCCGCGCTCGCGAAGCTACTCCTCAATCCCGGCGCGACGGTGCTGGTCCTCGCCGTAGTCCTCGGGCTGATCGGCTTCGCGATCGTCCGGGCGACCTGGACCCCCGTTGCGCCGCTGCGGCTCGCCCGACGGCGCGCGTGGGGGCAGATCCTCTCGGCGTCCGCCCGGATGTACGTGAAGCGCTTCCGCCTGTTCGTCGGGCTCGGGCTCCTGCTGATCCCGATCACCGTGCTCATCACCGTCCTGCAGTGGGCCCTCGTCTCGGGAATCGACGCGATCTCGAGCGTCACCGGCAACCTCGCCGGATCGCTCGCATACGTCGCCGTCGTCGTCGGGACGACGTTGACGCTCCTCGGATTCGGGCTCGTCCAGGCGGCGACCGCCTGCGCGCTGGTCGAGCTCGACGCCGGTCGCAACGTGCACGCGCTCGGCGCGTACCGTCTCGCGCTGCGGCGGATCCGCCCGCTCCTGGGCTCGATCGCGATCTTCGTCGCGGTGCTGGTCGTCCTCACGACGACCCTCTTCGGGATCCCGGTGGCCGTCTGGCTCGCCGTCCGCTGGTCGCTGCTCGCGCCGGTGATCGAGCTCGAGGATCGGCGTCCCTACGAGGCGCTCCGCCGGAGCGGCGAGCTCGTGCGCGGGCGCTGGGTGCGCGTCGGGTCGCTCGTCGGCCTCGGCGGGCTGATCGCGCTCGCAGCCGGCCCACTCGTCGGGGCGCTCCTCATCTTCGTCTCCAACTCGTCCCTCGCCTTCCTCAACCTGTTCGCGGGGATCGTCTACGCGGTCGCCCTGCCGTTCGTGGCGCTCGTCACCGCGTACGTCTACTTCGATGCGCGGGCGCGGCAGGAGCTCGAGCCGCGCGATGTGCGCACCGAGCTCCCGGCCGAGATCTCGGCCGAGCCTGCCTGAGCGACACGCAGGCTTTCCCCAGACCGCCGCGGCGCCTGTGGACGCCTGTGGAAACCCGGGCGACGTTCGCCGCATTTTGCGGAGAGTTCGCGCGACCCCCTGTGGAAGGAACGGCGAAAACCGCTCCTCGTGTGAGATATCCGATGCCTCCCCCAAACGGCTCGGAGTAGTCACGCGAGCCACGGACGTCATCGACATCGTGGCTCCAGGGCGGCGGACGGCGCACGTGATCCGTCGCCCTCTCCGAGTCGGCACGGGGCGATCCGTAGAAATCCGAGGGCGGGCGCGCCGATTCCCCCGATGCACCAGGCGCGTGTCCGCTGCAGGATCGAGACGTGACGCGCGACGACTTCTCGGTTCTGATCGCCGGCGGGGGTGTCGCGGCGCTCGAGGCGGCTCTGACGTTGCGCGAGCTGAGCGAGGGCCGCGCCCGCGTCGAGCTGCTCGCGCCCGAGCCGAGCTTCTGGTACCGACCGGTCGCGGTGGCCGAGCCCTTCGGCCTGGGAACGGTGCGCCACTTCGACCTCGGCGAGCTCGCCGAGGGCGTCGGAGCGGGCCTGTCGCTCGGCTCGCTCGCCGCAGTCGACGTCGACCGCCGCGAGGCGCGTGCACGGTCGGGCGGGGTGCTCCGCTACGACGCGCTCCTGATCGCGTGCGGCGCGGTGCCCTACCCCGCCGTCCCCGGCGCGCTCACGTTTCGCGGTCCGGCCGACAGCGAACGGATCCGCGAGCTGCTCGATGCGATCGACCGCGGCGAGGTCACGAGAGCGGCGTTCGTCGTGCCGTGGGGGGCGACGTGGTCGCTGCCCGCGTACGAGCTTGCGCTGATGACGGCGGCGTACCTCCAGGCGTCCGGCAGGCACGGTGTCGAGCTCGCGGTCGTCACGCCCGAGCTGCATCCGCTGCAGCTGTTCGGCAGGACCGCCAGCGACGCCGTACGCGCGCTGCTCGACGAGGCAGGCGTGGCGTTCGTCGGCGGGGCGTATGTCGTCGAGCACGGCGACGGCAACCTGCTGCTCCTCTCCGGCGAGGCGCTCCCGGTCGAGCGTGTCGTCGCGCTGCCGCGACTGCGGGGGCAGCGGATCGACGGCATTCCCCAGACGCTCGAGGGGTTCGTCGACGTCGACGAGCACTGTTGCGTCCGCGGGGCGGACGCCGTCTTCGCGGCGGGCGACATCACGAGCTTCCCTGTCAAGCAGGGCGGGATCGCCGCGCAGCAGGCAGTTGCGGCAGCGGAGGCGATCGCCGTCCTCGCAGGAGCGTCCCTCGTCCCCCATCCGTTCCGCCCGATCCTCCGCGGCCTCCTCCTGACGGGCGCCGAGCCGCAGTACCTCCGTCGCGACCTCTCGGGCGGAGACGAGCCCGAGTGGGCCAGCTCGTCGCCGATCTGGTGGCCGCCCACGAAGATCGTCGGCCGACGCCTCGCACCGTTTCTCGCGGCGCTGACGGGCGAGGCGCCCATCTCCGACCTCGCGCCGCCGGCGGCAGGACTGTCGGTCGACCTTCCGCTCGAGGCGCGCGAGCTCGAGCGTGCCATCGTCGGCCCCGACGTGCTGCCGGCCTCGCCCGCGTCGGAGGAGAGGACGGTCGGCGCGGTGATGCGGCGCTGCCCGCCGCTCGTCCCGTACGGGACGACGCTCGACGACGCGGTGCGCGCGATGCGAGAGCGCGACGGCGGCTCTGTGCTGGTGGTCGACGACGAACGGCTCGTCGGCATTATCACCGCGCGCGACGTCCTCCGCGCTGTCGCCGGCGATGTGAGCCCGTCCGACGTCTCGGTCGGACAGTGGATGACCGCGAGTCCCGTCACCGTCTCGGCCTCGACGACCCTCGACGTCGCGGAGACGCTGATGACCGAGTACGGGATCCACCACCTCCCCGTGGTGGAGGACGAAAGGCCCGTCGGGATGGTCGGGCTCAGGGACGTGACACGAACCCGGCGGAGCCCGGAGCGGCTCCCGATCGGGCTGGGATTCTGAGGGAAAGGACACGCCATGGGACAGAGCACCGTTCGAGTCGGCGACGTGATGACGCGCGACGTCGTCTCCGTGACCGCGGACACGCGCATCAAGGACGTCGCTGCGATGCTCGTGGAGCGCGGGATCTCCGGCCTCCCGGTCTGCGACGCGGACGGCGCGGTCGTCGGCGTCCTGAGCGAGGCAGACCTGCTCGTGAAGCAGGGTGGCCCGCCCGAACGCTCCGGCGGGCTGTTCGCCTGGCTCGTCGACACGGCGAGCTCGCCCGACCTCGTGAAGCTCCGCGCCCACACCGCGGGCGAGGCGATGACGGCGCCGGCGATCACCGCCGAGGCCGACACCCCCGTCACCGAGGCGGCGCGGACGATGGTCTCGCTCGGTGTCAACCGGCTGCCGGTGGTCGAGGACGGCAAGCTCGTCGGCATCGTCACGCGCGCCGACCTCGTCCGCCTCTTCACGCGGAGCGACGCGGAAATCGCGCGAGAGATCGCCCAGGACGTCGTGAGCCGGCTGCTCTGGATCCCCCCGGAGCGCATCGATGTCGAGGTGAACGACGGCGAGGTCGTTCTGCGGGGCGAGGTCGACACGGAGCTCGAGGCCGAGTTGCTCGAGAAACGCGTGCCGCTCGTCGCCGGCGTGGTCGGCGTCCGCTCCGAGCTCTCGTGGGCCGTCGACCGCTCGGGCAAGCCGAAGGCGGGGTAACCTGCGAGGGCCGCACGAGTCGCCGACGCGAAGGGGAAGGATGATGACCTGCACACGCATGCTCGCCGCCGCGATCGTGGCGGGAATCGCGCTCGTCGCCGCCGGGTGCGGCGGGGACGACAATTCGGTGCCGTCGTCAACGCAGTGGGCCGGCGACGTCTGCACCGCCGTGAACACGTGGCGCAGCGACATCTCCTCCGCCGCCAGCTCGCTCACGAGCAACCCGACGCGCGCCGGCCTCGAGCAGGCCGCCGAGGACGCGAGGAGCACCACGGAGACGCTCGCCGACACACTCAAGGGCCTCGGCAGCCCCGACACGAAGGCGGGCGAGCAGGCGCGCAGCGCGGTCGACACGCTCTCCACCGATCTCCAGAGCGACGTGGACACGATCCAGAAGGCGGTCGACGACGCCTCGGGCGTGCAGGGCCTGCTCGGGGCCGTGTCCGCGGTCAGCGCCGCCGTCGCGAACATCTCGCAGCAGCTCTCCGCCACCATGGACGAGCTCGGCTCGCTGCGCGACGTGGACGACCAGCTGCGGCAGTCGTTCGCCGACGCGGACTCGTGCGACGGGCTGCTTCCCGCCGGGTCATAGGAGGCGCCCGCGGGCGTGGCCGGCGTCATCGTCGTCGGCGTCGACGGCTCGGCCCTCGGGCGCGAGGCGCTTTGCTTCGCCCTCGCAGAGGCCGCGCTGCGCGGCGCGCGCCTCGACGTCGTCCACGCCTGGGACATCCCGCCGCTCACCGGGACCGGGGTCGGGATGATCCCGGCGCTGCAGCTCCTGCGCCGGGAGCTCGGCGGCGCGGCGCTGGACGTGCTCGAGGCCGAGCTCGCGCAGGCGGGTGACGACGCCGCGGGCGTCGAGATCGAGCGTCACGTCGCCCAGGGCGACGCAGCGGGCGCGCTCGTCGGGCAGGCGGCGGGAGCAGACCTCCTCGTCGTGGGCTCGCGCGGCCACGGAAGCGTTACCGGAGCGGTTCTCGGGTCGGTCTCCGGCGCCTGTCTCCACCATGCACCCTGCCCCGTCGCGGTCGTGCAGGACGCTCGACCGACCGAGCGCTCGCGAATCGTCGTCGGGGTCGACGGCTCGCCGGGCGCGAGCGTCGCGCTCGAGTGGGCGTACGCAGAGGCAAGCCTTCGTCACGTCGGCGTGTACGCCGTTTGCGCCCAGGAGGAGCCGTGGGGGCTCGCCGCGCTGGGCATGTCGAGCGCCGCGGCGCTCGTCGAGCTTCGGGCCGCTCTCGCAGAGGACGCCGAGCGGGTGCTGGAGCAGGCCCGGGCGAGCGCAGCCGACGGCGTCGGCGTCACCGGGGAGGTCGCCCAGAGCCCGCCCGGCAACGCGCTCGTCGCTGCTGCCGAGGGATCGGCCCTCCTCGTGGTCGGCTCCCGCGGGCGCGGCGGCTTCAAGAGCCTGCTCCTCGGCTCGGTGAGCCAGTACTGCGCCTCCCACGCGCGCGGCGTCGTGGTCGTCATCAAGGCTCGCGCGTCCTGACGGACGCGCGAGCCCCGATCGGGCGCCTGCCGCGGAAAGCCCGCGGTTCCCCAGAGGCGCCCTACCGCTTCGCGATCTCGATCGCACGCGGCTCGACCGCCGCGGCCTTCGGCGCGTGCACGACGAGCAGGCCCTGCTTGAACTCGGCCGCGACCTTGTCGGTCACCACCTCGGCCGGCAGCTCGAACCGGCGCTCGAAGCGCAGCGCCAGCCGCTCGTTGACGAAGTAGGTCCTTTCCTTCTCCTCCTTCGCCTCGGTCTTCTCGCCCTTGACCGCGAGCACGTGATCGCGCACCTCGACAGCGAGATCCCTCTCGTCGTAGCCCGGAACCTCGAGCTCGTAGATGATCTCGCCGTTCGCCTCGTAGACGTCTGCGGCAGGCCATGCGGGAACGACGCCGATCTGGTCGAGCATCTGCCGCATGCGTCGTTCCGCGACGTCGAAGTCCTGGAACGGGCTCCAGCGAACGAGTGCCATGACAACACCTCCCTTCGCTTGGCACCTCGAACTCCACCACGAGTGCGACATCCGGGCATCCGGGGAGACGTGCGCCGCCTTTGCGGGGAACTACGCGTTCTCGGCCGTCATCGCCTCGGCCTCCATGCGCGCGAGACGCGTGTAGTAGTCCGGGATCTCGCGGAGATGCGCGAGGGCGATCTTGCCGGTGGTGAACGCGTCATCGCCGGTCACGTCGGTGTCGGCGTCGCGCGCGCCGTGCTCCAACTCGACGTCCATGCCGGCGCGGAACTGCTCGACGTCGAACGGGCTCGTGTCCCAGTCGATACCCAGTCGTGCGCCGACCGACCGCGCATCCTCGATGGTGAAGCGGCTGAGTGTCATGGCGTGCTCCTTCCTCCGTCCCGTTTGCCGGGCGGAATCGCGTGCTGGCGCCCGAGATCGAGCGCGATGCAGAGGATCAGCGTCGCCGTCCACGCGTTGACGGGGTCGAATGTCAGCGGCTCACGGTCGCCGATCAGATTCGAGACGAGCCAGACGGCGAACCAGATGAACGTCACGGTCGTGCCTCCTGCGTGCCGAGGTCGTCGCGCCACCGAGACGATCGTCCGGGCGTCCCGGTTGCGCATCGGGACGCCCGCCGATCCACGCTTCGGCTTTCCCGCACGGCCGAGGTCAGGCTCCCGAGCGCCGTCCTTTCGGGAGCGCCACGACGATGAGCGCTGCGGCGAGAAGCGCGAGAAGGAGCCCCGCCCCGAGGAGCGCGCCGCCCACCCAGGGGAGCGCGTCCAGCTCGGCCCCGATGCTGAGGGTGGCGTCGACGTAGCGCGCACCGTCCGGGTTCATCACGACGAGCGCCCAGTTCCCCTTTCCGACATCCCAGTCGAGACGGACCTGACCCGACCCCTGTGCCGACGCCGCCCAGAACTGCTGCGCTCCCGGAGGAGACGACGGGCGGCCGCCCGGCTGCCTGTCGTAGTCGCCGGGGTCGTCGCCGATGTCGCGCACGACCTCGTACCCGACGCCGGCGAGATACCGCTGCACGTCGCTCTCACGTCCGACACCGAGGAAGACCGGGTGGTCGGCGTCGCCGGTGACCCGCACCGTCCCGACGAGGTCGCGCCATGCCCAGCGCGGCCCTTCAAGCTGCGCCGTCTCGGACACGAGCGCGTACGTCGGGGTGGAGTAGGCGCGGGAGGGGCTCGTGACGAAGCCGTCCTCGCGCTGCGTGCGGTCGATCGCCAGCGCGCCGACCCCTCCCGCGAGCAGACCGAGGGCGACGAGCCCGGTGACCGCACCGACGGCGAGCAGCACGATCCGACCGCCGCTCCAACCTCCGCCTGCGGCCGCCGACGGCGCGGCAACGGGCCTCGCCTCTTCAACCGATGCTCCGGGCTCCGAGCCGCCCTGGTCGAGGCGGAAGGGCGGGTAGACGTCCGTCATCGAGCGCGGCGTATCCGGCGACACGGAGCGCCCAGCGGTCGAGGCCGAGCACCAGGTCGAAGACCCCGCGTGGGTAGCGCCCGGTGAACAGGAGCACGAACCCGGCGATCAGCACGAGCAGGTCGATCAGGCCGCCGCCCCAGCTCCACGCCCAGTGCTCCCCGCGCCAGGCGACCCAGTTGCCAGCGCCGACGAACACGCCGACGATCAGGTACTGCGGGATCGCGAGCAGCCACCACTTCACGAGCACGAGCCCGCGCGAGAGCCGCTCCGGGTACTCGACGTCGAGCGACGCGGGATAGTCGGGCATCTCGGTCAGCGAGAAGGGCGGGTACCGGTCGGTCCCGAGCGCGCCGAACGTGTAGAAGCCGACCCGCCACGTCCAGCGCATGACGCCGACGTTGAAGTCGAAGATCGCCCGCGGATAGCGGCCGGTGAACAGGATCGCGAAGAACGCGACGACGCTGAGCAGGAAGAACGCGATCCACAGGAAGAAGAGCACCACGTAGTGCGGGATCGCGAGCAGCCACTTGACGAGCCACAGCCAGCGGCTCAGCTCGGGCTCCAGCTTGCCCTCGACACGAACCGGGTACGACGGGACGGCGGACATCCGTGGCCTCCTCTCGGAACTTGGCCTCAGCGTACGACGAATGGCGGTGGCATGTACCAGGCCGCTCGCTTCATCGCCGGGCGTAGTCCGCGAGCACGCGGGCGACGTCGAGCGTCGAGAGGACGCCGACGGGCCTCCCCGAGTCGTCGTCGACGACGAGCAGGTGCGCGACCCCGTGTTCGGTCATCATCTGCGCCGCGCGCTGCACCGTTTCGCCGGGGCCGATCGCGAGCGCCGGCGTCGCCGCGGAGCCGCCCGCCGACTGCGCGTCCAGGTCGCGGACGCCGGCAGCGGCGACGAGGTCGAGGTCGGAGATGACGCCCCAGACCCCGAGGTCGTCGGCATCCGTGACGACGATGCAGTGAACGCCGCGGCCCGCCATGAGCTCGGCGACGGTGGAGAGCGGCGTGTCCTCCGGGCACGAGAGCACTCCCTCGTGCATCGCCTCGCGTACGGCGATCGTGTCGAGCCGGATCCCGTCGGGGGTGAGCCCTGTGACGTTCATCGCAACCCCTTTCCGTCGCTTCCTGGCACGAAGAGTGGGGTCGACCGCAGGCGCGCCGCATCCGCGGCCCACCGGATCGACGCCGTGGACAACTACCAATCCACCGCTGCGAGGGCTCCCCGATGCGACGGTCCGGGGCAGAGGCCACCCTGCAGGGCGTGACGGTCGAGCCTTTCGAGGGGAAGAATGCGCCGGTGGCCGACGTCGTCGACGTGATCCTGCGCGACGGGAGCACTCTGCGGCTCCGCCCGCCGACACGCGCGGACACCGACGCGATCCTCGACTTCTTCCGCGCCCTGTCCGAGCAGAGCATCTACATGCGCTTCCACGGGTTCCCCTCGCTCGGGCCGGAGGTCGTCGAGCAGGTGCTCGACTCGGACTGGGCCGAGCGCGGCGCGCTGCTCGGCTCGTTCGTGGACGACGGGTCGGAGCGGGTCGTCGCGCTCGCGAACTACGCGCGGCTGCGCGACCCCTCGGTTGCGGAGGCGGCGTTCGCCGTCGCGGACGCCTACCAGCGCCGAGGCGTCGGGACACGCCTCGTCGAGCAGCTCGCCGAGCGCGCGGCCCACCACGGGATCGAGCGGTTCGTCGCGCTCGTGCTGCCCGACAACCGGCGGATGCTCGGCGTCTTCGAGGCGCTCGGCTTCGAGCTGACGCGCGAGCTCGCGGGCGGCGAGGTCGAGATCGCGTTTCCGATCGGGCGCACCGAGCGGTTCGAGGAGCGCCTCGCCGAGCGGGACCACGTCGCGGTCACCGCCTCGCTGCGTCCCTTCTTCGAGGCCCGCAGCGTCGCCGTGATCGGCGCCTCACGACGGCGCGGGACGATCGGCGGCGAGCTCTTCCGGAACGTCATCGAGGCCGACTTCCAGGGTGCTGCCTACCCCGTCAACCGCGACGGCGGGTCGGTAGCGGGCGTTCGCGGCTACCGCTCCGTCGACGAAATCCCCGACCCCGTCGACCTGGCCGTGATCTGCGTTCCCGCGGCGGGCGTGGTCGAGGCGGCCGAGCAGGCGCTGGCGCGCGGCGTTCGGGCCCTCGTCGTGATCTCGGCGGGCTTCGCGGAGACCGGGAGCGATGGCATCGACCGCCAGGAGCGGCTGCTCGCGCTCGTCCGCGCCCACGGCGCGCGCCTGATCGGGCCGAACTGCCTCGGGATCTCCGTCGCCGGCTCGAGCCTCAACGCCACGTTCGCGTCGCGGTCGACGCCTCCCGGCAATATCGGCTTCTCCTCGCAGAGCGGCGCACTCGGGCTCGCTCTGCTCGAAGCGGCGGTCACGCGGGGCCTCGGCCTGTCGGCGTTCGTGTCGATCGGGAACAAGGCCGACGTCTCCACGAACGACTTGCTCGAGTGGTGGGAAGAGGACGCCGCCACCGAGGCGATCCTCCTCTACGTGGAGTCCTTCGGGAATCCCCGCCGGTTCGCGCGCATCGCCCGCAGGGTTGCGCGCCGCAAGCCGATCCTCGCGCTCAAGAGCGGCCGCTCGCAGAGCGGCCGGCGCGCGGCGAGCTCGCACACGGCCGCGCTCGCGGGATCGGACGCCGCCGCCGACGCGCTCTTCCGCCAGGCCGGCGTCATCCGCGCCGAGACGCTGGAGGAGCTCGTCGATGTCGCCTCGCTGTTCTCCGCGCGTGGGCGGCTCGACGGCCGCTCGGTCGGGATCGTGACGAACGCCGGCGGGCTCGGCATCCTCTGCGCCGACGCCTGCGAGGCCGCGGGTCTCGAGCTCCCGGCGCTCGGCGAGGACGCCGTGGCGGGGCTCCGCGCGGTCCTTCCAGCCGAGGCCAGCGTCGCCAACCCCGTGGATATGCTGGGCAGCGCCACGGCCGCCACGTACGCGGCAGCGCTCCCGCACGTGCTCGCCGACCCGCACGTCTCAGCGTGCGTCGTGCTCTTCGTGCCGGCCGTCAGCGCGACGGCCGAGGAGATCGCCGAGGCCGTGGTCGAGACCGTCGAGCGGGTCGACTCGGACAAGCCGGTCCTCGCGGTGATCATGAGCTCGGAGGGGACGCCTGCGGCGCTGCGCGCGACGCACCGTGTCGCGTCGTTTGCCTATCCGGAGTCCGCCGCGCGCGCGCTCGGCCGCGTCGCCGACCGCGCCGCCTGGCTCCGGCGTCCGCAGGGTGCCGTGCCCACCCTCGACCGGATCGACCGTGCCCGCGGGGAAGCCGTCGTCGAGGAGGCGTTCGGCGGCTCGGACGACACGTGGCTCGATCCCGCCGCGACCCGCGAGCTGCTCGACGCATACGGGCTCCCCCTCGTGCCCGAGCGTGTGGCGAGCTCGGTCGACGAGGCGGTCGCCGCCGCGCGCGAGCTCGGGTTCCCGGCCGTCGTCAAGACGGCGGCGCCGGGCGCCCACAAGACGGAGACCGGCGGGATCGCGCTCGACCTCTCGGACGACGAGGCGGTCGCGGCCGCCGCGACGCGGATCGGGCTGCCGGTGATCGTCCAGCCGATGCTCGCGGGCGGCGCCGAGCTCCTCGCCGGCGTCGTCCAGGATCCAGTCTTCGGGCCGCTCGTCGCGTTCGGGCCTGGCGGCGTCTTCGCCGAGCTGATCGGCGAGGCAGCGTTCCGAATCGCCCCCCTCACCGACGTCGACGCAGCGGAGCTCGTCGGTGGCGGCAAGGCCGGCCGTCTCGTCGACGGGTTCCGCGGAGCGCCGGCAGCCGACCGGGCCGCCCTCGTCGACCTCGTCCTCCGGCTCGCCCGGCTCGGCGAGGACCTCCCGACGGTCGGCGAGCTCGACCTGAACCCGGTGCTCGCCCTTCCCGATCGCTGCGTCGCGGTCGACGCCCGCATCCGGGTGCGAAGGCCCGACGCGGTCGTCCGCGCCAAGACCTGGTAGCGCCGCTCCGTAGTTGCCCACAGGCCAAGAGCGGGGTTTCTTCGCAGACCGGCGGCGACGAATCACCGATGGCGGCGCGTCGCCGCGCGACGAGGCTCCGGGCAACGACATGTGATCCATCGGGAGGAGGAGCGATGAACACCAGAAGGATTCTCGAGTGGGGTGGGCTCGCAGCGAGCGTCATCCTGATCGTCTTCGGCGCCGCGGCCCTGTACATGGGCTTCGACGGCCGCAGCACCGTGCAGGACAGCCTCAAGCAGGAGCAGATCTTCTTCGGCGAGGCGTCCGATCCCGCCGTCGCGAAGTACGCGGACCAGTGGGCCGGTCAACAGGTGACGACCGGCGATCAGGCGCGCGCGTTCGCGAAGGTGATGCGCACGCACACGCATGGAGGCGACGGGCAACCTCACATACGCAGAGATGGGCCGGTTCCAGTCGGCAGCGAACCCGAGCGACCAGAAGGGCACCAACGACGAGACGGCCGCCGCGAAGGACTCCAGCGGTCAGCCGATCGCGAACGGCGCCCGCAACATCTGGGTGACCGAGACGGCGCTGACCACGGCGCTCAACACGAGCTACATGGCGGCACAGCTCTCGGTCTTCGGGATCGTGGTCGGGATCGCGCTGCTCCTGACCGGCGGCGGACTGATGATCCTGGCACTCGCAGTGCTCGGCGGGCGGTTCCGCGAGGAGACCGCCGCGCAGGCCGGGGTCACGACGAAGGTGGCCGTCGGCCACTGATCGCTCCGACCTCCCGGAGTGAGCGAGAGGGCGGCCTCCGGGCCGCCCTCTCCGTGCGAGGTTCGTCGCGCCGCTCAGTACTTCACCGCAGGCGAATGCGAATGCGCGCGGACGACGGTGCGGGGGCGAAGCGGCCACCATGGACGACATGGCAGCGCAGCCGCGGAAGATCATGGTCGCCTACGACGACTCGGACGCCTCGCGTCGGGCGCTCGACCGCGCCGCGGACCTCGCGGGCTACGGATCGACGCTGACCGTCGTCAGCGTCGCGCCCGACGGCGGGCGCTACCAGGCAGGGCCGCTCGATCAGGCTCGCGAGCAGCTCGTCCGCCGACAGGTGACCGCGACGTACCTCCAGCCGGTCGGCGAGCCGGCCGCCGAGCTGGTCGAGGCGGCGCGCGAGCTCGACGCCGACCTCGTCGTCCTCGGCCGCCGCAGCCGGTCGCTGCGGCGCGTCGTGCTCGGCTCGGTCAGCGCGAAGGTCGTCCGGCACGCACCGTGCGACGTCCTCGTCGTCCGATGACGCAGCCTCAGCCTTCGATGAGGCCGTTCTCGAGCGCGTAGCGGACGAGCTCGGCGCGGCTCGAGAGGCGGAGCTTCTGCATGATGTGCGCGCGGTGCGTCTCGGCCGTGCGGACGGAGATGTAGAGCATCTTCGCGATCTCCTGGTTGGTGTGGCCGAGGGCGAGCAGCCGAAGCACCTCGCGCTCGCGCTCGGACAACGGGTCGGCCTCCGCGCGCTTGCGCTCCTCCGCCTCGGCCGCGACGAGCCGGGCGCCGAGCGCCGGGTGGACGTACCGCTCGCCCGCGGCGACGGCGCGGATCGCGCCGACGACCTCGGTGTCGGCCGCCTCCTTGAGCACGTACCCGGCCGCTCCGACCTCGAACGCCTCGCGGACGTACCGCGGGTCGTCCTGCATCGAGAGGACGAGCACCTTCACGTCGGGCACCGCCTGGAACACGGCCGGCATCCCCTCGATCCCGGACTTGCCGGGCATCACGAGGTCCATCACCACCACGTCGGGCTTGTTCGAGATCGTCTCGAAGACGGCCCGGTCGGCCGACTCGGCCTCTCCGACGACCTCGATGTCCGGCTCCGCGTCGAGCACCCGGCGCAGGCCGGCGCGAAGGATCGCGTGGTCGTCGACGAGGACGACGCGGATCGTCACGGACCGTCCTCCGCCGCCGGCCCGGCGACGCGAACCTCTGCGACGAGGGTCGTCCCGGCGCCGGGCGACGACTCCACGGTCAGGCGCCCGCCGACGAGTTCCACGCGCTCGCGCATGCCGACGAAGCCGAGCGCGCCCGCGCGCACGGCTCCGGGCTCGAACCCCTGACCGTCGTCCTCGATCACGACCACCGCCGACGCCTCCTTGCGCACGAGCGTGATGCTGACACGGCGGGCGGCGGCGTGCTTCACCACGTTCGTGAGCGCCTCCTGCACGATCCGGTAGAGGGCCGTCTCCGCCTCGGGCGGCAGGCGGCGGTCGCCGAGTTGGGCCTCGAGGTCGACGACGAGGTCGGACTGCTCCGAGAGGTTCGAGGCGAGGCGCTCCACCGCGGGCACGAGCCCGAAGTCGTCGAGCGCGCTCGGACGGAGCTCCACCGCCAGCCGGCGGACGTCCTGCAGCGTCGTGGCGACGAGCTGCGCGGATCGACGCGGTCGCCTCCCGCGCCTCGTCCGTCTCGACGACGTCGTCGAGATGCTTGAGCCCGAGCAGGATCGACGTCAGCGCCTGGCCCGTCTCGTCGTGCAGCTCGCGGGCGAGCCGCGCCCGCTCGAGCTCCTGGGCGTCGACGACGCGCCGCAGCGCGTCGCGGCTGACACGCTCCGAGAGGTCGACGGCGATCGCCGCCCGGGCGACGAGCGACTCGGCGAGCGCGGACGTCACCCTCGTCGAAGCGCGAGTCCGCGCCGAGCTTGTCGTGCACGGCGACGATGCCGATCGGCGTGCCCCGGACCGTGAGGGGCAGGTACATCGCCGAGGTGATGCCGAGCTCGCGCGCGACGCGCTGGTCGACCTCGGGGTCGTCGACGACGGCGTCGACCCGCTCGGTGTGGCCGCGCTCGAGCACACGCCCGACCTTGGTCGTGCCCGGGCTGAACTCCATCCCGACAAGGTCGTCCCGTCCCGCCGCCGCCGCTGACCGAGAGCGATCCCTTGGCGTCCGGCAGAGCGATCAGCACGAGCCGGGCCTCGACGAGCGTCCGCCATCCGGCGGGCGATGAGGTCGAGCAACGGCTCGAGCTCGACCTCGGCCGCGAGCGCCGCGCCGATCTCGTTGAGGCCCTCGAGCTGGCGGAGCCAGCGGGTGGAGGACTCGTACAGGCGCGCGTTCTCGATCGCGACGGCGGCCTGCGCGGCCAGCAGATGCGTGAGCTCCTCGTCCTCGGCGGTGAAGTCCCGGCCCTTCGCCTTCTCGGTCAGGTAGAGGTTGCCGTAGGCGACCCCGCGCAGCACGATCGGGACGCCGAGGAACGTGCGCATCGGCGGGTGGTTCCGCGGGAATCCGACCGAACGCGGGTCGTCCGCGATGTCGTGCATCCTGAGCGGTCTCGCATCCATGATCAGGACGCCGAGCAGCCCACGGCCGCGCGGCAGGTCGCCGATCGCCTCCTTGGTCTCCACGTCGATCCCCGTCGTGTAGAAGGCTTCGAGGCCGCGACCGGCACGGTCGATCACGCCGAGCGCCGCGTACCGCGCCTCGGTGAGGTCGGCGGCCGCCTCGACGACGTGCTGCAGCAGGGCGTCGAGCGACAGCTCCGAGTTGAGCGCGATCCCGGCGTCGATCAGCCGTCGAAGCCGCCCCTGCTGTGTCGCCGCCTCCGAGACGGTCGGCTCCTGCATGCGCTGTTTCTAGCAGCGGCGACCCCGGGGCAGCGTCCTCGACACGGCCTTGCGCGCCGCTATCGCGCCGAGCTCGCGGGGCAGGGCGCGGCGCTCGCCACGGACGATCGCAGTCGTGGCTCCTCGCCTCAGGCGGCGACGAGCTCTTCCTCGCGGGTGACGACGCCGAACTCGAGACCGCGGTGCGCGGCGTAGGCGTAGGGGTGGTGGAAGACATCCATCGCGCGGTCGTCGCGATCGAGGACGAGCTCGAAGCGCTCGTTCGCCCGATGGTCGGAGACGACGACGCTCAGGAGGTCGCTCGCCGTGTGCCAGAGGAGCGCCACGTCGGTACCGTCGCTGGAGCGAAAGGCGAGCTCTCGTGTTCCGGGATATGCGGTGATGGAGGTCATGGCTGCTCCTTTCGGGCTTCGTCGGGTTCCGTCGTTCGCCCCGAGGCTCGCAGACCCCCGCGCTTCCGGTCGTGGTGCCAGCCGTCTGTCGACAGGCGGACAGCCGGTGTCTTTGCGGTTCGGGAAATCGAACCTCTGCCGTACGTCGCTGCGACGGCTACTCGGGGGGCGAAGCAGGCGCGAGCCGGCTTGCGAAGAAATCGAGCGCGGCGCGGGTCTTCGTCGCCTGGTCGCCGGCAAGGTTCACGCCTCGCTTCGCCAGGAACGCCCGTGTCTCGGCGGCGACCTCGAACGCCTCGTCGGGCGTGCACTTCGTCGACAGCTCGAGGATGTGCGAGCCGTCCGGGTAGAGCCAGAGCTCGGCGACCAGCCTCCGGGCGAAGCCGGCCGGCGCCGACTTCAGCTTGAGGACGAAGATCGGCCCGAGGAGCGCCAGGTCGCCGAGCCCGATGCCCTCGGGTGCGTGCTCGTCGAAGAACGCGCGCTGTGAAGCGGTTGCGAGTTGACAGGAGGCCCCCGATCCCGGAGACTCGCCGTCATGTGTTGCGCGCTGTTGCTCGCCGGCGGCATCGGTCCGCGGATCGCCCTCTTCTTCTGGTGGATCTTCGGGGACAAGCCCGACGCCGCGATCGACAGCTGGGTCTGGGGGCTGCTCGGGTTCCTGCTCCTGCCCTGGACGACGCTGATGTACATCATCGCGTGGTCACCGATCGTGGGCATCAGCGGGTTCTGGGACGTCGCGTTGATCACCATCGGCGTCCTGCTCGACATCGCGACGTACGCCGCGAAGCCCGCGCAGAAGATGCGCACCAGCTACTAGCGCGCCGATTCCTCGCCGACGGTGCGGTCGGCCGGCCGCGCCGGTTCCGATTCACCCGGGTGAACCGTTGCCGAGGGATACCGCGGAGAACCACGGCGTGCCACGGTGTCGGCGTGCCCGAGAGGCTGTACCGGCTCACGGTGGAGGGGGGGCTCTCCGACCGGATGCGGCCGGCATTCGAGGGGATGACCCTCACCTGCGAGCGCGGCAACACGGTGCTCGCGGGTCTCGTGCGAGACCAATCGGAGCTCCAGGGGCTTCTGCAGCGCGTGTCGGACCTCGGGCTCACGCTGTTGAGCGCGGTTGCTGTCGAGGAGGAGGCGACCCGCCGCTGAGCGGCTCCGCGCCGGGCTCCGGCGCGGTCGGGATCATGGGCTCGCGTGACGGGATCGCAGTGCCGGACGACCGGATGCGCGACCATGCGGAGCGGCTGCTCTCCGCCCCGGTCGCCCTTCGAGACCTCGCCGTGCGCTTCTCCGAGAGCAGCGCCTCGTCGGTCGAAGTGCTCGTCGAGGGGCGTGCCTTCTACCCGCCGATGCTCGACGACATCCGCTCCGCCTCGTCGTCCGTCCACATCAACCAGTTCGGGTTCCGGCCGGGCGAGGTGGGGGACGCGTTCGCGGAGGCACTGATCGAGAAGGCGCGGGAGGGGGTCCCGGTCAGGCTCGTCGTCGACCGGCAGGGCTCGGACCCCGAGGGCGGCACACGCGCGTTCTACGAACGGCTCTCCGGGGCAGGAGCAGAGATCTGCGTGGTCCGCGCGACGAAGCCGCGCGCATCCTTCGGGCCGCTGGGGGCAGCGCATGCCACGCGCTGGAACCTGGGCGCGCTCGGACACATCGACCATCGCAAGGTCGTGATCGTCGACGGACGTGTCGGTTGGGTCGGCGGCGCCGGGATCGAGGACCACTTCGCCGACGGCCGCTTCCACGACCTGTTCCTCCGCGTGACCGGGCCAGTCGTCGGGCAGCTCCAGCTCGTCTTTCTCGGCGGCTTCCGCTGGCTCGGCGGCGAGGTCCCGGTGACAGCGCTCGACGAGCTCCTCCCTGCGGCGGAGGGCGACGCGGCCTCGATCCCGGTGACGGTGCTCCACAACGCCCCCGGCAGGTTCCGGCCGATCACGGACGCGATCCGCGAGATGCTCGACGGCGCGGGCGAGTCGCTCGACGTCGTCAACCCATACGTCACCGACCGCGGGATGATCCGGAGGATCGAGCGTGCCGCGCGCCGCGGCGTGCGCGTGCGCCTGTTCGTCCCGGCGAACGCCAACAACTGGGCCTGCGCGGCGGCACAGCAGTTCCATCACGCGGCTCTCCTGGACGCCGGCGTGCGGATTCTCGAGTACCCGACGATGCTCCACGCCAAGGCCTTCGTCCGCGACGGCGCGGACGTGCTCGCCGGGACGTGCAACCTCGAGGCCTGGAGCCTCAAGCGGTTCTTCGAGATCGACCTGCTCGTCGGCTCGCCCGCAGGTCGCGGCGCAGTTCGACGAGCGCTTCAGCGCACCGGCGGAGGCGGTCTCGTCGGACGGTCGGCGCCTCATCGGCGCGAAGGAGCGAGCCCGCGGCGCGGCGTTCGCGCTCCTCTCGCCGCTCCTCTGATCCGCCGCGGGTCCCCTGGCCGTCGCTCTGTGAGAAGGTGACCCCTCCACGCAGCGTGCGCGCCGCGGCGTCCGAACGCGACCATGGGCACTGGCGACCACCGACCGACCTCACCGGAGACGGACACCGGCCGGACGGCCTACGGGAGCCTGGCGGCGTTCAGGCCGGCCAGGCAGGAGCCGCTGCTCGTCCGCACGTTCCCGGTCTCCCGGGAGGTGCCGGCATACCGCGTCTCTGCGGCCAGGCGCGACCTCGTCGCGGGCCTGACGGTCGCAGCCCTTGCTCTGCCGTCGGCGATGGCGTACGGGCAGCTGGCCGGGCTCTCGCCTGTCAACGGGCTGTACACGCTGTTGCTGCCGACTATCGCCTACGTGCTCCTCGGCTCGTCGCGGATGCTGGTCATCGGGCCGGAGGGTGCGACGTCGACGCTCGTCGCGGCGGCGATCCTTCCGCTCGCCGTGTCGGGCAGCGACTCCGCGGCGGAGCTGGCAGCAGCGCTCGCCCTGCTCGTCGCGGGCTGCTTCCTGCTCGCTCGGGTGCTCAGGCTGGGCTGGATCGCCGACTACTTCTCGCGGCCCGTGCTGATCGGCTACCTGCACGGCGTCGCGGTGACGCTCGTGATCGCCCAGCTCGGCAAGTTGCTCGGGCTCGACATCGACGCGAGCGAGCCACTCGGCCGCCTCTGGGAGGTGATCCGTGAGCTGGGCGAGGTGAGTGGGGTCACTCTCGCGGTGAGTGTCGCGTCGCTCGCCGCGCTCCTCGGCCTCCGCCGCTTCCTGCCGTTCGTTCCCGGAGCGCTGGTCGTCGTCGTCGTGGCGATCGGGGTGTCGTGGGGCGTAGACCTGGCAGCCCACGGTGTCGCGGTCATCGGCCCGGTCGCGCGCGGGTTGCCGCGACCGACACTGCCGACGCCGCCGCTCGCGGACATCATCCGGCTGGTGCCCGCCGCGGTCGGGCTGTTCCTCGTCTCCTTCGCGGATGAGATCCTGACCGCGCGCGCGTTCGCCGGGAAGCGCCGGGAGACCGTGCGCGCCACGCAGGAGCTGCTCGCGATGGGCGCGGCCAGTGCCGCCGCGGGCGTGACGCAGGGCTTCTCCGTCGGTGCGAGCGGTGCCCGAACTGCAGTGAACGACGCCATGGGCGCCCGGACTCAGATCGCGGGGTTCTTCGCCGCAGGAGCGATCGTGGTGATCCTCCTCTTCCTGACCGAGCCGGTGCAGTACCTGCCACAGGCCGTGCTCGCGGCGGTCATCGTCGCCGCCGGGATCAACATCGTCGACCCGCCGGCCTGGCGGGCGCTCGCCATGATCGACCGCGTCGAGGTCGCGATCGCGGCGGTCACCATGGGCTGCGTCGTGGTCTTCGGCGTGCTCCAGGCGCTCGTCGTGGCCGTCGGTCTCTCGATCATCGACACCGTGCGTCGGAGTGCCCGCCCTTACGACGCCGTGCTCGGATGGGTGCCGCACATCGAGGGCTACCGTGACGTCGCGCTCCACCCCTCGGCGCGTGTGACGCCGGGAGTCGTCGTCTACCGACTCGACGACCGGCTGTTCTTCGCGAACGCGCAGTACGTCATGGGCCGCGTGCGCGAGGCGATTCGCGCAGCGCCCACCGAGACCTCCTGGTTCGTGTTCGACGCGGAAGCCGTCAACCACATCGACTCGACCGGCATCGAGGCGCTGCTCGACCTGATGCACGACCTGCAGCGCGAGCAGATCACGCTCGTGGTCGCGAGGCTTCGGACGCGTCTCCGGCCCGACTTCGACGTCGCCGGGCTCACCGATGTGATCGGCGCGGAGCACTTCTATCCGTCGGTGAAGCTCGCCGTGGCCGCCTTCGACCCATCGTCGGCCGCGTCATGACCGAGCTGCCCCGCGCGCGCCGCTCTCAGTGGGTGAGAACGAGCTTCACGGCGACGAGGATCAGGCCGACGCCGACATTCCCGGCCACCGCGACCACCGTCTGGAGCCGGCCGAGCCCCTCGATGCGCGCAAACTGCACCCCTTGCACAGCGAGCACGACCAGGCCGAGCCCGAACGCCGCCCAGATCGCGAGCTGCGTGGAGATCACGCCCAGGGCGGCCAGCAGCAGAGGGACGACCGGCGGCAGTGCCGCCTCGACCATCGCGCCCTCGCGGCGTGCGATCTGCCGCAGCTCCGCGAGCCGGATGCGGCGTCGGTGCGAGACGCTCTGCCCGACGGTGTGGGCGTACACGTGCGCGAGCCAGAGCCCCAGAGTCGTCAGCACGACGAAGGCGGCGATCTGCGCCGGGCCATCGGGGTAGACCTTGGCACCCGCGATGACCATCGAGAGCGCCACGAGCGTGCCATAGGTGAAGCCCGACACACGATCGCCCGCAACGGTCATGCGCGTGCGAGCCGGGTCGACTCCCGCGATGCTCCGGCTCGATCGTCACGACGTCTCGGCCTCCAGCCTCCTGCGCGCCTCCACGTTGGCGGCGTGCTGGGCCTCCGAGACGCCGGGCCAGTGGAGATCGAGCGACCCGACCTTCTCGACGAGGACCTGTGCCACGACCGCCTGCGTGAGCAGCTTGTGGTCTGCCGGGATCACGTACCACGGCGCCCAGGGCGTCGAGGTGGCCGTGAGGGCCGCCTCGAACGCGTTCATGTAGTCGTCCCACCGCGCCCGCTCGTCGACGTCCGCAGCATTGAACTTCCACTCCTTCCCGGGCGTGTCCAGGCGCGCGAAGAATCGTTCCTTCTGAACCGCCTTCGAGACGTGGAGAAAGAACTTGACGATCTTGGTCCCGTTCCGGTCGAGGTGGCGCTCGAAGGCGTTGATGTCCTCGTAGCGCTCGTGCCAGAAGCCCTCGTCGCGCGGACCGGGCGGGAGCCGCTGCGATTCCAGCCACTCCGGATGGACCCTGAGCGCGACGACCTCCTCGTAGTGCGACCGGTTGAAGATGCCGATGCGGCCCGCGCTCGGGCAACGCTCTCGACGTCCGCCAGAGGAAGTCGTGGTCGAGCTCCTCCGGCGAGGGTTTCTTGAACGAGACCACCTGGACGCCCTGCGGATTGACGCCGGACATGACGTGCTCGATCGCCGAGTCCTTGCCGGCCGCGTCCATCGCCTGGAGGACCACGAGCAGCGCGTAGCGGTCGCTCGCCCAGAGGAGCTCCTGCGCGTCGGAGAGCTCTTCGGTGCCTCGCGCGAGGCGGTGCTTCGCGTGCGCCTCGAGCTCGTCCCGCGTGAAGTCCGCGAAGTCCGGGCCGCCCGTCCACCCCGGGTCCCGCTGTGAAAAGCCCTGCGGCCTCACCGGGCCGGACGACGAGCTGCTCGAGAAGTCGATCTTGAACGTCCACCGTTCGCTCCTTCCTCGCTCGAGGGCCATCGTGCGTCCCCGCACCGCTCCACTCTTGCAGTCCGACGTCCCAGCGTACGGTGGTGGGCGCGTGGAGTCGGGCTCCTCCCGCGTGTCGGCCTAGACTCCGACGAAACCCACGAGCAGGAGGAACACGCGTGACGGATGTCCTGGCGCTGACGTGGTTCGGCGAGTCGATCCTCGTGGCGGTCGTGCTCGCCGTCTACGCCGCGGTGATCTGGATGATCGTCGACATCCTCCGGCGGCCGGACTTCTCGGGCGTCGAGAAGGTGCTCTGGATCATCGCCGGGATCGTGTTCAGCATCGCGACGCTGATCGTCTACGTGCTCTGGGTGCGGAAGCGGGACTACGCGAGGTGACCGTTCTCGCGACGACCGAGGGCACGGGCCGGCAGGTGGTCGCCTGGCACGGGCTGACCGCGGAGGAGGTGTGCAAGGGGCTCGGCGTCGATCCACGCCAGGGGCTCTCGCCGGGCGAGGTCGAGCGCCGGCGCGGCGAGGTCGGGCCGAACAGGCTCGCGGAGGCGGCGACGGAGCCGGGCTGGCACGCGTTCCTGCGCCAGTACCGCGACCTGATGCAGCTCGTCCTCGTCGGCGCCGCGATCGTCAGCATCGCGGCGCTGCAGGAGTTCAGCACCGGCATCGTGATCCTCGGGCTCACCGTCCTCAACGCGGTGCTCGGGCTGAACCAGGAGGGCAAGGCTGCCGAGAGCGTCGCCGCACTGCAGAAGATGCTCGTTATCAGGGCGCACGTTCGTCGAGACGGAGACCTGGTGGACGTCCCCGCGGAGGAGCTCGTACCGGGCGACGTCGTCACGTTCGAGGCGGGCGACAAGATCCCCGCCGACGGGCGCCTGCTGGTGGCCGCGACGCTCGAGATCGAGGAGGCCGCCCTCACCGGGGAGAGCCTCCCCGTCCTGAAGGCGGTCGACGCGGTTCCGGGCGACGAGGTCCCGCTCGGGGACCGGACGGACATGGCCTACATGAACTCGACCGTGACACGCGGGCGCGGCGAGATGGTCGTCTCGGCAACGGGGATGTCGACCGAGGTCGGCCAGATCTCGCGGATGCTCGGCCAGGTCCAGCAGGAGAAGACCCCGCTGACGCGGCAGCTCGACCAGCTGACCGTGGTGATCACGATCATGGCGGCGATCGCGCTGGCGCTGGTGGTCGTCCTCGGGCTGATCCGCGGCGATTCCTTCGACGACCTCTTCCTCATCGGGATCAGCCTGGCGATCGCGGCGATCCCGACCGGGCTCCCCGCAGTCGTCACCACCGTGCTCTCGCTGGGGACGCAGGCCCTGGCGGCGAAGGGCGCGATCGTCAAGCGGCTGAGGTCGGTCGAGACCCTCGGCTCGACGTCCGCGATCTGCTCGGACAAGACCGGCACCCTGACCCTCAACCAGATGACCGCCCGGGAGCTCGTGATCGCCGGACGGCGCTACTCGGTCGACGGAGAGGGCTACTCCACGAACGGGAGGATCCTGCGGGTCGCGGGCGACACCGACGTGCCGCTCGAGCCGTTCCTCCTGCCGATGGCGCTTGCGAACGACGCCGCGGTGCGCGACGGCGAGATCGTCGGCGACCCGACGGAGGCGGCGCTCGTCGTGCTCGCCGCGAAGGGCGGGCTCGACGTCGACGGGACGCGCCGTGCGTACCCGCGCGTCGGCGAGGTGCCGTTCGACTCCGAGTACAAGCTGATGGCGACCTTCCACGAGATGGAGGAGGACGGCCGCACGGTCGTGCGCTGCTTCGTCAAGGGAGCGCCGGACGTCCTGCTCGCACGCTCGGCGCACGTGCGCGACGCCGACGGCGCGATCTTTCCCGTCGACGCCGCCCGCGAACGGGCTCTCGCCGAGAACGACCGGCTCGCGGGGGAGGGGCTCCGCGTGCTGGCCGTCGCCTCGCGCGACCTCGACCCCGCCGGTTTCCGGGCCGACGGTGCCGCTGCTCGACGAGGTGCAGGGGCTGACACTGCTCGCGCTCGTCGGGATCGTCGATCCACCCCGCAAGGAGGCCCGGGACGCGATCGCGCTCTGCAAGGAGGCAGGGATCCGCGTCCGCATGATCACCGGCGACCACGCGACGACGGCCGCGGCCATCGCCGCACAGCTCGGGATCGAGGGACGTGCGCTGACGGGCGTCGAGTTCGCCGCCCTGTCCGACGAGGATCTCGACCGGCAGCTCGACGAGATCGGCGTGGTCGCGCGCGTCGCGCCCGAGGACAAGGTGCGCCTGGTCGACCGGCTGAAGGCGCTCGGCAACGTCGTCGCGATGACCGGCGACGGCGTCAACGACGCGCCGGCCCTCAAGCGGGCGGACATCGGCGTCGCGATGGGCATCACGGGCACCGAGGTGACGAAGGAAGCCGCCGACATGATCCTCACCGACGACAACTTCGCGACGATCGAAGCCGCCGTCGAGGGCGGCCGCGGGATCTACGACAACCTCATGAAGTACGTGCGCGTCCAGCTGATCATGCTGGGCGGCTTCATCCTCACGTTCGTCGGTGCCGGCATCTTCGACGTCGCGAACGGGAGCCCCCTCACGCCGCTGCAGATCCTGTGGATCAACTTCGCGGTCGACGTGCTCCTCGCGATCGGTCTCGGCTTCGACGCATCGGTGCCCGGGTTGATGCGGCGTGCGCCCCGCGATGCGAGCGCGCCCATCGTCGATCGCGCGCTCGGCACCCGGCTCGTCGTCGCGAGCGTGCTGATGGCGGTACTCGCGCTCGCGGTGGTCGCCTGGGGCGAGGAGCGGTACGACCTCGTCGTCGCCACCACGATGGGCCTGACGACGCTCTCGCTCATGCATGTCGCCGCCGCCCTCGAGGCCCGCGAGCCGACGGAGACGATCTTCAGGCGCTACACGATCGCAAACCGGCGGTTCGTCCAGCTGATCGGCGCGGCGCTGGCGCTCACGTTCCTCGTCACCGCGCTCTCGCCGCTGCAGCGGATCTTCGACACGGTCTCGCTGACGAGCTCCCAGTGGGGAATCTGCATGCTCGGCCCGATCGTCTTCCTCGCGGTGGCGGAGCTCGGCAAGCTGGTCGAGCGGCGCGGCGGAGATCGCCACTCGGCCGCCGCTCCGGTCGGAGCGTAGAGCGCGCATGATCGAGGACGTCCGCCCCGCCGTCCACGGCCCCTCGGTGTGAGGAGAGACGTCATACATGCCCCGATCGTGATCCCTCCGGGGAGGACGTGGAGAACGCGGCTGGCACGGTCGCTCCCGGGGACGGTCGTCCACGCCAAGGCGGTCATTGCCGACGACATCGTCAGCTTCGGCACGGTGAACCTCGACTCCAGGGCGCTCTACCGCAACTCGGAGATCATGATGATCGCGCGCAGCGCCGACACCGCAGCGCTCTTCGAGGAGCGGCTCTTCGAGCCCGACATCACCCGCTCGCATCCCGGCAAGCCGCCTTCGGGCGTCCGCGACGGACTCGGGAGCTGGCTGTGGGACAAGTTCACCTACTTCCTGTGAGGTCCCTGCCCGCGCGGCAGGGAAAACCGGGACAATCGCCGGCATGACGACGTCTCCTTCCACGAGCCGGCGGGAGCTCGAGGCCGCGGTCACCGCGGTCGCGTCCTCGGTCGACGGCCGCCGCTTCACGTTCCAGTGCTCGATCCACGACCTCGCGCTGAAGATCGGCGGCTACGCCTCCATCGACGGGCGCCTCGGTCAGGTGCACGCGATCGAGGCCGCCTGGGTCGAAGGCCCGGAGCTCGTCGCCTCCGTCACCGAGAAGGTCGCCGACGCGTCCCACCTCCGCATCGCACTCGCCCGCGGCCACGGTGTCGTCCTCGACAGCGACGGGCTCCCGTTCCACGAGTCGCCGATCGTGCGGGCGGAGACGGATTCCATCGCGGGATGGCTCGACCGGACGCGACCTCGGCGGGCGTCCCTCGACATCGGCGAGCTCATCCTCCGGCCGGGCGTGCGCTTCGGGCTCGACGCCGGCGGGTTCGACCGGCACACGTTCTTCTGCGGACAGTCCGGCTCCGGCAAGACGTACGCCCTCGGCACGATTCTCGAGCAGCTCCTGTTGGAGACGTCGCTGCGGCTGATCGTCCTCGATCCGAACTCGGACTTCGTCCGGCTCGGCGAGATCCGAGAGAGTGTCGGCGAGGACGTGGCCGCCCGCTATCGCGACGCGGCCGACGGCGTCGTCGTGCGCACGGTCGGCAGCGGGCCGGATCGGCTCCACGTCCGCTTCCGGGACTTCGATCCAGCGGAGCAGGCGGCGGTCCTTCGTCTCGACCCGATCCGGAACCGCGAGGAGTACGGCGCTCTCGTCGACATCCTCGAGGGCGGCCTGCAGTCGCCTTTTACGACCGCGGGCGAGCTTGCCGAGCGGCTTGCCGCAGCGGATGCCCCGGAGCTCCGCGCCCTCGCGACACGGATGCGAAACCTCGGCCTCCACCGATGGCCGATCTGGTCGGTTGGCGACGAGGGATCGCTCCAGGATCTCGTGACGCCGGGTGGGCCGCGTGCGCTCGTCGTCGATCTCGGCTCGCTCGACACCGGTGCCGAGAAGGCGATCGCGGCGGAGGCCGTGCTCGCGGCGTTGTGGCGGCGGCGATCCGAGCGCGAGCCGGTCCTCATCGTCATCGACGAGGCGCACAACGTCTGTCCGCGGGAGCCCGGCGACGAGGTCACTGCGCTGGCGACCGAGCACGCCGTCCGCATCGCCGCCGAAGGGCGGAAGTTCGGCCTCTACCTGCTCGTCTCGACCCAGCGACCCCACCGCGTGAACGAGCTCGTCGTCTCCCAGTGTGACAATCTCGTCCTCATGCGGATGACCTCTGTCGGCGACCTCGGCTACGTCGGCGACACGCTCTCGTTCGCGCCGCCGGCGCTGCTGCGCGAGGCGACGTCGTTCCGCATCGGCGAGTCGCTCGTCGCCGGCAAGATCGCCTCGCATCCCGCGTTCGTCCGGTTTGGACCTCGCGTGTCCGAGGAGGGCGGCTCGGACGTACCCGCCACGTGGGCGGGGCTCGGATCGAGGTGACGGACGCGGCGTCGACGGCGAAGGCACCTGCAGCCGCGAGCGGCGCGACCGTCGTGCTGCTCACGCTGGCAGCCGGCCAGTTCCTGATGACGCTCGACACCTCCGTGATGAACGTCTCCATCGCGACGGTCGCGAAGGACGTCGACACGACGGTGACGGGCATCCAGGGCGCGATCACCGCCTACACGCTCGTCATGGCCGCGCTGATGCTCACGGGTGCCAAGATCGGGGCGATCATCGGGCGCAAGCGGGCCTTCGCGATCGGCTGCGTAATCTACGGCTGCGGCTCGTTCACGACGTCGATCTCGCAGAGCCTCCCCGTCCTCCTTTTCGGCTGGTCGTTCCTCGAGGGGGTCGGTGCAGCGCTGATCCTTCCGGCGATCGTCGCGCTCGTCGCAGGCAATTTCCCGGCCGAACGGCGACCGGCCGCCTATGGCCTCGTGGCCGCGGCGGGCGCGATCGCGGTGGCCGTCGGTCCGCTCGTGGGAGGGTTCTGCACGACGTACTTCTCGTGGCGCTGGGTGTTTGCGGGCGAGGTCGTCGTCGTGCTCGGAATCCTGCTCATGACGAGGCGGATCGCGGACGCGCCGGTCGAGCAGCGCCCTCGCCTCGACGTGGTCGGCGCCGTGCTCTCCGCTCTCGGTCTCGGCCTGCTCGTGTTCGGCGTCCTTCGGTCGAGCGAGTGGGGCTGGATCCAGCCGAAGCCCGAAGGCCCGTCATGGGCCGGGTTGTCGCCGACGGTCTGGCTCGTCCTCGCCGGCCTCTTCGTGATCTGGGTCTTCTTTCGGTGGGAGGAGCGCGTCGAGGCGCGGGGAGGCGAGCCGCTCATCCGTGCGGAGCTGCTGCGCAACAAGCAGCTGAACGGCGGCCTGATGCTGTTCTTCTTCCAGTTCCTCGCCCAGGCGGGTCTGTTCTTCGTCGTTCCGCTCTACCTCTCGGTCTGCCTCGGGCTCTCCGCGCTCGACACCGGGGTGCGGCTGCTGCCCCTCTCGCTCACGCTGTTGATCGCGGCGCTCGGGGTCCCGCGGGTGTTCCCGAACGTCTCGCCGAGGCTCATCGTGCGCGTGGGCCTCCTCGCGCTGCTCGCGGGGACGGTCGTGCTGCTCGGCGCGCTGGAGGCCGACTCGGGACCCGAGATCGTCCTCGTGCCGATGCTCCTGATCGGGCTCGGCATCGGTGCGCTCGCGTCGCAGCTCGGGGCGGTCACGGTCTCGGCGGTGCCTGACGACCAGAGCCCCGAGGTCGGAGGCATCCAGAACACGGCGACGAACCTCGGCGCGTCGATGGGGACGGCGATCGCGGGTTCGCTGATGATCGCGGCCGTCGCGTCGTCGTTCCTCGCCGGGATCGAGCAGAGCTCGGCCATCCCGTCGCGCGTCAAGGAGCAGGCCCGGGTCGAGCTGGCGGGAGGCGTTCCCTTCATCTCGGACGCCGACCTCGAGGCGGCGCTCGACGACGCGCACGTGAGCCGGCGGACGACCGACGCCGCGCTCGAGGCATACGGCGAGGCGAGGATCGACGGTCTCCGCTCGGCGCTCGCGATTCTCGCCCTGCTCGACCTCGTGGCGCTGTTCCTCGCGCAGCGCATTCCTACGACGCCGGTGGGACGGGCGCCGGACTAGACGCCCCGGTGCTCCATCGTCGGCCCGGTGACGACTCCGCGGAACCGGGCTCGAGGCGTCGTGTGGCTCCGGACTTGTCCTGGCCCGACGGAGCTGTCACCCTCCTCGCGGAAACGTCTCCGGTTCGCAATCGAGGGAAGGGCTCACATGATGGCAACGCGCAGCGGCTGGCTCTCCTACGCGGCGGTGATGATGTTCGTGGCCGCAGGCTTCAGCGTCATCTGGGCGGTCAACCTCTGGGCCGACGCCGCGTGGCTGGCGAACGTCTCCCACGGCGTCCTCGGCGACAAGCACTGGCTCTGGGGCGTGGTCGACGCCGCGCTGGCGGTCCTGTTCGTCCTTGCCGGCAAGAGCCTGCTGGACGGGCGGTCGTTCGGGCGCTGGGTCGCAATCGTCGCCGCGTCGATCGGCTGCCTGCGGTGGTTCTACTGGATGCCCTTCGCGCCGTTCCTCGCGCTGACGATCATCGCGATGTTCTTCCTCGTCCTCTACGCGGTGCTCGTCACCTGGGAGTGAGCACGCCCGCCGGCGATGCTGTCGGGCAGAGCTCGCGGTCGATCGGCCGGCGGATCAGGTGCAGGGCAGTGCGCGGGCCGCCCGCCGTCGCCGGACGAGCAACCTCGTCGCGGCGCGGCCCGTCGACCGCCTGGAGCGAGCATTGCCGGGCGGCGAGCGCTCGCCGCAGGTTGCTGGTCTCGAACTGGGTCACGTGTGGGTACGGCATGAGTGACTTCCCTCCAAGTAGCTTGCTAGGAAGATACTAGCTAGATAACTTTCTGTCAAGTGGCTTTCCGGTCAGCTATAATTTGGGGTGCGATGCCAGCGAAGACAGATGCTGTCGACCGGATCACCGCCCAATGGCGCCACGAGCGTCCCGATCTCGATCCCGCGCCGATGGGCGTCATCGGGCGGATCTCGCGGATCTCGGCGGTCGTGCAGCGCGAGCTGGAGCGAGTGTTCGCCGAGCACGACCTCACCGGCGCCGACTTCGACGTCCTGGCGACGCTGCGACGGTCGGGAGCCCCCTATCACCTAACGCCGGGCGAGCTCAGCCGCTCGACCATGGTCACGACCGGGGGGATGACCAAGCGCCTCGACCGGCTCGAGGCGACCGGGATGATCCGGCGCGAGCCGGACCCACGCGACCGGCGCGGCAAGCTCATCGCGCTGACGCCGAGGGGCCGCGACCTCGTCGACCACGCCGTCGAGGCCCACCTCGAGAACGAGGAGCGGCTGCTCGCGGCGCTGCCCGCGGCGAAACGGCGTGAGCTGGCTGCGCTCCTGCGCGAGCTGCTGTCCTCGCTCGACGGATCGGGCGGCGCCAAAGAGACTCGCCGCAACACGGAGACGTAACCGCTCGGCTGCGCCCGGCCCGGCAGACCGGTGCGGGCAAGATGCGCCGGTGCACCTGGAGCTCTACGACGGTCTCGTCGCACTCGGCCTCCTCCTGGCCGTCGCGGCGATGCTCGTGATCGCGCCTGCGCTGCGCGTGCCGTACCCGATCCTGCTCGTCGTCGGCGGGCTCGTGATCGGGCTCGTGCCGGGGATGCCGGAGCTCGAGCTCCCTCCCGAGCTCGTGTTCTTCGGCGTGCTGCCGCCGCTCCTCTACAGCGCGGCGTTCTTCACCTCGCTCCGCGACCTGCGCGTGAGCGCCCGCCCGATCGGCGCGCTCGCAGTCGGCCTCGTGGTCGCGACGACGATCGGCGTGGCGATCGTCGCCCACGCGTTCGTGGACGGGCTCTCCTGGGGCAGCGCGTTCGTGCTCGGAGCGATCGTCTCGCCGACCGACCCTCTCGCGGCGACGTCGATCGCGCGCCGCCTCGGGGTGCCGCGCAAGCTCGTGACGATCGTCGAGGGCGAGAGCCTCGTCAACGACGGGACGGGGCTCGTCGCGTACCGGGTCGCGGTCGTCGCGGTCGTCTCCGGATCGTTCTCCGCCGCGGATGCAGGCGGGCTCTTCGTGGTCAGCGTCGCCGGAGGTGTCGGGGTCGGCCTGGCCGTCGGGTGGCTCGTGCGGCAGCTTCGCCGGCAGCTCGACAACCCTCCCGCCGAGATCACGATCTCGCTCCTGACCGGGTACCTCGCGTTCATCCCGGCGGAGCTGATGGGTGTCTCGGCCGTGCTCGCCGCGGTGACCGCCGGCATCTACCTCGGCTGGCACACGCCGGAGCTGACGACGGCCCCGGTGCGCCTCCAGACCTTCGCTGTCTGGGAGATCGTCCAGTACCTGCTGAACGCACTGCTCTTCGTCCTGATCGGGCTCCAGCTTCCGGTGGTCGTGGACGCGCTCGAGGGCATCTCCATCGGAGCGCTGCTCGGATACTCGCTGCTCGTCAGCGCCACGGTCGTTGCGGTGCGGTTTGCGTGGGTGTTCGCCGTCATGCAGGCGCCGAAGTGGCTCGCCGGACGCATGACGAGCTGGCGCGGAGGCGTCTTCCTCTCCTGGGCCGGGATGCGCGGCGCCGTGTCGCTCGCGGCGGCACTCGCGCTTCCCCTCGAGACCGATGCCGGGGCGCCGTTCCCCGGCCGCGACCTCGTCCTCTTCCTCACCTTCACCGTCATCCTCTTCACCCTGGTCGTGATGGGGCTGACGTTGCCGCTCCTCATCCAATGGCTGGGTCTCGAGGACGACGGCATCGAGGAGCGGGAGGACGCGAAGGCGCGCATCCGGGGCGCGGAAGCCGCGCTCGCCCGGCTCGAGGAGCTCGTCGGCGAGGACTGGGTGCGCGAGGACACCGCCGAACGGCTGCGTGGGGCGTACCGCTTCCGGACGAACCGCTTCGAGGCCCGCCTCGACGACGGCGACGACGGCTCGATCGAGAGCCGCTCGCAGGACTACCAGCGGCTGCGCCATGAGCTGCTCGACGCGGAGCGCGACGCGCTGCTCCAGCTTCGCCGCGCCGGCGTGATCTCGAACGAGGTCTGGCTCCGCGTCGAGCGCGACCTCGATCTCGAGGACGAGCGGCTCGACATCTGAGCCGCACGTGCAGGTCTCAGGCCGACGCCTCGCGCTCCCCGCCGCGGGGCCGGAGGTCGTCCGCGTCGACGGCGCCCGTCTGGTAGGCGAGGACGACCGCCTGGACGCGGTCGTGCAGGCCGAGCTTCGAGAGGATGTGGGTCACGTGCGTTTTCACGGTCGTCTCGCCGATGAAGAGCTCCTGCCCGATCTGCGCGTTCGAAAGGCCGAGGGCGATCAGACGGAAGACCTCCCGCTCGCGCGTACTCAGGTCGTCGAGCTCCTTCGGGGGCGCGGGGCGCGGCATCCTCGTGAACTCGCCGATCACCCGCTTCGTGATCGCGGGCGAGAGGAGCGCGTCGCCCGAGGCGACCGTGCGCACCGCTGCAATCAGCTGCTCGGGCGGATCGTCCTTGAGGACGAAGCCGCTCGCACCGGCACGGAGCGCCTCGTACACGTACTCGTCGAGGTCGAAGGTCGTGAGGACGAGGACGCGCGCCTCCGGGTCGGCCGCGAGGATACGGCGGGTCGCCTCGAGCCCGTCGAGCTCCGGCATGCGGATGTCCATCAGCACGACCGTCGGATCGAAGCGGGCGGCCTTGTCGACCGCCTCGAGGCCGTTCGACGCCTCGGCGACGACCTCGATGTCGTCCTCGTCGGAGAGCAGCATGCGGAACCCGGCCCTCACCATCGACTGGTCGTCGGCGACGAGGACGCGGATCGTCATCGGCCGTCACCGCCGAGCGGGAGCCTGGCGTCGAGGACGAAGCCACCCTCGGGCGCCGCGCCGGCGGTCATGGTGCCGCCGTAGATCTTGACCCGCTCGCGGACACCGACCAGTCCGAAGCCCGGCCCGTTGCTCCCCGCGGCGGCGCCTGCGCCGTCGTCGCGCACCTCGATCCAGAGCTCGTCGGGCGCATAGCGGAGCGTCACGTCGGCGCGATGCGCCCTTGCGTGCTTGAGCGCGTTGGTCAGCCCCTCCTGCACGATGCGATACGCGGAGAGGTCGATCGCGCGCGGGAGCGAGGCCGCCTCGCCCTCGACGTGCAGGGTGACGGGGAGGCCGGCGCGCTCGACGTCCGCCACCAGCGAGCCCACGCTGTCGAGGCCGGGCTGGGGCATTAGCTCGAGGTCGTCGCCGTCGCGGCGCATCGCCGACAGAAGTCGCCTCATCTCGGCGAGGGCGGTGCGACCCGCCTGCTCGACGCCGCGGAGCGCGTCGGCCTCGTCGGCGAGCTCGGCTGGGAGCTTGTGGCGGACGGCGCCGACCTGGAGCACCATCACGCTCACGGCGTGGGCGACGATGTCGTGGAGCTCGCGCGCGATCCGCGCGCGCTCCTCGGCAACGGCGATGCGGGCGGACGTCTCGCGCTCCCGCTCGGCCTGGGCCGCGCGCGCCTCGGCCGCGTCTGCCTGCTCAGCGCGTGTGTGCAGTGCGAAGCCGGCGAGCCAGGCGATCCCGAACAGGAGCGGGACGAAGACGAGCTCGCCCGCCGTGTGGCCCGGCTGGTTGAAGATGATCGTCGCCATGCTGCCGAGGACGACCGCGAGCCCAACGCGCGCGAGGACGACGTCGGGCAGGCTCCCGAGCAGGAACGCCGCCAGCAACCCGGCGAGGTACAGCCCGGCCGGGTAGGGGACCAGCCGGCCGTCGACGAACGAGATCGCCGCGGCCAGGAGCCAGAACGCCGCAGGCGCCCCGAACGGAAAGCGGCGGCGGGGGAGGAGCCCGAGCACGATCACCGTCGCCGCGGGGATGCAGAACCACAGGGTCGTCTCCGGGGCATCGCGGTCGTCTCGTCTGATCGCGAGCTCGAGGACGGCGGCGACCGCCATGAGCACGATGAGCACGTCGAATCCCCGCCCGCGCGCGGCCTGTCCGATGCGGCTCATGCGCTGAACGTACTCCCTGCTCTCGCCCGTCGCCTCCTCCTCGAGTAGGAGCCCGAATCGTCGCCGGGTGCGAGCGCGAATCGGGCCTCGCGACGACGTCACGGCGCGGCCCGGCTCCTAGCGTCGAGCCATGGAGTCACGGAGATCGACAACCCCGACGCCCACGAAGGAGGAAGTCATGTACCGCACCAACATCGCGGCCCGCATGGGTCGCTGGAGCGCCACGCACTGGAAGACCGCGACGTTCGGCTGGCTTGCCCTGGTCGTCGTCGCCTTCGGCATCGGTGGCATGGTCGGCATGAAGACCATCGACGCCGACACGCCCGGCCCGGGGGAGTCCGGCCGGATGGACAGGATCCTCGACGCCGGGTTCGCACAACCGGCCGGCGAGAGCATCCTGATACAGAGCTCGACGCTACGGACGAACGATCCCGGGTTCACGGCGGCCGTGCACGACGTCGTCACGGCGATCTCGAAGCTCGAGGTCGTCCAGCACGTCAGCTCGCCGCTCGCTCCCGCGAACGCCGGCCAGATCGCCCCGAACGGTCACGCGGCGCTCGTGGACATCCAGATCCGCGGCGACCCCGACACGGCGGTCGACCGGATCGGCCCCGTCCTCGACCGGGTGGCCGACCTGCAGAAGGCGCACCCGCAGCTCTTCATCGGAGAGTTCGGCGACGCGAGCAAGGTCGACGCCGTGGTCACGGCGTACGGGAACGACCTCGGGAAGGCAGGGCTGCTCTCGCTGCCGGTCACGCTGATCATCCTCGTGGTGGCGTTCGGCGCACTCGTGGCGGCGGGGATCCCGCTCCTCCTCGCGCTGACCGCCGTCTTCGCGACGTTCGGCCTGATCTCACTGCCGAGCCACGTGTTCCCGGTCGCGATGCAGGCGCCCGCGCTCGTGCTCCTGATCGGACTCGCCGTCGGCGTCGACTACTCGATGTTCTACTTGAAGCGCGAACGCGAGGAGCGAGCCGCCGGACGGAGCGAGCGGGCTGCGCTCGAGGCCGCGGCGGCGACGTCGGGGCGCTCGGTGCTCATCGCCGGGCTCACCGTGATCGTCGCGATGGCGGGCATGTTCCTGACCGGCGACCCGACGTTCGAGTCGCTCGGCGTCGCGGCCATCACCGTGGTCGCGATCGCGGTGCTCGGCTCGCTCACCGTGCTGCCGGCGCTCCTGTCGAGGCTCGGCGACAAGGTCGACCGCGGGCGCGTGCCGCTCGTCGGTCGCCGTCGAAGCGGTGGCGAGAGCCGGGTCTGGGGCGCGATCGTCGACCGCGTCCTGAGGCGGCCGCTCCTGTCGGTCGTCCTGGCCGGTGGGTTGCTGGTCGCACTCGCGGTCCCGGCGCTCCAGCTGCGGATGGCGATGGCGGGGCCGGACACGTTCCCGCAGTCGCTCCCCGCCGTGCAGGCGTACCAGCGGATGCAGCAGGCGTTCCCCGGAACGGCGTTGCCCGCCAACGTCGTCGTCAAGGCGCCGAATGTGAAGGCACCTGCGGTGCAGGACGCGATTCGCCGGCTCGAGCAGCGGGCAGTCGCGACCGGCCGGATGCACGAGCCGATCACGGTCGCCGTCAACCCGGCCGGGACCGTCGCGAACGTCTCGATCCCGATCGACGGCAAGACGACGGACCGCGAGGCGGACGCGGCGCTCGCGGTGCTTCGCGACCAGGTCGTCCCCGAGACGGTCGGCCGGCTCCCGAACGCCGAGACCGGCGTCACCGGGCAGTCGGCCCAGTGGAAGGACTCGACCGACGAGCTCAAGTCGAACCTCCCGCCGGTGGTCGCCTTCGTGCTCGTCATCGCGTTCGGGCTGCTGCTCGTCGCGTTCCGCTCGATCGTCGTGGCGACGAAGGCGATGCTGCTCAACCTGCTCTCCGTCGCTGCGGCATACGGCGTGCTCGTGCTGGTCTTCCAGCACGGGATCGGCAAGGGCCTGCTCGGCTTCAGCTCGACCGCCGGGATCGACCCGGTCGTGCCGCTCCTCCTCTTCGTGATCCTGTTCGGCCTCTCGATGGACTACCACGTCCTCGTCCTCGGCCGGATCAAGGAGCTGTACGACAGGGGAGAGAGCATGGACGACGCGATCTCGAACGGCATCAAGCGCACCGCGGGCGTCGTCACGAGCGCCGCTGTCGTGATGGTGTTCGTGTTCTCGATCTTCGCGACGCTCTCGATGCTGTTCTTCAAGCAGTTCGGCGTCGGGCTCGCGGTCGCGATCCTGATCGACGCGACGATCGTCCGGGCGGTGCTCCTGCCCGCGAGCATGAAGCTGCTCGGGGAGTGGAACTGGTACCTCCCGCGGTGGCTCGAGTGGCTGCCGCGCCTCGAGGCCGGCGAGCCGGAGACCGCGTCCGACGCGGCTCCGGCGACGACCTCGGCGTAGATCGATCCACCTGGGACCCCGGCTCCGACCTGGTCGAGCCGGGGTCCTTCGCGTCTGCGGGCTCTTCCCGTGGGAGGAGCCCGCGTCGGCGGCTGCGAGCGCGAGTCGGGCCTGCCGACGACGACGCGGCGCGACCTGCCTCCTAGCGTCGAGGCATCGACCCATGCGGAAAGGACACACCATGGAACCTCGGAAGCGAGCATACGGCCTGCGCTGGGAGGTCAGTGAGTGTGTGACGACGCGTCCGTGCCGTCGTCGCACGCGACGTTGACGTAGCCGGAGCGGAACGGCCGCGTTTCCCCCGACTCCGGGTCGTACGTGTGGCGCCAGACGCAGCCGGTGTCGTTCGTGAGGAGGTGGAGGGAGACCGACGTCTCGGCGGACGTGGTCCGCACCCGATGGATGTCGTCGTGCGGCGGGATGAGGGCGTAGAAGTCGCCCGGACGGAGCGAACGGCGCTCGACGAGCTCGAGCGCCCCGCCTCCCTCGGCGTAGATCTCCTCGTCCTGCGTGCCGCGGTAGAGGCCGACGAGCCCCCAGGCGAGGTGGTCGTGGATCGGCGTCTCCGAGCCCGGGGGGACGACGAGCGAGAAGAGCGACAGCGAGCCGTCGTCCGCGCGGTAGAGGAGCCACTGGCCGATGCCGCCGCCCATCCCGCTCTCCGGCGCGTCTGCCCGATAGGCGGCCGGGAGCCAGTCCGGATCCGCGAGCAGCCCCGAGAATCGCGGCCGGATCGCCTCGCACGCCGCCTCGGGCGAGGCCGCGCGCGCGATCGCGGCGCCGACGTCGGCCACGAACGACCGAACGACCGGTGTGTCCAGCACGAACTCGGAGCTCATCTCGCTACCACAGTCAAGCAGGTCGATCCACCTGCGGCATCTCGTCGAAGGACACGCAACGTCCCGGGCGAAGGACGTCGGCTGATGGGTTGGCGCGTGGACGAGGTGTGGCTGGACGCTGACATGCTCTGGTTCCGCGAAGAGCCGCGGCGACTGCTCGGGCCGATCGCGCTGGCGGCGCCGGCGTTCGCCGCGGATGCGCTCGAGCCGACGCTGTTCGCGCCCGTCGCGACGGGCCTCGAGGCATCGCAGCGGCGGCGGCTGGCCGCGCGCACGGAGCGCAGACGGCGGCTCGCCACGCGCACGGTGCCTGCCGTGGCGCTGGTCCTCGGCTCTGCCACGATGCTCCCCATCGCGGCGCTCCGGCACGGCGGTGGTGAGGCGGCTGGCCCGCTGCAGGAGGATCCGCCGAGCCTGAGCTACCCGGGCGACGTCTTCCGCTTCCAGCTTCCCGCGAAGCCGACCCCGCCCCCCGCGCCGACACGAGCGGAGGTGACGACGAGGGAGCTCGCGGCGATCCGGTGGCGCCGCGCCACGTCGGTGGGCCTCCCCTACGCGGGACGCCTGGTGCACGGCACCCAGCTCCCCGTCGAGGGCATCGACTGGGTGACGTGGAACCCCGCCACCGACCGCACGCCGAACCTGCCCGACCGGCTCTACGGCAACGAGCGCACGATCCGCACGATCGTCTCGGTCATCGCCGCCTACCGCGCGGCGCACCCGGGTGCACCGCGCGTCGTCGTCGGCGACATCAGCCGGCGCGACGGCGGCCGGATGGACGAGCACGTGTCGCACCAGAACGGGCTTGACGTCGACGTCTACTACCCGCGGCGCGACGGCCACCTGAGCGCCCCGATCGCAACGAGCCAGATCGACCACCCGCTCGCCCAGGACCTGCTCGACCGCTTCGTCGCCGCCGGCGCGCAGGTCGTCTTCGTCGGCTTCTCGGCCGGCCTCCATGGCCCGAGCGGCGTCGTCGTCCCGTACCCGAACCACGAGAATCACATGCACGTGCGCTTCCCGCATCCCGGCGGCTGACGCGACGCCCAGACGGGGAAGAATGCCGCCCGGTCCGTAGACTCGACTCCGGTTGCGACGACGACGACGCGAAGGAGCTCGCATGACTGGCTATCGGGTTACGCACCTCGACGCGATCGACGAGCTGAGCGACGGGCGCCAGCCCTACCGGCCCGTCCGCCACCACTTCGGCCTCACCTCCTTCGGCATCAACGCATGGACGGGCCGGGAGACCGGCGACAGGATCCTCAACGAGCACGACGAGGCGGATGCGCAAGACCGGAGCGAGGAGCTCTACCTCGTCCAGAGCGGGCGCGCCGCCTTCGAGCTGGACGGCGAGCGAGTCGACGCGCCGGCCGGCACGTTCGTCTTCGTCCCGCCAGGCGTCAAGCGCACGGCGTTCGCGGAGGAGGCCGGGACCACGATCGTCGCGATCGGCGGCGTGCCGGGCAAGGCCTACGAGCCCGTCGGCTGGGAGCTCTGGGCTCCGATCCGGCCCCAGTACGAGGCGGGGGAGCACGAAGCCGTTGTCGAGCGGCTGTCCCCGATCGTCGAGGCGAATCCGCAGTACCCGCTCCTCGCGTACAACCTCGCGTGTCTCGAGAGCCTCACCGGGCGCACGGACGACGCGATCGGGCATCTCCGCCAGGCGATCGAGGGGTCGGACAGGTTCCGTGCCTACGCCAGGGGTGACTCCGATCTCGACCCGATCCGCGAGGAGCCGGCGTTCCGCGAGCTCGTCGGCGACTGACGGCGAAGGACGGTCAGTCCGCGGTGAGGACGAACGTCACCTCGTCGAGGTCTCTCCTTCCGCGATCGACGGCGCCGCTCCGTACTCGTCGTCACTGACATGCTCGCCCCAGGCGACGACCTCACCCGCGTCGTTCGCCTGCTGCATCGCGATGTGCGTCATCAACCGCGTCGGTGCGGCGCCATGCCAGTGGTTCTCGCCCGGCTCGAAGAAGACGCGGTCTCCGGGGCGGATGATCTCGACTGGTCCGCCCTCGCGCTGGCAGAGACCGACACCCTCGGTGACCCAGATCGTCTGGCCGTGCGGGTGCGTGTGCCACGCCGTGCGCGCGCCCGGCGTGAAGTGCACGCTCGCCGCGCCGATGCGCGAGCTCTCCGACGGCGCGGCGACGGTGTCGACGTACACGGCGCCGGTGAACCAGTCGCTCGGACCGGGGTTCGTGTCGAGCGTGTTTCTCGCGATCTGCATGCATCTCTCCTTCGTCGTGCGGCCACGTGTTCGCACCAGCCGTGCGCGTGCGCTTCCGTCAGCGATCGACCATCCACCGCGTCGGGGGCCGCCGCACGACCTCCGGCAGTGTCGCCGCCCGATCGGACAACGCACACACTCGCATATGCCGTCACCTTACGGCCCGGCATCGAGGAGCGAGCGTGGCTCGCCGCCAACCGGGTTCTCCCACGGTGGCGCAAGTGATCCGGCCCCAATGGGGGCGCACGGTCGTCAGTCGCCGAGCGGCGTGACGGTCGCTGGGCGGCCGAGGGACGTGCGGCGGCTCGGGTGCTCGTTCAGCCTGAGCTCGTCGCTTCTGAGCTCAGGCTCGCGTGAGATCTCCCCCCGAAGCCTGAGCTCGTCGGCGTCCTGCTGGGCCTGCGCCTCGAGCGTGATGCGTCGGGTGAGGACGGTGGCGCGCTGCTGGAGGCGGTGCACCTCGACGAGGTCGTTCGCGCGGAGCGCGGCCGCGGCCCGCTCATAGGCGCCGCCGGTACCGAAGAGATGGGTGAGCTTGAGCATGAGCGCGACCAGGTCGATGGCGATCAGGAACGCAAGGAAGAACTCGACATACTTCGTCACAGCTGGACTGGCCTTCTCGACGCGGTCGAGCGCCGCCTGGCGGGCGAGGAAGTCGCGGTTGGCCTTGATCGTGGCGACCCGGTTCGCGATCTGGCTGCTCTCGGCGGACCGCCAGACCGCGATGTTGCGACGGTTCGCGGCGATCGTCGCGGCGATCTGGGGGCGGGCGCGCTCCAGCTCCGCAGCGGCGGCGACCGCGCGGCGGTGGTCCCGCTTGTAGTAGGGACCGCGGCCGAGCTTGTGGGTCTGCGAGCAGCTCGCAAGACCGGCCTCGCAGTCGGCGAGGAAGCGGCTGTTCGTGACCTGCTGCCGGAGGCGCGTCTCCTTGGCCTGCGCCACCGCGATCTCCTTCTGCGCCGCCGCGATCTTCGCGTCGTAGGTGCGCGTGATCTGGTTCGTCGCCTGGTGGATCCGTGCCGTCGTCGTCTTGCTGAGCTCGTCGTTGATCGACCCGCTGTAAATCACCTGCGCCATCGGCAGACCGATCACGAGCGCGATTGCGAGCGAGAGCACGAGCCGTGGGATCGTGAGCACAAGGTTCCACACCCAGCTCGTGCCGAAGCTCTTCAGGACGAGGCGCTCGATCAGGCAATAGAGGACTGCCCAGAGCGGGAGCACCCACAGGACGCTCACGAGCGACGTACTCCACCACTGGCTGGCGGCGACGGTCATCCCGAAGCCACTGACGACCGCCATGCCCGCGACCCACATACCGAGCCCGTTGAGAAAGCTCGCCTCGCTCGGCACCATCCGGAGGACGGAGCCGTCACCCCCCGCAAGCCACGCCCACCCGCCGCGCACGCGCGGACGCGACGCGACGCGGGTCATCGCGGCGTCAATCGTCTCCCCTCCGTCCGTCGTCGAGGCGGCAGTCACGCGAAGAACAGAAGCACGAACCATCGGAGGATGGGTTGACTCGGCGCTCCGATTTCTCCGAGTCTTAATGCTCGGGGGCCTGCGACCAGGCCCCCGGGCCGATGATCACCGCGAGGGGAGTGGGTGGACGCCGAAGTGCGCCGACTCCGAGTCGGGGGGTCGCGCGGGATCGCGTTCGACGCCGCGAGCAGGTAGTGATCGCGTTGCCGCGGCCCCGGGCGGGCTGGTCGCCGGTGTAGCTTCCCTTCTACTCACCCACCCTGGAGGGAGCAAGCACATGGCCGAGGTAACTGCCTTTCACAATGCCTCCCCAGGCAACGGAGCGCCAGGGAGCCTCTCACACTTCACAGACACGATCGTCCTCAGCCTTGAAGATCTTCCGCAGGGCCTCTACGTCGTCCACGCCCGCCTCTCCGTGGCAAACCGAGACGGCGATGACCAGAACACATCCTGCGGCCTCCGAATACGAAGCTCGCTCGACTTCATCGACCGCATCGACCAACGCTTGACCGCCTGGGCAGAACCGTACTTTCCCCTTCAGGGCGTCCTAAGACTGGAAGAACGCGACACGATCGACCTCGTCGCGGGAACGTACAACGGCTATGCGGGATCCCCCTCCATCATCGCTGTCACCGTCGACAACCTCAATCCGGCGATCTAGGCCGAGAACCGCGCCGCCCCGCGGGCCCCACTCTCGGCGATCCCCCCAATTGCACGCCTCCCCCACAGAGGCGCCGTAAGGAGTATCCGTCGTGGCGGCTGCTCAACCTATGCCCCGTTCGAGGCATCCGCGCGGTTGACCGACGATAGGCGCGGCTGTGACGGCCGCGCACGCGCTCGAGCAGCACGGCTTCAGCGGCGAGGCTCTCATGAATCTCTCCGGCAGCGAGCAGCACTCCCAATGACGGAAGCCGCGCGTTTCCAGGACATACCCGGAGCGGGAGCGACGGGACTCGAACCCGCGACCTCCGGCGTGGCAGCGGACGACCTGACTGTCGCGAAGGCACTACTGTCCTCGAGTGCGCATCTTGGTTCTCGGCGCTGCGGGGATGCTCGGCCGTAGGCTCGTCGAGCGTCTCGCGCGCGACGGCGCGCTCGGAACCATCCCCATCGACCAGCTCACCTTGGCCGACATTTGCGAGCCGAAGCCGCCCTCGTCGCCGACCTTCGACATCGAGACGGTTGTTGCCGACCTCGCTGTCCCCGAGGCCGCAGACGGTTTGCTGTCGAGCCGTCCAGACGTCGTCTTTCACCTCGCTGCAGTGGTTTCGGGCGGGGCCGAGGCTGACTTCGAACGTGGCTATCGGGTCAACCTCGACGGCACGAGGCAGCTCCTCGAGGCGGCGCGTGTCATCGGCGATGGCTACCGTCCGCGCGTCGTCTTCGCGTCGTCGATCGCGGTCTTCGGCGCGCCGTTGCCGGACGTGATCGGCGACGACCACTGCACCACGCCGCTCACGAGCTACGGGACGCAGAAAGCAATCGCCGAGCTGTTGCTCTGCGATTACACGCGGCGGGGGTTCGTCGACGGCGTCGGTGTCCGCCTGCCGACGATCTGCGTGCGTCCCGGCGCGCCCAACCAGGCCGTCTCGGGATTCTTCTCCGGCATCATCCGCGAGCCCCTGAACGGCGACATCGCGGTGCTACCCGTGTCCACGAGCGTTCGCCACTGGCACGCCTCGCCGCGCGCAGCTATCGGCTTCTTCCTCCACGCGGCGATGATCGACGGTGATGCGCTCGGTGATCGTCGCTGCCTGACAATGCCTGGAGTGTCCGTGACGGTCGCCGAGCAGATCGAAGCGCTCCGAGCCGTCGGCGGAGACGAGGTGGTCCGGCTGATCAGGAATGAGCCCGACGAGAGAGTGATGCGCATCGTCTCGGGTTGGCCACAACGGTTCGATGCCCAACGCGCCCTCGATCTCGGGTTTCGCGCCGACGAGAGCTTCTCTCAGATCGTGCGGGCCCATGTCGAGGACGAGCTCGGTGGACGGATCGCGACGGTTTCCACGTGAGGCAGGTCGCGCTCGTCACAGGCGCCGGCAGCGGGATAGGCCGCGCGTCGGCCGTCGCCTTGTCGAAGGCGGGGTTTACGCTCGTGCTCGCCGGCCGCCGACCAGAACCGCTACATGCAGCAGCCGTAGAGGTGGGCAACGAGGCGGTGGCAATAACCTGCGACGTCCGCGACCCGGAGTCCGTCCGCGCGCTGTTCATCGAGGTCGAAGAGCGCCTCGAGAGGCTCGATCTGCTGTTCAACAACGCGGGCACCGCGGCGCCGCCCGTTCCGCTCGAGGACCTGTCCTTCGAGCAGTGGACATCAGTGGTCGAGACGAACCTCACGGGTACGTTCCTCTGTACGCAGGCCGCGTTCGGGCTCATGAAGCGCCAGTCGCCCCGCGGCGGGCGCATCATCAACAACGGCTCGCTGTCGGCCTGGGTGCCCCGCCCGCTGTCGGCGCCCTACACGGCGACGAAGCATGCGATCACCGGGCTCACAAGGTCGACGTCGCTGGACGGCCGCGCGCACGACATCGCCTGCGGCCAGATCGACATCGGCAACGCCACGACGGAGATGACCGTGCCTATGCGCACCCAGGGCGTGCTCCAGCCCGACGGGTCGAGCATGCTCGAGCCGACGATCGACCCGGCCCACGTCGCGCGAGCGGTCGTCTACATGGCAACACTCCCCCTCGACGCAAATGTCCAGTTCATGACGGTCATGGCGACCAAAATGCCGTTTGTCGGCCGCGGCTGACGCTCGCCGGCTCTCGGCGAGGCCGCGCGACAAGCCCATGGCCGTCATCTACCTCACCGAACATACGGCCGAGCAGATTGGTAACGCCCACGCTCGCGGGCGTTTCGCCTCCTCACCTGGCTGCCGTTTGAGACTGCTTCTGCGCCGAGTTCGGCGGCGAGGGCGGCGTGATACCGCGGAGCTCGCCGTCGGTCGCGACCGAACGGCACGGATCACCGTTACGGAGTTGGCGGAGCAAAGCGCTCCTGTCATAGGTGGAATCGTGACACCGCCCGACTGCCAGGGCGATGAGCCCGTACGACGCGGAGGCTAGCCTGGTCCACCTTGGAGGCTGTCGAGGTGAGGTGGTCGCCGCGGGCGCGTCGATGGCGACTGGAGGTGCCATGGGGAGCGGCGCCGCGACTGACCGTGCCACAGGGAACGAGCCGGGCCGGCGTCCAGCGCTTGCTCGAGGAGAAGCGCCTGTGGATCGAGGATCGGCGGCGTCGCCAGGTGCCGCGACTCTGCCTCGATCCATCCGCGGTCAGTGAGTCGCAGGCGCGGATGACCGCGCGCAAGTTGGTTTCGATGTTGGCTCAGGAGGAGGCCGGGCGTATCGGCGTCGAGTACCGCCGAATCCGTATCGGAGGACAACGCACTCTTTGGGGCTCGTGCTCTTCGCGCGGCACGCTCTCGTTCAACTGGCGGCTCGTGCTCGCGCCACCTGAGGTGTTGGACTACGTGGTCGTGCATGAACTGTGTCACCTCCGGGTCCCGAACCACTCGCGACGGTTCTGGGCACTCGTCGAGCGTCATCGCCCACACTGGCGCCAACAGCGTGATTGGCTGCGTGGCTACGGGCCTGAGCTCCTAGCGTTCCGCCCTCACGTCTGATCCGACAGACGTGCTCGTGTGTCGCCGAACTGTGTCAACTTCCAGAGCGCGTCGTCGCCGAGCGGTGTGCGTGTTGCGGCCCCGTCGGCAACCAGCCGCAGCATCGTCACCTCGGCCTCGACACGGTCGGGGGCGTCGTTGCCGCGCGTGAGGAGTTGCGCGACCTCCTGCGTCGCGAGCCCGTCCGGGAACGCGGTCAGCAACTCGAGTGGGTCGTCGGGCACCCCTCGGCGCGCACCGTCCGGGATCAAGTTCGCGACGATCACGTCGTAGGCCTCGATCGTCTGCCAGCCACCGGCCTCGAGGCGCCGTCCGGTGTGCTCGAACACGAGCGACGGAGCCGTGTAGCGAACAGGGCCGTCGGTCGTCGCATGCTTGTTCTGCAACTGCGTCGGCGAGCCCACGGCGGTGCGTGCCTCGGCCCGGTCCTGCTGGTAGGCCTCCTCGACCTGCGGCGTGTCGATCGCGGCGACCGCCGCGTCGACGTCGATCCCGTCCACCCCCCGCAACGCGGTGGCGATGCTCTCGTCCTCGTCGAGGATTAGTGTGGTCGTGAAGAACCCGAACTGCAGGGCCCGGAAAGCGGCCCACTCCCGGCCCGGCGCCTGCAAGCGCACCGCCGCGATCGCTCTGCAGGAGCGACCGGTACCGATGATCCGCGCCCGCGGGTTCGGCGCCAGGGGCATGCCGAACCGGCGGAAGCGCCGCGCGTACCCCTCAGCCGAGCGCAGCGGGGTGTAGCCCCGGTCAACGTACTCCTGCGCCACGTTCGTGAGCCCGATCAGCACGAGCCTCCACTCGAGCTGCGCGCCGTAGCGCCACTCGAGGACGCGAAGTGCCGGGTTAGCGGAGTAACCCCACGGGCAGCCCGCGTCGTTGTACAGCGTCACCCTCACCGGCTCTGCCATGCGTCTACCCAGCCTAGTAGTCGGCGCACGCGCTTCGGCGCGAGCCTCTTCGCCGCGGTTCACGTGGGCGACGCGGGATCCCCCGGCGACTAGGCCCCGGCGCAAATGCCGACGTCGAGGGGTCTCTTGCGTAGGGAGGAAAGGGTAGGCGTTGGGGACGGCGGAGCCGGGTCGAGCGCTACACGTTGTTGGCGATGGTGAAGGGGAGCTGCAGGCTCCCCTTGTTGCCTCGGAGATCGGTGGCGTTGGCGCGTCGGGGGCTCCGAGGGCGAGACGGCGCGAGGGGGCAACCGTGATGCGTCTCGCCGGCGTCGCGCTCGCGGGCCGTCGGTCTCGGACCGGCTGGCGGTGACCCGCGACCGGTCGGGGACTAGGCCCCACACCGATCGCGATCGCGAAACGGTAGGTGTGGGGGGCACCCGAGCCCGTCATGCACCGACACGCCGAGTCGGGGTCGCATCGCATCGCCGATGGATCGGTGCGTCCCGGGGGCCCGGGCGGGCGGGCGTCAGATTTCGGCGAGAGGTGATTCCGCGCCTCGCGTGTGCAAAGGAGTGTCCTGGTTGCAGGCCGATTGGACGGAGTGAAGCCGGGCGTAGGTTTCTCGAATGACTCGGGGGCATTGGTTGTTCAAGGCGCGTCTCGGCGGGTCAGCTGAGCAGCCGGGATCGACCAGCCCAAGGCCAGGATGGTGGCAGTCATCGGATGGTCGTTGGTATCCCCCGGGCCCCGGCTGCGACTGTGACGCCGTCGCCGAGGGAGAGACGGAGCTTGATATCCATCCTGGACCGCAGGACACGGAGTGCGAGGCGTGGAACCTTCTCCTGCGCCTCATCGACGAAGCCGCAGCCGACGGCCGCAAGCGGTTCTCGCCGGGAGCGGAGATTCCCCTGGACCTCTGGCCCGACATCGTGACGCTGCCGCCCACCATCGCCAAGCTCACGGTCGTCCGCGAGCTCGAGCTCTATGGAAGTCACCTGATCGCCATCCCTCCCGAGATCGGCCAGATGTCGAGCCTGCGCTCCTTCGACCCGTACACCTCCAGACGGCTGCACTGGTTGCCCTACGAGATCACCAAGTGCACGAAGCTGACCGACTCGAGGGTCAGCACCCGTCACCTCTACGGCAATTACAAGAACCGACTGCCCTTCCCTCCCCTACCTGCGAAGCTCCCTGCCGGATCGGTGCCGCGAGAGTGCAGCGTCTGCGAGGGACCGTTCCAGGCGGCTGGGCCGCTCCAGCGATGGATTTTGCTTTGGGTCGGAACGGACCTGTTACCGCTTCTCGTCCACGCGTGCTCCGACCGCTGCGTCGACGCGCTCCCGCATCCCCCGAGCGTGCAGCTCTCCGGGGGTCTCGACGCGACAACGGAGTACGTCGACCACCCGCACGAGGGTGGCCGCGATCTCTGCCAGCCTCCAGACGAGTCCGCCGTGATGGAGAGGTCTTGCGGGACAGCGCGCGAGAGGTCAACGCGAGCGGCTCGTCCCCCGGATAAGGCTCCAGGGTCAAGGGCATCGCGACGGGACGGGGACGGTGGACACCGTGGCCCTGACATTCCCTGTCGGGGTCGCGACGCGAGGCTGATGCCTGCAGGCCCTGCGATGGGACCTGCGCTAATCGCGATCGCGGGGGGCGGGAGCACCCTCAGCCGCGTCCCGTCTCCCGTGCTCGCCCGTGCGCGCGACAGAGAGCGATGGGCGATCGCGAGCGGGCCGCCCGCCCCTTTGGCGGCGTAAAGCTCCTGTCACGACCGCCTAGCCCACGAGATCGCGAAAGGCCGGCTCGTCTCGGAGCGAGTCGAGATCGGTGTCCTCCTTCGCGAGATCGCGGAGGCTCGGACGCCGCTCTGAGCGGTCCGAAGGTGACCGACCGCGTCTTCGGTGCGGCCGAGGCCTCGAGCGTGCTGCCGCCCGGAACGGACGTGGGAGCACCCCGACCAGGGCCCATCCACGCTCATCAGGCGACGGGATGAACGGTGGGCGCTTTCGAGCGAGACTCCTCACGAGGGAGGAGGAGGTCGGTGCCGCAAGGGGCTTCACGCGTGATTCGGTCGGCGCTGACGCTCCAGACGTCCCCCTCGTCTCACCAGCTTGCCCGTGAGGTTCAGGTGCGTGTTTGTCTTCGGAATCGCGCCCCGCTGCTCCCGGTTGACGAGGCAGACCGCTTTGGTCACGCAGTCGGGTGCCGTCATCGTCGACGCCGTTGACCTGAACGACGCGGTGAGATCAGACGAAGACTCCGAGAGGCATTGTCATGCCGACATTCCAGACGCCAGCGTCGACGATCTCGTGGATCCGAAGATCGCCGGCGAGGCTGCAGAGGACGTATGCGTCCTCGCGACTCAAGCCATGCTCCTCGACAAGCCACAGGATCATGTTGCGAACGGCGGTCCGCGCCCCCCTCCATCAGATCGGCGTCGATCCCCATCGTGCCCCGGTACGGGCCTGGGATTCCGACCGGGCGGGGCACATGGAACGCGGGCCCGGGGATCGTTCGGCGTGTGAGGCCGAAT
>CAWGDT010000007.1:0-76376 GCA_963821365.1 uncultured Actinomycetes bacterium
AGGCGTATGAGACCGTTCACGACTCGACCCGAGTTGCAGGGCACGTTCGGCATGGTCGCCTCGACGCACTGGCTCGGGACCGCGGCGGGCATGGCGGTGCTCGAGCGGGGTGGGAACGCGTTCGACGCGGCGGTCGCGACCGGCTTCGCGCTCCAGGTGGTGGAACCGCACCTGAACGGCCCCGGCGGCGACCTGCCGGCCGTGTTCTGGTCGGCACAGCGCGGCGAGCCGCTGGTGCTCTGCGCGCAAGGCGTCGCGCCGGCGGCGGCGACGATCGAGCGTTTCCGAGCCCAGGGGCTCGAGCTCGTACCCGGCACGGGCCCGCTCGCTGCGTGCGTGCCCGGCGCCTTCGGTGGCTGGCTCGCGCTCCTCGCCGAGTTCGGCACCTGGCGCATCGCGGACGTGCTCGACTTCGCGATCGGCTACGCGGAGCGCGGCTATGCCGTCGTCCCGGGGATTCCGTTCACGATTCGCAGTGCCGAGAAGCTCCTGCGGGCGTGGCCGGCTTCGTCCGAGCTCTACCTTCCGCCGCCCGAGCCGGGCTCGCTCTTCAGGAACCCGGGGCTGGCCCGGACCTACCGCCGCATCGTCGAGGATTCACGCGGCGGCTCGCGCGAAGAGGAGATCGAGCGCGCGCGATTGCTCTTCTACCAGGGCTTCGTCGCGGAGGCGATCGACCAGTTCGCCTCCGAGCACGGTGGGCTGCTGAACGGCGACGACATGGCGTCGTGGCGCGCCACCTTCGAGGCGCCCGCAACGTTCGACTTCCAGGGGCTCACGGTCTGCAAGACAGGCCCTTGGGGGCAGGGACCCGTCTTCCTGCAGCAGCTCGCGCTGCTCGCCGGATTCGAGCTGGCCGAGTTGTCGGACGGCGAGTACGTCCACACGGTGGTCGAGTGCGCGAAGCTTGCGTTCGCCGACCGCGAGGCGTTCTACGGCGACCCGTCGTTCGTCGACGTTCCGCTCGCGCATCTCCTCTCGGTGGAATACAACGACCAGCGCCGCCGTCTCGTCGGACCGGACGCCTCGGGGGAGCTGCGCGCAGGTGGAGGTCGGCTGCCGACGCCAGTCGCGGCTGGGAACGAGGTCGGCACCGGTGAGCCGACCCACGCCGTCGGCCGCGGCGACACGGTCCATCTCGACGTCGCCGATCGCTTCGGCAACGTCGTCTCGGCGACCCCGAGCGGCGGCTGGCTCCAGAGCTCGTCCGTGATCGGAGAGCTCGGCTGGCCGCTCGGGACGCGCGCACAGATGTTCTGGCTCGAGGACGGCCTGCCGGCCTCGCTCGTGCCGGGGAGCCGGCCGCGGACGACGCTTTCCCCTTCACTCGCGCTCCGCGACGGCCTTCCGTACCTCGCGTTCGGAACACCGGGGGGCGACCAGCAGGACCAGTGGAGCCTGCACGTCTTTCTCCGCCACGTCGTCTTCGGCGACGACCTTCAGGCCGCGATCGACGCCCCGAGCTTTCACACCGACCATTTTCCGTCGTCCTTCCATCCGCGGCAGGCGGCGCCGCGCTCGCTCGCGCTCGAGGCCCGCTGGGGGGCCGACGTCGCCGACGAGCTGCGCCGCCGCGGCCACGACGTCGACGTGACCGGGCCATGGTCGCTCGGCCGCGTGAGCGCCGTCTCGCGCGACAAGGACGGCGTCTTGCGGGCCGGGGCAAACCCACGCGGCATGCAGGGCTACGCAGCGGGACGGTGAGCAGCGGGCTTCCTCGCGCGTCAGGACCCCCGCGTGGGCGATGCGGACGACCGAGCCACGACCAAAGGAGCACCGATGGCCACTGAGCACACGCTCGACGGGACGCGAATCCATCACGACTGGGATCGGAGCCGCGCACCCGCCCTCGTCGTTCGCCCGGGCGACGTCGTCCAGTTCGAGCTACCGATCACGGGCGAGGGCCAGGTTCGCGAGTCGTCGACCGTCGACGACGTGGAGTGGAACTTCGAGACCATCTACAACCTCGCGGGCCCGATCTTCGTCGAAGGCGCATCACCGGGCGACACGCTCGAGGTGGAGATCCTCGAGCTCCGCCCGGGCGCGTGGGGGTGGACGTCCGTGATGCCGGAGCTCGGTCTGCTGGCGGCCGATTTTCCAGACCCGTTCCTGAAGATCTTCGACCTGAGGAACGGGACGACTGCGACCGTGGCCCCCGGTGTCGAAGTTCCGCTGCAGCCGTTCCTCGGCACGATGGGCGTGCCCACCGACGAGCCGGGGCCTGTCAGCCCCTTTCCACCGCACAAGGGCGGCGGAAACGTCGACTGCCGCCACCTGATTCCCGGATCGACGCTATGGCTGCCGGTCTGGTGCGAGGGCGCGCTCTTCTCGTGCGGGGATGCCCACGGCGTGCAAGGCGACGGCGAAGTGTGCGTCAGCGCCGTCGAGTGCGCCATGCAGGCGACGCTCAGGTTCGGCCTGAAGAACGGGACGATTCCCGGCCCCGCCTTCCGCACCCCCTACCCGGTCGGAATCCCTGGTCCGTACCAGGGAACGATGGGAATCGACGCCGATCTGATGGAGGGCGCACGAATCGCTGTCCGCAACATGATCGCCTGGCTCGTCGAGGAGCACGGGCTGAGCCGGGAGGATGCCTACGTCCTCTGCAGTCTCGCGGGCGACCTCCGAATCCACGAGATCGTCGACGCGGGCGTCTGGAATGTCGGCATGACGCTGCCGCTCGGTGTCTTCGTCTGACCTCGCTCCGAGGGGGTACGGTGAGTCGTCCGGCGATCGCACCGGAGGTCGAGCCGCCGGGACTTGTCCGGTGCCAGGAGGTGCACTCGATGGCTGAGCGGAAACCCACGAAGAAGACCACGACGAAGGCTGCCGCGAGCACGACCGGCAAGGAGTCCGAGGGATTCACGAACGAGGAACGAGCGGCGATGAAGGAACGCGCCCGAGAGCTGAAGGACGCGCGCCGCAGACCACGCGCGGGGAAGGCAGACGGGGAAAGTGACGTGCTCGCGAAGATCGCCGAGATGCCGGAACCGGATCGCGCCATGGCCGAGCGGGTCCACGCCCTCGTCAAGACCAGCGCGCCGGCGCTCTCGCCGAGAACCTGGTACGGGATGCCTGCCTATTACCTGGACGGCAAGGTCGTCTGCTTCTTCCAGAGCGCGCAGAAGTTCAAGTCGAGGTACGCGACGTTCGGCTTCAGCGACACGGCGAACCTCGACGACGGCGTCATGTGGCCGACCGCCTTCGCGCTCGAGAAGCTGACCGCCGCCGAAGAGGCGAGGATCAGCGCGCTCGTGAAGAAAGCGGTGAGCTGAGGACTGCCGGCGCCGAAACACCCGGAACGGGAGGCCCGATTCACCTCGACGCGGGTTTGCCGGCGCGGCAGCGGGGTAGCGAGTGTGTCATGATGCGACCCGGAGGTGCCGCCGTGCGTCAGACGTCAATGCAGAACGAGTTGCTCCAAGTGTGGTTGCGACCGCACGGGTCGATGCTGTCTGTGTGCCCGGTGCCGGGGTGCACCACGCTGACGATGGGCGGGACGTGCGTCGCGCACGATCCGCCGGTGACCGCCGTCTACGAGCGTGGCCGCCCGTTCGTCGCGGTGACGCCCGCCAGCGCCGATCTCATTCCCGTCCGCGGCTGAGCCCGGCCACCGTATCCCCCGCCCGAGGGATGCGCCGCAGGCATGCCGTGCGGACGGTGAGCGCATGGGTGCTTCCTCCGGCTGGAACCAGGTGGCGCGTCGGCCATCCCGTGCTCGTGCAGCAGCGAAGAGGCCGGCGCGCCACCTCGTGAGCATCCCGTGCGGGCCGAACGCCGGCGGGGAGGCGCGGGGCGAGGCGTCGGCAGGCAGGCCCGCTTCCAAGCCGGTGGCCGGGCCGACACGCTCGACTGACGACTGACGCGCGCGCTCAGGCGAGCCGCTTCTCGAGGTACGCGGCGAGGCGCGTCAGCGGGAACGAGATCAGGAAGAAGATCACCATCACGAAGCCGAAGATCTCCACGGCGTGGATCTCGCCTATCCCGGCGGGCGGGAAGAACGTCAGTCTCTCCGTCTGCGCCTTCGCCGACTGAAGCAGGTCGGTGCCGCCGATCACCGCGGCGAGCGTCGAGTTCTGGATGATGTTGACGAGCAGGCTGACGAGCGGCGGCAGCAGACGGCGGAGCGCCTGGGGGATGATCACGAAGACGTGTCGGCCGACCCAGCCGAAGCCGAGCGCAGCGGCGGCCTCGTGTTGCTCGCGCGGGATCGAGCCGACCGCCCCGCGCGTCGCTTCCGCGACCTGAGCGCTGCCCCAGAGCACGAGCGCGATGGTCGTGGCCGTGACGGGCCCGAACTCGAGCTCGGGGGAGATCGCCGGAAGCCCGAAGTAGACGATGAACACCGTGACGAGGATCGGCAGCCCGCGGAAGACCTCGATGTAGCCGCGGATCGCCATCTTCGACGCCCAGAACTCGATCGTCAGCAGCGTCCCGAAGACGATGCCGAGCACCGTGCTGCCGAGCACCGCGAACGCCGAGATGCGCAGCGTCGTCCGCAGCCCGACCTCCAGGATGTAGCGGACTACGGGTTCCGCCCAGTCGGGCACGGCTAGCGCGTCTCCGGGATCGCGAGGTGAGACTCGAGTAGGCGGATCGCTGCCGAGAGACTCCACACGAGCGTGAGGTAGACGATCGCCAGCACCGTGAGCGCCTCGAGCGTCTCGAGCGTCAGATTGGCGATGTTGATCGCGGTCGTGGTGAGCTCCTGGTACCCGATCACGTACACCAGCGACGTGTTCTTGACCACGGAGATGTACGTGTTGATGGACGACGGAAGCGCGATGCGGCCGCCGATCGGCAGCGTGACGTTGAGGAACGTCGAGAAGCCGCCGAACCCCAGTGCGAAGGCGGCCTCGCGGTAGCGGTCGGGCACGGCCTCGAACCCCGCGCGAAAGTTCTCCGTGTTGAATGCCCCGCCCCAGATCATCACTGCGAGCCAGGCGACCGTGAACGCGTCGAGGCGGATCCCGGCCTGTGGCAGCGCGAAGAAGAGCATGAAGATCTGGACCAGGATCGGCGTGTTCCGGATGATCTCGACGTACACGGCGGCGAGCTGGCTGACGACGGGGATGCGGTAGGCCCGCGCCGCGCCGAGCACGACGCCGATCGCGGCCGATCCGGCGATCGCGATGATCGAGACCTTGAGCGTGTTGATCAGCCCGTCGAGGAGCTCGCGCCAGTTCTCGGCTACGAACGCCCAGAGGTCATAGACAGCAAGCATCTTCAGGAGGCGCCGGTGGCGGCCGCGTTGCCGCGGCCGCCACGCACACGCGATGCCCCGTCAGGCTATGGGCACACCGTGTCGACGCTCGGAGCCGTCGGCGACGCGTACTGGAAGTCGTTGGTCGGTCGCAGGATGTTCTTCGAGAACGCCGGCACGAAGCGAGGCGCGATGTTGTTCTTGATGATCGGGAGGAAGAGGTCCTTCTTCTTCATCAGGTTGAGGCGGGCGTCGACCCAGCGCTTCAGCTCGACGTTGCCCTGCTTGATCCCGATGCCGTACGGCAGCTCGAGGAAGAGGTCGTTCGTGAGCTTCGCGGCCGGGTTCGTGGCCGCGATCAGCGCGAGCGACGTGTCGTCGAACATGACCGCGTCCGAGCGTCCCTGATTGAAGGCGAGGACGGCGTTCGTGACGCTGTCCACGACGATGACCTCGGTTCCGGTGAAGCAGCGCTTCATCCAGCGGTCGTAGATCGACCCGCTCGTCGTCGCCACCTTCTTGCCGCGGAGGTCGGCGAGGCTCTGGATCGGCGAGTCGTTCTTGACGAGCAAGCGACCCGTCGCGTTGTAGTACGGCCGCGAGAAGTCGATGCGCGTATCCCGGTCGGCCGTGTAGGTGAACGTGGAGATCACGAGGTCGACGCGACCGCTCGTCAGCAGCGGCTCGCGGGCCGCAGTCGGGGCGCAGACGAAGGTCAGACGTTGTGCCCGGCCGAACGCGTAGCGCGCGAGCCACCTTGCGATCTCGACGTCGACCCCTGCGTTCTTGCCCCGGACGTCGAGGTAGCCGAACGGCGGCGTGTCGCACTTGACCCCGACGAGCAGCCGCTTGCGACTGGCGATGTCGGCGGGCAGCTTCGGCAGCACCGGTGCTTTCGCCTCCGGCCGCGCCTGCGCGGTCGGGGCGGTGGACTGCGCCCACCCGAGTGTTGCGGTGACCACCGCGATCAGCGCGACCCCCGCGGTGGCGAGGATGATTCTCTTCATCCGTCAGCTCCTTCTTCTTCGTCGGTGATTGACAGGTTCTCGAGCGATCCCGCGAGCTGGAACGACCGCCGTAGGAACCGTTGCGTCCGCTCCTCTCGCGGGCTGTCGAGGACATCGGACGGTCGCCCCTGCTCGACGATGCGTCCGTTGTCCATGAAGACGACGCGGTCGCCCACCTCGCGGGCGAACTGCATCTCGTGGGTGACGACGAGCATCGTCGTTCCGTCGTCGCGCGCCAGGTCGCGCATCACCACGAGCACCTCGCCGACCAGCTCGGGGTCGAGTGCGGAGGTGACCTCGTCGAACAGGATGACGTGGGGCGACATCATCAGCGCCCGGGCGATCGCGACCCGCTGCTGCTGGCCCCCGGAGAGCTGGTGCGGATGCGCGGCTGCCTTCTCGGGCAGGCCGACGACGTCGAGGAGCTCGCGTGCGCGCAGCTCCGCCTCCTCGCGGGGCAGCTTGCGGATCCGTCGCGCGGCCAGCGTCAGGTTGTGCATCACCGTCAGGTGCGGGAACAGGTTGAACTGCTGGAAGACGATGCCGATCCGCTGGCGGACCGCGGAGACGTCGACCCCCTTCGCCGTGATCTCCCGACCCTCGAAGAAGATGCGGCCCGCCTGGATCGGCTCGAGGAGGTTCACGCAGCGCAGGAGCGTGCTCTTGCCGCTGCCGCTCGGGCCGATGATCACCAGCACCTCCCCCTGGGCGACCTCGAGGTCGATCCCGTCCAGGACGAGGTTCGTGTCGAAGCTCTTGCGGACGCCCTCGAGCCGAAGGACGGGGTCGGTCTGCCTCGCCGGGCTCTCGACCGCGGTGGCACCGGCCGCGCTCACGCCGGCGCCTCGTCGTAGGGTCTCGCCAGGTCGGCGTGCGTCGTCATCGGATGAGCGATTACAGGCAGCGACGACAGGGAAAGTCAAGTGTGCGCCATGGTGAGACAAAGCCCTCGTATTCGTCCGCGGACCCGTCTATAGTCCCCCTGCGCGGCGGCAGGCAACGCGTGCAATAGGCGAAAATCGTCGAGCCCAAGGGGGGTCAAATCGAATGAAGCAGGTTCTCATCGCGTGCGTCGCGGTGGCTGCGTTCGCAGTGCCGGGCGTCGCGCTGCCGGCGCAGCACGCGCGGGCGGCGACCACGTACACCGTCTATATGGGGGAGTTCGCGCAACCACCCGCGAGCCTCAGGAAGATCCCGGGCACGATCAACCAGTTCCTGCCCTCGAGGCTCGTGATCGCGGCCGGGGACAGCGTCACCTTCACTAGCAACTCGTTCCACTCGGTGACGTACAGCGCGAAGCCGATCCCGCTGCTCGTCCCGGATCCGAAGAAGGGGACCTACGCCGGGCTCGCCGACGCGGCCGGGCAGCCGTTCTACTTCGACGATCTCACGAAGATCATCTACAACCCGCTCGCGTTCGGGCCCTTCGGGCCGAAGACGATCTCCGGCGCGACACCGGTCTCGAGCGGCGCCATCGGCCCGCAGGGGCCGAAGTCGCCCCCGGCGACGGCGACCTACGCGTTCCCGAAGCCGGGCGCGTATCGCCTCTTCTGCACGCTGCATCCCGGCATGAAGGCGACGGTCGTCGTCAAGCCGGCAGGCTCGGCCGTACCGAAGACGCCTGACCAGGTGAAGGCGCAGGCCCTCCAGCTGCAGACTGCGGCGTACCCGAAGGCGATCGCGCTGAACAAGACCAAGGTCGCCGCACCCAACACCGTCGCGATGGGCGTCGGCGGCGGGGTCGCGATGATCGCGTTCTACCCGAAGGTGCTGAAGGTCAAGGCAGGCTCGACGGTCACGTTCGTCAACAAGTCGGCGAGCGAGGTGCACAACATCGTCTTCGGGCCGAAGAAGTACGTCGCGCAGTGGGGGAAGAAGACCGACATGCTCCCCGCGGGTCCCAAGGCCCCGAACCAGGCGACGCCGATCATCCCGTACGGCACTGACCCGAAGCCGCTCACGTACGCCGGCGCGACGACGCACGGAAACGGGTTCTTCTCGACGCCGGTCGCCGCCGGGGCGCCCATCCCCGGGCTTCCGCGCTCGTCGAGGGTGACGTTCTCGACGCCCGGCACCTACAAGTACTTCTGCTGGATCCACGGTCCCGACATGAGCGGGACGATCGTCGTCACGCCGTGAGGCTCCGTCGGTCAGGGCCGCGGGCGCTCGCGCTCGCGGCCCTCGCCGGCGCCGCGCTCGTCGTCGCAGGCACCGGCGCCCTCACCTCGATCGCCGCCGGCGAGCCGGCCGCGCGCGGACATGTTCGCGAGTACTGGGTGGCCGCCGTGCCGGTCACCTGGAACGTCGTCCCGAACGGGCGGAACGCGATCGAGGGCGAGACGTTCACGCCCGACAAGACCGTGTTCCGGACGGTCGTCTACCGCCAGTACACGAAGGATTTCGCGACGCCGGTCCGCACGCAACCCGGCAACGAGGGTATCCAGGGGCCGTTGCTGCGCGCCCGTGTCGGTGACACCGTCCTCGTCCACTTCCGCAACCTGGACACACTGACCAACCAGCCCCACTCGATGCACTTCCACGGGGTGCGGTACCGGTTCGGCTCGGACGGCGCGTACATCCCCGGGTTTTCGGGACCGGGCGCGAACGTCAAGCCCGGGGGAACCTTCACCTACCGCCTGGTCGCGGAGCCGAGCTCGGCGGGCGTCTGGCCGTACCACGACCACTCGCCGTCGATGACGGCGTCGATCGAAGGGGGCCTCTACGGCGCGCTCTCGATACTCGGCCGGGACGAGCAGGAGCCGGACCGGGAGTTCGTCGTCTACCTCTCGTCGCATCTCGGGTTCATGACGATCGACGGCAGGGCGTTCGTCGGCAACACGCCGGTCTTCCGGGCCAAGGTCGGCGACGTCGTGCAGTGGGACGTGCTCGCGATCGGCGACGACTTCCACACCTTCCATGTCCACGGCCACCGCTGGATGACGGCCGACGGGCCACGCGACACGCAGGTCATCGGGCCGGCCGAGAGCTACAAGATCCGCTGGCGCGAGGACATCCCGGGGACGTGGCTCTATCACTGCCACGTCGAGAGCCACATGATGAACGGGATGATCGGGATCTACCGGGTGACGCGGTGAGCAGGCGCTTGGTGCCGGTGCTCCCGGTCGTGGCGGCGCTCGTGCTCGCGACGGGCGCCGCGTCGGCCGACGCACCGACGCGGACGGTGACGATGCCGGGAAAGCTCTACGACCCCTCGCAGATCTCGGTCCTGGTCGGCACCACGGTGACGTGGAAGAACGACGACTCGATCAACCACACCGTCAGCGCGGACGGCGACGCGTTCTCATCCGGCTACGTGCCGCCGGGAGGGGCATTTACGTTCACGTTCGCGAAGCAGGGGCGCTACCCCTTCCACTGCACGATCCACAAGTTCATGCGAGGCGAGGTCGACGTCTTCGGGCTGGTGCTGTCCGGCCCGGAGGGCCCGGTGGCGAGCGGCCGGCGCGTCGTCTTCGCGGGCCTCGCCCCGCCCGGGACCGAGACCGTGACGCTGCGAGGGGCGACGACCGGCGACCGGGTGGTGCGAGCTCGGCCGGACGGGAGCTTCGTCGCCGCCGTCGACGCGGTCGTGCCGGGCAGCTTCCGGGCGGTCGCAGGGCGCCTCGTCAGCCCCGCCGTCCGGGTGCAGGTGCGCCCGCTGGTGCGCGCCGCGCGGAGCGGCGACACGATTCGCGCTCGCACGGTGCCGCCGCGCCCCGGGGCGACCGCCGTGCTGCAGACCTACGACCGCGATCACTTCACGTGGCGCGGCATCGCCCGCGCGAAGCTCGACGGCCGCTCCCGGGTCGCCTTTCCGCTGCCGCCGGGGCTCGACCGCGTGCGCGTCCTCGTCGTGGGCACCAGGGGCTGGGCCGACGGCGTGTCGCTGGCGGTCCGGCTTCGCGGCGGCGCGTAGGATCGGCCGCGTGAGGATCCGCGCCGCCGTCCTGGAGGAGTTCGGGCAGCCGCTCGTCGTCCAGGAGGTCGACCTCGCGGAACCGAAGGCCGGCGAGGTGCTCGTTCGGCTCGTCGCCTGCGGCGTCTGCCACACCGACCTCTACACGGCGTCGGGCGCCGATCCGACCGGGTACGCGCCGTGCGTCCTCGGCCACGAGGGCGCCGGTGTCGTCGAGCGCGTCGGAAGGGGCGTCGCGCTCGTCGAGCCCGGTGACCACGTGATCACGCTCTTCGCGCCCGAATGCGGCGAGTGCGTTCACTGCCGCAGCAAGCGCACGAACCGCTGCGTCGCGATCCGCGACCAGCAGGGGCTCGGCTATCTCCCCGACGGGACGACGCGGCTCTCGCGCGACGGCGAGGAGCTGCGTCACTTCATGGGCACCTCGACGTTCGCCGAGTACACCGTGATGCCCGAGATCGCGCTCGCAAAGGTGAGCCGCGAGGCATCGCTCGAGGGGTGCGCGCCGTTCGCCTGCGGGCTCTCCACGGGAATCGGCGCGGCGCTCTACACCGCGCGGGTCGAGCCGGGGTCGACCTGCGTCGTGTTCGGCTGCGGGCTCGTGGGGCTCGGGGCGGTGATCGGGGCAAGGCTTGCGGGCGCCGAGCGGATCGTCGCCGTCGATCTCTCCGAGGAGCGGCTCGCGCACGCGCGGCACCACGGGGCGACTGACACGCGGGTGGCGGGCGACGACACGGTCGACTGGATCAAGGCGGAGACCGGCGGCTTCGGCGCCGAGTACACGTTCGAGGCGACCGGCAACGTGCAGGTGATGCGGCAGGCGGTCGAGGCGGCCCGCGAGGCGTGGGGGCTCGCGACGATGTGCGGCGTCGCGGGCAAGGGCGAGACGCTCGACATCGTCCCCCGTCTCCTCATCACCGGACGGCGGGTCACGGGCTCGTCGTTCGGCGGCGTCAAGGGCCGGACGCAGGTGCCGAAACTCGTCGATCGCTGGCTTGCGGGCGAGATCGACGTCGATGCGCTGATCTCGCACCGGCTCGGGCTCGACGACCTGCAGCGCGGCTTCGAGCTGATGGAGCGTCAGGACGGGATCCGCAGCGTGATCAGGTTCTGAGTCGCGCCACCCCGATCCCGAACGGCGCAGCGAGCTCGCGCTCGAGATCGGACTCGGTCACCGGGAAGATCGTGTGGGTGCCAGGCTCGAGCCTGGCACCCACGCTGCTTTCAGGCTGCGCTACGAGCGGCGGGACGCTGCCGTCGTATCCCAGTCGCAGCCCGAGGCGCACGAGCGCGGAGCCGGCAGCTCGCCGGAGCGGGCCGGCCGCAGAGCGCCCGGCGGAACGGTGCAGGGCGGCCACTCTGGCGACAGCGAGCTCCTGCCTGATCTCCGGTGCGAGCGGCTCCAGCATGGTCGTCTCCTCTCCATCAAGTATCTTGATGACGAACTACTTGGGATGAAGATACACGGTCCCAAAGCTTGACGTCAAGAGTCTCGAGATGGAGAATCAGCGCGTGACGAAAACCCGGTCGCCGGTCGAGCCCGATTCGGTGGACGTCAGCCTCGACGTCTGGGGTCGGGAGCTTCCCGACCTCGACCTCGGGATCGAGGGGATCGTCGAGCGCATCGACAAGCTCAAGTACTACGTCGACCGCGCGATGCAGGAGACGCTCGAGGCGTACGACCTGAGCCACGGCGAGTGGAAGCTCCTCGCGAACCTGCGCTGGGGCGGCCCGCCGTACCGCGGGAAGCCGGGCAAGCTCGCGAAGCGGCTCGGCCTCTCGAGCGGCGCGATGACCAACCGGCTCGACAACATGGAGCGTCGCGGGATCGTCCGCCGGATCGACGACCCCGACGACCGCCGCGGCGTGATCGTCGAGCTCACCGACGAGGGCCGCCGCCTGTGGGACGAGGCGGTGGGCGTCCAGGCCGAGAAGGAAGCAGTCGTCGGCCTCGCGTTGACGCTCGACGAGCGCGAGCAGCTGAACGATCTTCTCCGCCGCCTGATGCGTGTCTTCGAGGCCGAGCACGGCCCGGTGCACAAGGGCGAGTAGCGCCCCGGTAGCGCCGACTATCCTGGCCCGACGTGAACGTGACGCTCCCCGACGGGAGCGCGCTCGAGCTTCCCGAGGGTGCGAGCGCGCTCGATGCCGCCCGTGCAATCGGGCCGAAGCTCGCCGAGCAGGCCGTGCTCGCGCGCGTCGACGGCGACCCGCGCGACCTCCGGCTTCCGCTCCCGGACGGCGCGTCGCTCGAGATCCTCACGACCCGTGACCACGACGACCCGGACGCCCTCCACGTTCTCCGCCACTCCTCGGCGCACCTCCTGGCCGAGGCGGTCCGCCGGCTCCACCCCGGCGTGAAGGTCGCGATCGGCCCGCCGATCGAGAACGGCTTCTACTACGACTTCGAGTTCCCCGAGCCGATCCGTGAGGACGACCTGGCCGCGATCGAGGCCGAGGTGCAGCGGGAGCTCTCCGAGGGCCGCGCGTGGACGCGGGAGGCGATCAGCCGTGAGGAAGCGCGGGAGCGCTTCGAGGCGGAGGGCGAGCGGTACAAGGTCGAGCTCGTCGACGGCGCCGAGGGCGACATCACGCTCTACACGCAGGGCGACTTCACCGATCTCTGTCGCGGGCCGCACCTGCAGGACTCGAAGCCGATCAAGGCGTTCACGCTGACGGGCCTTGCGGGCGCGTACTGGCGCGGCGACGAGCGGAACACGCAGCTCACGCGGATCTACGGGACGGCGTTCTTCACGCAGGCCGACCTCGACGCGTACCTCGAGCGGCTCGAGCAGGCGCGCGCGCGAGACCACCGCAGGATCGGGCCGCAACTCGATCTCTTCCACCTCCAGGACGCCTCGCCGGGATCGCCGTTCTGGCACCCGAAGGGGATGACACTCTGGAACGTGCTCGAGGACCTCCGCCGGAGCGAGAACGCGCGGCGCGGATACCTCGAGGTGAAGACGCCGCTCATCTACGACAGGACGGTGTGGCAGACCTCGGGGCATTGGGAGAAGTTCCGCGGCGAGATGTTCCTCGTCGCCGGCGAAGGGGAGGAGCCGCACGCGGGGCTGAAGCCGATGAATTGCCCCGGCCACATGCTCCTGTTCGGGAACCAGCTGCGGAGCTACCGCGAGCTGCCGCTCCGCTACGCCGAGTCCTCGACGCTCCACCGCAACGAGCCGACCGGGACGCTCCACGGGCTGCTCCGTGTCCGGCACGTCACGCAGGACGACGCGCACATCTTCTGCACGCCGGATCAGATCTCCGACGAGATCTTCGGCTGCCTCGACTATGCGGCGTTCCTCTACGACATCTTCGGGATGGACGCCCGCTTCGAGCTTTCGACGCGCCCCGAGAACAAGCTCGGGACGGACGAGGAGTGGGACTTCACGGAGGGCGCGCTACGCTCGGCCCTCGAGCGCCGCGAGATCGCGTACACGGTCAGCGAAGGCGACGGGGCGTTCTACGGGCCGAAGATCGACCTCCACATGCTCGACGTGCTGGGCCGCTCCTGGCAGATGGGGACGATCCAGCTCGATGCGCAGATGCCGAAGCAATTCGGCCTCACCTACATGGGCGCGGACAACCACGAGCACACGCCGTACGTCGTCCACCGCGCGCTGCTGGGCTCGCTCGAGCGGTTCACGGGGATCCTGATCGAGCATTACGCGGGCGCGTTCCCCGCCTGGCTGGCTCCGGTGCAGGTGCGGGTGCTGCCGGTCGCCGAGGCGCACCGCGAGGCGGCTCGCGAGCTCGTCCGGACGATGAATGAGCACGAGCTCCGGGCCGACCTCGACGATCGCGACGAGACGCTCGGGAAGCGGATCCGCGACACCGAGCTGCAGAAGCTCCCCTACGTCGTCGTCTGGGGCGACCGCGAGACGCGCGACACCCTGGCCGTTCGCGAGCGCGGAGGGAAGGGCGTCTCGACGATGTCGCTCGACGACCTCCTCGACGCGATCGTTCAGCAGAATCCGCTGCTCACGCGAAGCGAGCCGTTGTCCCGACCACGGATGGACGCGTGATTCCCTGCTACCCTCCGAAGCCTGCAAGCAGGAGCGGCATCGCCCCTCACCTCGCCGGCCGCGCCGCGCGAGGTTCAACCGAGTCGGAACCGACGAGGGAATGCCGCCGCTGCATGCAGTGGCGTTTCCACGAAATGAGGAGGATCGACTCGGCTTGGTGAACTGCCTTTGAGACCGCGGCGTCGTCCCGAGGACAGGACGCGTCCCGTCGTCCAGCAGGATCGGATCAACGAGCAGATCCGCGTACCGCGGGTCAGGCTCGTCGGTGAGGACGGGGAGCAGATCGGGATCAAGGACACGAAGGAGGCACTCGAGTACGCGTACTCGAAGAACCTCGATCTCGTGGAGGTGGCGAAGGACGCCGACCCACCTGTGGCGCGCGTCATGGATTACGGCAAGTGGCGCTACGAGCAGGAGCAGCGGGCGAAGCAGGCGCGGAAGCACCAGTCGACGATCAACATCAAGGAGATCAAGCTCCGACCGAAGATCGGCGATCACGACTACGAGACGAAGAAGGGCCACGTCGTCCGCTTCCTGAACCAGCGGGCGAAGGTGAAGGTCACGATCATGTTCCGGGGGCGGGAGAACCTCCACCCGGAGCGGGGTCGGATGCTCCTCGACCGTCTCGCAGAGGACGTCAACGAGCTCGGCCAGGTCGAGCAGCAGCCGACGATCGACGGTCGCAACATGGTGATGGTGCTCGGGCCGACGAAGAACGCAGGGGTGAGACGAGATGCCGAAGACGAAGACGGGGAGCGGAGCGAAGAAGCGCTTCAAGGTGAGCGCGGCGGGAAAGCTGCAGCGCCGTCACGCGATGAAGAGCCACAACCTCACGAAGAAGTCGTCGAAGCGTAAGCGCGACTTCGGCAAGAGCCATCCCGTCGCGAAGGTCGACGTGAAGGCCGTGAAGAAGCTCCTGGGGATGAAGTAGCCATGGCGCGAGTGAAGCGATCCGTCCACGCGCGCAAGAAGCGCCGCAAGGTGCTCGACCAGGCCAAGGGGTACTACGGCCGCAAGAGCACGCACTACCGTTACGCGAAGGAGCAGGTCGAGCACTCGCTCGTGTACGCCTACCGCGACCGGCGCAACAAGAAGCGCAACTTCCGCTCGCTCTGGATCGTCCGCATCAACGCGGCGGCGCGGGCAAACGGGCTCTCGTACAACCAGTTCATGAACGGCGTCCACAAGGCGGGAATCGAGCTCGACCGCAAGTCGCTCGCCGACCTCGCCGTCGCCGACCCGGCCGCGTTCACCGCGGTCGCCGAGAAGGCCAAGGCGGCGCTCGCGTCGGGAGACGACGCGAAAGCGGCCTGAGCGAGCTCGTCGGGATATTCCGCCGGCAGGCGGAGCACTTCGAGGCGCTCGGCTCGCCGGTCTACGCCCGGCTGGCCGGGCGTCTCGCGGACGATCCCGCTCCCGCACGCCCCGTCGTGGGGAGCGACGAGCGGTGGGACGTGCCGCTGCGGCTCTTCGCGGCCGTGCACTACCTCGTCCTCACGGAGGCGGCGCCGGACGCGCTCAGCGGCCGCTTCGAGGACTTCGCCGCGGCGCTCGTCGAGCACGAGGACGCACTGCGGAAGCGGCTCGAGACGCACGGCGTGCAGACCAACGAGGTGCAGCGCTGCACCTCGATCCTGCCGACGCTGCTCGCAGCGTCGGCCGAGACCGGTCTCCCGCTCGAGCTCGTCGAGCTCGGCCCGAGCGCGGGCCTGAACCTCCTCGTCGACCGCTACCGGTACCGGTACGCGAACGGCGCGTTCGGCCCAGCCGACGCGCTGCTCGAGCTGACGGTCGAGGAGCACGGGGGTCGGGTGCCGGCGGCGCTTCTCGAGCGCGAGCTCGTCGTCCGTCGCCGCCGCGGGATCGACCTCGCGCCGATCGACGCGACGTCGCCCGAGGGCTACCTCCTCCTGCGGAGCTTCCTGTGGCCGGGGCTCGGGGACCGCGTCGCGCGCCTCGACGCCGCGGTCGAGACGCTTCGCCGCATGCCCGATCCGCCGGAGCTGATCCAGGGCGACTATGCAAAGCTCCTGCCCACCGTCCTCGCAGACCGGCCCGCCGACGCGCTGACCGTCGTCTTCGAGACGTTCTCTGTCGTCTACCTCCCCGAGGAGGCCGCGCGCGAGCTGGGCGAGGCGCTCGAGACCGCGGGCGCCGACGGCCGGCCGCTCGCGTGGGTCTCGGTGAGGCGCTGGGACACGAGCGCGGGGGGCGACGCGGTCTTCGAGCTCGAGTTGCGGGTCTGGCCGGAGGCTGCCAGGGTCGCCGCGCGCGTCGATCCGCACGGCAACGGCCTCGACTGGCGACTGTGATCACGTCCCGCGACAACGAGACGCTCAAGCTGGTCCGCAAGCTGCTCGCGCAACGCAAGCACCGCGACGAGACCGGGCTCTTCGCGGCGGAGGGCGAGGACCTGGTCGAGGCGGCGCGCGAGGCCGGGATCGAGCCCGTTCACCTGCTCACGGCCGGGGAGACGGTGGAGGCGGACCTGCTCGCCCGCGTCTCGACGCTCCCGCACCCCGCGCAGGCGATCGGCGTCTACCGCCGCGCCGACCTCCCGACCGGCACGCGCGACGTGTGCCTCGCGCTCTGGCGCCTGTCGGATCCGGGGAACGTCGGGACGCTTCTGCGCACCGCTGACGCGTTCGGCGCCTGCGTCGCGCTCTCGGAGAGGAGCGCCGATCCACTCTCGCCGAAGGCGCTCCGGGCGAGCGCCGGCGCGATCTTCCGCGTCCCGCTGGTCGCATGGGACGAGCGTCCGGGACGCTGCCTCGCCCTCGAGGCGCATGGCGGTGCGCCGCTCGGGGACATCGACCTCGCGCCGCCGGTGACGTTCCTGCTCGGCTCCGAGCGCGACGGGCTGCCGACGGACCTTGCAACAGACTGTTGCAAGGTGACGATCCCGCTTCCGGGCGGGCCGAGTCGCTGAACGTCGCTGCCGCCGGAGCAATCGCGCTCTACGCAGTCTCCGCGCGCGCTTCGGCTCCGCAGTAGAGAATCGACGCGCATGGAGCCCTGGAAGACGCGGTCGCGGCGGAGGCTCCTCGACCTCAGCCCCTGGCTCTCGGTCGAGAGCCATGTCGTGGAGCTTCCCGACGGCCGGGTCGTCGAGGACTGGCCGTGGGTCGAGTCGCGCACGTTCGTCAATGTCGTCGCGCTGACCGACGACGGATCGTTCCTCCTCTTTCGCCAGACGAAGTACGCCGTCGAGGGGACGACCGTCGGGCCGATCGGCGGCTACGTCGAGCCCGGGGAGGCTCCGCTCGACGCCGCACGCCGCGAGCTGCTCGAGGAGACGGGGCACGAGGCGTCGGAATGGACGTCGCTCGGACGCTACGTCGTCGACGGGAACCGCGGCTGCGGCGTCGGACACCTGTACCTCGCGCTCGGGGCGCGGCGCGTCGCAGAGCCCGTGGCCGACGACCTCGAGGAGCAGGAGCTCCTCACGCTGACACGAGCCGAGGTCGAGACTGCGCTTCTCGCGGGCGAGCTTCAGGTGATGTCGTGGGCGGCTACCGTCGCGCTCGCGCTCGTCGCGATCGGTCCCCCGCAAGAGGGCGGAGGCTGAAGCCGAGGCCCCGGAGGCTCCGAGGGCTCCGCCGGCGTCGCCGAGCGCGCGCCTACCAGGCGCCCCCGCCCCCGCCGCCGCCGCCTCCTCCGCCACCGCCCGAGAAGCCGCCGCCGAACCCCCCCGAGCCGGAGGAGGGCGGGGCAAGCGCCGAGCCGAACCCGGAGGCGAGGTCGCCGATCGACAGCGCGGTGGCGCCGCTTCCGAGGTTGCCCTGACCGGAGATCCAGTACAGCGAGCTCGCCTGCGCCATCGCCTCGGGCATCGCGAGGTGCGCGGCCTGGAGCACCCGCTCGGCGATCCCGAACGCGATCCCGTAGACGAGCAGGCGCTCCCAGAGTGCGAGCGTCGCGGGCGGCGCCTCCTCGAGGCGGGGGAAGTCCTGCAGGTAACGGCGGAACGCGTCCCAGCGCTCGGCCTCGACCGCGGCGGGCCGGCTGCGGCGCCGCCACAGCTTGCGGCGGGTCGACGCGCCGAAGAGCACGGCCGCGTTGACGAAGGCCGCGAACGCGAGCGCGAGCAGCACGACATCGCTCCAGCGCGGGTAGACCGACCGCCAGCCGTCGATCGCGACGAACGCGAGCAGCGCCCCGATCGCGGCGAAGACGACGATCCCGACGATGAGGGGCACGATGCCCATCGACCGGAACCAGCCGCGATTCGCGACCTCGCCCGACACGGCGGCCTTGAAGCCCTCGAAGCGCGGCGCCATCGACGTGCGGTCGTCCTCGATCTCGCCCCGGAACCTCGACAGCCGCTCGCTGCCGCCCGCGAGGACGTCGTCGACGACGTCCGTGACGGACGTCTCCCAGGTCGTGAGCGCGACCGGCTCCCCGGGGGAGAGCTCCAGGTCGGCGATGTTCTCGTTCCGGAGGCCGCCCCAGACGCTCCGTTCGGTCGTGACCTGCGCCGCCTTGTAGTGACCGCGCCGGATCAGGTCGAAGATCGTCGCCGTGAACTCGAACGACCCCGCCTCGCCGCCTTGGCGCAGGAGCGTCGGCACGAGCGCAGCCTCGGTGTCGGTCGGCGGCTCCTGCTCGTACTCGCGGTCGTAGCCGGTCTCGAGCTCGCGCCCGAAGCGCCAGAAGACGAACGACGAGATCGCGAGCGCCGGCAGCACGCCGAGCGCCAGGAGGACGAGCGCCGTCCGCCACGGATGCGCGATCGCGTCGTCGATCCGCTCCTTGTCGCGCTCGTACGCCTTCGCGTCCTCCAGCTCCTCGGCGGCGATCTTGTCGAGCCCGCTGCCGCTCGCGACGCGCATGCCCGCGGTCGACGTGAACGCACTCCGCGGATAGAGCGTGCGAAGCTCGACGAACTGGTGCGGGGACACGTTCACCGCACGCAGGTGCGCGCTCTGCCCGTCGATCGTGACGTCGCCGCGCACCCAGACAGGATGTCCCCACGCCCGCACGACGTCGCCCGGGCCGGTGGTCGTCGCCGTCAGACGCGCGAGCGAGGTGTCCCACTGGTCGCCCCAGACCTGGAGGTTCACGTCGACGACGTCGTCGTACGCCACCGCGACACCGCGCATCCGGTAGCGGATCTCGAACGTCCGCACCTCGTCGGCCGCGCTGAAGTGCCAGACGACGCGCTCGGTGTCGCCGTCGCGGGTGACGCCGAACGTGCCCGCCGGGCTCGAGCAGCCGATCTCGACGCATCCGCCCGTCGCGAAGGCGCGGCCGTTCTCCAGCACGCTCACCTGGTCGATCGACTCGCCGGAGCGGAGGGGGATGTCGCGGTTCGCGCCGCTGAACGGGCCGCTGAACGCGTACGTCAGCTGCTCGGTGACGCGGAGGCTGCCGTCGGCCTCGACGACGACGTCGACGTTCGCCTGCGGGAAGTCGAAGGACTTCGCCTGGACGCTACTTGCGAGGGCGAGTGCGGCGACCGACGCCGCGAGGAGCGCCGCGCTACGACGCGGGCGGGTCACTCGGTGCGTCGGCCGCTGGCGCCGCAGGTGCCGGGGGCGCTGCGGGTGCGGGCACCGACGGTGCAGCGACCCCGGACCCGGGCGAGAAGTCGACTCGCGGCGCCTCGCGCTGGGTTTCGTCCGTCTCGAAGAACTCCCGCTTCGTGAACCCGAAGGGACCGGCGAGCACGACGCCGGGAAACGTCTGGATCGCGTTGTTGAACGTGAGGACGGTGTCGTTGTAGACCTGCCGCGACACGGCGATCCGGTTCTCCGTCCCGGCGAGCTCGTCCTGGAGCTGGCGGAAGTTCTCGTCCGCCTGCAGCTCGGGGTACGCCTCGGCGACTGCGAACAGACGGCCGAGTGCCGCTCCCAGGATTCCTTCGGCGGCGGCCGTCTCGGCCGGCCCCTGTGCGCGCTGGGCGTTCGCGCGCGCCTCGGTGACGGCCTCGAAGGTGCCGCGCTCGTGCTGGGCGTAGCCGCGCACCGTCTCGACCAGGTTCGGGATCAGGTCCCACCGCCGCTTGAGCTGCACCTCGATCTGCGCCCACGCGTTGTCGACGCGGTTGCGGTAGCGGACGAACCGGTTGTACAGCGCGACCAGCGCCACCACGACCAGCGCCACGACGATCAGCAGGACGATGACCCAGACCATCGCCCGCGATCCTACGCGGGCGACGGGAACGCGTCCACCGGCCTCTGTAGCATCGCCGGCCGAATGGCCTTGGCCCACGTTTCGCGCATCAACGTGACACCCGTCAAGAGCCTACGGCTGCACCATCCCGATTCGGTCGACCTCGGCCCGGACGGGGCACGGGAGGACAGGCGGTTCCTGCTCGTCGACGCAGACCGCAGGCTCTACAACGGCAAGCGCGACACGTCGCTCGTCAGGACGGCGGCGACGTGGGATCCTGCGTCGCGGCTGCTCGCGATGACCGTCCCTTCCGGAGAGTCGCTCGAGGGCGAGGTCGTACGGAGGGGCCCCGAGGTCGTCGAGGTCTACGGCCGCCGGGTACGGGGCCACGCGATCGAGGGGCCGTGGGCCGACGCCCTCTCCGACCTGGTCGGCCGGTCGCTGACGGTGATCGAGCGTGAGGACGACGTGTGGGCGACGGACTCGCGCCCTGCGACGCTCGTCTCGCGCTCGTCGCTCGACCTGATCGACGGAGACGGACGGCGGTTCCGGATGCTGCTCGAGCTCGAGGGGCTCGAGGCGCTCGCCGAGGAGGCGTGGCGCAGTCGGCGCGTGCAGGTGGGTGAAGCGACCCTGCTCGTCGGCGACGCGACGCCACGCTGCGCCGTGCCCTCTGCGAGCCCGGACACCGGCCGGCGCGACCGAGACGTCCTCCGTGCGTTGATCGACGTCCGTGGGGCGGTCGACGGCGAGCCGTGTCTCGGGGTGTACGCGGAGGTACTCGAGCCCGGCATGGTGCGGGTCGGCGACGAGGTCGAGGTGCTCTGAACCAAGAGGGGCGAGGCTGAAGCCACGCCCCGTGCGTCCCGGGGCCGCCTTAGCCGGCGGCGCGCCGGAGCTCCTCGAGCCGGCGCTGCTCCCGCTCGCGCTCGCCGAGGAGGCGTGACATCTCGCTGTGATACGCGATGCGCTCCTCGACGAGCCGCCTGGTCCGCTGCCACCGGGCCTCGTCCTCAGCGGTCCAGATCGTCTTCCGTCTCTTCCTCGCCATCTTCGTCCTCCAGGATCCGTCGGATCCGCTGAGTCTCTTCGTGAATGTCACCCAGCAGCGCCATGATCGTCGTCACGTCCTCATGCGTCGCGATCGGCTCATCCATCTGCTTCAAGCGTGCCAGCAACATCGCGCGTGCGCTAGATGTCGTCTGCCGCCACGTCCTCGAGCGCGCGCCCGAGCGTCCGCGCGTCAGCCGCGGACGCCTGCAGACCCAGATCTGGTCCTCGCCGTCCGTGTACGGGCGGCGGTCGAACCAGCCGTAGAGCTCCTCGACCACGAGGCCGGCGTCCTCGATCAGCGCGTTCCACTCGGGCGCCGAGAGCCAGTGCAACTCGAAGGTCGCGCCCTGCTCGGCGCCGCGGACGGAGAGGACGAGCGTCCGGGAGCGCTCGTCCCAATCGGCGCGCTCGAAGATGCCGGGCTCGCGCTCGAGCCAGATCCCGTCCGTCTCCGCGATGTCCTCGGCGCTCGGCGCGAACACGTCGAAGACGAGGCGTCCGCCCTGCTCGAGCACCGACGCGGCGGCGGAGAGCGCGCGGCGCTTCTCGCGCTCGTCGGGCAGGTGGAGCAGCGAGCGGAACGGCACGGTCACGAGAGGCACGCGCTCGCTCACGGGAGGCTCCCGCAGGTCTCCGCGGCGCAGGTCGACGAGCGCGGAGACGCCCTCGGCGTCGGCATAGGCGCGGGCGCCGGCGAGCATCTCCGGGGACTCGTCGACGCCGATCACCGCGACGCCCGCCTTCGCGACCGGCACGGCGATCCGCCCGGTCCCGACCGCGAGCTCGACGACGGGGCCGCCCGAGGCGAGCGCCTCCTCGACGTAGAAGTCGACGTCCTCGACCACCGACCGCGACCAGGGGTCGTAGATCCGTGCGATCCGGTCGTACAGGGCGGCAGTCGGCGTAGCGTCGCTCATATGGCCGATTCAAGCAGCAAGTTGCAAGTTGTCACTTGCTAGCCTCGATCCTCCCATGGACGTCGAGGCGCTCGAGCAGGCGGCCCTCGCGGCGGTCGCCGCCGCGTCGTCGACCGACGCGATCGAGGCGGTGCGCGTCGAGTACCTCGGCCGCAAGAGCGAGCTCAAGCTCGCACTCCGGGAGGTGCGCGACCGCGAGACCGGGATGAGGCTCAACGCCGCCCGCGAGCGGATCGAGGCAGTCGTCGGCGCGCGTGAGGCCGAGCTCGAGCGGGCGGAGCTCGACCGGCGGCTCGCGGAGGAGCGCGCCGACGTCACGCTGCCGGTCGGCGGCTACGAGCGCGGCCACCTGCACCTGATCACGCAGATTCGCCGCGAGGTCGAGGACACGTTCCTCGGGCTCGGATACCGCGTCGTCGACGGGCGGGAGGTCGAGTCGACGCACTACAACTTCGACGGTCTCAACTTCCCGCCCGGGCACCCCGCGCGGTCGCCGCTCGCAACGCTGTTCCTGGACGACGACACGCTGCTGCGCACCGAGACGTCGCCGTCGCAAGTGCGGACGATGGAGGCGCAGCAGCCACCGGTCTACATCGTCTCGCTCGGCCGCGTGTACCGCCGCGACACGCCCGACGCGACGCACACGCCCGTGTTCCACCAGGTCGAAGGGCTCGCGGTCGACGAGGGGATCACGCTTGCCGACCTGACCGGCACGCTCGACTTCCTGCTCAAGGCGCTGTTCGGCCAGGAGCGCCGCACCGAGTTCCGCACGCACTACTTCCCGTTCACCGAGCCCTCGATCGAGGCGTACGTCTCGTGCCACGTCTGCGACGGCGCGGGTTGCCCGGTCTGCCGGCATTCGGGCTGGATCGAGGTCGGCGGGGCCGGGATGGTCGACCCCAAGCTGTTCGAGTTCGTCGGGTACGACCCCGAGCGCTACTCCGGCTTCGCCTTCGGGTGGGGGCTCGAGCGCATCGCCATGCTCCGCCACGAGTTCCCCGATCTGCGCGAGCTCTGGCGCAACGACCTTCGCTTCGCGAGGCAGTTCTGATGAAGATTCCCGTCTCCTGGCTGCGCGAGTACGTCGAGACGGCGGCGTCCGCGGGCCAGATGGCGCGACGGCTCTCGGTCTCGGCGCTCGAAGTCGAGCGCGTGATCGACGTGGGGGTGCCCGATCGCGACGACAACCTCGGGTACTTCGTCGTCGGTCGCGTCCTTGCCGCCGACCCGCACCCGAACGCCGACCGGCTCCAGCTCTGCCAGGTCGACGTCGGCAATCCCGACCCGCAGCAGATCGTCTGCGGCGCCTGGAACTTCGGCGTCGGCGCGACGGTCGCGGTGGGGCTGCCCGGCGCGCACCTCCCCGGCGTCCCCGGCCCCCTCGAGGAGCGGCCGCTTCGCGGCGAGGTCTCGCGGGGCATGATCCTTGCCGAGGACGAGGTCGGACTCGGGTCGGACCATTCGGGGATCATGCTCCTGCAGGACGGGCTCGAGCCCGGGACGCCCCTCGCGGACGTCCTCTCGCTCGTCGATCAGGTGCTCGACGCGACGCCCACGATGAACCGGCCCGACCTCCTTTCGATGGTCGGCCTCGCGCGCGAGGTCGCCGCCCTGTGCGACGGCGTCCTGCGGCTCCCCGACCCTCGGGACCCGCCCGTGACGAGCCCGGAGCCGATCGACATCTCGGTCGAGGACTTCGAGGGCTGTCCCCGGTACATCGGGCGCGGCTTCCGCAACGTCGCCGTTGGCCCCTCGCCGCAGTGGCTGCGGACGCGGCTCCACCTCGCGGGGATGCGGTCGATCTCGAACGTCGTCGACGTGACGAACTACGTGATGCACGTGTGGGGGAGCCCGCTGCACGCGTTCGACCGCGCGAAGCTCGCGGGCGGCCGGATCGTCGTCCGCCGCGCGGGCGAGGGCGAGACGCTCCGGACGCTCGACGGCACGCAGCGCGCGCTCCTTCCCGGCGACCTCCTGATCACGGACGGCGAGCGCCCGGTCGCGCTCGCCGCGATCATGGGCGGGCTCGACTCCGAGGTCTCGGAGGGGACGACCGAGGTGCTGCTGGAGGCGGCGAACTTCGAGCCGATCGGGGTCCTTCGCACGTCCGAGCGGCTCGCACTGCGCACCGAGGGGTCGAACAAGTGGGAGAAGGGCGTCGACCCGTACGCGGCCGAGCCGGCCGCCGTGCTCGCGAGCCGGCTCCTCGTCGACCTCGCGGGCGCCGAGCCGACGGGATCGGCCGACGTGAACGACGGCCTGCCCGAACGCCCCGTCGTGACGCTGCGCCCCGAGCGGGCGAGCTCGGTGATCGGGCTCCACGTGCCCGACGCCGAGCAGCGGTCGATCCTCGAGCGGCTCGACTTCGACGTCGACGACGCGTGGCGGGTCAGCGTGCCGACGTTCCGCGCCCGCGACGTGACGCGCGAGATCGACGTCGTCGAGGAGGTCGCACGGGTCGTGCTCGACCGCGTGCCGACGACCATGCCGCTCCGCCGCGCGGTCGCGGGCCACCTGTCGGCCGAGCAGCGCTTCCGCCGGACGCTCGAGGACGTGCTCGTCGGCGCGGGGTTCTCGGAGGCCTACACGTGGAGCCTCGTCCCGTCCGATCCGGATCCGGCGGCGCTGCGCCTGCCCGACCCGATGAGCGGCGAGCACGCGGTGCTACGCACGACGCTGCTCCACGGCCTCGTCGAGGCGGCCCGCGTCAACGTCGACGCCGGCAACTCGGGGATCCGGCTCTTCGAGATCGCTCGGGTCTACCTCCCGTCGAGCGAGCGGCTGCCCGACGAGCGCTGGCACGTCGGGGGCATTGCGGACGGCGGGTTCGCAGCCGCGCGCGCAGCCGTCGAGACGGTCTACGAGACGTTCCACCTGCCGCTCGAGCCGCGGCGGACGATGCTCCCGCACCTTCACCCGGGCAAGGCGGCCGAGACGGCCGCCGGCTGGCTCGGCGAGCTCCACCCGACGCTGCTCGAGGGCGCGTGGGGGGCATTCGAGCTGGACGTCGCGCGCCTGATGGCTCCGCTCCCCGACCGGATCCTCTACGAGGACGTGATCACGTACCCGGCTGTGCGGCAGGACGTGGCCGTCGTGGTCGACGAGGAGATCGAGGCCGGCTCGATCGTCGCCGTCGCGCGGGAGGCGGGCGGCGCGGAGCTACGCGAGGCCCGGGTCTTCGACGTCTACCAGGGCGACCAGGTCGGCGAGAGGAAGAAGTCCGTCGCCCTGCACCTCGTCTTCCAGGCGTCCGACCGGACGCTCACGGACGAGGACGCGGACACGGCCCGCGCGCGGATCGTCATGGCGCTGGGCGACCGCCTCGGCGCGGAGCTCCGCACATGAGGTCCCTCCTGCCGTCCGCAATCCAATCTCGTCTCCGCTCCGTAGACGGGGTCATGAGGCACGGCTACAGCATCGCGATGGTGGGGCTCGCGGTGCTCGTGGTCGCCTCCACCGCGGGCGCGGCCGAGACGAAGCTCGCCGGTACCGTTGGCCCCGGCTTCACCATCGAGCTGCGCGACGCCCAGGGGCAGCCGGTCACGCACCTCGAGCCAGGCGCCGTCGAGATCGAGGTCTCGGACCGCTCCGAGGAGCACAATTTCCACCTCCAGGGGCCCGGCGTCGAGGTCACGACCGGGATCGACTCGACCGGCGACACCACCTTCGCCGTGACACTCGGCGAGGGGCGCTACACGTTCCTCTGCGACGTGCACCCGTCGAGAATGCGCGGAACGTTCGACGTCGGGAACGTCGCGGCGCCGCCCCCCGCGCCGCCGAAGCCACCGCCCGTGACGTCCCCGTCGGCGGCGGTCGGCGCGCGGCTCGCGCTGACGGTCGGGCCGGGCCCGAAGATCTCCCTGAAGACGTCGGCCGGCAAGCCCGTGACGCTCCTGCGTCCCGGCGCCTACACGATCGTCGCACGCGACCGCTCGGTCGCGCACAACGCGCGAATCCGTGGCGCGGGCACCGCGCGCGCTACCGGCGTCGGCTTCGTCGGCACGAAGACGTGGAAGGTGGTGCTCCGCAAGGGAACGCTCGTCGTGCAGTGCGACCGTCACCGGGCGACGATGCGCACCACCGTCCGGGTGGCGTAGGCGGAACCTCGCCCGCGGCGGGCGACGCACCGGCAGGGCAGACGGATCGCGCCGCTAGAGGACCTTGCCGCCGACGTACCAGACGGGCCCCTGCGTCGCGACGTTGTCGGTGTCTGAGACAACTCGCAGAACCGAGACGCCGCCCTCGATGCCCTCGGCGTCGAGGCGCTCGAAGCAGCGGCGCGCCATCGCGGGCGAGACGCCGTAGCCCTCGCTGCTCGCGCAGCGGAACGTGAACGCGACCGCATGGCGGTCGCGCGTCGGATTGACCGGCGCGCAGAGCAGCGCGGCACGTGGGAGAAGATCGCTCGAGCCGACCTCGAGGCTGCAGAGCAGGTCGCTCCAGCCGGACGGAAGCTCCGCGAGGGCGGCGTCCCACGCCTCGGCCACCGGCATCGCCCGGCGTGCCACTGTCGGCGCCGCGTCGCCCCGCTCCTGGACGCCCACCTCCTCCTGCTCGAGCAGGCACCAGATCCGCGCCTGGTCGAGCCGCCCGAAGAGCCTGCGCGCGGCCTCGGGGCCCGACGCGCCGCCCGCACGCCGCACGGTGAGGGCGAGATGGTCCCTCACATGCCCCACGTTCATGGGGCCGAGGACGCGGGCCGCCTCGCCGAGCTCGTCCGGCTGCTCGGTACGGAGCCGGACGGCGACGGTCTCCCAGTCGATCGGTAGCCGCCGCTCGAACGCTGCCCACTGATCCACCAGCTTCACGGCGGTCAGCATAATGACCCCCGTGACCCGGGTCGCAGGAGAGCCACAGGTCCCGACGACCCTCGCTGTCGACCGTCTTCGTGGTCGCTGATGGCGACCGACGTCAAGCTCCCGCGTCTCGGCCAGGGCATGGAGTCCGGCGTGATCGTGCGCTGGCTCAAGTCCGAGGGTGATGCCGTCGCAAAGGGCGAGCCGCTCTACGAGCTCGACACGGACAAGGTCACGCAGGAGGTCGAATCCGAGCTCGACGGCGTCCTGACCAAGATCGTCGTCTCCGAGGGCGACGTCGAGGTCGGAGCGACCGTGGCAGTGATCGAGGCGGACGGCACGGCGGAAGCAGCGGCGGAGTCGTCCGACGGCGAATCCGCCGAACCGGCCGAGCCGACCGCCGCCGCGGCGCCGGAGCCTCCGGACGCTTCCGTCCCCGAAGCCCCCGTTCCCGAGCAGGAGGCCACCGGGCGCCAGGGGGCCGACGGCCGCGGGACTGCAACGCCGGCACGTGTCAAGGCCTCGCCGCTCGCTAGGCGGATCGCGCGCGAGCGCGGGGTCGACCTCGCGTCGCTCCAGGGGACGGGCCCGGAAGGGCGGATCCTCGCCGACGACGTCGAGCGGGCCTCCGCGGGAGCCGCAGCCACACCCGCGGCCGCCTCCGCCGCGGCGCCGCTCCCGCCCGGCGAGATCGAGGTCGTCCCGCTCACGTCGGTCCGCAAGACGATCGCCCGGCGGCTCACCGAGGCGTGGGCAGCGCCCGTCTTCCAGCTCGGGGTCTCCGCGGACATGACGGAAGCGCTCGCTCTGCGCGAGCAGCTCGTCGCCCGCCTCGGCGAGGGCGACGCCAAGCCGACCGTCAACGACGTGCTCGTCAAGCTCGCCGGGGTCGCACTCGTGCGGCACATCCCTGTCAACGCGACGTTCACGGGCGAGGAGATCCAGCGGCACCCGAACGCGCACGTCGGGATCGCGGTCGCAGCACCGCAGGGCCTGGTCGTCCCGGTGATCCGCGACGCCGACCGGCGCACGGTGCAGGAGATCGCCCGCGCGCGGGCCGATCTCGTCAGCCGGGCGCGCGACAACAAGCTGACGCTGCCGGACATGGAGGGCGGCACCTTCACGATCTCCAACCTCGGGATGTTCGGCGTCGAGCAGTTCACGGCGGTGCTGAACCCGCCGCAGGTCGCGATCCTCGCCGTCGGCGCCGTCGTCGACGAGCCGGTCGTTCGCGACGGCGAGCTCGACGTCGCCCCGATCCTCCGGATGATGCTGACCTGCGACCACCGCGCGATCGACGGCGCGGACGGCGCGCAGTTCCTGCAGACGCTCGTCGCGCTGATCGAGCAGCCCGCGCTGGCGCTGTGAGCGCCGAGGAGCCCGCCGACACGTCCGCCGGCACGTCGGCGGTCGTCGTCAGGCGAGGCGGCGCGCAGGACGTCCGGTTCCTCCGCGACATGCTCCACCACGCGTACTACTGGAAGGAGCGGGCGCCCGACACGGGGCCCGGTCCCGTCGCGCTCTACGTCAAGGCGTGGGGGCGGCGCGGCGACACGGCGGTGATCGCCCTCGACAAGGGCTTTCCCGTCGGCGCCGCCTGGTACCGCCTGTTCGACCGCGGGCGCCCGGGCTACGGCTTCGTCGACGAGCGCACGCCCGAGCTCGCGATCGCGGTCGTGCCGAATGCGCGCGGCAAGGGCGTCGGCACGGCGCTCCTGAAGGCGCTGCTCGCGAGCGCGCGGGCGGACGGTTACCCGACCGTCTCGCTCAGCGTCGATCGCGCCAACGCGGGCGCGATCGAGCTCTACGAGCGCCACGGCTTCGAGCAGGTCGCCGAGGACGACGACTCCGTGACGATGCTCGCGCACCTCGAATGAGCCGAAGCAGTCGCGAGCAGATGCTCGTCTTCCTCGGCTGGCGGCGGCTGCTCGACAGGGGCGGATTCGCGCTCGTCGCGGCCGACGCGGCCGCCTTCCAGGTCGAGGCGGTTCCCAAGTGACAGAGTGTCACTTGGTTAGGATCGGGCGCGGTTCCCCGGAGAAAGGACTCGTGCCCGATGGAGTGTGACGTCGCAGTTCTCGGAGGAGGGCCGGCCGGCTACACGGCGGCGATTCGCGCCGCGCAGCTCGGCGGCAAGGTCGCCTGCATCGAGCTCGAGCCGAAGCTCGGCGGCACCTGCCTGCGCGTCGGGTGCATCCCGACGAAGGCGTGGGTGCAGAGCGCGCACGCCTACCACGACGCCCGCGAGACGTTCGCGAAGCTCGGCGTCCGCACCGCGGACCCGTCGCTCGACTTCGGGACGGTCGCCTCGTGGAAGGACGCCGTGGTCGACCAGATGACCGGCGGGGTGGCCTCGCTCTTCAAGGCGAACGGCGTCGAGTGGGTCAACGGCAAGGGCACGTTCACGGGGCCGAACACGATCGCCGTCGAGGGCGGGGAGGACGTCACGTTCACGAGCGCGATCGTCGCCACCGGGTCGTTCCCGATCCGGCCGCCGATCCCGGGGCTCGACTCGTCGCGCTGCGTGGACTCGACGGGCCTCCTCTCCCAGACCGACGTGCCGGCCCGCCTCGTGGTGCTCGGCGGCGGGATCATCGGCTGCGAGTTCGCCTCGATCTTCAACCGCTTCGGCACCGAGGTGACGATCATCGAGATGCTGCCGCACCTCATCCCGACCGAGGACGAGGACGCCGCGAAGGAGCTCGAGAAGGCCTTCCGCAAGCGCGGGATCGCGCAGCACCTCTCCAAGCAGTGCACGCAGGTCGACGACCACGGGACACACCTCACCGTCCACTTCGGCGACGGGGAGACAGTCGACTGCGACCTCATGCTTGTCGCCGTCGGCCGGGCCGCGCTCGTCGACGGGATCGGGCTCGAGGCGGCGGGCGTCGCGTTCGACCGCAAGGGAGTCGGGACGGACGACCACCGCCGCACCAACGTGCCGCACATCTACGCGGCCGGCGATGTCGCGGGCTACTGGCAGCTCGCGCACACCGGCTTCCGCGAGGGCGAGGTCGCCGCCGAGAACGCGATGGGGCACGAGTCGACGATCGGCGAGCCCGCCGTCCCGCGGCCGATCTACACCGACCCGGAGATCGCCGGGGCAGGGCTCACGGAGGCGCAGGCGCGCGACCAGCACGGCGACGCCGTCGTCGTGGGCCGAGCGCCGTGGGTGGCGATCGCGCGGGCGGTGATGTCGGGCGACACCACCGGCTGGGTGAAGACGATCCACGAGTCGACCTACGGCGAGCTGCTCGGCGTCGTGATCGTCGGACCACACGCGACCGACCTGATCGGCGAGGCGGTCGTCGCGCTCGACGCCGAGGCGACGATCGAGACGGTCGCCGACGGCGTTGCTCCGCACCCGACGCTCGCGGAGGGCATCAAGGAGGCCGGGCTCGTCGCGCTCGGTCGCGCCATCCACCTCCCACCCCGGCGAAGGTAGGCTCGGCCTGTGAAGCAGCGCCGCAACACGATTCTCTGGGCGATCGGCTGGTGGATCGTTCGGCGTCAGGTCCGCCGGCGCGCCGCGGTCGCGTTCGCGGACGTCGGCGCCGCGGCGCAGCGCGGGCGTCTCCGCGCGGTGCTCGGGGCGGTCGTGCTCGTCGGGCTGCTCGCGGCGGCATTCGTCGCGGCGCGGAGGCTGCGCTCGGGCGAGAAGCCGCCTGCGACGCCGCACGACGAGACGGCCGAGGCACTTCGAGAGAAGCCGCCCGAGACGCCGCTCGTGCCGGACGCCCCAACCGCGCCGATCCCGGGACCCGCCGCCGCGTGACGCGGCTCGTCGGGCCGGGGCCGGGGATCGTGCGCCCGGCCCTCGACGGGCTCGTCCCGTACGAGCCCGGCAAGCCCGTCGAGACCGTCCAGCGCGAGCTCGGCCTCGAGCGCGTCGTCAAGCTCGCGTCGAACGAGGGGCCATTCGGTCCCTTCCCGGAGGCGATCGAGGCGATCGAGCGCGCGCTCCCGGAGTCGAACCGCTATCCCGACGGCGGCTGCTACCGGCTCCGCGAGGAGCTCTCCGGACGGCACGGAGTCGACTTCGCAGAGGTGATCGTCGCCGCGGGTGCCGATGCCGTGATCGGCTACGTGTGCCAGGCGACGCTCGACGCGGGCGACGAGATCGTCACGCCGTGGCCCTCCTTCCCGAGCTACGTGCTCGATCCCCTGAAGGCGGGAGCAACGACGGCGCGGATCGCGCTCGAGGAGGGGCGTGTCGACGTGGAGGCGCTCCTCGCCGCGGTGACCGACCGCACGAAGCTGGCGTTCCTCCCCACCGTGAACAATCCCACCGGGACGATGACCCCGCGCGCGGACGTGCTCCGCTTCCTCGACGCGGTGCCCGAGCACGTGCTGACCGTGATCGACGAGGCGTACGTCCACTACGTCGACGACCCGGACTTCGCCGACGCGATCGAGGAGGCGGCCAAGCAGGGCCGCCGCGTGCTCGTCCTGCGGACGTTCTCGAAGATCTACGGTCTCGCCGCGCTGCGCATCGGCTACGGCGTCGGGCCGGCGGAGGTGATCACGGCGATGCGCAAGGTGCAGCGCGCGTTCGACGTGACGACGCCCGCCCAGGAGGCGGCCCTCGCGAGCCTCGACGGCGACGCCGAGCTCGCCCGCCGCCGCGCGGTCAACCGCGACGCGATGGCCGCCCTCGAGGCCGTCCTTCGCGAGCGCGGCTTCGACCCGATCTCGCCCGCCGTCGGCAACTTCCTCTACGTCGACGTCGGCGAGGACGCGGACGCGCTCAACCAGTCACTCCTCCGCCGTGGCGTGATCGTGCGGCCGATGGGGTCGTTCGGCGCGCCGACGGCGCTCCGCATCACGGCCGGGACGCCCGAGGAGATCGCCTTCCTCGCCGAGCAGCTGGCAGCTGTCCTGCCGGAGGTGTCGGCCTGAAGTCCGACACCGACGCAGCACGTCTTCTCCGTCCCTGAACACGACACTCGCCGAGGCGTTGGCTACCGTTCACCCCTCGGGCGCACGGTCGCCCTGCTTCCCATGCGAACGACGCTGAAGAGAGGAGTCGGCCGCGGCGCGACGCTGAACGGCAACGGCCGGGCCGCGATGCCGCCCGCGCCGCTCGGACCGGTCACCGTCTACCGTCAGCCGCCGCCCGCCTCGCGCAGCGGCCGCTCGCTCGCGCTCGCGATCCTCGGATGGTCCGCGCTCGTGCTCGCCGTGCTCGTCGGCGGCACCGCGGGCGGCGCCTACCTCTACCTCCACGAGACGGTCGCCGCTGTCGCGCCCCGGTCGGCCGAGGTGAAGAAAGCCCTCAAGTCGCTCGAGATCGCGCTCCCCGGCGAGCCCGCCACCGCGCTCGTGCTCGGCTACGACCACCGCGCAGACGAGGGCAAGAACACGCCGTCGCGTTCCGACACCCTGATGCTCGTGCGCGCCGATCCGGGCGAGAAGACGATCTCGCTGCTCTCGTTCCCGCGCGACCTCAACGTCCCGATCGACTGCCCCGGCCACACGACGTTCACCGCGAAGATCAACGCCGCCTACGCGACGTGCGGTGCCGTCGGCTCGCTTCGCACCGTCCGCAAGCTGACAGGCCTGCCGATCAACTACATCATCACGATCAACTTCCGCGGCTTCCGTCAGCTCGTGGACAAGCTAGGTGGTGTCTGGCTGGACATCGACCGCCGCTACTACAACGACCACGGCGGCCCGACCGGGTACGCCAAGATCAACCTCCAGCCCGGATACCAGCGGCTGAACGGGACGAGAGCGCTCGACTTCGTCCGCTTCCGTCACACGGACTCCGACATCTACCGCACCGCGCGCCAGCAGCTGTTCGTGCGGTCGTTCAAGGACCAGATCGAGCACTCCGTCTCGCTCACGAAGCTGCCCCAGGTGATCAAGGTGATCACCTCCAACGTCGAGGTCGGCCAGGGCGGAGGCAAGGACGTCAGCGCCAAGACGGTGCTGCGCTACGCGGCGCTCGCCTACTCGCTGCCGCCCGGGCACGTGTTCCAGTCGCGCATCGACGGGCTCGAGGGGTTCGCCGACCTGACGACCGCCCCGGAGAACATCCAGCGCGCCGTGCGCGAGTTCCGCGACCCCGATGTCAGCTCGCCGGAGAAGGCGACGGCGGTCGCGCTCGGAGAGAAGGTGAAGGTGAAGACCCCGAGCCCCAAGCAGACGAGCGTGCTCGTGCTGAACGGGAACGGCGTCGAAGGCGCAGCGTCGAGCGCCGGTTTCATTCTCTCGCAGCGGGGCTACCGGACGACCCAGCCGGCGAACGGACTCCGCGCCGACGCGCCGAGCTACGACTACTTCCGCACGCAGGTCTACTTCAACCCGAGGGTGACGGGCGCGAAGCCCGCCGCGAAGAAGCTGGCGGCGCTGTTCGGCTCGGCGGACGTGGTCAAGCTCATCCCGAAGATCCGCAGGCTCTCCAACGGCTCGATGCTCGTCGTCGTGCTCGGCCAGACGTTCCACGGGCGCCTCGCGTCCGCTCCGATCGACCAGACGCCGCAGCGCCAGCCCGCGAACGTCGTTTCCGGTGCCAGCGCGGCCGCCGACCTCCTGCGCCGCTACCGGAAGCAGATCGACTTCCCGCTGATGGTGCCGACGCGGATCGAGCGCTCGTCCTGGATCGACTCCGAGCTGCCGATCCGCGTCTACAAGATCGATCCCGACAAGAAGCACTCGGCGGTGCGGTTGACGTACCGGGTGGGCAACAACCAGTACTGGGGCGTCCAGATGACGGACTGGGAGGACGCTCCGGTCCTCGCCGCCCGCAACTTCGTCCGCAGGGTCGGCGGCCGCCGGTACGAGCTGTACTACAACGGCCCCCACCTGCATATGGTCGTGCTCCGCACCGACGGCTCGACGTACTGGGTCGTCAACACGTTGCTCGACAGCCTCTCGAACGAGACCATGATCGCGATCGCAAAGGGCTTGAAGCCGCTCGCGCGGGTCGCGAAGTCGTAGGCGCTCCAGCGACTATCCTGCCGCGCGACATGGCCGACCAGGGGAAGCGCATCGCCGTCTTCGGCGCAGGGTACGTCGGGCTCGTCACGGGCGCGTGCTTCGCGGAGCTCGGTCACCGCGTCACGGTGCGTGACGTGATCCCCGCGCGGATCGACGCGCTCCGCCGCGGCGAGGTTCCGATCTTCGAGCCCGGCCTCGACGAGCTCATCGCCCGCAACCGCGGGCGGCTGACGTTCACGCTCGACGTGGGCGAGGCGATCGACGGGGTCGAGTTCGTCTACGTCGCGGTCGGCACGCCGCCGACCTACTCGGGCGACGCGGACCTGTCCGCCGTCTGGACGGTGATCGACGAGCTGCCCGCCGTCGACCACCGCGTCGTCGTCGCCATGAAGTCGACCGTGCCCGTCGGGACGGGGGAGAAGGTCCGGCACCGCCTCGACCAGCGCAGGATGGGCCATGTGGGCTACGTCTCGAACCCGGAGTTCACCGCCGAGGGCACCGCGGTCAAGGACTTCATGGAACCCGACCGGATCGTGGTCGGCGCGTTCGACGAGGCCGACGGGGACGCGGTCGAAGCGCTCCATCGCGGGATAGAGGCGCCGGTCGTGCGCTCCGACGTCGCCTCCGCCGAGATGATCAAGCTGGCCGCCAACGCGGCGCTGATGACGCGGATCTCCTTCATCAACGAGATCGCCAACGTGTGCGAGGCGACGGGCGCGGACGTCGTCAAGGTCGCGGAGGGCGTGGGCCACGACCGCCGCATCGGCCCCGCGTTCCTCCGCGCCGGGATCGGCTTCGGAGGCTCGTGCTTCCCGAAGGACTCGATGGCGCTCAAGCAACTCGCCGCGAACTCGGGCTACCACTTCCAGGTGCTGAACGCCGTGATCGAAGTGAACGAGCTCCAGAAGCGGCGGGTGATCGGCAAGCTCACCCAGGTGCTCGGGTCGCTGCGTGGGAAACGCATCGCGTTGCTCGGTCTCGCGTTCAAGCCGAACACCGACGACACACGCGAGGCTCCCGCGTTCGTGCTCGCGGGCCGACTGCTCGCGGAGGGCGCCGACGTCGTCGCGTGGGACCCGGTCGCGCACGCCGACGGGCTGTACGGCGTCGAGCAGGTGGCAACCGTTGCGGACGCGACCCGGGGGGCCGACGCCGTCGTGCTCGTCACGGAGTGGCCCGAGCTCGCCGACGTGGACTGGCCGACGGTCGCCGCGGGCATGCGGACAGCCGTCTTCGTCGACGGCCGCAACATGCTCGACCCCGAGGCGATGCGCGCCGCCGGCTTCACGTACGACGCGATCGGCCGCGCCGCCGCGAAGGAGCCGCGCTGATGGAAGCGATCGTCCTTGCGGGGGGCCAGGCGGAGCGCCTCGGCGACGCGGCGGCAGGGCGTCCGAAGTCCCTCGTCCAGGTGGGAGGCAGGCCCCTCCTCGCGTGGCAGATTGGCCGGCTCGCACAGGCGGGCGTCGACCGCGTCATCGTCAGCTGCTTCGGGGGGCAGGAGGACGTGTTCGTCGAGGGGCTCGGCGATGTGGGCGTCGAGCTCGTCTGCGCGGGTGAGCCCGAGCGCCTCGGGCGCGGCGGCGGGATCCGCTATGCGGCCGGCTCTCGGCGGGACACGGGCGACGTGCTCGCGATGAACGGCGACGAGCTCCTCGACGTCGACTTCGCGGCGCTCCTCGCGCGGCATCGTTCGACGGGGGCGGCGGCGACGGTGACGGTCGCCCAGCCGCCGTCGCAGTTCGGGCAGGTCGACCTGACGGACGACGACGTCGTCACGGGCTTCCACGAGGTCTCGCGCGTCCCGTACTGGGTCAACTGCGGCATCTACGCCCTCTCGGAGGAGGCGCTCGCGCGCTTCCCGGAGAAGGGCGACCACGAGACGACGGCGTTCCCCGAGCTCGCTGCAGAGGGGAGGCTCCACGCGTACCGGCACACCGGGCTCTGGCTGACGGTCAACACGCCGAAGGAGCTCCGCCGCGCGGACGAGTACGTCGCCGCCCACCAGGAGTGGCTCTCGTGAAGAGCGGGTACGCCGTCGAGCCGCGCAGGGTCGAGAAGCCGTGGGGGTGGGAGCTCGTCTGGGCCGAGGCCGAGGCCTACGTCGGCAAGCTCCTGTTCGTCCGGGCCGGCCAGTCGCTCTCGCTCCAGTACCACGAGGTGAAGGACGAGTCCTGGCTCGTGCAGGAGGGCCGCGCCACCCTCGAGCTCGGCGAGGTCGGGGGCGAGCTCGAGACGATCGAGATCGGGCCGGACGACGCCTTCCGCTACCGGCCCGGCACCGTGCACCGCGTCACCGCGATCGAGGACACGCTCATCGTCGAGGTCTCGACGCCGCACCTCGACGACGTCGTCCGCCTCGAGGACCGCTACGGGCGCGAGGGCACGAGCGCGCCCTAGAAGTAGAAAGCCTTCCAGGCCTCCCACCACGTATCGGCCGTGACCGAGATGGTGCGGTCGTCGACGCGCTCGACGCGCGGCGGTCAAACCCGCACAGCGGGCGAGAAAGAGACCGCCGACATTGACGAGCCGTGACATTGACAAGATCGTGGTAAGGTTCTTCCGCGTTGCAGACCTACACCGTCAGCCATGCGGCCGAGCGAACCGGCTGGTCGCCGCGGATGCTCCGCTACCTCGAGTCGACGGGGCTCGTCGTCCCGGCGCGGAGCCCGTCCGGCTACCGTCACTACGCCGAGCACGACCTCGAGCTCCTGCGCGGTCTCGCCGAGCTGCGGCGGCGGTTCGACGTCGAGCTCGACCACGTGGCGTTCGTCGTTCGGCTTCGCCGCGAGCCGAAGCTCCGAGCCGCGGTCGAACGCTGGCTCGCCGGCGCGACCGTCCCCGCCGAAGGGGCGAGCGAGGCCGACTGGATCGCCTGGGAGCAGCGCAAGCACGAGCAGCTTCTCGTAGCCTAGAAAGACAACAGAGAGAGGGACAATGGCAACGACCATCAAGCACGACGTCAGGGACATCGCGCTCGCGCCGGAAGGCGTGCGGCGAATCGAGTGGGCCGACCGGCAGATGCCCGTGCTCGCCGCGATCCGAGAGCGCTTCGAGCGCGAGCAACCGCTCGCCGGCTATCGGGTGTCCGCCTGCCTGCACGTCACGACCGAGACGGCGAACCTCATGCGCACGCTGAAGGCAGGCGGCGCGGACGTCGTCCTCTGCGCCTCGAACCCGCTCTCGACCCAGGACGACGTCGCCGCGGCACTCGTCTCCGACTACGGGATCGGCACCTTCGCGATCAAGGGCGAGGACCACGACACGTACTACGCGCATCTCGAGGCGGCGATCGACCATCGCCCGCACGTGACGATGGACGACGGCGCCGACGTCATCGGCATCCTCCACTCGGCCCGACGCGAGCAACTCGGCGACGTGATCGCCGGCACCGAGGAGACGACGACCGGCGTCATCAGGCTCCGCGCGCTCGAGCGCGACGGCAAGCTCGGCTTCCCCGTGATCGCCGTCAACGAGGCGAAGACGAAGCACCTCTTCGACAACCGCTACGGCACGGGTCAGTCGACGATCGACGGGATCATCCGTGCCACGAACGTCCTGCTCGCGGGCCGCACCTTCGTCGTCGCGGGCTACGGATGGTGCGGCCGCGGCGTCGCGATGCGTGCGAAGGGGCACGGCGCGCACGTCGTCGTCACCGAGGTCGACGCGATGAAGGCCCTCGAGGCCGTGATGGACGGCTTCCAGGTGATGTCGATGGCAAAGGCCGCCGAGATCGGCGACATCTTCGTGACCGCCACCGGCGACAAGCATGTGATCGCCCGCGAGCACCTCGATCGCTTGAAGGACGGTGCGATCCTCGCCAACACGGGCCACTTCAACGTCGAGATCGACATTCCGGCGCTCCGGTCGCTCGCGACCGAGACCCGCGAGGCACGCGCGTTCGTCGAGGAGTTCACCCTCGCCGACGGGCGCAAGGTCTACCTCCTCGCCGAGGGCCGGCTCGTCAACCTCGCCGCCGCCGAAGGTCACCCGGCACAGGTGATGGACATGTCGTTCGCGAACCAGGCGCTCGCCGCCGAGTTCGTGATCGCGAACGCCGCGTCCCTCGAGCGAACGGTCTACGACGTGCCGAAGGAGATCGACGACGAGATCGCGCGGCTCAAGCTCGCGACGATGGGCGTCGCGATCGACGAGCTCACCGAGGAGCAGGCGAACTACCTCGCCTCCTGGGACGAGGGCACCTAGCGGTCGCCTGGTGTCCGACTTCGAGTCGGACACCGCAAGCGCGCAGCAGCCGTAGGGGCGGGACTAGTCTCGCCCCTACGCATGCCCGAGCTCGAGCCACACCGGATCGTCCGGCTCGAGGACGACGCCGTCGTCGTCCTCGACCAGCGTCGGCTGCCCGACGAGGAGGTCGACCTGTATTGCCGGTCGGTGCCCGAGCTCGTCGAGGCGATCCGCGTGCTAGCAGTGCGCGGCGCGCCGGCGATCGGGGTCGCGGCCGCCTACGGGATGGCGCTCGCCGCCGAGCGCGGGGACGACCTCGACGCCGCGTCCGAGATGCTCGCGGCGTCGCGGCCGACGGCGGTCAATCTCCGCTGGGCGCTCGACGCGATGCGCGACGACCCGACGCGCGGGCGCGCAGGGCGCATCCACGCGGACGAGGTCGAGCGGTGCCGGCGGATGGGGAAGCACGCGGTCGAGCTCTTCCCGGCCGGTGCGCGCGTGCTGACGCACTGCAACGCCGGAGCGCTGGCAACAGGCGGCTACGGGACCGCCCTCGGGGCGATCCGGTCCGCGCACGAGGCGGGGCTCGTCGAGCACGTCTGGGTGGACGAGACGCGGCCGCTCCTCCAGGGCGGGCGGCTGACCGCCTGGGAGCTCGAGCAGCTCGGGATCCCGCACGCGGTGATCGTCGACGGCGCGGCGGCCTCGCTAATGGCGCGCGGCGAGGTCGACCTCATCGTGACCGGCGCCGACCGGATCGCCGCGAACGGCGACACAGCGAACAAGATCGGCACGTACGGTCTCGCCGTGCTCGCGCGGCACCACGGCCTGCCGCTGGTGGTCGTCGCGCCCACGTCGACCCTCGACCCGACGGCCGCTTCCGGCGCCGAGATCCCGATCGAGGAGCGCGATCCGGCCGAGGTGAGCCCGCGCGCCGCGGCCCGGAACCCCGCCTTCGACGTCACCCCCGCCGAGCTCGTTGCCGCGATCGTCACCGAGCGTGGCGTGCACCGCGCGCCGTACGCGGAGTCCCTCCCGCACGAGACGGCCGCCGCGCGATGATCCTCGACGGGGTCGACGCGCGGACGCGGGCAGTGCTCGAGCGCTTCGGGTTCGACCCGGAGGCGTTCGAGACTCTCCGCGCGAAGGTCGCCTCGGGCGAGCTCTCGGCCACGTCGAACGTCGCTCGCGGCACGGTCGAGCCTCCCCGGAAGGACGACGTCGTGCGCCTTCCCGAGCCCGGCAGCGAAGAGTGGACGGACGCCCGCGCGGCCGGGATCGAGGTGCTGGGTGCGGGTCGGGTCGCCCAGGTCGTGCTCGCCGGCGGCATGGCGACGCGCTTCGGCGGCGTGGTCAAAGGCGTGGTCGAGGCGCTCGACGGGCACAGCTTTCTCTCGTGGAAGCTCGGCGAGACGGCTCGGCTCGGCGCGGCGCTCGGGATCGAGATCCCCGTCGCCCTGATGACGAGCTTCCAGACCGAGGACGAAACCCGGACGCACGTCGCGGGCCTTGACGTGCCGGCGCCCCTCTGGTTCTCGCAATGCGTCTCGCTCAGGCTGGCGGACGACGGGGAGCTCTTCCTCGACGACGGCCGTCCCTCGCTCTATGCCCCGGGCCACGGCGATCTGCTGGACGCGATCCGCCGTTCGGGTGCGCTCGCAGCGTTGCGGAACCGCGGTGTCGAGCACGTCGCGGTTTCGAATGTCGACAACCTCGGCGCACGTCTCGACCCCGTAGTCCTCGGCGCACATCTGCTCGCCGGGCGCCCGATGACGGCCGAGGTCGCCGCGAAGGACGGGGACCTGGGCGGCGCACCCGCCCGTGTCGGTGGCCGGCTCGGCCTGCTCGAGGGCCCGCAGTTCCCGCCCGACTTCGACCAGGAGCGGATCCGCGTCTTCAACACGAACACGACCGTGCTGGCGCTCGACGCGATCGATCGCGCGTTCGACCTCCCGTGGCTGTACGTGCGGAAGTCGGTCGACGGGAGGTCGGCGGTGCAGCTGGAGCGGCTGTACCACCACGTCTCGTGGCAGCTCGATGCGACCTTCCTCGAGGTGCCCCGCTCGGGGACGCGCGGGCGGTTCTTCCCGATCAAGGAGCCCGAGGACTTGGCGCGCTCCCGGCCCGAGCTCGGCGAGATGCTCGCAGCATCGGTGCTCGACTAGGGACGAAGCCGGCACTACACGGTGCAGCCAAACCCGCGTCCGGGCCGGCCGCGGGCGGCGCGCCTCGGCGGCAGGCGTCCGAGCCTCGTATTCGCTTGTGCCGAGCGTTACACTCGTTCGCACTGCGGCATCTGTTGTCCGGAGGAGGGCACGGTGCCGAACAAGGGCCGCCACGCAGGACGCGTCGCCGACGAGCGTCGCCGATCCCGACGAGGATCCGAGTCCGGGCGGGGCAGGGCGAGCTCGATCGGTTCCGCACGCCGTCGCGCATCGCGATCGAGCTGCTCGAGCCCGACGATGGACCCACGAGCACACGCCCGCGACGCCGCCGGGGGTAGCTCCCGCGTTCGGCGACGGCCCCGCGTCGCCGTGGCCCCCTCGATGCGCCGGAAGTCGACCGGCGGCTGAGGCCGGGGCGTGGCCGAGTACCAGGAGCTCCGGCTCCGCTTCGAGCGGATCCGCGAAACCGGGGAGTACCGGGTGTTCGCGTCGGGACCGGCTGGGGAGGCAGCGGGGTCGTTCGCGCTGCCGTACTCCGACGTCGAGGTCGAGAACCTCGTGCTCAGACTGAGCCGGCCGCGCAGCGGCGTACGGCGCATCGACTCGTCGGACCTCGAGCTCGTCCGCTCCTTCGGCGGCGGCCTCTTCGACGCGGTGTTCAGTGGGCGAGTGCGCGACGTCTACCGCTCCTCGCTCGCGTCTGCGCGCGGCGAGGGCTGCGGCATGCGCATCTCGCTCGCGCTCACCGGAACGCCCGAGCTGATGCACGTCCCCTGGGAGTACCTCTACGACGACCCGGCGTTCCTCTCGATCTCGATGTGGACTCCGGTCGTCCGCTACCTCGACCTCGCGACCACCCGCCGGCCGCTCCGGGTCGACCCGCCGCTACGGATCCTGGCCATGGTCAGCAGCCCGGCCGACCTCGCGCGGCTCGACGTCGGGCAGGAGCGCGCGAAGGTCGAGGAGTCGCTCGCGGGGCTCGTCGAGCAGGGCGCGGTCGAGATCCACTGGCTCGAGAAGCCGACGCTCCAGGCGCTCCAGCGGGGGCTGCGTCGCGCGGACTACCACGTCTTCCATTACGTCGGGCACGGCGGGTACGACCGGGCGGCCGACGACGGCGTGCTCGCGCTCGAGGACGGCACCGGGCGGAGCCGCCTCGTCAGCGGGATGGAGCTCGGCACGATCCTCGCCGACGAGATGACGCTGCGCCTCGCGGTCCTCAACGCCTGCGAGGGAGCTCGGAGCTCGGCCGACGACCCGTTCTCGGGCGTCGCGACGAGTCTCGTGCGGCGCGAGATCCCGGCCGTCATCGCGATGCAGCTCCAGATCACCGATCGCGCCGCGATCACGTTCGCCTGCGAGCTGTATTCCGCGCTCGCCGACGGCTACGCGGTCGACGCGGCTCTCGCCGAGGCGCGGAAGGCGATCTTCGCCGACGACAACGAGCTCGAGTGGGCGACGCCGGTGCTCTTCATGCGCGTCCCCGACGGCCGGATCTTCGACGTCGCGGCGCCAGTCGGGACCCACGAGCCCGTTGCGATCGAGGTCGATGTCGAGCCGGCGCTCGTACCGGTGAAGCCGCAGGCGCCGGAGCCCGAACCAGCGACGACCGAGCCGGCGCCGGATGCCGGGGTCCCCGCGGCGCCGCGTCGGCCCGACCCGTGGCCGACCCAGGATCCCGAGCCGTTGACGACCGCCTCGGCCACCTTGCCCGTCGTTCCGGAACAGCCGGCCGACGTGACACCGGTGCGTCTCCCTGGCCGTCTCGTCGCGCTCCTCGCCTGCGCCATCCTCCTGCTCGCACTCGGTGTTGTCGTCCCGTGGGACTCCGAGGGGCGGTCGCTGGTCGCGCCACACTTCGGCCCGCTGAAGGACTCGACCGGCGGGCTCTTCACGGCGCTCTCGCCGCTCGCCGTGGTGATCGTCGCGGCGGTGGCAACCGTGATGGCTACGCGGGGGCGGCGGCTGCAACTGGCTGCCGGCCTCCTCATCGCGTGCGGGATCGCGGCGACGGCGAAGTACCTCGGCGTACTCGGGCGAACGTCGAATCCCGGCTTCCAGCAGGACGTCGAGCCGGTGAGCGTGGTCGCCTTCTGCCTCGTCGTGGCGTCGTCGCTCGCGCTGATCCTCATCGGGATCCAGCTTGCCCAGGCTGCAGGCACGCGCCTCGGGCGCGACGCCACGAACGAGCGCGTGATGGGCCTGGCCCTCGGGACCGCGGGGTTCCTGACCCTGGTCGGCTGTCTCGTGCCGTTCAACACCGGCGGCACCGACGGCCCTTCGCGCGCCGTCGTCCCCGACGAGGGGGCATTCTCGTTCGACGCCGTCGTCGGCGGGCTCGCTCTGCTCGGCATTGCGCTCTGCCTGCGCTACCTGCCGCGATGGCTTGCGGCCGGGATGGTGCTCGCCCTCGCGATCGAAAGCGCCGCGCTCTGGCTCAGGTACATCGGGGTCCCCGTCGCACAGTCGAGCGACGTGGGCGGGCTCGCCATCGGCGGCCTACTCGGGCTGGCTGGTGCCGCCCTCGCGTTCGTGATCGGGGTTCGGCTCGTGCGCGGCGGGGACGAAGGGGGCCTCGGATCGGACCTGCACGGGTAGTCCGACACAGATCGACCTCTGTTTCGGCCCAGAGTCGTGACACGTCTCCGCCTACCGTCGCGTCATGGGCCTGCTGGGGCTGGTGCTGCCGACGCGCTGCGCGGGGTGCGGCGTCCCCGGGGCAGCGCTCTGCGCGAGGTGCCTCGCGTCGATCATTCGCATCGGCCCGCCGGTGTGCGAGCGGTGCGGTTGCCCGGGTGCATGGCCGGTGCGCCGCTGCGTCGAGTGCACGGGGCGGAGGCTCGGCTTCACGCGGGCGCGGGCCGCGATCGTGTACGACGTCCGGGCGCGCCCGCTCGTCTCGGCCTGGAAGGAGCGAGGACGGCGCGACCTCGTCGAGGTGTTCGCGGCGCTCGTCGAGGACGTGGTCGCGTCGCCGTCGGCCGACGTCGTCACGTTCGTGCCCGGCGATCGCGAGCGGGGCCGCGAGCGCGGGCACGTGCCCGTGGCCCGCCTCGCGCACGCGCTCGCAGACCGCTGGGGGATGCCCACCGCCCGGCTGCTCGCTCGGAGCGGGCCGTCGCGGCGGCAGGCCGGACTGCCGCGGGCAGAGCGGCGCGCGAACGTCCGCGGCCTCTTCGTCGCCCGGCGCGAAGCCCACGGCCGGGTCGTGCTCGTCGACGACGTGTACACGACGGGCGCGACCGCCGCGGCCTGCGCGACGGCATTGCGGCGGACGGGTGCGCGGTCGGTCGAGGTCGTTTGCCTCGCGCGGGCGGTGCGCTAGCGTTCGTGTACTGGACAGACGACGAGGAGGTGCCATGCGACTGCAGATCACGGTGCGGCGTGGACACGTGAACGACGATGTCCGGAGCTACGTGGAGGCGAAGTTCGCAAAGCTCGGCAAGCGCCTCCACGAGTCGACTCTCGTCGAGGTCGTGCTCGATCGGGAGCGGAACCCGCGGATCGCCGATGACCACGTCGTCGAGGTCGAGCTCCACGTCAAGGGGCCGAACCTGCACGGCCGCGAGGCCGCGCAGACGTACGAGGCCGCGACCGACCGGCTCGTCGACCGGCTCGAGCGGGTGATCGAGCGAGAGCGCGACAAGAAGGTGCAGGAGCCGCGGCGCCGTGCCCAGGGGGCCGCGCAGCCCGAGCCGGTCCCCGTCGAGGAGATCGAGCAGGCCCTGCGTACCGGCGACTGAGATGCCCCTGCCGCACGATCCCGGTCCGCACTGGGGCGAGGTCGGGATCCACGGGCTGCACCGTCACCGTGAGTGGGACGCCGTCGCGACGGTCGACGCGCCCGACCTCGCGGGTGCCGAGACATGGTTCGTCGTCCTCGAGTCGGGTGAGGTCGTGGCGGAGGACGGCGCCGCAGACCCCCGGCTCGCGGGCTCGGTCGTGCTGGCACCGCCGTTTCGGGCGCATGCCGTCCGGCAAGGCCCCGGGATCTGGGTCGTGGCGGCGGCGCGGATCAGGACCGTCGTGCTCACCGACGACCCCGGTGGTGACGTGGTCGAGCTCGCATGGGACGGACGGGAACGGAGCGTGAGGATCGACGGCGCGCCGACGCTCGCCGGCGTGCCGGATCTCGAGCGCCTCGGCGCCGAGCGTCACGCCGCCTTCGTCGTGACGGCCTCTCGCGTGACCGGATCGATCTGGGACGTCTTCGTCGCGCCGCTATGAGAGCGGGCCGGAGCGCCAGCTGACCGTGGCTGCCCCGCGCCCACGCGGAGCCGAAGCTGTCCGTGGAGAAGTGGAGCGGCTGCCACGGCCTCAGGACGATCACCTGCAGCAGCGTGTCGGCCCCGGTCGAGACGACGCGGGCGCGCACCTGGGTTCCCTTGCGGTACACGACGGTGCCCTGCCGGTAGTCGAGCATCAGGCCGCCCGCCGGCAGGGTGACCGTGCTCGAGCCGACGGTCACGGTCGGCCCTACCTGGACGACCGGGCCGGGCAGCGCGAGCGCAAGCGCGGTCACCGCCCCCGGCTCCTGCGTGTCGGTGGCGAGCACCTGGCCGGCACGGGAGAGGGTGACGACGCGCCCGTCGGCGAGCGCGGCCTCGACACGGCCCTGCCCGGGCCCGGTACCCGCGGCGAGCAGCCGCACGGGGCTGCCGAGATCGGTGCGGAAGACGCGGGCACCGCTCTCCGCCACGAGCGTGACCGTCCCGCCGACCGCGTACGGGACGCCGTCCCGCGTGCCGTTTCCGAGCACGATCGCGGCCGGGCCGTCCGAGTCGGATGAGGCGAACGCCAGTCGGCGCGCCGCCGTGCGCGTCCGCGTCGCCGTCCACAGCTGGTAGTCCGTGATGTTGCCGCCGATGTGCGTGAGCCAGAAGACCCGGCGACCGGTCGTCGCGACGGAGGCGATGCCGAAGCCGCCGCTCGGGTTCTCGTCGCAGCCGACGATCGTCCGGTTCCCGAAGGTCCACACGCCGCGCGTTCCCGTGTCCCAGAGCCTCACGGTGCCGCAGCTCTTGGTCGTCCGGCCGACGGCGTACGCGACAGAGCGACCGGTCACCGAAAGCGCCGTGACGGGCGCGGCGTTCGTCACGGTTCGGCCGGGTGTGAGCAGCGCGCCGGCCGTCCCGGAGAGCGCGAGCGCGCCGAGGGCCGAGAGGGCGAAGGCGAGGGCGAGCGTCCTCATTCCACGCATCATGCTCGCGCGACCGTGAAGGCCGCATGATGAGTCCGTTCGGAAACGTGGGCGGCCGAGTGGCCGGGCCCGAACCCGGTACCCTCTGTCCATGCCAACGACGAGCTTCGGCCGGTTCGAGAAGGTCCTCCGCATCGGCGAGGGCCGGCGCCTCAAGCGCCTCGCCGAGCAGGCCGCCTACATCACCTCGCTCGAGCCCGACTTCGAGGAGCTCTCCGACGCCGAGCTGCTCGCAAAGACCGCGGAGTTCAGGCAGCGCGTCGAGAACGGCGAGTCGCTCGACGACGTCCTCTACGAGGCGTTCGCCGCCGTGCGCGAGGCGCGCAAGCGGGAATCCGGGCAGCGGCTCTTCGACGTCCAGCTGATGGGCGGGATCGCACTCCACGAGGGCGATATCGCCGAGATGAAGACCGGTGAGGGAAAGACGTTCGTGGCGAGCGCGCCGCTCTACCTGAACGCACTTTCCGGCGTGAACGTCCACCTCGTCACGGTCAACGACTATCTCGCGAAGCGCGACGCCGAGTGGAACGAGCCGGTCTACGACCGCCTAGGCGTGTCCGTCGCCTCGATCGAGAACATGATGCCGTTCGCGAGCCGCCGCGAGGCGTACGCGGCGGACATCACGTACGGGACGAACTCCGAGTTCGGCTTCGACTACCTGCGCGACAACATGGCCGTCTCGCTCGACGGGACGGTGCAGCGCGGCCACACGTTCGCCATCGTCGACGAGGTCGACTCGATCCTGATCGACGAGGCTCGGACGCCGCTCATCATCTCCGGCGAGCCAGAGACCGCGGCAAAGACGTACTACGACTTCGCGCGCGTCGTCCGCGAGCTCGAGGGCGCGCCGCTGACGCGCAAGGTGATGAAGGGCGAGGACGAGACCGAGCTCTCGGGCGCCGACTTCCTCTACGACGAGAAGTTCAAGACCGTCTCGCCGGCGCAGACAGCGCTCGACAAGGTCGAGCGCGCGCTCGGGATCGAGAACCTGTACGACCCGCGGAACGTCCAGCTCGTCAACCACCTGACACAGGCGCTCAAGGCGGAGTCGCTCTACAAGCGCGACGTCGACTACGTCGTCCAGGACGGCGAGGTGAAGATCGTCGACGAGTTCACCGGCCGCATCATGGAAGGCCGCCGTTGGAGCGAGGGCCTGCACCAGGCGATCGAGGCGAAGGAGGGGGTCGCGATCCGCGAGGAGAACGTCACGCTCGCGACGATCACGCTCCAGAACTACTTCCGCCTCTACGAGAAGCTCGCCGGCATGACCGGGACGGCCAAGACCGAGGAGAAGGAGTTCGTCGAGATCTACAACCTCCACGTCGTCGAGATCCCCACGAACGTGCCGGTCGCGCGCGCGGACGAGAACGACTTCATCTTCAAGTCGAAAGAGGCGAAGTGGGGCGCCGTGGTCGAGGACATCGTCGAGCGCCACGAGAAAGGGCAGCCGGTGCTGGTCGGCACGATCGCGGTCGAGACGTCCGAGTACCTGGCGGAGCTGCTCACGCGGCGCGGGATCCCGCACAACGTGCTGAACGCGAAGGAGCACGAGCGCGAGGGCGAGATCATCAAGGACGCGGGTCAGCCGGGCGCGGTGACGATCGCGACGAACATGGCGGGCCGCGGCGTCGACATCAAGCTCGGCGAGGGCGTGCTAGATGTCGGCGGACTCTACGTGCTCGGCACCGAGCGTCACGAGTCGCGGCGCATCGACAACCAGCTGCGCGGACGCTCCGGCCGCCAGGGCGACCCGGGCGAGACTCGCTTCTACCTCTCCGCGCAGGACGACCTCGTGCGCCTCTTCGCCGGCGACCGGATCCACGGGATCATGGAGCGCTTCAAGATCCCGGACGACCAGCCGATGGAGGCGTCGATTCTGTCGCGTCAGATCGAGAACGCACAGAAGAAGGTCGAGGAGCAGAACTTCGTCTCGCGCAAGAACGTCCTCAAGTACGACGACGTGATGAACACGCAGCGCATGGTCATCTACGGCCAGCGCGGCCGCGTGCTCGAGGGGGACGACCTCTCGGACGAGATCCGGGGCTGGATCGAGGATGTCGTCGGCGCGAACGTGGCCCAGTTCACGGATGCCGAGATCTCCGAGGAATGGGACCTCGCGGGGCTCGTCGCGCAGATGCAGGCGCTGTACGGAACGGACATCACGCTGGAGGAGCTCGGCGAGGAGGTCGACGTCGACAACCGCGAGATGCTCGTCGACGAGTTCGTCGCGGACGCGCTCGACACGTATGCGGAGCGGGAGGAGTCGTTCGGCCCCGAGCTGATGCGCGAGATCGAGCGGTACGTGATCCTCCAGATCGTCGACACGCGCTGGCGCGAGCACCTCGAGTCGATGGACTACCTGCGCGAGGGCGTCCACCTCCGCGCGATGGCACAGAAGGATCCGCTCGTCGAGTACCGCGGCGAGGGGCACGCGATGTTCGAGGAGCTCGGCCGCGTGATCCGCGAGGAGGTCGTGTTGACGCTGTTCCACGTCGAGGTGCAGCGTGACGAGGCCGAGCAACAGCTCCAGCCGGTGGCCGCGCCGCAGGCGCTCGCCTACGAGCACGAGCAGCTGCACGGCGCCGACGCGATCGCCGCCGCCGGCGGCGGCGCCGCGACCGCGCTGGCGGCGCCACCCGAGACGACGCCGATGGGTACGCCGAAGCCGGTCGTCAACGAGCACCGGGACATCGGGCGCAACGACCCGTGCTGGTGCGGCTCCGGCAAGAAGTACAAGCGCTGCCACGGCGCGTAGGCGCGGCGGTGACGTCGGTGCGCGATGGGGCCGACGAGCCCGAGCATGTCGCGCGGTCACGAACTCGGCACGGTGTCGGCACCGTTGCGTGACGACTCGCTCGATACCGTGACTCCAGGGGGCCATTCCGCCCCCCTGGGGGCGCGTGGGGACACGGGCGCGCGGCGCCTCGTCCGTGGGAACGGGCCGAGCCTGGCGCGGCTCGGCCTCTCGACTTGGCTCTTGCTCGTCGTCCTCGTGACGTCGCTCCTCGCGTACGCGGCGGTCGCGGCGGACGTCGTCAATGCGGGGCGACTGAGCGAGATCGACGTCGACGTCGCAACATGGGTCGCGGGCTCGATGCCGTCGTGGGCCGAGTGGCTCGCGCGCCCGTTCACGTGGCTCGGGGGCGCCCTCGGCGTCACGTCGGTGGTCACGGCGGTGACCGTCTGGTTGCTCACGCGACGCGCGCGCGCCGAGGCCGCGCTCCTCGTCGTCGTCGCGCTCGGCATCCAGGTGCTCGTCTTCACGGGGAAGAGCGCGTATTCGAGACCCCGGCCGGACGTGGGCAGCGCGATCCCGTTGCCCTCGTCCTACTCGTTCCCGAGCGGTCACGCCGCGACGGGGATCGCGGTGTTCGGGCTGCTCGGCCTCCTCGGGTCGACGATCGTGCGCACGCGTCGGCAGCGCGTCGTCGCCATCCTCGCCGGGTTCCTGCTCGGCGCACTGATCGGCGCGAGCCGCGTCGTGCTCGGCGTCCACTACACGACCGACGTCCTCGGAGGCGCGTTCCTCGGGCTCGCGTGGCTCTCGGCCTGCCTCCTCGTCGCACGTTTCCTCGGGCGCCGAAGGGCGATTCGAGGCTCCTGAACCCGCACGCAGGCAGCCGCTACGATCGCGCGCATGGCAGCCACCGACGACAGACCCGACGACAGACCCGTCGCCGACCAGCTCGCGGAGCTCAGGGCCCAGCTCGCCTGGGTCCGTGACTACCTTTGACCCGGATACGCTGACCCGCAGGCGCGCGGAGCTCGAGCAGCGGATGCGCGCCCCGGAGTTCTGGGACGACCAGGCCGAGGCGGCCCGTGTCTCGACGGAGCACGCCCGTGTGACGCGCAAGCTCGACCGCTACGAGACGCTCCGGCGCGAGATCGACGACGCCGCGGAGCTGATCGAGCTCGAGCCGGAGCTCGAGGCAGAGGTTGCGGAGCAGGTCGCCCCGGCGCGGGACGACCTCGCACGGCTCCGGGAGGAGGCGCTCTTCAACGGCGAGTACGACGCCGGGGACGCCGTCGTCACGATCACGGCGGGCACGGGCGGCACCGACGCGCAGGACTGGGCCGAGATGCTGCTGCGGATGTACCTGCGCTGGACCGTCGACCGTGGGTTCCAGACGGAGCTCGTCGAGGCGAGCCCCGGCGAGGAGGCGGGGCTCAAGTCTGCGACGTCCTTCGTCCGCGGCGAGAACGCGTACGGGCTCTTCAAGGCCGAGCGCGGCGTCCACCGGCTCGTTCGCCTTTCCCCGTTCGACTCGGCGCACCGCCGGCATACGGCGTTCGCCCAGGTGGTGGTCGCACCGCTCCTGCCCGAGAGCGAAGAGGTGGAGATCGACGAGAGCGACCTCCGGATCGACACGTACCGGGCGAGCGGCGCCGGCGGCCAGCACGTCAACAAGACCGACTCGGCCGTGCGGATCACCCACGTGCCGACGGGAATCGTCGTGCAGTGCCAGAACGAGCGCTCGCAGACCTCGAACAAGCAGACGGCGATGCGCATGCTCCGCTCCCGGCTCGCAGAGCTCGCCGAGGAGGAGCGCGAAGCCGAGCTCGCGAAGGAGCGGGGGAGCAAGGTCGACGTCGGCTTCGGCAGCCAGATCCGCTCCTACGTGCTCCACCCGTACCAGATGGTCAAGGACCACCGCACGGACTTCGAGGTCGGGAACGCCCAGGGCGTCCTCGACGGGGCGCTCGACGGCTTCGTCCAGTCGTACCTCCTCGCCCGAGCCGCCGGCAAGGCGTAGCCACCTCGAAGCCCAGGCCTCTGGTGCCTACGGCCGGCGCCCCACGGGACGCAAGGCGACGAGCCAGGCAGGCAGCGTCTCGCGACGGTGGAGGGACATGCGCGCGATGCCGGCCCCGCGCCGGGCCGGTGCGGCCCGGGCTGCCTCGCGGGCGAGCACGGCGTGGTGTTCCCGGACGAGCATCCGCCGGGCGTCGGTGTCGGGATGGATCATCGTGTCGCCTCCTTTGGTCTGCAGTCCCCCAGCCGGACGAGCGTCCCGCGGGTTCCGTCGACGACCCAGAGCTGACCGCGCGCGGCGATCGGCCCTGCGTCCGTGCCACGCGACAGGCGCGTCCGGTGGACGACGCCACCGCTCGACCTGCCCAGCGCGACGACCTGGTTCCGCTCGGCCACCCAGAGGCGGCGCTCCAGAGCGAGCGACGGGCCGTATCCGTCGGCGCGCACGCCGGATCGCACCCGCACGACCCTCCCGTCGCGGATGCGGACCAACTCGCTCTTGCCTGCGACCCCGACCCATGCCCCGTCCCCGTCTGCGACCAGCGTCCTCGCACCCGGAACGCGGACGCGGTCCCGGAAGGTCATCGTCTCCGGGTCGAAGACGCTCACCTCGTTGCCGGCGGCCGTGATCACCCAGACGCCGTACGGCCCCATTGCAAGGCCACCCGGCCAGAGCTCGCCGCGCGCGAAGCGAGCGAGCTTCACCACGTCTCCCGTGCTCGGGTCGATCCCGGCGACGGTCGACCGGAGCTGGCTCGCAACCCAGACGAGACCGTGCCCGACCGCCACCGCGCTCGGAAGGGAATCGACGCGCGTCGACGAGACGACCCGGTTCGAGCGGGGATCGACGCGTAGCAGCCGCTCGCCAAAGAGGTCGATTGCCCACACGGTCCCGAAACCGCGTGTGAGGGAGGTCACGGCGCCGCCCGGCCGGATCCGCGCCACGGGCCGGTTCGTCGACGGATCGATACGGACGAGCCCTCCGAGGGCCGTGGCGACCCAGACGGCGCCCGGCGCGGCCTCGACGTCCGTGGGAACGCCGCCGACCCGGATCGAGAGGCCGCACGCAGCCGGTCGCGTGCCGTGCCTGCCGTCGGTGGCCGCGCTCCCTGTTGGGCCAAGCTGAGTCCAGCCGGCTCCCACCGTCGCCGCCGCGGCGAGCAGGAGGACTGCGGACAAGCGGAGCATTCCTCTCACCGCCCCGCGTGCCGCAGTCTCAGGGTCCCGGTGAGGGTCGACTGTCGCGCCGGCAGGTAGACCGCGGTGCGTCCGCTTCCCCAGGCGCCCGCGAACACGCCGGTGCTGGAGGTGCCGTCGGCCGTCCAGGTACCGCGTGCGACGAGACCGATCTCCGTCTCGCAGACCTCCGCAACCTCGTGGAGAACGAGAACGCCCCTGTCGAGGACGATCCGCCGAGTGCCGGCGTTGGTCCAGCTTCCCGGCCCGCAGGGCTCCACCGAGCGGTCCTGGCTCATCGCGAGGACGACCGTTGCCGAGCCGTACCCGTCGACCGTCCCGCTCGCGGTGTTGATCAGCTGGAAGACGCCGAGGTCAGCGAGCCGGTTCGTGGTCGAGGCGTTCGATTCCGCAAAGGTCGCTCTGAAGGCATTCCCCGCGATCGCAGCGCCGGCTGCACTGTGCACCGCGACCGTGCTCCCGATCGCTACGAGTGCGACTACGAGAAGTCCCAAGCGAGTCCGGTTGCGCATCATCGTTCTCTCCTCCGTTGCGGCCGCTCGGTGCGGCCGACGCGACGACCGTGCCCCGGCCGTCTGAACGGCGGCCAAATGAGCGCCAAGCACGGCCTAAAATCGCCACATGTCCAGCGGTTTCGACGCGAGGGGACCGGGCGCCGGGGGGTTGGAGTTCCATATCCTCGGGCCGCTCGAGGTCTGGCGCGACGGCGTCCGGGTCGACCTCGGGCCGCCGAAGCAGCGCGCGGTGCTGGCGGTGCTGTTGCTCAGTGCGAACCGCGTCGTCCCGACCGACCGTCTGATCGACCAGCTTTGGGGGGAGGCGCCTCCGAACACGGCGCGGGCTGCGCTACAGGTCTACGTCGCCGGGCTGCGCAAGGCTCTCGGGAACGGACACGCGACGCTGACCACCCGGGCGCCCGGGTACGTGCTCGAGGTCGAGCCGGGTGCGCTCGACCTCGAGCGCTTCGATGGTCTCCGATCCGAGGCGAGGGCGACGGCCGACCCGGTCGGCCGGTCCGCGCTTCTCCACGAGGCGCTCGCGCTCTGGCGCGACGCCCCGCTGACCGAGTTCGACGGCGAGCCGTTTGCGGAGAGCGCGGCGGCACAGCTCGAGGAGCGACACCTTGCGGCGCTCGAGGAGCGGATCGACGCCGATCTCGCGCTCGGGCGGCACGCCGTGGTCGTCTCCGAGCTCGACGCGCTGGTCGGCGAGCAGCCGTACCGCGAGCGCTTTCGAGCACAGCAGATGCTCGCCCTCTACCGCTCCGGCCGTCAGGCGGATGCGCTGGCCGCGTATCGAGCGGCGCGCGAAGCCTTCGCGACCGGCCTCGGGATCGAGCCGGGCGCGGAGCTCAAGTCGCTCGAGCGAGGGATGCTCGAGCAGGATCCGACGCTCGATGCTCCCCACCACCCAGCGCCGGAGGCGGCCGCGCCGCCCTCGCCGCCGGTCCGCCGTGGAGGGCGTCGCGCGTGGCTCGTGGGGCTCGCCAGCCTCCTTGCGGTCGCTGGGCTCATGGTCGTCGTACTTCGAGCCCGCGACGACGCCTCTGCGATCGTCGCGCCGCCGAACTCCGTCGCCGTGATCGATCCGGACACGAACACGGTGGTCAAGTCGATCCAGGTGGGAATCCGCCCCGGGCCGATCACCGCCGGAGCTGGATTCGCGTGGGTAGGCAACATGGGCGACCGAAACCTGACGAAGATCGACATCCACAACCAGACGTTTGCGGGGACGGTCCCACTCGACGAGAGAACGCCGACGGGGCTCGCGTTCGATCGCGGTGTCGTCTGGGTCGCGCACGGGCTGCTCGGGAGCGTCAGCCGCGTGAGTGCGCAGTTCGGCGACGTCGTCGGCGTTACCCCGATCACCGAGAAGGGGATCTACTCATCCACGGGGAGCATCGCGGCCGGCGACGTCGATGCGATCTGGGCCGTGTTCGGCGACGCGACGCTCGCGCGGCTCGACCGCGCGACGGGTGCGGTCACGAGGAAGACATCGACAGACGCGTCGCCCACGGGACTCGCGGTCGGCTACGGCTCCATCTGGGTCTCTAGCGCCTTCCGGTCGACCGTCCAACGCTTCAGCCCTTTGTCACTGGCGGAGGTCCAACGGGTCACCGTCGGGAGTCGACCGGCTGCGATCGCCGCCGGTTTCGGCGACGTGTGGGTCACCAGCTCCGGCAGCGATCTGGTGTACCGCGTCGACATCGGGGGAGGCTCGATCGCCGCGACGATCCCCGTCGGCGATAGCCCCACCGCGATCGCCGTCGGAGTCGACGCCGTGTGGGTCGCGAACACGGCGGCAGGAACGGTCTCTCGCATCGATCCCGAGACGAACCGTCCGGTCGAGACGATCGAGGTCGGCGAGGCGCCCGCCGGGCTGGTCGTCGCGGGGAACCTCGTCTGGGTGACCGTGCAGGCGCGCTGAGCGCCTACTTGAGGCAGACGGTGGCGAGATCGAGCGCCGGCCGGAGGACGACGCACCGCGGGTCGACGCGGGACGAGACGAACGTGACCTCGTTCAGCACGTCGATCGCGGCGAGGGGAGCCTCGACCCGGGCGAGTTCCGTGTCGATCTGTCCGTAGGCCCGCTGGCGCGCCTTCCCTTGAGTCATGCGGGCGGCTTGCCGCAAGCTCGTGTCGATCGCCGCCGACGCGAACCCCCCGAGATTCGTGCCGCCGATGAAGTCCCTGTCGAGCAGCGCGTTCAGGTACGCGTACGGATCGGGTATGGGCGGTGACCAGAGGACGAGCGCAATGTCCCACGGCTCGCCGGCTCGGGCCAGCTGGCCGGCGTACGCCGCCGACGCGATGTGCTCGGGTATGGCCTTCACCTCGACGTCGAGGCCGATCTCGGCGAGCTGTTGTCGCACCGTCATCGCCGTCGCCATCGGCGGTGGGAAGTCGGTCGTGTACATCACGGCCTTCCCCCCGCGCGTGTGGCCGCGCGCGAGCTCTTTCGCCTTGCCGAGATCGGCTGCGGCGAGCGGATAGACGTCGGCATCGACGAAGCCCGGCATCGCGTGCGGAAGGTACTGATCGGTCCGCGCGGCGATTGGGCCGCCGCTCAACGCAGACCTGTCCAGCGCGTAGTTGATCGCCCGTCGTAGGTCGGGGTTGTCCCGGAAGAGCGGCCTCGACGCGTTGAACACCAGCAGCCGGACCGTGAAGCCCGGCTTGACGAAGAATCGCTCGTGGTTGACCCCGTACTTCGAATACAGCGGCTTCTCGAGTGACGGGTCGAAGAACGACGGCCCAACCTGATGGCCCCAGTCGGCCTCGTTCCGATCGATCTTGAGCACCATGTCGCGCGGCGACGCGGCCCGGAGGTCGACCTCGAAGCGCTCCACGTGGCTGGGCCGGTTCCCCCCGTAGAAAGGGTTGCGGCGGATCACGATCCGCTCGTCAAGCCGATACTCCGACACGAAGAAAGGCCCCGCAGCGGGAATCTCCGCCCGGCCCTCGGGATCGACCGGGAGCGAGGGCGGGACGGCGCACATGTACGGCATCGCGGTACGGGCCTCGAAGGCTGCGGGAGGTCGAACGAAGCGCACCGTCAGCGTGTAGCCACGCGCGCTGACCCCCGAGGCGGCCGCGCTCCGGCCGGCGTGCACATCGCCCGCACCCACGATGTCGCCCAGCTGCGTCGCCCAGGGCGAGCGCATCCCGGGCGAGAGCACACGGTTGATGGCTCGCGCGAACGCGTTCGCCCGGACGGGCTTTCCGTCGCTGAAGCGGAAGCCCTTCCGAATCGTGAACGTGTACGTCGTGCCGTCGCGCGACCGCTTCGGTGGCGCGGCCGCGGCCTCGGGGACGAGGTGGAACGATCCGGGCGCGGGCTTGTCGGGGTACGACATCAGCCGCAGGCAGGTGGCGTCGAGCAGCGCCCATGCGGGCGCGGTGTACGCGAGCGCAGGGTCGAGGGAGTCGATTCCCGAGCCGATCGCGTAGCTGATCCGGAACACCCCGCCGTTCTTCACGCCGGTCGCCGTCGTCGCGGGCGCAGACGCGGCGAAGCCTGTTGCCGCGACCGTCACGACGACCATGGCAAGGCGAATGCTTCGCCGGCTCACTCGTTCACCCCTGTGGAGACGTGTCCGCCGCCCGAGCGTACGCCGTGCGGTGTCAGTCCACAAGCGCCGACCTCTGGCGTTTCGCGTGTTCCGTCCAGGCATTGCGTCCACCTCCGTGGTCGTCTTCGCCGCGTCCCCGGTAGTTGGCCACCGATCGCCAAAGTGGGGCCAAAGGGGCGCCAAAGGCGGGAACCGCCGTAGGACTCGGCTACAATTCGGCGAACCTGAACCGGAGCGGCCTCGGGACGGAGGTCGCCGTCGAACGCTCTCGTACCGGTCATGGACGATCTCCTCACATCACCTGCCGATTCCGCTGCCGCGCTCCTCGAGGGGCCGGACGTCGCGGCGACCAACGGGTCGAGCGCCGCCCGCGGCGGCGATGATCGTGTTCGAGGACGTTCGCAAGGTCTACGACCCGGACGTCGTCGCGCTCGAGCGTGCGTCCTTCGTGATCGAGAAGGGCGACTTCGTCTTCGTCGTCGGCCCGTCCGGGTCGGGGAAGTCGACGATCATCCGCCTCCTTCTCAAGGAGCTCGAGCCGACGAGCGGGCGGATCATCGTCGGTGGGCGCGACCTGACCAGGCTGAAGCGCTCCAAGGTCCCGCTGCTGCGCCGAAACGTCGGCTGCGTCTTCCAGGACTTCAAGCTCCTCCGCGACCGTTCCGCGTTCGAGAACGTGGCGTACGCGCTCCGCGTGCAGGGCGAGTCGTCGATCGCGATCCGCCGCAAGGTGCCCGAGGTGCTCGCGCTCGTCGGCCTCGCGCACAAGTCCGGCTCCCGGCCCGACGAGCTGTCGGGCGGCGAGCAGCAGCGCGTCTCGATCGCGCGCGCGGTTGTCAACCATCCGCCGCTTCTGATCTGCGACGAGCCGACGGGCAACCTCGACCCGGACACGTCGGTCGGGATCATGCAGCTCCTCCACCGGATCAACACGGCCGGGACGACGATCCTGATGGTCACCCACGATCGCGAGATGGTCGACAAGATGCGCAAGCGCGTGATCGCGCTCGACAGCGGCAAGGTCGTCCGCGACGAGCGCCGCGGGGGCTACGAGACCGAGTGACAAGCCGCTTCAAGCTCGTCGTCTCCGAGGCATTCCGCTCGATCGGGTCGAACCTGTCGACGTCGTTCGCGGCGACGATGACCGTTCTCATCGGGATGTTCCTGCTCGGATTGCTGATCGCCCTCGGCTCGTGGGTCGTGTCCTGGTCGGATCACGTGAAGGATCAGCTCGAGGTGAAGGTGTTCTTCGCCGAGGACGTGAAGCCCAAGCAGATCAACACCGTGGGCGCCTATCTCCGCACGCTGGGGACCGACGGGAAGATCAAGGACTACCAGTTCGTCTCGCGCGCAGAGGCGCTCCATCGGATGCAGAAGAAGTACCCGGAGCTGACCGCCGACCTCCCGTCGAACCCGCTCCCGGACTCGTACGAGATCACGCCGAGGCACGCCGAGGAGGTCAAGCAGCTGTCGGCTGCCATCCGTGGACAGAAGTTCGGCGGCGTCGACCGCGTCAAGGACGGACAGCAGACCTCGAAGCGGATCCTCCAGGTCGCACGCGTGATCGAGGTCGTCTTCCTCGTTGCGGTGGTCGTCCTCCTCGCGGCATCCGTGCTCCTCATCGCGAACACGATCCGGCTCTCGATCTTCTCGCGCCGGAGGGAGATCGAGGTGATGAAGCTCGTCGGGGCAACCAACTGGTTCGTGCGCGGGCCGTTCATGGTCGAGGGGCTCCTGTGCGGCCTGGTGGGTGCGTTCGCGGCGGTCGTCCTGCTCCTGATCGGCAAGGAAGCGGCGCTCCCGGCGATCCTCGGCCACATCGACTCGTCCAACGACGTCCAGGCGCTCGGCTTCACGCTCATCGCCCTGATCCTGCTGGCCGTCGGGCTCGTGGTGGGCGCCCTCGGCTCCGGCCTGACGCTGCGCCGGTACCTCAAGGTCTGAGTCTGTTCGCGAGCGGGAATCCGAAGGATCGGATTCCCGCCGCTCGGATCCCCCACCTTCGGTGGGGGCAGATCCCTGAAGGCGGGCGCTCCGCGCCACACTTCGTCGCCGCAACTGCCTCGTGTCGTCGCGCGGCTACCGTTGCGCGATGCCGCGCAGCCGCCGCTCTCGCCCGCCGCGGCGTCCGTCCCGGGCTGCCCGGCACGCTCGCGCCACCGGCGCGTACAAGCGCGCCGCGGTGAAGCGCGCCGAGGGACAGATCGAGATCCGGCTCCCGGAGAGGCGAAAGCCGCCCGAGACCGTCGTCGCGCATCTCGGGCCGACGAACTCCGGCAAGACGCACGACGCGCTCGCGTTCCTCGCCGAGTACGGGCGCGGCGTGTATGCGGGGCCGCTGCGGATGCTCGCGCAGGAGGCCCACCGCCGGCTCGCTGCGCTCCTCGGCGAGGAGCAGGTCGGGCTCGTCACGGGCGAGGAGCGGCTCAACGACCACGCGCCGATCCTGTGCTGCACCGTCGAGATGGCGCCGGGACAGGGCGAGGTGCTCGTCCTCGACGAGGTGCAGTGGGCCGACGACGAGGAGCGCGGGGCCGCGTGGACCGAGCTGCTTCTCGCCGGCGAGTACCGCCACGTCCGGTTGCTGGGCGCGCTCGACGCTCTCCCGCTCGTGCGGCGTGCCTTTCCCGGCGCCGAGCTTCGTGTGCACGAGCGGAAGCTGCCGCTCGAGTTCGTCGGTGCCCGCCAGCTCCGGGCGCTCACGCCGGGGACGGTGGTCGTCGCCTTCAGCCGCAAGGCCGTCCTCGCGCTCGCGGGCGAGATCAACCGGCTCCGCCCCGACCGTGTCGCGGTGCTCTACGGGGCGATGCCGCTCGCGTCGCGCCGCGAGGAGATCGACCGCTTCATCGCGGGCGCCGCGGACGTCTGCGTCGCGACCGACGTGCTCGGGCACGGCGTCAACCTTCCCTGCGAGACCCTGCTCTTCGCGGAGACGACGAAGTTCGACGGCGTCGAGCGGCGCGACCTGCTGCCGTGGGAGCTCGCTCAGATCGCCGGCCGCGCCGGTCGCTTCGGGCTCGTCGAGCGGGGCCACGTCGGCGTGCTCGTCGGCGTGACCTGGGCGAACGCCGACCCGGACATCGTCGAGTCGGCGCTCGAGCCGCACGTGGAGCTGCCCGAGGGGCATCGCGGCTACCGGATCGTCGACGAGGCGCGGATCGGGCCGCGGCTCGGCGACCTCGGCGTCGACGATCCCCGTGACCTCGACGCCGCGCTCGGCGCATGGCACCGGGTCGCGACCCGCGAGTGGGCGCACGAGAGCTGGCTGGCCGTCGAGTCGCTCCAGCCGATCCGCGGCCGCCTCGCCGTCGTCCAGCGGCATCTGCGCGAGCGCGGCCGCCGCCTCGAGCTGGACGACACCTGGCGGCTCGTGAACGCCCCCGTCGACCCGGACGGCGCAGAGCTCCTCGGCGTCCTCGCTCTCGCCGTCTCCGGCGATCGAGCGCAACGGCCGCTTCTCCAGTTCCTGCTCGACACGTCGCGGCTCCGCGACGCGCGGCTCGAGGAAGCGGAGGAGGCGGGGCGCGTGGCGTCGATCCTGCGCTGGTTCGCGCTCCAGTACCCGGGTGTCGGAGGCGTCACGATCGAGCGGGCCGCCGAGCTCGAGCGGGCCGCCGCGGAGCGAGTCGTCAGGCGGCTCGCCCTCGAGGTGCGCGACGGGACGATCGGCCGCTGCCGCTCGTGCGGCCGGAGCTGCCCCCCGTGGTTTCCGCTCTGCGACCGCTGCGCGCGCACCGGCCGCCGCTGACGCCTACCGCAACCGCAGCACGGCGGCCGTGGTGATCGCGTACGACGTGATCGCCACGGCGTTCGACACGATGAGCGCCGCGTTCCGGAGCGCCACGCCGTAGGCCAGCCAGAGGACGAAGCCGACGAGGAGCACGAGCAGGAACGGGAGCGACACGTCCGCGGACGAGCCGCGGGACACCATGTGCCGGACCTGCAGGAGCGGAGAGAGCCCCATTGCGACGCCGAACGCGGCTGCCGCGAGGCCGAGAGTGGTAGTGACGCTCACAGAAGACCTCCGTGCTGGACGACGAGACGGGGCGGGTCGCCCGGGTCAGTCGCGGAGATCGCCGCGCTCGCGGTCCTCACCGTAGAGCGGGAGGCGGGTATCGAACGCGCGCACGAGGGAAGCGTACTGGTATAGACAGACCCCATGGACGTCGACGAGCTGCGCCGCCTGCGGCCGTTCGAGGGCCTGACAGAGGTCGGGCTCCAGCGCCTCGCGCTACGCGCGGCCGAGCTGCAAGCCGCCGAGGGTCGCGTCCTCGCGCTCGAGGGCGACGCGGGGGCGGGGATGTTCGTGCTCTGCGAGGGCGGCGTCGAGGTGGAGCTCCGCACGGGCAAGCTCACGCTCGGGCCGGGCGACTTCTTCGGCGAGCTTGCCCTCCTCGTCGACGACGGCGCCCGCGTCGCCCGCGTGCGCGCCACGACGGCGGTGCGCTGCGTCTCGATCCCTCGAGACGACTTCCTCGCGCTCGTCGAGACGGAGCCGAGCTTCGCGCTGCACATGCTGCGCGAGCTCGCCCGCCGGCTCGCCGAGGCGCGCGCCGTCTGAGCGGACGCGTCGCGCCCTACAATCCGCCGCGTGCCCGGGACGAAGCTCATCGCCGACAACCGCCGCGCGCGGCACGACTACCACCTCCTCGAGCGCATCGAGGCCGGTCTCCAGCTGACCGGCACCGAGGTCAAGTCGCTCCGCGACGGGGGCGCCCAGCTCGGCCAGGCATACGCCGAGATCCGGGACGGCGAGGCGTGGCTCGTCGGCGCCTCGATCTCGGAGTACGCGCGCGGGAACCTCGCGAACCACCGGCCCGAGCGCGACCGCAAGCTCCTGCTCCACCGTCGCGAGATCGACTCGCTCTACGGCAAGGTGCGCGAGAAGGGCCTCACGCTCGTCCCGACGCGGCTCTACTTCAAGGACGGCAAGGTCAAGGTCGAGCTGGCGCTCGCGCGCGGCAAGGAGCGCATCGACAAGCGGCGCGACCTCGCCGAGCGCGACGCGAAGCGTCAGATGGAGCGCGCGATCAAAGCCCGCCGCTGACGACTGTCAGATCGGCCCGCGGACGGTGACGGAACCCGGCGTGACGACGTATCCGAAGCGCTCGTTGAGCCGGCGGATCGGCTCGTTGCGCTCCTCGTTCTGCGTCTCGAGCCGCTCGTAGCCCGACTCCTTCGCCCATGCGATCTCCGCCGCCTTGAGCGCCCGCGCGATCCCGCGTCCGCGCCACGCGCGCCGGACACCGGTCATGTCGTGCATCGCCACGGTCGGGCGCGCGCGGGAGAGCGCGAGTTTCGCGTAGGCGACGACCTCGCCGCCCGCGAGCGCGAGGAAGGTCGCCTCCGGCCGGTCGCCTGCGCCCTGCATGTCCATCGAGAGCCACTCCTCGAACGGCGCCATGACCGCGTCGTCCTCACCGGGTACGTCCGGATAGGCCTCGCGCGCCACCTCGTACATCGCCTCCTCGACACCCGGTCGCTCGGCCCACGAGACGATCTCGATCCCCTCCGGCGGCTCGACGAGCGGCGCCTCGATCGCCTCGAGGTCGAGGACGAGCATCGAGTTGCGACCGACTTCGACGAATCCACGTCGCCCCGCCCACCCGAGCGATGCCGCGTCGACCTCCTTGACCGGCCCCATCAGCTCTCCGTAGCCGAGCCCGCGCGCCCACGCCGCGAGCTCCTCGAGCAGGGCCGAGCCGATCCCGCTGCCTCTCGCGTCCGCCACCACGCGCACCTCGCCGCGGGCGACGCCGTCGGGCGAGTGCCAGCCGCCGATGCCGATCGCGGTGCCCACGTCGCGGCCGTCGTCCGTTGCGAGGAGCCAGATCGTCTCCCGCGCCTGGCGCTTCCAGTCGAGATAGCCCTCGACGGTGTCCGCCTCGTCGAGCGCCTCCTTCGTCGTCGCGACCCAGCGAGCGAGCTCGTCCTCTCGGATCTCGCGCATCCCCGGCATCCGGCGGAGCGTAGTGCGCACCGGCGGGCGGCGACGGAGTAGTAGGCTGGGCGCGGGTTTCAGTCGACGAAGGGAGGCCGTCGCGATGCGACAGGTTGCGTTGACCGTGAACGGGGCGCGCCACGAGCTCGAGCTCGAGCCGCGCGAGCTGCTCGTCTACGTCCTCCGCGACCGCCTGCGGCTGACCGGAACGACCGTCGGGTGCGACACCTCGTCGTGCGGGTCGTGCACCGTGCTCGTGGACGGCGAGTCCGTCAAGTCCTGCACGATGCTCGGGGTCCAGGCCGACGGGATGGAGATCACGACGATCGAGGGCCTGGCGACGAACGGGACGTTGCACCCGGTTCAGCAGGCATTCCACGACCACCACGCGCTCCAGTGCGGCTACTGCACGCCCGGCATGGTGATGGCGGCCGTGTCGTTGATCGAGCACGGCGAGGCGACCGACGAGGCAGCGATTCGCGAGGGGCTCGAGGGCAACCTGTGCCGCTGCACCGGGTACCACAACATCGTCGTCGCCGTCCAGCATGCGGCCGGCGCGATGGGGAGGGCGTCGTGAGGCCCCGCGCACGCATTGCGACCGCGCAGCGGGCGCCTTCAGGGATCTGCCCCGCCGGAGGCGGGGATCGAGCGGCAGGATTCCGCTCCTGCGGAATCCTGCTTCGCGAGCGGAAAGTGGGAAAGGCGTCATGAGCGCGACCGCGGAGAAGGCCGGCTACATCGGCTCGCCCGTCAAGCGCCGCGAGGACGAGCCGCTCCTCACCGGGCGCGGGACGTACGTCGACAACATGACACCCGTTGGCACCGCCTTCATGGTCGTCGTGCGGAGCCCCTTCGCCCACGCCCGCGTCACAAGCATCGACCTCGGCGGGGCGCGCCAGGCAGACGGCGTGGTGGCCGCGTTCTCCGCGGCCGAGCTCTCCGATGACTGGAAGGCCGCCATGCCATGCGCCTGGCCGGTCACCGAGGACATGAAGAACCCGCCGCACTATCCGCTCACCGACACGGCGCGCTACCAGGGCGACGGCGTCGCGGTGGTGATCGCCGAGTCGCGGGCGGCCGCGAAGGACGCGGCGGAGCTCGTCGAGATCGACTGGGAGCCGCTCGACACCGTCGTCGACGTCGCGAAGGCGCTCGACGAGGGCGCCCCCCTCGTCCATCCCGAGCTCGAGTCGAACGAGTGCTACGTGTGGAACCTCGACACCGACGCGACGGGCGAGAAGCTCGAGGACGCCGAGGTCGTCGTCACGCGCCGCTACTACCAGCCGCGCCTGATCCCGAACGCGATCGAGCCGCGCGGCGTCCTGGCGGTACCAGGGACGACCGGCGACGTCACGCTGTACTCGGCCACGCAGGTCCCGCACATCCTGCGCCTGCTCGCCGCGGCGACTCTCGGCCTGCACGAGTCGAAGGTGCGCGTCGTCGCTCCGGACGTCGGCGGCGGGTTCGGCTCGAAGCTCGACGTCTACGCCGAGGAGCTGCTCGCAATCGCGCTCGCGCGCCGCCTCGAACGTCCCGTCAAGTGGATCGAGGAGCGGTCGGAGAACTACCTCGCGACGATTCACGGCCGCGACTTCGTCACGGAGTACACGCTGGCCGCGACGAAGGATGGGAAGATCACCCACTGCCGAGCCCGCGTGCGCGCTGCGATGGGCGCCTACCTCCAGCTCGTCACGCCGGGGATCCCGCTGCTCGGTGCCTGGATCTACGCAGGGCCGTATGCGATCCCGAACTACAGCGTGGAGTTCACCGGCGTCTTCACGAACACGACGCCGACCGACGCGTACCGCGGAGCCGGGCGGCCGGAGGCGACGTACGTGATCGAGCGGACGGTGGACGCGCTCGCCGACGAGCTCGGCATGGACAGGCTGGAGCTGCGCCGCAAGAACTTCATCACGGAGTTCCCGGCGACGATGGCCTCGGGGCTGACGATCGACTCGGGGGACTACCACGCCTCGCTCGACAAGCTCCTCGAGGTGCTCGACCTCGACGCGCTACGGGCCGAGCAGCAGAAGCGCCGCGACAACGGCGGGGCGAAGCAGCTCGGCGTCGGCTTCTCGACATACAACGAGATGTGCGGGCTCGCGCCGTCGCGGATCCTGGGCGCGATCCGATACGCGGCGGGCGGCTGGGACCAGGCGACGATCCGCGTCCACCCGACCGGCTCGGTGCAGGTCGTCACGGGCACGTCGCCGCACGGGCAGGGCCACGAGACGGCCTGGTCGCAGATCGTGGCCGACCAGCTCGGCTGCGACATCGACGAGATCGAGGTGCTCCACGGCGACACGTCCATCGCCTCGATCGGGATGGACACGTACGGGAGCCGCAGCCTGCCGGTCGGCGGCGTCGCGCTCTGCCTCGCGTCCGACAAGATCATCGAGAAGGCGCGGGAGCTCGCCGCGCACGAGCTCGAGGTGTCGCCCGACGACCTCGAGTACGCGGACGGAAGCTTCTCGGTGAAGGGCTCGCCCGACAAGGAGCGCACGATCAAGGCGCTCGCGTTCACCGCCTGGGCGGCGCACGACCTGCCGGACGGGATGGAGCCGGGGCTCGAGGCGACCGCGGTCTACGACCCGCCGAACTTCTCGTGGCCCGGAGGTGCCCACGCGGCCGTCGTCGAGGTGGACACGGAGACGGGCGATGCGCGGCTCGTCCGCTACGTCGCCGTCGACGACGTCGGCGCCGTGGTCAACCCCACGATCGTCGACGGGCAGGTGCACGGCGGCATCACGCAGGGCATCTCGACCGCCCTCTACGAGGAGGGCACCTACGACGACGAGGGAAACCTGCAGACCGCGAACCTCGTCACGTACCTCGTCCCGTCTGCGGCCGAGCTGCCGTCGTACGAGCTCGAGCGAACGGAGAGCCGGAGCCCGACGAACCCGCTCGGGGTGAAGGGTGTGGGCGAGACCGGGACGATCGCCGCGGCACCCGCGGTGATCGGCGCCGTCGTCGACGCGCTCTCGCATCTCGGGGTGAAGGACATCCAGATGCCGGCCACGCCCGAGCGTGTCTGGCGCGCGATCGAGGAGGCGAAGGCGTGATCCCAGCATCGTTCGACTACGACGTCGCCGAGAGCGTCGACCACGCGATCGAGCTCCTCGGCGCGGGCGGGGGCGACGCCAAGCCGCTCGCCGGCGGGCACTCGCTGATCCCCGCGCTCAAGCTCCGCATCGCGCGACCGGAGAAGCTCGTCGACATCGGCCGGCTCTCGGACCTCGCGTACGTGAACGACGGAGGCACGCACATCGCGATCGGCGCACTCACGCGTCATGCAGCGGTCGCGTCCGACGCGCTCCTCGCCGAGCACTGCGCGATCGTGTCGTACACCGCCCGCCAGATCGGGGATCCGCAGGTACGGCACCGCGGGACGCTCGGCGGGACCCTCTCGCACGGCGACCCGGCCTCGGACATGCCCGCGGTGATGCTCGCGCTCGGCGCCGATTTCGTCGCCCGCGGGAAGGGCGGCGAACGCGTGATCCCGGCGACGGAGTTCTTCACCGGCGTGTTCGAGACGGCGCTCGCGCCGGACGAGCTGCTCGTCGAGGCGCGCGTCCCGAAGCTCGCGGCGTCGGCCGGCTGGGCCTACGTGAAGGCGAACCGCCGCGCGCAGGACTGGGCGACGGTTGGCGTCGCAGCACTCGTGCATCGCGACAACGGATCGGTCGCAGGGGCGTCGATCGGGCTCGTCAACATGGGTGGCACGCCGCTTCGCGCAAAGGCGGCGGAGGACGCCTTGGCGAGCGGCTCCTCGGCCGCCGACGCGGCGGCGCTCGTCACCCAGGGCACCGAGCCGCCGAGCGACCAGGCGGGCTCGTCGGAGTACAGGGCGCACCTGGCGCAGGTGATCACCCGGCGCGCGCTGGAGCAGGCGCTCGGAACCTGAGATCGCGACGCGTGGGGGCGGGCTCGGCCCGCTCCTACGGCTCCGAGAGAATCGGCTGGTCGAGCGCGACCTGCAGCGCGTCCGCGGGCACCACGTCCTCGTCGCAGATGAGGCGGTGCGGCAGGACGTAGTGCGCCATCGTCCGGACGTCGTCGATCGTCACCGTGTCGCGCCCTTCGAGGCGCGCGTTCGCCTTCGTCGCGCTCATCAGGTGGATCGCGGCTCGCGAGCTCGCACCGAGCATGACGCCGTCGAGCACGCGGGTCTTCCGTACGACGCCGACGACGTAGCGTGCCACCTCCTCCGGAACGATCGTCGCGTCGAGCTCGACCCGGGCCTTGTCGAGGCCCACGATGCCGAGCAGCGGCATGATCTCGCCGAGCATGTCCGGCGTCACGCCCGTGTGCGGCAGCCGGAGCATGTCGACCTCGTGCTCGAGGTCGGTGTAGTCGATGTAGACCTTGAACAGGAACCGGTCGAGGTTCGACTCCGGGAGCGGGAAGACGCCCTCCTGCTCGAACGGGTTCTGCGTCGCGATCACGAGGAACGGATCGGGGAGGCGGTGCACGCGGCCCTCGACCGTGATGCTGCGCTCCGCCATGGCCTCGAGCAGCGCGGCCTGGGTGCGCGGCGGCGTCCGGTTGATCTCGTCCGCCAGCAGGACGTTCGTGAAGATCGTCCCCTGGACGAACTTCGTCTCGCCCGCGCGGGTGACGTTCTCGCCGACAAGCTCGGTTGGCGTTGTGTCCGGCGTGAACTGCACGCGGTTGAAGTCGGCGCCCAGCACGTACGCGGTCGCGCGGCCGAGGAGCGTCTTCGCGGTGCCCGGGGGGCCCTCGAGCAGAACGTGACCGCGCGCCATCGCGGCGATGAGCAGGAGCTCGACCGCCCGCCCCTGGCCGACGACGACCTTCCCGACCTCGGCCTTCGCGCGCTCCCGCAGCGTTGCCAGGGTCTCGTACTGATACGTGATGGGCACGCCGGCCGTCCTCCTCGCCTTCGCTCGTGGTGTTCCCCTAGACGATAGTCGGCAGGTCGGCGGGATCCCTCAACCGCCAATCCGCGCAGGCGGTGCCGCCGCGGTCCGTGCCCGTCGAGCCGCGTAGACTCCGCCTCGGTGCGGAGCTTCTGGAACCGGCCGCTCGGCTCGAAGCTGATCATCGTCGGGGCGCTCGCGTTCCTCCTCTCGATGCTCGGCCCGTGGACGCGCGTCTGCGTGGCGACGGCCGACGTCGGGTCGCGCAAGTGCGGTTGGACGACCGGGTACGAGGGCTCGAACTTCGGGATCTACGCCGCGCTCTTCGCGGTCGCGATCCTCGTCTTCGAGCTCCTGCCGGTCATCTGGCCAAGGCTCTCGATGCGCGGCTGGCCGACGGCCGTGATCACCGCGATCCTCGGCGTCGGCCTCGCACTCTGCGCGCTCGTCAAGCTGATCGAGGACAACGAGTTCCAGACGCGCTGGGCCTGGGTCGGCTTCGCGATCGCGCTGTTCGTGATGCTCGTCGCGCTGCTCCGCGTTCGCCACCGCTGGGGCACGCGCGGCGAGAGCGGGCGCGAGCCGACCTCCGTCCCGGAGTGATCGCGACGCCGTCGCTATGCTTGACGGACAACATACGGGGGCGACCAGGTCTCGACGTGGTCGGTTCTCCGGTCGAGCAGCGAGCCGAGGTCGCCGGTCGGCCTCGTAAAACAACCGGCACAAACGCAAGTGCGAAGAACGATCTCGCACTCGCCGCCTAGTCAACACTAGGTAAGGCGACGTCCCACCCGGTTCGGCCCGAGGCCGGGAACGGGGCGCCAACGATCGGGCTCAGGCGCCGAGGGAAAGCCACTCGCCCGAGGCGCGACATTTCAGGAGGGCTGGCCCGCCGGTAGGTCGTCCGCGAACCGGCCGTCGGGCGAGACCAAAGCGCGGACTACGCTCGTAGACGTTCGGTCGGTACGGCCGCGGACGCGGGTTCGATTCCCGCCGCCTCCACATCATTGGCTCAACCATGCGGGTTTGCGATGCACGCGTGGGGAACGATTCAATTCAGCACCTCTAGAAGCGTGTCGGCTAGCTGATCAATGTCCCAGTCGGTGTAGATGTCGGCGGTCGTCTGGATCGACGCATGACCCAGGAGCTTCTGCGCCGCCTTGAGGTTCCCGGGCAGCTTCAGGTCGCCGATCGAGACGCGCATTCGCGCGACTCTATTCGCGTTACTGGAAAGGTCGCAATCGGGCAGCAGGTCGACCGGCGACGTGTCTCGCCACGCCGTTCTTCGCGCCTGTCGAACCCGCCGCCTCCACTTTCGTCTCAACCAAGCCCTTCCCGGGGTGTTTACCGGGGAACGATTCCGTCTGATTCGGAGCAAGTGCGACGGCTCTGAAGGAGTATCGCGGCGTTCGCGCGGCTAGGCGCTTCAGCCTCAGTGCCCGCCGCCCAGCAGGCGGTCGCCAACGTCGACCTGCGCCTGCGAGCGCGCGTATCGGCCAGGTTGGACCTCGGGCAAATTGACCCGATCGTGTCACATGCTGCCCCGCCGCCCGCGCCTACCGTGGCCCGCGGCCATGCTGGAATGCGACTTCTGCGGGTGCTACTCCCCCAAGCCCGGCAAGGGTTGGGTCGCCCTGTACCGGTACGACCCCAACGGCATCGACGAGCCGCGCATCGCGATCTTCTGCCCGCCGTGCGCCGCGGCCGAGTACGGATTCAGGCCCGACGTCGCCGTCAACTACGAGTGCATCTGGGAACCGCCTCCCACGCATGAGGAGGAGTCCTGACCTCGCTCGTCGCGTGCTCGGTGATGATCGCCTGAGCGCTGGAGAGCTGATCTAGCTCGGCCTCCTTGTTCGGCCATGCGTCGACCTTGATCGGGGGCGTGTCGCCCGTCGAGCGGCCATCGGCGACGCCAGACGTCGCACTGTCGCGGGGTCCACCGCCAACGGCACGACGGGCAAGGCGACGCAGGACGACCCGCCCGAGCGCCGCTTACCGCTCGATCTCAAACAGCGGCTCACTCCGTCGCACGCTGAGTGCCGCGAGAATCGCGGCAGCGAGCAGGAGCTGCAGGCTTGCCGAGAACCGACCCGAGCGGTGCCAGCCGTGGTCGTGGAAGAGTTTCCTTCCGCCCGGGCGCAGGAGCGGAAGGACGTGCTCGAGGTCAGGCGCGGAGCTCGCCGCAGCGCCAAGTGTCGCGGGATCGAGCAGGCCCCGGCGCGCGGCGAGGAGGAGGATGCCCGCCAAGCCGCTGCCGATCTCGAACCGATGCGAGTGGAAGTCTCGGTGCGGAACGCGGTCGCCCGCGATGTGGAGAACGGGCCCCAGAAGGAGTGCCGCGAGCCGCGAGCCGCTGGCGGCGCCGGCCGCAGCGCCTGTCGCCACGTGGAGGGCAACGATCACCGCTGCCTGACTTAGCAGAATGCCTCCGGCCCATTCGACCTCGTCCGGACGCGCATCAGTGTGCGTCACGAGTCTCGCCTGGGGCTCACGCCTGAGCAGCGACGGACGGGCGAATGCCTGCACGGCGGCGCGCACTGTCGGGTAGAATGAGGCGGTCCGCTTATCGAGGGCGAGTCGGGCGCGGGGGCCCGAACTCGCCGCCTCGTGAGCTACCGGACGACGACGAGCGTCCGAGATCTCGTCACGCCGGAGGTCGCTCATCGTCAGCTTCTCGAGCTCGTCGCAGTCGCCGGCGTCGATCGGCATGTTGACCGCCTCTGCATCGAACGACCAGCGCGGACTCCACGGGCGGCCCGCGGTCGACGACCGCGACGACCGCGTACGATCCTGGCACACTCCCAGCTCGACCCCCAGCTCGCTTCGCGCAGAAGCCCGGTCGTCGAGCCTGTCGACGACGACGCCGGTCCCGCCCCGACCGCAGCGCGGTGAAGGGAAAGCGTCGGCGCTAGCAATCCGACCACCAGCCCCGCCGTCCCGCCGAGCACGGCGCCACCTCGGACTTCGCTCCGTCGCACGGTGTCGATCGCCGACATCGACCTCGGCGATCGCGCGCGCCTCATCACCACGGACCTACGACCTGGCACTCGCCGTCATTCTCTCCGGCGTTCGCGATCTTCGCAGTGGTCGGCAGCCGTCGCGCTATCCGAGTACGTGCCGACTACGAGGGCGATGTCGGGTCGACGAGTCCGTTGGCTGCGCGAGACGATCACCTCCTCGGAAGCACGTCCTTCGGAGTCGCAGGTACATGCACTTGGACACGGTTCACCCGGAACGCCGATTGCTCGAGCGGTCGGCGTAGTGCTCCGAGACGACGTGACCTGCTCTCTAGGCTGCGTGCGCCCATTGTCTAGATCGGGTGATCGGCCGTAGCGGCGGAACACACCGATGGACGCGGATCGACCCAGGGCGAGGGGAGAGTACGCGGCCATCGTTCACGATCCGGTTGGCAGACGCCGTCACACGACGCGGCATCGCCTGCCCACTGCGCGGCGGCGGGACGTCGGACTGGTTGTGTCGTCCCGATGCGATCGAGGCAGGCGCCGTCAGGCTCTCGTCCGCGAACGCGGCCCGAGTCGACATCCGCCTTGCCCAACGCGGCATGGTCGCGCGGTTGAGGACTGACGTACGCATCGCGCAGTCGGCGACGGGCAGGTCGAAGACGTCGGTTCCTGCCGAGGAATGAGGCGATCGCAATCCGGTCGCCCTGATGCGCGCATGCGCGCCAGCGTCCAGCTCGGCACGCCTGCGCGGAGAGACTCGAGTCCGCCGGCGACTCACGAGGCCAGATACCGATTCCAGCCGATAGCTGACGGCATAGAGTTGCGCGCGACGCCGTCGATGCCCTACGGGCGCGGATCGTAGCCCAGCGAAGACCGTCGCTCGCGGCCTGCATCATCCGCTGGCCCTCTACGACACTGGCGCCCGGAAGCGTCGCGCACGCACCTCTGCCGAGGTGCGGTCGAGCACCGAGGCCTGCGCCTCCTTGATCAGCAGGAAGACCGGGTCGCTCTCGTTCTTGCCGAGCTAGAGCACGATCCAGGCGCGGATTCCGACGCTGCCGACACCTACGACCTTGTGCGCCAGGTCTGCGTAGCGGAACCCTCGAAGCACGCGGCGGTCGTATTGGAGTGTGCGACGGATGCAGTAGTGCGCGGATCCCTCCCGAGGTCGCGGCCCTTCGCTCCGCGGCGAGGTCCGGAGCGGAACGATGAGTGGGGGCGGAGACGATCCGCGGCGCGCCGTCTATCATCGCCGCCAGCTCCGCGAACGCCTCGTCACGCTCGCCGTCGACCGTGCCTTCGCCATCGAGGGATCGAAGCCGTTCTTCCCGGCCTTCTAGTCGCTGGGCCGTGATCGCGGCCATCGATCGCCTCGGCGCCGAGTCGCGAGTACCAAGCTCGAGATTAGCATCGTCGCGAGGAGCGCATCGACTCGCGCTACACCCGCAGGACGCTGAGGACGGCTGTCCTTCGCTCGGCGTCGAGAGTGCGGTTCGCGGCCGGCGATCTCAAAGCTCGCCGCGAGGCGCTCTGCGAACGCCCATCTTAATGGTCCCGGGGAGCGTCTCGTCGAAGTCGTCAGCGCCGACACGAGTCGAGCGCCCCGGCGAGGCGAGGCCGCCGAAGCGGAGAGGTGCGCATCGCCGGCAATGCGGGACCTCAGGCCCGCGACCGGCGTGCGCACTGAGGTCGCGGGCCAGACTGCCGGCCGCTCCCGCCATGGAACGGTTAATGCTCGCCGAACATCCGGCCGCAGCGGACGGGCACGAGCTCGGGACGCGCGAGGTGACCTCGGTCATCGATCCTCAGGCCGTCCCGGGTCACCGGGTCGGAATGGCCTCGAGCGTGGAGTGGCTCTCGCGGGGACCCGGCACGCCGACGGCCTCCGGCGCGGCCGGGGTCCGCTTCTCGGCCGCCGCGAAGGCGCGGATGATCTTGGAGGACAGCCGATCGGCTCGTGAGGAGCTCGTCATCCGGCATCGCTTCGCCGTGGTCCGCTTCGCCCGTCGACGGTCATGAGCGCTCCTTCAAACTGACGATGACGTCGAATCACGAAGTTGACGGCCACGAGCCGGCGGTTAGCTCACAGCTCGAACTCGCCGGCCCTCCAAGTCTTGTCGAAGAACGGCTGCAAGGGGCTGTAGCAGCGCAGAATGACGAACCAGCCCTCTCGGGGTCAGTCTGGATCCAGTTGCCCGGGGCGACGTCGTGGGCCGGGTGGGCGAGCAGTAGACGACGGTGGAGCCGTCGGCGTCGGCCTCGCAGCGGGTGACGGGTACTCCTGGCTGCCGGCGCGCGGGATAGAGCTGGTCGGTCTGCAGCAGGGAGCGGGATTGGTTGTCGTACAGGTTGAGAGACCAGAACCGGGCCGCCGGGATGTCCTTGGGCAGCGTCACTCGGTAGGTCTTTGCGACCGTCGAACGGTTCGCCGGCGGCGTCGACGTTCGCGACGAGGTACTGCGACCCGACGCCGGTCAGCCGCATGCACATGGCGGGGGTGATGGCGGTGGCGGTGTAGAACATCGAGGTGCGTGAGTGCAGCCGGCGGGCACCCTGGTTCGGGTAGGGCTGACACCTTCGGCGGTGATGTTCGGCGGCGGGATTGGTGAACTCGAACCCGCCCACGAACAGCATGTTCCACCACGCGGAGTCACCGTCGTAGTAGCGGAAGCCCTCGGTCGGGGACGCACCCATCCCGACCATCGGGAAGCGGCATTACCGACGGCCACGGCGTCGTCGAGGATCTCCGCAGCCGGTCGTCGGGAGCGAACTTCTCGTCCTTGACGATCCGATCGCGGCGAACTGTCCGGCGAGCTCGGTATCCAGCGCCTCGGCCGGCTCCAACTGCACGAGGCGTCGAGCAGCTCGCAGTGGCCGAAGTCGTTGGGCGGGACGGTGTTCATCGCCAGTCCGGTCCCTCCACGAACCGGGGGCTCTGCGGAGTGCCCGCCTCGCCGAGTGGGCCCTGCCCGTCAGGTAGGCGCCGACGCTGCTGCCGACGCCACCGGCGGGCGTAGGGGTAGATCTTCAGCTGCTCCTTGATCCGGTCGGCGGTGGGGGGGATCGTCGCCGGGGTTCTCGTTGATGAACGCGCGGCCGATCACGGTCACGTGGTTGGTAAATGCGCGAGTGCCGGACGTAGCACCCGCCTTCGGGCAGCGGCCCGTCGTAGCCGGGACCGACCAGCAGGTAGGCGCCGCCCTGGCCGCGGTCCGCACCGGGGTACAGCCGCAGTCGCTGATCCAGCGGAACCAGATGTCGTTGAAGAGGCCCAAGTGTCGGACGGTGTCTCGAACACCAGCGGTCCCTGCGACAGGTCGTGGAAGGACCAAGAAGTAGACGGTGTCGGCGTTCGCGGTCAAGAACAGCGACCGGGAATCCATCAGCCCGGAGCAGATCAGCACGTCGCCGTCCGCGACGCGGACGTCTTGGAAGCCCTTCCGGATGGCGTACACCGACACCCCCGAGATGGTGTTCATGAACGTCTCGACGCCGTGCAGGTAGTCCAGGTGGTCGCGCAGCGTCGTCGCGGTCTCATGCCGTTGGGTAGCCGTCGGTGAACTCCAGCGCCCCGATCTCGGTCTTGACGCTCGACGGGGTCGTGATCGCTTCGGGCACAGGTGTCTTGGTCGCAACATCGGGCATTGCGGTCCCTCCCAGTTCGGTCGTGTGCCGAGACGTACTGAGCTGCCTATCCCGCCTCATCACCCAGATTGTGTGAAAAAGGCCTAGGTGGCCGGGGCGTCCCGGGGACCGAGGAACGCCGAACGGCGGCCCGCACCGACGGATAGAAGTGCTCCGCGCCGATCACCGTGGTCAGGCCGGCGAGCTCGAACTGCTCCGACATTCGTGTCCTGAGACGGGCGACGACGAGCGTGATCCCGTCGCGCCTGAGGTCGTTCGTCAGCCTCCTCGAGCGCCTCCAGTCCCGTCGAGTCGACATGGGTGACGGCTTCGGCGTCGAAGAACGAGCCAGGAGACGGGCGGGTTGGGGCGCCCCGCGGATCGCCTCCTGCATCCGTCCCTTGACGTATCCCACGTTGGCGAAGAACAGGCGGTCGTCGAGGCGGTACACGAGGACGCCGGGGGTGATCTCGCGCGTGTCGGGTGCAGCGCCACGTCGGCGTATCGTCCCAGACGGCGACCCATCCGAGCACGGCGTCGTGCGGCCGTGCACTCCGGCGGACCGTGTCGATCATCGACAGTCCGACAGCCACGATCAGCGCCTGCAGCACGCCGAAGGCGACGACACACCCGGTCGTCACTCCGGCGATCGCGACCTCGACGCGGATCGATCGCGGCGAGCGCGCGCCAGGCCTGCGGGTCGACGAGGCCGATCGCGGCGGACACGATCACGGCGCCCGAGCACGGCCTTGGGCAGGTACTGCACCGGCTCGGTGAGGAAGAGCAGGACGGCGGCGACGGTGCCGCAGCGCGCGACGCGCCTGCGATCTGACTGCGGGCGCCCATGTCGTCGTTGACAGCGGTCCGCGATCCGCTGGCACCGATCGCGAAGCCCTGACTGATGCCTGCGGCGGCGTTGGCGGCGCCCATCGCGAGCGAGCTCCTGGCGACGCGCGCACGTGCTCGTTGTGCTTCCCGGCGAACGAGCGGGCGGTGAGGATCTCGTCGGCGAACGAGACGAGGAAGATGCCGACCGCCGCGGGAAGCAGCCTGACGATGTCCCCGATCGACGGGCTCGGAAGCTCGAAGCCGGGCAGTCCGGCGGGATCGCACCGACGACCGCGACCCCGTGGGCTGCGAGGTCGAGCGTCCAGGAGACGGCGATCGCCAGCACGACCACGATCCGCCGGCAGCCGGGATGACGAGGCGAGCACGAGCCGCAATCATCGCGAGCCGCCCGTGCGACGAGGCTCACGACCGCGGCGCCGCTCGTGTCGCCGAGCTCCTCGACGACCTCCCAGAGCTGCGGGAGCGGGATCGCTTGCTTCGACGAGAGACCGAACAACTTGGGTAGCTGTCCGATCACCAGCACGACCGCGACGCCGTGGATGTAGCCGACGAGCACCGGCCGCGAGAAGTAGTCCGCGACCCATCCCAACCGCGCCACCCGTGCGATCGCGAACATGCCGCGACCAGCAACGCCAGCGTCGCCGCCAGCTCCGCTGCGTCGACGTGCCCGCCGCGGCAAGGAAGGATCGCCAGCGCACGAGCGTGGCCATCGACCCCTCCGGCCCGACGATCAACTGGCGTGACGACCCCAGCAGCAGGTACGCGACGGCGGCAACAGGAGCGCGTAGAGCCCGTTCACCGGCGAAGCCCGGCGACCTCGGCGTACGCCATCGCCGACGGCAATGCCAGCGCCGCCACGGTCAGCCCGGCGACGAGATCGCCGCGCGCAGTGCGCGCCCGGGACGTGGTAGCCGCCCGCGACCGGCATCGCCCGGCGAGCGGCGGCTCCGGCCGTGCCGCCTGGAACGGTTCGTGCTCGCCGTACTCGGCCGCGTCCATGACGGCGTCGAAGCGCGCGGTGACGATCGGTCGTCCTTCCTGGGCCGTCCTCGACCGTTATTCCCTCGGAGATGTCCCTACGTGCCCGCCGGCTGCGCGCCGACGTCCTCCGGCTCCGCCCGCGGACGCTCAGGGCCCGGGAGGAGCGCGGCGTCATCGCTCTCGGCCGCGACTTCCACCCGCGCCGCGCCGGCCCTGACACGAGCGACGATCGGCTCGCCGAGGTGCTTGATCTCGTCGGGCTCGGGTCGTTGTCGAAGGCGGTCAATGGCGACGAGTTCGTTGCGGAGCAGGAACGGCGCTTTCGTCCACGCAAGACGTCGCGCACCCAGCGCCCGTACCCGCGCTTCCACTTCGACGGGAGGCGGTCGACCTCACCGCTTGTCACCCGAATGGCGCCGGCGAACGCGCCCGGCTGCCGCTTGACCCAGCGCTTGCGCGTGAACACGAAGGCGACGAACGCGACGATGACGATCAGGTCGACGCCGAGCACGCCAGCAGGGCGATCAGCATGCCGGCCTACGGCTCGACCAGTCACCGGTGAACCGTCGGCCCGGTCAGTTCGCACCACCTCGGCAGCGCTCTACGGCAGGACGCCCTGGCGTTCGGCTCAGTCGGCAATGGGCTGGATCTCGCTGGCTGCCAGGTCTTGTCAAACCACGGTTGCAGCGGGTTGTAGAGCCGGAGGATCGGGAACCAGCCCTTGTCGGGGTTGGTTTGCAGCCAGTTCGATTCTTTGCCCTCGGGTGCGGTGGGACCGAAGTAGAGGTCGGTCGAAGCGTCGGGATCGGTTTTCGACCGTGCCCGACCGGCTCCCGACATCCGGCAACGCCTGGTCCGTTTGGAGCATGGAGCGCGTCTGGCGGTCGTAGAGCGTCACCGACCAGAACCGACTTTCGGGGATGTCGGGAGGCAACTGATCCGGGTAGCGCGCGCCGTCGAGGTAGTCGCCACGAGAGCTCCGCGTGTGGCGAAGACGTATTGCGAGCCGATCCCGGTGAGTCGCATACACATCGCCGGGGTGACGCCGGTGTACGCATAGAAGAACGCGATGCGGGCGTTGTGCTTGCGGGCACCGTCGCTCGGGGACTGCTCGACGCCGTTCGGAGTGATCAGCGGTGGTGGGGTGAGGAACTCGTAGCCCTCCACATCCAGCGTCGAGAATGACGCCGAGCCCGGCAGGAACGCCCAGCCTTCTTGTTCGCGTGGGTCGAGGGCCAGCGTGCGGGCGGTCGCGTTGCCCACAGCGACCGCGTCGCTGAGGATCTTGCGCATCCGCGCGTCGGGCGCGAACTTCTTGCCTGGACGATCCCGACCAGCAGGCCGAGGATCTCGGGGCTTCCCCGCCTCCACCGGTTCCGTTTTATAATTCGCGATCAGGTCCCAGGTACCAGCTACGACCGTGGCGGATTCGGTTCTGAACGACTTGTGGGTTGCGTCGACGAAGCGCGTCGGCAGGTGCTCGGTCTCGGCGGCCAACGGCTGGCACCCCAGAGGTACGTCGCGACCGACGACCCCACCGCGCCCGGCTGGTACGGATAGATTCGCAACCCGTTGCGGATGACTTCG
>CAWGDT010000008.1:0-601019 GCA_963821365.1 uncultured Actinomycetes bacterium
CGGCGCCCGGACGGGCGGCGCGCGGTACCGGGACGTGCAGCGTGGAGGGGCTGCCGGTCGAGACCGCTCGGAGCAGCCTCGCAAGGTGGCGGACTGTGGCGTGAATGTGGCAAGGTCGTGCTCTCTGTTCCGACCGGCCTATGCGTCGGTCAGCGCAGGTGGGAGACTTGGCCGGCCCTGGTTCCGCTATCCCCACTGACCGCCGCGGCCGCACCTCGGACCTCGGGCGGCACGAGCTGCCGGAAGCGGGTCGGAGATGAAGCTCTCCCGGGGAGTGGCGCGCTTCAACAAGCGGGTCACCAACCGTATTCAGGGGTTGTACGCCTGGCTCGTCCCACCGTGGGCGGTCATCCTCCACCGCGGTAGACGTTCCGGCCGGCAGTACCGCACGCCGCTCTTCGCGTTCAGGCGAGGCGGGACTCTCGTGATCGCGCTCCTGTATGGCGAGGAATCGGATTGGCTTCGGAACTTGCGCAACGGTGGTCACGTGATCCGTGCGGGGCGCACCTTCACCGTCGGGCCGCCCGAGGTCATCGAAACGAGGGCAGCCGGCTCGCTGCTCGCGCGCCTGTCGCGCCCCGAGCGCGCGTACTGTCGGCTCGCAGAGAAGCTCGCGATTCTCGAGCTCGAGGAGCGACTCCCCGGCTTTGGGCGCCGCGTCCACCTCAGCGAGCCCGAGTGATGTAATCGAGTACCGCAGCCGCGAGGGGCATGTGCTGGGAGTGCCACACATGGCGATCCTCGAACGGCCAGACGTAGATCGGGTTGCCGTCCTGTATCAGCGCGAGCAGGCGCGGTTCGTCGAGCTCCTCGGCGGACCACTCGTAGAGGCCTTGCAGCCGCGGCGCGATCACTGCGTAGTCGAGCAGCCGGCCGAGGCGCTGCTCGTCGCCGATGTACCACTCGACGTCCCGCACCAGTGGGTAGTGGTTCGGGATCACGCGGCGCAGCGACAGGAACGCGCCGGCCAGGCCGAGCCGCGGGTCGCCAAGCACACGACCGACCGGAGAGAGCCGCCCCAGCGCCATGCCCGGGGCCGCGACGAGGGCATGCGCATAGAGGACGCGCACGAGGGCGACATTGATGAAGAAGCGCTCCGGAGCGTTCTCTTGTTCGGCGAGCCCCTCGTGCTCCAGGTACCCGCTGACGATGCTGGCGTTGTGAGCCCGGTACCAGCAAGACGGTGTCGGCGTGGCGATGAACTCGAGCCACAGCTGGACGGGCTGCGACGAGGGATCGCCAGGGAGGCCTCCGACCAGCGCGAGCGCTTCGCATCCGTCACGTAGCAGACGCTCGTTCACCGCCCGCCACCAGACGCTGCCTGAAGGCGCCGCGTCGGGCGGATTGAGGAGCCCGCGCTGAGCCTGCCAACGCATGAACGACAGAGCCGCCCGCCGAAACGGCAGGTGACGGGGCGCGCGGCCCGTGGGACCGTGGTAGGTGCGTGCGAGCAGCGCGAGACGCGCCATCGGATCGTCGCGCGCCGCGGCGACCTGCGCCTCACCCCACGCGAGCGCGCCGCGCTCATCAGGCTGCGCACGTATCACCCGGCAAGACTTCCAGACGCGTGCGCACCGCCAACGAGGTAGTCGCCCCCCTGTTCAAGAGGAGTCGTACAACGACTCGGGGCGTGGCAGTCACGGTGGCGGGGACGGGCTCCAGTCGCTGCAAGCCGCGTCGGTGCACGCCTCGCGGCTCGGTCGGTTCGACTCCGGCGCCGCTCCGTCGAGCCGTCCCGCGTGGTCTGGAACACCGCGTGTCTCCTCGGCCTCCTATCGCCTCGATCGCCTACGGTGTCGAACCTGCCACGGTTCCGCAGCTGCCGAAGTCAACGCGACGGTTCGGTGGCGAACTCACGGTCCAGCGCCTCGAAGGTGCTCGCGAAGGCGCGCCGGATCCCGCGCGCGACCACGAGCCGGTCGAACACGCCCGCGATCCCGCCGCGCGGCTCGTACTGGACGACGAGCCGGTAGACGAATCCGTCGCCATCAGGTTCGAAGCGGCGCTCGTGATCGGCGTTCGGCAGGCCCTGCTGCATGCTCGTGTAGGTCACGAGCCGGTTGGGCTCGAACCTCGTGATCGTCATCGCCAGCTCGCGCTCGCGCCCGAGTAGCCGCGTCACCAGCCACGCTGTGTCACCAATCGTCCCCCAGCGGGAGCCATCCTCGAGGCGGACATAGCCAGGCCAGTACTTCGGCCAGTTCGTGATGTCCGTGATGAACGCGAAGCCGCGCTCGACAGGGACGTCGAAGCGATGGGCGGCGTCGACCCGCTCCATGCCGCGACTGTATCCACAACAAGGGAATGTGTGCTGCCGCCGAGCATGCCGTGCTCGGCGAGCAAGGCCGCCACTTGGGCCACGTCCGCCGGGGAGGGATTCGTTTCGGCGAGGTACCGGGCGAAGTACTCGAGCGCGTACAACTCGACAAGCGTGCGAGCCTCGGCGAGCGGGACGAACCAGAGAATCCCGGTGCGACACTTCCGCTGGGAGCGGAGACGCCGTAGACTCCACCGCGTGATATTTCGTCGCGACGCGAAGGTGAAGCTGATCTCTCGCGTCCCGTTGTTCCAGGGTTGCTCCCAGCCGGAGTTGGCCCGGGTCGCCGGGATCATGACCCAGCTGGACGAGCCGGAAGGAAAAGTGCTGATTCGCCAGGGGGAACCGGGCCGCGACTTCTTCGTACTGGCTGAAGGTACGGCGGAGGTTCGAAAGGGCAACCGGCGAGTATCGACGCTCGGGCCAGGCGACTTCGCAGGCGAGATCGCGCTTCTTACGAACGCGCCACGCACGGCGACCGTCCGCACGACATCGCCGGTCAGCGTGCTCCGCGTGACTAGCAAGGGCTTCGCAGCGCTGCTCGAAACGTCGCCCACGATTCAACGCAAGATCCAAAAGGCGCTGGCCGACCGCGTCGCACCCACCGCTCTCTAGACGCCTCGCTGTGGTCTGAGCCCCCGGGAGTACCGGCCCGCGTCAAGAGCTTGTTCGGTGGACCTCGCCGCCGCCGCTCCGTCGGCTTCCCCGCAGGCGCTACGGGTGTCGCTCGAGCCACGAAGGTTCTGGCCGAGTGCGCGTGCGTTCCTCGGTGGGACGGTTGGAGCTCTCCTACGATGTGACAAATCGCACAATTTTGGTATGCTGCCCGAGCGACCTGGTCGAGCGATGTAGCCGCCGAGGCCCTAGCACTCCTCTTCAGCTGTCCCATTTGGCCCGAGCGCAGCAGGGAGCCCGTACGAGCTCTCTCGAGGGACCAAGAAGAGGTGATTGCAGATGACCGGCCTTCTCCACTGGCGCAGGACGACCTGGGTGCTCGTGCTCTGGAGTGCCTACCTCGGCACCTGGATGGTGCTCACACGCTCCGGCCCGGTGATCGTCGTCCTGTGGTGGCTCGCGGGCGTCGGCTTGCTGCAGCTGATCATGCACTGGGGACGCATCGAGCCGGCACGCAGACACGGCCCGTTCGATCCCCGTTTCGGCCCTCGACCCAACGCCGCGCGATTACGGGCAACGAACGACAGCCTGGCCCGGGCCCGCACCGGGACCGTTCGACGTCAGAAGGAAGCAGTAGAGGACTGGGAATCAGAGGGCGGCGCAATCGCCGAGCCTCCCCGCGCCAACCCAACTGCCCAGGCAGCCTGAACACGAATCACGAAAGGACGTGCATCGTCCATGAGCAACCTGATCACCAAGATCCGCCACTGGCTGAACCTCGACAAGAAGCCGAAGCCGTAGCGGAAGGGCGACCGGTCGCGTGACGTCACCGAAGCGACGCTCGTCGTGGAAGAAACGCTCATCCGCAGCCGTCGTGGTGCGAGTTGGTGGCGGAGCATCGCCCCGCATCGCCCCACCGCGAACGTGGCCGGGGACGGCACGCCGACGGCGCCCGGGAATCGCAGCTAGACTGTGCGAGCGCGTTGGTTGTCTTTGACGGCGTCGAGGGTCTTGCAGCTTCCTCTTCGATTGTCACCCCCGGCCTGAGCGCAGCAGAGGGTTCGTTCGGACTCCCTGTCATGCACGGAACGAAGGAGCACCCCATGTTTGCGACCATTCGCCGTTACGACGGTGTGGACCAGAATCGCTCGGCCGAGTTGACCCGCAAGGTCGAAGAGACGCTCGTCCCGAAGCTGGAGAAGCTCTCCGGGTTCGCGGGCTACTGGCTGATCGAGGCCGACAACGGCGTCTTCAGCTCCCTCAGCCTCTTCGAGACTCCTGAGCAGAGCAAGGAGTCGACGAAGATCGTCGCCAGCTGGATTCGCGACGAGAAGCTCGAGACGATGATCCCCAACGAGCCGAGGATCACGAGCGGCAAGGTCGTCGCTCACAGCGACCGCGTCCTGGCCGCCGCGTAGCTCGACTGCACCGCACTCGACGAGAGGGGCCCGGCTTGCCGGGCCCCTCTCTCTTTGCTCCTTGCCGCGCCGCCGCCACCGCTCGAGTGGCGCGCGGTCACGACGAAGCCCGGTCCGACGTTCGGTACGTGCGGCGTTGCCGGGTCAGACGTCGAGCCCCCGGCTGGCATGTTTCGCGGCGGCGCGCTTTGCGGTCCGACGCTCCTTGAGCGTCTTCTGCGCCGGCTTCTTTCCGAGCTTCTTGGGTTTCTGCGAGCCCTTCACTTTGCATCCTTCCTGGTCGCTCAGTTTCGACCGCGCTCGTCGGCATGACGCGAGAGCCTCGGCAGGGCGAGAGATCGAGCTCGGGGACCGGCGGCGACCGCGCAAGGCGTACGCGCACGCCTAGTATCGCACGGATCCCACGCACAGTCCCTCTCGGAGGACGTTCGCGACCGGCTTCGTCGCAAACCACGGCATCCTTCACCCTGTCGTGCCTTGCCTCGCTTGTATCATTCGGAGTCGACCAAGGAGTACGAATGGATACTCTGGACGAGGCCCTGCGAGCGCGCATCGACGAGTTGGCAGGGTTGGACAAGGGTCGGCAACCAATCCTGTCCACGACCGGGACACAGGTTGCGATCGCGGAGCTCATTGCACGGAATGACCGGCTCGAGCGGGTCGTCGGCGAATTGAGCCTCGAGATCGAGGCCCTCGCGGCCTCGCGAAGAGGCGGCACGGCAGCGGATGCCGCGGCCGCGTCGGACCGCTAGGCAGGTGTCGCACAACGAGCCGGCTGCGGCCGGCACGGCGTCAGCCGAGGGGCTCCGCATAGCGATGCTTGCACCGATTTCCTGGCGCGTCCCCCCACGTCACTACGGACCGTGGGAGCAGTTCGTCTCGCTCCTGACCGAAGGCCTGGTGCGCCGGGGAGTCGACGTCACGTTGTTCGCCACGGCGGACTCGGTAACCGCTGCGCGCCTGGTGGCGACCGCCCCGACCGGATACTCCGAAGATCCGGGACTGTCACCGAAGGTCTGGGAGGCCCTCCACATCTCGGCGCTGTTCGAACGAGCGGGAGAGTTCGACGTGATCCACAACAGCTTCGACTTCCTGCCGCTCACCTACAGCCACCTGGTCGACACGCCGGTGGTCACCACGATCCATGGCTTCTCGTCCGAGCAGATCGTCCCCGTCTTCGAGAAGTACAACGCGAGCGGGTACTACGTCGCGATCAGCGACTCTGACCGTCATGCGCGTCTCGACTACGCCGCGACGATTCACCACGGCATCGACATGGACGAGTTCGAGCCGGGCGAGGGGCCCGGCGACTACCTGCTGTTCTTCGGAAGGATCCATCCCGAGAAAGGCACCGTCGAGGCGATCGACGTCGCCCGGAGGGCCGGTCTGCCGCTGATCATCGCCGGGATCGTTCAGGACCACGGGTACTTCGAGCGCTCCGTCGAGCCCCGGCTCGACGGAAAGCAGGTCACGTACGTCGGCCCCGTCGGTCCCGATCGCCGCGGCGCGCTCCTCGCCCGGGCGCGGGCCCTTCTCCACCTCGTCAGCTTCGACGAGCCGTTCGGCTTCAGCGTCGTCGAAGCAATGGCGTGCGGAACGCCGGTGATCGCCCATCCGCGCGGATCGATGCCCGAGATCGTCCGCGATGGTGTGAACGGCTTCCTGGTCGGCTCGCTCGAGGAAGCGGTCGTCGGCGTGCGCGCGGCCGCCTCGATGGACAGGACGCTCGTGCGCGCCTCGGTCGAGCGCCGCTTCGACGCCGGCCGCATGGTTGACGACTACCTCGAGCTCTATCACCGCGTCGCCGCGCTCGACCACGCACGACGAACCGGCCAGAGCACGGGTGGCTGACCTTCTCGCGTCGAGCGACCGTTTCCGGCTCGGGATCAACTACTGGCCGGCGCGAACGGCGATGGGGTGGTGGTCGGACTTCGATCGCACGGAGGTCGCCGCCGATTTCGCACGGATCGCCGCGAGCGGCCTCGACTCGATCAGGCTCTTCCTGACCTGGGCGGACTTCCAACCGGCCCCGAACGAGGTGGACCGGCGCATCCTCGATCGGCTGATCGCCGTGGCGGATCTGGCGGCCGCAGCCGGCCTCGCGCTCGTTCCCACGCTCTTCACCGGGCACATGAGCGGAGTGAACTGGATTCCGGCCTGGGCCCTCGGCGGCACGGATCGCGACGATCGCTTTCGCGTGGTGTCCGACGGCAGGGTCGATGGACGCGCATTGCGAAACTGGTACTCGGACCCGCTCATCGCCCGAGCTCAAGTCTTGCTGGCAACGGAGACAGCTGGAGCCCTGGCCGGCCACGAAGCCGTCTGGATGTGGGACCTCGGGAACGAGAACTCGAACTGCGTGATCCCGCCCACCGAGTCGTCTTCGAGGAAGTGGCTGCGCCGGATCGCCTCCGCGATCCGCACCACCGACCCGGACGCGCGGCTCACGGTCGGCCTGCACATGGAAGACCTCGAGAACGATCGCCTGCTCGGGCCACGTGAGGCGGCCGAGGTCTGCGACGTCCTCTCGATGCACGGCTATCCCATTTACGCCCGCTGGGCGGACGGCCCTACCGACGAGCACCTCCTGCCGTTCCTGGCCGACGTCACGCGCTGGCTCGGCGGCGGACGCGACGTGTTGTTCGCGGAGTTTGGTCTACCCACCTACCGACGGGGCGATCCGGCCGGCGAGGCGGTCAGGCGTCGAGACGCAAGCTCCCTCGTCGAGGAGCAGGCTGCCGCCGCCTACACCGAACGGGCGCTTGCGGCGTTGCAGCGGGCAGGCTGCGTGGGCGCGATGCTCTGGTGCTACACGGACTACGACTCTGCCATCTGGCAAGCCCCGCCCCTCGACCTCGCCGTCCACGAGCGCTCGTTCGGGCTCTGGCGAGCCGACGGCTCGCCCAAGCCCTCCGTCGCCGTCGTCGAGGCATTCGCCGGAGCTCGGCGTCTCGCCGGTGCCGACGAATACCCGTGGATCGATCTCGAGCCCGACGAGTTCCTCGTCGAGCCGAAGGTGGCGCTCCCACGTCTCTACGCTCGGTATCGCATGCGCGCGCGGGCCGGGGCGGCCGATCCGCAATAGGGTCTCGGCGCCCGGCCAGCTCCGATCGGGAACGTCTCCCCGGCGCGGGCCTCGTCGTCACCCGACGAAAATGTGACAGATCGCACAAATTTCGGCTATTCTTTGTCGGCGTCCGGTCGAGCGTCATAGCCGCCGAGGCCTAGCACTCCTCTTCAGCTGTTCCCTTTGGCCCGAGCGCAGCAGGGAACTCGTTCGAGCGATTCGATCGGCGCACGGCTGCCCGGTCGGGAAGAGGTGACCCGCAGATGACCAACTTCCTCCACTGGCGCAAGATGACCTGGGTCCTCGTGCTCTGGGGTGGGTACGTCCCCACGTGGGCGGTGATCACCGGCTCCGGCCCTGCGATCGTCATCCTGGGGGCGCTCGCAGGCGTGATCGTCCTCGGCTCGCTCTGGCTCGCCACGCAGCCACTGTTCCAAAAGGGCCGGGGTCTCACGGGCCTCTTCGTCCGGCCCGGTTGGACGAACTGGCGCCTGGTCGACCTCCACCGATCCCACCGGGCTCGTGAGGTGCGACGCGATGCGCGTTGAGGTCGAGGGGCGGCGCTCCCCGCGTTCCGAGCGGAGGGCCGTTGTGACGAGCGATGGCCCGCCGGCCGTCGCGACCGGGGCGCATGGAGAGCGCGGCCTCGACTGGCGGGGGTTCACCGCCGCCTCCTTCCCCGGACGACGCCGCCACGACCTGGAGGCGCTGACCGCCTACGCGGCGTACAAGCGCTCGCAGGACGCCGGCACGTCACCCGAGGGGCCATGACGCGTGAACGCGACCAGGAGCAGCTCCGAAGGGACGCGCTCACAGCGTTCCTCGACGAGCGAGAGCGCGAGGGATATCGCGTGGAGACCCACACGCACACGCACGCGATCATCGGCCCGCCGGACCGGCGCCGCACGCTCCGCGGTCTCCTTCGCACGCCGGTTTCGCTCCCCCGCCAGGTCGTCTCGGTCGATCGTCAGGGCAAGGTGTCGTTGAGCCCGGCCGAACCACTGCGCTCCTGACACCGGCAACCGGGGCCATGGGCGCTCCGGTACCATGGTTGCGACCCGGCCAGGCTTCCGGCGGTTGAGCGCCAGCACGCCGGACCCCCGCCGAAAGGGGCGCGCGGTCACCGTGCGTACCGCGATCTTCTCGACATACCCGCCGCGCGCGTGCGGCATCGGAACCTTCGCGTTCGACGTGCGCACGTCGCTGTTGGCGGTTCCGGACGTGAAGAGCGTCGGGGCAATCGCGATCGTCGACGAGGCCTCGAGCCCGCAGCGGCACGACGTCCTCGCAACCGTGTCGCAGGCCGTCCGGGGCGACTACGTCCGCGCGGCAAGGCTCTTGGGGCGCCTCGACATCGACGTCGTCCTGTTGCAGCACGAGTACGGGATCTTCGGCGGTGTCGACGGCGAGTACGTGCTGTCGTTCGCGAGAGAGCTCACTCGACCGCTCGTCCTGACGCTTCACACCGTCCTCTCGGAGCCGACGGACCACCAACGCGAGGTGCTCACCGCGTTGTGCGAGGAGGCCGAGCGCGTGATCGTCATGACGGAGACCGCCCGACGGCTGCTCCTGCAGATGAACGGCTGCGCGCCGGAGAAGATCCGCGTCGTGCAGCACGGGGCGCCGGCGGTCCTCGGTCGCGGAAGCGGCAACGGGCTCGTGCAGTCACGTGGCCTCGATCGACTCCGGTCACGCTTCGTCCTCTCGACGTTCGGGCTCATCTCTCCGGGGAAGGGCGTCGAGATGGCGATTGCAGCGCTGCCGGCGATCGTGGAGCGTCATCCCGAGGTGCTGTACCTCATCGCCGGGAGAACCCACCCGGAGGTGGCGCGGCTCGAGGGAGAGCAGTATCGGCTCCTCCTCGAGCGTCGCGCCGTCGACCTCGGAGTCGCGGACCACGTCGAGTTCGACGATCGCTTTCTCTCCGTCCCCGAGCTGGCGGAGCTTCTCCACGCAACCGACGTCTTCCTGACGCCCTACCGTAACCCGGAGCAGATCGCGTCGGGCGCGTTGACCTTTGCCATCGCCGCCGGGTGCGCGGTGATCTCGACGCCGTATCTCTTCGCGAAGGACATGCTCGCGACGGGCGCGGGGAAGCTCGTGCCGTTCGATGACGTCGCGTCGATCGAGAATGCAGTCTGTCACTTCATCGAGGACCCCGAGTCGCTTGCCGCTGCCCGCGCGGAGGCGCGACGGATCGGGACCGAGCTCGCCTGGCCGACCATCGCCGACGAGACGGCGGTCGTGCTACGGGAGGCCGCTGCGGCCCGACCGCGAAGAGAGCCGATCCCGATCGTCGAGCTCGAGCTCACGTCGGTCAGGACGGACCACCTGCGGACGCTGGTCGACGACGTCGGGATCGTCCAGCACGCCACCGGTGTGATCCCGTGCTGGGAAACGGGCTATTGCGTCGACGACGTCGCTCGGCTCGCAGTCGTCGCGCTCGAGCTCACCGGCCGCACCCCCGATCGCCAGTGGACACCGGTCCTCCATCGCTCGCTCGCCTTCCTGCAATTCGCTACCGGGCCCGAAGGCTCGGGGATGCGGAACTTCATGGGCTACGACAGACGCTGGCTGGACGAGCCGCATGTCGGCGACCACGTCGGCAGAACGATCTGGGCGCTCGGCGAGATCCTCGCGACTGCCTGGATCCCGGCGTTCTCGGGTCCGGCTCGGACACTTCTCGACGAGCTCGTGCCATCGCTCCGCGTGGACGTCTCGTTGCGGACAGCCGCCTACACCATTCTCGGACTCGCGCGCCTCGATCCCGATCGTCTCGACCACGACGCGAGAGTGCTGCTCGAACGACTCGTCGACCAGCTCACCTCGGCCTACCACGGTTCGGCGGACGGATCGTGGCTGTGGTTCGAGGACCGCCTCGCATACGACAATGCGCGGCTCTCCCAGGCGCTCATCGTCGGGGGCTCCGCACTGCGACGGCCCGCCGACGTCGCCATCGGGCTCGAGTCGCTCGCATGGCTGGGCGACGAATGCGGCCTCGACGACGGCATGCTGCGTCTGCCCGGGCACCACGGACGAGACCGCGACGAGCCCGCGCCGGGGCAGGGGGACGAGCAGCCTCTCGACGCGACTGCGTTCGTCGAGGCCGAGCTCGCTGCGCTCGTCGCGACGGGGGACGGAGAGCACGGATCACGTGCGCGCATTGCGTTCGACTGGTTCCTGGGCCGAAATCGGCTGGACCGCCCGCTCTACGACTTCGCAACAGGAGGCTGCAGCGACGGCCTTGGCGAGAGCGATCTCAACGAGAACGAGGGCGCGGAATCCACGCTTGCCTTCCATCGAGCCCAGCAGCTGCTCGATGCCGCTGCGCTCCCCGCCCCCGATCGACGCAAGATCCGGGCCAAAGCGGCGTGACGTCGAGCCACGAGGTGTTCCGGCGCCATGCCGGCAACCCGATCCTGACCGCAGACGACTGGAGCCAGCCGGTCAACGCCGTCTTCAACCCTGCGGCGGCGCTCGTCGACGGTGAAACCGTCGTGCTCGCGCGAGTCGAGGATCGCCGAGGCATCTCCCATCTCGGCGTCGCTCGCTCGGCGGATGGCCTGAGTGGATGGTCGATCGCTCCGGAGCCGCTGCTCGCGCCGGCCGACGGGATCGAGAGCGAACAGTGGGGCTTCGAAGACCCGCGTGCAGTCTGGGTGGCCGAGCTCGAGCGTTGGCTGATCACGTGCACGGCCTACGGCCCGAGCGGCCCGGCCGTCTATCTTGCGTCGACGACAGACTTTCGCACGGTCGAGCGGATGGGAATCATCTGCCAACCGGAAGACAAGAACGCGGCACTTCTGTCCGAGCGGGTTGATGGACAGTGGGTTCTCTTTCACCGCCCGATGACGTCCTACGGCGGCTCACGCGGCGAGGTCGTCCTCTCTCGGTCGGACGACCTGACGAGCTGGGGCACGCCCGAACAGGTTCTCCAGCCCCGGCACGGCGCCTGGTGGGACTCGCTTCGCATCGGCCTCGGACCGCCACCGCTTCGCACGAACGACGGCTGGCTGGTGATCTACCACGGAGTCAAGGAAACCGTTGCCGGCACCATCTATCGCGTCGGTCTTGCGCTGACGGCTCTCGACGATCCGGCGCGCGTGCTCCACCGTGCCTCGAACTGGGTCCTCGGGCCTTCCGCCCCGTATGAACGCGAGGGCGACATACCCAACACCGTGTTCCCCTGCGGTCTCGTCCACGACCCGCAGTCCGGCGAGGTCAGGCTGTATTACGGAGCAGCCGACACCACGATCTGCGTGGCGACGGCACAGCTCGAAGATCTGCTCGACGCCGTTCGTTCCGACTGACGTCCACGCAGGTTGCCGGATTGCAGCGTCGGCGCAGGCCGGCTCACGGCGGTCGGGTTCGCGGCCGTATGCTCGGCGGGACGCACGAGCAGTCACGAGATGGAGCGCACGCTCGACCCCGCCCGACTTGGAGACCACCTCGACCGGCTCTACCGGGCGGCGTGGGCGCTGTGCGGCTCGCGCGAGGATGCAGAGGACCTCGTCCAGGAGACGTTCGCGCGCCTGCTCGCCCGTCCGCGCCTGCTCCGCAACGAGGACGACCTCGGCTATCTCCTGCGTGCGCTGCGCAACACCTTCCTGAACCAGAAGCGGACCGAGAGCCGCCGACTCCGCCCCGTGCCGTTACCCGACGGTATCGACCTCGTTGCCGACCCGCACGCGCCCCAGCCGCATGCCGCGCTCGAAGCTGCCGAGCTCTACGCCGCGATCGCCGCGCTTCCGGGTGACTTCCGCGACGTCCTCGTGGCCGTGGATGTCACCGGCCTCTCCTACAAGGAGGCGGCACGCGCGCTGCGCATCCGCGAGGGCACGGTGATGAGCCGCCTCTATCGCGCTCGCCAGCAGGTGGTGCGCCGGCTCGAGGGCGGCACGGCTTGAAGCGCAGCGCGCACGATCAGCCGTCCGTGTCGACCTCTCCGACGAGCACCTTCTCGCCCGACGAGGTTTGATCGCCGTCGGCCCGCTCGCGCGTGACGGAAAGCGTCGTGAAGTCCTTCGGCGATACCCCCGCCCAGAGCGTGACACCTTCGCCTTCGTTGAAGGTCCCGACCGGGACGAGCACGCCGGCGGCGTCCCGCAGCCACGCCTCGTAGAAGCGTCCCGTGTCGAGGCGGGGAAGCCCAGTGGCATCGAGCTCGATCCGCCAGCCCGAGGAGGTCTTGGTGAGCGTCGCCGCGCCCGTTGCTCCGGGCGCCAGGTCGGTCGGTGCAAGGGCAGCGTGGAAGCTCTCGGCGGTGGTGCCCGAGCCGAGCACGCTCACGGCCACCGCCACGGCCACGACCACCGCGGCGGTCGTGGCGGCACCCGCCAGCACGAGCCGGCGGGGCGACCGACTGCGGCGTGACCGTCGCTGGGCCTCGATGCGCGCGCGGAGCGCCGCCGGCGCCTCGACGCCTTCTGCGGCGCTCCGCGTGAGGGCGACTGCCAGCTGCTGCTCGGCGAGCCGGTCGGCGAGCTCCGAAGACGCAGCGACTCGCGCCTCGAGCTCCACACGCCGTTCCGGTGCGAGCGACCCGTCCGCGAGCGCTGCCAGCTCGGCGATCTCCCGATCACCCGCCTCGTCTGCTCGATGACGTCTCATCGACACGGCACCGCGAAAGGTAACGCCGGGCGCGCCGCGTCGCGGCGCCGGGAAACCGGCTCTCGAAGAGCACGAGGCATTCGTGTGACGCGCGGCGTCGCCGTCCGGACTCGCGTGTCGCAGGAGCCGGCGCAGCCGCAGGGCGGACCCAGGTGAACAGAGCGCAGAGCCATCTCACTCGGAAGGACACCATGTCGGTGCCCGTCATTCCCGAGTCGCGAGCGGGATGCACCTGCGCACCCCGCGGGCGTTCGATGCCCGGTCGCGCCGCCGTCGACGGAGCGACTGGCCGTCGTCGTCCGCGAGTTGCAGCGGCGGTGGTGCACGTCGAGGGTCGCATCTGCGACGCCGATCCGCTGCAGGCAATCGCCGATGCATTGCCGACCTTCCCGGCCGACGAGATCGTGAGCTCCGCCCGGCCGGAGCGCTCGATGGGGCCCAGCAGCTCACCCGTGGGAATAGACGCCGGCCGCCGGTGTCTCCACGAGATGACAGGTCATTCCACTCCCGGAAAGGAAGCCATGAGGAACTTCATTCGACTCCACGACTCGCGTGCAGTGCGGCCGGCGCTGTTGGCGGTCTCCGCAGTGGCTGCGATCGCCGCCGTCGGCGGCACGGCAGGGACAGCGGCCGGACACGGCACCGCGCCCGCCCACCTTGTTCCGCAACTCGCGCATGGCGAGCTGGCAATCGAGGGAACGAACGCGGGCGACAGGCTCGCACTTCGCCTGCAGAGTGGCGACCCGGCGATTCTGCAGGTCGACGTCGGTGACGACGGCTCGGCCGACTTCAGCTTCGCGCGCGCGGAGATCACGACGATCTCCGTCGACGGCGGAAACGGCGACGACGTCGTGCGCATCGACGAGGGCAACGGTGTCTTCACCGACACCATCGCGACGACGATCAGCGGCGGAAACGGAGACGACAACCTGGTCGGAGGAGCCGGAGCCGTGACGCTGCGGGGAGGCAACGGGAAGGACATCCTGGCCGGCGGTCCCGGAGCCGAGATGCTGGTGGGCGGCAACGGCACCGACTCGATCGACGGAAACGGGGGCAGCGACGTAGCGCTGATGGGCAACGGCAACGACACGTTCGTCTGGGATCCCGGCGAGGGGAGCGACATCGTCGAGGGTCAGAACGGCGCCGACACGATGCTCTTCAACGGCGCAGCAGCCGCCGAGCAGGTCGACCTGTCGGCGAACGGACACCGGCTCAGGTTCTTCCGAAACCCCGGCAACATCACGATGGACACCGCCGGTGTCGAGAACGTCGACTTCAACGCCCTCGGTGGCGCCGATGTGGTCACCGTCAACGACCTGAGCGGCACCGACGTCGACAGTGTGAACGTCGACCTCGCAGGCACCCTTGGGGGTGCCAGCGGCGACGGCGCGGGCGACCGCGTGATCGTCAACGGCACCAACGGCGACGACACGATCCACGTCGACGGAGACACAGGGGCCGCCAGGGCGAGCGGTCTGGCCGCGACGGTCAACGTCCTCCATCCGGAGGTCGCGAACGATCGGCTCGAGGTCAACACGCTCGCGGGCATGGACACGGTGGACGCCGGCGGACTGGCGCCCGGTGTGATCAAGCTCGTCGTGAACGGCGTGCTCCAGCCCTAGAGCGCCCACACGCGGCAGAACGCGGGGCCTCCGATCGGAGGCCCCGCTCGCGGCAAGGGCTCCGCGCCCTGGTCACCGAGCACCGGTCGGAAACGAGACCCGCGACGAACGCCGGCCCAGACGAGCCTCCTTGGGTACGGTCGCGCCGTGTCCGGCGCGATCCTTCGACCGTGTGCAGCTGGTCCCGACTGTGGCATCGGCGTCGCGCGAACGCGGCCGGCACGGTGAGCGACGCCGACCGGGGCAGACGGCGCCTCCTGCAGCGGTACCTTCCGGTCACCGGCTGGCTGCCGGCGCGATGGTCGGCCTGATCACCCTCGACGCGCTCCGGCGCTACTACCGTGTCAACCGTGTCGATTGGGGGTTCTTCGTCGGTGCTGGGCTCGGGATCCTCGTCTTCGGGATCATGGCCGGGATTCTCATCGGGGTGGTCCTGTCGCTCGTGATGCTGATCGCCCGCTCCTCGCGCACCAACATCAGGCGCCTGTATCGCGACCCCGCCTCCGGCGGCTACCACGACGTCTCGCGCCACGAGGGACTGGAGCCGACTCCAGGGATCGTCATTGCGCGAGTCGACGGTCCGCTCTTCTTCGCCGACGCCGATCGGTTCCGTGAGCGGCTGCACGAGCTCGTCCTGGAGGAGGAGACGCCGACGTCCGTCGTCGTCGATGCCGAGACCGTTCACTTGACCGACACCGACGGCGCGGACATGCTGATCCAGGTCGAGGAGGAGCTGCGCTCGCAGGGGGTAGCGCTTGCGCTCGCCCGCGTCCATCCACCGGTCTTCGCCCTCTGGGAACGTGCCGGCGCGATCGACGTGATCGGCAAGGGCAGGGTCTTCGACACGCTGCGCGAGGCGGTGGACACACTCTCCGCCGGCAATCTCGAGAGCCAACAGGAGCCTGGGAGAGGAGCAACACCGTGACTGACACCGAGAGTCCCGGGAAGCCGGATCGCGGTTCCGCGCCGGCGTCCGACGAGGGTGGGATCCACGTCCTGTACGAGCCGGATCCGCACGGCAAGAGCTCACCACGGCCGAAGGCGGTGGCGCATTTCACGCCCGCCGAGCGGGCCGCGCGTGGCAAGGCTGCGCGCGGCGAGTTGCCGCGCTCGATGCACGGCACGTGGGAGCCGGCGCCAAACCGTCGTGACCCGGTCGATCTGCTCGAGGAACAGGCGCAGTCGCGGCTGCCCGAGCTCGGCCCGATCCGGTACGGGCGGATGCTCGCGTCGCCATTCACGTTCTTCCGCGGTGGCGCCTATCTGATGGCAGCAGATCTCGCGGATGGACCGCGCACGGGGCTCCAGGCCCAGCTGTGCGGCGACGCGCATCTCTCGAACTTCGGGATCTTCGCCGCACCGGACCGGAGGCGCGTCTTCAGCATCAACGACTTCGACGAAACCCTGCCAGGACCCTTCGAATGGGACGTCAAGCGGTTTGCGGCCAGCTTCGCGGTGGCGGGGCGAGACCGCGGCCTCGACAAGGCGGAACGCACCGCGGTCGTGACGACAGCCGTGCGCGAGTACCGCGAGGCGATGGCTCGCTTCGCCAGGATGCGCAACGTCGACGTCTGGTACACGCGGCTCGACCTCGCAGGCATGCAGGAGCGCTTCCGCGCGGCGTCGTCGGGGAAGCAGATGAAGCGCCTCAAGGCCAGCGTCGTCGACGTGCATACCAAGGACAGCCTGCGCGCGCTCTCCAAGCTCTGCATGGCCGTCGACGGCGAGCTGCGGATCGTCGGAAACCCTCCGCTCGTCACACCGATCGAGGATGTCCTGCCGGGTGCGGAACGACACCACCTCGAGGATGTGGTGCGACGCATGATCCGCACCTACCGGCGTACGCTGCCGCGTGACCGCCGAAATCTCCTCGAGAGCTACCGATACGTGCACGCGGCCCGGAAGGTCGTCGGCGTCGGCAGCGTCGGAGCCCGCACCTGGATCCTCCTCCTGGTCGGCCGTGATCACGACGACCCGCTGTTCCTCCAGTTCAAGGAAGCGCAGAGGTCCGTGCTCGAGCCGTTCCTCGGGCGAAGCCAGTACGCCCAGCATGGACAACGCGTCGTCGAGGGGCAGCGGATGATGCAGGCTGCACCCGACATCCTGCTCGGCTGGGAGCGGGTCGTGACGATCGACGGGGAGAAGAAGGACTTCTACATCCGGCAGCTCTGGGACGCGAAGGGCTCCGCCGACGTGGAGCTGATGGACCCGCCGACGCTCGAGGCGTACGGGCGAATCTGCGGCTGGACGCTCGCGCGCGCCCACGCCCGCTCTGGTGATCGGATCGCGATCGCTGCGTACCTGGGCAACGGCAGTTCTTTCGAACGTGCGATGGCCTCGTTCGCAGAAACGTACGCCGACCAGAACGAACGGGACTATCGCCTGCTCCAGGAGGCGGTTGCGGCCGGCCGGGTCGCGGCCCAGGAAGGCGTCTGACCCCTCCGTCGTGCGAGCCGCGGAAGGGCCCGCGCCCACGATCCTGACGGACGGCCTCCTGCGCGCATCGAGTCCGACGTCACTGGAGGTCCGGCGCGTTCCGGTCAGTGTCGACGGAGCCAGTCGAGGACAAGGGGTCTCATGGGTATGTTCGGAGTGTGCTGCCCGTCTCGATCCTCGACGTCGCACCGATCGTGGAGGGCGGGACGCCGGCGCAGGCGCTCCGCAACTCGATCGACCTCGTGCGGCATGCCGAGCGGCTCGGCTATGCGCGCTACTGGGTCGCAGAGCACCACAACCTGAGCGGGATCGCCAGCGCAGCGACGTCGGTCGTGATCGCGCACCTCGCGCAGGCGACCGAGTCGATTCGCGTCGGGGCCGGAGGCATCATGCTGCCGAATCACGCGCCGTTGGTCATCGCGGAGCAGTTCGGGACGCTGGAGGCGTTGCATCCGGGCAGGATCGACCTCGGTCTCGGGCGTGCACCGGGGACGGACCGGCTGACATTGCGCGCCCTCCGGCAGGATCCAAGTGCCGATTCGTTCCCGCAGGACGTGTTGGAGTTGCAGGCGTTCCTCGGCGATCCACTGCCGGGGCAGACCGTGTTCGCGATTCCCGGTGTGGGGTCGCAGGTGCCGCTCTGGATCCTCGGGTCGAGTCTCTATGGAGCGCAACTGGCCGCGGCGCTCGGCCTCCCGTACGCGTTTGCCTCGCATTTCGCGCCGGATCTGCTGCTCGCGGCGCTCGAGGTCTACCGGTCGCGATTCCAGCCCTCCGCACAACTCCAGGAGCCCTACGCGATGGTCGCCGTGAACGTCGTCGCAGCGGACGACGACGAGACGGCAGGACGGCTCTTCACGTCGGCGCAACAGGCGTTCACCAACGTGATTCGAGGCAGTCGTGGACAGCTCCCACCTCCGATCGACGACATCGAGGCGTACTGGTCTCCTGACGAGAAAGCCCACGTCTCGAACGTCCTCCGGCGCTCGTACGTGGGATCGCCCGACACCGTGCGGGCGGGCCTCGAAGCGGTCGTCGCAGAGACGATGGCAGACGAGCTGATAGTCGCCGCCGCGATCCACGACCATTCGGCGCGCGTGCACTCCTACGAGATCCTTGCGACCGTCCGACAGGCACTCGGGTCGCGACTTCCCGCCTGAAGACGCACGGCTTCTCGATCTGCTCCGGGTCGCCGCAAACGTGGCTTGCCGTGCCGACTCACGTCTTCAAGTCCGGTGCGGTCGTCCGACCACGGCTCGGTCGGTTCGACTCGTAGACGATCCACTCGCCGTCGGGTGACCAGTCGCCGTGCTCGAGGCCAACGGTCGGCGGGACGATCTCGCGGCGACCGGTGCCGTCGAGCCCGACCAGCACGATCGACTTGACCGCGTCCCAGGATGGTCCGGGCAAGACTCGGTGCTCGTGAAGGCGCGCGCCGCTAGGTCATCCGTTGAGCTCGAGCAGTAGGTGGCGGAGCTCGTCGAAACGTTCGCCGCCGAGCTGCCGGGCCCAGGCCGTCTCGACCTCGCCGACGGCCTCTCGGATCACGCGCACCGCCGCGACGCCGCGTGGAGTGAGGGCGATGCGCTTCGAGCGACGATCGTCGGGATCCGCTCGACGCTCGAGATAGTCGAGCCCTTCGAGCTCGCCGAGGAGGTAGTTCAGAGCCTGCTTGCTGATCCGGAGCCGTGCGGCCAGTTCCGACGGCCGGGCGCCCTGTGGTCCCGGGTACTGGAACACGGACAGGTACGCGGCGTCGAAGTCCCCGAAGCCGCTCTCGTGCAAGCGATCGAGCATGTGCTGCTGCACCGCATCCCACGGCATGCGGAGCAGTGCGCCGATCAGCGGCGGCCCGAACGGCTGCTCCTCGTTTCCCGAGGTAGTAAAGTCCCTTGACTTCTTACTCTGAGCCATGTATCGTCAAGTCACTTTACCAAACGCGCGAGAGGAGCAGCATGATGGGAACCGCGATGCGTGAGGAGATCGAGGTCGGTGGAATGGCGATTCGCTTCCTGGTCGAGGGCGTCGAGTCGGGAGGTTCGGTCGCAGTCTTCGAGTTCGATGTTCCGACCGGGACAAGGGTCGCCGCCGGCCACAGCCACGACGGCTACGAAGAGACGATCTACGGGCTCGAGGGAGTGCTGACCTGGACGATCGACGGCACGTCGATCGATGTCGGCCCCGGACAGGTGGTTCTCATTCCACGCGGCGCCGTCCACCAGTTCGACAACACGGGCGATGTCGATGCGAAGGCGCTGGCGGTCGTGACACCCGGGATCCTCGGCCCCGACTACTTCCGCGAGGTTGCTGCGATCCTCGACGCTGCGGCCGGGGGCCTACCCGATTTCGCGGCGCTGGGCGAGGTCATGCGTCGGCACGGCCTCACATGCGCCGAGTGATGCCGCAGCTGCCGGGCAGTTTCGCTCACGGCTCGCTTGGATGGGTCGGGGTCGACTGATCCGTCGCCGCCGGGCGTCGAGCTGACGTTGCTGCCGCGCCGCGTCAGGCGTTCTCGGTCACCGGAACAGGGGCCGGCGCTGGGTTGCGCAGGAGGCCGATGGCGGCGACGGCGCCCACCACGAGCAGCAGCGAGCCCGCAAGAATCACGTCGTTGAGGCCGCTGACGAATGCGGTCTTCGCGGGCTCTACCAGGTTCGGATGACCGGCGACGGCGCGTATCCCTGCTGAGCTGACTGCGGCACCGAGGGCGTCCGCGTTGCTCCCGGCCGTGGCCGAGAGCGCGTTCTCGACGCGGTTCTGGAGCAAGGCGCCGAGCATGGCCACACCGACTGCCACCCCGCCGAGACGGAAGGTGTTGCTGATCCCCGATGCCATTCCCGTCCGTGCCGGATCCACCACGCGGAGAGCCCCGGCTGCGAGCGCGGGATTCGCGATTCCGATCCCGATGCCTCCGACGACGAATCCGGCGAGCAGCGCCGTCCAGCCCGAGTCCGCATCGAGCCCGTACATCAACGCGAGCCCCGCGGCGATGAGCGCCAGACCCGCGCTGATCATCACTCGGAGCGGCACGCGCGCGGCCAGATGTCGCGTCGCGAGCGGCACGACGAACACGAATCCGGTGAGCGGCAGGAAGCGTAGGCCCGTCGCAAGCGGTGAATAGCCGAGGATGTCTTGCAGATAGATCGACAGGTACGGGAACATCGCGAACATGCCGGCCGCGATGCAAAAAGTCGCGATCGAGACCCCGACGAACCCTCGTTGACGGAAGAGCGTCATGTCGAACATGGGCCGCTCTTGACGCAGTTCGACGACGACGAACAGGGCCAGCACGACCACCCCGCCGACCAGCGAGAGGAGGATCAGGGGGCTCGTCCAGCCACTGGCGTTGCCGCGGAGGATGCCGAACACGATGAGGAACAGCCCGGCGGAGAACGTCACGAGACCGCTCACGTCCGTATGTCGCGCGCCCTCGTCCCGGGACTCGGAGATACGAGTGAGGGCAACCGCGAAAGCAAACACACCGACCGGGATGTTGACGAAGAAGATCCAGCGCCATCCGAGGCCGTCGGTGATGAGACCGCCGATGAGCGGACCGGACGCAACGGCGGCGCCGACCGTGGCGCCCCAGACGGCAAGCGCTCCGAAGCGGTCGGGGCCGCGGTACTCGTGGCCAATGAGAGCCAGCGCGGTTGCGAAGAGCGCGCTACCGCCGATCCCTTGTAACGCCCGCGCGACATCCAGCGTTGCGATGTTCCAGGCGAGTCCGCAGAGGAGCGAGGAGAAGGTGAAGAGGAGGACGCCTGCCATGAAGACCAGCCGACGTCCGTATCTGTCGGCGAGCGCCCCCGCAGTGAGGATCAACGCGGCCAGTGTCAACGCATAGGCGTCGACGACCCACTGCAAGCCAGTCAAGCTGGCATCGAAGCGCTGCTGCATGTTCGGCAGCGCAACGACCACGACTGTGATGTCGAGGAGCAGCATGAACGTCGTCGTGCAGACGGCGAGCAGCGTCCATTTCCTCCTGCTCCGGTCGTCGGGCTCCACACAGAGACGGTACAGAAGCCTTCTCGGGGTGCTGAAACCGAGAGTTGCGCGTGCGTCTTCGCTCGATCACGCTATGCCGATCGCGGCGACCGCAGACAAAGGAGGACGTCGATGGCGCGCACACCGCTGGCGAACGCCGTTCAGGACGCAGTCGCACGGATCGCGGACGACGATTTCCGTACGACGCGGCGGGGCGTGATCAAGGGTGCGGGCGCTGCCGTCGTCGGCGCGACCATGCTCGGGAGGCTCGCAGGCATGGCGCGGGGGGCGAATCGTGACGTTCGGATCGCCGTCGTCGGCGCCGGCCTCGCGGGCCTGACCTGCGCATACCGGCTGAGGCGGGCCGGCTTGATCGCGGATGTCTACGAGGCCTCGGGCCGGGTCGGCGGGCGCTGCCACACCGGTCGCGGCGATTTCGCCGACGGTCAGATCTACGAGCACGGCGGGGAGCTCATCGACACCGGCCACCACGCGATCCGCAACCTCGTGGGCGAGCTCGGACTCGAGCTCGACAATCTGCTCAAGGCCGAGAAGAAGGGCACCGAGCAGCTCGGCTACTTCTTCGGCAGGCCGTACACGTTCAGCCAGATGGTGACCGACTTCCAGGCGGTGCTTCCGCAGTTGAGGACCGACGTCAAGGCGGCGGGATACCCGACGCAGTACAACTCGTATACGCAGAGGGGCTACGAGCTCGACCACGTGTCGGTGTACGACTACATCGAGCAGTACGTCCCCGGCGGCCATCGTTCGCCGCTCGGCGCCTTGCTCGATGTCGCCTACAACATCGAGTACGGCGCGGAGACGAAGGAGCAGAGCTCTCTCAACTTGCTCTACCTGCTCGGCTACTCCCAGCCGAACACGTTCGAGACCTTCGGGGAGTCGGACGAGAAGTTCCATGTCCGCGGCGGCAACGACCAGGTGCCGACGGCGCTCGCGGCGAAGCTCGGGGCGCAGATCATCCACAAGCACCGCGCTGACCGCGATCAAGCAGAAGCCGGACAACTCGTTCAAGTTGACGTTCGGCAGCGGCTCGGCTGCGTTCGACAAGGTGTACGACCACGTCGTCCTCGCCCTGCCGTTCTCGATCCTCCGCACCTGCGACTTCTCGCGGGCCGGCTTCAACGCAGTGAAGTCGGACGCGATCGACAAGCTCGGGATGGGCACGAACACGAAGTTCCACCTCCAGTTCACCTCGCGGTTCTGGCGCGATCAGGGCTGCAACGGCGAGACGTACTCCGATCGCGGATACCAGAGCACGTGGGAGGTGTCGCGGGCCCAGGACGGCTCGAGCGGACTGCTCTCCTGGTACACCGGCGGGAACGAGGGTGTCTCGGTCGGCAGCGGCACGCCGCAGTCGCAGGCTGCGACGTTCCTCGAGCAGGTCGAGCCGGTTCTCCCCGGCGCGACCGCAACGTGGAACGGCCGCGTCACGCGCGACTACTGGACGGCCTACCCGTGGACGAAGGGCTCGTACTCCTACTGGAAGGTCGGGCAGTACACGCGTTTCTCCGGCGCCGAGGGAGAGCGCTCCGGCAACTGCTACTTCTGCGGCGAGCACACCTCGGTCGACTCGCAGGGCTACCTGAACGGCGCGGTGGACACGGGCGAGACGGTCGCCAAGGAGGTCATCCGCCGCGCGAGCTAGCCGTCGTCCCCGTACTGGACGCCGCCGTCCTTGCGACACCGTTCCGGTGCGCTGGGGGATCAGAGATAGGCTCCCCTGGATGGTGGGAAAGCGCATCCGGCACACGGTTGCGTTCACGCTCGTCCACGGCGCAGGATCGACGGGAGAACGTGACTTCCTCGAGGCGGCAGCGCACCTCGCGACCATTCCGGGCGTCGAGGCCTTCGAACTGCTGGCCGAGGTCAGCCCGAAGAACGGCTACAGCTTCGGAATCTCGATGGAGTTCGAAGATCGAGTCGCGTACGAGCGCTACAACGAGCATCCCGATCACGTCCGCTTCGTGCAGGACCGCTGGCTCTCCGAGGTCACTGAGTTCCTCGAGCTCGACTACACGGCGCGGTAGGCAATCGCGATCAGCGTCGCGGCAAGCGGTCTCCAATACCCTCTGGTGACACGTGGCTCCCCTGGAGTTCGGTGTTCACCTTCCGCTCATCTCGTTCACGGGCGAGCAGCGCTCGCTCGACGACCTGCTCGCGGTCACGAAGGCGGCGAACGACCTCGGTTACACGCACCTCTGCGCGAACGACCATCTCGTGTTCTCGCGCCCGTGGCTCGACGGGCCGACGGCGCTGGCCGCGATGCTTGCGCACAGTGGCCGGATGACGCTCGCGACGACCGTCGCCGTGCCGGTGCTCCGTGGGCCGGCGGCGACCGCGAAGATCCTCGCTGCGATCGACCTGCTGTCCGGTGGCCGTCTGCTGGTCGGGCTCGGCCCCGGTTCGTCGGCTCGAGACTACGAGCTCGTCGGAGTGAGGTTCGAGGAGCGCTGGAAGCGGCTGGACGAGGCGGTGCAGACCCTACGTGCGTACTGGCGCGGCGACGACGACGCCTTCGAGGGCACGTTCTACTCGAGCGCGGGCTTCACGCTGGAACCGACGCCGGCTCAACGCCCCGGCCCACCGATCTGGATCGGGAGCTGGGGATCGGCGGCCGGTCTGAAACGCGTGGCACGCCTTGCCGACGGCTGGCTCGCCTCCGGCTACAACACGAACCCGGAGCTGTTCGCCCAGGCGTGGTCGGCCGTCCGGGCAGAGCTGGGCGCGCGCGGACGAGACGTAGCGCGGTTCCCGAACGGCATCGCGACCATGTGGTGCTACGTCACCGAAGACCGGGCCCGCGCCGACGCCATGCTCACGGACGTGCTGGCGCCGTTGCTCAATCGTCCGGTGGACCCGCTCCGGTCGATTCTTCCCATCGGCTCGGCGGAGGAATGCGCGGCGAAGCTGCTGGCATACGAGCAGGCGGGCGCGCAACGCGTCTTCCTCTGGCCGCTCGCCGACGAGCGCGCCCAGCTCGAGCTGTTCCGCGAACGCGTCGTGCCACTGCTCGAAGCCGAGCGAACGTCGGTTGACGTCCACGACGACGAGAAGAACGTCTCGGCTGGGTCCTGATCAACCTGGTCGAACGACCCGGGCCGGCGGCACGAATCGGAGCTACGTTTGGAGCGGAGAGATGCGGGTGTTGCGCGGCAGAGGCGTCGCCGCGTTGCAGAAGTTCACCAACCTCGAGAGGAAGGCCACCAATGGCCGAAGCGCCGAAGCACGTGCGCTGCTCGTTTTGTCAGAGCGAGTTCGATGCAGACCGCGAACTGGCGCCTCTAGTGTCTGCTGCGCATCGCCGGCGCGCGTCGGACAGCAGCTTCTGCTCGACATACTGCCGCGACTGCGTCCTGGCACTGGCCGCGCTCCACCCTTCGCCACTGGCGTCGGGCGACTTCGCCTCGAAGCGTGCGCTGCTCGTCGATCGCTTGCTCGATCTCTGGCGACAAGGCCAGGGCCCGGACCCGGCACTCGTCCTCCAGGCTGCCGAAAACGCGGGTAGCGGCCTCGTGATCGCCGACGCCGTCTGACGGACGCGAATCGACGCATTCCCGCCGCGGCCCCGCCTACGTCGGGCTCCGCTCAGCCGGCACGCCGGCGGTCTGGGACAGTGTGGAACGCGACTCCCGCCATGACGCAGAAAGAGGCGAACGAGAATGCAGATCGACCTGCTGGGACAGAGAAGGGTTGCGTTGACCGACGACGAGGCGACGGCGATCAGCGCCGAGATCGACGCGCTCGGTGCCGTCGACGCGATTCGCGGATCGGCTCCAGACGGCCAGACCCTGGAGGTCGACGACGGCAACGTCGTCGTGATCGTGCGTGCTCTCGATCACGTGCGCAACTCTCACGGATCTCATAGCGCGACCGACGAGGCTCGAGACTCCCTCCTGCGATATGTGGCGCTCTCGCCCCTGGCCTACAGGCTCCGGTCGTGGGAGTTCCAGGGCGGTGAGGAGCAGGTGTTCTGGAGCTACACGGGAACGTACGAAGAGAACGACCGGATCGTCGTGGCCCAGGCGAAGGTCTACGACGTCGTCCGCGTCGAGCGTCAGGCAACTCCGCTCGAACACGGCGTCCTCCTGGTGCAGAGCAGTCGTTGAGCCAGAACCGGGCTGTACCGGCGAGCGCGGGCGGCTGGCCCGATTCGCTTGCTCACGGGCTGGGAGTGAACAGCTTCCAGTGCCCCTCGGAGACGACTTCGACCGTGCCGTCGGCCACTTTGACGGCGGTCTGATCGTCAATCGCATACGCCGGATGTGGGATTCCGGCCGCCCAGCGTTCTGCGTTGGCCATGGAGTTGTCCGGCAGGTCCTCGTTATCCACGTGCGGGAAGATCGAGAAGTCGACGATTCCGAGTGTTTCGTCGTCGCCGGTGGGCGGCTTCCAGCCGACGAAGTCGTCTCCGATCCTGGGGGTCATCACCATGCTCCCGGCGCTCAGCCCCACCCAGACCGTCTCGTCCAGCGACGGCAGCAGGTCTGCCAGCCGGGACTGCCGCATCCAGTGGGTCAGGTACAAGGCATCGCCGCCTGAGGCCAGCAGGACGTCGGTCTCCTGGACCAGGGGAACCCAGCGTTCTTCGTCGATGCTGGGTAGCGCGGTCAGCTCCAGCACTCCCAAGGACTTCCAGCCCAGCTCGCACATCGGGCAGCTGGGTTCTTGTCCGCTGATGAACTGCCACGCCTTCTCGCCGGGACCGACCCAGGGGTGCCCGTACATCGCGGTGGGGATGCAGAGGGCGCTGGACTCGCTGATCGGTTTTCCGAGCAGGTCGACCAGCGCGTCGTGGATGCTTCCGTTCTTGATGCCAGCCGACGTGAGAAGAAACCTCATGCTGCCTCCCGGAGTCATTGCTACAGACGAGAATGTTCGAGAACGGGGCGCTTACGGGTGCCGTACGCGGTAGAGACTGGCAAACCACCCAAAGCTCATCGGCTCTGGCCAGATCCGACGGCGTCTCCGCCGAGCGCACGCGGCGTTTCTAGAACTCGATCATGACCTTGATCGCCTCGCGCTCGTTCATCGCCCGGTAGCCATCGGGCACGCCGTCGAGGTTCGTCACCCGATCGAAGACTCGACCGGGATCGATCCTCCGGGCCAGGACGTCCGGTAGCAGTTCGTCGATGTAGGCGCGGGCCGGCGCGGTCCCGCCGCCCACTGTGACGTTCTTCCAGAACGCGAGCCCAGCGGAGAGGGTGTCCTGCTCCGGGACGCCGACGCGGCCGACGGCACCGCCGGGACGGGCGATCTGGAGGGCGGTGGCGACGGCCTGCTCCAGGCCGACGCACTCCAGAACGGAGTGTGCGCCGATGCCGTCGGTGAGGTCGCGGACCCGGTCGACCGCCTCCTCGCCACGCTCGCCGACGATGTCCGTCGCGCCGAACTGCTTCGCGAGAGCGACCCGATCGGGGTGGCGTCCGAGGAGGATGATCCGCTCGGCGCCGAGTCGTTTGCACGCGATCACGCCGCACAATCCGACCGCACCGTCCCCGATGACGGCGGCGACCTTGCCAGGGCCCACCCGTGCGACGTGGGCGGCGTGGTGCCCGGTTCCCATGACGTCGGTGATCGCGAGCAGCGACGGCATCAGCGCATGGTCTCGGTCGACGGGCAGCGCGACGAGCGTCCCGTCGGCCAGCGGAACGCGCACGGCCTCCCCCTGCCCACCGTCGACCTCGCCGAAGCCGTACCTGCCGCCGTGGAGACACTCGCTCTGGAGGCCCTCGCGGCACAGGACGCACGTGCCGTCGGACCACTTGAACGGCGAGACGACGAGATCTCCGCGTTTCACCGTCCGGACGTCTGCGCCGACGGCCTCGACGACGCCGATGAACTCGTGCCCCATGCGACGGCCGGTCTCGCTCGGCTCCATCGACTTGTACGGCCAGAGATCGCTGCCGCAGATGCCCGCATGTGTGACGCGCACGAGTGCGTCGCTCGGCTCGAGCAGGCGGGCGTCCGGAACGCTCTCGATCCGGACGTCTCCCGCACCATGCATGACGGTCGCGCGCATCCGTGACGCCACCGTAGCGCGGACACGCGTCGCGAGCCTTCGGCGCGACCGCTGCGTTCCCGGATCAGGCACTCGGAGCTCACGCGCTGACCGGAGGGCTATCGTCGGGGCGATGGAGGGTGCGCCTTCGGTCGGGATCGTCGGGGGTGGGATCGGCGGCGTCGCCGCCGCGCTTTCGCTGTATCGGGCGGGGTTCGACGTCCACGTCTACGAGCAGGCGCGAGTCGTCCGTGAGGTCGGTGCGGGAGTTCAGGTCAGCCCGAACGCGTCATGCGTCCTTCACGCGCTCGGGCTCTCGGAGGATCTGGCGGCGATGGGTGTGCGGCCGCTCGCCTGGCACCAGCGCCGGTGGGACGACGGCCGCACGCTTCTGCGTACGCCGCTCGGGGAGGCGGTGATCGCTGCGTTCGGCTTTCCGCACTACCAGATGCATCGTGCCGACCTGCTGGCGGCCTTGCTTCGGGCGGTGCCGCCGGAGCGGCTTCATTTCGAGCACCGGCTGGTGGGGCTCGTCGATCACGGCGACGTCGTGGAGGCCGAGTTCGAAAACGGAGAGTCTGCTCTCGTCGATCTGCTCGTCGGCGCGGACGGAATCCATTCGACCGTGCAGGGGATCCTGTTCGGCCCACGGAGCGCCCATTTCACCGGGTGCGCCGCCTATCGCGGCCTCGTCCCCGTCGAACGCCTGAGCGGCCTCGATCTGGAGGTCACCGCGGAGGTGTGGATGGGGCCCGGTCGGCATTTCGTCCATTACTTCGTGCGAGACGAGCGACTTCTCAACTTTGTCGCGCTCGTCGAACAGGACAGCTGGACGGGCGAGTCGTGGACCGACAGGGGCGACGTCGCGACCGCACTCGCCGAGTACGACGGCTGGCACCCACAGGTGCGCGCCATCCTCGGCGCGGTCGACGAGACCTTCGTCTGGGCGCTCTTCGACCGTCCCCCGCTCGAACGCTGGTCGGTCGGCCGCGTGACCCTCCTCGGCGATGCCTGCCACCCGATGCTGCCGTTCATGGCCCAGGGCGCCGCTCAGGCCATCGAGGATGGCGCAACGCTCACGGCCTGCCTCGCGGGCACCAACCGCACGGACGTCCCGACCGCCCTGCGGCGCTACGAGCAACTGCGGCTGCCCCGCGCCTCACGTGTGCAGGCCCTGTCCGCGACGAACAAGGCGCGCTTCCACCTACCCGACGGGCCCGAGCAACGGGAACGCGACGCGCAGATGGCCACCGGTTCGACGGACTGGTCGAGCGCGGCCATCGCGTGGGTCTACGGGCACGACGCCACCAAGCTCGACCCATAGGCAGGGCGCCCGCCCGACGGGCCGGCGTCCGGGACGATCCGAGTCCGCGAGGTTAGGATGACAACGTGGATTCGGCGACGTCATAGCGGTCAGACGCGGCGAACGCCGCGCGTGATCGACGCAGGCGCCGAGGCTGCTTTCGAGCACGCCTCGGACGCTGCGTGCCACCGCTACGACCTGGAGGTCCACGGAATGACTCGTCAGAACCTGTACTCCGGCGCATGGGACGGAGACGGCGCGGAAGAGCGGACTCGGCATCGCATCTTCTGGCGGCCGGACGACGCCAGGATGGGAGCAACGCTCTACGAGCTGGCCCCGGGCGCGCCCGAGGGGCGGATGCACATGCACTTCGGAGCCGAAGAGATGTTCTTCGTCCTGAGCGGTCGTCCCGTCTTGCGGAACCCCGACGGCGAAGAGCCGCTGGCCCCGGGCGACGTCGTCTTCTGCCCCGAGGGACGTGCCGGACTCCACACATTCGGCAATCCCACCGACGAGCCCGCTCGGGTCCTCGCGATCAGTGCCGGGGGCTTCCCGGACGTCGTCGCCTACCCCGAACACGGATATGCATGGGTGGCGACTCGCGATCCCGATCCCGAGCTACTCGCGAGAGGCGGCGACCCCGGCATCGTCGCTCGCTTCGAGATCCCGATCGAGTAGATCGCTCGGCCGTCGCTCGACACGAGAAGAGGCCGCGAGAGCGGCCTCTTCGCTTCGAGCAGCACCACCTCGAGCTCGTCGGCCGCCGCGGCGCAGCCATCGCCGACTCAGGTGGCGAGCTGACGCTCGAGGAGCTCGCCGAGGTCCGCGACCACGAGGTCGGCGCCGTGCGTGCGGAGCGGCGCGGCCCGTTCGCGGTCGACAGCGACGACCAGCTCGAAGCCTCCGGCCCGCCCGGCGTCGATTCCCTCGGAGGTTGTCTCGAAGACGACGGTGCGCTCCGGGGCGACGCCGAGGTGGCGGCATGCCGCGAGCAGCATGTCGGGCTCGGGCTTTCTGCGCAGGCTTTCGGAACGTACGGTGTTCCCGTCGATGCACACGTCGATCAGCGCCGCGAGGTGAGCGCGCTCGAGAAGCATCTGCGTGCTCGTCGACCCGGAGACGACCGCACAGCGCATCGACGCGTCACGCACGAGCTCCAGATAGAGGCGCGCTCCCTGATACGCGTTCGCGCTGCCTCGCTCCAGGAGCCCTAGAAGCGCCTGGCTCTTGCGGTTCGCCAGCCCGTGCGGCGTCTCGGTGCCGGGCGCGTCGTCGGGACTGCCGTCCGGCAGCGTGATGCCCCGACTGGCGAGAAACCCGTGCACGGCGGCCAGGCGCGACCTGCCGTGGATCAGCCTCGGGTAGTCGACGCCGCGGCTGAAGGACGCAATCGGGACGTGCGTGCGCTCAATGCGCTGGTGGACGAACTCGTCGAACGTCGTCCGCCACGCCTCGGCATGGACCTCGGCGCTGGGCACGAGGACGCCGTCGACGTTGAAGACGCAGGCGACCGCGTCCGCGGGCAGGCCGAGCAGCCGCTTGGACTCCCACGACGTGGCCACCAGACGCACGAGGAACCGCCTCATCTGGCGCTCGCGCGCGAACAGGTCGAGCAGCCGAGCCGTCGCGGCGCGCTCGTCGGCAAGCTGATGGCCCCGCACGCCGAGCTCGCTCGCCGGCAAATCGTGCCGCGCTGCCTCGAGGGCCGACCGCGCGGCCTCGAACGCGCGCCGCCACTCCCCGATCAGCGCGTCGAAGTCGAGGGGCTCGACCGCCACGCGTCAGTTGTCGACAGAGACGATCTCGGTGTCGGCGTGGTGCTCGACCACCCGCCCACAGTCGTCTCGGACGCGACGTCGACCGTCGAGGAGCATTCCTCCACGGTCGCGCAGAGGATGCTCGCGGAATCGGGCCGATGCGGAGATCGTGAGCGCCGTGGGCGTCAGACTACGCCCGCTCTGCTCCGAGGAGTGGCGCGACGTGTTCGCTGAACAGTTCGAGCTGGACGCCAGGATCGCGTCGGCGCGGGCGCGACGCCGCACGCGGGCCGGTAGGCTCGCGCCGTGCCCGAGGCTCCGCTCGAGGATGTCGGTTCGGGCCTCGCACCCGCCGGCGAGGGCTGGTTCGTCGTGAGCACGCGGGACGCGCGGTGGTTGACGTTGGACAGGCGCGGCTCGAGGTGCGACTTCGAGAGCGAGGAATTCGCGTTCCCGCAACTCGGCATCGGGCTCCACGTCCTGGAGCCGGGCGAGCCGGCCGGTCTCTACCACTCCGAGTCGCAGCAGGAGGCGTTCCTCGTGCTGTCCGGGGAATGCAGGCTGCTCGTCGAGGGCATGGAGCGGCTCCTCCGTCCGTGGGACTTCTTCCACAGCCCCGCCGGGACCGAGCACATCTTCGTGGGGGCAGGCGACGGGCCGTGCGTGATCCTGATGACCGGTACCCGGTCGAAGGACATGGAGGTGCGCTACCCGGTGTCGGAGCTCGCCGCTCGGTACGGCGCGAGCGCAGACGAGGAGACGTCCGACCCGGAGCAGGCGTACGCGCGGTTCGAGCTCGGACGATGGGAGCGGCCCCCATCGTGGGACCGCCTCCCCTGGGCCTAGCCGGTCGTTCACGGCGGCTCGCCGGCGGACCGCGGAGATCACGCCCGCCAACGGCCGTATCGTGTCCGCTGTGACCACGGCGGATCCCGTCACGTTCCTGATCGCCGTCGCGCTCGCTGCGGCGATATCGACCGGCGTGTTCGTGCACGCCACCAGGCACGGAAGCCGTCACCCGACGGCCTGGGGTGTCGCCGCATTCCTCCTCGCCGGGGTGGCGGTGCCCGTGTACTTCATCCGGTACTGGCTGCGGCGCGGCGTTCGCGACTAGCCTCCACCGCCCGGTAGGTTGGGGTCGTGATCCCCTGGCTCATCCTCGCCGTCGTGGCGGTCCCGCTCGTCGTGATCGGCTTCGCGTCGATGCGGCGCCGCACTACGGTCGCCGAGCACTCCGCCGCGCAGGACCCTGCCGCGCGAGACCGCACCGAACGCGAGTTCGCGGAGGCCGAGGCGTACGAGGAGAAGTGGCGCGAGGACAACAAGGATCACCCCCGCGAACGTCTGCCGTAGCGCGGGAGTCAGCCTCACGGGGGGCACGGTCGCGAGGGCGTCTTCGACGTGGCCGACGACGGCTACGTCGACGTCGAGCGGCACCTGGCGGCCGCGCTGGCCCGCGACTGACGGCGGCGCACGTCAGTCGAAGCCGAAGAGAGGTGGAATGACGACCACGACCGTGGCGGCCCATAGCGCGAAGACCGGGAGGTAGCTCGTCTGCCATCGCTCGAGCCGGTGGAGACGGCTGCGTCGCCTGAGGAAACGGGCGGCCAGCCAGGCGGCCCCGGCCAGGTTCACGAGCAGGACGAGGTTCAGGCCGAGCGCCGCCGTTCGGTTCGGGGTGAACCCCACGTCGCCGATCCGGGCGATCATGGTGCCGAGCACCATCAGATCGAGCACGAGGGCGCTGGCGACGGCGACCAGCTGGATGCCGTCCATCCATCCGGGAGCCGACGTGGACGGGTCTCGGGCTGACATCCCGTACAGGACGAGCGCGAGGACGACCACCAGGAGGGCGTCGAGGACGCTGAGGAGCTCGCGATCGAACGCGCCGCCGAACGCGGTCACGGCGTAGACGACGGCCGCGCAGGCCAGCATCACCGCGAATAGCGGCGTGAAGAGCATCGTGAGTACCGGCGCCATGTTCTCGACGACCTGTTGCTTCGACTCGACGAGCCATGCAGCAACGATCACCCCGCCGGCCGCTCCCGAAGGCACCACCCACTGAGCGATCCGATCGGGGTCGATCCCGGTTGGCTCGAGGAGCCCCGCGGTCAAGCCCATGAGCACGCCGCCCCCGAGCGCGATCAGCACGTAGTAGATGAACCATTCGCCCGTGAAGCGGACGAAGTCCATGCGCCGCTCGTGCGATCGGATCGTGCCACCCATGTACGGGTAGCCGACCACGAACCACAGCACCACGGGCAGATGGAGCGCGACGAGTACCTCCGTGTCCGAATCCGCACCCCACGGGTAGAGGTTGACCACGAGCGCAGCGACCGCGAACGGTGCCGCCGTCAGGACCCATTGCCGGGTGTCGAGCTGCCGGTTGCGCGCGAAGTACGCGGCGAGAAACGGCAACACGAACAGGCTGGCGTTCCGCGCCAGCCAGCTCGTCTCCTCGTCGGGGAAGCCGGCAGCGAGCCGCGCGACCTGGATCACGACGGCCGCACCCACGGCGAAGACGAGCGGCTCGACCCAGCCGCTGGACAAGCGCGCCGGCTCGTCCTCATCACCCCGGAGAAGCTGCTTCCAGAGTCGGCCGCTGTGCTCGCGCGCAAACTCTCGGGACAGGCCGTCGACGTCCCCGAGCCGTTTGACGGCGATCAGAAACGCCTCGTCGGCTGTGAGGCCGGCGTCGCGGAGCTCGGCGATCTCGTGACGAAGATGGTCCTCCAGCTCATCGACGTCGTTGCCGTTGACGGCCGGGGCGCGTGCGACGTATGCGCGCCACTCCGCGATCCGTGACTCCACGCTCTCCACGGCTCACGCCTCGCCGAAAGCCGTCAGCACTGCGCCCGAGCCCGGCCAGACGTCGTTCAGTGCACGCGTGACGGCCACCCATTGCTGGCGCTGGTCTGCGAGTGCCGCTCGCCCCTCGTCGGTGATCGCGTAGTACTTGCGGCGACGCCCTTCCGGCGGCGTTCGCCACTCGGTCGTCACGTAGCCGAGCCGGAGGAGCCGATGGAGCAGCGGGTAGAGCATCCCGTCGGTCCACTCGAGCTGGCCCCCGGACAGCGCCCGGACCCGCTTCAAGATGGCGTAGCCGTAGCTTTCGCCCTCGGCCAGGATTGCGAGCACGAGCGGTGTCGCAGAGGCCGCGACGAGGTCCTTGTCGATGTGCATGTGCCCGCCTCCATGGCTCGAAGTACTATACATAGAAGCACAAGGTAACCGGGAACTGCAAGGCGTGCGCCTCGGCGGGACGGGCTGAGTCCACGGACTTTGCCCCGGGACGGAGGCCGGCGAGGGCGACGCGGTGTCCTGGGATCGGGCCGGTCCCGCCCAGATCCACGCGCGTTCGTGCGCTACGGTGGCCAGGCAGATGGCCTCCAAGCCGCCCATCTTCGACTTCTTGCAGAGTCGGGGAGCGCGCCCGTCCTGCCCGTTCTGCGGCCACGAGGACTGGCACGGCTGGGACGAACGGGTCACGCTCGACCACGCGATCGGGAGCACGGCCGTCGACCGGCGAGGCGAGGCATTCCCGCTCACCTGTGCGAACTGCGGCTTCATCAGGCTCCAGTCCGCACACGTGCTCGACGATCCACGCAACCGGTCGCGGAACACGGGTAATGCCTAGCTCTCACGATGCGCTCGACGCCCAGGAAGAGCTGCGGAAGCGCGCATTGACGGCGTTTCTCGACGCGCGAGTCCGTGAGGGCTACCTCGTCGAGACTCGCACCGATACGCATGCGATCATCGCGCCGGCTCACCGACGTCGCTCGGTCCTCGATCTCGTCCGCAAGCCGAAGCTGACCGAGCGCCATGTTGTCTCGGTCGACAGCGACGGCAAGGTGTCGACACGGCCGGCAGAGCCGGTGCGCTTCTGAACCACGACATCCACAATGTCGTCCGACCTCGGAATCGGCTGCGGCTCCGACGCACGCTGCCCCGCCGATGCGTCCAGGTGCGTCGCGGCGCATAGGGTATGAGGCATGCACCTCTCCGGCGTCACGGTTCGAACAGACCAGGTGCAGTTGCTCGCGGCGCTGCTGGAGGGCGATGACCTGGCCGCGAAGCTCGAGCTGGCCATCAAGAACCGCAACGACCTCGTCGCCCTCAGCCCTTCTGACCGCGAGCGGATCGTCGACGTCCTGCCCGAGCCGCCGCCCTCCGGGCTGGCCGAGCTCCGGAGCGTCCTCGTCCGGCAGCTGAGCAAGGCGCGTGAGCGCGAGACACAGGCGGCGCGAAGCCGTGATGCGCAGCAGATGCGCGACGCGCGAGAGCGCCGCGGGCCGTAAAGCGGCTGCTATCCTGGGGCCGGAGAAAGAGCGGGTCCGGTCTGCGCGGTTGTGCGCCTTCCCTACGCGTTCGTGAGTCGTGAGGGAGGTGTATTTTCTATGGCAGAAGGAACCGTGAAGTGGTTCGACGATGCGAAGGGCTACGGGTTCATCACCCCGGCTGAGGGGTCGAAGGACCTGTTCGTGCATCACAGCGGCATCGCCGGCGACGGGTTCAAGTCGCTCGCCGAGGGCGCGAAGGTTTCGTACGAGCCGCGCGAGGGCCAGAAGGGCCCGGAGGCGGTCAACGTCACGCTGGTGGCGTAGTCGGAGTTCGGTGGCCCGTGGCCGTCGAGAGGTCACGGGCGCCGGCTCGAATCGCTCTCTCGAAAAAAGGAGGCGGCGATCGCCGTCAAGGAAGAAAAGCTCGAGATGGAGGGCGAGATCACCGAGTCGCTGCGCAACCGGATGTTCCGCGTCACGCTCGACAACGGTCATGAGCTGATCGGGTACACGGCCGGCAAGATGAAGCGGTACCGGATCCGGATGGGGCCCGGGGATCGTGTGCGGATCGAGGTCTCCCCGTACGATCTCGACCGGGGTCGGATCGTGTACCGGCTGCGGTAGTGGTTGACCGCGCGGAAGAGCTACGTGTCGAGCTCGCAGGGCTGCTCGCGGAGCACGAGCCGACGCTCAGCGACGGTGAGCGTGCCGAGCTCGTCCAGCTGGAGGAACGGTACGGCTGGCGCCCCGGACGACGGCCGATGCGGCCTGCGCCGAAGATCGCGGCGTTCCTCGACCTGTTCGACAGGGCCGAGCAGGAGGAGGTCACGTACGGAAGCCTCCAGAGCGGCACGGTCGAGGAGCTGCGCTCGACCTTCCGACGCGGCCTGGCCGGGGCGTAGCTGCATGCGCAGTCGATTCGAGTCCCTGCAGTGCGAAAGTCCCCGAACCGGTGCCCGGCACGGTAAGGTCGGCTGATGGCCCGCAAGTCGAGAACGAGCAAGGAAAGCGAGACGGGGCAGCGTCCTGGTCGTCCGGGTGGTCCGGGGAAGCCGTCGAGACGCAAGTCCTGCTTCCTCTGCAAGGACAAGGTGCGTGAGGTCGACTACAAGAACGTGAATCAGTTGCGCCGCTACCTCTCCGAGAGGGGAAAGATCCGCGCGCCCCGGATGACCGGGGCGTGTCGCAGGCATCAGCGACAGATCGCGGTCGCGATCAAGCGTGCCCGGGAGATGGCGCTGCTCCCGTACGTGTCCGAAGCAGGCCCGCCTTCACGGTCACGTTCAAGCGAGCGCTCCTGACCGCGGCCGACGCCTGTCCGGCCGGAGCTGCGCCACGAAGGCACGTGAGCGATGCTTGAGTTCGGCGTCGAGGTCACGACGGCCGAGCTCGTCGCCGTCGAACGAGCGTTGCGGGGTCTCGATACGGATGCGGCCAGGACGGCGCTCGCGAAGGCGCATCGCGTTCCGGTCGTCCTCGTGCCGACCGAGCGAGAGGCAGTGCTCGCGGCGCTCGAGATCGTCCTGGAAAGCGCCCCTGGTGCTGCGGACGACTGGAAGGGGCTTGCCAAGTTGAACGCCAAGCTGCAGCACGAGCAGGAGACCGAGCTCGATGCGCCACCCGCGCCGAAGCGGCCACGCTCGACAAGGAGCTCGTGACCGACCCGTCCACCGTCGTGGAGCCGAAAGAGAGGAACCGAGATGGCGCGATCAAAGGCTCAGATGACCCACGCGAAGCGCGATCGTGAAAGGGCTCGTCTGGAGAAGCGCGCACGGAAGCAGGAGAAGAAGGAAGAGAGGCGCGCAGGCTTGACGCCCTCGGACGACTCCGTCACGGAGACGGACGACTCCACACCCGAGACGGACGACTCCACACCCGAGACGGACGACTCCACACCCGAGACGGAGCCCGAACTCGGCTAGCGACGGCCGGCCGGGGTCATCCTCCGGGAGACGACCAACGGCGGCACTACGCAGGCGTCAGGCAAGGATCACGGCGCTACCGAGCTCGCGCTCGACCTCGGCCGCGACGTCGGTGCCGAGGAGACCGGCCAGAAAGCCGTGGTGGTGCTCTCCGAGGACCACGACGTCGACTCCGGCGTCGCGCGCCGCTTCGACGATGGCGTGCCCCGGCTCGCCGGCGGCCCACATGAAGTCGGCCTGAAGACCGGCCGACTCGACCCGGTCGCGCGCCTGCGTGAGCTGCCCGACCAGCTCCGGCGGCGGGGCGATCGGTTGGCCCTCCCAGTCGGCGATGTCGTCGAGGGTGCCGAAGTACCGGTCGACCTGGGGATCGAGCGGGACCTCGAAGACCGAGAGCACGACGAGACGGCTGCGTCTCGCCCTCGCCTCCTCGATACCGCGGTCGAGCGCACGGCGGGCTGCCGCCGAGTCGTCGAAGCCGACGAGGACCCCGCTCACGGCCTGCAGTCTACGGCCGCGGCCGCTACCGCCGCGCGCGGCGGCAATGCGGAAACGCCCGTCTGCTTCGACGTGGACTACGCAGCGAGGCTCGTCGCCACCTCGCCGAGGAGCCCGACCATCTCGACGTCCTCGTGGACCAGGTGCTGGAGCATCGCCCGCTCGACGCCCGCGGCCTCGTAGTCGCGTAGGCGGGACGCCACCTCGTCGACCGTCCCGCAGAGCGGCGGCTCGCCGTCGGCGCCCGTCAGGCCGCGCCACGCGGCAAGCCGCTCCGCAACCTCGGCGGCGTCGCGTCCGACGACGCACCCGGCCATCATCGAGAACCGCAGCGGCGCCCGTCCCGCGGCCCGCGCCGCCTCCGTCAGCACCGCCGCCCGCTCGCGCGCCTCGTCGACGGAGGGGAACGTCGTGTTGTACTCGTCGGCGTGGCGGACCGCCGCGGCGACCGTCCGCGGCTTCGCGCGGCCGCCGACGATGATCGGAGGATGCGGCCGCTGGAAGGGCAACGGCCGGACGTCTTCGGCCTCGGTCCACTGGCGCACGATCTCCGCGAGCTGTCGGTCGAGCTCGTCCAGCCGGTCACGTTGGGCGCCGAACGGGAAGCCGTAGCTCTCGTGCTCGGCCTCGTACCAGCCGGCTCCGATCCCGAGCTCGACGCGGCCGCCCGACACATGGTCGACCGTTACGGCGTTCTTCGCGAGCACCGAGGCGTGACGGAAGGTGACGGGCGAGACCATCGTGCCGAGCCGGATCCGGTCGGTGCGGGCCGCGAGCGCCGCGAGCGTCGCCCACGCGTCGAGTGCGCCGGCAGGCTCGCCGCGGACGATCGAGCGGTAGTGGTCGGACCGGAACAGCCCACCCAGGCCCGCCGCCTCTGCGGCGAGCGCGAGCGCGAGCCACTGCTCCCACGTCACGCCCTCCTGGCCCTCGATCATCAGGCAGACGTCCACGCCGGGAATCTACGTCCGCGGCACGCGACGCGCGCCATCACGGAGGCTCCGCCACGAGGGGCCTCGTGCTCGGCCCGGCCCGCTATGCCTTCTGCTTCTTGCGCCAGCTCGTGAGGTCGAACACCTTGTTGAGCTCCTTCAGGACGATGCGGGCGATCACGTCTCCCCCGGCGCGCTCGAAGTGGACGCCGTCGTCGGCGCGCATCTTCTCGAGCTGGCCCGAGCCGTCCGGCAGGTACTGCGCGTAGCCGCCGTCGTCACCTGCGAACGTCGTATAGGTGTCGACGTAGGCCGCGTGCCCGGGACGCTTGCGCGCCTGCTTCTCCGCGACGGCGTTGACGACGTCGAAGCGCTGCGTCTGGTCCGGCGAGCTCGTCTGCGGCAGGCCGATCCAGATGACGAAGCCTCCGGCGCGGTTGATCGTGTCCATCACGCCGCCGACCCGGCGACCGTACTCCTTGCGCCACGCCCAGCTGCCGAAGTCGCCGACCGACGTGCCGTCGGGGAGCCCCGTCATGTACGCCTTGTCGTCGTTGCCGCCGAACGCGAGCACGACGACCTTGGGACGGAGCTCCTTCACCTGGCGGCGGATCTCGTCGAACCAGTTGAAGACGTCGGGGCGCGTCAGGCCGGTCGCGATGCGCCCGTCCACCGTCCCGACGGGCTCCATCGTCGGGCTCGAGCCGGCCGCGCGGACGATCGCATAGCCGGGCGTGATCACGAGCGAGTCGCCCGCGATCCAGATCCGCAGCTTCTTCTTCGGCGAGAACGCGAGCTTCCGCGGTTGCGTGGGCCCGGCGGGCGTGGGCTTCGTCGACGGGGTCGGCCGAGCGGACGGCGTCGGCCTTGCCGGGGCCGCCGTCGTCGGCGGGAGCCCGAGATCGGTGTCGATCTCGTCGATGCCCGACCGACCGACGAGCGCCTGGACGCCCTCGCGCGGACGGTCGAGCAGCAACGCATGGCTGGCGCCTGCGAGCGGCCCCGTGACAGCGAGCGCGACGTCGCGCTGCCACCCGGCCGGCTTGTTGAAGGCCGACTTGTGGCTACCGGGCGCGTTCAGGAGCAACCCGATCGCGAGCGCGAGGACGCAGACGACGAGCGCGTGCCCCGCGCTCGCGAGTCTTCGGCGGGGCCCGTCGTCCTCGGCCGCGCCCGCGCGGCGGCGCGGCGCATCGGGCGGTGGAGCCGGGGGCGGCGCCGCCTGCTCGAGCGTGCGGGTCTCCTCGTCGGGCAGCGGGGGGAGTTGGGGGAGCGGGCGATCGGCCATCAGAACTGGAAGTAGATGAAGGGTGCCACGCCTTCCGGGCCGAGGACACTCGTCAGCATCAGCGCCAGCGCGAGCACGGTCGCCTGGGCGACGACGGGGAGCCGCGAGAAGCGGGCCATCAGGACGCGCGGCAGGCGCGCGGGGAGGTACTGCGAGCCGATCCCGACGGCGATCGCGAGGAGCACTCCGCTCGTCACGAGGGGCGAGGGCTCGCCCCATCCGGTGAAGAGCCCTTCGATCATGTCCCACGCGGCGCCGAAGGAGTCCGAGCGGAAGAAGATCCACGCGAAGCACACGAAGTGGAAGGTCAGGATCCGCGCTCGCCACCGCGGCCAGCCGGAAACGGGACGCGCGGGAGCAGGGCGCCGGCCGTGCCACCAGCGCTCGCCTGCGAGCGCGGCGCCGTGCAGGCCGCCCCACACGACGAACGTCCACGCGGCCCCGTGCCAGAGCCCGCCGATCAGCATCGTCAGCATCAGGTTCCGATAGGTGAGGACGGTCCCGCGGCGGTTGCCGCCGAGCGGGATGTAGACGTAGTCGCGCAGCCAGCGCGAGAGCGTCATGTGCCAGCGCCGCCAGAAGTCCTGGACGGAGACGGCGGCATACGGGGAGTCGAAGTTCTGGGGGAAGGAGAAGCCGAGCAGGAGTGCGATACCGATCGCGATGTCGGTGTACCCGGAGAAGTCGGCGTAGATCTGCACGGCGTACGCGTAGACCGCGATCAGGATCTCGAGCGACGAGTGCTGCCCGGGTGCGGCGAACACCTGGTCGACGATCGACGAGGCGAGGTAGTTCGCGATCACGACCTTCTTGAAGAGGCCGGTCGCGATCAGGTAGAAGGCGCGGCTCGTGTCGACCCGGCGCGGGTCGCGAGGCGTCTCGATCTGCGGGATCAGCTCCGACGGACGCACGATCGGCCCCGCAACGAGGTGCGGGAAGAACGACAGGTAGACGGCGAACTTCTCGAGCGTCGTCGGCTCGAAGTCGCCGCGGTACGCGTCGACCACATAGCTGATCGCCATGAACGTGAAGAACGAGATCCCGACCGGGAGCACGATCGACTTCAGCGAGAGCGGGAGATCGAGCCCGACGATCGTCGCCATGTTGTCGCTGGACGAGACGAAGAAGTCGTAGTACTTGAAGTAGCCGAGGACGCCGAGGTTCCCCGCGAGCGCCAGGAAGAGCAGCCCCTTGCGCCGTGCCCGATCCGAGGTGCGCCAGATGCGCACCGCGAGCAGCTGGTTCCAGATCGTGCAGCCCGCCAGCAGGAGGACGAACCGCCAGTCCCACCAGCTGTAGAAGACGTAGCTCGCGACGATGATGAACGGCCGCCAGCGGTGCGGCCAGGGCATCGTCAGCCACGAGAGCGGCAGGACGATCAGGAAGAAGAGCGCGAAAGTGGCGGTCGGGAAGAGCAAGCTCGCGAAGGGTACGTCCGGCTCCGCCGGCGGAACGGGGGCTAGAGGCGCTGCTCGACCGTCGCCTCGGCGTCGTCGAGGCGGGGCGGCAGGCGGGTGACGGCGGTGTCGCCGTCGGCTGCGGATCCCTCGAGCAGCGTGTGCTCGACCGGCGGGCTGAACCACGCCGGATCGGCGGCGACCGGAACGCTCGGAGCGGCGACGTACACCGGCAGCTCCTGACGGCGATCCGCGCGCGAGGCAGCCCACTCGATCAGGGCGACGAGCACCCACGCGCCCACCATCACCCCACCGATCGCAACGGGGTCCAGATCGGCGATCGCGGCCGCCGCGGCCGCCGCGGCGAGGAACAGGCCCTCGAGCAGGAGCCGCGGGACCTGCGGGCGCCGGCGCGCCGGCGAATCGAGGGCACCCACCCAGGCGTAGCTTCCCGGCGTCGGTTGCAACCCGGGCTCGTCGGCGCGGACAGGGAGGGCGGAGTCGAGGCCGAGCCGCCGCACGTCGTCGTGCAGCTGCGTCACCTGCTCCTCGAGCCGCGCGAGGGCGCCGGCGACGTCGTCCGGCAGCGGCTCGCTCATGCAGGCGGCTCCTCGAGGCCGTCCATCGCGGACAGCGCCTCCTGCGCCTTCGCGTGGACCCGGGCGCGGCGGTCCTCGAGCGATTCCTTCGGCTCCGACGGCTCCGGGGCGCTCTCGACCGCCGGCGAGACGACGTCCCGGGACTCGGCGAGCTTGCGGCGGAGCTCCTCGGCCGGATCACCCGCGGGCGGCGGCGGCGGGCAGCGCCGGAGCCTCGAAGCGCGCGCGCCGCGCGGCGAGCAGGCGCGCGAGCGCGGCGATCCCGACGAGCCCTGCCGTCCAACCGAAGAGCCTTCGCACGCCGCCATCGTACCCCGGCCACTGCTACCCTTCCGCGGCTTCCTGTCACGCCGCGCGACGCCGCTCCCGGGCGCCGCATCACCCGGCGGGGCCGATTCAGACCGAGGGAAGGAGAGAGGGAACACGTGACCGAGTACGAGATTCTGCTGTTGCTGGACCCCGAGCTTGCCGAGGAGAAGCAGGCCGAGGTGGTCGACCGGCTGCGCGGCCTGATCGAACAGGGCGGCGGGACGTTCGAGAGCCACGACGTGTGGGGCCGGCGCAAGCTCGCCTATCCGATCGACAAGAAGGAGGAGGGCGTCTACCACCTCCTGAGCTTCACCTCGAGCCCCGAGACGCTCGACGAGATCTCGCGCGTGCTCAAGATCGACGACGGCGTGATGCGTCACATGGCGACACGGCGCCCCGAGGGGGGTCCTTCCGAGCCAATGGCGGTGGCCGCCGCGATCGGCGACCATGTCGAGACCGAGCCCGCGGACGCTCTGGAGGAGGAGTAACCCATGGCTTCCATCAACCGCGTCGTCCTCGTCGGCAACCTGACGAAGGACCCCGAGTTGCGTCACACCCCGTCCGGGACAGCCGTCTGCAACCTGCGGCTCGCCGTCAACACGAGGCGGAAGGACGAAACCGGTCAGTGGGTCGACAAGCCCAACTACTTCGACATCACCGTCTGGGGCAACCAGGGCGAGCGCTGTGCGCAGTACCTCGCCAAGGGTCGCCCGGTCGGAATCGACGGGCGTCTCGAATGGCGCGAGTGGGAGACGCCGGAAGGCAACAAGCGGCAGGCCGTCGAGGTCGTCGCGGACTCCGTGCAGTTCCTCGGCGGCCGCGCTGACGGCGACGGCGGCGGCGGCGGCTACATCCCCGCCGACGCGCCGGCGACGCCCGCCGGGGACTTCCCCTCGTCCCCGACCGACGACGACATCCCGTTCTAGGAGGCCACGAGAATGGCTGCGAAGACGCAACCCCGCAAGCGGCCGGGCCCCGGGACGACCGGGGGTCGCCGCAAGAGCTGCCACTTCTGCAAGGACAAGGTGGCCGACGTGGACTACAAGAACGTCAGCCAGATCCGGCGCTATGTCTCCGAGAAGGGCAAGATCCGCAACCGCCGCATCACCGGCGCATGCCGCCGCCACCAACGCCAGGTCGCCGCGGCGGTCAAGCGCGCCCGCGAGATGGCGCTCCTCCCCTACGTGCAGGGGTCGTGATGGAGGTCATCCTGCGAAGCGACGTGGAGAAGCTCGGCCTCAAGGGCGAGGTCGTGGACGTGAAGCGCGGCTACGCGCGGAACTTCCTGCTTCCGCGCCGGCTGGCGGAGGTCGCCACGCCGGGGCGGATCGCCGAGATTCGCCGGATCGAGGCGGAGCGGGCCCGGCACGAGGCACGCTCTGCGGACCAGGCCGCGGACATCGCCGACACGCTGACGAAGACGGTGCTCCGCTTCGAGGTGAAGGCCGGCCCGACCGGGGCGCTGTTCGGCTCGGTGACGCCGACCGACATCGCGGAGGAGCTCTGGCGGACGCGCAAGGTCCGCGTCGACCGCCGCAAGATCGACCTCGACGTGATCAAGCGGATCGGCCGCTACTCGATCCCGGTGCACGTCTTCGAGGGCGTCACCGCAGAGGTAAAGACCCTCGTCGTGCCCGAGGGCGGCGAGCTGCCGCCCGAGGAAGAGCTGGCGGCCCTCGAGGCAGCCGAGCGGGCGGAGGCCGAGGCGGCTGCCGCCGCCCACGCCGAGGCCGTCGAGGCGACCGAGGCGGCACTCACGGAGAGCGAGCCCGACGAGGAGCTCGCCACCGAGCCTCGCCCGGAGGCGGCACTCACGGAGAGCGAGCCCGGCGAGGAGCTCCTCGCCGAGCCTCGCTCGGAGGCAACCGGCGAGACCGAGGCCGAATGACGAGGGGGCCCTGCGGGCCCCTTCGTCTTCCACAGCTCCTTCCACAAAGCCCACATCCCGCGCCGCGGGATGTGGATGCGCGCACGAAATCCCCGCAGCGAGCGGCCGTCCGTCGGCGAACAACTCCGCACCCGCGGTGGAGAACCGTGTCCGGTGCGGGGGATATCGTAGGAACGTGTGTTCTGTTCTCCCTGCTCTCCTCGCTCGCCGGTCTGCGTGCTCGGCACTTCTGGACAGGTCCTCCTCTGACGGCTTTGATTCCTCGCCGTGAGCGTCGCGCTCCCCACGACGGCCGAGGTGCCGCCGCAGAACCTCGAGGCGGAGGAGGCCGTGCTCGGCGCGATGCTTCTCTCCGAGACGGCGATCGGCGCGGTCACGGAGATCGTGGCCGCAGCGGACTTCTATCGCGGCTCACACGGGACGATCTACCGCACGTGCCTGGCGCTCTGGGCGAAGGGCGAGCCGGTCGACGCGATCACGCTGGCGAACGAGTTGGAGGAGCGGGGCGAGCTCGAGCAGATCGGCGGCGCCTCGCGTGTGGCCGAGCTTGCGGCGCTCGTGTCGGCCACGGCGAACGTCGAGCACTACGCTCGCATCGTCAAGGAGACCGCGACCCTGCGGGGCCTGATCCGCGCCGGGCAGGAGATCGCGCGGCTCGGCCGGGAGCGGATCGGCGAGACGACGGAGCTCGTCGACCGGGCCGAGCAGATCGTCTTCGACCTCTCGCAGGAGCGCGTCCGCGGCGACTTCGACCACATCGGCCCACTCCTCACCGAGAGCTTCGAGCGCATCACGAAGCTCTACGAGGCGGGCGCCGACGTCACCGGCGTCCCGAGCGGCTTCCGCGACCTCGACCGCCTCACGTCGGGGTTCCAGCCGGGGAACCTCGTGATCCTCGCCGCGCGGCCGTCGATGGGGAAGTCCGCGCTCGGGCTCTGCATAGCCGCGAACCTCGGCGTGCGCGCCTCGACGCCTGTCGCGCTCTTCACGCTCGAGATGTCGAAGGCCGAGGTCACCCAGCGCCTGATGTGCAGCGAGGCGAAGGTCGAGTCGGACCGCGTGCGCTCCGGGAAGCTGACGCAGGAGGACTGGCCGCGGCTCACGGCGGCCTGCGACAAGCTGATGAAGGCCCCGATCTGGGTGGACGACACCGGCTCGATCACGATGATGGAGCTCCGCTCGAAGGCGCGCCGGCTCAAAGCGCGCGAGCCGGCGCTCGGGCTGATCGTCGTCGACTACCTCCAACTGATGACCTCGGGCGGCACGGCCGAGAACCGCGTGCAGGAGGTCTCGCAGATCTCGCGGAACCTCAAGGTGCTCGCGCGCGACCTCGACGTCCCGATCCTCGCGCTGTCGCAGCTCTCCCGCGCCGTCGAGCAGCGTCACGACAAGCGCCCGATCCTGTCCGACCTGCGCGAGTCGGGGTCGATCGAGCAGGATGCCGACCTCGTGCTGTTCGTCTATCGCGACGAGTACTACAACGGCGAGGAGTCCGACCAGCAGGGGCTTGCCGAGCTGATCCTCGCGAAGCACCGCAACGGGCCGACGGATGCTGTGAAGCTCAGCTTCCTGCGCCGCTACGCGAAGTTCGCGGACCTCGCGGGCGGCACGGCCGCCTGACGCATCACGCTCGCACGGCGCCCGGCCGCGGAGCGTGCGAGAATGGGCCACGTGCCCGCGACCGTGATCGTCGGCGCGCAGTGGGGCGACGAGGGGAAGGGGAAGATCGTCGACCTGCTCGCCCAGGAATCCGACCTCGTCTGCCGCTACCAGGGCGGCCCGAACGCGGGGCACACGATCGTCGTCGACGGCGAGACGTACAAGATCCGCGCGATCCCGTCGGGGATCGTCGCGGGCGTCGCGAGTGCGATCGGCGCCGGCTGCGTCGTGGACCCGGAAGTGCTGATCGGGGAGCTCGACGATCTCGAGTCGCGTGGCCATCGTACGGACGGCCTCGTCTACGTCTCGGGCAACGCTCACCTGATCATGCCGTGGCACGTCGCACTGGACGGCGCGCGTGAACGACGCCTCGGGAAGCTGCAGATCGGGACGACGCGGCGCGGGATCGGACCGGCGTATGCGGACAAGGCGACGCGCATCGGGATCCGCGTGCAGGACCTCCTCGACCCGAAGATCCTGCGCGAGAAAGTCGAGCTCGCCGCGGGCGAGAAGAACGTGTGGCTCGAGCGCGTCTACGGCATCGACCCGTTCGACGCGGAGGAGGTCGTCGAGCGAACGCTGGCACACGCGGTGCGCCTCGCACCGTACGTGGCCGACACCTCGCTCCTCGTCGATCGCGCCCTTCGCGACGAGCGGCGCGTCCTCTTCGAGGGAGCCCAGGGAACGCTGCTCGACCTCGACCACGGCACCTACCCGTTCGTCACCTCCTCGAGCCCGATCGCGGCGGGGGCCGCGGTCAGCTTCGGCCTCGGGCCGCAACGGATCGACGAGGTCGTCGGCGTCTCGAAGGCGTACGTCACCCGGGTCGGCGAAGGCCCGTTCCCGAGCGAGATCGACGGGCCTGCGCAGCAGCGCGTTCGCGAACTCGGCGGCGAATTCGGCACCGTGACGGGTCGCATCCGCCGCTGCGGCTGGCTCGACCTGGTGGCGCTGCGCTTCGCGGTCCGTGTCAACGGCATCACGTCGCTCGCACTGACGAAGCTCGACGTGCTCTCGACATTCGATGAGATCCCGGTCTGCGTGCGGTACCGCCTGCCCGACCGATCGGAGACCGAGGACTTCCCAGCCCACCAGTCCGACTTCCACCACTGCGCACCGGTGTTCGAGACACTCGCGGGCTGGAACGAGGAGCTCGCCGGGTCGGCGCTTCCCGGCGCGGCCGCCGACTACGTCTCCTTCGTCGCGGACGCGCTGGACGTCCCCGTGACCCTCGTCGGTACCGGCGCCTCGCGCGACGCGGTGCTCGCACTCCAGCCCTAGTGCGCGTCCTCGTCGTCGGCTCGGGCGGTCGTGAGCACGCCCTTGCCTGGCGACTTTCGTCGTCGCCGGCGCTGAGCGAGCTCCACGCCGCCCCGGGGAACCCCGGGATCGCGGCCCTCGCGACCTGCCACCCCGTCGCACCCGACGACGGAGAGGGCTTGCTCGGGCTGGCTCGGTTCCTCGGGGTCGATCTCGTCGTCGTCGGGCCCGAGGCACCGCTGGTGGCGGGGGTCGCAGACGGGCTCCGCCACGCCGGAATCCCCGTCTTCGGGCCTTCGGCGGCGGCGGCGAGGATCGAGGGGTCGAAGGCGTTCGCCAAGGACGTCATGACCGCGGCCCGCATCCCGACTGCCGCCCTGCTGGACTCCCCTCGTGCGCCGTGCGTGCTCAAGGCCGACGGGCTGGCCGCGGGAAAGGGCGTCGTCGTCTGCCGGACGGACGCCGAGCTCGCGGCGGGCATCGAGGTCGCTCGCGGGTTCGGCGACAGCGTGCTCGTCGAGGAGCTTCTCGAGGGCCCCGAGGTGTCGCTCCTCGCACTCTGCGACGGAACGGACGCGCTCGTCCTCGCGCCCTCGCGGGACTTCAAGCGTGCCTACGACGGCGACCACGGCCCGAACACCGGCGGGATGGGATCGTTCGCGCCGGTCCCCGACGTCGACGAGGGCTCGCTCGACGAGGTGGTGGAGACGTGTCTCCGACCTGTCCTCGGCGAGCTGGCCCGACGAGGCGCTCCCTTCGTCGGGACGCTCTTCGCGGGGCTGATGCTCACGGCGGACGGGCCTCGCGTGCTCGAGTACAACTGCCGCTTCGGCGACCCCGAGACGCAGTCGGTCCTGCCGCTGATCGACGGCGACCTGTTGACGGCCCTGACGGAGGCGGCGAGTGGATCGCTCGGAGGCGCTGTGCTCGGACGGGTCGCGGGAGCCGCCGTGACGGTCGTGCTCGTCACCGGCGACTACCCAAGCGGCGGAGATCGCGGGACTGCCATCGACGGGATCGCGGAGGCGGAAGCCGACGGTGCGCTCGTCTTCCATGCGGGCACCGCTCTGAACGAGGGGAGACTCGTGACGAACGGCGGGCGCCTCCTCGGCGTGACGGCGACGGGGTCAACGCTCGTCGGCGCCAGATCGGCCGCGTATGCGGCCGCCGACCGCATCCGGATCCCCGGATCCCGCCGCCGCGAGGACATCGCGCTCGCCGACGCGCTGTCCGAGGAGGAAGGGTGACGATTCTCGCAACGAGCGCTTTCTTCTTGGGGCACCCCATCCCACCACCCACTTTCTATTCTATCGTCAGAACAGGCAACAGTGTGTCGCGAGACTGTGCCGAGATCGAGCCAACTCCGTCGCAGGTCGGCGCACCCCGGAGGCCTCTCTAGAATGACGGGGTGATCTCTCGCTACGCGCGTCCCGCCATGACGCGGATCTGGTCGGACGAGGCGAGGCTCGCTCGGATGCTCGAGGTCGAGCTGGCGGCGCTCGACGGCTGGAGCGACCTGGGCGTGGTGCCTGGCGACGTGGTGGCGCGGATCCGGTCCGCCGCGCAGCCGCCCTCCGCGGCGCGGGTCGCCGAGCTCGAGCGAGAGACGAATCACGACGTAGCGGCGTTCGTCGACGCAGTCGCCGAGACGCTCGGCGAGGACGGCCGCTGGTTCCACTTCGGTCTGACCTCGTCAGACGTCCTCGACACCGCACTCGCGCTCGTCGTGCAGGACGCGGGCACGCTCGTGCTCGAGGGTCTCGATCGCGCGTTTCGCGCCGTTGTCGGACGCGCGGAGGAGCACCGGGGGACGCTCTGCATGGGCCGCACCCACGGCGTCTACGCCGAGCCCACGACGTTCGGCCTGAAGCTCGCCGGGTGGGCCTTCGGCCTCGACCGCGACCGGATACGGATCGAGCGGTCGGTCGCGGGACTGCGGGTCGGGAAGCTGTCTGGCGCGGTCGGGCAGTACGCAGCGATCGATCCCGAGGTCGAGCGGATCGCGTGTGAACGGCTCGGGCTCGACCCTGCGCCGAGCTCCACGCAGATCCTGCAGCGCGACCGCCACGCCGAGCTCCTGTCCTCGCTCGCGCTCCTCGCGTCGTCGCTCGACCGCTTCGCCACGGAGATCCGGCACCTCGCGCGCACCGAGGTTCGGGAGGTCGAGGAGCCCTTCTCGCGTGGGCAGAAGGGGTCGTCGGCAATGCCGCACAAGCGGAACCCGATCACCGCCGAGCGGATCTGCGGCCTCGCGCGCGTCGTACGGGCGAACGCGCTGGTCGGACTCGAGAACGTCGCGCTCTGGCACGAACGTGACATCTCCCACTCCTCTGCCGAGCGCGTCGTGCTCCCCGACTCGTTTCTCGCGATCGATTACATCCTCGACCGGTTCGCGTGGCTCGTCGAAGGCCTCGTCGTCCGGCCCGAGCGGATGCGCGCCAACGTCGATGCGGGGAACGGCCTGTTCTTCAGCCAACGACTGCTATCCGCCCTCGTCGAGAGCGGGATGTCCCGGGACGACGCGTATCGCCTCGTTCAATCGCATGCCATGCGAGCGTGGGAGGAAGGGCTCGACCTCCGCGACCTCGTTCGCGCCGACGCCGACCTGGCGGGAAGGCTCGACCTCGGCCGCGTGTTCACGCTCGACGCGTACACCGCGCACGTCGAAACGGTGTTCGAGCGCTTGCGTGGGCTCGCCACGAGGCGCCAGGTGCCTGTCCATGCCTGAGGCTCTCCATATCGGCAGCGGCAAGGTCCGCGAGCTGTACGCGCTGGGCGACGACCGGCTCGTGCTCGTCGCCAGCGACCGCATCTCGACGTTCGACGTCGTCCTTCCCACCGAGATCCCCGACAAGGGGCGCGTCCTCACGGGCCTCTCCGCCTTCTGGTTCGCACGGACGCGCCACATCGTCCCGAACCACCTTCTCGCACTCCGTGGGGATGGCCGCTCGCTCGAATGCCGCCGCCTCGAGATGCTTCCCGTCGAGATCGTCGTGCGTGGGTACCTCGCAGGCTCGGGCTGGACGGACTACCGCTCGACGGGCTCGATCGGCGGCACGGCGCTCGCGCCGGGACTGCGGGAGTCCGAGCGCCTGCCCGAGCCGATCGTGACTCCTGCCACGAAGGCGACCGAGGGGCACGACCTCAACATCACTGAGCGCGACGCCGAAGAGCTCTGCGGGGGCGCGCGGTACCACGCGGCGCGCGAGGCAGCGCTCGCCGTGTATCGGTTCGCGGCGGCCCATGCCGCGGAGCGCGGAATCCTGCTCGCCGACACGAAGTTCGAGCTCGGAGTCGATGATGACGGGGTCGTGACACTCGCCGACGAGGCTCTGACACCCGACTCCTCCCGCTTGTGGCCGGCCACCGGCTACGCGCCCGGCGGGCCGCAGCCCTCGTTCGACAAGCAGTACGTCCGCGACTGGTGCCTCACATCGGGCTGGGACCGAACCGCACCGGGTCCTGCGCTCCCGCCCGACGTCGTGACAGGCACGCGCGAGCGTTACGTCGAGGCGTTCCAGCTCCTGACTGGGATCCCGTTCGCGCGGTACCTCGAGGATCCCGAGGTCGTCCTCTGAAGCTGACCGTGCTCATCCGGCCGAAAGCGGGCATCCTCGACCCCCAGGGCGACGCCGTGCGGGTGTCGCTCGCACACCTGGGCTTTGCCGTGACGAGCGCGAGAGTCGGTCGGCTCGTCGACGTCGAGGTTGCGGCCGACGACGCCGCAACCGCCCGCGGCGAAGTCGAGCGGATGTGCGCCGAGCTCCTCGCCAATCCCCTCATCGAGAGCTTCGAGATCGTGGCGGGACCTGCGTGAGCGATCGGCGCCCCCGGGTCGCGGTCGTGACGTTTCCCGGGTCGAACGACGACGGCGACGCCCGCCTCGCGCTCGAGCACTTCGGTGCCGAGGCGGTGTGCCTCTGGCACGCCGCGACGGAGCTCGACCCCGACATCGGCGGCGTCGTCCTCCCAGGCGGATTCTCGTACGGCGACTATCTCCGCTGCGGCGCGCTCGCGCGGAGCGCTCCGGTGATGGCCGCCGTCCGCGCCTTCGCCGACGACGGCGGCCCGGTGCTCGGGATCTGCAACGGATTCCAGATCCTCTGCGAGGCCGGCCTCCTCCCGGGCGTGCTCCGCCCCAACCGCCAGCTCGAGTTCCTCTGCGCCGACGTGACCGTCACCGTGGAGTCGACCCGGACACCGTTCACGTCCGGGCTCGCGACCGGAGACGAGCTCGTGATCCCCGTCAAGCACGGCGAGGGCAACTGGGTCGTCGACGACGAGCTCTACCCCGAGCTGGTCGAGCGCGGGCAGGTCGTGCTCCGGTACCGCGAGGACGTGAACGGCTCGTACGATCGCGTCGCCGGGGTTGCGAACCGCGCCGGCAACGTGCTCGGCCTGATGCCGCATCCGGAGCATGCCGTCGATCCGCTGCTCGGCCCGACGGGCGGGGCGCCGCTGCTCGAGGGCCTGATCGCGGCCGCACGCGAGCGGGTGGCCGGCTATGCGCTCGACCCGCGCTAGGGGGCGTCTCACAAGCGTCACACCATGCGAGCCACCTCCAGCACCCGTCGGAGCTCGGGCGCTCGTTCCAGCACCGCCCCGAGCTTCGCCAAGTCACGCTCCCGCAACGTCACCGGGCCGCGCCGCGAGGTGGCGTCCGTGGCGTACGAGAATCGCACGAGCCGTTCGCCCGCCGTCGTCACGAGCAGCTCGACACGCGTGGTGAAGCGCCTTTCGCCGGCACGCTGAGGAACGGCGACCTCCTCGAGGCTCGTCGCCTTACCCCACGGAGTCGTCACGGTAGCCATAACAGGCAACATAGCGCAGAAGATGTGACGAGTCCGTGCCGAGTTCGTGCCGTCTCTGTGTCGGCTCGGCCGGAGCGGACAGTCCCGGCCCGGCGGCGCGAGTAGGCTCGCCCCGGGTGGTGAGCTCGGCTGCGAACAACTCCCGTCGAGCGCCAATCGGGCTCGCCGTCGCGGCCGGGCTCGCGGTGGGCTGCTTCCTCACGTGGAACGTCTCCAACGTGGGTGCGGTCGCCGACCCGCTCGCCAGCGCCTACGACACCTCGCTCGCGGTCGTCGGGCTGCTCACGACCGCGCTCTTCGTCACGCATCTCGCCGCGCAGCTGCCCGCGGGGATCTGGTCGGATCGGTTCGGCCCGCACCGGGTCGCCCTTGCTGCATGCCTCGCCGCAGCGGTCGGCAATGCCATCCTCCTCGTCGACACGTCGATCGGCCTGGCGGTCGCCGGGCGGCTCGTGGTCGGGCTCGGCTCCGGCGCGGGATTCGTCGCCGGGCTCGATCTCGTGCGCGCGGGTGGCGGAGGACCGGTGCTCCAGGGGCTGTACGGCGGCGCGACCATGGCCGGAGGAGGGCTTGCGCTCCTGATCGTGCCGCCGCTCACCGACGCGACGAGCTGGCGCGCGGCGTACGCGAGCGGGCTCGCGCTCGCCCTGTCGGCGGCGATTCTGGTCCTGGGCGTGCATGGTCTGCCGCCGGTGGGCCGGACGAGCCGTGGCGTGCTCCGCGACGCGGCCCTGCTTCCGCTCGGCGCGCTGCAGGTGGCGACGTTCGGGCTCGCGGTGATCGCCGGGAACTGGATCGTGCCGCTGCTCGAGCGCGGCGGGGCGGCGACGGCCGTGGCAGGCGCCCTCGGCAGCTTCGTCCTCCTCGCCGGCATCGTCACGCGCCCGCTCGGCGGGGCTCTCATGCACCGGTGGCCCGCTCGGCGACGGGTCCTCGTCGGCGGCTCGCTCGTCGCGGTCGCCGGCGGTGCGCTCCTGATCGCGGCGGGCGGCCCGCTCTGGCTCTCGGCGCTCGGCTCGCTCGCGCTCGGCCTCGCGGCAGGGCTTCCGTTCGCCGTGGTGTTCGAGGCCGCCCAGCGGCTCCGACCGGACGCGCCGGGCGCTGCGATCGCGCTCGTCAACGGCTGTGCCGTGCTCGCGATCGTGATCGGAACGCCGCTCGTCGGCCTCAGCTTCGACCTTCCCGGCGACGGACTGATCGGGTTCGCCGCAATCTCGCTGCTCGCGCTCGGTGGGCTGCCGTTCGTCCGTCGCCTCCCGTCGTAGTCCGCCGACGCTCGCGTACCGTGGCGCCGTGCACGAGCCCGCCTGGCCCCTGGAGACGGAACGGTTGCTCCTCCGCCCGTTCGAGCCGCGCGACCTCGACGCACTCCATGCGATCCACGGGGACGAGGAAAACGTGCGTTGGCTCTACAACGACGCACGGTCGCTCGAGGAGACGCGCGAGCTCCTCGAGCTCAAGGTCGCCGGCAGATCGGTGCGCGCCGAGGGCGAATGGTTGAGCGCCGCCGCGGTCCTGCGCGCGACCGGCGAGCTCGTCGGGGACGTCTCGCTCCTCTGGGCGAGCGAGACGCATCGGCAGGGGGAGCTCGGCTTCGTCTTCCATCGCGCGCAGCACGGAAGGGGCTATGCGACGGAGGCCGCGCGGCCGATGCTCGCCTTCGCATTCGGGATTCTCGGACTCCACCGCGTGGTGGGGCACCTCGAGGCGCGCAACACGGGCTCGGCGCGCGTGCTCGAGAAGCTCGGGATGCGCCGCGAAGCGCACCTCGTCGAGAACGAGTGGGTGAAGGGCGAGTGGCAGAGCGAGCTCGTCTACGCGATCCTCGCGCGCGAATGGCGGGACGGCTCCTCTGGCGCCGACTCGAACGACGACCGATACTGACTCCTTCGCACACGACGGAGGTTCAGACCATGGCTCTTTCTTTCGGCGTCACCGTCCTGCCCGACCCGCCGGCGTCCCGGCTCGTCGAGCTGATGCAGCTCGGCGAGCGAAACGGCTTCGAGATCGGCTGGACCTACGACTCGCACGTCCTCTGGCAGGAGTCGTTCGTCCAGCTGACGACGGCGATCCAGGGCACGTCGACGATGAAGTTCGGCCACCTGGTCACGAACCCGGGCACGCGCGAGCCGACGGTGCTCGCGAGCCTCTACGCGACGATGCACGACATCTCCGACGGCCGCATGGTCATGGGGATCGGCCGCGGCGACTCTGCAAGGCGCTACATCGGCCAACAGCCGGTTCGTGTCGCCGAGTTCGAGCGGCGCCTCGCGATGATCAAGCCGTTCATGAACGGCAAGGAGGTGCACTGGAACGACAAGGACCTCCAGCTCAAGTGGGTGCGGCCGGAGCTCCCCGAGATCCCGATGTGGGTCGCCGGGTACGGGCCGAAGGCGCTCGCAGTCGCGGGCCGCGTCGGCGACGGCGTGATCATCCAGCTCGCAGATCCGGAGATCATCCAGTGGATCATGGGAACGGCGCGGGCAGCCGCCGAGGAGGCAGGACGCGACCCGGCGGCCCTCAAGTGCATCGTCTGCGCGCCGAGCCACGTCGGCCCGATCGAGGACGGGCGCGAGCAGACGAGGTGGTTCCCGGCGATGGTCTCGAACCACGTCAAGGACCTGATCGAGCGGTACGGCACCGACGGCTCCGTCGTCCCCCAGGCGCTCACCGACTACGTCCAGGCCCGCAAGTTCTACGACTACGACGAGCACTCGCGCGTCGGGGCCAAGCACGGCGAGTTCGTCACCGACGAGATCTGCGACCGCTTCTCGGTCCTCGGCGACGTCGGCCAGATCACGACGAAGCTGCGCGAGCTCGAGGCGATCGGCGTCGACCACTTCTCGATCTACCTGATGACACACGGGCAAGAGGAGACGCTCGACGCGTACGGCAAGCACGTGATCCCCGAGCTCGCTGGGGCCGCGGCATAGACGCGAAGCAGGACCAGCTCGACGCCTGGCGCGCGGTCGCCCCGGGCTGGGAGCGCCGGCGCGGTCTGTTCTGGGAGGCGACCCGCCCGGTGTCTGAGCGCCTCGTCGAGCTGCTCGCGCCCCGGCCGCGGCAGACGATCCTCGACCTCGGGGCCGGGCTGGGCGACACCGGGTTCCTGGCATGGCCGCTCCTCGCGCCCGGCGGCCGGCTCGTGAGCTCGGACATTGCTCCCGAGATGCTCGACGCTGCCCGCCGGCGCGCCGACGAGCTCGGGCTCGACGGCGTCGAGTTCCGCGTCGAGGACGCCGCCGCGCTCTCGTTCGACGATGCCGCGGTCGACGGCGTCCTGTCCCGTTGGGGGGTGATGCTCGTGCCCGACATGGACGCGGCCGCATCGGAGATCGCCCGCGTCCTGCGCCCAGGGGGCCGGGCCGCGCTCGCCGTGTGGGCGTCCCCGGACGAGAACGACTGGATGACCGCTCCGGGGCGGAGCGCGCTCGAGCTCGGGCTCGCGGAGCGCCCGGACCCGGCGGCGCCGGGGCCGTTCCGGCTCTCGGCGGAGGGTGCCCTTGCCGAGCTGCTCGGCTCGGCGGGGCTCGTCGTCGAGACCGTCGAGGACGTGCCGCTCGTCTGGCGTGCCGGATCGCTCGACGAATGGTGGGACGTCGTCCGCGACACGTCGCGCATGCTCGCGACGCTGCTCGACCGGCTCGGCCCGGAGGACGCGCAGGCGCTCCGCGAGGGCTCCGAGCGCCGCCTCGCGCAGTGGGTCGAGGCCGACGGCTCGGTCGCCGTCCCCGGCCTCGCCCGCGTCGCGCTCGCGGTGCGACCCGACTGAGCGTGGCCTTACCGCGAGGAGGAGATGGCGAGGGCCGGACTTGAACCGGCGACACCACGGTTTTCAGCCGTGTGCTCTACCAGCTGAGCTACCTCGCCCCGACGAGGCAGTGTAGCCCCATCCGGCCGCGCGCCGTGTACGACCGCTCCGGAGGAATCCGATGCCCGAGCTGCCTCGTAGTGACCCTCAAGTCTGCTCGCGGCCACGTTCCGCGTCGGAACTCGCACGATCCGCCACGGAACCGGTCGATGGACTCGCCTGACATCCGAGAGGACGCGCCCCGCTCCGGGAGGGGGCGCGCCGGGGCGGCGGTGCTCGTGGGAGCCGTCCTCGCGGCGCTGCCGCTCGTCGGCCTCGCCTCGCTGCTCCTGCGGTCGCGGCTCGACCCGCACTTCGAGAACTACCGGCTCCACTTCATCGTGTTCGGGCTCGCAGGCACGCTCGCGTTCGTCCTCGGCTATGCGGCGGGCGACGCCGCCAACCGGCGCCGCGACGCCCGAGTGTTCCTGCTCTCCCTCGCCTTCATGGCGACCGGGGGGTTCCTCGGACTCCACGCGCTGGGGACGCCGGACATCCTCTTCAGCCAGGACCGGCCCGGCTTTCAGGTCGCGATCCCGGTCGGGCTGCTGGTCAGCGCGATCTTTGCCGCCGGCTCGGCGTTCGTCGACCTGCGGCCGGCCCTCGCGCCGGCGCTGATCCGGCACCGGACGCTGCTGCGTGCCGCGGTCCTCGGTGCCATGGGCGTGTGGCTCGCGTGGACGCTCGCGCGGGTGCCGCCGCTCGACGGACAGGACGACGAGGCGGCGAACGGAGGACTCCTCGCCGCGATCGCGATTTCGGGCACGGTGGTGTACGCGGCCGGCGCCGTGCGCTACTGGCACCTCTATCGGCGCCGCTGGAACATGCTGCCCGCAGCCGTCATCGCATGCTTCCTGCTGCTCTCGGAGGCGCTGATCGGCGTGGCGGTCACCGGCGAGCGCAAGTGGCACGCGAGCTGGTGGGAGTGGCACGGCCTGATCATCACGGCCTACGTCATCATCGGCATGGCGGCGCGGCGCGAATGGCGGGACGAGCGCTTCCGGCGCCTCTATCTGCCGACCACCCGCGAGCGCCGACAGGAGATCAGCGTCCTGTTCAGCGACCTCGTCGGGTTCACCAGCTTCGCCGAGCGCGCGGCGCCCGGCGAGGTGGCGGCGGTCCTCGACGCGTACTGGAGCACTGCCGCACCCCTGATCACGCGCCGGTTCGGCGGCGAGGTGGAGAAGTTCATCGGCGACGGCCTGCTCGCGGTCTTCAACAGCCGCGGCGACCAGCCCGACCACGCGGTGCAGGCAGCACGCGCCGCACTCGCGCTGCAGCGGGAGCTCGCAGCGCTAGCGGGGCGTCATCCGGAGTGGCCGCCAATGCGGGTCGGCGTGAACAGCGGGGAGGCGGTGGTCCGTGAGATCGGGGGCGACGGCCACGTCGCCTATCCACTGGTCGGCGACACGGTCAACACCGGGTCGCGGCTCGAGCAGCTCGCACCGGCCGGAGGGGTGCTGATCGGCGAGTCGACCTACAGGCAGCTGCCCGACGGCGCGGTCGTCGCGCCACGGATCGGGTTGCGGCTCAAGGGCAAGGCCGACCCCTTCGACGCCTACCTTCTGCTGGCGCTTCCGCAACCGGCGTGAACGTCACGCGTCGCGGACGGCGTGCGCCCGCACGACGACGGGCTCCTGTGCGCTCCAGGGGAAGTCGATCCAACGGTCCGTGCGCCGCCACACGTAGTCGCAGGGAACGATCGTGTGCGGCTTCTCGTAGAGCACGGCAATCCGTACCTCGCCGACCTTCCCCGCGCAGAACTCCTGGACGCTCTCGAGCGTGTGGCCCGTGTCGGCGACGTCGTCGGCGATCAGGATCCGCGCGTCCTGGAGGTCGACGAAGTCCGGCGCGGGCGGGAGGATCCGCGGGACCTCGAGCCGCTCGTCGACGCCGGTGTAGTACTCGACGTTCATCGTGTAGACGTTCTTCACCGAGAGCGCGTACCCGAGACCGGCGCCTACCAGCAGGCCGCCTCGCGCGATCGAGAGGATCATGTCCGGGTCGTAGCCGTCCTCTGCGACGACCTCGGCGAGCTCGCGCGTGGCGGTGCCGAGGTCGGCCCACGTCATCACCTCGCGCTCGCCGGCCATGCCTGACGCTATCCCATTCCCGGGCGCCGCGCCGCCCCGTGCGCTCGCAGCTCCGGCCGGGTAGCCTCCCCTGCCGTGGCCGCGACGTCCCGGACCGTGACGATCGTCGGCGCGCCACTCGACCTCGGCCAGGGCCGTCGCGGCGTCGACATGGGGCCTTCGGCGATCCGGTACGCCGGGCTCGAGGAGCGGCTCTCGTCGTTCGGGTGCTCGGTCGTCGACCGCGGGAACGTCGCCGCGCCGGAGCCGGAGGCGCTCGCGGTCGACGACGAGCGCGCGCGCTTCCTGCCGGAGATCCTCGATGCCTGCGCGGGTCTCGCGTCGATCGTGCGCGACGTCGTCGCGGGCGGCTCGCTGCCGCTCGTGCTCGGCGGCGACCACTCGATCGCGCTCGGAACCCTCGCCGGCCTCCGCGAGGCGGCAGGCAGGCCGGGCGGCGTCATCTGGATCGACGCGCACGGCGACCTCAACACGCCCGCCTCCAGCCCCAGTGGGAACGTCCACGGGATGCCGCTCGCCGCGGCGCTCGGCCTCGCGGGGGACGCGTTCGCGCATGCCGGGCTCACGCTGCCCGCCGTCGATCCCGACCGCGTCGTGCTCCTCGGCATTCGCTCGGTCGATCCCGCAGAGCGCGTCCTGATTCGCGAGGCGGGCATCCGGGCGATCACGATGACGGAGATCGACCGGATCGGGATCGAGCGCGCGGTCATGGAGGCGATCGACCGCGCCTCGGGACCCGGCTTCGTCCACGTCTCGCTCGACCTCGACGCGCTCGACCCGGAGGTCGCGCCCGGCGTCGGGACGCCCGTGAAGGGCGGGCTCACGTACAGGGAAGCCCATCTCGCCTGCGAGGACCTCGCGGAGTCCGGCGTTGTCGGGTCGCTCGAGCTCGTCGAGGTGAACCCGATCCTCGACCGCGAGAACGGCAGTGCGGCGATCGCGGTGGAGCTCGCGGCGAGTGCGCTCGGCCAGTCGATCCTGTAGCCGACTCCGACCGCTCGACCGGGCGCGACGCGACGGACGGCCCGCCGAAAGAAGAGCGTCCGGGCCGGCTCACCGTGCCACGAACGCTCTTCACTGAGCCCGACCCTAGCGGATCCCCGCCCCGGGGCCAAGCACGTGGATCCGGAGCGGCTGACCCTGCCCCGCATGCAGCATCGACGCGGCGTTGCCCCGGTTGATCGCCACCGACATGTTGCGATAGCTGTCCTCGTAGAGGATCACGTCCCCGGGACGCGCGTCGGCGAAGGTCCTCGCCATCACCGCGTAATAGCGCTCGCCCGCCAGCTCGAGCTCCACGCGCGAGCCGGGGACGACGCCCGCGTGCTCTGCATCGTCGCGCGTGAGGTTGAGCGCGATATTGCCGAAGCTGTCGACGTAGAGCATCGTGGCATCGATCCGGTCATCGAAGAACGCCGGCTTCGGCAGGTCGAGCCGCACGAGCGCGTCCGGGTGCAACGGCGGGCCGAGCTCCTCCAGGGCGACACCGTTCGCCAGGTGCGCAGCGGCCGGTGCGAACAGGTCGCGACCGTGGAACGTGCGGGAGATCGTCTCGAGCGCGTAGTCCGGATTGGCGAGCTCGCGCACCTCGGCGATCCCCGCCCGCTCGGCTGCGGGGAGCAGCAGGCCGTTGTCGGGGCCGACGAATACGCGACCGTGCCGGTCGGCGATGGCAAGCGGCCGCCGTGCGCCTCCGACTCCCGGGTCGACGACCGCGAGGTGGATCCCCGCCGGCATGTAGGGGAGCGTGCTGGACAGCACGAGAGCTCCCTGCAGGACCTGCGTCGGCGGGATGCCGTGCGTCACGTCGATCACGCGGGTCTCGGGCGCGATCCGTGCGATCACTCCGTGACAGGTACCGACGAAGTCATCCTGGAGCCCGAAGTCGGTCAGGAAGCAGATGACCACGCGCCGAGTCTACGACGTCTCGAGCGCACGCCGAACTGCGTCGACGAGACCGGCGACGTCCGCCGTCGAAGCCTGGGCGAGGACCACGACGCCGGCGTCGGCGGCCACGCGACTGGTCTCGGGCCCGATCGACACGGCGGGCGTGGCATGCCGCAGCGCTGCGTAGGCCCGCGCTGCGGAACCGGATGCCAGCACGACGAGGTCGCAGCCCGGCCACACCGACGGCGCCAGGGGCACCGTGCGATAGAGCGCGACGACATCGGCACCGAGCGTCTCTGGCAGCAGCCGACGCGCCCCCTCGGCGCCGGCGAACAGCACCCGCCCCGGAGCGGTCGGCATCGCGGCGAGCAGGCCTTCCTGGGTGGACGTTGCCGCGACGACATCTGCGTGGCCGAACGCGCTCGCCGTCGCCGGGCCGATCGCGGCGACGTGACGCGGGGCGCCGCGCATCCGTCGGCGGAGCTCGCGTGCGCCCGCGACGCTCGTCAGGACGACCCAGTCGTATGCGGCGACGTCGACGGGCGTGTCGCCGATCGGCTCGATGGCCACGAGCGGCACGTGGATCGCATCGTGGCCCTCGTGCCGCAGCGCGCCGAGCAGCTCTCGCTCACGACCAGCCGGTCGGGTGACGACGACCCGCGCCACCGGTCAGCGCTCGCTGCCCGGTGTCGGCCCTGCGCCCGGCGCCTGTGCGAAGGCCATCCGCTCAACACGCGCCGCACGCGGCGGCGTCACGGGCGTGATGGGTGGTGTCGGGGGTGCGCGCATCGGTGAAATGGCCGCGCCGCTTCTCCCCGTCCCTAACCCCCGCCCACCCCCGGGGCACTGACACTACCGGCGCGCGTGTGATGCGTCGGTGCCGACTTTGTGCCGATTGTGCAACGTGCGCCGCCTCGGCTGGGGGATCAACCGGAGCTCTGCGCATGTCCGGCCTCGACGGGGAGTCGCGACTGCGGGACACGATGACGCCGCGGCGGCTCACCGTGCGAGCGCCGCCAGCTCGCGGCCGAGCTCCTCTGGATCGCCGCCCACGCGACGCTCCACCCAGCTCCCGTCCTCGGCGGCCACGAGGCCGGTCAGCACCGTCCCGTCGTGATGCGCGGCCACCGGCGCGAGACACCCTCCACCCACCGCGGCCACGCAGCGCCGCTCCGCCTCGATCCGCCGCCGCGTCTCCGGGTCGTCCGCCGCCGCGACGAGGTGCTCCTCTCCCGCCCGAACCTGGAGCGCGAGCGCTCCCTGGCCCGCCTCCGGCAGCATCACCTCGGGATCGAGCCTGGCACCGATCTCGCCGGCGAGCCCGAGGCGGTCGAGCCCGCACGCAGCCAGCACGATCGCGTCGAGGCGGCGCTCCCCGCGCTTGCGGAGCCGGGTGTCGATGTTTCCGCGGAGCGGCTCGACGGAGAGGGAGGGCTCGAGCGCGAGCAGCTGTGCCCTCCGGCGCGCGGAGGCCGTTCCGACCCGCAGGCCCGGCCGGATCTCGGACACGCCGCACAACGCGTCGCGCGGATCCTCCCGCAGGGGATACGCGCCGACCGCGAGCCCTGCGGTGTCCGTGGAGGTCATGTCCTTGGCCGAATGCACGGCGACCTCGATGCGCCCCTCGAGCAGCGCTTCCTCGAGCTCCTTGACGAACACGCCGCGGCTTCCGATCTCGCCGAAGGGCCGAGTCCGGTCTCGATCACCGGCGGTCGTGATCGGGACCAGCGCGATCTCGACACCCGGCCGCCGGAGCGCCTCGGCGGCGCGCTCGGCCTGCGTCAGCGCCAGCCTGCTACCGCGCGAGCCGACGCGAAGCAGCACAATGGCGGCGGGTGGTGTGCGTCGCCGGAATCCCGCACGCCCTTGCTTCGCGCGGCCGGATCCGGACGAAGGCCGTGGGCACGACGAGCGGCAGCGGCCGACCGCGGACGACTCCGGTCGGGCGGGTCATGCCTCGTCCTCCTCCGCGAGCCCGAACAGGTGGCGCACGACGTCAGCATAGACCAGGCCGTCGGGCGTGACCGCTGCCTCCTTCATGCGGATCGTCGGCAGGTGGAGCAGCTTGTTGACGATCTGCGCGGTGACCGTCTCGACGACCGCACGCTCGCTCGCAGGAAGCTTCCCCTCGACCCGTGCGAGCTCGGACGAGCGGATCTCCTCGGCAAGCGCGCGCAGCGACGCGATCGCCGGGACGACGGCGAGCGATGCCTGCCAGGCGCGGAACCGCTCCGCCTCCGTCGCAACAATCCGCTCCGCGTGCACCGCTTCCGCCCGCCGGCCCTCGAGCGACGCGGAGACCACCGCCTCGAGGTCGTCGACGTCGTAGACGAAGCACCCGTCGACCGAGGCGAGCGCCGGGTCGACGTCCCGCGGCACAGCGAGATCGACGAACAGCACGGGACGGCCACGACGCGAGCGCAACGCGGCCGCGAGCCCGTCGCCCGCGAGGACGAACCCCGGCGCGCTCGTCGACGAGACGACGACGTCTGCCTCTGCGAGCGCCTGCGCGACGTCGTCGAGGGCGACCGCCCGAGCGCCGAGCGTCGCGGCCAGCCTTTCCGCGCGTTCGACCGTGCGGTTGACGACGGCGATCACCGTGGCACCACGAGAGCGGAGATTTCTCGCGGTCAGCTCGCTCGTCCTGCCTGCCCCGACCAGCACCACGCGGCGGCCGTCGAGGCCCTCGAAGACCTGTTGCGCAAGCGCGGCCGCCGCTGCGGGAACCGACGCGGGGCTCTCCCCGATCGCGGTCTCGAGCCGCGCACGCCGACCCGCGTGCAGCGCCATCCGGAAGGTCCGGTCGAGTAGCGGCCCGGGCGAGCCCGCTTCGTACGCGTCCCGCACCTGGCCCAGGATCTCCCCCTCGCCCGGGACGAGCGAGTCGAGCCCAGCGGCGACACGGAAGAGGTGCAGGGCGGCCGACTCGTCGGCGAGTCGGTACGCAACCGGGGCGAGCGCGTCGGCGTCTGCGCCCGCCAGCGAGAGGAGCGCCTGATCGGCGACCTCGCCCACTCCGTGGTCGGGCGACGCGACGTACAGCTCCGTGCGGTTGCAGGTCGAGAGGACGACGGCCTCGTGCTGCCCGCCGCCGGCGCGCGCAAGCTCGCGGGCGAACGATGCAGCCGTCTCGGGATCGATTGCCACGCGCTCGCGCAGCTCGATCGAAGCCGTGTGGTGCGAGACGCCGGCGAGCGCGAGCTTCACGATGCGAAGTGGGTCAGGGGGAGGACGACGGCGACGAGCGAGAAGCCGGCGACGAGGGACCACGCGAGCCGGCGGCCCTGCAGGCCGATCTCGCGCCGGAGGAGGAGCGCTGCGGCATAGAGCGCCCACAAGACCACGGTCACGGTCATCGCGAGGTCGATCTCGGCGGCGGCTTCCAGCCTCGTGAGGCCGACGACGATGCCCGCACTCAGAAGCCCCAGGCCGACGAGCGCGACCCGGGCCGCGAGCCGGTCGAGCGCCTCCAGCGAGGGCAGGCGAAGACGCAGCACCCGCGCGTCCCGCCGCTTGAGGCGCCGCTCCTCGAAGAGGTAGAGGAGCGCGACGGCAGCGGCGACCGTGAAGCTCGCGAATGCGGCGAGCATCAGGCCGACGTGCACGTCCAGCGCCCACCCTGCCCCGTCGGCGCCGTGGACGCCCGTGCCGCCGCCCGCCCAGGCCAGCACGAGCAGCACCGCCGCGACGGGCATCACCCCGAGCCCGAGCAGCCGGTAACGGGGATTGCTCCCCCAGGCGAGGTATCCCGTGACGACGAGCCAGGAGAGGAGGTTCAGCGCCCCCGCCCACGTGCCCCACGGGAAGCCGTCGGACGTCGCGGCCTGGGCGACGAGCAGCGCCGTCTGCGCCAGCCAGCCGATCCGAACGCCCCAGATCCCCATGCGTCCGTAGCTCCCCGCACCCCGCAGCCCGCCCGCGTACGCCACGGCAGCCTCGCCGTAGGCGAGCAGCGCGGGCCAGACGAGCAGCTCAGCCATCGGCCCGCTCGCCCGTCGTCGCGCGGGCACGCGCAAGCCGGGCGAGCTCTCCGGTCTCACGCTCCAGGCGCGAGAGCTTCGTCGCGATGATCGCCGCCCAGACGAGGACGAAGACGAGGAAGACCCCGTAGGCGGCGGCGACGTACTTCTCGCCCGAGCTCACCGCGCCAGCGCCTCTCGGAGCTCGCGGAGGTTCAGGTCGGTCCGCTTGCCGGCGAGCTCGGTGCGGTACATGACGTACGCGAGCAGCGTGATCGCGGCCCACGACGTGCAGAAGGCGGCGAACATCGTCCCGGTCATCTGCGGCCCGTCGCGCGTGAACACCGTCGGATGGATGAAGTCGCTCGCGAGCCGGATCGCGAAGAAGCTCACCGGGATCAGCGCGACGCCGAAGAGCGCGTACACGGCGGAGATGCGCTCGCGCCGAGGGCCCGGCTCGATCGAGAAGCGCAGCATGAAGTACGCGCAGTAGAAGAGGAAGAGGACGAGGAAGAGGACGAGCTGGTTCGAGCTCCACGTCCACCAGACGCCCCAGGAGGCCTTCGCCCAGATCGAGCCCGTCACGAGCGTGAGCGCACCGTAGATCGTGCCCTGGTGGATCCCGGTGTAGCTCTCCAGGTCGTACCGCTCGCCCCGTGTGAGGAGCAGCCGGAGCGCTTTCCAGGCGCCGAGCCCGAAGCACGCGTACGCGGTGAGGGCGATCGGTACGTGGACGTAGAAGATCTTCTGCGACAGCCCCTGGTCGGCGTCCTCGGGCGCGACGAAGAAGGTCATCGCGACGGATACGGCGCCGAGGGCGACCGCGAGCGCCGAGAGGGCTGACAGGGAGGGTCTCGTGATGGTCATTCGGTGACGACGTACTCGAACGCCGCCCACGAAAGTATCGCGAACACCGCGTCGTAGAGGCCGAGGAACGCGAGGTAGGTTCCCGGCTCCGGCGAGACGCTCGAGCCGACGCCGCCGACGACGAGTGGGATCGCGAGCGGGAGGAAGAGCAGCGGCAGCAGCACCTCCCGGCCACGGGCGGCGGCCGCCATGGCCGACACCAGCGAGCCGACGGCGCAGATCCCGACCGACGCGAGCAGCACTCCGGCAAGCGCGGGCCCGTCGAGCGGCGCGAAGAAGAGCGCGAACGCCGGCAGCGCGACGACCTCGGCTGCTGCGAGAAAGGCGAACGTCGCGAGCACCTTGCCGAGCCAGATCGCGCTGCGGTCGGAGGTGGCGAGCACGAGCCCGTCGAGCGCGCCGGCCTCGCTCTCCGGTGCCCACGCACGACCGAGCCCGAGCAAGGCCGTGAACACCAGCGCCACCCACAGCAGCCCGTACGCGGCGTCCCCGCTCTCGCCGCCCGGGAGCGCGAAGTGGAAGACGACGAGCGTTGCGACGACGAAGAGCGCCATCGCCGGCAGCGTGTCCCGTGCTCGCAGCTCGAGCCGGAGATCCTTCCGGGCGAGCGCCGCGACGTCGCCGAGGTACGCGGTCACGCGCGCTCCAGCGCGACGCGGGCGGTCGCGAGCGAGGCTACTCGATCGGGGTCGTGGGTCGCGACGACGAGGGTGGTGCCGCCCCCGGCGACGAGCGTCGCGAGCTCCCCGTCGAGCAGTCCGAGGCCGTCGTCGTCGAGCGCGGAGTGCGGCTCGTCGAGGACGACGAGGTCCGGCTCGTGGAGCAGCGCCCGGCAGAGTGCGAGCCGCTGCGTCATTCCACGCGAGTACGCCGAGATGCGCTGATGGCGCTCGTCCCAGAGGCCGAACCGCTCGAGGAGCATGCCGATGCGCTCGCGCCGCTCGGCCACCCGGTAGAGCCGCCCGTAGAGGTCGAGGTTCTCGAGTGCGGTGAGCTCGCGGTACACGAGCGGCTCGTGCCCGAGGAAGCCGAGCCTCCTCCGCTCGACTGCGACCTCGAGCGATCCGCGCGACGGCGCCGCGAGACCGGCGATCAGCCGGAGGAGCGTCGACTTCCCCGCACCGTTCGGCCCGGTCACGACGAGGACCCCGCCCTCCTCGAGCTCGAAGGAGACGTCGCGCAGCGCGGTGCGCACGCCGTAGCGCTTCTCGAGCCCGATCGCGCGGACGGCCACCTCAGCCATCGGCAGCGCCTGTTCTCGCCGTGGCACGCCTTCCCGAGAACCACCCCCAGGGGCACCCCGGGTGCCCTGCTGTCAGGCTATCGGCAGATCTGCGACGCATGCGTGCCGGGATCGTGCCGGAAGTGTGTCGTCCGCGTGTCTCGCTCCTCTGGTACGCGCCGCCGGTCTCTCGCCGTCCGGGGCCGCACGAGCGGCGGATCGGCGCGGTTGGGGGCGCGTCGCGTGGGCGAGATCGCGTCGCGGGCGGGAGTTCTGCGGGTCGGAGCAAACGCTCTGCGATCCGCTGGGCGGGGCAGCCGCCGCGTCGCAGCCGCGCACCCGCCGGGTGTGATCAGAGCAGCGTGTCGAGGGCGACGAACACGCCGAACGCGATCGACAGCACACCGTTGACCGTGAAGAACGCGGCGTCGAGCCGACGCAGGTCGTCCGGGCGGACGATCGCGTGCTCGTACACGAGCAGCGCCGCCACGACGCCGACGCCGAGCCAGTACCAGGCCCCGACGTCGAGCCCCACGCCAGCGGCGGCGAGCAGGGCCACGGAGCCGGCATGCATCGCGCGGGCGCCGCGGAAGACGCCGCGGACGCCGAACCGGGTGGCCCACGAATGGAGCCCCGCCGCGAGATCGTGCTCGCGGTCGAAGAGCGCGTAGAAGAGGTCGAAGCCGGCCACCCAGAGACAGACCGCGCCTCCGAGCGCCCATGCCTCCCAGGGAAGCTCGCCCGTGATCGCGACCCAGGCGCCGACGGGGGCGAGCCCGAGGCACGCACCGAGCCACAGGTGGCAGAGCCAGGTCAGGCGCTTGAGGTACGGGTAGACGACGAACATCACCACCGGGATCGGCCACAGCCAGCGAACGACGGGCTCGAGCTGGAACACAGCGGCGAGGTAGACGACAAGGGCGAGCACGCACAGCAGCGAGACGTGCGCGCGCGTGAGCGACCCTGCCGGGAGCTCCCGTCCGGCGGTGCGCGGGTTCCGAGCGTCGATCTCCGCGTCGACGAGCCGGTTGAGCCCCATCGCGAGCGTGCGCGCCCCGACCATCGCAACCGTGATCCACGCCATCGGGCCGAGCCCGGGCCAGCCGTTCACCGAGAGCAGGGCGCCGACGTACGCGAACGGCAGCGCGAAGACCGTGTGCTCGAGGCGGACGAGGCGCGCGAGCCTCACGGGGAGCGGCGCCGCGAGCGCGCTCACACCGGCTCCTTCGTCTTCGAGACGAGCCGGACCGCGTCGATCTCCATCGTCTTGTCGACCGCCTTCGCCATGTCGTAGACGGTGAGCGCCGCCACGGCGACCGCCGTCAGCGCCTCCATCTCGACCCCTGTCTGTGCCGTGGTCTCCGCCGCCGCCTCGATCGTCACGCCGTCGCCGTCGACCACGAGGTCCACTTCGACAACCGTCAGCTGCAGCGGATGGCACAACGGGATCAGCTCCCCGGTCCGCTTCGCCGCCTGGATGCCCGCGATCCGCGCAACCGTGAGCGCGTCACCCTTCGGCAGCGATCTCAACCGCGACGCCGTCGCCGGATCCATCCGCACGCGGCCGCGCGCGACGGCCCGTCGCCGCGACACCGGCTTGGCGCCGACGTCGACCATCCGCACCTCTCCAGTCGACTCGTCGACGTGCGAGAGCTCGCTCACCGGAGCGTCTTCCGGACGAGGTGGGCGAGCCCGCGGCGGTGCTCGACGACGGCCCGGGCGCGCGGGCCGAGCCCGTCCGCGTAGAGCGCACCCAGCAGCCCCCGCAGGCCGTCGACCGCGCGATCGCCGTACGGATACCACCAGCCGGGCGTCAGCCGTCCGCGATCGGCATCAACGAGCTTCACGTGCGACAGCGAGTACAGGCCATGCCGCGAGCCGGTCCGGCCGAGGCCGGACGCACGCCGGCCGCCCCACGGCGTCTGCGAGGCCCCGAACGAGTACGCGTGGTCGTTGTGCCACACGCACCCGGTCTGGAGCCGATCCGCGATCGCCCGCGCGCGGTCTCCGTCGCGCGTCCAGACGCTGGCGCCGAGCCCGAACGGCGAGTCGTTCGCCCAGTGCACCATGTCCTCGTCGTTGTCTATTTGGACAATGACGGCGGCCGGGCCGAAGAGCTCCTCGTCGACCAGGCGGGCGTCGCGCGGCTCGCCGAGCAGCAGCGTCGGCTCGGCAAACCAGCCGGGCAGGTCGGTGCGCGGCCGGCCGCCACCCGTCGCAACCTGCGCGCCGTGCTCGACAGCGTCCGCGACGAGGCCCTCGAACCGCGCGCGCTGCTCCTCGCTCACGAGCGGCCCGAGCTCGACGGCGGCGTCGATCCCGCGCCCGATGCGCAGCTCGCGTGCCCGATCGGCGAGGCGGTCGACGAACGCGTCGTGGAGGCCCGGCGGGACGGCGATCCGCTCGATCCCCGCGCACGCCTGGCCGCAGTTCGTGAAGACCCCCCAGAGCGCCCCCTCGACCGCACGGTCGAGGTCCGCGTCGTCGAGCAGGAGCATCGCGTCCTTCCCGCCGAGCTCGAGGACGGCGGGACAGAGCCGTTCGGCCGCAGCCTGCGCGACCGTCCGGCCCACCTCCGCCGAGCCCGTGAACACCACGCCCGCGATGCCCCGGTGCCGGACGAGAGCCTCGCCCACATCCCCCGCGCCCTGCACGACCCGCACCAGCCCGGCCGGCGCCTCGGCCCTGCGGAAGAGCTCCTCGACCCACGCGCCCGTGAGCGGAGCCAGCTCGGACGGCTTGAGGACGGCGGCGTTCCCCGCCGCAACCGCCGCCGCGACCTGCCGCAGGGGGATCGCGAGCGGGAAGTTCCACGGAGTGACGATCCCGACGACGCCGAGCGGGTCGTAGCGGATCGACCCGCGCTTCTGGCGGAGCACGAGCTGCGGGAACCCGAGCCGCTCCTCTCGGAGGACGCGGCCGAGGTTCTCCGCGTGCCAGCGGCAGGCATCTGCCGAGACGACCAGCTCGTGTGCGTACGCCTCCGCGAGCGGCTTTCCCGACTCGGTCGAGATCGTCCGCGCGATGGCGTCGGCGTCCTCGACGAGGGCATGGACGACGCGCTCGAGCAGCCGGCTGCGCGCCTCGAGCGGCTCACGGGCGAACGCGGACTGCGCAAGTCGCGCCTCCACGACGACCTCGGCGAGCTCCTCGGGCGGCGTCACGGGAACGGACCCGAGCGGATCGAGCGTCGCCGGGTCGATCGAGACCAGCTCGCGGCTCGCGACGTCCGGGCCCGCGCTCACGAGCGCATCGTAGCCCCGGCATCGCCCTGGGGCGCGCGATCGTCGAGCTCGCGCAGCTCACGATCGGCCCACGCGTCGACGTCGTGCATCCGCACGTGCCGCCCGATGCCGTCGAGCCACGCGCGGCGCACGTCGACGGAGATCCCGAGCGCACGCTCGAGCGCGGCCGCCTGGCCCTCGACGTCGAGTGGATCGACCGGCACGACCCATTCCCCGAGCTCCTCGAACGCGCCCGCCTCCCGCGAGAGCACGAGCACGCCGTCGCGCCGGTTGACGAGCGGCGCCTCCTTGGCGACGAGGTTGAGCCCGTCCATCACGGGATTCACGAGCAGGACGTCGTACTCGAGGTAGGCGGCGATCGAGGCGAGGAAATCGTCACGGACGACGAGCGAGACGGGCTCCCACCCGGGTTGGGCGAACCGCTCGTTGACGGCGGCGGCCGTGCGCTCGATCGCGGCGCGATAGTCCACGTATTCGGGAATCTCCTCGCGCGAGGGGTCGAGCAGCGCGAGCAGGCCGATCCGGCCGTGAAGCGCGGGCACACGCTCGAGCAGCCGCCCGAAGGCCTCGAAGCCCCGGACGGCGTTCTTCGACGGGTCTGCGCGATCGACGCGCACCACGAGGATCTCGGGGCGCTCGGCGACGAGTGCCTCTCGCCGGGCGCGCACCCCGTCCCCGGCGGCGAGCGCGTCGAACTCGCCGGCGTCGACGGCGATCGGGTTCGCGTGGGAGACGCGCTCGGCGTCCGCTCCACGGCCGAGCAGCGCCTCGCAGCAGGCGACGAACGCGTCACGCCAGTGCTCCGTGTGGAAGCCGACGCTGTCGCACGCGAGCAGGCCCTCGTGGATCGCGTCGACGAGGGTGCGCGGGAGCACCGACCAGGCGTCCGGCCCGACCCAGGGGATGTGCGTGAAGTGCGCGATCCTGGCGTCCGGCCGTGCGGCCCGCACGAGGCCGGGCACGAGATAGAGGTGGTAGTCGTGGACGAAGACCGGGGCATCCGGGACGCGATCGAGCTCCTCCACGACGGCCGCCGCGAGCACCCGGTTCGCTTCGACGTAGCCATGCCGCCAGGCCTGGCGGAGATCGGCGTCGGGATCCTGCTTGAGGTCCCACAGCCCGTGCTGGACGAACCACAGCACCGGATTCGCGACCACGCCGTAGAAGAGCCGGTACACGTCTGCGTCTTGTGTCACGAGGCGCAGCGAGAACGGCGATCCCGACATCGATCGCTCGGTCCGCCGTCCCTCCGCCGCGATCTCCCGTTCGGCCTCGCCCATTGCGCTCGCCACCCACGTCACGTCGTTCCGGTCGACGAGCGGTCGCAGGGCGGTGACGAGGCCTCCGGCGCCTCGTGACTCCTCGATCGCGCCGTCGGGACCGTGCCGGAAGCCGACAGGCCCGCGGTTGGAGACGACGATCAGCGGGTCGCGGCGGCCCATCACCCCGACGGGGGGCGGTCCCCGAGCGTGACCGGAATCGCGATGCGGCGCTTGCCGCGCAGTACGGTGAAGGTGACGGTCTGCCCCGGCTCGAGCGTGGTCGTCGCGAGCCGGGACACGTCGTCGGCGTCCTCCACCTTCGTGCCGCCGATGGCCACGATCAGGTCACCGCCGAGCGTCACGTCGAGGCCGTTGAAGGCTTCCGTGCGCCCGCCACCTCGGAGCCCGGCCGAAGCGGCCGGCGAGCCGTCCTCGACCCGCGTGACCAGCGCGCCGCGCTTCGCGCCGAGCCCGAACGCATCCGCGATCCCCGGCGTCACGTCCTGCGTGCTGACGCCGATGTAGGCGTAGCGAACCTTGCCCGTGTGCAAGAGCTGGTTCAGCGAGCGACGCGCGAGGCCGATCGGGATCGCGAAGCCGACGCCTTCGTTCGTGCCCGAGGTGCTCTCGATCTGCGCGTTGATGCCGATCACCTTGCCGTCCCCGTCGAAGAGCGGCCCGCCGGAGTTGCCGCGATTGATCGCCGCATCCGTCTGGATCGCGTTCGAGACCTCGAAGCCGCCCGCGGCGAGCGAGTCGATCGAGCGACCCGTGGCCGAGACGACGCCGACGGTCAGCGAGCTCTGCTTGCCGAACGGGCTTCCGATCGCGGCGACCGGCTCACCCACGACGACGTTCGTCGAGTCGCCGAGTGGCACGGGCTGGAGCGCGTGGTCGTCGGGCGACACGCGGACCACGCCGACGTCGCTGAAGAGGTCCCACCCCACCACGCGGCCGCTGATCCGCTCGCCGTCCTGGAACTCGACGTACACCGCGCGGGCACCCTGGACGTTCGTCCGGGCCTCGGCCGCGTTCGTGATCACGTGCGCGTTCGTGAGGATCACGCCGTCGCGGTCGACGACGAAGCCCGAGCCCTGCGCCATCCCGTCGATCCCCAGGTTCGCGTAGATCGTGACGACCCCGGGCGCGCGCGCGACGTAGAGCGCCTCCGGGTCGAACGCCGTTCCCGGCCGGCGTGCGGGCAACGGCGTGGTTGCCGGCGCGGCGGACGTGGCACCAGGCTCGACGATCGTCGTCGTGTTCTCGCCGAGGCCGGCGACCGACCCCACGAGCAGTGCCGCCGCCGCGCCGATCGCGCCGGCGGCGACGGCGAGCCCCGCGGCTGCCATGCGACCCATGCCGGCCACCGTAGCAACGGCCGTCGCGATTCCACGTGGAAACGGCGACCGCGCGTCGGGCCGTTTTCACGTGGAAACGGCGAGCTCGCCCGCAGCGACCGCCGCGGGGGGCAGCGACAGTGTGAACGTTGCCCTCCCCGGCGCGCTGGCGAGCTCGACGCTCCCGCCCATGCGCTCGGCGAGCTCCCGCGCGATCGCAAGGCCGAGGCCGCTGCCGGACGCGTGCGGGCCCTCGACACGGTAGAAGCGGTCGAAGATCCGCTCCGCGTGCTCGTGGGGGATTCCCGGGCCGTCGTCCGACACGGCGAGCTCTGCCCGGCCCCCACGGAGGGCCGTCGTGATGACGATCTCGGTGCCCGGGGGCGTGTGCATGAGGGCGTTGCCCGCGAGCGCGCGACCGATCTGGAGGACGCGCTCCTCGTCCGCGAGCGCCCACGCGTCGCCGTCCGTCTCGAGCACGAGCCGGTGCCCTGTGGCCTCGGCGAGCGGTGTCAGCTCGTCGACGAGGACCCGCGCCGCGTCGGCGAGGACGACCTCCTCCTGCTCGACGCGCAGGCGGCCGGCATCCATCCGGGAGAGATCGAGCAGATCGGCGGCGAGCTTCGTCAGGCGGTCGACCTGCTCCCGGGTCGTCACGAGGAATCCGGCGCGCGTCTCCTCGTCGAGATCCTCGTCGGCCATCAGCTCCAGGAACCCCGCGAGCGAGAAGAGCGGCGTCCGCAGCTCGTGCGACGCGTTCGCGACGAACTCCTTGCGCGCGGTGTCGAGCTGCGCGAGCTGGACGCGCATCCGCTCGAAGGCGGCGGCGAGCTCGCCGAGCTCGTCGTCGCCCGTATCGACCACGGGCTCGTCGAACTCGCCCTCCGCGATCCTGTTCGCGGCACGCTCGAGGCGCCGAATCCGACGTGCGTGGAGCGTCGCGGCCGCGCTGCCGAGGATCGCGGCGATCGCGAGCGCGACACCCGTCGCGTAGAGCATCCGCCGCTTCACGACGCGCACCGTCGCGAGCTGGTCCTCGATCGGGGTCGAAAGCAGGAGGACGTTGCCCGACACGAGCGGCACCGTGACCTCGGCGAACGGCCTCCCGCTCCGGTCGACCCGCCCGCGGGCGATGCGCGTCTCCTGGGCGGTCTCGAGGGCGACGGAGTCCTCGCTGATCCGCCCCGCGGTCGCGGCGGAGTCCGCGAGCGTCCGGAGCGACAGCGGCTCCGGCCCGAAGACCTGGAACACGACGACACGGGAGTTCGAGAGCAGCGAGGCGGTATCGGCGAAGCTGTCGATCGCGAGCGGCTCGCTGAAATCGCCGCGCGCGTCGGCGCGCGTGTACGAGTAGGCAGTCGCCTCCGCGTCCCGCTGGAGCTCGTCGAGGCGCTCGTCCACGAGGCGGCGCTCGAGGGACGGCACGACCATCAGGTACGCGCCCCCGAGCGATCCGCCCACGATCAGGAGCAGCGCGACCGCCAGCGTCGTGCGGATCCCGCCGGGGAGGCTCATCCCGCCGGCGCGACGCCGTCGCGGAAACGGTACCCGGCGCCGCGCACGGTGAGAATCAGCTCGGGCTCTCGGGCGTCGCGCTCGATCTTCTCGCGCAGGTGCCGGACGTGGACGTCGATCGTGCGCGGCTCCCGGTAGTCGGCGCTCCCGCGGATGCGCTCGAGGAGCTGCCGCCGGCTGAAGACGATGCCGGGGTCGCTCGCGAGGAGCGCCAGAAGCTCGAACTCGACGAAGGTCAGCTGGATCGGCTCGCCGCGCGCCTCGACGGTGCGGCGCGGCAGGTCGATCACGACGTCGCCGCGGTCGATCACCTCGTCGCGGCGGCTCGCGTGGTGGGGCGTGGCGGCCCGGCGGAGGAGCGCGCGCACCCGGCTGCGGAACTCGCGGATCGAGAACGGCTTCGTGATGTAGTCGTCCGCGCCGAGCTCGAGCCCGAGCACCTTGTCGAGCTCGTCGTCGCGGGCCGTGAGCATGATGATCGGCACGGTGCTCTCCGACCTGAGCCGGCGACAGACCTCGAGTCCATCGACTTTTGGCAGCATGATGTCCAGGACGACGAGGTCGATGTTCTCCTCGCCGAAGCGGCGGAGCGCCTCGTCTCCGTCCCGCGCCTGGACGACGCGGTACCCGTCGCGCTCGAGCGGGTAGGTGAGAAGCGACTGAATCGCGTCCTCGTCGTCGACGAGGAGGATGGTCGAGGACGAGTCCGGCATCTGGATGGTTGACGCGCCCCCAACGCGGACGTTCGGGCCTGCCCCGCCTTACTATAGCCCCCTGCATGGAGCCCGCCCGCCTCGGGACGAGCAAGCGGAGGGCGCGGCGCGGCTCGATCGAGCGGCCCGTCGACCTCCGCCTCGCCCGCAACCTCGCGACCCTGCTGGCGCTCCCGCTGCTGCTCGTCGTGTTCACGATGGCGCGCAGCGGCCCTCTGCCGGCGCCCGATCTCCCGCCGGAATTCGACGGCGAGACCGCGGCGGCACTGACCGCCGAGCTCGCGGGCGACAACGCGAACCGCGTCCCCGGCTCGCCGGGGGCCGCCAGCGCCGCCCAGTGGTTCCGCGACAAGCTCGCGCTCTACGGGCTGACCGTGCGCGAGGACGTCTGGCGCGAGGATGTCGCGGGTGTGGGGCGCGTCGAGCTCCGGAACCTCGCGACCGTCGTCCCCGGGACGCTCGATGAGACGATCGTGGTTGTTGCACACCGAGACAACAACGGTCTGAGTGCGGGGGCGAATTCCGACGCGAGCGGGACCGCCGCCCTCGTGGAGCTCGCCCGCGCCTACGCCACGGCGGGGACGACGGAGTCGGCGCGCACGCCGCTGCACACGCTCGTCTTCCTCTCGGCCGACGGAGGGGCGTTCGGATCGCTCGGCGTCGCCCGGTTCGCGAGCCGTTCTCCGCTCGCCCGGCGGGCGGTCGCGGTCGTCTCGCTCGACGGGCTCGCCGGGAGCGCAGAGCCCCGGCTCGAGATCGCCGGGCTCGGTGCGCACTCGCCGCCGCCCGTGCTGGTCCGCACCACCGACGCGCGGATCGCGGCCGAGAGCGGCAGCGCTCCGGCGCACCCCGGCGTCCTCGACCAGCTCGTCTCGCTGGGGCTCCCGTTCGGCTACGGGGCGCAGGCGCCCGTGCTCGGAAACGGCATCCCGGCGGTGCGGATCACGACGGCCCCGGACGGGGGGACGCCGCCGGGCGGCGACGAGATCGCGACGCTCGACCGCACCCGGCTCACCCAGCTCGGGCGTGCCTCGGAGACGCTCCTCACCTCCCTCGACGCGGCGGTGGAGCTTCCGACGACCACGGGCGGAGCGCTCTACCTCGGCGAGCGCGCGGTGCGCGGCTGGGCGCTCGAGCTGCTGCTGGTGGTCGCCGTCGTCCCGTTCGGAGCCGCTGCCCTCGACCTCCTCTCGCGCTGCCGGCGTCGGCGCCTTGCACTCGCGCCCGCGTGGGGCGCGTTGCGCCGGCGGCTCGGCCTCTGGCTCCTGTTCGGAGTGCTCCTCGCCGTCGCGGCGCTCGCGGGCGCCCTCCCGGTCGAGCCGAAGCTCCCTCCGCCTCCCGACCAGCCGCCCGTCGACCGTTGGCCCGTCGGCGCGATCGCGCTGGGCCTGATCGCAGCGGCGCTCGTCTGGCTGCGGGCACGGGCACGACTGATCCCACGGGCCCGGGCTCGACCCGAGGAGGACCTCGCGGCATACGCGGTCGCCTTCGTCGCACTCCTCGGGATCGCCGCCTGGACGACCCTCGTCTCTCCGTACACGCTGATCTTCCTGCTGCCCTCGCTCTACGCCTGGCTCGCGCTGCCGCAGCTCCGGCGCGGCCCGGGCTGGTTGACCGACGTGGCCTTCGGGGTCGGGCTGTCCGGACCGGTGCTGGCCCTCGTCGTCCTCGCGAAGCAGCTCGACCTCGGGCTGCGGGCGCCGCTCTACGCGGCGTCGCTCCTCACGACCGGCGTCGTGCCGTGGGGCGCCACCCTCGCGCTGGTCGCCTGGGCGGCCGTGGCGAGCTTCGTCGGCGCGATCGCCGCCGGCCGCTACACGGCGCCGAGCGGCAGGTAGCGAACGACCGACCCTGCAGGAAGCGCGCCCTCGCCGCGCGGGACGTGCACGATCGCGTCGGCGGCGGCTGCGCGGACGATCATGTGCGAGTCCTGGCCGTCGATCGGCACGAGCACCGTGCCGGCCTCCGACGCCTCCGTGCGGGCCCGCTGGAAGTCGTCGCGGTGCGGGTTCCGGCGGGCGGGCGCGCCGAGCGCGCCGAGCTCGAACCGCGGCCCGGGATCGAGCGCTCCCTGGAGCGCGCGCAAGGCGGGCACGACGAACAACAGCGCTCCCACGAACGACGACACGGGGTTCCCGGGCAGCCCGAAGACGAGCGTGCGCACCTCGTGTGGCGAACGAGATCGGCTTGCCGGGACGCATCGCCACGCGCCAGAAGACCTCCTCCGCGCCCAGCTCGGCGAGCGTGCCGCGGACGAGATCGTGCGGGCCGACCGAGACACCGCCGGACGTGACCAAGACGTCGGCCTCGAGCCCGCGCTCGAGTGCCGCACGGTGCGCCGCCGGGTCGTCGGACACCGTCTCGCGCGGCCCGACCTCGGCCCCCGCGGAGCGGAACACGGCCGCCAGCATGAGGCCGTTCGACTCGTAGATCTCCCCGTCGGCGAGCGGCTCGCCCGGCGAACGAAGCTCGGTGCCCGTCGTCACGATCGCGACGCGGGGCCGCGCGCCGCAGCGCGGGTGCGAGATGCCGGCGGCGGCCAGCGCCGCGATGCGCGACGGGGAGAGCGTCGTCCGCGCGGGCATGACGGCGGCTCCGGCGCGGACGTCGCCGCCGAGGGGCCGCACGTTGGCGCCGGGCGAGACCGTGTCCGGCACGAGCACGGAGTCGTCCTGCTCGGTGACGAGCTCTATCGGCACGACGGTGTCCGCGCCCTCCGGGACGACGCCGCCGGTCGCGATCCCCATGGCCTCGCCGCCGGCGAGCGCCCGCGGCGCGGGCCTCCCCGCGGCGACGCGTGCGACGACCGGGAGCGTCCCCGGCGTGTCTGCCGCGCGGAGCGCGAAACCGTCCATCGCCGAGCTGGGGAAGGGCGGCAGGTCGACAGCCGCGCGCGCGTCCTCCGCAAGCACCCGCCACGCGGCCTCCTCGACCGGAACCGGCTCGCCCGCCAGGGGCCGCGCGCGGGAGAGGACCTGCGCGAGGGCGTCCTCGACGGTGATGAGATCGGCCACGGCGCGGACGGTACACACGGGGTACGCTCGGGCGCGTGATCTCTGTCGTCGTTCCCGTCCGTGACGAGGAGCTCACCGTCGAGCGGCTCTACGACGAGCTCGCGCAGGCGCTCTCCGAGCGTGGTGAGCAGTGGGAGGTCGTGTTCGTGGACGACGGCTCGCGCGACGGCACGCACGCCGCGCTCGTGCGGCTCCATGCGAGCGCGCCGAACGTCCGCGTCGTCCGGCTCCGCCGCAACGTCGGCAAGGCCGCCGCGCTCGACGCCGGCTTCCGCGAGGTCGAGGGCGAGATCGTCGTCACGATCGACGGCGACCTGCAGGACGACCCGGCCGAGATCCCTCGACTCCTCGCGAAGCTGGACGAGGGGTACGACCTCGTGACGGGATGGAAGACGCGGCGCAACGACCCGCTCGCACGCCGTCTTCTCTCGCGGATCTTCAACGCGGTGACCGGCCGCCTCTCGGGTGTGCGCCTGCACGACATGAACTGCGGTCTCAAGGCGTTCCGGGTCGAGGTCGCCCGCGAGCTCGACCTCTACGGCGAGCTCCACCGCTTCATCCCCGTCCTGGCGCACGACCTCGGCTTCCGCGTCACCGAGCTCGGGGTCAACCACCGGCCGCGCGAGCACGGCCGCAGCCGCTACGGGATGGAGCGGTACGCGCGCGGCTTCCTCGACCTGCTGACGGTCACCTTCATGAGCCGCTACCGCCATCGGCCGCTCCATCTCTTCGGCGGGCTGGGCCTCGCGCTCGGCACGATCGGGACCGGGATCCTCGTCTACCTGACGGTCGAGAAGCTCACCGGCGAGCCGATCGGCAAGCGGCCGCTCTTGCTGCTCGGCGTGCTTCTCGTCGTGGTCGGGATCCAGTTCCTCTCGCTCGGCCTGCTCTCCGAGCTGGTGACGAGCCAGCACCGCGAGCGACTGCGGGCGCTCGACGGCCGTCGCTCGAGGCTCGTGGACGAGATCCTGCGGTAGCGGGTGAAGGCTCTCTACTTCGGGACGTACGACCGCGCGTCCCCCCGCAACACGCAGGTCGTCTCGTGCCTGCGCCGCGCGGGGGTAACCGTGGTGGAGCGGCACCGCGAGGTCTGGGGTCGGCACAACTGGTCCGTCGGCCTGGCGCAGCTCACCCGGATGGCCCGCGCGGAGGGGGCGCTCGCGCGACGGAAGGAGGACGACGCGGACGTCGTCGTCGTCGGCTATCCCGGGCACTTCGACATGCCCGCGGCGAAGCGGGCGGCGCGGGGGCGACCGGTCGTGTTCAACCCGCTCGTCTCCCTCCACGACACGCTCGTCGGCGACCGTGCACGCTTCCGGCCCCGCTCGCCCGCCGCGGGGATCCTCCGCGCGGTCGACAACGGGGCCTTCCGCGGGGCCGACCTCGTCGTCGCCGACACCGATGCACACGCCGCCTTCTTCCGGCGGGCGTTCGGCCTAGCCGAGGAGCGGGTCGCCGTGGCGCTCGTCGGTGCCGACGAGCCGCTCTTCCGCCCCGGCTGGCACCCGCCGGAGCGGTTCCACGCGCTCTTCGTCGGGAAGCTGATCCCGCTGCACGGCCTCGAGACGATCCTCGCCGCGGCCGCGCTGGCGCCCGAGGTCTCGTTCCGGATCGTGGGCCACGGCCAGCTCGCCGGACTGCTCGACCGGCGGCCGGCGAACGTCGAGCACGTGCCGTGGGTCCCGTACGAGGAGCTCCCGGAGGCCTACCGCGCCGCCGGCTGCGCGCTCGGCGTCTTCGGAACGGGCGACAAGGCGGCGCGCGTGATCCCGAACAAGGTCTTTCAGGCGCTCGCCTGTGCGCGGCCGGTGATCACGGCCGATACGCCGGCGGCGCGCGAGCTCCTCACCGACGAGGCCGACGCTCTCCTCGTTCCCGCCGGCGACCCACGGGCGCTTGCCGAGGCCGTGCGCCGGCTGGCCGGCGACGACGCCCTGGCGGAGCGGCTGGCACGCGTCGGGCGCGAGACGTTCGAGACGCGCGCCTCGGAGGACGTCCTCGGCGCACACTGGCGGGCGCTGCTCGAGCGGGCGGCAACGCGTCGGTGACACGACCCGCACGGCTCGTCGGGGCGGGCTGCGTGGCGTTCGCAGCGGGGCTCGGTGCGCTCGCCGTGCTGCAGCACCGTGCCTTCTGGACCGGCCGCTTCGACGTCGGCAACCTCGCCCAGGCCGTCTGGTCGACCGCGCACGGCGACGTCCTCTCGGTGACCGGGCTCAGCGGAAGGCAGATCTCCCGGCTCGGAGCCCACTTCGACCCGATCGTCGCCGCGTTCGCGCCGCTCTGGTGGGTCTGGCCCGACGCGTCGATGCTCCTCGTCACGCAGGCCCTGGCGGTCGCGACCGGCGCGATCCCGGTGTACCTGCTCGGACGCAGACACCTCCGGTCCGACTGGGCGGCCGCCGGCTTCGGGCTCGCGTACCTCCTGCACCCCGCGACGCAGTGGCTCGTCCTCGACGACTTCCACCCCGTGGCGCTCGCGACGCCCCTGCTCCTGTGGGGGTTCTGGTTCCTCGACTCCGATCGGCTCCTCGCGTTCGGCGTGGTCGCGGCGCTCGCCTGCCTGACGAAGGAGCAGATCGGGCTCGTCGTCGCCGTGATGGGCCTCTGGTACGCGCTACGACCGGGGCGGCGGCGGGCCGGGCTCGCGATCGCGGTCGCGGGAACGATCGTCTCGCTCGTCGCGGTGGCGGTCGTCGTGCCGCACTTCGCACCGGGCGGAGGATCGCCGTTCGAGAGCCGGTACGACGAAGTCGGCGGGTCCCCGAGCGGGATCGCCACGACGACGCTCACCGATCCCGGTGCGATCGCCGACGCAGTCGCGAGCGGACGCGACCTCGGCTACCTCGCGCGCCTGATCGTGCCGCTCCTCGGCCTTCCCCTGCTCGCGCCGCTCGCGGCACTGACCGCGGCGCCCGAGCTGCTCCTCAACCTCCTCTCGGGCACGCGCACGCAGACGTCGATCCACTTCCACTACACGGCCGGGGCTCTGCCGGGGCTGTTCGTCGCCGCGGTGCTCGGCGCGGCCCGGCTGCGGCGGCGCTACGCGTGGGCGAGCCGGCCCGAGGGACGGGCCGTCGTCGTCTCGACCTTCCTGGCAGGGGTTCTCCTCGGCCCGCTCCCCGTCTGGCGCGACGTGCCGCTCGGCTCCGACCTGGCAACACGCGAGCACATCGTGGGGCACCACGCCCGGGTCGCCGCGAGAGCGCTTGCGGTGATCCCGCCCGACGCTCCGGTGAGTGCCACGAACACGCTTGGAGCGCACCTGTCCGAGCGGCGTCGCGTGTTCAGCTTCCCGTTCCTGGGCGAGGCGACCTGGGTCGCCGTCGACGAGCAGCGGCCGAGCTTCCGCGACCGGGCGGACGCACCGGCGCTGTTCGGGCGCGCCTTCGCCGCCCTCAGGGCGAGCGGGCGGTACCGCGTCGTGTTCGACGAGGACGGCATCGTCGTGCTGCGTCGCGTTCGACCAACGGCACCATGACCGGGGGACCAGGAGTTTCCCCGCCCCGTCAGAGCGGGATCGTCTGCGGGAGCAGGTATGCCGTGAGCGCGAGCGCCGCGAGCCGGGCGAGTCGGTCGTCGTCGTCCGGGGCCGAGAGCGGCACGGCCCAGGCGAGGTACCAGACCGCGAGGTAGGGAGTCGTCGCGAGGACGAGGCACGCGGCTGTCCCGAGGCGCGCGCGGCCGGCGAGCGCGTCCCGGGCGAGCCAGGCGAGGCCCACCCCGAGGAGGGCGAAGGCGACGCCGAGCGAGACCGCGTCCGGCAGCCCGAGCTGCTCGAGCCGCGAGGGAAGCGCGTAGCTCGTCCGGCGCACGGCGTTGTCGGCGAGCGGGCCGAGCGCCCCGAGCCACTCGAGGCCGTAACGCCACGTCGCGATCGCGCCGCCGGCGATCAGGGCCGCGACGAGCCCGAGCGTTCCCGTCTCACGCGCGCGAGCGCGCGCCGCAAGCGCGGCGAGTGCGAAGAAGAGAAGCGGCACCCACTTGACGAGCGCGGCAAGCGCCCACACGACGCCGCCCACCGTTGCCCGCCGGTGCACGCCGAGCGCCACGGCCGTCGCGACGAGGGCGCCGACGAGAGCGTCGTTGTGCCCTCCGCCGCCCGCGTGGATCGCGAGCACGGGGTTCCAGCCGACGAACGCCGCCGCGAGCGCAGGGCTTCTGGAGCTCCGGGACACTGCCACGGTCGCGACCAGCACGGCCAGCGCCGCGAGGCTCTTGAAGAGCCACGCCGCCGCGTCCGACGACGACTCAGCCAGCCGGGCGACCGGCTCCGAGACGAGCGTGAAGGCCGGGCCGTACACGCTGGTCGTGTCGCGCCAGTCGGCGCCGAGATAGGGAGCCGCCGGGCTCTCCGGGAACGCGGACGGCGGGTCGACGTACGGGTTGTCGTGACTTTCCGCCGCGATCCAGCCGTAGCCCCAGTACGTCCAGGCGTCGGTCGAGAGGAGGAGGGGCGACGCCAGCGGGACGAGCTGCACGGCCGCAGCCACGAGGATCGCGGCACGGAGCGCGACCACGCGGTGCCGCAGCAGGACGAGACCGGCGAGGTAGGTGGCGAACGCGGCGAGGAGCAGCGCGAGGAAGAACCACGCGCTTCCCTCGACGGCGAGGCCGCCGTCGCGGGGGACGAGGGGCGAGCCCTCGCGCCACGCCGTGGCCGACGCGAGCCCGACGAGGCCGGCCGTGGCGACGCCCGCGGCGAGCGCCGCCCATCTCCGCCTCACGGCTCGGCGGGACGGCCGCCGTTCGCCGACGGGCCCGCAGGCCCGGAGGAGCTCGCGCCGGCAGCTCCGGACGCGGGCGCCGCGGGCTTCGCGGTCGGTGCGGGTGCCTTTGGCACCGGATCCTTCGGCGACGCGGGCGTCGTCGTGGTCTCCTCGGTCGGTCGTCGTCTCCGGCTGCGCCGGAGCGACGTAGTACGGGTCGTACGAGAGCGCCCAGGGCCCGCGCTGCCATTGCTCGAACGTCACCGGCTGCGAGGGCTCGGGGAAGTCGCGTACGGGCAGCCCGGCCAGCGCCGGATCCATGAACCGCCGCCAGATCTGCGCCGGGAAGGAGCCGCCGGACACCGAGATGCCGTGGACGTTCGTCATGGGAACCTCGCCGCGGGTGAAGCCCATCCAGACGGCCGTCGAGAGACCAGGCGTGTAGCCGACGAACCAGGCATCGGCGTGCTTGTCCGTCGTCCCCGTCTTGCCTGCGACCGGCCTGTCGAGCGCGGCGGCGGTGCCCGTCCCGTAGCGCACGTTGTCCTCGAGGATCTTCGTGACCACCGACGCGACGCCGTCGGGGACGACGCGCGTGCGGCGGTGGTGCGCGGCCCACCGATCGTCGGGCTTGCCGTTCAGGATCACCCTGCGGATCGCGGTCGGCTCGTTGTAGACGCCTCCGGCCGCGAGCGTCGCGTAGGCGGAGGCCATGTCGAGAGGGGAGACCGCGACCGAGCCGAGGCCCATCGCGGGCGGGAAGGCGCCGTTCACCTGCAACGGCGTCCGGACGCCGAGTCGTCGGGCCATCGAGGCGACGCGCGCGGGACCGACGTCGAGCGTCAGCTGGGCATAGACCGAGTTGTCGGAGCGGAGCGTCGCCCGCTCGACCGACGTCCACCCGGTGTAGCTCGAGTCGTACGTCCTCACGCACCACCAGCTGCCGTCGTCGCAGTTGCCGTTCGCCCTGGGGCGGTACGTGAACGGGGCGGAGACGTAGTACGTCGAGGCCGGGTCCATGCCACGCTCGACCGCGGCCGCGAGGACGAAGGACTTGAACGTCGAGCCCGGCTGGCGGCGCGCCTGCGAGAGGAGATTGAACTGGTTGTTCGCGCGGCCCGGGACGATCGCGGTCATCGCGCGGATCGCCCCGTTCGCCGGGTCGATGGAGACGATCGCCGCGGCGGGGTCGATCCTCCGGGTCAAGGTGTCGCTGATCGCCTTCTGCGCGAGGCGCTGCCAGCGCGGCTCGATCGTGGTGTACACCTGGAGCCCGCCCGAGCGGACGGTCTCGGCGCCGTAGGCCTTCACGAGCTGGTCGCGGACATAACCGAAGAAGTACGGCTCGCGGATCTGCTCGTAGAGCCTCCCTGGGCGAAGCCCGATCGGCTGGCGCCGCGCCCAGCGGTGCTGCGCGGGGCTGATCATCGACTCCTCGAGCATCGCGTCGAGGACCTGGTTGCGTCGCTGACGCGCCCGCCCGGGATCGACGAGCGGGTCGTAGCTCGACGGGGCCTGCGTCAGGCCCGCGAGGAGCGCCGCCTGCGGCAACGTGAGCGACCGTGCCGCGTGCGAGAAGTACGTCCGCGACGCGGCCTCGGCGCCGTAGGCGAGGTTCCCGTAGAAGACGGAGTTGAGGTAGCTCGCGAGGATCTTCTGCTTCGACCAGGCGTCGTCCAGCTTCACCGCGAGGCACGCCTCCTTGACCTTCCGCTGCACCGTGCGCTCGTTCGAGATGTAGAGGGTGCGCACGAGCTGCTGGGTGATCGTCGAGCCGCCCTCGACCACCTGCCCCGCCTTGATGTCCCGCCAGACGGCGCGGGCGATGCCCTCTGCGTCGAGCCCGCCGTGGTCGTAGAAGCGGCGATCCTCGATCGCGACGGTCGCCTTACGGAGCCACGGCGACATCTGCCCGAGCGTCACGACCTCGCGGTTCCGCTCGGCCGGGATGACACCGAGCAGCGACGCGTCTGCCGCGTAGACGAATGTGTTCTGCCCGATCCGCGCCGGCCGCAGCGCGTCGAGGTCGCACTTCGACCCGAACGCGAGCACGGCCCCGCCCGCCGCGATCCCCGAGGCAACGAGCACGACTGCGAGCACCACGAGGACGAGCGCGAGCTTCCGCCCGCGCTTCGGCCGGGAACGGCGCCGGCGCACGCGCACTCCCGGCGCGGGCGCGCGACCCGGGCGAGTGCGCCTCGAGCGGCTCATGCGGCGATGGTAGCCACGTCCTGCAACGGTTTCAGCGCGCGGAACCCGACCCCTCGCCCCGCGCCGCCGCGTTATCGTCGCAGCGTGCGCGGCGCCCTCGCAGCGTCGTGGCCGGCGCTCCGGATCTTCCTCTGGAGCAGGCTGGCGATCTGGGCGCTCGCGGCCGGGACGGTGCTCCTGTTCGAGGACGAGCTGAACCCGTCGCGCGGGCGGTGGGACACTCCGCGGCTCCACGAGCTCGGGGCGGCGGTCGACGTCTGGGCGCGCTGGGACAGCAACTGGTACCTGCGCATCGCGGAGAGCGGGTACAGCTGGCCGTCGAGCACGCCGGCGTTCTTCCCCGGCTATCCGCTGCCCGTCGCCGGTCTCGGCCGCGCGTTCGGCGATCGCTTCGTCCTCGCCGGGCTGATCGTCTCGCTCGCGGCCTGCGCCGCGGCGTTCGTCCTCCTCTACCGGCTCGTCGTCGAGCGGCTCGGCCCGCGCGACGCGTCCCGCTCCGTGCTCTACCTCGCGCTCTTCCCGACCTCGTTCTTCCTCGGGGCCGTGTACGGAGAGTCCCTCTTCCTGCTCCTCGCGGTTGCGACCTTCGTGCTCGCGGAGCGGGGGCGGCTCGGGTGGGCTGCCGTTGCGGCCGGCCTCGCCCTGCTCACCCGCGCGCAGGGGGTGGCGCTCCTGCCTGCGCTCGCCGTCTTCGCGTGGCGCTCCGACCGGCGGGGGCGGAACCTGGCGCTCCTCCTCGTCCCGCTCGGGATGTTCCTCGTCTTTCCGCTCGCGCTCGAGCTCTGGGTCGGGCATGGGCTCGCGTTCGTCGACGCGCAGAAGCTGTGGGAGCGGTCGCTCGCCCCGCTCGGGCCGCTCGGCGGGCTCGTGCAGGCGATCGGCGAGGGGGACGTCGTGGGACCGGTGCTCGCTGTCGCGATGGTCGTCCTCGCGGTCCTGTCGTGGCGCGAGCTCGGTGCGCCGTACGGCCTCTACGCGCTTGCCGCGCTCGGCGTCCCGATGGCGGTGCCCTCGGAGCGGCTCGGCGGGCTCTACTCGTTCCCCCGGTTCGCGCTCGTCGCGTTCCCGTGCCTCGTCGCGCTCGCGGTGCTCGGCCGCGACCGCCGGGTGCACGTTGCGGCTGTCGCGGTTCTCACCGCGGGCCTGGCGGTCGGCGTGGTTCGATGGGCGCTGTGGTACTGGGTCGCCTGACCGAGGTTCCCCGCCCGCGCCTCGTCGGCTGGGCGATCCTCGTCGGCGCGCTCGCAGCGCTCTCGTACGCCGCCAACCTGGCCGGCGGAGAGCCGCCGAGCGACGTGCTCTACCAGTGGTCGACGGCGGTCGCGGCGCTCGTGCAGTACGGGATCATCCTCGCGATCGTGCTGGCCCTCGCCCGCGGGATCGCCCCGGCGACGCTCGGCCTGCGCCGACCGGATTCCTGGGCTCGCGCCGCCGGATGGATCCTCGCGGCGCTCGTCTCGATCTGGGTGCTCGGCGCGATCCTCAACATCTTCCTCAAGGCAGGCGAGGAGCAGGGCCTGGTGCCCGACGCGTGGGACTCGTCCCGGGCCGCGCCGTTCGTGGCCAACTTCGCCGTCGTCGCGGTCGTTGCGCCGTTCGTCGAGGAGCTGACCTACCGTGGGCTCGGGTTCGCGGCGGTGCGCGACGCCTACGGGGCCGGCGGCGGCGATCGTCGTGACGGCGATCGCGTTCGGACTCGCGCACGGGCTCGTCGTCGCGTTACCCGTGTTAACGATCTTCGGATTGATTCTCGCGATGCTCCGACAACTGACCAAGAGCATCTACCCGACGATCATCCTGCACGGCGTGTTCAACGGCGCCGCCCTGATCGCGGCGGTGACGACGTGAATGACCGGTTCGACGAGCTGCGGGACGACATCGCGGCGAACGACCGCGCGATCGTCGAGGCCGTCAACCTCCGCCTCCGCCTGGTCGAGGAGCTCTGGCGCTTGAAGGCGGAGCGCGGCGACGCGCGCCTCGACCAGGACCGCGAGCGCCGACTCCGCGCGGAGCTCGTGCGGCTGAACGAAGGCCCGCTCTCGCCGGCGGGGCTCGAGAGTCTGGTCGACGAGCTCCTCGCGCTGACGAAGCGCGAGCTCGGCGGCGCGTAGTCAGTCCGGCGCGTCCTCGGATCCCGTGGCGAACTCGTCGGGCGAGACGGTGTCGAGGAACTGCCGGAACTCGTCCATGTCCACCTCGCCGAGGCTCACGCGGTGGGCGTAGTCGAGGTCGGGCTCGTCGCCCTCGAACTCGACGCCGGACTCCTCGATCACGTCGTCCTCGGCGAAGATCTTCGCGTCGGCACGGAGCGCGATCGCGATGGCGTCCGACGTGCGCGAGTCGATCTCGACCTCCGACCCGTTGCGGACGAGCGTGATGCGGGCATAGAACGTGCTGTCGCGCAGCTCGGTCACCGTCACCCGATCGACCTCCGCGTCCAGCGAGTCGATGATCGAGCACGCGAGGTCGTGGGTGAGAGGCCGCGGGGGCTCCTGGCCCTGCAAGCGCATCAGGATCGCCGCCGCCTCCGGATGCCCGATCCAGATCGGCAGGTAGGTCTTCCCGCCGGCCGTGCGCAGGAGCACGATCGGCTGCTTGCCGACGAGGTCGAAGCTCACGCCGTAGACCGTCATCTCCTGCATGACCCGTGTCTCAGTGTAGCCCTGCACTGTCGGCGCAAGACCGGGATCCGCCGAGCGGATCCCGGTCGCGCGAAGATCCCTGAAGGCGGCGGCTGCGCCGCCGCAACTGCTCCGTCGCGTCCTTGCGACCCGCACCGAGCGGTTCTACCCGGACGCAGAGCCGGGTATGGGATCGCCGGTCGGGCTTCGCTACACTCGGCACCCGCGCGGGCGATTAGCTCAGTCGGTTAGAGCGCCGCTCTGATAAGGCGGAGGTCCCTGGTTCGAATCCAGGATCGCCCACTCATGCGGCACGTGCACCGGCGCGCCGGCTAGATGGCCTCGAGGGCTTCGACGAGCTCGGCGAGCCTCGTCTCGTCGCCGAAGTGCACCTCGAGCTTCCCGGCGGAGACGCGCGTGGGGAGGCCGGTGAGCCGTTCGGCCGAAGCGCGGGCGCGCTCGGCGAGCGCCGGGTCGACCCGCGCCGACCGGGGCCGGCGACGGGCGCCGCCGTCCTGCGCCGCGCGCTCGGTGGCGCGCACGGTGAGACCGTCGCGCGCGACCCGCCGCGCGAGTCGCGTCCGTGCCTCGTCGTCCGGGAGCGCGAGCACTGCGCGCGCGTGGCCCTCGGTGAGCTCGCCCCGGGCGAGCATCCAGAGCACCTCCTCCGGGAGCTCGAGCAGCCGTAGCCGGTTCGAGACGCCGGGCTTCGACCGGCCGACCCGCTCGGCGACGTCCCCGAGCGAGAGCTCGAACTCGTCGAGGAGCGTCGCGTAGGCCCGGGCCTCCTCGACGGGCGAGAGGTTCTCGCGCGCGACGTTCTCCACGAGCGCGAGGAGGAGGGTGTCGCGGTCGTCCGTCTCTCGCACGAGGGCGGGCAGGGTCTCGAGGCCGGCCTCGCGGGCCGCGCGCCAGCGGCGCTCGCCCGCCACGAGCTCGTACCCGCCCTCGGAGCGGGGACGGACGACGATCGGTTGCAGGACGCCCTGGTGGCGGAGCGACGCGGCAAGCCCGGATGTCGCCTCCGGCTCGAAGCGCCGCCGCGGCTGGCGCGGGTTGGGATGGATCGCGTCGAGCGGGAGGTGAAGGAGGTCGCTGCCCCCGGCGGCGCCTCCGACCAGGACCTCGAGACCGCGGCCGAGGCCGCGGCGGGGAGCGGGGGTCTCAGCTGCGCTCGACAAGCTCCATCGCCACCTTCCAGTAGGCCTCGGCGCCGGCGGAGCGGCGGTCGTAGGCGATCGCGGGAAGCCCGTGGCTCGGCGCCTCGGCGAGGCGCACCGAGCGAGGCACCGTCTGCGTGAAGACGAGATCCCCGAAGTGCGACCGCAGCTCGCGCTCGACATCCTCCGCGAGCCGGGTCCGTCCGTCGACCATCGTCAGCAGGATCCCCGCGACGCCGAGCCGTGGATTGAGACGCCGCTTGACGAGGTCGATCGAGCCGAGAAGCTGCGAGAGCCCCTCGAGGGCGTAGTACTCGGCCTGCACGGGGACGATCACGCTGTCCGCGGCCGCGAGCGCGTTCACGGTCAGAGGCCCGAACGACGGCGGACAGTCGAGGAAGACGAAGCGGTAGGGCTCCGTCGCCTCGGCGCCGAGCGCGTCGGCAAGGTAGCGCTCGCCGCCTTCGAGCGCCGAGAGGTGCACGGTTGCCGCCGCCAGCTCGGCCTTGGCCGGGACAAGATCGAGGTTGGCGACCGGACCGGCGGCGACGAGGTCGCCGAGGGGCGTCCCGTCGAGGAGGTCGAGCGTCGAGTGACCGTTGGCGCGCCGCCCGAGCCCCGAGGTCGCATTCGCCTGCGGGTCGAGGTCGACGATCAGGCAGCGCTCGCCGGCCTCGGCCAGGCACGCCGCGAGGTTGACGGCGGTCGTGGTCTTGCCGACGCCGCCCTTCTGATTCGCGATCGCGTAGATCCGGGCCGGCACAGGCCCACGGTAGCCGGGTGCCCGGACACCGCAGCGCGGCGGGGGCGGCGATCGGTGTCAGACACCGTTGGGCGACCTCACGCGAGCGGCCGCTTGCGGGCGACGCCGGTGCGGCGCGGGAATCCCGGCGGCGTCGGGCCCGTCTTGCGCAGGAGCAGGAACCCCGCGGGCGCAGGCTCGACCCGGCCGGCGACCCGCCCCGCGGCGGCGATCACCCGCTCCTCCTCGGCCGACGGCCCGACCCACAACACCACCGCGCCACCCTCGCGCACGAGCGGCAGGCACCACTCCGCAGCCGTCGGCGGGTGCGCGAGCGCCTTCGCGACCGCGACGCCGTACGTCTCGAGCGGCTGCTCTTCCGCGCGACCCCAGACGACGCGCACGTTCGGCAGATCCGCCGTCCACCGCTCGAGAAAGTCGCACTTGCGGCGCTCCGCCTCGAGCAGCGTCACCTCCCGGCCCGGCAGCGAGGCGGCGAGCGGGATCCCGGGCGTCCCTCCGCCCGAGCCGACGTCGACGATCGACCCTGCCTCGCGCTCGACGAGCTCGACACCCCGTAGCGCGTCGTCGAGCAGCGCGCGTCGCGCCTCCTCGAGCTCGGCGAGGGAGGTCAGGCCGGGAGTCCCCACGACGGCGGCCAGCCAGCGGCCGAGGAGGTCGGCAGTCGACATGCGCGCAGTCTGACCCGGGCCGTGGCTTCGGGGGCTCAGTCCACGGAGCGGCGTGGGAGCACGACGACGTAGCGATTCGGCTCCGTCCCCTCGCTCTCCGTCTCGACCTCGGGATCGTCCTTCAGTGCCTCGTGGACGATCCGCCGCTCGACCGAGCTCATCGGCTCGAGCTCGACGCGGTGGCCGGTCGCGGATGCCTGTTCGGCACCTCGGCGAGCGAGCGACTCGAGCGTCGATGCGCGGCGGGCGCGGTATCCGGCCGCGTCGATCACGATCCGCCGACGCTCCTCGCCCACGGCGCGGTGCGCGATCGCGTTCGCGAGATACTGAAGCGCGTCGATCATCTGGCCGTGGCGTCCGATCAGGACGCCGAGATCGTGGCCCGACACGGTCGCGGTGACGACCTCGTCCTCCTCGAGGACGCTCACCGTGGCCGTCACGCCGAGCGCCGCGAGGGACCGGTCGAGCAGTGCGCGCGCGACACCCGCCTCGCCGCCCTCGTCGCTTTCGGCCGGCGTGGACGCCGCGCTCGGTGCGGCGGGCCGCTCGACGGTCGCGATCAGCCGGGCCGGCGTGTACCCGACGCCGAGCAGGCCGCGCTCCCCCTCGCTCAGCACCTGGAAGCGCACGGCCTCCCTGTCGATCCCCGGCGCGAGATGCTCGAGCTCGCGGAGCGCGGCCCATTTCGCCTCGCCGACGGTCTCGCCCGTCGCTTCGACGGAGACCTCGTCGCTCATCGCCGCTTGCCGCCGCCGCTGCGCTTGCGCTTCACCCGCCGTGGCGGCCCGGCGTTGACCGGAGCCGTGCCGTCGGTCGTCGGGACGCCGGGCTTCCGCTTCGAGGACGTGGCCGACGTGGGCGCTGGAGGCGGCTGGTCCTTCGGCGGCGTGCGCGAGCTCTTGGTCTGCGCACCGAGGTTCGGTCGCGGCATCAGCCGGCGCGTCACGATCCCCTGTCCCGTCGTCCACAGGTTCGTCGTCAGCCAGTAGATCATCAGTCCGGACGGGAAGTTGATGATGAAGGGGATGAAGACGATCGGCAGCACCATGAGCATGATCCGCTGCGCCTTCTGCATCGTCGCAGCCATGAAGTACGACGAGGTCAGCTGGCTCGCGACGTAGATCACGAGCAGGAGCGGCCCCCAGCCGTCCTTCGTCGGCTCGGTGATGTTCACGAGCCCGATGAAGTCGAGGCTCGACCCCGGATAGTTCGGGAAGACCTCCCGCTCGAATCCCTTGAGGACGTAGAAGAGCGAGATGAAGATCGGGATCTGGAGGACGATCGGCAGGCACGACGCTGCCGGGTTGATCTTGTTCTCGCGGTAGAACTTCATCAGCTCCTCGTTCTGCCGCTGCCGGTCGTGCTTCCAGCGCTGCTGGATCTCCTTCATCTCCGGCGCGTGCGCCTGGAGGTTCTGCATGGAGTGGATCTGACGGACCGTGACGGGCACCAGCACGAGCCTGACCAGCACCACGAGCGCCACGATCGACCAGGCCCACGAGAGGCCGGCGGTCGTGTGGAACCATTCGAGCAGGTTGGTGAGGAAGTCCTCGATCGGCCTCAGGGGGTTGAACGTGCCGATCACGTGCGCACCCCCTTCCCCTGCCCCCGCGAGCGGAACAGCGTCCGGTCGGCGACGCGGTCGACCCCGCCGTGGCTCCACGGGTTGCAGCGGAGGAGCCGCCAGCCGGCGAGGATCCCGCCGCGGACGAGGCCGAGCTCGCGGAACGCGTCGATCGCGTACTGCGAGCAGCTCGGGTGGTACTTGCACGTCCCCGCCGGCGTCAGCAGGCCGAGCGTGTGGCGCCAGGCCTGGACGAGGCCGATCCCGATCCACCTCATGCGTGCACCTTGCCGATCACCTCGCGCACCTGCTCGACGAGCCAGTCGTACCCGCGGCTCTCGGCAGCCTCCGCGAGGCCCGGCCGCGCGGCGAGGACGTAGTCCCTTCCGGGCGGCACGTCGTCGCCGAGCTCGCTCCACACAGCCCGAAGCTGGCGCTTGAGGCGGTTGCGCGCAACGGCCGGCCCGACGGCGCGCGGGATCGCGAGACCGAGCCGAGCGGTGCCGTCCGCGTCCTCGGCGCGGGAGAACCAGTGCAGCGTCAGCGTCCTGGTCGAGACGGACCGTCCCTGCCGGTAGACGGCGTCGAAGTCACGGGAACGTGACAGGCGCTGCCGGCGCTCCACGGCGCAGGGCTCAGGCGGAGAGGCGCTTCCGCCCCTTGGCGCGGCGGCGCTTGAGAATCGCCTGCCCGCCGCGGGTCGACATGCGCGCGCGGAACCCGTGCTTGCGCTTGCGGCGGCGGACGTTCGGCTGGTACGTGCGCTTCACGACGGAGGGGAGCCCTTCGCTGGGACGTTGCCCGCACCCCGGGGCGCGGCGGAGCGCGGAGTATAGACGAGCTTTCGACCTCTCCGGTTATCCACAAGGCAGCGCGAGAGCGGCTGATCCGAAATGGCTGCTCACGCGCGACGAGCGTCGCCCGCGCGGGCACAGGCAGCACGCTTGTCCACAGCTGTGGAGACTCGTGTGGAGACGCATGAAGTACCTGCAAATCGGGCTCTTTTTGGATCACGTCGCGGTCCGTCGGAGCCCCGGACGCCTCGATCGGACAGTGGTATGCTCGCCGCTCTTCCGTCCCCCGAAGGAGCACCGAGCAGCGCGTGGAGAACCCCGTCGAGCCGACCGCAGAACGCCTTTGGGACGACGTCTCCCGACGGCTCCGGGACACGCTGAACGAGTCGACCTACACCATGTGGTTCGCCTCCGCTCGACCGCTGGCGCTCCGGGACGACACGTTCGTCCTCGTCGTTCCGAACGAGTTCTCGCGGACGTGGATCAGCAGCAACTTCCTGGGCATGCTCGAGAGCGCGGTCCGCGACACGCTGGGACGCGAGATGCGGGTCACGCTCGAGGTCGATGCGGCGGCCGGCGAGGTGGATGCGCCCGCGGTCGCGGTCGCGGTCGCCGGGAGCGACGGCCAGCCCGGCTCCAATCCCAAGTACACGTTCGACAACTTCGTGATCGGCTCGTCGAACCGGTTCGCGCACGCGGCGGCGCTGGCCGTGGCCGAGGCGCCGGCGCAGGCCTACAACCCTCTCTTCATCTACGGCGGCACGGGGCTCGGGAAGACGCACCTCCTGCAGGCGATCGGCGCCTATGTGAGCGACCACTCGAAGGGCCTGACCACCCGGTACGTGACGAGCGAGACCTTCACGAACGACTTCATCAACTCGCTCCGCGACAAGCGCATCGAGGGCTTCAAGCACCGCTACCGCGCGTACGACGTGCTGCTCGTCGACGACATCCAGTTCCTCGAGGGCAAGGAGCGCTTCCAGGAGGAGTTCTTCCACACCTTCAACACGCTCTACGAAGCGGGCCGCCAGATCGTGATCTCCTCCGATCGCCCACCGAAGGAGATCGCCACGCTGGAGGAGCGACTGCGCTCGCGTTTCGAGTGGGGCCTCATCACGGACATCCAGCCTCCCGACCTCGAGACGCGGATCGCGATCCTGCGCAAGAAGGTGACGACCGACGGGATCGCGGTCACCGACCCCGAGGTGCTGACGTTCATCGCCGGCAGGGTCACGACCAACATCCGCGAGCTCGAGGGCGCGCTGACGCGGGTGGTCGCGTTCTCGTCGCTGACGGGGCTCCCACTCGACGTCGAGCTCGCCGAGCAGGTGCTGCGCGACCTCTTTCCGCCGAGCGGCGACCTGCCCGAGGTCACGATCGACCGGATCCAGGAGGCTGTCTGCGAGCGCTTCTCGCTCACCGTCCAGGAGCTCGTCAGCCCGCGCCGCTCCCAGGCGGTCGCCTATCCGCGGCAGGTGGCGATGTATCTCTCCCGGGAGCTCACCGACGCGTCGCTCCCGAAGATCGGCACCGAGTTCGGTGGGCGCGACCACACGACGGTGATGCACGCGAACGCCAAGATCACGCGGATGATCAAGGAGGACAGGGCTGTGTACAACCTCGTGCAAGATCTCACGGCACGGATCAAGCATCGTGGATAGCTCCACCCACGCGCCCGGTCGGCGCGGCGGGGCTGGGGGACCAGTGGACATCCCGGCCGTCGGGACCCACCGCCTGATCCCGCATGACCACAGGGCTTGGCTCCGTCTTCCCCGTCGTCCACACTCCCTATGACTACGACGAAAGGTTTAAGAGAGAAATGATGGAAACCGACATCGCCGTGGGCTCGGGGATTCGCGTGCTCGTCGAGCGGGATGCGCTCGCCAGCCGGCTGGCCCTCGTCGTGCGCGCCTCGTCGGCGCGGGGCGCCGTCCAGGTGCTCGGCGGCGTGCTGCTCCGCGCGCGGGACGGCCTGCTCGAGCTCGAGGCCACGGACATGGAGCTCTCGCTCCGCACGACCGTCCCGGCGACGGTCGAAGGCGAAGGAGCGATCGTCGTCCCGGCCAAGCTGCTCGGCGACGTCGTTCGCCTGCTGCCCGCGAGCGAGGTGACGATCGCCCACCGACCCGAGGACGGCGTCGCCTCGATCGAGTCCGGCTCGTACTCGGGGCGGATGAACGTCTTCGCGGCGGAGGACTTCCCCCGGCTGCCCGCGATCGACGTGCCGCTCCACGAGATCGAGTCCGCGTCCCTGCTCGACACGGTGCAGCGCGTCTCCCGCGCTTCGTCGCGCGACGAGTCGCGGCCGGTGCTCACGGGGATCCTCGTGCGGTTCGAGGGCTCGAAGCTCACGATGGCCGCAACCGACTCGTACCGGATGGCCGTCAAGGAAACCGAGCTCACGTCCGCCGGCCCCGAGCTCGAGGCGATCATCCCGGCACGTGCGCTCGACGAGCTCGGCCGCGTCGCAGCCGGGACGGAGACCGTGCAGCTCGGAGTCAACGAGAACCACGTGATCTTCGGCGCCGGCGACGCCTGGCTGACGACCCGCCGGATCGACGGGCAGTTCCCGAACGTCGCGCAGCTGAAGCCGGAGACGTTCGACGTCGAGCTGGAGCTGAACCGCGCGGAGCTACTCGAGGCGGTCCGCCGCGCCGCGGTGATGGCGCAGCGCAACACCCCGCTCCGGCTGCGGTTCGCGGAGGGCGAGCTCACGATCTCCGCGCAGAGCCAGGACGTCGGCGAGACGCGCGAGTCGCTCGCCGTCGCCTACGCGGGAGAGCCGCTCGAGATCGGGTTCAACGCCGAGTTTCTGCGCGAGGGGCTGGAGTCGGTGACGTCCGACGGCGTCCAGCTGAAGCTGATCAACCCGCTCCGCCCGGGCCTCTTGAGCGCCGAGGGAGACGCGTTCTGGTACCTGATCATGCCGATTCGGCTGGCCGGCTAGAAGGCGCGGGGCTCGCGACCCACACGACCCCGAGAGCGTGATCGTGGCCGAGGCGTCGCTGCGGGACATTCGGTCGTACGAGCGGCTCGAGCTCTCGCTCGAGCCCGGGCTCGTCCTCGTCACCGGCCGAAACGGCGCGGGCAAGACGAACCTGCTCGAGGCCGTGCACGTCGCGACGCAGGGGCTCTCGTTCCGGACACGCCAGGACGCCCAGATCGTCCGCCGCGACGCCGGCGAGGGTCTCGCGCGCGTGACGGGCCGCCGCGGGGAGGTCGCGGTCGAGTCAGAGGTGCGCGTCTCCGTGCACGAGCCGAAGCGGATCCGCTGGAACGGCGCCGCGCTCCAGTCCGCGGAAGAGCTCCGCTCCCGCATGCACGCGCTCGCGTTCACGCCCGACAGGCTCGCCGTCGTCAAGGGCGGGCCGGCAACGCGCCGTGCCTACTTCGACCGCGTGCTGTCGCGCGTGCTCCCGGCACGGTCGGACGTCCCGGCTGCGTATGCGGCCGCCCTCGGGCAGCGCAACGCCGCACTCCGCCGCGTCGCTGCGGGTGTCTCCGATGCCTCGGCACTCGACCCCTGGACGGGTCAGGTCGTAGCCCTCGCCGCGCAGCTCGTCGAGGCACGCGTCCGGGTGCTCTCGCTTCTCGAGCCGGCCTTCACCGAGCGGGCCGGCGAGCTCGGGCTCGAATCGGCGTCGCTCGGCTACGACGCTGACCCGCCTTCCCGGAACGCTCTCGACGAGCGGCTCCCGCGCGACCTCGATCGCGGCACCACGGGGCTCGGCCCGCACCTCGACGAGATCCGGATCCTCGCCGGCGCCCGCGATCTGCGGACCTACGGGTCGCAGGGCGAGCAGCGCATGGCGGTCCTGTCGCTCCTGCTCGCCGAGGCCGACCTGCTCGCCGCGCAGGTCGGCGTGCCTCCGCTGCTCCTGCTCGACGACGCCCTGTCGGAGCTCGACGCCGACCGCCGCCGCATGCTCAGCGATCGCCTCGGGTCGCGCGGCCAGACGCTCGTGACGGCAACGGGAGCGGAGGCGCTGCCGCTCGCGCCGGCGCAGCTCCTGGTCGTGACGCCGGGCGCGGTCGGACCGGGCTGATGGAACGGCTCGACGGGTCGCTTCGCCGGGCGCTGCGCCGCGCGGGCGTACCCGACGCCGGGGTGCTGGCCGCCGTGACCCGCGCCTGGCCGGAGGCGGTCGGCCCGGCGATCGCTCGCGCGGCGTGGCCGCAGCGCGTGGCTCGCGACGGGACGCTTCACATCACCACCGAGTCCTCGACGTGGGCCTTCGAGCTCGGCCGTATGCACGAGGAGATCCGCGCCAAGCTCCACGCCGCGGTCGGCGACGCGACCCCCGCGGCGCTCCGCTTTGCAGCAGGCCCGGTCCCGTCGCCGGGTGAGGACGACACCCCGTCGCCGAGCGCCGTTCCGCCGACCCCCGAGGACGACGCACGCGCGGCGTCGCTGAGCGCCGGAATCGACGACCCGGACCTGCGTGCCGCCGTGCGTCGCGCTGCCGCCGCGAGCCTCGCCGCGGCCCGCGTCGGCCGCGCTCTCTGATATACTTCACTTGCGCCGCAAAACCCTTGTTTTGCAGGCATTTTCTCGTTCAGGAGGCATGTGACGGACACCGCCTACACCGGAAAGGACATCACCGTTCTCGAGGGGCTCGAGCCCGTTCGGCTCCGGCCCGGGATGTACATCGGCTCGACCGGCTCACGGGGTCTCCACCACCTGGTCTACGAGGTCGTCGACAACGCCGTCGACGAGGCGCTCGCGGGTCACAACGACTTCGTCGAGGTGCGGCTGCACCCCGACCACTCGGTCACGGTCGTCGACCACGGGCGGGGGATCCCGACGGACATCATCGAGGACCAGGACCTGTCGGCGCTCACGGTCGTCCTCACGAAGCTCCATGCAGGGGGCAAGTTCGGCGGTGACGGCTACAAGGTCTCGGGCGGCCTCCACGGCGTCGGCGTCTCGGTCGTCAATGCGCTGTCGGAGTGGCTGATCGCCGAGGTGCGGCGGGACGGGAAGGTCTTCCGGCAGGAGTTCGCGCGCGGCAACCCCGTGACGGACCTCGAGGTCACGGGTACCACCGACGAGACCGACACGGGGACGACCATCTCGTTCCTCCCGGACGCGGAGGTCTTCGAGGAGCTCGACTTCGCACGCGACACGCTGCGTCAGCGGCTGCGCGAGACGGCGTTCCTGACGCGCGGGCTCCGCATCCGCTTCGCCGACGATCGCAGCGGCGAGTGGTCGGAGGAGTTCCACTACGAGGGCGGCATCCGCGACTTCGTCCGGCATGTCAACGCAGAGAAGGACCCGATCCACCCGTCGATCGCCTACTTCGAGGCCGACGACGAGGAGGGTCGCGGCTCGGTCGAGATCGCGCTCCAGTGGAACGCGAAGTACACGACCGACACCGTCTTCTCGTTCGCGAACAACATCAACACGATCGAGGGCGGCTCGCACCGGTCGGGCTTCGACGCGGCTCTCACCACGACGATCAACAAGTTCGCGCGCGACGAGGGGCAGCTCAAGGAGAAAGAGGTGAACCTCGAGGGGGACGACGTCCGCGAGGGCCTCGCCGCCGTCATCTCGCTGAAGCTCCGCGAGCCGCAGTTCGAGGGGCAGACGAAGACGAAGCTCGGCAATCCATGGGTTCGGGGCTTCGTGCAGCAGGTCGTCAACCAGAAGCTGGCCGAGTTCCTCCACGAGCAGCCGAACGAGCGCAAGAAGATCATCGCCAAGGCGATCGACGCTGCGCGCGCGCGGCAGGCAGCGCGCAAGGCGCGCGAGGTCTCCCGCAAGGGTGCGCTCGCCGGCGGCGGCCTCCCGGGCCGCCTCGCCGACTGCCAGTCGACCGACCCCGAGAGCTGCGAGCTCTACCTGGTCGAGGGCAACTCGGCGGGCGGGTCGGCGGTCGACGCGCGCGACAGGAACTTCCAGGCGATCCTCCCGCTTCGCGGCAAGGTCATCAACTCGGAGAAGAACCGCATCAACAAGGTGCTCTCGAACCTCGAGATCCAGTCGATCGTGACCGCGATCGGGTGCGGGATCGGCCCGGAGTTCGACGTCGAGAAGCTGCGCTACCACAGGATCATCGTCATGACCGACGCCGACGTCGACGGCTCGCACATCCGCACGCTGCTCCTGACCTTCTTCTTCCGCCAGATGAAGGAGCTCGTGGAGCGCGGCCACGTTTACGCAGCGGTACCGCCGCTCTATCGGGTCAAGATCGGCAACCAGGAGCGCTTCATCGAGAAGGAGGCGCACTTCCAGGAGTTGCTCGTCCGCGAGCGCGCGAAGGACGCGGAGGTGACGGACCGCAACGGCGGCTCGTTCAAGGTCACCGAGGCCCGCCACCAGAAGCTGGTCCGCGCGCTCACCGAGCTCGACGGGTGGATGTCGCGGCTACGCGCCGACCACGGCACGCTCGCCGCCGAGTTCGTCGTCGAGCACCGGCTCGCCGAGCACGAGGCGTCCACCCTCGAGGAGGTGGAGCTCCTGCTGCCGTCGCTCGGAGACGACGAGTACGAGCTCGCGTCGGCGGGGACGCACGACACGGTGCTCCCGAACGGGAGCCCCGACCGCGTCCTGCGCGTGAAGCTCGTGGAGCGCGAGACGAACGCCGCGACGCACCTGGAGCTCCCGGCCTCGATGTTCGCCTCGCCGGTGTACGCGGGACTCCAGAAGACCTACGCGCGGCTGCTCGACATCGCCGGCGCGCCCCCGTTCGTCGTCACGCTCGGGAAGAAGACGAGACCCGCCGCGACCTTCGACGAGCTTCGGTCGGCGATCGTCGACCTCGCAAGAGAGGGAATCCAGGTGAGCCGCTTCAAGGGACTCGGCGAGATGAACGCCGACGAGCTCTGGGAGACGACGATGAACCCCGAGAACCGCGTGCTCGTCCGCGTGTCCGTCGAGGACGCCGCGCTCGCCGATCAGGTGTTCTCGATGCTGATGGGCGACGAGGTCGAGCCTCGCCGACTCTTCATCGAGCAGAACGCGAAGTACGCGAGACTGGACGTCTAGGCCCGTGTCCACGCAGGACCCGCTCGGCACCGGCCGCATCGAGACCCGCGAGCTCGAGGAGGAGATGCGCTCCAGCTTCCTCGACTACGCGATGAGCGTCATCGTCTCGCGCGCGCTGCCGGATGTGCGCGACGGCCTGAAGCCGGTGCACCGCCGCGTCCTCTACGCGATGAACGAGCTCGGTCTCCAGCCGGGGAGGCCCCGGATCAAGTGCGCCCGCGTCGTCGGCGACACGATGGGGAAGTACCACCCGCACGGGAACCAGGCGATCTACGACGCGCTCGTGCGCATGGCGCAACCGTTCTCGCTGCGCTACCCGCTCGTCGACCCGCAGGGGAACTTCGGCAACGTCGACGGCTACCCCGCCGCGGCCGAGCGGTACACCGAGTGCCGCCTCTCGGCGATGGCGATGGAGCTCCTGCGGGACCTCGACCAGGACACCATCGACTTCGAGCCGAACTACGACGGCACCGCGAAGCAGCCCTCGGTCCTGCCGGCACGCTTCCCGAACCTCCTCGTCAACGGCTCGTCGGGCATCGCGGTCGGAATGGCGACGAACATCCCGCCGCACAACCTCGGCGAGGTGGTCGACGCGATCCTCGCCCTGATCGACGACCCGACCGCCGACGTCGACAGGCTCAGCCGCCACCTCAAGGGCCCGGACTTCCCGACCGGCGGGATCATCCTCGGCCGGGAGGGCATCCGCGAGGCGTACCGGTCGGGACGCGGGCGGATCGTGATGCGGGCGCGCGCCCACGTCGAGGAGCTGCGCGGCGGCAAGTCCGCGATCGTCGTGACCGAGCTCCCCTACGGCGTGAAGAAGGGGGGCGACGACGGCGTGATCGCGAAGGTCGCCGACCTCGTCCGCGACGGCGTGCTGACCGAGATCCCGAACACCGCGTCGGGCGTGAAGGACCTGTCGGACAAGTCGGGCATGCGCATCCAGATCGAGCTGAAGCGCGACGCGATCCCGCAGGTCGCGCTCAACAAGCTCTACAAGCACACCTCGCTCCAGACGACGTTCGGCTACAACGCGGTCGCGCTGGTCGACGGCGTCCCGCGGACGCTGTCGCTCCTCGAGCTGATCCGCCACTACCTCGACCACCAGCGCGAGGTCGTCACGCGGCGGCTCAAGTACGAGCTGCGCAACGCGGTCCGCCGCGCCCACGTGCTCGAGGGGCTGCTGATCGCACTGGACAACCTCGACGCGGTGATCGAGACGATCCGTGGGTCGGCCTCGACCGACGAGGCGCGGGAGTCGCTGATCGAGAGGTTCTCGCTCTCCGAGATCCAGGCGCAGGCGATCCTCGACATGCGGCTCCGGGCCCTGACGGGGCTCGAGCGCAAGCGGCTCCAGGACGAGTTCGCCGACCTCCAGGAGCGGATCGGCGAGCTCCGCGAGACACTCGGCGACGAGCGCCGGATCGACGGTGTGATCCGCGACGAGCTCGTCGAGCTGAAGGAGCGCTTCGGCCGAAACGACGACCGCCGCACCGAGATCGCAGCCGGCGAGGGCTCGCTCGAGCTCGAGGACATGATCGCCGAGGAGGACATGGTCATCGCGATCACGCGCTCGGGCTACATCAAGCGGCTCCCTGTGACCGCCTATCGCGAGCAGCGCCGCGGCGGGATCGGCGTGATGGGCATGGACATGAAGGACGACGACTACATCGAGCACCTCTTCGTCGCGTCCACCCACGACTTCATCCTGTTCTTCACGACCGTCGGGAAGGTCTACCGGCTCAAGGTGCACGAGCTTCCGCTCGGATCGCGGCAGTCGAAGGGCCGCGCGATCGTCAACCTGCTGCCGCTCCGCCAGGACGAGCTCATCCGCGCCGTGATCGCGACCAGGAACTTCGAGGAGGCGAAGTACCTCGTCTTCGCGACGAAGAAGGGCATCGTCAAGAAGACGAAGTTCCTCGAGTACAACACTCCGCTCAAGGCGGACGGGATCATCGCGCTCAGGATGCGGGAGGACGACGAGCTGATCGGCGTCCGGCTCTCCAACGGCGAGGACGACATCCTCATGGTCTCCCGCATGGGCCAGGCGGTGCGATTCTCGGAGAAGGACGTCCGCGCGATGGGCCGGCCCGCCTCCGGCGTCGCCGGGATGAAGCTACGCGCGGGCGACGAGGTGATCGAGGTCGACATCGCCGCCGACGACGCCGACCTGCTCGTCGTCACCGAGAACGGCTGGGGCAAGCGCACCCGCGTGTCCGACTACCCGGTGAAGGGCCGCGGCACGATGGGCGTCAAGACGGCACAGCTCGTCGAGGGCAAGGGCCGTCTCGCGGGCGCTCGGATCGTCCGCGACGGCTACCAGGTGATGCTCATCTCCGACGGCGGCACCGTCATCCGCACCGCGGTCGACGGGATCAAGCGCTCGGGCCGCGCGACGCAGGGCGTGATCGTGATGCGCCTCCGGGAGCGCGAGCAGGTGTCGAGCCTGGCGCCGGTCATCGGCTCCGACGAGGAGCCTGCGCTCGATGTTGCGGCTCCCTCCGCCGAGCCCCTGCCCGATGAGGCGGCGCCCTCCGCCGAGCCCCCGCCCGATGAGGCGGCGCCCTTCGCCCAGCCCCCGCTGGACCCGGATGAGTCCGACTGAAGTCGGACACGCGTCCGTCCTGGCACCTGCCCCGGTGTCCCACTTCGAGTCGGACACCCAACGCGCACGCAACCGGCACGCTCAATCCAGCAGGGCGACTCCGATCACGACGCCCACGATCACGACGGCGAGCACGATGAGGCCCTCGACGACCGCCTGCAGCGTCGTACGGCCGGCGTCCTCGATCTGATTCGCCCAGGCGACGCGCCGCACTCCGCGGACGGCGCCCGCCGCGAGCGGCACGAGGACGAGCAGGACGAGCAGGACGCCGACAAGCGTCCGCACGCGTTACGACTCCTTCGGCTTGTGGATCCCTAGCGTCTCGAGGAACTCGATCGGGATCGGGAACACGATCGTCGAGTTGTTCGTCGCGCCGATCTCGAGGAGGGTCTGCAGGTAGCGCAGCTGGACGGTGATCGGCTGCTGCGCCATCACCGCCGCTGCGTCCTTGAGCCGCTCCGAGGCCTGGAACTCGCCCTCGGCCGAGATCACCTTGGCGCGCCGCTCGCGCTCGGCTTCCGCCTGTCGGGCCATGGCGCGCTGCATGTCCGCGGGGATCTCGACGTCCTTCACCTCGACGACCGAGACCTTGATGCCCCACGGCGACGTCGCCTCGTCGATGATCGCCTGCAGGATCTGGTTGATCTTGTCGCGCTCGGAGAGCAGCTCGTCCAGCACGTGCTGGCCGAGCACGGAACGGAGCGTGGTCTGCGCGATCTGCGAGGTCGCGACCATGTAGTTCTCGACCTGGACGATCGCGGCCTTCGGCTCGACGATGCGGAAGTACGCCACCGCGTTCACCCGCACCGGGACGTTGTCCTTCGTGATCACCTCCTGCGGCGGGACGTTGAGCGTCACCGTGCGCAGGTCGACCCGCTCCATCTTGTCGACGAACGGGATGAGCACGAAGAGACCTGGGCCTTTCGGCTCCGGGAGCAGCCGACCGAGCCGGAAGATCACGCCCCGCTCGTACTCCCGCGCGATCTTGACCGCGGCGAACAGGACGAGGACCAGGAGGACGACGACGACGGCGAGGACGATCAGCGCGATGGACATCAGGCCCTTTCGGTCGGGTTCGGTGATCCTACGACGAGCTCGAGGTCTTCCTGGATCGACTCGACGGTGACGTGCTCGCCGGCGACGAGCGGGCTGCCGTCGGCCGAGCGGGCGCGCCAGAGCTCGCCGTCGACCGCGACCCAGCCTTCGCGACGGACGACAGCCTCGTCGCCGACCATGGTCGAGACGCCGACCTCGACCGGGTTTCGCCGCGCCTTGATGACCCGTGTCAGCGCAGCGCCCAGCAGGAGCGCGAGGGTGCCTGCGATCGCGAGCGCCGTCCAGATCGAGACCTGGTAGGCGGGCCCCGCCGGGTCGAAGAGCATGAGCGCGCCGATCACGAACGTGATTGCGCCGGCCAGCGCGAGCGCGCCGTGGCTCACCACGAAGGCCTCGGCGACGAACAGCCCGGCGGCGAAGAGCATGAGGAGGACGCCCGCGGCGGACACCGGCAGCACCTGCAGTCCGTAGAGGCCGACGAGCAGCGAGATCACGCCGACCGTGCCGGGGAGGATGAGCCCGGGGTTCCACAGCTCGACGAGGATCCCGACGAGCCCGAGCGAGAGCATCAGCGCGATGATGTTCGGGTCGATCAGCACGTCGAGCGCGCGTTTCCAGAATCCCATCTCCACGCGCTCGACCTGTGCCCCCGCCGTGTGCAGGACGAGGCCCTTGGGGACGGTCTTCGTCCCGTCGATCTTCTCGAGCAGCACCGGGACGGTCGGGGCCATGACGTCGATCACGCCCTTCGCGAGCGCCTCGCGGGCGCCGAAGTTCGCAGCGTCGCGCACCATCGCCTCCGCAGCGTCGGCGTTCCGGCCGTGCTCTCGCGCGAGCTCGGCCATGTACGCGGCCGCGTCGTTGATCACCTTCTTGCGCAGGTCCTTGCCGAGGTTGGCGCCTGTCGCCGAGATCGGGGTTGACGAGCCGATGTTGGTCTGCGGCGCCATCGCGAGCACGTCGGCCGCCTGACCGATCACGGCGCCGGCGGAGTCGGCGCTCGACCCCGGCGGTGCGACGTAGACGACGACCGGGACCTTCAGCGCGAGCATCGTCTTCACGATCTCGCGCATCGACGACCCGAGCCCGCCCGGCGTGTCCATCTCGATCACGACCGCGGAGAACCCGTCCCGCTCCGCACGGTGCATCTCGTCCTGCAGGTAGTCCTGGGTCACCGGGTTGACGTCGTTGTCGAACTCGACGACCAGGACGCGGGGCGCGGCGCCCGCGGCCGGCAACGCAAGGAAGAGCGCGGCGGCAGCCGCCGCGAGGAGAAATCCGAGCGCTCGCACGGGGCGCGCGTCCACGTCCCTGCGACTGTAGCAACGGCTCCGCGGCTCACCGCCCGCCCGTAAGCATTCCGTCAGGGAAGGGCCGCGGGGGTTGCCGGAGAAGGCGTGCTGCGTCACGCTGACTCTCCCCACGATGACCCGTCGCCTCCTCGTCGTCCTGCTCCTCGCCGCGGCGCTGCCCGCCTCGGCGTCGGCCGGCCTCGCGACGCTGCAGGTCCGCGAGCTCCCGCTCCACGGCCACCGCTCGCTTGCCGCCGCCAGCACGACGAGCCCGTTCCAGCTGGTCGGCATCCACTGGCAAGGCAGGGGCCGACTCGAGCTCCGCATCCGGACGGCGAGCGGCTGGACTCGGTGGCAGCCGGTTCGCGAGGACGCGGACGACGTGCCCGACGCAGCGAGCCGCGAGGCGCGCGCGATGCGCGGCTGGCGTCTCGGCGCGCCCGTGTGGGTCGGCCGCGGCCAGGGAGTCGAGGTGCGCGCGATCGGCCGTGTCACGCGTGCGCGCGCACTGACGGTGCGAAGCCCCGTCTCGAAGGTGCCGCTCCGAACGACCGCCGCCGTGGGGATGCCGCGGATCGTGCCGCGGAGCGGCTGGCAGGCGGACGAGTCGATCGTCCGCGCGAAACCGGAGTACGCCGACACGCTCCGGATGGCGTACGTCCACCACACGGCCGGCACGAACAGCTACACGCGCCTGCAGGCGCCGGCGATCGTGAGGGCGATCGAGGTCTACCACGTCAAGGGGAACGGCTGGAACGACATCGGTTACAACGCGCTCGTCGACCGCTTCGGCACCGTCTACGAGGGCCGTGCCGGCGGCACAGACCGGAACGTGGTCGGCGCGCACGCGAAGGGGTTCAACACGGGCTCGTTCGGGATCGCCGTGATGGGCGACTTCCGCACGGTCGACCCGCCCGCCGTCGCGGTCGAGGCGCTCGTGCGGACGCTCGCCTGGCGGCTCGACCTCGGCCACGTCGACCCGCTCTCGACGTTCAACGGCATCTCGTCCGGCAACGAGCGCTTCAAGCCGGGGATCCCGGTCTTCCTGCGCGCCATCTCGGGACATCGTGACACCGGGCTCACGACCTGCCCCGGACAGCGGCTGTACGACATGCTTCCGACCGTCGCGAGACGCGTCGCAGCGCTCGGCCTGCCCAAGCTCTACACGCCCGCGGCCGCGACCGACGAGTCGGGCGGCACGCGCTTCACGGCACGACTCTCGTCGGCGCTCCCGTGGACGGTGACCGTCACCGACGCGGCCGGCGCCGACCTCGCGCGCGGAGAGGGCAGGGGTGCGGCGGTCGACTGGACCTGGCTCCCCGATGGGCCGATCCCGGCGGGAACACGGTGGGAGATCGCATCACCCGGCGCGACGCCCGCGACGGGCGTCCTCTCCGCGACGGCGGCGGGCGCGGCGACGGGCGCGCTCGCCCTCACCGGCGCGCGGGCGGACCCGGCGACGATCACCCCCAACGACGACGGCCAGGCCGACGTGACGACCGTTCGGTACACGCTCAGCGTGAACGGGAACGTCGCCGTGAGCGTGCTCGACGCCGCCGGCGCGACCGTCGCCGAGCTCGAGCCGAAGCAATGGCGCCGCGCGGGACAGCGGAGCGCCCTCTTCGACGGCAGCAGCCTCCCCGACGGCGCCTATCTCGTCCACGTCGCGGCCAACGCGACCGGCGGTCGCAGCGCCACCGTCGACGTGCCGGTGACCGTGACGCGGACGCTCGGCCGCATCGCGCTCGACTCTCCGGCGATGACCCCGAACGGCGACGGCCGCGACGACACGCTTTCGCTCACGGTGCCGCTCACTGCCGCGGCCACCCTGACCGTCAGGATCCTTCGGGACGGAAAGTGGGTGGCAACGCCGTTCACCGGCGTCGCGGGACCAGGGTCGCAGGCCGTGACCTGGGACGGCTCGAAGCGGGTCGGCAGCGCGCGGGACGGCGCGTACGTCGTGTCCGTCGAGATGGCCGACGCCGTCGGAACGGCGACCGTCGAGCTCCCGTTCCTGCTCGACGCGACCGCGCCCACGGTGCGGGTCGTCTCTGCGGAGCCTCCGCGGATCCGGGTCTCCGAGGCGGCGACGCTCGACGTCCGCGTCAACGGCGCCCACCGGAGGATGCGGTCGACCGGTCCCGAGACGCTGCGGATCCCGCGGATCGAGCGGTTGCGCACGCTCGTCGTCGTCGCGCGCGACGCCGCCGGGAACGAGACGAGCTTCCGGCGCTGAGGTCGGCTCGGGCGGCGTCCCGAGTAGACTCGCGCCGTGAGCCCCGCCACGCCCTTCGGGCGCGAGGAGATCGAGTCGATCCTGCCGCACCGCGCACCGTTCCTCCTCCTCGACGAGGTGGTCGAGCTCGTGCCGGGTGAGCGCGTGTCCGCGACCTATCGCGTGCCCGAGGACGGCTGGTGGTTCGCCGGCCACTTCCCGCAGCGGCCGGTGATGCCCGGGGTGCTGATCGTGGAGGCGATGGCCCAGACCGGGGCGGTGGCGGTGCTCGCAGAGGAGGAGAACCGCGGCCGGATCGCGTTCTTCGCAGGGATCGACGACTGTCGCTTCAAGCGGGTCGTCTCGCCCGGCGAGACGCTCTCGCTGGTCTGCGAGATCGACCAGGTGCGCGGTCCGATCGGGCGCGGCAAGGCCACGGCGCACGTCGGGGCCGAGCTGGCCGCTCGTGGCACGCTCACCTTCGCGGTGGAGCGATGATCTCTGCGTGACCGTGTGCTGTGCGCGACCCTGTGCGGCCGGAGGCCGGCTTCGCCGGCCGGGAGGCCAAGCTCCGGGAACCCCTGCGCAACCGAGGAAGGAGGGGGCTCGTGGGGGAACCACGGGTTCCCCCACGTCGGATGATCGGCTCGGCGAACGGGGTGCGGATCGGGATCACCGGGCTCGGCGTGCACGTCCCCGACCGTGTGGTGACGAACGACGAGCTCGCGCAGTACGTCGACACGACCGACGAGTGGATCGTCGAGCGCACGGGGATTCACGAGCGCCGGATGATCACCGAGGACGAGGCGCTCACGGACATCGCGCTCCCTGCCGCCCGGGCTGCGCTCGACGACGCAGCCGCCACCGCGGACGAGATCGACCTGATCATCTGCGCCACGGTGACGCCGGACATGCTGTTCCCGACGGCCTCCGCGCTGATGGCGGACGCCCTCGGCGCAGAGGAGGCGGCCGCCTACGACCTGCTGGCGGGCTGCACCGGGTTCATGTACGCGATCGCCCAGGCCTACGCGATGCTCGCCGCCGGCCTCTCGCGGCGCGCTCTCGTGATCGGCGGCGACGTGCTCTCGTCGATCCTCGACTGGACGGACCGCTCGACGCTCGTCCTCTTCGGCGACGGCGCCGGCGCCGTCGTGATGGAGCCCGTCGAGCAGGGTGGCTTCCTCGGCTTCGAGCTCGGCGCCGACGGCGGCGGAGGCGTCCATCTCCAGTACCCCGGGAGCGGCTCGCGGAGGTTCGAGAACCCGGAGTCGATGCTGAAGATGAATGGCCGCGAGGTGTACAAGTTCGCGACGCGCGTGATGGTCTCGTCGGCGGAGGCGGTGCTCGCCGAGTGCGGCCGTACCATCGACGAGGTCGACGTGTACGTCCCGCATCAGGCGAACAAGCGGATCATCGACCACGCGGTCGGTAAGCTCGGCGTCCCGCCCGAGCGAACGGTGGTGAACGTGGATCGGTTCGGCAACACGTCGTCAGGCTCCATCCCTCTGGCCCTCGCCGACGCGAGGGCCGACGGGCGCCTGCGCGACGGCGCCCTCGTGCTGATGACAGGCATGGGGGCGGGCCTGACGTGGGGCTCGGCGCTCATCGAATGGACGGACAGGAGACGTTCATGACCAAGGTTGCGTTCTGTTTCCCCGGCCAGGGCTCGCTCGAGGTCGGGATGGGTCGGGAGATCGCCGAGGCCGTGCCGGAGGCGATGGACGTCTACCGCATCGGCTCCGAGGTCACGGGCATGGACCTCGCGCAGCTGTGCTTCGAGGGGCCGCTCGAGGAGCTCGTCGAGACCGAGGTGCAGCAGCCCACGCTCGTCGCAACCAGCCTCGCCATCCTGGCCGCCGTCCGCAAGGAAGGCATCGAGCCGGACGTCGTCGTCGGCCACTCGGTCGGCGAGTTCGCCGCGCTCGCGTCGGTCGGCGCGATGTCCGAGGGCGAGGCGATCGGCCTCGTGCGCGAGCGCGGGCTCGCGATGGCCGAGGCGGCCCGCCAGCGCCCGGGTGCGATGGCCGCGATCCTCGGGCTGGAGGACCACCTGGTCGAGACGCTCTGCCGGAAGATCCTCGGGGTCTGGCCGGCCAACTACAACTGTCCGGGTCAGATCGTCGTCTCGGGAGAGAACGAGGCAGTCGAGGAGTGCTGCGCCGAGGCCGAGAGCCTCGGCGCCCGACGAGCGATCCGACTCAAGGTTTCCGGCGCCTTCCACAGCCCGCTCGTGGGACAGGCCGGCCGCGCGCTCAAGCCCGCCATCGACCGCATCCGCTTCGCCGACCCGGTAAAGCCGTTCATGTCGACGGTGACCGCGAAGATCGAGCCCGCGCAGCGCCTCGGCGCGCTGCTCGTCGACCAGCTCACCGCGCCCGTCCGCTTCACGCAGGCCGCCGGTGAGCTCATGCGCGGCGGCGTCACGACGTTCGTCGAGATCGGGCCGGGCAACGTCCTCTCCGGGCTCGTCAAGCGCATCGACCGCGGCACGCGGACGTTCTCGGTGAACGACCTCGCGAGCCTCGAGAAGGTCAAGGAGGCGCTCGGCACCTCGTGAGCTCGTTCGCGTCGCTCGAGGGGAAGCTCGCCCTCGTCACCGGCGGCTCACGGGGGATCGGGCGCGCAATCGCGCTCGAGCTCGGCCGTGCCGGCGCCGAGGTGGTCGTCGGCTATCGCACCGGCCGCGAGGAAGCGGAGGCCGTCGCGGCAGAGATCGGCGGACGGGCCGTCGAGGCCGACGTGTCCGACGCGGAGTCCGCGAAGGCGCTCGTCGAGGCCGCGGGCGACGTCGACGTGCTGGTGAACAACGCCGGGCTGACGAGGGACGGGCTGCTCGTGCGGATGAGCGACGAGGACTGGCGCACGGTGATCGACACGAACCTCTCGTCGGTCTTCTACACGTGCCGCGCGGCGACGCGGCCGATGATGCGCAAGCGCGCGGGGTCGATCGTCAACGTCTCCTCGATCGTCGGCGTGCACGGCAACTGGGGCCAGACCAACTACGCAGCCTCGAAGGCCGGGATCATCGGGTTCACGAAGTCCCTCGCGCGTGAGCTCGGCAGCCGGAACGTGCGGGCGAACGTCGTCGCGCCGGGGTACGTGAAGACGCAGCTCACCGACGTGCTGCCCGAGGGGGCGACCGAGGCGATGCTGACCAACACGCCGCTCGGCCGGCTGGGGGATCCGGAGGACGTCGCGGGCGCTGTGCGGTTCCTCTGCTCCGACGCGGCGGCGTTCATCACCGGCGACGTCGTCCTGGTCGACGGCGGGCTCGGGATGTAGCGTGGCCGCGATGAGCGAGAACGGCAGGCGCCGCGTGGTCGTGACCGGCCTCGGGATGGTGACGCCGATCGGCAACACCGTCGAGGACACCTGGAGCGCCTTGATCGCGGGCGCGTCCGGCGCCGCGAAGATCACGCAGTTCGACCCGGACGGGTTCCCGGCCGACTTCGCGTGCGAGGTGAAGGGCCTCGAGGTCACGGACTACATCGAGTACAAGGCCTCGCGCCGCATGGACCGGTTCACGCACCTCGCGCTCGCGGCGGCGCGCCAGGCCGAGGCAGACGCGGGCCTCGACATCGCCGCCGAGGCCGATCGCGTCGGCGCGGCGGTTGCGACGGGGATCGGCGGGCTGAAGTCCTTCGAGGCGTGCATCCAGGTGCTCGACGAGCGAGGCCCGGATCGCGTCAACCCGTTCTCGATCGTCCAGATCATCCCGAACCTGGCCGCCGGCTGGGTCTCGATGGAGCTCGGCACCAAGGGGCCGCTCCTGTCCGAGTGCACGGCCTGCGCCGCCTCGAACATGGCGATCGGCGACGGGCTCGACGCGATCAGGCTCGGTCGCGCCGACGTGATGATCTGCGGCGGCACGGAGGCGCCCGTCTCGCGCGTCGGGATCGCAGGCTTCGGCGCGATGCGCGCGATCTCGCGGCGCAACGACGACCCGAAGCGCGCGTCGCGGCCGTTCGACCTCGAGCGGGACGGATTCGTGATGGGCGAGGCGGCCGCGATGGTCGTCCTCGAGGAGCTCGAGCACGCGAACGCGCGCGGCGCGAAGATCTATGCGGAGCTCTTGGGCTACGGGGTCTCGTCCGACGCGACGCACGTGTCCGATCCCGATCCCACCGGCGCAAGCCCGGCGCGCGCGCTCAAGATGGCCTTCGACGACGCCGGGATCACGCCCGACGAGGTCGGCTACGTCAATGCGCACGGCACGTCGACCCCGGTCGGCGACAGCGCCGAGACCCGCGTGATCAAGCTCGCGCTGGGCGAGGAGAAGGCGTACGCGACCCCGGTCTCGTCGACGAAGGGCGCGACGGGCCACTGCCTCGGCGCGGCCGGCGCCGTCGAGGCGTCGTTCACGATCCTCGCGCTCGAGCGGGGGGTGCTCCCGCCGACGATCAACCAGGAGGTCGCGGACCCGGAGTGCGACCTCGACTACGTCCCGAACGAGGCGCGCGCGCAGCAGGTCGAGGTCGGCGTCTCGAACTCGTTCGGCTTCGGCGGCCACAACGCCTGCGTCGTGTTCAAACGGTGGGGAACCCATGGTTCCCCCCCGAGCCCCCTCCTTCCGGCTTCCGACCCGGGCACGCGCGCCTGACCTCCCGGCCGGCGAAGCCGGCCTCCGGTCGCCGACGGCCTGTTCCGCCGCCGACGAGGCGTCCTCCGGATGTATCTGGCTTCGGACCGGCTTTGCTCCACGTCACGGGACACGGTGCTCGAGCAGGATCGTGTCGTGCCAGACGCCGTCGCGCTGCGCGATTCGCTCGCGACGGCCGACGACGCGGAACCCGACCGCCTCGTGGAGCGCGAGGCTCGGGATGTTGCCGGCGATGATCGACGTCTGGATCGTCCAGATCCCGTGCGCCGGTGCATCGGTGAGCAGTCGCAGGAGAAGCGCTCTGCCGACGCCGCGGCCGTGCGCGGCCGGGTCGACGTAGACGGAGTGCTCGACCACGCCGCGGTAGCAGTCGCGACGCGACACGGGTGCGACCGCCGTCCAGCCGACCACCGCCCCGTCCACCACCGCCGCGGCCCGGGGAGCATGGCAGTGCCCCGCATCCCACTCCTCCCAGGGCGGGACGCTCGTCTCGAACGACGCGACACCCGTGGCGAGACCCGCGGCGTAGATGCGCGCGACGTCCGCCCAGTCGCCGGGCTCCAGCCTGCGGATCAGGAGACGGTCCACCACGCAACGGTAGGGGACGGTGCGGCCCGCCGCACCACCTGCACGACCGGCAGCTCGTACGCTGCCGCGGTGGACGTCGTGCGACCCACCAGCAGTCGCTTCGACGAGGTGCTCGCGCTCCTCCGTGCCGCGGATGCCGCCGTCTACGGCGACTCCGACTGGACCGCCGACGACCTCCGCGAGGAGTGGGAGAGGCTCGACCTCGAGCACGACGCCTGGCTCGTGGAGGTCGACGGCAGGGCCGCCGGGGTGGCCCATCTGCTGGCGCGCAGGGGTGGGCGCTTCATCGGCGACGGCTACGTCCACCCGGAGCTCTCCGGCCGGGGCGTCGGCACGCGCGTCCTGACGCTGCTCGAGGATCGGGCGCGGGAGCTCCGCCCGGACTGGCCGGACGGTGAGCGGATCGTGCTCGAGGCGGCGCACCTCGTCGGCGACGAGAGCGCTCCGGCGCTCTTCGCCGGACTCGGCTACGAGCGGATGCGGAGCTACTTCCGCATGGTGATCGACGTCGGCGAGCCGCAGCCCGATCCGGTCTGGCCCGAAGGCGTCGAGCTGCGATCGCTGGATACGGGCCGCGACGGGCCGGCCCTCCACGCCGCAGAGCTCGAGGCCTTCGCGGACGAGTGGGGCTACCTTCCGCTCGGATACGACGAGTGGCACGAGCGGGCCTTCGGCAGGACCGGCTTCGACCCGGACCTGGTCCCCGTCGTCTGGTCGGGGGACGAGGTCGTCTGCTTCTCGCGAAACTACGCGAAGCGAAACGGCGACTGGGGCTTCGTCGGCACGCTCGGCGTGCGGCCCGCGTGGCGCAGGCGCGGCCTCGGCCTCGCGCTGCTCCACGAGTCGTTCCGGCGCTTTCGGGAGACGGGCGAGACGACGGTGGCGCTCGGCGTGGACGTGGACAACCCCACGGGTGCGACCCGCCTGTACGAGCGCGCGGGAATGCGCGTCCTCTGGCAGGCCGACGTGTGGCACAAGGAGCTCCGACCCGGTGGCTGAGCCGATGCGCCGGCGCGAGCTGCCCGCGTGAGCACGCTGCGCGCCCGCTGCCCGTTCTGCCGCACGCTCACCGCCGTCGCGTTCGACGACGTCTACGAGTGCCACAGCTGCGGCGCCTCGTTCGCTGCGGGCCTCGTGCGCGTGCCGCGCGCCTTCGGAGCCGGCGGGCGGGCGATGGAGGAGGCGGCCTCGACCGAGCTTCCCTACCCCGAGGCGGCTGTGGTCGACGCCGACTCCCTCGAGGAGCAGTCGGACGCGATCGCGCGCGGGCTGCCACGGCGGCCGCTCGTGCTCGGCGGGTGCTGCTGCGCGCACGTCGGTGCGATCCGCGGTCTCTCGGCGCGTCACGGCCGACTCGCAGTCGTCTGGCTCGACGCCCACGGCGACCTCAACACGCCCGAGACCTCGCCGTCCGGGAACCTCTGGGGCATGCCTCTCCGCATGGCGATCGACGAGGGGAGCGTCGGAATCGACGACATCGCGCTCGTGGGCGCCCGGGAGCTCGACCCGCCCGAGCAGGCCTATGTCGCCGAGCACGGGATCGACGACGACGTCGTCCGCGCGCTCGACGGCGTCGACGCCGTCTACGTCGCCCTCGACGTCGACGTCCTCGAGCCGGGCGCGCTGCCCGTGTTCATGCCGGCTCCCGGCGGTCTCGACCTCGACGACGTGGAGCGTCTGCTGCTCGAGGTCGCGAGCAGGACACACGTGGCGGGCATGGGGCTGACCGGGCTCGCGCCGGGGGCGGACCCCGGGATCCTCGCACGGCTCGCCGGTGCGGCCGGGCTCTGACGGACCGGCACTAAGATGCCCTGGGTGTCCGCCACCGGGAACATCGACGTCTCCATCGAGCACAAGAAGTCGGACCCGTCCGCGCGCGACGGCAGCGGCGGCCATCCGAACACGTGTCCCGGCTGCGGATCGCACTATCGCGACGACGAGCTCGCCGAGCAGCTCCGCGTCTGTCCGCAGTGCGGTCATCACTTTCCGGTCCGCGCGCGTGAGCGTGTGGCACAGCTCGCCGACGCCGGCACGTTCGAGGAGGAGGACGGCGACCTGCGCTCGGCCGACCCGCTCGAGTTCTTCGACCTCCGACCGTACGTCGAGCGGCTCGCAGAGGCCGAGCTCGGGACGGGTCTCGGCGACGCGATCCTCACGGGGCGGGTCGCGGTCGAGGGTCATCCGTGCCGTATCGCCGCGATGGACTTCTCGTTCATGGGCGGCTCGATGGGGAGCGTCGTCGGCGAGCGGTTCGCACGCGCCTGCGAGCGGGCGGCGGAGGACGGCGGAGCGCTGATCTCCGTGTCGGCGTCGGGCGGCGCCCGGATGCAGGAGGGCATTCTCGCGCTGATGCAGCTGCCGAAGACCGTGGTCGCCGTCGGGGATCTCCAGGATGCGGGCGGGGTGCTGATCTCGGTGCTGGCGCACCCGACGACCGGCGGCGTGACGGCGAGCTTCGCGAGCCTCGGCGACGTGATCCTCGCCGAGCCCGGGGCGCTGACGTCGTTCGCCGGCCCGCGTGTCGTCGCGCAGACGACCCGCGAGAAGCTGCCGGACGACTTCGGCCTGGCCGAGTCGAACTTCCGCTTCGGCCACGTCGATGCGGTGGTCCCGCGCGGCGACCTGCGAGTGACGCTCTCGCGGCTCCTGCGCCTCTTCGGGGCGGGGAGATGAGCCAGGAAGCCGAGCTCGGCCTCCGCGACCGGCTGGCGCAGCTCTCCGGCGTCAAGCTCCTGCGTGGCACGAAGCTCTCGGCGGAGCTCGAGCGGCTGCAACGGCAGCTCGAGCGGCTCCGCGAGGACACGACCGACGAGGAGATCTGGGGCCGCGTCCTGCTCGCCCGCCACGAGAAGCGCCCGTACACGCTCGACTACGTCGAGCGGATCCTCGAGGACTGGTTCGAGCTCCACGGCGACCGCGGCCGGATGGACGACCACGCGATCGTGGCCGGGATCGGCTCGCTCGACGGGCGGACGATCGCGGTCGTCGGGCACCAGAAGGGACGCGACCTGAAGGAGCGCGCGGTGCGCAACTTCGGCATGGCCTACCCCGAGGGATACCGCAAGGCGATGCGGACAATGGAGCTCGCGGACCGCCACGGCTTTCCGCTCGTCACGCTCGTGGACACGCCGGGCGCGTATCCCGGCATCGCCGCGGAGCAGCACGGACAGGGAGGTGCGATCGCGCGGTCGCAGGCGGCGATGCTGCGTCTCGGCGTGCCGAGCGTCTCGGTCGTGATCGGCGAGGGAGGCTCGGGCGGCGCGATCGCGATTGCGGTCGCAGACCGGGTGTTGATGCAGGAGAACGCGATCTACTCGGTGATCTCGCCCGAGGGCTGCGCCTCGATCCTCTGGCGCGACGCCGCGCAGGCGAACCGGGCCGCAGCCGCATTCAAGCCGGACGCCGCGCACTGCCTCGAGCTCCGTGTGATCGACGGGATCGTCCCCGAGCCCGAAGGCGGCGCCCAGATGGACCACGACGCTGCCGCAGTGCTCCTCCGCGAGGCGCTCGTCGCACACCTCGACGAGCTCGCGGACGTGCCCGCAGACGAGCTCCGCCGCGCCCGTCGCGCGAAATTCCGCTCGATGGGCGTCCTTGCGTCGGTGTGACGGCCCGAGTGGTCTCTCCACACTTTCCACAGGCTTATCCCCGACCGCGAAACAGCCTGCTTGCGGGGCTTTTCTCGAACCTGTAGAGACGATGTTAAGGAGCGGTGCCGATTTCGGGTGATCGGCCGTGAAATGATCGTGGCCCATGGCGAGGCTTCGTGACTACCGGCGCAAGCGCGATCCCGCGCGGACGCCCGAGCCCTTCGGCGGCAGCGGATCGGGCGACGCGCCGCTGTTCGTGATCCAGCGCCACGACGCGCGGCGGCTCCACTACGACCTGCGGCTCGAGCGGGACGGTGCGCTCGCGAGCTGGGCCGTCCCGAAGGGCCTGCCACTCGAGGCGGGCGAGCGGCATCTCGCCGTGCACGTCGAGGATCACCCGCTCGACTACGGCTCGTTCGAGGGCGTCATCCCCGCCGGCGAGTACGGCGCGGGAACGGTCGAGATCTGGGACCGGGGGACGTACGAGCTGCTCGAGGAGAAGCGGAACGGCGGGCTGACCGTTCATCTCCGCGGCGAGCGGGTCGACGGCATCTGGACGCTGGTTCCCGCCCGGCTCGACGGTGACGAGCGGAACTGGCTGCTGCTGCGCAAGGACGCCGTCTCGGAGGCGGCGCCGGACCTCCGCCCGCAGCTCGCAACGGTGACGGATGACCTGCCGACGGGGCCCGGCTGGCTCTACGAGCCGAAATGGGACGGGTACCGCGCGATCGTCACGCTGCGGGGCGGCGCCGCGACGCTGACGAGCCGCAACGGCAACGACCTCACCGAGCGCTTCCGCGAGGTCGCCCGTGCCGTCGTCCACGCCGTGCGCACGCCCTCCGCCGTGCTCGACGGGGAGGTCTGCGCGCTCGACGCGGCGGGGACGGCCCGTTTCGAGTCGCTCCAGTCGGGCTCTGGCCGCCTCGTGCTGATGGTGTTCGACCTGCTCGTGCTCGACGGCGACCCGGTCCACCGGCGCCCCCTGACCGAGCGAAGGCGCCTGCTCGAGGAGGTGCTCGACCCGTCGTCGGACAGCGTCCGGCTGTCGCCTGCCTTCGAGGACGGCAAGGCGCTGCTCGAGGCCGCGTCGGCGCAGGGGCTCGAGGGCGTGGTCGCGAAGCGCGCCGACGCGCCCTACAGGCCGGGCAGGCGGACGCCCGAGTGGCAGAAGCTCAAGCTCCGGCGGGAGGACGACTTCCCGGTCGTCGGCTTCACCCGGGGAACCGGGCGCAGGGCCAAGCTCGGCGCGCTCGTTCTCGGCCGCCGCGAGGCGGACGGGCTCCACTGGGCCGGCAACGTCGGGTCGGGCATCGGCGACGGGGACGTCGAGTCGCTGCTGGCAGTCCTGCGTCCCCTGTCGCGCCCGGCGTCGCCGCTCGTCGCCACGCCGCGCATGCCCCGTGTGCGCGCGGCGGACGTGACGTGGGTCGAGCCGAGCCTCTCGGCCGAGGTCGCGTTCGCCGAGCAGACGCGCGAGGGCCGGCTTCGCGCCCCGGTGTTCCTCGGGATCCGCGACGATCTGCCGGTGGACCGACCACCCATGACCGCGGAGATCCGCAGGGGACGGAGGACGCTGCGCCTCTCGAACCTCGACAAGCCCTTCTGGCCGGACGAGGGCATCACCAAGGGGGAGCTGCTCGCCTACTACCGGGACGTCGCGGAGGTGCTCGTCCCGCATCTACGGAAGCGGCCCTTCACGATGAAGCGCTACCCCGACGGCTGGCAGGGGAAGAGCTTCTTCCAGAAGCAGGCGCCGTCGCACATCCCCGACTGGATCGAGACGGCGCCGTTCCCCGCCTCGACGCGCGAGGGGGAGAAGCGCGTGATCGACTACGCCCTCGTCGACGACGACCTCGCGCTGCTCTGGATGGTGAACATGGGTTGCATCGACATGCACGCCTGGGCGTCGCGCGCCGACCGGCCGGAGAGGCCCGACTGGGTCATGTTCGACCTCGACCCGTCGGAGGGAGCGACGTTCGAGGACGTGATCCAGGTGGCGTTGCTCGTTCGGGAGACACTCGACGTGCTCGGGCTCGAGTCGGTGCCGAAGACGAGCGGCTCCCGCGGGATCCACGTTCTCGTCCCGATCGCGCGGCGCCACGGCTTCGACCAGGTGCGCGAGTTCGCGGGGATCGTGGCGGGTGCTCTCGCACGCGCTCACCCGGGTCTCGTGACGACGGAATGGACGAGGGCCAAGCGCCAGGGCGTGCTCGTCGACGCGAACCAGAACGGTCCCGGCAAGACCACGGCGTCGGTCTATTCCGTGCGCCCGAGACCGGGAGCGCCCGTCTCGACTCCCATCCGCTGGGACGAGGTGAAGCCCGGGCTCGACATCCACTCGTTCACGATGGACGCCGTGCTCGAGCGCGTTGCCCGCGAGGGCGATCTCTTCGCGCGCGTTCTCGAGGGCGGGCAGTCGCTCGGCGCCGCGCTGCGCGCGGTGCGCTGAAGGCCTATCCCGCCACAGCGCCGAACAGCGGCAGGCACGGCTCGACGCCGACGATCTCCACGGCGATCGGGCAGGTCCACTCCGTCCTTGCGAGGACGAGGTCATGGTGCAGGACGGGGTCTCCGCGCGGCGCCTCGAGGTGCGTCCCCATCTCGCGGTAACCGAGCCGTGCGGAGACGGAGGCCGACTGGGCGGCCCCGCTCTCGAGCCATCCCGACCGCGCGACGCGCGCGTCGAGGCGGGTGAACGCGAGCTCGAGCACCGCGGCGCGCATCTCCGTGCCGAGTCCCCGCCCCTGACTCGCCGTGCCGAGCCACGAGCCGGTCTCGACCGTGCGGTCGGTGGCGAACTGCGTCGCGCGGAGGCCCTGCGAGCCGACCGGCGCGCCTTCGTGGAAGGCGAGGAGGTTCAGCGCCCAGCCTTCGGGGGCCCACGCTGCCAGCCTCTGCTCGTGGAAGGCAGCGAAGTCCTCGACGAACCCGGGCTCGTTGCTCGCGTCGGTCCACGGGACCGCGAACGGCATCTCGTCCGGTGGATGGATCCCGGCCGCCGCGACGTGAGCGAGCGCCTCGAGCTCGCCGCGGTCGCCGAGCCGCAGCACGAGCCGCGGGGTTCGGAGCCGAAGGCCGTACAGGGCAGTGACGTCCGTCACGAGTCGAGCCGGTGCGGGTGACCCAGGGCCGAGAGCTCCACGATGTCGCGCCGGAAGAACAGGGACACCGTCCAGTCCGCGACGACTCGCACCTTGCGGCGGAACGTCGGGAGCGCGTAGAGGTGGTACGTCCGTGCGACGAACCACCCCGGAAAGCCGCGCAGACGCACCCCCGGCAGCTCCGCGATGCCCTTGTAGCGGCCCAGGGTCGCGACCTGGCCGAGCATCCGGTACCCGTAGGGGCGCGGCGTCCCGTGAAGGTTCTTCGCGAGCCGGCGTGCCTGGCGTAATGCGTGCTGGCACGTCGGCGGGTCGAAGCGGCCGGGCGTGCGCTCGTTCGGCACGGCAGCACAGTCGCCGAGTGCCCAGACGTCGTCGGTCCCGGTCACGCGGAGTGTCGGGTCGACGGTGACGCGGCCACGGTCGTCGAGGGGAAGGTCGAGCGTCGCGAGGAGAGGGGCGGGGCGAACGCCGGCGGCCCACACGAGCGTGCGCGCCGGGATCCGAGTGCCGTCGGCGAGCACGGCCTCCCGGTCGTCGAACGACGTGAGCGTCGTCCCGACGTGGATCTCGATCCCGCGCTTCTCCTCGAGGTAGCGATGGGTGTACTCGCCCAGCTTGCGGGGGATCTCCGAGAGGATCGCCGGGGCGGCGTCGACGAGCACCCAGCGCTGACGGACGTTCCGTAGCATCGGGTACGAGCGGCGAACGGCAGCGTGCGCGAGGTCGTTGAGCTCCGCGAGAGCCTCCACGCCCGCGTAGCCCGCTCCGACGAAGACGAACCCGAGGTCGCGCTCTGCCTCCGAGTCGGCGAGCCGTGCGGCGGCGGACTCGAGCGAACGGAGCAGGTGGTTGCGCAGGGCGATCGCGTCCGCGACGTCCTTGAATCCCCTGCCGTGCTCGGCGAGACCCGGCACCGGGAACGTCCGCGTGACCGCGCCGAGCGCGACGACGAGGCGCTCGTAGGCGATCTCGAACGTGCCTCCGAGCGTCTCCGCGACGACGGTGCGCCGTTCGGGGTCGCGGCTGGTGACGTGCCCGAGGAGCAGCTCGGCGTGCGGGCACATCTGGCGCAGCGGCACGACGACGTGGCGGGGCTCGAGCGTTCCGGCCGCGGCCTCCGGAAGGAGCGGCGTGTAGAGCATGAAGTTGTCGGGGTTGACGATGGTCGCACCGCGCCTCCCGAGCAGCCGCGCGACGTAGGCGCCGGCGAAGCCACCGCCCACGACGAGCGTTCCTCCCGCTGCCTCGCGCCGTTCGGGCATCGCCGCCTACGATCGCACGATGGCAGCACTCCAGGTCGCAGTCATCGGCAGCGGGTCGGACCGGATCGCGGAGGCGGAGGAGGTCGGGCGCCTTCTGGCCGAGCGCGGTTGCACGGTCGTCACGGGCGGGCTCGACGAGATCATGGCAGCGGCTCATCGCGGCGCGAAGGCGGCGCGAGGGACGACGATCGCAATCCTCCCGGGCGAGACGCACGCGGCCGCAAACCCCTGGGCCGATCACGTCGTCGTCACCGGCATCGGCCACGCGCGGAACCTCGCGGTGGCGGCATCGGGTCACGCGGTGATCGCCGTCGGCGGAAGCTACGGCACGCTTGCCGAGATTGCGTTCGCGCTGCGGCTCGGCCGGCCGGTCGTCCAGCTCGGCGACGGGCCTTCGGTCGAAGGCGTTGTTCGCGTCGCGACCGCGAGAGAAGCTGTCGAGCGCGCGCTCGAGTCGCCCGCTAGGCCGTGACGTCCGGCCCGGCCACCTCGCGGAGGCGCCGCTCGAGGAAGCGCAGCTCGGGAGCGTTGTCGGTGAGCGCGAGCGCGTTCCGGTAACTCGCTGCCGCCTCGTCGTTCCGGCCGATACGCCTGAGCAGGTCGGCGCGGGCGGCGTGCAGGTAGGCGTACCCGCCGAGGTCCTCGAGCCCGTCGATCAGCTCGAGGCCCGTCGCAACGTCCCCCGCGAGAGCGATCGCGACGGCACGGTTCAGCCTGACGACGGGTGACGGATCGATCTGGAGCAGCGCGTCGTACACGGCGGCGATGGTTCCGGGTTCCGCGCCCTCCGCGTGCCCGGCCGCGATCGCCGCCTGGAGCTGATACTGGCCGGGTCGTCCGTGTGCCTCCGCTCGGCGCAGGACGCGGAGCCCCTCGTCGATCGCCCGCGTGTCCCAGAGCGCGCGGTCCTGGTCGGCGAGCAGGACGAGCTCGCCGTCGGGCCCGACGCGTGCCTCGCGGCGCGAGTCCTGGAGCAGGAGGAGCGCCAGCAGCCCGAACGCCTCGGGCTCGTCCGGCATCAGGACACAGAGGAGCTTGGCGAGCCGGATGGCCTCCGCGCAGAGGTCGGCGCGCACCAGCGCGTCCCCCGCGGTGGCGGCGTAGCCCTCGTTGAACACGAGGTAGAGGACCCGCAGGACGTCGGGGACGCGGTCGGGAAGCATCTCGTCGGGCGGGACGCGGAACGGGATCCCGGTCTCCCGGACACGGCGCTTCGCGCGCACCAGGCGCTGGGCCATCGTCGTCTCGGTCACGAGGAACGCGCGCGCGATCTCTGGCGTCTCGAGCCCGCCCACCTCGCGCAGCGTGAGCGCGATGCGTGCCTCGACGGCAAGGGCCGGGTGGCAGCACGTGAAGAGGAGCGCCAGCCGCTCGTCTGGGATCGTGCTCACGTCTGCGTCCTCGTCGCCGGGGACCGTCTCGAGCCGCGCCAAGAGCTCGGCCTTGCGGGCGAAGGTCCGCTCGCGTCGGATCCTGTCGATCGCCCCGTTACGCGCGGTCGCGACGATCCAGGCGCCGGGCGAGCGCGGCGTACCGTCCCGGGGCCAGCGCTCGAGTGCCTTCGCGAAGGCGTCCTGCACAGCGTCCTCGGCAAGCGCGAGGTCGCCGAGGATGCTGGTGAGGATCGCAACCGCACGAGGCCACTCCTCCTTGAACGTGGCTTCGAGCGACGGGCGGCGATCTGCGGTCGTCACCGCTCCACGATCGGCCGGATCTCGAGCGATCCGGTCTCCGCTGCCGGGACGAGCGCGGCGATGCGGATCGCTTCGTCGAGATGCGGCAGCGTGGTGACGAAGAGCCCGCCGATCTGCTCCTTCGTCTCGGCGAACGGCCCGTCGGTGACGACCCGCTCGCCGTCGACGACGCGCACGACCTTCGCCTCCGCGGCGGCGGCGAGCTCGCGGCCCTCCACCGCCGGGTCGGCCTTTCCCATCTCCTCGAAGAGCGCGAGCCAGCGCGGCATCGACTCGGCGCGCAGGCGGGCCGCCTCCTCCTCGTCGAGCTGGGCCCAAGCGGACTGGTCTCCGTAGACGAGCAGCGCGTACTTCATGTCATGCCTCCGGGTCGACGTGGACGGGACGGATCTCGACCGCGCCGTGGTCGACCGCGGGGATCCGCGCGGCCCACTCCAGCGCGTCGTCGAACGACGCGCAGTCGAGGATGAAGAACCCGCCGAGCGCCTCCTTCACCTCGGCGTACGGGCCGTCGCTTACCAGCCGCTCGTGGCCGCGGACACGGACGGTCGTCGCGGTCGTCGTCGACGCGAGCTCGTCGCCGCCGACGAGGACGCCTGCGGCGCGTGCCGCCTCGGCGAACTCGCCGTACTGCTCGTACGCGGCTTCGCGCTCGGCCTCCGTCATCCTCTCCCAGACACCCTGGTCGGCGTAGATCAGTGCCAGGTACTCCATGCTGTGCCTCCGTTCCGTGGCGCGGTGTCGATCTCGGATGGACGACGATCGGGACTCGCCGCGATCGACAGCATGACGCCGGTTTGACATGTCCGGTCTTGCACGAGCCGTCGGTGATTCGGCGGGCCGGCAGCGCCGCGCGGCGCGTGTGGCTCGCCGCGGCCGGTGATCGATCCGTGTCCAGCGGCACCGGTCGAGCGCCACCCGGTCCAGGACCCCCTTGGGGGATCGCGGCCCCCCTACCGGAACGATCGCAGCGAACCGGAGCCGTGTCGGTGCCGACTTCGTGCCGGGTTCGTGCCGGACGAGCGGCCGTCACCGCTCGCCGGCCATTCGTTCGAGCAGCGTCAGTGCCGCCCTCTTGTCGAGGAGCTCGTTCAGGTTGCCGCACTTCGGGCTCTGGACACACGACGGGCAGCCGGTCCGGCAGGGACACCGCGCGAGGAGCCGGACGGTGTCGGCGACCCATTCGGCGAAGCAGTCGAAGCCCCGCTCGGCGATCCCGACGCCGCCTGCGTGACCCTCGTAGACGAACACCGTCGGCAGGCCCGTCTGCTCGTGGAGGTTCGTCGAGAGCCCGCCGATGTCCCAGCGGTCGCACATGGCGAAGAGCGGAAGCAGGGAGATGAGCGTGTGCTCGGCCGCGTGGAGCGCCGAGACGAGCGTCGGCATCGTGTCGATCCCGGCCAGCAACTCGGGGCCCGGAGAGAACCAGACGCCTTCGGTCTCGTACGAGGTCGCAGGCAGGTCGAGCGGTGTCGTGTCGATCACGCTGCCGTCGGCGATCGCCTTTCGCTGGAAGGCGACGACCTGCTCCGAGACGTCGAGCCGTCCATGCTGGAGCTCGACCCCCGCGGCGCGCCTGCTGCGCAGCGCCTCGACGATCGAGGTCTCGGTCTCCTTCCGCGGCTGCGTGTACCAGTCGACGCTGACGGGGCGGACAAGTGCCGTCCGTGTCTCGAGGTCGAGCGCGGTGACGCCGTACGAGTCGCCGAGGTGCAGGTACACCGCACCGGTGTGCACCGTCGAGAACGCGCGCTCGGGCTCCGCCGTCCCGAGCACCGTCCCGGTTGCCTCGTCTACGATGACGAACGCCCCGGTGTCGCCCGACCGCAGCGACACCCGGGCCGCGGGGGTGTCGCGCCCCCTCCAGACGTAGCCCGCGGGCGTTGCCTCGAGCTCCGGAAGGACGGCCGCGCGCTCGAGCGCCTCGGGCCCGAGCACGGTGGCGTCACGTGCTGTCAGCGGCCCCTCGTAGGCGGCCGAGAGGACGTGGCCGTCGAGGATCCGCGGCGTCCACGGGTCGATCAGCGCGGCCTCGACTCTCCGCCCGAGTAGCGCCTCGGGCTCGGAGACGAAGAACTGGTCGAGCCCATCCTCGCTCGCGATCAGCACCGCGAGGCCGCGCGAGCGCCGCCCCGCCCTGCCCCATTGCTGCCGCAAGGACGCGACGGTCCCCGGGAACCCGACCGAGATCGCGCAGTCGAGCGACCCGATGTCGATCCCGAGCTCGAGCGCGTCCGTTGCGGTCACGCCCAGCAACTCGCCGTCGACGAGCCGCCGCTCGATCTCGCGGCGCTGCTCGGGCGTGTAGCCCGCACGGTACGGCGCGAGCCGACGCGCTGTCACCGTGTCGAGGCGATCGCTGGCGAAGCGGTGGACGAGCTCGGCCGCCTTGCGGCTCTTCGTGAAGCAGATCGTGCGCAGGCCGCGGTCGACGAGCCCTGCGAGGAGCCGCGACGCATCGCCGAGCGGGCTCGCACGGATCCCGAGCTCGGGGTCGATCAGCTCCGGGTTCCAGAGGACGATCTCGCGTTCCGCGCGCGGCGCTGTGTCGCGGTCGACGATACGCAACGTCGAGGCCCGTGAGACGCGACGCGAGCTCGCCGGCATTCGCGATCGTCGCAGAGGCGAGCACGAACAGGGGCTCCGCCCCGTACGCCAGCGCGAGGCGCCGCAGCCGGCGCAGGACGTTCGCGACGTGCGAGCCGAACACGCCGCGGTAGACGTGGGCCTCGTCGACGACGACGACGCGGAGGTTGTGGAGGACGTCGCCCCAGCGGTCGTGGTGCGGCAGCACGCCGATGTGGAGCATGTCGGGGTTCGTGAGGATCGCGTTCGCGCGCCGGCGGACGTGCGCGCGCTGCTCGATCGGCGTGTCGCCGTCGTAGATCGCGGGCCGCAGCCCGGGAAGACCGAGCGCGGCGAGCCACCGCGCCTGGTCCTGGGCGAGGGCCTTCGTCGGGTAGAGGAAGAGGGCGCGCGCCGCACGGTCGCGGGCGATCGCGTCGAGCGCGGGGAGCGAGAAGGCGAGCGACTTCCCCGATGCCGTTCCCGTCGTCACCACGACGCTCTCGCCGCGCGAGGCCGCCTCCCAGGTCGCCGCCTGGTGTGCGTACAGCTCCGTCACGCCGCGCCGGGCGAGCGCCTCGACAACGGACCCGTGCAGATCGGGCGGCAGCGGCTGCGTGCGCTCGCCGCGCGCCGGCTCGGCGCCGCGGTACACCACCTCGGCGGTGTCGTCGAGGAGTGCGTCCCAGGTCTCGGTCGCGGTCAGCCCGGCGGCCCCGCCGGGCGGAACCCGGCACACGTGAGGTCGAGTGCCGCCACACGGCCCTCCACGACGGTCGCGTAGGCGGTGTGCTCGTTCTCCTGCCAGCCCTTGACCGGGTCGCGGCCGCGGAACCGGTAGCGGAGCCTGGCCCGGTCGGCGATCGCGGTGACGTCCCCGGACGTCACGGCGAACGACTCGAGCGGGTCGAGCCAGTAGCCGTACTGGCCGGCGATCGCGTCGCGGCCGTCCTCCTCCCGCAGCCGGTGCGGCGTCAACGCGCGGAGCTTCGCCTCGGGAGCGAAGCAGGCGGCGATCCGCTCCCGGTCCCGCGAGCCGATCGCCTCGAGCAGCTCTTCCACGACGGCGATGTCGACCACGGCGCGAGGGTAGACGATGCCGTGTGGGCTACGCGGTCAGGGCGCGGGCGACGGCGTCGGCGTAGCGGCTCCGCGGCTGCGCGCCGTGCACGACCTCCACCGGCTCGCCGGCCGCGAAGACGATCACGGTCGGCAGGGAAAGCACGCCGTAGCGCGCGGGCACGCCGAGGTTGACGTCGATGTCGAGCCGCGCGAGCCGCAGGCGTCCGTCGTGCTCGCGGCCGAGGTCGGCGAGAAACGGCTCGATCGCCTTGCACGGGCGACACCACGGCGCTGTGAACTCGACGAGCACCGGCAGGTCGGACGCCAGGACCTCCGCCGCGAACGACGCATCGGTGACGTCGACCACTACAGCCTTCCCCGGAGCGCCTGCCAGCGCAGGACGGGTACCTGGCGCATCGCCTCGAAGACGATCGCGCCGCTCATCTTCGAGTCGCCGACACGGCGGTCGACGAACACGATCGGGATCTCGACGACGCGGAACCCGGCCCGCAGCGTCCGGTACGTGCCCTCGATCTGGAAGCCGTAGCCGCGCGCGGCGATCGACTCGAGGTCGATCGTCTCGAGCACGCTGCGGCGAAAGCACTTGAATCCACCGGTCAGGTCCTGCACGCCGACACCGAGCACCACGCGAGCGTAGAGGGATCCGCCGCGCGAGATGAGGCGGCGTACGAGGCCCCAGTTCTCGGTGCCGCCGCCTGCGACCCAGCGCGAGCCGAGCGCGAGGTCGGCGCCGTCCTCCTCGCACGCGGCGATCAGGCGCGGGACGTCGGACGGGTCGTGCGAGAAGTCGCAGTCCATCTCGAGCACGAGCCGGGCGTTCGTCACAAGCGCCCGTTCGAAGCCCGCGAGATACGCACGGCCGATCCCGTCCTTGCGCGCGCGGTGGAGCACGTCGAGCCACGGCAGCTCTGCCGCGAGCCGGTCCGCGATCTCGCCCGTCCCGTCCGGCGAGCCGTCGTCGATCACCAGCACCCCGTCGCACGCAGTGTCGAGCACCTCGCCGAGCGCGCGCACGAGCGCCTCGACGTTCTCGCGCTCGTTGTACGTCGGGACGCAGACGAGGGCGCGGGTCGGGCTCATCGGCGGAGTCTGCCCGCTGCACTGGTCGCAGGCCCCGTCCATATGATCGGCGGATGCCGCAGCTCCCCCGCAACGCAGACGTCGCGGATGCGCTCGACGAGCTCGCGGACGTCTCGGAGATCCTCGGTGAGCAGGGTTTCCGCGTGCTCGCCTATCGTCGCGCGGCGACGAGGATTCGCGAGACGGGAGCGTCCGTCGCGGAGCTCGCGCTGCAGGGGACGGCGAAGGAGCTCCCGGGGATCGGCGCGACCATCGAGTCCAAGATCGTCGAGCTGACCGAGACCGGCTCGATGTCTGCGCTCGAGAAGCGTCGTGCGGAGGTGCCGGCGGAGGTGCGGCAGTTCCTGCGTCTTCCAGGGCTCGGGCCGAAGACCGCGGCGCGGATCTGGCGCGAGCTCGGCGTGACGACGCTCGACGAGCTGCGCGAGGCAGCCGAGCAGCAGCGTGTGCGCACGCTCCAGGGGCTCGGCGCGAAGAGCGAGGAGCGCATTCTCGAGGCGCTCGCGAAGGGCTTCGGCCCCGAGCCGGAGCGACGCGGGCTCCTCGGTGTCGGCCTCCCCGTCGTGCGGGGGGTTGTGGAGGAGCTCCGCGCGCACCCCGCGGCGGTCGAGGTCTCGGGCGCCGGGAGCGTCCGCCGGGGCCGCGAGACCTTCCGCGACCTCGACGTGATCGCCACGGCGACCGACCCCGCCGCGCTGATCGCGCATTTCGTCACGCTGCCCTGGGTGCTCGAGATCGCCGCGCGCGGCGACACGAAGGCGACCGTCGTCACGAAGCAGGGGCTGCGGCTCGACCTGCGCGTCGTGCCGCCCGAGGACTTCGGCAGCCTGCTCCAGCACTTCACGGGCTCGAAGGACCACAACGTCGCGCTCCGCGAGGAGGCGCAGCGGCGCGGCCTCTCGATCTCGGAGTACGGCGTCGCCGTCGTCGAGACCGGCGACGTTCATCGATTTGCGCATGAGGACGACCTGTATCGCTTCCTCGGCTACCAACCCATCCCACCCGAGCTGCGCGAGAACTCCGGCGAGCTCGAGGCCGCGCGCAAAGACAGCCTGCCGGCGCTCGTCGAGGTGGGGGACCTGGTCGGCGAGCTCCACTGCCACTCCGAGTGGTCGTCCGACGGAAAGGCGTCGATCGACGAGATGGCGCTGACTGCGCGATCGCTCGGCTACCGGTTCCTCGCGCTCACCGACCATTCGCATTACCTGCGCGAGGGCCGGATGGAGGCGCAGTGGCGGGAGATAGACGAGATCAACGCGCGCGTCAAGCCGTTCAGGGTGTTGAAGGGCGTCGAGGCGAACATCCGCGCGGACGGGACGATCGACGTGGACGACGAGGTGCTCGCAAAGCTCGACTGGGTCGTCGCCTCGCTCCATCACGCGTTCGACAAGAGCCCGACCGAGCGCATCCTCGCCGCGATCGACCATCCTCATGTCCACTGCGTCGGGCACCTCACCGGCCGCAAGCTCAACCGCCGCGCGGGCGCCGACGTCGACGTCGAGCAGGTCGTTGCCCGGGCCGCCGAGACGGGAACGGCGCTCGAGATCAACAGCCAGCCCGACCGGCTCGACATGCGCGACGTCCACGCGAGGCTGGCCGGCGAGGCGGGCGTGCTCGTGCCGGTGACGACGGACGCGCACTCGACCGCCGCGCTCGGCTATCGCGAGCTCGGGATCGCGCAGGCGCGCCGTGCGTGGCTCACGAAGGAGCAGGTGCTCAACACGCGGCCGTGGCGCGAGATCGCGAGGCTGCGGGCGTGAGCGATTTCCGGGACGACGGCGCGGCGGCGCTCGAGTGGGCCGCGGCGTACCTGGAACGCGTCCGCGACCTGCCCGTGCTCTCGCGCGTCGAGCCCGGGGCGATCCGCGCGGCGCTGCCGGAGCGGGCGCCCGACGCGGCCGAGCCGTTCGCGGCCGTCCTCCGCGACCTCGACGAGGTGCTGATGCCGGGGCTGACGCACTGGCAGAGCCCGCGCTACTTCGCCTATTTCGCGAGCACGGCCTCCGAGCCGGGGATCCTCGCCGAGCTGCTGATCGGAGCGCTGAACCAGGTCGGGATCCTCTGGCGCGCCTCGCCCGCGCTGCAGGAGCTCGAGGAGGTGACCCTCTCCTGGCTCGCCGACCTGCTCGGCCTGCCGGAGGGCCTCCACGGGCATATCGAGGACACGGCCTCGACGGGCGTGATCACCGCGCTCGCGGCCGCGCGGGCAGCGTCGCCGGGCAGGCGGGTCGTCGTCTGCTCCGAGCACACGCACTCCTCGACCGCGAAGGCGGCCCGGCTGCTCGAGCTCGAGCTCCGCGCGATTCCCGGGGACGGGCGCCATGCGCTGCGCCTCGACCGGGTCGACCTCACGGATGCGTGCGCGCTCGTCGCGACGATCGGAACGACGTCGTCCGCCGCGATCGATCCCGTTGCCGGGCTTGCGGAGATGTGCGCCGACGCCGGCGTGTGGCTCCACGTCGACGCCGCATATGCGGGGAGCGCGGCCGTGTGCCCCGAGCTGCGTCCGCTTTTCGCGGGCTGGGAGCGCGCCGACTCGGTCGGCGTCAACCCGCACAAGTGGCTCCTGACGCCGATGGACTGCTCCGCCTTCTGGTGTCGCCGTCCGGACGATCTCCGCAACGCGTTCAGCCTCGTCCCCGAATACCTCCGCGTGAGCGAGGACGTCGTCAGCCTGAGCGAGTACGGGATGCCCCTCGGTCGGCGGTTCCGCGCGCTCAAGCTCTGGGCGGTGCTCCGTTGCCACGGGCGCGAAGGGTTGCAGGCGATCATCCGCGAGCACCTCCGCCTCGCCGAGCTGTTCGAGGGGTGGGTGCGAGCGGAGCCCGGCTGGGAGGTCTGCGCCCCCAGGCACTTCTCGCTGGTCTGCTTCCGGCGCGAGGGGACCGACGAGGAGAACGAGGCGCTGCTCGAGCGGGTCAACGCCTCAGGGGCGATGTTTCTCTCGCACACCCGCCTCGACGGACGCTTCGTGCTCCGCCTCGCGATCGGCAATGCCCGGACGACCGAGGACGACGTCCGCGTCGCCTGGGACGTCCTCCGCCGCGAGGCGGGATAGCGCCGACTGATACGCTCTGGGCGGCGCGGGATTCGTCCCGCTCCACATCGAGAGAGGCTGAGGGACCGGCCCTGTGACGCCTCGGCAACCCGCCCCGACAGGGGCCACGGTGCCAAACCCGGACGGATGTGTCGAGCGAGACGAAGGAGGTTCCACCCGTGTCAGCCCTCTCCCTTTCCTGTCGCGTCTGCGCCACCGAGCACCCGCTCGAGGCGATCGGCACGTGCCGCACGTGCTTCGGCCCGCTCGATCCCGTCTACGACTGGGACCGGCTCCGAGCGACGGTCACACGAGAACGGCTCGCGTCCGGCCCGCCGTCGCTCTGGCGCTACGCGGACCTCCTTCCGGTCACGTCCCCCGAGGTGCCGCGGCTCGCGCCCGGCCTGACGCCGCTCGTCCCCGCACCGCGCCTCGCCGAGGAGGTGGGCGTCGGCGAGCTCTGGCTCAAGCTCGACACCGCGAACCCGACGCACTCGTTCAAGGACCGCGTCGTCGCCGTCGCCGCCCGGAAGGCGCAGGAGCTCGGCCTGGAGACGCTCTCCTGCTCCTCGACCGGGAACCTCGCCGGCGCCGTCGCCGCGCGGGCGGCCGCGGAGGGGCTGGAGGCCGCCGTCTTCGTGCCGGCCGACCTCGAGCCGGAGAAGCTCGCCGCCGCGGCCGCCTACGGGCCCACGATCTACGCGGTGGACGGCCACTACGACCACTGCTCGCGCCTCTCGGTCGAGCTCTCGTTCGAGCTTCCCTGGGGATTCGTCAACGTCAACCTGCGCTCGTACTACGCGGAGGGCTCGAAGACGCTCGCGTACGAGCTCGCCGAGCAGCTCGGGTGGCGCACGCCCGACGTCGTGGCGATTCCGATCGCCTCGGGCGCGCTGTTCCACAAGGTCGGCCAGGGGTTCTCGGAGCTCCGCGAGCTCGGCCTGCTCGACGGGCCCGCGCCGCGGCAGATCGGCGGGCAGGCCGAGGGCTGTCAACCGGTCGCGACCGCGTTCCGCGAGCAGAAGCCGGTCACGCCGGTCCGGCCGGACTCGATCGCTCGCTCGCTCGCGATCGGCAACCCGGCCGACGGCGACTTCGCCGTCTCGACGGCGCGCGAGACCGGTGGCACCATCCACGCCGTGCCGGAGGACGCCGTCGGCGCGAACATGGCGCTCCTCGCGCGGACGACGGGAGTCTTCGGCGAGACCGCCACCGGCGTGACGCTCGGGGCGCTTCGCGCGGCGGTAGAGGCAGGCGAGGTCGGCCGCGAGGACCGCGTGGTGCTCCTCGTCACGGGCGACGGCCTGAAGACGCTCGCGCCGGTCTCGTTCACCTACCAGCCCGTCCACATCGCGGCCGACGCCGACGCGTTCCTCGACGCGCGGCAGGCGGCTGCATAGTCTCGCCGGGGTACCCTGGCGAGATGGCGAAGACCCTCTTCGAGAAGGTCTGGGAGCGCCACCTCGTCCTCGAGGAAGGGGGCGGCCCGGCGCTGCTCTACGTCGACCTGCACCTCGTCCACGAGGTCACCTCGCCGCAGGCGTTCGAGGGGCTTCGCTTCGCCGGTCGGCGGGTCCGTCGTCCCGACCTCACCGTCGCGACCATGGACCACAACGTTCCGACGCTCCCCGGCCCGGTCACGGATCCGATGGCGAAGGCGCAGCTCGACGCGCTGCGCGCCAACACGGAGGAGTTCGGCATCCGCCTCCACGGCACCGGCTCCGGGCACGAGGGGATCGTCCACGTGATCGGGCCGGAGCTCGGGCTGACGCAGCCGGGCAAGACGATTGTGTGCGGCGACAGCCACACCTCGACCCACGGCGCGTTCGGCGCGCTCGCGTTCGGGATCGGCACCTCCGAGGTGGAGCATGTCCTCGCGACGCAGACGCTCTACCAGCAGCGGCCGAGGACGATGCTCCTCGAGCTCGTGGGGGAGCTACCCGCGGGGCTGACTGCGAAGGACATCATCCTCGGCGCGATCGGCCAGGTCGGCGTCGACGGCGGCGTCGGCTACGTCGTCGAGTACGCGGGCGAGCCGATCACGTCGCTCACGATGGAGCAGCGCATGACCGTCTGCAACATGTCGATCGAGTGGGGCGCCCGCGCCGGGATGATCGCGCCCGACGACACGACCTTCGCCTACCTCGAGGGGCGCGAGCACGCACCGAAGGGCGCGGACTGGGAGCGCGCGGTCGAGGACTGGCGCTCGCTCGCGAGCGATGCCGGCGCCGTGTACGACACGCATGTCGTCGTCGACGTCGGCGAGCTCGTCCCGCAGGTCACGTGGGGCACGAACCCCGGCATGGTCGTCCCGGTCACGGGGGCCGTGCCCGACCCGGCCTCGCTCGACGACCCGGACGACAGGATCGCGGCCGAGCGCGCGCTTCAGTACATGGACCTGCGCGCCGGGCAGCGCATCGAGGACATCCGCGTCGACAGGGTCTTCATCGGCTCCTGCACGAACTCGCGTATCGAGGACCTCCGCGCGGCGGCGGCGATCGTCGCGGGACACAGGGTCGACGCGCGCGTGAAGGCGCTGGTCGTGCCCGGCTCGGCGACGGTGCGCCGCCAGGCGGAGGAGGAGGGGCTCGACCGCGTGTTCCTCGACGCGGGGTTCGAGTGGCGCCTTGCGGGGTGCTCGATGTGCCTCGGCATGAACCCGGACATCCTGGAGCCCGGCGAGCGGTGCGCCTCGACGTCGAACCGGAACTTCGAGGGCCGCCAGGGCCGAGGCGGCCGCACGCATCTCGTCAGCCCGCAGATGGCCGCCGCCGCCGCGCTCCACGGCAGGTTCGTCGACGTCCGCACGCTCGACCGCGAGCCGGTGACGGCGTGAAGCCGCTCCGCGAGGTGACGGGCCGGGTCGCCGTGCTCGACCGCCCCGACGTCGACACCGACCAGATCATCCCGAAGCAGTTCCTCAAGCGCATCGAGCGCACCGGGTACGGACAGTTCCTCTTCCACGACTGGCGCCTCGACGAGGACGGCAACGAGCGCCCCGGCTTCGAGCTCAACCGGCAGGAGTTCCGCGGCGCGTCGATCCTGCTCGCCGGACGGAACTTCGGCTGCGGCTCCTCTCGCGAGCACGCCGCGTGGGCGCTGCAGGACCACGGGTTCGACGCCGTGATCGCACCGTCGTTCGGAGACATCTTCCGCACGAACGCGGGGAAGAACGGGATGCTCGCGATCGCCCTTCCCTCCGACGAGGTCGAGCGGCTGATGGAGAGCGTCGACCTCGATGCCGGCTCGGAGATGACCGTCGACCTCGAGCGCCGGCTGATCGTCGCGCCCGACGGCCGCGAGGTGCCCTTCGAGTTCGACGAGACGACGCGCCACAGGATCCTGAACGGCCTCGACGAGATCGCGCTCACGCTGCGTCACGAGGACGAGATCGCCGCCTACGAGACGGCGCACGGCAACGCGTGACAGATGTCCAAGTAACAGTCTGTTGCTTGGAGCACTCTGCGGTCACTGCATGACGCGCGTCGCCGTGCTTCCCGGGGACGGGATCGGGCCGGAGGTGACGGCCGAGGCGATCCGGGTGCTCGACGCGCTCGCGATCGAGCACTCCGAGCATGCATTCGGCGGCGGCGCGATTCTCGCGGAGGGGACGCCGCTCCCGGACGAGACGCTCGCCGCGTGCCGCGAGGCCGACGCCGTGCTCCTCGGCGCCGTCGGCCTGCCGGAGCTGGAAGGGCAAGCGGTGCGACCCGAGCAGGGATTGCTCGGGCTGCGCAAGGAGCTCGGCGTCTACGCGAACCTTCGCCCCTCCCGCGCCGAGGGGATCGACCTCGTGATCGTCCGCGAGCTCGTCGGCGGCCTCTACTTCGGCGCGAAGGGGACGCGCGACGACGGCACGTGGTTCGACACGTGCGAGTACACGAGGCCCGAGGTGGAGCGCATCGCGCGCAGCGCGTTCGCGATCGCGAGGGAACGCGGCGGGCGGCTGACCTCCGTCGACAAGGTGAACGTCCTCCACACCTCGCGGCTCTGGCGCGACGTCGTCACCGAGCTGGGCACAGGCGAGTACCCCGACGTCCCGCTCGACCACGCCCTTGTCGACTCGTTCGCCATGACGATCGTGAGCGCACCACAGACGATCGACGTCGTCGTCACCGAGAACACCTTCGGCGACATCCTCTCGGACGTCGCGGCGGCGGTCACCGGCGGTCTCGGCCTCGCCGCCTCGGCCTCGCTCGGCGACGACGGGCCCGGGCTCTTCGAGCCGGTGCACGGCTCGGCACCGCAGATCGCGGGACAGGGGATCGCGAACCCCGCCGCGATGCTCCGCTCGGTGGCGCTGATGCTCCGGCACGGCCTGGGCCGGCCCGACGAGTCGAGCGCACTCGAGCGCGCGGTCGACGCGGCCCTCCGCGATGTGCCGACCCAGGACCTCGGCGGCACCGCGACGACCCGTGAGGTCGGCGACGCCGTGCTCGGACGGCTCGGCTGACCTTTGCGGCGCCGTGGTCGAGCCCGTATCGTTCGTGCCGTGGAGCGCACCAGGGCAACGTCGGCGTTCGCGTTCTTCGCCTTTCGGCGCTAGCCGGCGCATCCGTCCCCGCCTCGCGCCGGCTGGCTGACATCTCGCGGCGGACGCTCACTCCCGAAAGGCTCGCATGACCCCCGACCACAACACCGTTGCCTATCCCGGCCGTGAGGGCGCACACAGCGCCGCCGCGTGCGACCGGCTCTTCCCGGCGGCGCGCCTCGTCCCACAGGCCTCGTTCGTCGACGTCGTCGAGGCGGTCACCGAGCGGGCATGCACCTACGGCGTGCTCCCGATCGAGAGCTCGCTCGTCGGCCCCGTCAACGAGACGCACGACCTGCTCTACGACTCGGCGCTCTCGATCGTGGCGGAGGCCATCCTTCCCATCCGCCACTGCCTCGTCGGGCCTGCCGAAGTCCCCCTCGACGACGTCCGCGAGATCCGCTCGCATGCCGTCGCGCTCGACCAGTGTCGGCGCCTGCTCGCCTCGATGCCGTGGGCGACCGCGGTCGTCGCGGCGACGACCGGCGACGCGGCCGCGGCGGTGGCGGAGCTCGGCGAGCCGTCGGTCGTCGCGATCGCAAGCGTCCGCGCGGCCCGGATGCACGGGCTCTCGGTGATCGCGGACGACGTCGGCGACCACGCCGCGTACACCCGGTTCGCCGCGCTCGCGCCGTACACGCGGCTCGACCGTCGGCACGGGGAGTGGCGCACGGCGCTGACCTTCGAGACCCACCACCGCCCGGGGGCGCTCCACCAGGCGATCGAGCCCCTCGCGCGGCGCGCGATCGACATGGTGCAGCTCGTGTCCCGCCCGATCCCGGCCAGGCCGTTCGACTACCGGTTCGACTGCGTGCTCGGTGGGCACCCGCTCGACGACGGGGTCGCGGCCGCGCTGACGGAGATGCAGATCGAGACCGCGCGGCTCCGCGTCTTCGGCTCGTACCGGGCAGACCGCGACGAGGGCTGGGAGACCGTCGCGGCGTAAGCGTGTGCCCCCCGCTGGCCCTGAGGCTCAGGCGGCCTGGGCCGAGGGCAGGTAGCGCAGCCACGCGTCCGGGACGCGGTGCAGCGCGAGGCTGATGAAGAGCACGGGCGAGGGCGCGCGCGGCGGCCGCGCGAGGTGCATGTGCGCCTCCTCGAGCAGTCGGTCGCCCTTGCGCAGGTTGCACGGTGCGCAGGCCGTGACGACGTTCTCCCAGATCGAGTCGCCGCCGCGCGATCGCGGCACGACGTGGTCGAGCGTGAGGCGTCCCGCGCTGTCGCCGCAGTAGACGCAGCGCCAGCCGTCGCGGGCGAAGAGCGCCCGGCGCGAGATGCGGCGCTTCACCGAGCGCGGGACGCGGACGTACGTGACGAGGCGGATCACGTGCGGCCTGGTGTACGTGTTCGTCGCCGTCCGGAGCGGTTCGTCGAGCCGCTCGACGATCTCCGCCTTCCCCTTCCAGACGAGCACGTGGGCGCGACGTGTCGAGCACACGTTCAGTGGTTCGTAGCTTGCATTCAGGACGAGCACGTGACTCACGGCGCGAATGTAGCAGCGCCGCTGCAGGGCTTTCAGCCGCGCATTGCCGCTGACACAGCCGTCCAGCGCGTCCTCGATGAGCAAGCCGCTGCGGCCGGAGGCCGGCTTTGCCGGCCGGGGGGCCGACCCAGGGTCATCCGTGCGCGACCCGAGAGAAGGGGGCTCGTGGGGGAAACATGGTTTCCCCCACGCTCTACCGGGCCATCGCGCGTTCCACCGCCTCGGCCTCCTCGGGCGAGAGGGCGAGGCTCGGCCGGCCGCGCTCGAGCTCCTTCACGTAGACGCGCGCGTAGTCGCGGCTCTGGATCGCGGTGACGACCGTGCCGGTGCGGGTCGAGTCGAGGAACGCAAACGACGCGGACTGCTGGCCGCCCGCGTCCTCGTAGGCGTCGTAGCGGACGACCGACGTGTTCGTCACCGCGCCGTCGACCCGGCGGTCGACGCGCGTCAGCCCGGCGGCGACCTCGTCCACCGCTCGGTGGAGGTCGTCGATCCGGCTCTGGAGCGAGACGGCGAAGTCGACCACGTCCGTGGTCGAGCCGCCGAGGATCGCCCGCTGGTCGCGCCGCAGCGCCCGCATGCGCCGCCAGGCGGTGGCGGTCGCGACGAGGGCGATCACCGAGACCGCGACGGCCGCGATCGCCACGCCGAGCTCGAGGCTCACGACGGCGCGATCTGGAAGATCACCGGGTACTCGGCCGTGTTGTTGTCGGTCTTGGTCTCCCCGCTGACCGGCTCGATGCTCACCTGGACGGTCGCGTTCTCCTGGTAGGGGAAGTCGGGGAAATCCGAGAAGGTCACGGTCTTCGTCTCGCCCGGGTCGATCACGTCGACCGTGCCCGTCTTCACGATCGGGCTCGGCTGGCGCGGGATGGTCAGCTTGACCTTGACCCCGACCTCCTGGAACTCGCCGGAGTTCGTCACGCCCACCTCGAACGCGGTGTCCACCGAGGTGGTGATCTTGGTCTCGGTCGTCGTCGAGAGCTGGACGCCCTGCGGCAGGACCTTCGTGTAGGCGAGCGCGCTGCCGTGGAGGCCGCTCGGGGTGCCGCCGGTCGACGCGCCGTGGACGCGCTGCCAGATGGAGCTCATCGAGCGGGCCGTGTACAGGTCGGGGTTCTCGACGAACACGGACGCGGGCGCTGTCAGGCCCTGGACGCCCTCGGCCGCCATCGTCGTCTGCGCGGTGCCCTGGAACAAGTCCTTCCAGATGACGTCGCTCGCCTCGAGGCGGCCGCCCCAGGCCGCGAGCTGCTCGCCCGCCGCCGCCTGGTCGTCCGTGTCCTTCGTCGCGCGGAAGGTGTCGAGCAGCCCCTGCAGTCCCGACACCCGGAGCTGGAGTGCCTCGACGGCGTGCGCGTTGGCCGGGGTCAACGGGCCCGGCGGGCTCAGGTCGCGCGCGCGCTCGACGTCGAGCTGCTGCCGCTGGACGTAGCCGCCGAGTTTCGTCTCGAGCTCGGTCTGCGTGAGCCCCGGCGTCGTGAGGAGGGTTGCGAGATCGGCGCCGATCTTGGCCGAGTCGTTGCCGACCTCTCCGACACTCGCGAGATAGTCCCCGTAGGCCGTCTGCTCGTCCGTCCCCGCGCAACCCTGGACCCATACGGCGAGCAGCACGATCACCAGGATCGCGAGCGCGACGAGCCCCGCGAGCCGGAGCAGCGGCGTGATCCCGTGAGCAGTGCGGAACTGCGGGCGCCGCGGGCCGCCGCCACCGCCGCCCTGCGGTCCGCCACCCGGGGGCCGGCCGCCGGAGCGCGAGGGGGGCGCGATCTCGCGCGTCTCGTCGTCGACGAAGTCGAAATCCAGGATGTCGTCGTCGTGAACGGTCACGGTCTGCCCCTGCCGGGCCGGTGGCGCTGGACGTCCGTCGAACGCCCTCGAGCGGTCGAGTTTACGGGAGATTCGTCGGCGGAGGACGTTCCCCTGGTACGGCGAAGGACGGTTATCGGTGGCATCCGCAGCCTTCGCACTTCCCGACCGAGCGCTCGTCCTCGACCGCTACCGGCCGCTGAAACCGCTCGGGCGCGGTGGGTCGGGGTCGGTCTGGCTGGCACGGGACGAGCAGACCGGCCTCGAGGTCGCGCTCAAGATCGTGCCCCGCGAGGGAAAGCGCGCTGCGCGCGCCGCGCGCGAGATGGAGGCCGCGTCCCGCCTGCGCCACGAGCGGTGTGTCAGGGCCTACGACTTCGGAGGCGATTCCGGCCACGTCTACATCGCCTACGAGTACGTTCGCGGCCGTACGCTGCGCGAGGTCCTGCGCGCCGACGATGTCGACGACGCGACGGCGGTCGAGATCGCCGCCCAGATGCTCGAGGGGCTCGCGCACGCACATCGGCGCGGCATCGTGCACCGCGACGTCAAGCCGTCGAACGTGCTCGTCGAGGACACCGCGGAGATCTCGGTGCGGGTGCTCGACTTCGGTCTCGCCCAGTTCGACGAGGCGGACACCCTCACCGCCGTCGGTGACGTTCCCGGCACGCTCGCGTACATCTCGCCGGAGCGCCTCGCCGGCGAGGACGCGTCGGAGCGGAGCGACGTCTGGGCCGTCGGCGTGATCCTGTGGGAGGCCCTTGGCGGGAGCCACCCGTTCTGGGGCGTCCCCCTCCCGCAGGTCGCCTCGACCATCGCCTCGGGTGCTCCGCCTCTCTCCGCGCGGCGCGGCGACCTGCCGCGGCGCCTGCTCGCCGCGATCGACGGCGCGCTCTCGGTCGACGCCGGCAAGCGTCCGCCGGCGGCCCGGCTCTCGGCCGAGCTGCGGGAAGCGTTCGTCGTCCCTCTCGGCCGATCGCGCCCCGAGCGAAAGCCTGCCCGCGCGCCTCGGGTCGCGAAGCCGCCGCGCGCGAAGGCCGCGCCCGTCCAGCTCCGGCAGCGCCTCGTCCCGGCCGGGCTCGCGTCGGTCGCCACCGCGGTGGGAGGGTCGCTCCTGCCCTTCTGGCCGGTGCCGCTGCTCGCCGCGCTGGCGGTCGCCGCCGGCGTCGTCGCGCTCCGCGCGCCGCGGCTCGGGCTCGCGGTGGCCCTCGCGGTGCCGGTGTTCCCGCTCGGGAACGTCGCGCAGGCGGCCGCCGTGGTCTACGGCGTCCTCGCGCTGGCCTGGCTGGCAGTGACCTGGCGCGACCCGCGCGCCGGCCTCGCGTTCTGGGCCGGCCCGCTGCTCGCTCCGCTCGGGCTTCTCGCGCTGGTGCCCCTCGCCGTGCAGCCCGCCCGCGGCTGGTGGCGCCGCGGGCTCCACGCGTCCGCGGGGGTCGGTGCGGCCGCCGCCGTCGCCGGGCTCTCCGGGAAGCCGCTGCCGCTGACCGGATCCGCCGTCGGCGATCTCGGGATCGCGCAGACCGAGCGCCCGACCGACCTGCTCCACGCGCTCGGCACCGTCCTCGGCGACTCGACGGCGATCGCGACCACGGCGCTCGCCCTCGGGATCGTGGCGGCGCTTCTCCCGTGGGCGACCTCGCGCGGACGATGGGCGATCGCCGGCCTCGGTGCGCTCCAGCTGACGCTCGTGCTCGCGTGGGCCCCGGCGATCCCGTGGGTCGGCTTCGTCTTCGGCACCTGGCTCCTGTGCGGGCTGCTGGTCGCCCGACCCCACGTGAGCACGATGCGGCCCCATATCGGCACGTTTCTGCGGCGGAGTGGCGGCTAGACTCGTCCGGGGGAGGCGCCCCGTTTCATGAGACGCCCCGCATCCACTTCCCGGCCCAGCGACGAGGGGCGCGCATGAGCGTCCTTCGCGCAATCGAGAGCACGATCGAGGGCCTCTTCGAAGGGGTTTTCGGTCGTGCGTTCCGGACGCACGTCCAACCGGTCGAGCTTGCCCGCAAGCTGGCCAAGGAGATGGACGAGCACCGCTCGGTGTCGGTCTCGCGCGTGTACGTGCCGAACGAGTACACGCTCTACCTGTCCCCCTCCGACCGGGCGCAGTTCGCAGCGTACGAGGGGTCGCTCGTCGGCGAGCTCCAGGAGTACCTCGTCGAGCACGCCCGCCGCGAGGGCTACGCGCTGCTCACGCCGCCGCGCGTGCTCCTCGAGAGCGACGGGGACCTCGCGATGGGCGAGTTCGGGATCGCCACGCGCGTCGCGCAGCCCGACGACCAGCAGGTCGGGGCGCCGCTGCCCGCGGTCGCGCCCGCGGTCGCCGTCCCGGCAGCGGCCCCGGTGATCCCCGTCGCCGAGCCGCCCGCGGCGACGATGGTCTACAGGCCCGAGGTCCCGCTCACGGCGGACGACGGCCCGCCGGAGGAGGTCGTCCGCGAGCACGTCACGCTGACCGTCGAGGGCCGCACGATCCCGGTCACGGCCGGCAGGGTCGTCGTGGGACGCTCGCGCGAGTGCGATCTGCGGGTCGACGACGGGAATGTCTCCCGCCGCCACTTCGAGCTCGTGCAGGACGGCCCCACGGTCTGGGTCGTCGCAGATCTCGGCTCGACCAACGGCACCGAGGTCAACGGGCGCCGGGTCTCGGGACGCAAGCGGCTCGACGACGGCGACCGGATCACGATCGGCGGAACCGAGCTCGTCTTCGGGCGCAGCCTGCGGTGAGCGTCGGCGTCACGGTCGACGAGGCCCTCCTCGGCCTCAAGGTCGCGTTTCTCGTGCTCCTCTACCTGTTCGTGTGGCTCGTGGTCCGCTCGGCCACGCGCGGGCTTTCGGCCGGGGCGCCGCAGGAGAGCATCCTCATCCCCGCGGCCGACGCGGCGGTCCTTCGCGCCGCCGCCGGGATCCGCTCGCGGCGCATCGTCGTGCTGCAGAGCCCCGCGCTCCAGCCCGGCACCGCGATCGAGCTGACGAACGGCGCCCTCGTGGGGCGGGGCGTGGAGAACACGATCCGCCTCGACGCCGACACGACCGTCTCGAGCCGGCACGCGACGATCGACAGCCGAACGGACGGCCTCTGGGTGGAGGACGCCGGCTCGACCAACGGGACGTTCGTCAACGGCGCCAGGGTCACGAGCGCGCGCCTGCTCCAGCCGGGCGACGTGATCCGGATCGGTCACACCGATCTGCTCGTGGAGGAGCGCGCATGATCGTCGGGCGCGCGGCGGGGGTCACGGACACGGGCCGCCGACGCCGCCGGAACGAGGACGCGTTCGTCTGCGACCCGCCGCTCTTCGCGATCGCGGACGGAATGGGTGGGGCGCAGGCCGGCGAGCTCGCGTCGCGGCTGGCCGCCGCGGCGATCGAGGAGGCGGGCGCCGCGATCGGCGACGCGGACGGGGTCGCCGGGGCCGTGCGCACGGCGAACGCGCGGATCTTCGAACGGTCGCTGACCGACCCCGCGGTCGCGGGCATGGGAACGACCGCGACGGTGGCGCTCGTCGACGAGCACGCCGGGACGCTGACCCTTGCACACGTCGGCGACTCGCGCGCGTACCGCTACCGCAACGGCGAGCTCGAGCAGCTGACGACCGATCACTCACTCGTCGCCGAGCTCGTTCGCACGGGCAGGCTGACCGAGGCCGAAGCGGCCGTCCACCCGCATCGCTCCGTGATCACCCGTGCGCTCGGCACCGAGGCGGAGGTCGAGGTCGACACGCGCACGCTCGACGTCGTGGCCGGCGATCTCGTCCTGCTCTGCTCGGACGGGCTCAGCGCGATGGTGCGCGACGACGAGATCGCGCGTCTGCTCGAGGAGTCGGACCTCGACCCATACCTTGCCGCCGAGACGCTCGTGCGCGCGGCAAACGCAGCGGGCGGCGAGGACAACGTCACCGTGGTCGTCCTCGAGCTGGTCGAGGGAACGCCGCGGCCGGCGTCTCCAACACCCGCGGAGGCAGAAGCCGGCGCCGCGCCGGACGACGTCACCTCCGAGTCGGTGCTCGACGGCGTCCAACGGCACGGAGCGGGCAAGGGGAGCCGATGGCCGGCGCTCCTCCTCGTCCTCGCGATCCTCGCCGTCGCGGCGCTCGCGCTCTGGTGGAGCTTCCTGCGGTGAGCGCGCGGAACCGCGAGCTCGCGACGCTGCTGCTCGCTGGGCTCGTCGCCTCCACGGCGTTCGCGAGCGCCTGGATCTCCGGTCTCGCGACGATCGACTACGGCTGGCTGCCCTGGGCGGCGGTGCTGGGCGGGATCTTCCTCGTCGCGCACGTCTTCGCACGCTGGACGGTGCCCGACGCCGACCCGACGCTCCTGCCGCTCGTTGCGCTCATCTCCGCGATCGGGCTGGTCTTCGTCTACCGGATCGACCCGCAGGACGGCCGCCGCCAGCTCGTCTGGATCGCGGTCGGCGTCGCGGCGTTCGCCCTCGTGCTCGTCTGGCTGCGCTACGACTACCGCGTCCTCGAGCGATACAAGTACGTCTTCGGCGTCTCCGCGATCGTGCTCCTGATGCTGCCGTCGGTGCCGGGGCTCGGTCAGCGCGTCAACGGCGTGAAGCTCTGGGTCGACATCGGGCCGCTCCGGTTCCAGCCGGGCGAGATCGCCAAGATCTTCCTCGTCATCTTCCTCGCGGGCTACCTCCGCGACAAGCGCGAGGCGCTCGCCCGCGGGCGGCTCAAGGACTTCGGGCCGCTCCTCGCGATCTGGGGCGCCGCGATGCTCGTGCTCGTCCAGACATCGGACCTCGGCTCGGCGCTCCTCAACTTCGGGATCTTCCTCGCAATGGTGTATGCGGCGACCGGTCGCGCGTCGTACGTCCTCGCGGGCCTGGCGCTGTTCGCCGGAGGATCGGCCCTCCTCTACGACTCGCTCGCGCGGGTCCAGCAGCGCGTCACGGTGTGGCTGCAGCCGTGGACCGACGAGAAGGTCCACTGCTCGGTCAACGGCCTGCTCGAGTACCGGCAGAACTGCGACTCGTACCAGCTCGTCAAGAGCCTCTACTCGATCGCGAACGGCGGCTACGGCGGCACCGGGATCGGACGAGGGACGTTCGAGACGGTCGACGGGACTCCGCTGATCCCGTACCTCCAGACCGACTTCGTCTACTCGGCGATCGCGCAGGAGCTCGGCCTGATCGGCGCGGCCGCGGTGCTACTCCTCTTCCTAGCGCTCGTCGCCCGCGGGATGCGCGTGGCGCTCGTCGCGCACGACGGGTTCTCGAAGCTCCTCGCCGCCGGTCTGACGTTCGGCTTCGCGCTCCAGACGTTCATCATCGTCGGAGGCGTCCTGCGTCTCGTGCCGCTCACGGGCATCACGCTGCCGTTCGTCTCGTACGGCGGCTCGAGCGTCGTCTCGAACTTCGTGATGCTGGCGCTGCTCCTACTCGTCTCCCACCGTGCCGTGCGGACGGCACCGACGTGAACCGACAGCTGATCCGCGTCGGGTGGACGGCGATGGCGCTGATCGTCGCGCTGATCGTGGGCACCACCTACTGGCAGACCTGGGCGCGCCCGGGCCTCGCCTCGCGGCAGGACAACGAGATCCAGCGCGTCGCCGAGTTCCAGGTGCGACGCGGCCTGATCCTCGCGCCGGGGCGTGTGCTCGCGCGGAACCGGGTCGTGAAGCGGAACGGCAGGAAGCTCTACTTCCGCCGCTACCCGCAGGGCAGGCTGGCGGCGCACGTCGTCGGGTACTCGACGGTCTCGCGGGCCCGCGCCGGGCTCGAGAAGTCGCTGAACGGCGTCCTGACGGGCACCGAGCGCGACCTCGCCTCGCTCGTCGAGCGGCAGCTCGACGAGGCGCGCGGCAAGCCCATCGTCGGGGACACCGTCGTCACGACGCTCGACCTCCACGGGCAGCAGGTCGCGCTCGAGCAGCTCGGCAGGACATGCGGGGCGGTCGTCGCCCTCGATCCGCGCGACGGGAGGCTCCTCGTGATGGCGTCGTCGCCGAGCTACAACCCGAACCTCGTCGAGAACGACTTCTCCGCGATCTCGAAGATCACCGCCGACTGCCGCCCCGCGGCGCCGCTCGTCAACCGCGCGTCGCAGGGCCTCTACCCGCCCGGCTCGACGTTCAAGGTCGTCACGGCGTCCGCGGCGCTCGAGTCGAACCGCTTCTCGCCCGACTCGGAGTTCGACGACCCCGGCTACTGCATCGCGTACGGCAAGCGCGTGAACAACTTCGACACGGATAGCCCGTTCGGGCACCTCTCGCTCGCGACGGCGCTCAAGTACTCGGTCAACTCGGTGTTCTGCAACATGGGCAAGGCGCTCGGCGCGAAGCGCATCCTCGACCAGGCCAAGAAGTTCGGCTTCTACGAGCGGCCGCCGCTCGAGACGCCGGACGGAGAGCGGTATCCGAGCGGGCTCTACAGGGGCGGCGAGCTCTGGTACCCGAAGCGGAACTCGGACGTCGACGCCGGACGCATGGCGTTCGGCCAGGAGCGCATGCTCGTGACGCCGCTCCAGATGGCGATGGTCGCCGGCGCGATCGGCAACGCCGGGATCCTGATGCGGCCGTACGTCGTCGAGAAGACCGTCTCGCCGAGGGGGACGACCGTCTCGAAGACCGAGCCCGAGCGCATGGGCCGCCCCGTCGGCCCGGTCAACGCCAGGGACATCGCGACCATGATGGTGAGCGCCGTCCAGGGCGGCACCGGCACCGCCGCGCAGATCCCGGGCTACCGCATCGGCGGCAAGACGGGCACGGCCGAGACCGGCGTCGCGGGCCAGAACACGACCTGGTTCATCGCGTTCGCGGGCCTACCCGGCGAGCGGCCGCAGGTCGCGGTCGCGGTCGCGCTCGAGCGCCAGAGCCTGACGGGCGGCGCGACGGCCGCGCCGATCGCGCGCGCGGTCATGGAGGCACTCCTGCACCCGGCGGCGAACCCGTGAGCGTCGCGTGCCTGAGCGGCCCCGAGCGCGCCGGGATTCTCCCGATCCAGCATCTACCCTTGGAGTCCTGATGGCGACCATCGACGAGCGACGGGGCACGATCTTCGCCGGCCGCTACCGCCTCGAGCGCAAGCTCGGCGGCGGCGGCATGGCCGACGTCTGGCTCGCAGAGGACCAGGAGCTCGGCCGCAAGGTCGCGATCAAGATCCTCCACGACCGCTACGCGAACGACACGCAGTTCGTCGAGCGCTTCCGGCGCGAGGCGACCCACGCCGCCGGGCTGTCCCATCCGAACGTCGTCTCGATCTTCGACCGCGGCGAGGTCGAGGGCTCGTACTTCATCGTCATGGAGTACGTCGAGGGGCGGACGCTCAAGGAGCTGATCGTCACGCGCGGCCCGTGCCCCGTGCCCGTCGCGATCTCGTACGTGCGCCAGGTGCTCGCGGCGCTCCGCTACGCGCACCGCAACGGCATCGTTCACCGCGACATCAAGCCGCACAACGTCCTCGTCGACCACGAGGGACGGGTCAAGGTCGCCGACTTCGGCATCGCGCGAGCCGGGTCGAGCCAGATGACGGAGGCCGGCTCGATCATCGGCACCGCCCAGTACCTCTCGCCCGAGCAGGCGCGCGGCGCGCCGGTCGACGAGTCCTCGGATCTCTACTCGACCGGGATCGTCCTGTTCGAGCTCGTGACGGGGAAGGTGCCGTTCACGGGGGAGACGCCCGTCGAGATCGCGATGAAGCATCTCTCGCAGGTGCCGCCCGCGCCGTCGTCGATCCGCCCCGAGGTTCCCCACGACCTCGACCTCGTCGTCCTGCGCGCGCTCGCGAAGGAGCCCGCCGACCGGTACCGCTCGGCGAAGGAGATGGACCGGGACCTCGAGCTCGTCGGTCGCGGCGACGCGGTGGGGCCGGAGACGGAGGAGGCCGCGACGATGGTGCTGCGCGGCGAGTCCACCGCCGCGACGACCGTCCAGCCGCGCGCGGCCGGCTACGGCGGCGACGAGCGCTATCGCGCATACGAGGGGCAGGTCAAGACCGGGAGGGCCTGGTGGCCCTGGCTGCTCGCCGCGGCTGCCGCGATCGCGCTCGGGATCGGGGTCTGGCTCCTGTACGACAACATCCGCGACCAGATCGACGCGAACGAGCCCGTCGCGGTGAACATCTACACGGGGATCCTCGAGAAGAAGGCCGTCGCGCTGATCAACGACGACGGCTTCGAGGACAACGTCCGGCGCCTGCCGAACGCGGATGTCCAGCCGGGTTACGTGTACGAGCAGCAGCCGGAGCCGGGGACGAAGCAGCCGCGCGGGTCGATCGTCACGATCCTCGTCTCGAGCGGCAAGCCCAAGGTGACGGTGCCGAGTCTCGTCGGCAAGTCGCGCGACGCCGCGGTGGCCGAGCTGACCCGACTGCGGCTCGACCCTCAGGTCGTCCAGGTGAGCTCGTCGCAGCCGGCGAACGTCGTGACCGCCCAGAACCCGAAGCCCGGGGTGGTCGTCGTCTCGGGGTCCTCCGTCCGGATCAACGTCTCGTCGGGCCCCAAGCCGGTGGCGGTGCCGAGCGTCGTGGGCCAGAGCTACGACTCCGCGGCCGCGCAGCTCCAGTCCGCCGGCTTCACGGTCGGACGCGTGGACGTCGACAGCGACCAGCCCGCCGGCCAGGTCGTCGACCAGAGCCCGCCGGGCAACTCGACCGCCTCGAAGGGGTCCTCGGTGACGCTCTCGGTCTCGAAGGGCCCCACGACCGTGACGGTGCCGGACGTCTCGCTCCAGACCGGCCCCGACGCGCGCGCGACGCTTCGCGCCGCCGGGTTCAGGGTCGCCGTCGTGCGGCAGGACACCGACGACGAGTCCCTCGACGGGCTCGTGATGTCGCAGGATCCTGCCGGCAACACCCAGGCGGACCCGAAGTCGGTCGTCACGCTCACGATCGGGCAGTTCGTCCCGCCCCCTGACGTGACCACCTCGACCGACACCACCTCGACCGACACCACGACGACCGACACCACGACGACCGGCGGCGCGCCCCCGCCCGTCCCGTGAGCGAGCGCATACGGCTCGCGGTGCTGGCCGGCGGCCGGTCGAGCGAGCACGAGATCTCGCTGGCCTCCGCGGCGTCCGTGGCTGCTGCGCTCGACCCGTCGCGCTACGAGGTGCGGACGATCGAGATCGGCCGCGACGGCCGCTGGGCGCTCCCCGCGGGCGACCGGCGCGCCGAGCTGCCGGCCACGACGACGGCGGAGACGCTTCCGGTCCCTGCCGACTCGGCGCCCGCGACGCTCGGCGCGGTCGACGTCGTCCTGCCGATCCTCCACGGCCCGTTCGGTGAGGACGGCACGGTGCAGGGCCTGTGCGAGCTCGCCGGCGTGGCCTACGTCGGCCCGGGTGTGCTCGCGTCGTCGGTCTGCATGGACAAGGACGTCTTCAAGACGCTGATGCGCGGCGCGGACATTCCCGTTGCGCGGCACGTCGCCCTCCGACTCGGGGACCCCGTGTCGAACCCCTTCGGGTACCCGGTGTTCGTCAAGCCGGCGAACATGGGGTCGTCGGTCGGGATCTCGAAGGTTCGCGAGGAGGCCGAGCTGGAGGGGGCCGTCGCGCTCGCGCGACGCCACGACGAGAAGGTGATGGTCGAGGAATTCGTCGACGGGATGGAGGTCGAGGTCGGTGTCCTCGGCAACCTCCCCTCGCCGGTCGCCTCGCTGCCCGGGCGGGTCGTCTCGATGAACGCCGACTGGTACGACTACTCGTCGAAGTACGACGCGGGCGGCTCGGAGCTCGTGGTCCCGCCCCCGGACTGAGCGAGACGCAGATCGAGCGGGCGCGCGAGCTCGCGGTCGCGGCCTTCGTCGCGACGTCGTGCGAGGGCATGGCACGCGCCGACTTCTTCGTCCGCGCCTCGGACGGCGAGGTCGTGATGAACGAGCTCAACACGATCCCGGGCTTCACCCCGACGAGCTTCTACGCGCGGCTCTTCGCCGCGTCCGGGATCGCCTACGAGGAGCTTCTCGACCGGCTCGTCTCACTCGCGCTCGAGCGGCACGAGCGGCGCAGAGGCCTCGTGTACTGACGCGGACTGCCGCGTCCGCGACCGTCAGCCGAGCACGGACGCCAGGGCGTCCTCCCAGACCACGAGGGCCTCGTCGAGGACGGCGTCCTCGATCGTCAACGGGCAGAGCACGCGGATGCAGTTCCCGTGGATGCCGGCCTTGAGCAGGATCAGGCCGCGCTGCAGGGCGGCGTCGATCGTCGCGCGGGCGAGGTCCGGCGCAGGCTCCTTCGTCGCCGGGTCGCGAACGAGATCGATCGCGAGCATCGCCCCGAGTCCGCGGACGTCGCCGATCGCGGGCCAGCGATCCTGCCAGTCGAGCATGCGCTCGCGGATGCGCATGCCGATGACCACCCCGCGGGCGACCAGGTCCTCGTCCTCGAACACGTCGAGGACGGCGAGCGCGGCGGCCTGGGCGACCGGATTGCCGATGTACGTCCCGCCGATCGCCCCCGCGTGCGCGCCGTCCATGATCGCGGCCCGGCCGATCACGCCGGAGAGAGGAAGGCCCGCCGCGATCGACTTCGCCACGGTCATCAAGTCGGGCTCGACGCCGAAGTGCTCCATCGCGAACATCCGCCCCGTCCGCCCGAAGCCCGTTTGCACCTCGTCCGCGACGAGCACGATCCCGTGCCGGTCGCAAATCGCGCGCAGCCCCTCCATGTAGGCGCGCGGCGCGGGGACGAACCCGCCCTCGCCGAGCTGCGGCTCGATGACGATCGCCGCCACGTGCTCCGGCGCGACGTGGGTCTCGAACATCCGCTCGAGCCGCGCGAGCGCCTCGGCCGGTCCCGGCCCACGGTACTCGTCCGGGTACGGCGCGCGATAGACCTCCGGCGCGTACGGCCCCATCCCGTCCTTGTACGGGTGGAACTTCGACGTCATCGTCATCGCGAGGAGCGTCCGCCCGTGGAAGGCACCCTCGAACGCGATCACGCCCGGCCGCCCCGTGTGCAGGCGCGCAAGCTTGACGGCGTTCTCGACGGCCTCCGTGCCCGCGTTGAAGAACGCGGCGCGCGTCTCGCCCGAGATCGGCGCCAGCGCGCAGAGTCGCTCGGCCAGGGCCACGGCCGGCTCGTACGGGACGACCGTGAAGTCGGTGTGCAGGAAGCGGGCCGCCTGCTCGACGACGGCCTCCACGATCCGGGGATGGCCGTGGCCGGCGTTCACGACGCCGACCCCGCCCGCGAAGTCGACGAAGACGTTGCCGTCGACGTCCGTGATGGTCGCGTTCTCCGCGCGCTCGGCGAAGATCGGCAGGTGGACGAGGAGTGGACGCGCGATCACTCGCTCCTCGCGCTCCGCCATCGCGCGTGAGCGCGGCCCGGGGATCTCGGTGCGGATCTCGATCGTCCTCGTGGCGGCCATCTCTCGCAGCGTATCCGAGCCCGGCGACAGTAGATTCGCGTGATGGACGCATGGCTCTCCGAGCTCGGCGACGATCCGCTGGACACGCTCGGACGCTGGCTCGGAGAGGCCCGTGCGGCCGAGCTGTTCGAGCCGGAGGCCGCCACGCTCGCGACGGCGACGCGCGACGGCCGTCCGTCGGCGCGCATGGTGCTCGTCCGCGGCGTCGATCAGCGCGATCTGCGGCTGTACACGAACCACGAGAGTCGGAAGGCCTCCGAGCTCGACGCGAACCCCCACGCCGCGCTCGTCTTCCACTGGGGGCCACCGCTCCGGCGCCAGGCGCGTGTCGAGGGGACGGTCGAGCGTCTCTCCGAGGCCGAGTCGGCCGCCTACTTCGCGACCCGGGCACGCGAGAGCCGCCTCGGCGCGTGGGCGTCGCCGCAGTCGCGTCCACTCGCCCACCGCGCCGACCTCGACGGCCTGTACGCCGCCGTCGAGGAGCGATTCGCGGACGAGGACGTGCCGCTGCCGCCGTTCTGGGGCGGCTACCGGATCGTCCCGGAGGCCGTCGAGCTCTGGCAGAACCGCGCGAACCGCCTCCACGACCGCGCACGGTACGAGCGCTCGCGGGACGGGTGGACCCGCGTCAGGCTGGCCCCGTAGCTCAGGAAGGCGGCGCCAGGGCGCTCTTCGTGTAGATCCCCGAGGCGTTCCAGAGGAGGAAGCCCTTGGCGCCCTGGAGCCGCGTCGCGCGGATCTGCTGCATGACCTGCTCGGGCCGGTAGCTCCAGTCCTGGATCCACGGGACGAGCTGTGCCCGGCTTCCCCTCAGCTGGTGCTTGAAGTCGATCAGCGTGCGGAACACCGTCTCGCCGGGCTCGGCGCTCGGTGACGCGATCCCGAGCTCGCCGCCGCCGTAGAGCGCGGGATAGGACATCGGATGGATCTGGTCGACGCTCCGCGAGATCCAGCGCGGAACCTGGCCGATGCCCATGTCGCGCGTCGCCGAGAGCCCGAAGAGCGCCGTCGAGACTCGGACGCCGAGCGGCGCGAGGCGGTCGTGCGCGTAGGCGGCGAAGTTCGCGATCAGCCGGCCCTTGGGGACGCTCGTCCTGCCCGGGTAGACGGCAGATCCGACGTCCCCGTCGGAGGGGAAGCGGACGTAGTCGAGCATGATCTCGTCGAACCCCGCCTGCGCAGCCGCCGCGGCGACCGAGATCGCGTAGTCCCACACGCGACGGTCGTAGGGGTTGACCCATTCGAGGCCCGCGCTCGTCGCCCAGATCGAGCCGTCCGGGCGCCGAATCGCCATGTCCGGGCGCGCGCGGGCCAGGTACGGGTCCTGGAACACGACCACGCGCCCGATGAGGTAGATGCCCTTGCGGTGCATCTCGCGCACGACCTTGCGCGGGTCGTAGTAGTCGCGCACGGCGCCCGCCTTTCTCGCGAGCGCGACACCGGTCGGGTTGAAGCCGATCTCGCCGCCCTCGTCCTTCACGTCGAGCTCGATCGTGTTCAAGCCGTACTTCGTCAGCGCCTCGTACTCGGCGAGCTTGCCGGGGAGCGACGCGAGCGCCGCCGTGACGTGCACGCCGCGGATCTCGACCGGCAGCGGCCGCGGCCGGGCGGCGACCTGGAGCGTCGTCGCGGCGTGGGCGGCGGCCTGCGTGCCCGTCCCGGACCCCGCCTTTCCGCCCTTCCCCGCGAGGGTCATGCCGCCTGCGAGCGCGAGCACCGTCAAGAGGAGGATTCCGGCGACGCCCGCTCGCCGGCGCCGTTTCCGGCGCCGTGCGGACTCCCGACGACCGCGGAAGCGCTCGTTCGGGTCGAGCGATGGATAGAGCATGGACACCGGATCCCTGAGTGTAGGGGATCATGGGCCCCAGCCGCGCCGGGGGGACCTCCCGTTCCCATAGACCTCGTCCCTGGTCTGCTCCGCGGACGGACGGCCCCGCCGCGGGTCTACGATCCGCCTCGATGGTGCTCTCCGACCGAGCCATCCGGCGCCTCATCGAGGCGGGACGGATCGGCATCGACCCATATGACCAGGCGCTCATGCAGCCGTCCAGCCTCGACGTCCGCGTCGACCGCCTGTTTCGCGTGTTCCGGAACTCTCGCTACCCGTTCATCGACGTGAAGACCGACCAGGAGGACCTCACGGAGCTCGTGGAGATCGGTGACGAGGAGCCTTTCATCCTGCACCCGGGCGAGTTCGTCCTCGGCTCGACCCTCGAGCGGGTAAGGCTTCCCGACGACCTCGTCGCGAGGCTCGAGGGAAAGTCGTCTTTGGGCAGGCTCGGCCTGCTCATCCACTCGACGGCGGGCTTCATCGACCCTGGGTTCGACGGGCACGTCACGCTCGAGCTGTCGAACGTCGCGAACCTGCCGATCACGATCTATCCCGCGATGAAGATCGGGCAGCTCTCGTTCGTGCAGATGTCCGAGCCGGCCGAGACGCCGTACGGGTCGGGGGCGCTCGGCTCGAAGTACCAGGGACAGCGCGGCCCGACGCCGAGCCGCTACTGGCAGAACTTCACGGACGGCCGATGATCCTCGTCACCGGCGCGAGCGGCTTCGTCGGGCGGCACGTCGTCCGCGACCTGGCCGCCGACGGGGTGCGCGTGCGTGCGCTCGTGCGGACCGCGCGCAGCGCCTCGGCGCTCGCCGGCCTCGACTGCGAGCTCGTCCGTGGCGACATGACCGACCCTGCCACGCTGCACGCGGCGGCGCGGGGCGTCCGCACGATCGTGCACCTCGTCGCGATCGTCGAAGGCGCGCCCGCGACGTTCGAGCGCGTCATGGCGGCCGGCACGGGCAACCTCGTCGAGGCCGCGCGCGAGAGCGGCGTACGCCGCATCGTGCTCATGAGCGCGCTCGGCACCGGGCCGGGCGCGACCGTCCCGTACTTCCGGGCGAAGTGGGCGGCCGAGCAGGCGGTCGCGTCGTCGGGGGTCGATCATGCCGTTCTGCGACCGAGCTTCGTCTTCGGGACGGACGGCGGCGCGCTGCCGCGCTTCCTGCGGATCGCCCGCCTGGCCCCCGTCACTCCGGTGATCGGGCCTGGCACGCAGCGCGTCCAGCCGATCTGGATCGACGACCTCGTCCGGGCGGTCCGCCTCGCGGTGGAGGCGGACGGGACGGCCGCGCCGATCGAGCTCGGAGGACCGGAGGCTGTCACCTGGAGCGAGCTCTGGCGCCGCATCAAGGCTGCGCTCGGCACGCGCCGTCCGGCGATGCACGTGCCCTTCTGGCTCGCGCGCGGGCCTGCAGCGCTCTTCGAGCGGATGCCGCCCGCGCTCCTGACCCGCGACCAGCTGCGGATGCTCGAGGGTCCCGACAACGTGGTCAGCGACGGCGGCGCCTCGATGCGCCGCCTCGGGCTCGGCGAGCGGGTCGCGCTGGACGAGCAGCTCCGACGCGCGGCAGCGACGTAGGAGGCTCGATCCGCCGGCCTCGTCGTTGCGACCGCGAGAGCGTCTGCTGCGCGAGACAGGAGACGCGAGCAGCTCCGGCGTGCAGCCGCTCCGCAGTCGCACTCATGCCAGAGGCCGCCTGGCGGCGGCCTCTGGCATTGCGGTACGCAGCGTTGGATTTGGTAGAGGCGCTTCCGGCCAGACCGAGGTGGTCGGCGGCGCGAGAGCGCGAGTCCCCTACGCGTGGCTATGGCGATTCCCCGTAGGTCCCGGGGACACGCCTCTACCCGCTGGTACCTCCACTGCCGGTACTACACGAATCTGACACCCGACCACCTCCTTTCCGCGGTAGGCGCACCATAGCAACGGAGGTGGACGGGGCACCAGTGCGGTTGTCCACACCTCGCGACCCTGCGTGCGCTGTGCCGTCGGTGCGCCGTCCCGCCGCGGTCACGGCTGGAGGACGGTCGTCAGCTCGAGCCCGTGGCCGATCGGGACCGTCACCGAGACGAGCGTCGGATCGGCCTGACGGGCCGCCGCGTAGGCCTGCACGGTGGAGCTCGTCGTGACGTTGTCGGCGACGACGACCCCGCCCGGGTCGAGCTTTTCGCGGGCAAGCTCGAACAGCAGCTCGTAGTCGTCCTTCCAGGCGTCGAGAAAGACGATGTCGAACCCGTCCTCGAGCTCGGGGAGCGTCTGCTTCGCATCGCCTTCCACGAGCTCGGCCCACTCCTCGAGCCCCGCCTCCGCGATGTTCCTGCGCCAGACCTCCACCTTCCCGGGATCCTCCTCGAGCGTGACCACGCGCCCCCCGAGGATGCGTGCGGCCGCGGCGAGCCACACCGTCGAGTAGCCGTGGGAGCCGCCGATCTCGAGGATCTCGCAGCCGGCGTTCGGGGCGACGAGTGCGAAGAGGAGACGACCGGAGTCCGGCCCGACGGCGAGCGAGCGCTCGCTCGAACGGAACGCCCGACTCCCGATCGGAAGCGTCTTCCGCCTCCATCCGGGCGAGCACCGATCGGACGCGGTCGTCGAGCACGAATCGAGCCTATCCCAGGAGCGTCACGCGCCGGTGTCGATCACGATCATCCCGTCCTCGCGCACACGCACGGGGTACGTCGAGACCGGCAGATACGCCGGGAGCGACAGCGCCGCGCCCGTCCGCAGGTCGAAGCGGGAGCCGTGGCGCGGGCATACGACCTCGCACGCCTCGCCGTCCCAATCGCCCTCGCAGAGCGGGCCGTCGTCGTGCGTGCAGCGGTCCTCGATCGCGTGGAGCGCGCCCTGGCAGTGGTACAGGCCGATCGTGAGGCCGTCCGCCGGGACGAGCCGCATCGACCCGTCCGGCAGCTCCTCCAGCGGGAGCGCCTCTATCTCCATCAGCTCAGGTCGATCTCGCCGGACGAGGCGCCCCATTCGTCCGGGAGAGGCGTTCCCTTCGCGCGGTGGAGCGCGACCTTGAGCACGCCGAGCCCGAGCAGCGCGCACTTGAGCCGCACGGGCGTGAGCGGGATCCCGATCTCGTCGAGGAGCTCGTCCTTCGGCATCACCGAGACCTCCTGGGCCGTGCGGCCCTTGACGATGTCGGTGAGCATCGAGGTGGCCGCCTGGCTGATCGCGCAGCCGCGGCCCTCGAATCCGACCTCCTGGATCACGTCGCCCTCGCCGAAGCGGACCGAGACCGTCACCTCGTCGCCGCAGAGCGGGTTCTGCCCCTCGGCGATCGCGTCGTGCGGCTCGAGCACCCCGTGGTTCCGGGGCGCCTTGTAGTGATCGAGGATGACCTCGCGGTATAGCTGCTCGAACTCCGACATCAGCCGAGCGACGCCTTGACCTTGTGGAGCCCGGCGATCAGCCGGTCGATCTCCTCGGGGATCGAGTAGAGGTAGAAGCTCGCCCGGGTGGTGGCCGAGACGCCGAGGCGGGTCATCAGCGGCTGCGTGCAGTGGTGACCTGCGCGGACTGCGATGCCCTCCCAGTCCAGGATCTGCGCCACGTCGTGTGGGTGGATCCCCTCGACGTCGAACGAGACGATCCCGGCGCGGCGGTCGGGCGGGGGGCCGAAGACCTTGACCCAGGGGAGCTCCTCGAGCGCTGCCATCGCCTGCTCGACGAGGGCGTGCTCGTGGCGCTCGATCGCCTCGATTCCGATCTCCGAGATGTAGTCGACCGCGGCGCCGAAGCCGACGGCCTCGCCGATCGCCGGCGTGCCCGCTTCGAACTTGTACGGCAGCTCGTTGAACGTCGTCCTGTCGAGCGCGACAGAGCGGATCATCTCGCCGCCGAGGTTGAACGGGCTCATCGCCTCGAGCAGCTCGCGCCTGCCCCAGAGCGCCCCGATCCCGCTCGGCCCGCACAGCTTGTGCGACGAGATCGCGACGAAGTCGGCACCGAGGGCCTGCACGTCGACGCGGCGGTGCGGCGCGGCCTGGGCGGCGTCGACGACCATGATCGCGCCCTGCTCGTGCGCCCACGCGCCCAGCGTCTCGACCGGGTTGATCGTGCCGAGCGTGTTCGAGACGAGGTTGTTCGCGACGACCTTCACGTTTCCCTCGCGCGCGAGCGCGTCGAGCGCGTCGAGCTGGAGCTCGCCGAGGTCGTCGATCGGGATGTTGCGGAAGCTCGCGCCGGTGCGGTGGGCGATGTACTGCCACGGCACGAAGTTCGCATGGTGCTCGAGCTCCGTGACGACGACGACGTCCCCCGGTCCCAGGTTGTCGAGGCCCCACGCGTACGCGATCAGGTTGATCGCCTCGGTGGCGCTCCGCGTGAAGATGACCTCCTTCTCCGACGGCGCGTTGAGCAGTCCGGCGACCGTGCGGCGGGCGCCCTCGAAGCCCTCGGTCGCGCGCTCCGCGAGACGGTAGACGCCGCGGTGCACGTTCGCGTACTCGTGCTCGTAGAACGTGCGCATCCGGTCGAGCACCTGACGCGGCTTCTGCGTCGAGGCCGCGGAATCGAGGAAGGCGACGGGGCGCCCGTCGAAGAGCTCGTCGAAGACGGCGAAGTCGGCGCGCAGGCGGTGCGCGTCGAGCGCGGGGAGCGCGGTGGACGTCATACGGCCATCGTAGCCCGCGGCCCTCGGGGCCCCGCCCCTGGGCCCGCGATCAGTCCCGACGCGGCTTCGCGTGGCCGTTCCGGGAGGCGAGCTCGGCGGTCTCCCGCTGACGCTGGACGGCGGTCGCGACCGTCTCGAGGATCTCGCAGAGCCGCTTCAGGCGCAGGCGCTCGCTCGTCTCCTCGAGCAGCTCGAGCTTCAGCTCCGGCGCGAGCTCGAACCGCGACGCGAGCGAGAACGACGGCTGAACGATGTCCTCGGCCGGCACCTCGACCTCCGCGCCGGTGAGCTCGACCAGCTGCGAGAAGAGCCCTATGCCCCGCGTCACGTCGGCGGGGTCGGGAGGGTCGTCGTTGTCGGCGAGAGGCTCGACCGTGCCGGTATGGAAGCTCCGGCCGTCGGTCAGCTCCAGGAGCCGAAAGCGGTCGCCGCCCTCGACGACGATGTTGAGCCTGCCGTCCTCGAAGCGCTCGACGACCTCCACCACGCTCGCGAGCGTTCCCGTCCGGCGGAGCCCGTCGTCGTCGGCGTAGACGAGGCCGAACGGCTCCTCGTTGTCGACGCACTCGGCGATGAGCTCGCGGTAGCGCGGCTCGAAGATGTGCAGCGGTACCTGCTCCGTCGGCAACAGGACGATCCCGAGCGGGAACAGCCCGATCTCCATCCGCCTAGCCTACGCCCGGACGGGGCGTGGACGGGGCGTGGCCTCAGCCTCGCCCCGCTTCCTTCTGCAAGACGAGAGTGGCGCGTGACGTGTCACGAGCCGGCGTCGAACTGCGCGGTCTCCCAGACGACGCCGCGGCTGACGCGCGCGAGGACGAGCCCGCGCTCCGTCGCCGCCCGCTCGAGCGCGCCGGGCGGGTGGACGAACACGCGAAATCGCTTCCGCATCAGGGCAAGGGCACCGTTCTGCAGGCGGGCGACGGCGCGAATCGCGATCCGGTCGCGTGGGTAGCTGGCGAGCAGCGTGCGGCGTGCCCGACCGGCGGCGGCGCCGAGGATCGACGGCCCGGCGGGGGTGCAGCAGACCACGCGCCGCAGGACGACGACGTCGGCGGGCTCGACGGCGTCAGGGGTCTCCACGAGGTCGGCCAGCACGAACGAGGTCCGGTCGGCGACACCCACCGCGGCGGCGAGCTCGCGCGCTGCGTCCGCGTACCCGTCCACCACCTCGACCACGGTGCCGCGCTCGGCTCCGCGCCGCACGAGCTCTGCCTGGATCTGGCCGATGCCGCCGCCGACCTCCATGACCGTCGCGCCGTCGAGGCCGCCCTCGGCCGCCCACGCGGCGATCTGCGTCGCGTCGCTTCCACCGAGGCCCTTGCGGAGAAAGCGCCGGAGCGCCCTGCGGGCGGCCTTCTCGCCGAAGATGTCGAGCGACTCACCGGCGCAGCACGAGCACGGCACGACAGCAGCATGCCACCCCAACGTTCTCAACGTTCTCACCCCAACGGCAAAGAGGAAGTCGCGACCGCGACAGTGGGCGCCTTCAGGGATGTGCCCCCGCCGTAGGCGGGGGATCAAGCGGCGGGATTCCGCTTCTGCGGGATCCCGCTTGCGGGCTAGCTCTGCGGGATGCGCGCCTCGAGGGCGGCGCCGAGCGCGTCGCGCACCGGCTGGAGCTCGACCCGGTCGAGCACGTCCTGGAAGAACCCGCGGACGATCAACCGCTCCGCGTCCGAGCGGGGGAGGCCGCGCGCCATGAGGTAGAAGAGCTGCTCGCGATCGACCTGCGAGAGCGTCGCCCCGTGGGTGCAGCGGACGTCGTTGGCGAGGATCTCGAGGCCGGGGATCGAGTTTGCGGTCGCGGTCTTCGAGAGCAGGAGGTTGCGGTTCTCCTGGTAGGCGTTCGTCTTCTGAGCGCCTTCCTCGACGCGGATCATCCCGCGCCAGACGGTCGCCGCGGTGTCGCGGAGCGCGCCCTTGAAGGCGAAGTCCGAGGTGGTGTCCGGTGCCGCGTGCAGCTGGTACGTGTCGTAGTCGAGATGCTGTGACCCGTCGGCGAAGTACGCGCCCGTGACGCGCGAGGTAGCACCGCGCTCGGCGAGGTCGTTCTGGATCCAGACCTTGCCGCGCGACGAGCCGAAGCCGCCCTCGACCCAGTCGAGCTCCGCGTCGCGCTCGACGCGCGCGTGGCACGACGCGAACAGCCACGACCGGCGCGAGAGCCGCTGCACGTTGACGATCTCGGCCTTTGCGCCGTCGCGCACGACCACCTCGACGACGCCGTTGACGTACGCCTCGAGGTCGTCCGTGGCCGACGTGAGCTCCTGCACGAGCGTGAAACGGGAGCCGGGCTCCGCGACGACGAGGACGCGCCAGAGGAGCGATCCGCCCTGAACGCCGCTCGCGACGCGGAGGTAGAGGGGCTTCTCGAGCTCGGTCCCGGCGGGGACGTGGACCAGGAGCCCGTGCTGCCAGGCGGCGGCGTTGTGGGCCCGAAACTTGTCGTCGGGCTTGACGAGCGAGCCGATCAGCGGGTTGTCGTCCGTGAGCGGCTCGAAGGCGATGCCGTCCACCGCGCGCGAGACGTGCACGCCGGCCTCGTCGATCGTCGCGGTGGCCGCGACGTCGAGGTCGAGCATGGACGGCACGGCGACGGCGGCCGAGGCCTCCGCCGTCCAGGCGTCGGGGTCGAACCCCTCGAGGTTCGTGAAGCGCCAGTGCTCGTCGCGCGTCGTCGGGAGCGGGAGCGAGCGGTACCGCTCGAGGAGCTCAGTCCTCACGCGGCGCATACCTCCGGTGCAGCATCAGCGTGTTGCCGTCGGGGTCGTGGAAGGGAGCCATGTGGCAGACGCCCGTGTCGAACGTCTCGCCGGCGAAGGCGACTCCCTTCGCCTCGAGCGCCTTCCGCGCCTCCTCGACGTCCGGGACCCGGAGCGCGATCGGCGCCGTGTGCGGGCCCTCGAACTGCTGGCCGATGTTTGTCGGGTCGAGGAGGTAGAGGCTCACGTTCTCCCCGAGCTGGAACTCCGGCCAGCCACCGTGCCCGACCTGCTCGAGGCCGAGGGTGTCCGCGTAGAACCGGGTCGAGCGCTCGAGGTCGGTGACGGGGACCGAGACGAAGTCGCTCCGCTCGACGGTGATCACGAGTCGGTCCTCCCTTCCGCGCGTGGCGCGTAGCGATGGTGGAGCATCAGGTCGTTGCCGTCCGGGTCGCGGAAGAAGGCCATGTGGCAGACGCCGCTGTCGAGCGTCTCGCCGGCGAACTCCACGCCCTTCGCCTCGAGCTCTGCGCGCGCCGCCGCGACGTCGTCGACATGGAACGCGATGTGCCCGTTGCGCTGCGGCGTGAACTCCATTCCGAACGTGGCGGGCTCCCAGATCCCGAAGCACTGGTCGCCGGCCCAGAACTCGGCCTGCGCGTGCTCGTCGGGCCGGAGCCCGAGCGTGTCGACGTAGAACGCCCGCGACCGCTCCCACTCGGTCGAGGGCACCGCGACGAAATCTGCCCTCGTGATCGTGATTCCCGCCATGGTGAGCTGCGCGTGAGGCGCAAGTAACAGACTGTTACCTGCCGTCCCTAGCCGACAGAGCCTTCCATCTGCAAGTGGATCAGGCGGTTCATCTCGACCGCGTACTCGAGGGGGAGCTCCTTCGTGATCGGCTCGACGAAGCCGGCGACGATCATCGCGCTCGCCTCCGCCTCGGAGAGGCCGCGGCTCATCAGGTAGAAGAGCTGCTCCTCGCCGATCTTCGAGACCGTCGCCTCGTGGCCGAGGTCGACGTCGTTCTCCTTGACGTCGATGTACGGGTACGTGTCGGAGCGCGACTCCTCGTCGAGGATCAGCGCGTCGCAGACGACCTTCGACTTCGAGCCGGTGGCGCCCTTCGCCACCTCGAGCAGGCCGCGGTAGCCGCCGCGGCCGCCGTTCTTCGAGATCGACTTGGAGGTGATCACGCTGGTCGTGTCCTTGCCGACGTGAACGACCTTGCCGCCGGCGTCCTGGTGCTGGCCCTTCCCCGCGAACGCGATCGAGAGCACCTCGCCATGGGCTCTCTGCCCCATCAGCCAGATGGCCGGGTACTTCATCGTCACCTTCGAGCCGAGGTTCCCGTCGACCCACTCCATCGTCGCGTCCTCGTAGGCGACGGCGCGCTTCGTGACGAGGTTGTAGACGTTGTTCGACCAGTTCTGGATCGTCGTGTAGCGGCAGCGGCCGCCCTTCTTGACGACGATCTCGACGACCGCCGAGTGGAGCGAGTCCGACGAGTAGATCGGCGCGGTGCAGCCCTCGACGTAGTGCACGTAGGCGCCCTCGTCGACGATGATCAGCGTGCGCTCGAACTGGCCCATGTTCTCGGCATTGATGCGGAAGTAGGCCTGGAGCGGCATCTCGATCGAGACGCCCGGCGGCACGTAGATGAACGAGCCGCCCGACCAGACGGCCGAGTTGAGCGCGGCGAACTTGTTGTCGTTCTGCGGGATGATCGTCGAGAAGTACTGCTTGACGAGCTCCTCGTGCTCGCGCAGGCCCGAGTCCATGTCGAGGAAGATCACGCCCTTGCGCTCGAGATCCTCCTGGAGCTTGTGGTAGACGACCTCGGACTCGTACTGCGCGCCGACGCCGGCGAGGTACTTCTTCTCGGCCTCCGGGATCCCGAGCCGGTCCCACGTGTCGAGGATCTCGGCCGGGAGGTCCTCCCACTTGTCCACCTGCTTCTCGGTGGGCTTCAAGTAGTAGTGGATGTTGTCGAAGTCGATGCCCGACAGATCTGCGCCCCAGTTCGGCATCGGCCGCGCGAGGAAGTAGTCGAGCGACTGGTGACGGAACGCGCGCATCCAGTCGGGCTCGGACTTGTGGTCTGAGATGACGTCGAGCAGCTCGTGCGTGAGGCCCTTGGGGGCCTTGTAGATCGTCGACTTGTCGTCGACGTGCCACCCGTAGCCGTAGTCGGCGCGGATGTCGCGAACGGTCTCGGTCTCGCTCTGGCTCACGTGGTCTCACCTCCCACGCCCGCGGGCATGAACGCCTCGTAGCCCTCCGCCTCCAGCCTGTGCGCGAGCTCGGCGCCGCCGGAGGCGACGATCCGGCCGTCGACGAAGACGTGGACGAAGTCCGGCGTCACGTAGTTGAGGATGCGCTGGTAGTGGGTGATCACGAGTGCGCCCATGTCGGGCCCGACGAGTGTGTTCACACCTTCGGCGACGATCCGCAGGGCGTCGATGTCGAGACCGGAGTCGGTCTCGTCGAGAATCGCGATTCGGGGCTTCAGCATGGCCATCTGGAGGATCTCGACCCGCTTCTTCTCGCCGCCCGAGAAGCCGTCGTTCAGGTACCGCTGGGCGAGCTCCCGCGGCACCTTGAGGTGCTCCATGGCCGCGAGCAGGTCGGTGCGGAACTCCTTGACGGGTACCGGATCGTCCTCACCGCCGTTCGCCGCCTTCCGCTTCGCGTTGATCGCGCTGCGGAGAAAGCTCGTGACGGTGACGCCCGGGATCGCGTGCGGGTACTGGAAGGCGAGGAAGAGCCCGCGTTGCGCGCGCTCGTCCGCCCCCATCTCGAGTACGGACTCGCCGTCGAGGCGGATGTCGCCCTCGGTGATCTCGTACGCGGGGTGCCCCATCAGGGCGTACGCGAAGGTCGACTTGCCCGAGCCGTTCGGCCCCATGATCGCGTGCTTGGAGTCCGTGTCGACGGCGACGTCGACGCCCTTGACGATCTCGGTGCCGTCCTCCAGCGCGACGTGCAGGTTCGTGATCTCGAGCAATGCCACGGATGTCCTTCGGTTGCGGGTCTCGAAGACGTGGTGTGCGCAGGTACCTCCCGTGCGCGCGCCTCCCGTCGATGGTAGCCGGACCAGGGCCGGGACAAACGCGCCGGGGTCGGCAGTCGGTGTCCGACGTCGAGTCGGACACCGCCGTTTCCCGTACCAGGCCTCGGCCCTCGAGGGTTCACATCCGATTACGTAGTGAATGCACGCCCTCTTTGCGCTGCCGAAACGGTACCCTCTACCCATGCCCTTCGGAATCGGCATCTGGGAGCTCCTGATCCTGCTGCTGGTGCTGCTCCTCGTCTTCGGGCCGAAGCGCCTGCCCGAGATGGGTCGCCAGCTCGGCAAGGGGATGCGGGAGTTCAAGGACTCGGTGTCCGGCAAGGACGACGACGACGACGTGGTCGACGAGGTGGCGGAGCTGCCGCCCGCCGTCGAGCCGCCCACGACCGCGACCCCCGCGCGCGAGCGCGACACCGTCTCCTAACACCACCCGCGCCGATGGCCCGCCGGATCGTGCCGCGGCGCCTGAGCCACGACGAGGAAGCGACCCTCGTCGAGCATCTCACCGAGCTCCGGCACCGGCTCCTCATCTGCATCGTCGCGCTCGTCCCGGCCTTCGCGGTCGCGTACGCCTTCCACGAGCAGCTCATCAGGCGGCTGATGGACCTGGTTCCCGAAGGGACGCCGATCGTGACGCTCGGCGTCACCGAGCCGTTCACGACCTCGCTCAAGGTCAGCTTCTACGCCGCGGTCGCGATCGTCCTGCCGATCATCCTCTGGCAAGTCTGGGCGTTCCTCGCGCCCGCGATCGGCGACGAGACGCAGCGGATCCTCGGCGTCTTCGTCGTGCTCGCGACGCTCCTCTTCGTCACTGGAGTCGCGTTCTGTTACGCGATCGTCCTGCCGAGGGCACTGGCCTTCCTCGTCGACTACGACTCGGAGCTCTACACCGAGCAGATCCGCGCGAGCTACTTCCTCTCCTTCGTCACGCTCACGCTGCTCGCGTTCGGCATCGCGTTCGAGATGCCGATCTTCGTCCTCGGGCTGGTGCGACTCGGCGTGCTCTCGGCCGACCGCCTGCGGAAGAACCGGCGGATCGGCTACGTCGCCATGCTCGCCTTCGCGATCATCCTGCCGACGGTCGACCCGGTCTCGCTCGTGCTCGAGACGGTGCCGCTCCTCGTCCTCTACGAGGCGTCGATCTGGATCTCGGTGATCATGGAACGGCGCTGGGAGCGGGCGGCCGCCGAAGCGCTGTGAGGGTCGTCTCCCCGGACTGGCTCCTGCGTGGAGGAACCCATGGTTCCCCCACGGGCCTTCTTCTTCTTTCGCACCCCGAGCGGAAGCTCCGGGCGTGAGGATCCTCTCCGCGGACTGGGTCGTCCCGGTCGAGGGCGAGCCGATCGCCGGCGGGGCGGTTGTGATCGGAGACGACGGAAGGATCGCGGCTCTCGGCGCCTCGGCCGACGTGGGCGTGGGCGAGGCGTTCCCGGGCTGCGTGATCCTGCCCGGCTTCGTGAACTGCCACTCGCACCTCGAGTACGCGGTGTACGCGGGCTTTGGTGACGGCCTCGAGTTCTCGTCGTGGATCGGCCTGCACGTGGCGCGGAAGCGCCTGCTCGACCTCGACGAGATGCGCGCGATCGCGACCGAAGGAGCGCACGAGTGCCTTCGTTCCGGCATCACCACGGTCGGCGACTGCAGCTTCGCGGGCGCGTCCGCCGAGGCCGCCGCCGCGACCGGCCTGCGTGCGACCGTCTACCTCGAGGTCTTCGGCCAGGACGCCGCGGCGATGGAGCGGTTCGCCGAGCTGCGGGATCGGGTCGAGCCGGCGCTCTCCGACCGGGTCCGCCTCGGCGTCTCCCCGCACGCGCCCTACACCTGCACGCTCGAGCTCTACGCCGAATGCGCCGCCCTCGGCCTGCCGCTTGCGACCCACCTCGCCGAGAGCGTCGCCGAGCGGGCGTTCCTGCTCGACGGCTCGGGCGACTGGTCGGCCTTCGCCGACATGCTCGTCCCACCGCCCGGGCAGACGGGCATCCGGATGCTCTCCGAAGCGGGGCTGCTCGGGCCGGGCGTGGTGGCCGCGCATTGCGTCGACGTCGACGAGGACGAGATTGCGCTGCTCGCCGAGCATCGCGTGGGAGTCGCGCACTGCCCGCGCTCGAACGGGATGCTCGGCTGCGGCGTGGCGCCGCTCCGGGACCTCCTCGCCGCGGGGATCTCGGTCGGGATCGCCACGGACAGCCCCGCCTCGACGCCGTCGTTCGACCTGTTCGACGAGCTGCGCGCCGCGGTCGTCGGCGCGCGCGCCCGCGAGCGTCGCCCGGACGCGCTCACCGCGCGCGTCGCGCTCGAGCTCGCAACGCTCGGCGGCGCTCGGGTGCTCGGGCTCGAGGCCGGGCTCGGCTCGCTCGTCCCGGGGAAGTGGGCCGATCTCGTCGTCGTCTCGCTCGACGACTCGCCGCTCGCGCCGATCGAGGATCCCGTTGTGGCAGCCGTCCTCGGAGGGTCGCCGGAGCGGGTTGCAGCTACTCTCGTGGCTGGCGAGGTCCGCTACCGGCGAGGCACGAGCGCATGGCCCGATTCGAGAAGAGCCGCCCGAAGAGCGCGAAGCCGCATGCTGCGGTAGCGCCCGCGCGCCAGCGCGGCTCGACCGCGCCGTCGATCGAGGACACGATGTTCTTCCCGCGGCTGCGGCGCCACGCGAAGTGGATGTTCGTGTTCCTCGCCCTCGTCTTCGGGCTGGGCTTCGTCGTCTTCGGCGTCGGCGCCGGCGGTACCGGGGTCGGCGACATCTTCCGGGGCTCGGGCGGCTCGTCCGGGCAGTCCGTGTCCGACGCGCGCAAGGAGACGGAGCAGCAGCCGAAGGACGCGCAGGCCTGGCGCGACTACGCGACGGCACTCGAGACCGAGGGCCAGACCGCGGAGGCGATCGTCGCCCTCAACACGGCCATCGACCTGAACCCGAAGGACGAGAGCGCGTACCGCGAGCTCGCCGGTCTGCACCTGACGCGTGCCACCGAGCGTCAGCGTGACGCGCAGATCCTCCAGATCCGTGCGGCTTTCCGCGCACCGTCGCAGGGGTTCCCGTCGCTGACCGGCCCTGCCGGGCAGTCGATCTTCCCCGACCGCGTCGGCACGGCGGTCAACGCGGAGGCGAGCGCAGCGGTGAGCAGCGCGCTCCAGGAAGCGCAGACCGAGGCCGCCCTCGCGGTCGACGCGTACAAGCGCCTCGTCGCGCTCCAGCCGAACGATCCGAACGTCCAGCTCGAGCTCGCGCAGGCCGCCCAGCAGGTCGGCGATGCCGCGACCGCGATCGCCGCGTACGAGCGGTTCCTGAAGCTCGCGCCGGACGATCCGAGCGCGGGCGTCGTCCGCCAGCAGCTGAAGCAGCTCCGCGGGACCGCCGCCGCCGCGTCGGGATAGACTCGCTCCCGCGTGGAGCATCCGGGCCCCAGCACTCCGGCGAGGCGCCGTCGGCAGGCGATCGCGGTCGTTTTCGCCGGGCTCGTCGCCGCGCTCGGCTTGTCCGCCTGCAGCGACACCGTCGGCTACACGGAGCCGTCGGGCGACAAGATCCGCGGCAAGGAGCTCTTCGTGAAGAGCTGCGGCTCGTGCCATACGCTGCGGGACGCGGGCACGACGGGCACGATCGGCCCCGACCTCGACTACGCGTTCGTGCAGTCGCGGATCGACGGGCTGGGAGACGACACGATCCTGCAGGTCGTGCGGGCGCAGATCGCCTATCCGGTCACGACACCCTCGACCGGCGCACCCGGAATGCCCGCGAACATCGTGGAAGGCGAGGACGCCGACGACGTCGCAACCTACGTTGCCGCCGTGGCCGGGCTCGACGAGAGCGGCAAGCCGATGAACCCCGCGAATCCGCCGAAGCCCGCTCCGCCGGGCGGTCCGACGGACGGGAAGGCGATCTTCGAGTCGGCGGGCTGCAGCGGCTGCCACACCCTCGCCGCGGCCGGCTCGACCGGGACGGTCGGGCCGAACCTCGACGACGCGAAGCCGTCGAAGGAGCTCGCGACCGACCGGGTGACGAACGGGCAGGGCGGGATGCCCTCGTTCAAGGGTCAGCTGAGCGAGGCGCAGATCGAGGCCGTCGCGACGTTCGTCGCCGAGAACGCCGGCAAGTAGGGCGTGTCCTCCGGTGTCGGACTCCAGTCCGACACCCCGAGTCCCGATCGCGATCGTCCCTTCGCGGGTGTCCGACCGAAGTCGGACACCGTGGGCGATCCGAAGCGGACGGGTCTCCTAGGTTGAATCGTGAAGCGATTCCACCACGACGTGCGTCACGGGCACGTCGAAGCGGAGGCGCGCCTGCTCGACCACGCCCTGCTCGAGCCAGTTCGAGCGACCGGGCGGGTGGGTCGAGACGACGACCTCGTCCGCGGGGAACACGCGCAGCGCATCCTCGAGCGCCTGGAGCGGGTCCCCGTCGCCGATCTCGCCGCGCGCCGCGATGCCGGTCTGACGCAGGCGCGCGAGGCTCGCGTCGAGCCGCTCCTGCGCAGCGGCGCGGGCCCCGTCCTCGTCCGACGTCCACGTATTGAGCTTCGAGTTCAGCGCCGGGCAGACGACGAGGACGTCCTCGCTGACGCCCTCCGCCTTGCGCCCGAGCAGCTCGTGGAGCTCCCCGCCGGCGACCGTCTCGTTCGCGACGACGAGGATTCTCCGCGACGGGCCGTCGTCGTGGACGACGTGCGCCTGCGGCGGCCCCGGGCGCATGCCGCCCCTGATGGCCCAGAGCGCGACGGCGACGAGCACGAGGAAGACGAGGACCCCCAGCCACGTGTTGATCCACGCGCCGACGGCAACGAGCACCGCGCCGCCGAGCGTCAGGAAGACGACACGGAAGGCGGAGGCCTCGTCGCGCAGCGGGTTCTTCATGGAGCGCCTCCCTCTCCGGAGGGGCCGCTAGGAGCCGGGTGCAACGCGTGTGACATAGCGCATGGTCCGCCTTACAGGATGTAGACGGCGAAGTACACGATGATCCACATCACGTCGACGAAGTGCCAGTAGATCCCGGGGATCTCGAGCCCGTGGTGATGCTCCGCCGTGAAGTGGCCGCGAAAGGCGCGGACGGCCGCGATCGTGAGGAGCGAGAGCCCGATGAAGACGTGCGCGCCGTGGAGACCCGTCAGCCCGAAGAAGACCGAGGCGAAGGCACCGTCACCCGTGTTGAAGCCGACGTGCGCGTACTCGACCATCTGGGTGAGGAGGAACGCGCTCCCGAGCAGGATCGTCAGGACGAGCCCCGCACGGAGGCCGTTCCGGTCGTTGCGCTTGATCGCCTGCGTCGCCCAGTGGATCGTGAAGCTCGACGTGACGAGGATCGCCGTGTTCACGCCTGCGACGAAGATCGGGAACTCGTAGGGCGGCGGCGGCCAGGTCGCCGGTGCATCCGGGTTGATGACCCGCACGAAGAAGTACACGGTGAAGAACGCGCCGAAGAGCATCGCCTCGGACGCGATGAAGAGGAACATCCCGAGCGTCGCCGGGTCGAGCCGGGAGCTGCGGTTCGCGGCCGGAGGGCCGTGGTGCTCGTGCCCGGCAGCCTCGGCATGCACGCTCATCGTGCACCGCTTTCGAGCGGAGCCGCCGCCGGCAGGTCCGCGACGACGTGCTCGACCGGGACCCCTGCGTCCTTCCGGAGCCGCTCGACGACGTCGCGGCGGAGCCACCCCGACCGCTCGCCCGGGAACGTCGAGATGACGATCTCGTCGACGCGCTCGTCCTCGACGATGTGCATCGCGGCGGTGTACGGGTCGGGATGGGCGATCTGGCCGTGAGCCTCGATCCCCTCGTCTCGCAGCGTCGTGAGCGCCGCGCGGAGCCGCCGCTCGGCATCGGGGTGCTCCCCGGCGTCCGGGTCGCTCTGCGGGCAGACCAGCAGGAACGCGGCCGGGCCTTCGGCCGCACGCTGCCGGATGCGGTCGAGAAGCTGCTCGCCGAGGACCGTCTGGTTGGCGACGACGAGCACGTTCGCCTGGCCCGCGCGCGTCGCGACGTCCGAGACGACGTGCTCGAATGGCCTCGGGCCCGCGAGTCGCCGGAGCTCGGTGAGGACGTTCTTCTTCCGGAGCCAACCCGACTTCTCCTCGGGGTGTGTCGAGACGATCAGCTCGTCGATGTTCTCGAGCGCGAGGACGTCCTCGACGGCGGCGATCGGGCCGCCCTCGAACACGTCGCCGTGGGCCGGGATCCCGGCGGCGCGGAGCGCCGACACCATCCGGTCGACGCGCCGCCCGGCGGTCGCCCGCCGCGAGTTGCGATAGACGACGTAGCCCGCGCTCGGCTCGTTCACCGGGGCGATCACGACTGCCCTGATCGGCCCCTGGTCGGCGCGGCGGCGAACCGCGTCGAGCAGCTCCTCCCCGGCGAGCGTCTCGTTGGCGACGACGAGCACGTGCTTGGTCTCGGGCTCGCTCACACGTGGGCCTCCTGCAGCGCGCCGCCCTTGAGGACGGCGTGCCGCGCGCCGGGGACGCCGTACTCGTACGGGCCGCCGACGACCTGCGGGATCTCGTCGAAGTTGAACACGGGCGGCGGCGAGGACACCTGCCACTCGATCGTCATCGCCCGCCACGGATTGGACCCGGCGATCGGGCCGCGCGCCCAGCTCGTGACCACGTTGTAGGCGAAGACCACCACCGAGGCCCCGAGCACGAACGACGCGATCGAGATCACCATGTTGAGCGCGCCGTACGTCCCGGCGTAGTCGGCGACGCGCCGCGGCATCCCGTCGAGCCCGACCCAGTGCATCGGGAAGAACGTGACGTTGAAGGCGATGAACGTCGTCCAGAAGTGGAGCTTCCCGAGGCGCTCGTCGTACATCCGCCCGGTCATCTTCGGGAACCAGTAGTAGATGCCCGCGAAGATCGTGAACACCGACCCGCCGAACAGCACGTAGTGGATGTGCGCCACGATGAAGTACGTGTCGGAGGCGTGGATGTCGATGGGCACCGCCGCGAGGTAGACGCCGGAGAGGCCCCCGATGACGAACGTCGAGATGAACCCGAGCGCGAACAGCATCGGCGTGTTGAGGTGTATCTTTCCCTCCCACAGCGTTGCCAGCCAAGAGAACACCTTGATCCCGGTCGGAACGGCGATGAGGAGCGTCGAGATCATCATCGGGATGCGCAGCCAGTCGGCCATACCCGCGACGAACATGTGGTGCGCCCACACCGAGAACGCGAGCACGAGGATCCCGATCAGCGAGATCGCCATCAGGCGGTAGCCGAAGATCGGCTTGCGGCTGAACACCGAGATGATCTCGGAGATGATCCCGAAGCCGGGCAGCACCATGATGTAGACCGCCGGGTGCGAGTAGAACCAGAAGATGTGCTGGTAGCCGAGCACGTAGCCGCCGTTGTCCGGCGTGAAGAAGCTCGTGTGCATCACGCGGTCGAACATGACGAAGAACTGCGAGCCGGCGATGAACGGCGTCGCGATCACGACGAGGAGCGACGTCGTGAAGTTCGCCCAGACGAGGAGCGGCATGCGCCAGAAGGTCATCCCCGGCGCCCGCATGGTGATGATCGTGACCAGGAAGTTGAGCGCCGTGGCAATCGACGATGCGCCGGCCCACTGGACGCCCATGTTGAAGAACACCTGGCCGAACGGCTGCTCGGAGGCGAGCGGCGCGTAGCTCGTCCAGCCCGTCGCGAAGGCGCCGCCCGGCGCCAGGAAGCTCGCCAGGAACAACGTCCCCGCGACCGGCAGCATCCAGAAGGAGAGCGCATTCAGCCGCGGGAAGGCCATGTCCGGCGCGCCGAGCATGAGCGGCACGGCGAAGTTCGCGAGGCCCGCGAACGCGGGGATGATGAACACGAAGATCATCAGCGTCGCGTGCGCGGACACGAGGCCGTTGAACGTCTGCGTGTCGAAGAACTGCATCCCCGGCTCCGCGAGCTCGGCCCGGAACAGCATCGCGAGGAACCCGCCGGCCAGGAAGAAGAAGAACGTCGTGACCAGGTACTGCACCCCGATCACCTTGTGGTCGGTGTTGACCTTGAAGTAGTCCTTCCAGCTGTACGCGCCGTGGTTCGCGTGGTCGTCGGCGAGCGTGGGCCGCCCCGACACCCAGTAGAGCCAGTAGTCGAACGTCCCGATGCCGAGCAGGAACCCGATCGGCGCCGTGACCATTCCGGCGACCAGGACGATGTACTCCCAGTCGTAGACGGGATCCCAGCCGGCGAGCGCGCGGAGCGCGACGACGATGTACATCCCGATCAGGAAGAAGAGCGCGGTGCACCAGAGCGCGCGGAGGTAGCCCGGGCGCATGAAGATGCCCCGTCGGCGCGGGGCGGGATGCCCGTGCTGGAGCTCCTGCTGGTTCGGCTGGTCGACGGTCGAGGTCAATTGGCTTCCTTCCCGCTCAGGAACGCGACGAGCCCGTCGAGCTCCTCGGGCGACAGCGTCTTGCCGAAGGTGGTCGGCATCACGCCCGGCTGGTATCCCGAGACGATCACGGCGTCGGGATCGACGATCGACTGCTCGATGTACTGATCCTCGGGCTCGCCGGCCTTCTTCGCGTCGGCGACGAGGTTGTCGAGGTCGGGCCCGACCTGGGCGTCGGTGCCGGCCGGCTGGAACGTGTGGCAGCCCCCGCAACCCGCGGACGCGAACGTCGTCTTGCCGAGCGCGGCGTCGCCGCCCGCCGCTCCGCCGCCGCTCTGGCCGCCGCCCGCTGCACCTCCGCCTGCTGCACCCCCGGCGCCGCCCGGTGTGCCGGCCGCCTTCCGCTCGTCGAGCCAGTGCTGGAACTCGGCCTGCCCGAGCACGCGTACCGGCGCGCGCATCGTCGCGTGCCCGAGGCCGCAGAGCTCCGTGCAGACCAGCGTGAACCGGCCCGTGCGCGTCGGCGTGATCACGATCTTCGTCGTGATGCCCGGGACGACGTCCTGCTTCTGGCCCATCTGCGGGATCCAGAGCGAGTGGATCACGTCCGCCGACTGCATGTGGAACTCGACCGACCGGTGGAGCGGCATCACGAGCTCCTCCGACTTCACGTTGCCCGGGTACTCGAACTTCCACGCGAACTGCTGCGCGAACACCTTCACCTCGAGCGGGTCGCTGCCCGCGTTCGCGTTCTTCGAGAGGACGACCGCGCTCACGACGCCGATCGCGATCACGAGGATCGCCGGCACGACGGTCCACGCGATCTCGAGCTTCGTGTTCCCGTGAATCGGAGGCCCGTCGGTGTCGTCGTCGGGCTGGACGCGGAACGCCCACACCGCCTCGACGATCACGGCGGCGACGAGCGAGAAGATCCCGATGCAGATGATCGTCGCGAACCAGTAGACGAAGGTGATCCGGTCCATCTCCTCCGACGCGGACTCGGGCAGCCACCGGATGAGGACCGCGACGAGGGTCGTGATCACCGCCGCGACCACGGCGATCACGACCATCCTGATCAGGGCGCCCCGGTGGATCACCGCTCGCGAGACTACATCAGACCTCCCTCCCGCGAGACCCGTTAGTGCATCGTTAGGCGGCGAGCCTACGGTCGGCTCATGGAGCCCCTGAGAGCTCGGAATCGGCCGTCCGGGAGGCGCGGGCATTCGGCTGCCGCGTGGTGCCGGGCGACGGTTGTCGTCGCTTGCCTGACGGCTCTCCCGGGTGCCGCAACGGCGGGCCCCGCCGCGGTCGTCGGCCCGACGCAGACGTGGGTGACCGATGGCGACGTGCTCGCGATCGCGACCCTGGGAGGTGTGACGTACGTGGGCGGGGACTTCGCGCTCGTGGGTCGCTCCACCGGCGCTTGGGCCGAGGTGAACAGCTCGGGAGGCGTCCGGCCCATCCGTGCGGTCGTCAGCGGCAGCGTCGCCGAGGCCGTCGCCGACGGTCGGGGAGGCTGGTTCCTCCGTGGCGACATCGCGGCTGTCGGCGGGGCGGCCGTGGGGAAGACCGAGGTCGTGCATCTCCGTTCGGGCGGACGCCTCGACAGCGGTTGGAGCCTCCGTACGGACGGCGAGATCTACGCGATGGCGCGCGTGCGCGACCGGCTGTACGTCGGCGGGGCGTTCGCCAGGATCGACGGCGCGGGCCGCGCCAACCTGGCCGCGGTCGACGTCCAGTCCGGCGCACTCCTCGACTGGGGTCCCAGAGTCGCCGGCCCGCCAAAGGGCGATCCGGCCGAGGTGTACGCGATCGCGCCCACCCCTGACGGGAGCGCCATCTACTTCGGCGGCTTCTTCGAACGTGTCGACGGCGCGAGACGACGGTCGCTCGCGGCCGTCCGGACGGACGGCACGCTTCTGCCGTTCAACCCAGGTGCGGAATACGCGGACTCGGGGGACGAGGAGAGCGGGGCCGCGTCCGTGTCGGTCCTGTCGATGGATCCACGCGGGAGGGTGCTCTATGCAGCGGGCGACTTCGACGATCTCGCGGGGGCGGAGCGCGAAGGGCTGGGTGCCGTGGACGCGCGAACGGGGCGCGTCCGCCCGTGGAACCCGGACTGCGACGGAGACGTGTGGGCGATCGAGATCGCTCCGGCGGGGTCACCCGTCTACGTCGCCGGCGAGTTCGCCTCGATCGGGGGGAAGTCGCGGCGGGGGCTGGCGGCGGTGGACGCTCGGCGCGGGACCGCGACCCTGTGGGACCCCGGGATCGGCGGCGCAGTCCACACGATCGCCCTCGACGCTCGGCGGAAGACCGTCGTTGCCGGTGGCGAGTTCGAGTCGGTGGGGGACGTCGATCGTGCCAACCTCGCGGTTGTGGACACGCGAACCGGCGTCGCCACGCCCTGGGACGTCCCGGTCATCGGCACGGTCGACGTCGTCGAGCCCGCCGGGGCCGGCGGCATGGTCGTTGGCGGCGACCTCGAGTCGGTCGGCGCGCTCCGACGGGAGGGGCTCGCGGCCCTGGCCGCCGACGGTTCCTCGGTGACAGACTGGCGGCCGCCGATGCGGGGCGTTGTCAGGACTCTCGCGTCCGACCCCCGTCGCGGACGCGTCTACGTCGGCGGACGGTTCTCGCTCGGCGACAGCCGGGCGCAGCGGAGCCTCGCGACCCTGGAGATCGAGAGCGGTGCCGTTACGGCCTGGGGGCCGACGATCAACTCGGGCGTATTCGCGATCGCGCCCGGCGACGGCGAGACGGTCTACGTCGGTGGGGCGTTCACGACCGTGGACGGGAAGGCGCGGCGACGGATTGCCGCGCTCCGGGCCGAGGACGGCTCGCTCCTGCCGTGGAATGTCGGTGCGAGCGCGGTCGTTCGGACGCTCGGCTGGACCGGCGAGGAGCTTTGGGTCGGCGGGCAGTTCACGTCGGTCGGCGGCGAGCAACGCCGGGGAGTCGCCTCCGTCGAGATCGCGACCGCGCGGACGACCGGCTGGGACGCCGGGGCGAACGGGAACGTCGACTCGCTCCGAGTGATCGGAGAATCGGTCTACGTCGCCGGCCCGTTCACGGCGATCGGAGGGCGATCGCGCAAGCACCTCGCGGCCCTCGATGCGGCCGACGGAGCAGCCACTCGATGGGACCCCGCGCCGGACGACGTCGTGCGGGCGCTGGCCGTCGCGCCCGACGGCGCCCAACTGATCGCGGCAGGCGACTTCGAGCGGATCGCCGGCGGCCGACGCGACGTCGCCTCGTTCGACCTGACGACGGGCTTCGTCACCGACTGGAGGCCGGTCGCGCCCTTCTCGGGGCTGGCGGTCGCCGTCGGCGAGGCAGGGTGGGTGTTCGTCGGCGGGGAGGGAGCGCTCGTCGTCTTCCACTGGCCGCCGCCGGTGCTGTGACGGTGTCCCGCGACCCCAGGCCGGCATCCTTCCTTCCTCGTCCTCGGGCCCTTAGCTCAGTTGGTAGAGCAGGGGACTTAATCGTGGGGGAACCCCATGGTTCCCCCACGGGCCCCTTCCTTCGGCGCCGTGCACTGTCAAGCGGCCGTTGGCCTCCCGGCCGGCGAAGCCGGCCTTCGGCCGCGACGGTCACCGGATGGGCAACCCGCCCTCGGTGCGGCGCTATCCTTTCCCGTCCGCGGGCCGTTAGCTCAGTTGGTAGAGCAGGGGACTCTTAATCCCAAGGTCGAAGGTTCGAATCCTTCACGGCCCACCTTCTTCCTCGTCCGCGCTACGACCCGAAGTACTCCTTCGACGAGCGCAGTCCGTAGAGGAGCCAGATCACGATCGCGGCGAGGACGGCGGTCGTGATCGACGGGAGGATCGCGCTCGTCGGGCCGACGAAGACGTAGACGAGCGCGGTGACCCCGCCGATGACGGCGAGCGCGGCCAGCACGATGCGCGCCACCCGGCTGCCGCGGAGGAGCATGTACGACGCGATCCCGAAGAGCGCGGCGAGGACGAGCGCGCCGATACCCCACGGATCGGTCACGCCCTCCCAGGCGAAGAGTCCGATGACGCCCATCAGCGCCAGGAAGCCGGCCTTGGCGAACCCGAAGATCGACGCCAGCCAGACCGGGAACGGCAGCTCTCGACGGGTCGTCTCCATGGTGTCCTCCTCTGGCCGGTTCGACTGGGGGTCGATCTTCGCACGACCCGGGGAGCCGGGCAACGACCGCGCGTCAGCGAGCCTATCGCGCCGCCAGCGGCGCCGGCAGCGGGCGTGCGTGGACGACGACGAGCGTCCGGGTCGGGCGGGTGAGCGCGACGTAGAGCTCGCGGAGGCCCGTGTCGCCCTCGGCGATCAGCGCGGGCTCGACGACGACGACGTGGTCGAACTCGAGCCCCTTGGCACGACGAGGCGAGAGAAGCGGGACGCCGTCGTCGTAGGCGGAGTGCCCGGCCAGCTCCGGGACGAGCGCGTCGGGGAGGATCACGGCGAGGAGCCCCTCCTCGCCGGCCAGCGCGAGTGCCTCGCGAAGCGCGGCGGCGACCAGGTCGCTCTCGTCGACCCGCTCGATGCGGGGCGGCGCGGCGCCCGACCGGAACGCGATCGGCGGCGCGACGTCCGGCGCGACGACGGCGAGCAGCGGCAGCGCGAGGTCCATGATCTCGGCCGGGACCCGGTAGGCGTGGCGCAGCTCGGCGACCTCGGCGTCCGGCGGCGCCTCGAGGTACGCGAGCACGTCGTTCCAGCGGTCGTGGACGACGGGGCCGGTGGCCTGCGCGATGTCGCCGAGAACCGTGACCGAGCCGGCACGGGCACGCCGCGCGACCATGCGGAGCTGCATCGGCGTCAGGTCCTGCGCCTCGTCGACGATCACGTGCCCGAACGCGCGCGGCGCCTCCGCGAGCAGCGCGCGCGCCTCGTCCAGCAGCGGGATGTCGTGGTCGCTCCAGCCGAACCCCGCCCGGGACCGGCGGAGAAGCCGCTGCTCGCCCTCGTCCAGGATCCCCGCCGCGGCCTCGGCGAGCCGTGCGGGCGTCGTGAGGAGCGCGCGCACGAGGGCGTCCGGCGCGACGCCGGGCCAGACGCGGTCGAGCCATCGCGTGAGGAACCCCTTCGCGTTGAGCGAGCGCTCGACCTCGCCGAAGTCGCGCCAGGCGAGCCCGCCGAGCCTGGCGCCGTAGTCCTCGTAGAAGCGGCGCAGCACGTCCATGCGGAACCGCTCGCGCGCATGCGTGGTCAGGCCGAGCTCCTCGCGTGCGTGCTCGACGAGCTCCCGCACCTGCCGCTCGCGAACGCGGACGTACTCGCCCTCCATCCGTGCGACGAGCTCCTCAGGTCGCGCGGCGGAGCGCTCGGCGGCGGCCCGCGCGAGCACCTCGGCGAGCCGGACGTCGCCCTTCAGGCGCTCGACGTCGGGTGCGTCCACGGCCGTTGCCTCGATCCCGTCCACGAGCTCGCCGACGGCGCGTTGCTCGACGCTCTCCTCGCCCAGCGTGGGCAGGACGTGCGAGACGTACTCCATGAACGTCGGGTTCGGCCCGACGACGAGCACGCGTCGGAGCCGCTCGCGGTGCGAGTAGAGGACGTACGAGGCGCGGTGCAGCCCGACGGCCGTCTTGCCCGTGCCAGGGCCCCCCTGGACGACCAGCGGCGGATCGGGGTCGCGGGTGATCAGCCGGTACTGGTCCGTCTGGATCGTCGCGACGATGTCGCGCATGCGCGGCTCGCGGCTCCGCTCGAGCTCGTCGAGGAGGAAGTCGCCGCCGACCACCGAGCCCGAGCCGTCGAGCTTCTCGTCGCTCAGGTCGAGCAGGCGCCGCCCGTCCGTGCGGAACCGGCGCCGGAGCGTGACGTCCAGCGGCTGCGCCGGGGTGGCGACGTAGAAGGGTCGCGCTGCCGGCGCCTGCCAGTTGACGACGAGAAGCTCGTTGTCGTCGTCGTGCACCCAGCGCCGGCCGACGTAGAGCGGCCTCGGTGTCGTCTCGAGGTCGAGCCGGCCGAAGCAGAGCCCTCGCTCGGCGTCCTCGAACGTCCGCAGCCGCCGAACGGCCCACGCCTCGAGCGCGAGCGCGGCGACCTCGCTGTCGGTTGCGTCGGCCGAGCGCTCGACGACGCCGCGCATGCGGTCGAGGCAGTCGTAGGCGTGGTCGACGTACGCCTGCTCGGAGGGAAGGTCGGGATGGGTCACCCGACAAGGATGGGCGGAGCGAGACGGTCCGGCAACTACGCTGGCGCCCGATGCGCGTCCTCACCGTCGTCGGCAACAGGCCGCAATTCGTCAAGTCGGCCCCGCTCTCGGTGGCGCTGCGCGAGGCGGGGATCGACGAGGTCGTCGTCCACACCGGCCAGCACTGGGACGACGAGCTCTCGCGGGTCTTCTTCGAGGAGCTCGGCCTGGCCGAGCCCGCGTACCGGCTCGACCTGCGGACGGCCGACGTCGAGACGCTGACGCCCGCCGTTCGCCGCGTCGTGGACGCGGAGCGTCCCGACGCCGTGGTCGTCCTCGGCGACACGAACTCGACGCTCGCCGGCGCGCGGGCAGCCGCCGCCGCCGGCATTCCCGTCGCCCACGTCGAGGCGGGGCTCCGCAGCGGCGACCTCTCGATGCCGGAGGAGCGCGCGCGGATCGAGGTCGACCGCCTGGCGGCGCTCCTGCTCTGCCCCGACGAGCGGTCGGTCGCGATCCTCGCCGCCGAAGGCGTCGCGGGGAGGGCGGTCGTGGTCGGCGACGTGATGGCCGATGCGACCCTTCGCTTCGCGCCCCTCGCGCGCGAGCGCGTCCCGCCGCCGCACGAGCCGGGCACCTACGTCGTCGCGACCGTTCATCGCGAGGCGAACGTGCGCCCCGACCGGCTCGGGCGGATCGTGGAAGGGCTGGTCGCGCCTCGACGAGCCGGTCGTCTTCCCGGCTCACCCTCGGACCGCGAGCGTGCTGCGTACCGAAGGGATCGACCTCGCGCCGAACGTCGAGCTCCACGAGCCGCTCGGCTACCTCGCCTTCGCCTCGGCGGCGTCGCAGGCGCGGGTGATCGCGACCGACTCCGGCGGTCTCCAGAAGGAGGCGTACTGGCACCGCGTGCCGTGCGTGACGATGCGGCCCTCGACCGAGTGGGTGGACACCGTCGCACAGGGCGCGAACGTGCTCGTCGACGACGATCCCGACGCGATCGAGGCTGCCGTGCGCACCGCGGCGTTCCCGCCCGCAGCTCCGCCGCTCTACGGCGACGGCCATGCGGCCGGGCGGATCGCGGCGGAGCTCGCCTCCTTGTGACACGGTGCTACAGGTCAGATCACGCGGGTAGCATTCGCGCGCTGTGACGACGCCCGAGACGACCGCGCCGGACACGCTCGCCGAGGCAGCGACGTACGAGATCGCGATCGTCGGGGCGGGCTACGTCGGCGTCCCGCTCGCGCACGTGTTCGCCGAGGCAGGGCGCCGCGTCGTGCTCGTCGACGTCGACGCGCACCGGGTCGAGCGCCTGCTCCAGGGGGAGAGCTACATCGAGGACGTCTCTTCTGAGACGCTCGCCGAGCTCGTCTCCGAGCGCGGCCTCGGCGCGACGACCGACTACGACGTCGTGCGGGACGTCGACGCGATCCTGATCGCGCTCCCGACCCCGCTGTCGAAGCAACGGGAGCCTGACCTCACGATCGTGCGCGACGCCTCCTCGGAGATCGGCAAGCGCCTGCGCCCGGGCCAGCTCGTCGTGCTCGAGTCGACGACGTACCCGGGCACCACGCGCGGCGAGGTGCTTCCGATCCTCGAGCGGGAGTCGGGCCTCTCCGCGGGCAAGGACTTCCACCTCGCGTTCTCCCCGGAGCGGGTCGATCCCGGCCGCACCGACTGGACGACGAAGACCGTGCCGAAGGTCGTCGGAGGGATCGACGACGCGTCGACCGACGCCGCGGCGGCCCTGTACGGCTCGGCGGTGGAGACGATCCACCGGGTCTCGTCGCCGGAGGCCGCGGAGCTGACGAAGCTCCTCGAGAACATCTACCGCTCGGTCAACATCGCGCTCGTCAACGAGCTCGCCCAGCTCTGCGACCGGATGGAGATCGACATCTGGGAAGTGGTCGACGCGGCGGCGACGAAGCCGTTCGGCTTCGCCGCGTTCCAGCCCGGCCCCGGCCTCGGCGGGCACTGCATCCCGATCGACCCGTTCTACCTCACGTGGAAGGCGCGCGAGTTCGACTTCTCGACGCGCTTCATCGAGCTCGCGGGCGAGGTCAACCAGAACATGCCGTACTACTGCCGCTCCCGTGTCTCGCAGGCCCTGAACCACGGCGCCCACAAGTCGCTCGCCGGCTCGCGCGTGCTCGTCCTCGGGGTGGCGTACAAGGCGGACATCTCCGACTGGCGCGAGTCGCCCGCCGTGAAGCTGATCGAGCTCCTCCGGAACGCCGGCGCCGAGGCGGCCTACCACGACCCGCACGTGGCCGCGTTCGCCGCCGACGGGATCGCGCTCGCCTCGGTCCCGCTGGAGCCCGCCGCCTACGACGCCGTCGTGATCGCAACGGCGCACTCGGGCATCGACTACGCGCAGCTCGTGGAGGACGCGCAGCTCGTCGTCGACCTGCGCAACGCGACCGGCCGCGCGGGGATCACGAGCGAGAAGGTCTGGAAGCTTTGACCCGCGTCGCCCACGCGGGCGTCGGCGGGTGGGGCAAGAACGTCGTCCGCGTCGTCGGGGAGCTCTCCGACCTCGCGTGGATCTGCGACACGGACGAGGCGCGACGGTCGGAGTACGCCGAGCGCTACCCCGGCGCGCGCGTGACGGGCTCGTTCGGCGAACTCGTCGCCGACGACGCGGTCGAGGCCGTCGTGATAGCGACGCCGGTGCCGACGCACTACGACCTCGCGAAGCAGGCGCTCGCGGCCGGGAAGCACGTGTTCGTCGAGAAGCCGCCCGCGATGCGGACCGAGCAGATGGAGGAGCTGGTCGCGCTCGCCGAGGAGCGCGACCTCGTCCTCATGCCCGGTCACCTCCTCCTCTACCACCCGGGTCTTCGCAGGGTGAAGGAGCTCGTCGACGCCGGTGAGCTCGGCGAGGTTGCCTGCGTTTACGGGAACCGCCAGAACCTCGGAGTGATCCGCTCCAACGAGAATGCGCTCTGGTCGCTCGGCGTCCACGACCTCTCGGTGATCCTCTGGCTTCTCGAGGAGGAGCCGAGCGAAGCCGTCGCGCACGGCATGGCCTACCTGCAGAAGGGCATCGAGGACGTCGTCTTCTGCTTCCTCCGGTTCCCGTCGGGGAAGGTCGCGCACATGCACCTCTCCTGGCTCGACCCGCACAAGATGCGGAGGATGACCGTCGTCGGGCGCGAGAAGATGGTCGTGTTCGACGACATGGAGCTCGAGCGGAAGGTCACCGTCTACGAGAAGGCGCCGTGGGAGCCCGCGTCGACCTACGGCGAGTGGCGCACCCGGACGGGCGACATCTCGAGCCCGAAGATCGCGAACGACGAGCCGCTGCGCCTCGAGCTGCAGCACTTCCTGCGGCTGGTCGGCGACGGCCCCGGCGACCACCGCGAGGCCCGTGACGGGCTGGCCGTGGTCAAGGCGCTCGACCGGCTGACGACCTCGCTTCGCACCGGGGCGCCCGCGTGAGCGCCGAGATCCACCCGACCGCCGTCGTCCACCCCGGGACCGTGCTCGGCGAGGGCGTGAGGGTCCTCGAGCACGCCGTCGTCGGCAAGCAGCCGACGCTCTCGCCGCGCTCGACGGCCAGGCGTGAGCCGTTGCCTCCCACGGTCGTCGGCGACGGGACGGTGATCTCGACGGGGGCGATCGTCTTCGCCGGCTCGGCGATCGGAGCCCGGGTGATCCTCGGCGACCAGTCCTGCGTGCGCGAGCGGGTGACGATCGCCGACGACGTCGTCGTCGGGCGCGGCTCGCTCGTCGAGAACGACTCGACAATCGGCGCGCGGACGAAGATCCAGGCGGACGCCTACGTGACGGCGTACTCGACGCTGGAGGAGGACGTGTTCGTCGCCCCGTGCGTCGTGACCACCAACGACAACTTCATGGGACGCACGGAGAAGCGGCTCGAGCTGATGAGCGGGCCGACGATCCGGCGGGGCGCGAGGATCGGCGGCGGCGCGATCCTCTGCCCGGGGATCGAGGTCGGCGAAGAGGCGTTCGTCGGCGCGGGTGCGGTCGTGACGAAGGACGTGCCTCCCCGCAAGGTGGTCGTCGGGAGCCCCGCGCGGGTGATCCGCGAGGTGCCCGACGGCGAGCTGCTCGGCTGACGCAGACCGCGCGCCGGCCCGGAACGCCATCCTCAGCGGGTGCGAACGATCGAGAGGCGATAGGCGACCGGCAACGAGGTGGGCGCCGTGAGACGCGCCTGGAGGAAGTGCCAGCCCGAACCGTCCGCTTTCCAGGCGAGCCGCTCGCGCCGGCCCGGCCGGTTCGAGAACCGCACGCGGAGGTCCTGCCGCGCGAGATCGGCGACGGAGACCGTGTCCGGCCGCCAGAGCGCCAGCGCCACCTTCGCCTCCTGCGAGGGCACGAGGGAGACGTAGAGCTTCTCGCCCGGGTGCAGGTAGATGCCGTAGACGTCGTCCTGGTCGTCCCAGAAGTCGAGCGACGCCTTCACGAACCGCGCCTTCTCGCCGGCCGGGAAGTAGAGCGGATACGCGTCCTCGCCGGCGTCGTCGTTGGGCTCGTGGGAGTCCCGCGGCGGCAGCGGGCCACCGAGCGCGTCGAGGGCGCCGGTCGCGTCGAGCGCCCCCCAGCCCGTGTACGCATCGCGGCCGGGCGCGCACGCTCGGCAACCGGTCTGCGCGCTCGCGTCGACGGCGGCACGCTCGATGATCGCCGTCACCTGCTCGGGACGCAGTAGCGGCCTGGACCCGAGCAGGTTCGCCGCGACGGCGCTCGCCTGCGGCGCCGCGAACGAGGTGCCGTCCGGCGGGCGAAAGTCGTCGGTCGCGCACGGCGTGTACCCCTGGTCGGCGCAGGCGGCGCGCTCGGCGGTCAACGACCGCGGGAACGTCGAGAGGATGTCCTCGCCCGGGGCCGCCACGTCGTTGTAGACGGCGTCGCGGTTCGAGAACGCCGGCGAGGCGCCGCTCCGCGTCAGAGCGCTCACCCCGAGCACGTGCGGGAGCGCCGCCGGGTAGCTCGCAAAACGCCACGGCGTCCGAGGCGCCTGGTCAGAGTTGCCGACGGCGGCGACGACGACGGCGCCGCGCTTGACGGCGTACGCGATCGCCTCCTGCTCGAGGCGGGAGTACGTGTCGCGACTCGGGTTGCGGGGGTCGCGAAGGCCGCCGAGGCTGACGTTGACCACCCGCGCGCCGTTGTCGACCGCCCAGTGGATCGCACGCGCCTCGGCCTGGACCGAGATCGTCCCGTTCGGGGACACGACCTTCGCGACGATCAGCTCCGCGCCGGGCGCGAGGCCCGCGATCCCGACGTCGTTGTCGAGCTGCGCCGCGATGATCCCGGCCACGATCGTCCCATGCCCGCGCGTGTCCTGGGCCGTCCCGCCGACGAAGCTCTTCGCCATCGCGACCTGACGCGTGAGGTCGGGGTGCGTGAGGTCGATGCCCGAGTCGATCACGGCGACGCGGACGGGGGCGAGTGGCGGTGGCGTCTCCCACGCGTCGTACGCCCGGTTCGCAACGGCGTACCACTGCTTCTGCGCGAGCGGGTCGGTCGGGACGAACGAGACGCGGCGCATCCGATCGAGCTCGACCCAGGCGACCCCTGCGATGTCGCGGAGGTCGGTCGTCGGCGCGTCGACGGACAGCGCGCGCAGGGGCGCGAGGCTGGTCGGACGCGCTCCGGTCGCGCGCTCGACCGCAGCGGACACGGCCGACCGGTCCGCGCCCGGGCGGAGGCCGACCGTGGTGCGCGCGGCGAGGTCGGGAGCCGGGAGGACGAGCGCGGCACAGACGGCAAGCGCCCAGGGGAGGGCGCGCCGGCTCACGCGGCGACCCGAACCGTCAGCGGCGGACCGCCAAGGCCGTCGGCCGAGAGCCGGTAGACGGTCGTCTCGCTCACGCGGAGCCTGACCGCGAACGTCCCGTCCGCAGCCGGCGAGAGGCGCTTGACGGTGACCCACGTCCCGCTCCGCGTCCGCCGCTCGAGCACCGCGTCGTCGACCTGACGCGCGACGCCGGTCAGCTGCAGGACGGGGGACGCGCCCTTCGGCTGCGCCGGGGGATCGAGGCGCAGCACGCCGAGCCGGAAGCTCGTCGACTTGAGGCCGAGGCGCGTGCGGACGTCGCCCAGGCGCTGGTCGGCCGTCTGGCCGTCGGCCGTCGTGAGCCTTACGGCCGCCGGCTTCCCGGGCGCGCCCGGGACGTATGCGACGTCCACCACCGGGTCCTTCAGGGCGAACCGCGCGGCGAGCTGCGCGCCCGTCAGGGGCTGCGGCGCCCACGCGTGGTTGGGCGACGCCGTGTCCCACGGATCGTCGACCGAGACGAGGTAGGGGAGATCGAGGCCGAACGCGTCGAGCGCGCTGATCGTCCTGCCGCCGCTCGACGAGAAGTAGAACGTCTCGGCGGGCGCGCCGTCGTACGTGACGATCTGCCCGCGGGTCTCGCGCACGGCTTGCGTCGGGCCGGGCGCCTCCGAGCCGACGCCGTAGTAGACCTGGCTGCGCCAGTCGGAGTAGAGGTCGAACGGACGCCCGCGGACGATGTTCCCGACCGCGTACGTCCGCGCCGCCACCGCCTGCGCCTCGAGCGCCGCGAGCGGCCAGTCCTTCGGCATCTCCCCGGGAACGACCCCGAGGAGGTACGCCTCCAGGCCGACGACGTTGACGAGCTGGACGTGGCCGGCGACGGCCGCCACCCGGAGGTCGCCGCGGAACTCCTTGCCGCCGTAGGACAGGAACATCCCTTTCGCCGCGCGAATCGTCACGGGCCCGGCCAGCGCGACCGGCTTGCCGTCCTTGCCGACCGGAAGCTCCAGGTCGGGGCCGGCGGTGATCGCGCCGGCGGTGATCGGGTACCGCTTCCCGGCGCCGTCGAAGACCGCTGCCACGTTCGTCACCGAGGCGTTGGCGAGGCCGTCCGCGACGAGCACCCGCACGCGCTGGAGAAGGGTCTCGGGCGCGGTGCCCATCGCCGTGCCGCGGTAGTACGTCTGAAGGATCTGCCGGTAGTCGCGGCCCGCTTTCGCCTGTCCGAAGGCGCCCCACTGGCTCATGCCGACACCGTGGCCCCAGCCGCCGCCGGCGAGGACGAACAGGGGCGCGGGCGCCTTCGGAGCGGACCCGGCACCTGCGGCGCCGAGACTCAGGACGAGCAGCGCTGCGAGGACGACGGTCCGGCGCATGAGCTCTCTATCGGCCGCGGGCGGCTAGGCCCGAAGCCGCTCGGCGTACTGCTCCTCGTAGTAGCGGCGGTACTCGCCGGACTTGATCGGCTCCCACCAGGCGCGGTTCGCCGTGTACCACTCCACGGTCTCGGGCAGCCCGCCCTCGCCGAACGAGTGGCGCGGCGCCCAGCCGAGAGCGCGGAGCTTCGCGTCGTCGAGCGCGTAGCGGCGGTCGTGTCCCGCGCGATCCTCCACGTGCCGGACGAGTGACGGGTCCGCCCCGGTCAGCTCGAGAATCCGATGCGTCACCTCGAGGTTCTCGTGGTCCTCGCCTCCGATGTTGTAGATCTCGCCCGGCGCGCCCTCGCGCAGCACGAGGTCGACGCCGGCGCAGTGGTCCTCTGCGTGGAGCCATTCCCGCACCTGCTTCCCGTCGCCGTAGACGGGAAGCGGCTCCCCGTCGATGGCGTTCGTGACGAAGAGCGGCACGAGCTTCTCGGGGTACTGGTTCGGGCCGAACGTGTTCGCACCCCGGGTGATCGAGGCCCGGACCCCGTACGTGCGGACGTACGCGAGAACCTGGAGGTCGCCGCCGGCCTTCGCCGCGCTGTACGGGCTCGACGGTCGGAGCGGATCGGTCTCGACCGCCCGCCCGCCCGCCTCGAGGTCGCCGTAGACCTCGTCCGTCGACACCTGCACGTAGCGGGCCCCGGTCGAGCGCGCCCACTCCAGGAGGGTCATCGTGCCGAGCACGTCCGTGTGGACGAACTCCTGCGGGCCGAGGATCGAGCGGTCGACGTGCGTCTCGGCGGCGAAGTTGACGACGGCCTCGCATCTTGTGCCCGCCCGCGCGACGGCGTCGGGATCGGCGATGTCGCCGACGACCAGCTCGACGCCCGTCCCGTCCAGATTCGCCCGATTGCCCGCGTAGGTGAGCTTGTCGAGAACCACGACCTCGTCCCCGCCTGCGACGAGCCGCTTGACGAAGTGCGAGCCGATGAACCCGGCCCCGCCGGTGACGAGCACGCGCATCGCGGAAGGGTAGTCGACGTGGGGGAACCCCTGGTTCCCCCACGAGCCCCCTCCTCCTGGTCAGCCGCATCGCCAGACGGTTCTGGCCTCCCGGCCGGCGAAGCCGGCCTCCGGCCTCGGCGGTCTGCGCGGTCGCCAACGGAATCGGCGACGATCCGGCGCGAACCGATCTCGTTCGTGCGGCGAACAAGGGTCATGGCCGCGTACCGGTTCGTCGACGAGTGGTTCGTCCCCGCGCCCCCCGAGTGGGTCTACGGGCTCCTCTCGTGCCCGCGCGAGTATCCCGAGTGGTGGGGCACGGCCTTCCTCGAGGGCGAGGGCGACCCCGGGCCGGCGGCGCCCGGCAAGCGCGCCAGGCTCCTGACGCGGGGGCGGCTTCCGTACCGCCTCCGCTGGGAGCTCACCTGCGTCGAGGCTGTCGCTCCGTCGAGGCTCGTCTCGAGGATCCAGGGCGACTTCGTCGGCGAGGGAATCTGGACGATCTCGCCGGCGGAGGGCGGGACGCGCGCGGTACTCGAGTGGAACGTCGAGGTGCGCAAGGGCATCGTCCGGCACCTCACGCCGGTGCTGCGGCCGGTCTTCGCCTGGAACCACGGCTGGGCGATGGCACGCGGTCTCGAGAGCATCACCGCCCTAGCGGCGGAGCGTCAGCCGTAGCCCAGCGCCGCGAGGCAGGCCCGGAGCCCCTCCTTCCAGTGCGGTAGCTCCGGGGCGCCCTTCTCGCTGCGGAGGATCGACACCGCCGGGCGCGGAGCCTTCGCGCCGAACTCCGCCGAGGTGATCCGCCGCACGCGACAGTCGAGCCCGCCGTGCTCGAAGATCGCCTGCGCGAAGTCGGCCCACGTGCAGTCGCCCGCCGCCGCGAGATGCCAGATCCCGAACGCGGCTCCCTCCTCCACCAGCGTGCGCGTGGCCTCCGCGAGGTGTCCCACGTACGTCGGGCAGCCGCGCTGGTCGTCGACGACCGCGACCTCGTCGCGCTCTGCCCCGAGCCGCAGCATCGTCCGGACGAAGTTGCTGCCCGTCTCGCCGAAGAGCCACGAGGAGCGAACGACCCACGCGCGCTCGCCGGCCGCCGCCTCGCCGTGCAGCTTCGAGCGGCCGTACGCCGAGAGCGGCGCCGGCCCGTCCGACTCGACGTAGGCCGCGCCCTTCGTCCCGTCGAACACGTAGTCGCTCGAGAACGCGACGAGCGGCGCTCCGAGTGCGGCGACGTGGGCGGTGCCCCCGACGTTCGCCGAGGCCGCTCCCTGCGGGTCGTCCTCCGCGCCGTCGACGTTCGTCCACGCGGCCGCGTGCAGCACGAGGTCGGGCGTCCACGGAAGCGGTGGCGCCTCGTGGCTGACGTCCCACGCCGCGCGGTCGAGCGCGAGCAGCTCGTCAGCGGCGAACACGCGCGCGAGCGCGTGCCCGAGCTGGCCGCCAGCGCCGGTGATCAGGGTGCGGCGTCGCGGTCCGAGAGGATCGGTGTCGTCGTGCTCCACAGGTGCGCGACCCGCGGGTCGTTCCACGGGACGCCGTGCTCGTCGGGGTCGGCCGGGTCGTACTCCTCCGTCACGTGGTAACAGAAGAGAAGATCGGTGAGGGCCTCGAACCCGTGCGCGTTGCGGCCGGGGACGTAGATCGCAACGGGATTCTCGTCGCCGATGTCCTCGGTGAAGGTCGCCCCGTTCGCCCGGTCGAGCACGACGACGCGCGCCGTGCCCTGGAGGCAGACGAAGAGGTCGTCCTGCCCGCGCTCGTGGTAGTGGAGGCCCCGGATCACGCCCTTCCGCGAGAACGACACGTTCGTCTGGACGGTCGGCCGCGGCAGTGTGCTGTCGCGGCGTAGCTCGCAGAACCACCCGCGCTCGTCCTCGAAGCGGCGTAGCGGGATCCGCACGACGCCCTCGACGGTCATCCGTTGGCCCCGGTCTCGTCGACGCGGCGGCCGATGTCGGCGAGGTGCTGCCAGTGCTTGCCGGCGTCCTCCCACCACCCCTCGACACGCACGACGTCGAGACGTCCCTGCTGCGCGTAGTGCCGGTTGACATCGGTGATCTCGAGCTCGCCGCGCGAGGAGGGCTCGAGGCGCTCGATCACGTCGAACACGTCCGGGGGGAAGCAGTAGAGCCCGACCACGGCCTCGTTGGTGGGCGGCGAGGGGTAGCGCATGTCGACGACGCCCGCCTTCTCCACGATGTCGACCACCACGCCGTCCTCGTAGACGACGACCCCGAAGTTCTCCGGGTCCGGGACGTCTTTCACGAAGATCAGCGCCCGGTCACCGCCGGACGCCCATGCCGCGATCGCGGCCGACTGGGAGCGCTCGAAGATGTTGTCGCCGAGAACGACGACGAGGCGTTCCCCGCGGGCGAAGTCCCGCGCCATGCCGACGACCTGCGCGATGCCCCCCGGCTGCGTCTGGACCTTGTAGGTGAGGTCGAGCGAGAGGAGCGGGTCGTCGCCGCCGCGGGCCGCGAGCCGGCCGTCGCCGAGCAGGTCGATCATCTGGCCGGCGTGGCCCTTGCCGGTCACGATGAGGACGCTCTCGACGTCCGCCCGCTCCAGGAGCTGGAGGGGGTAGTAGATCATCGGCCAGCGGCCGACCGGGAGCAGATGCTTGTTGGCGACGCGCGTCAGCTCCCCGAGCCGGGTCGCCTCACCCCCTGCGCACACGAGGCCCTTCATGACGGCGATCGTACTCGTCCCGCGCGCGCCGGCGGTTGCTCAGCCGCGGCGGCGTGCGCGGGCCTCGGCCTTGCGTCGCCGGACGCCGGGCGCCGCCCGCACTGCGGCGATCCAAACGTAGGCGAGAGCGGCTGTCGTCGCGGCGAAAGCGAGGCCGATCCGCTCGAGCTTCTTCATGACGTGCATCGTATGGGCGCGGTGCGGGTAATACTGCAGGAACGCCTCACAAAGAGAAAGGAAGGCCGCGAATGGCGAAGAAGGCGGCAAAGATGACCGACACGTTCGAGATGGTGAAGCCGTATCTCGAGCGGGCGCTGCGGGACGAAGAGTTCCGCCAGGACCTGAAGGACGCGTTCGGCGCAGCGCGCGAGCTGTACGGCCCGCTTGCCAAGCAGAACGGCGTGAGCGGCTCCGCGAAGGCGCTCGCGACCGACAAGAAGGCGCAGGAGCAGATGCGCCGAGCGATCGAGGACCTCATGAGCGCGAAGGACACGCTGCAGGGGAAGAAGCAGAAGAAGGGGCACAAGGGCCGGAACATGGTGCTCCTCGCAGGCGTGATCGCGGGCGCGCTCTACAACCCCTGGACGGGTCCCCAGACGCGCGAGAAGCTCCTCGACATGATCGCCGGCAACGACGACCTTCAGCCGCTCGAGACGTTCGAGACGGCGGCGGCCGACGTGACGGAGACGGCGGCCGACGCGGCCGACGCGGCGACGGACAAGGCGAAGGACGCCAAGGAGAAGGTCGCGAAGGCGACGAGCTAGGGACGTGCGCGGGAGCGGGCCTCGCCGCCGGCGAGTGCCCGCTTCAGCGCTCCCGGCACGAGACCGCTGGCGCTCGAGATGTCGTCGGCGGAGAGCAGCACCGCGCCTGCCTGCGCCGCCGCGACCGGTGCCCCCGGCGGACCAGCGAGACCGTCCTGGCCGAGCACGTACGTGCGGCCGGCGGCGAACGACACGTCCTCGGCGCGGCGCCAGGCGATCAGGAACGGGTAGGGAGCGACGGCGCCGTCGTACCCGTACCGGATGAGGTCGACGGGATGGATCTCGAAGTGGAGATGCGGCACCCCGCCGTCGGCATCGCCCGAGTCGCCGACGAAGCCGAGCACGTCGCCCGCCCTGACGCGCTTCCCCGCGATCGCGAGGGGTGAGTAGGCGCTCAGGTGCGCGTAGTAGAACTCGTTTCCCACGGCATCACGCAGCCACAGCCGCCAGCCGCCGATGTCGTTCCAGCCGACGGAGAAGAGCGTCCCGTCGGCGACCGCGAGCAGCGGCGTACCGTACGGAGCGACGAGGTCTTCGCCGTGATGCCACTTGCCCGCCACGTCTCCCCGGTACGCGCCGAACGTGTTGCCGAACGCAGCGGGGCCGAAGACGGGGAACACATACCCGCCGCGTGAGAGGCGCGCCGTCACCTCGGGCGCGGCACGGACGACCTCGGGCGGCGCGCCCGGGATCGACCGGCCGGGCTCCCGCGGAGCGTTCGCGGGCGGGACGGGACGGGATGGCTTGGCGCCGGGCACCGGAAGGGTTGGCGCCGCGCGGGGCGCGCCGTCGACGTTCGCCGGAGGCGGAGTCGTGGGCGTCGGCTGGGCGACGGCCCGGACGCTCGCCGAGCCGACCACGATCTGCGTGCCGGCGGGAAGCCCGTTGTGCTCGGCGATCAGCCTGAAGCGAAGCCCCGTGACGGTGCTCTCCGCAGAGCGAGGCGCGTCCGAGGTCGAGCGGGTCGACGACAACACGTCGAGCGTCCCCCAGTCGGCGAGGGGCAGCTGGACATTCCCGCTCGGTGTGACGGGCTGACCGAGCACGACGAGGCCGGCGATCGTCGACGTGCCGACGTCGCCGGTGGCTCCGGCGGCTCCTGCGGCTGCGCCGGCGCGCACGTTCACGGCCTCCGCGGTGATCTCGCCGGCGAAGGCCGAGACCGCGAGCGCATTGATGACTCCCTCGGCGGCGGACGACGTTCCGGACTGTGCGGTCGACGTCGCGGTCGACGCGCCGACGCGCAGAACGGTTCCGTCCGCCGGGTACGCGAAGGCGCCCCCGCCGCTCGTGGTGGGCGGAGCGACCACCGCCGTCGTCGCGCCGCCGGGCTGGCCGGGGACGATCACCTGGGCGACGAGCGCGGTGGCCCGTGTGCCGCCGTCGGCCGGCGGTGACGGCGCGGCCGCTGCGATCCCCGCGACAGCGGCGGCGAGCACGAACACGACTGCTGCGCGGGCGGCCTTCACGACCCGTCAGGGTACCGCCGCCCCTGGCGAACGGTGGCGACGACGAGCCGTGCGGCGACGCCGAGCAGGAGAACGCCGAAGAGCCGTCGCAGGAGGCTCTCGTCGACCCGAGTGGCGAGCTGCACGCCGAGCTCCGCGCCCGCGACCGACACGGCGCCGACGACGAGCGCCGCCCGGACTCTCAGGTTTCCGTACGCGCGCTGCCGCCACGCGCCGACGGCCGCCGTGGGCACGATCGCGAGGAGCGAGGTTGCCGACGCCTCCACCTGTCCGAGCCCGAGAAGGACGAGCGTCGGCACGAACAGGATGCCGCCGCCGACCCCGAAGACCCCGGACAGCGTCCCGGCCCCGAGGCCGAGGGCGACGGCGGCGACGATCGTCCAGGCCGTCATCCGGCGATCAACCACACGCCGATGACGACGAGCAGGCCTGCGAACCCGAGCGTCAGCGCACGCCCGGAGAGCCGTTGTTGCACGTGCGTCCCGAGCAGCGCTCCGAAGACCGCAGGAATGCCGACGAGCGCCGCGTACCAGGGGCGCACCTCCCCGCGGGCGGCGTAGAGAACGACCCCGGCCGTGGCGGTGACGAGAATCGCGCCGAGCGAGGTGGCGGCCGCGGCGTGAGTGGGGAACGCCGCCAGCGCGACGAGCAGCGGAACGACGACGATTCCGCCGCCGACGCCGAAGAGCGTCGAGAACACCCCCGCCACGAGGCCGATCAGCGCGAGTCGAGCGGTCATGGAACGCCGTTCGGAGCGTACCGCTCGTATCCTGGGTCGCCATGTCCGACGACTCGCTGCGACTGCTTGCCGCAGAGCCCGAGCGGGCTGCCGTCCTCCTCGACGTCGACGGCACGCTCGCGCCGATCGTCGATCGTCCCGAGGATGCGCGCGTGCCCGAGGAGACGCGGCGAGAGCTGGCCAGGCTTGCCGGGCGCTACGCGCTCGTCGCATGCGTCAGCGGACGCCCCGGCAGCGAGGTCGAGCGGATGGTCGCCGTCGGCGGCGTGGCGAGCGTCGGGGAGCACGGTCTCGAGCTCGAGCCGGAGGCTGCCGCGTGGGCGGCCCGGATCGCCGCGTTCGCCCGCGGCGTCGACTGGCCCGCGGAGCGCAAGCCGCTCTCGGTCTCGTTCCACTTTCGGCGCGCCGACGACGAGGCCGTGGCGCGTGCATATCTGACGCGCGTCGCCGACGCTGCCGCGGCGGAGGGCTTCGTGCCGCGGTGGGGGCGCATGGTGCTCGAGGTGCGGCCGCCGGTCGCCGCGGACAAGGGCACCGCGGTGCGGACCCTCGTGTCGCGGGCCGCCGTGCAGCGCGCGATCTACGCGGGTGACGACCGAACCGACATCGACGCGTTCCACGGGCTCGACGGTCTCGAGCTCGGCGTGCGGGTCGCGGTGGCGTCGGCCGAGGCACCCTCGGAGCTGATCGCCGCCGCGGATCTCGTCGTGGACGGCACCGCCGGAGTGCTCGACCTGCTCCGGCGGCTCTGAGCTCCGGCTACCGCGATGCATTGCGGTCCCGCAGCGGCCGCCCGGCCGCTCAGGCGGACTCGAAGCGGGAGAGCGTCACCGCTCCCTGCGAGGCCGACGAGACGAGCGTCGCGTAGTTGGCGAGCGCGCCGCGGCGGTACCGGGGCTCGGGCTCGGCCCATTCCGACAGACGGGCGACCAGCTCGTCCTCGCTGAGCTCGACGTCGAGGATGTGCCGGTCGACGTCGATCACGATCGTGTCGCCCTCACGGAGCGCCGCGAGCGGGCCTCCCTTCGAGGCCTCGGGGGCGACGTGCCCGACCATGAACCCGTGCGTCGCCCCGGAGAAGCGGCCGTCGGTGATCAGCGCGACGGACTCCGAGAGGCCCTCGCCGACGATGGCGCCCGTGACGTGGAGCATCTCGCGCATCCCGGGCCCGCCGTGCGGGCCTTCGTAGCGGATCACGACGACGTCCCCGGGGACGATCGCGCCGGACTTCACGGCCGCGAAGCACTCCTCCTCCGAGTCGAAGACGCGTGCCGGCCCGCGGTGGACGGTGCGGTCGTGGCCCGCGAGCTTCACCGCGCATCCCTCCGGCGCAAGGTTGCCGTACAGGACCGCGACGCCGCCCCGCGCCTTGAGGGGCGTCTCGATGGGGACGACGACCGTCTGGCCCTCCGTCTCGACGGCGCTGTCCGCGTGCTCGCCGAGCGTCTTCCCGTCGACGGTCCGTGCGCCGTCGTGCAGCAGGCCCGCCTTCTTCAGCTCGCGCGCGACGAGGGCGACGCCGCCGGCGGCGTACGCGTCGTTCGCGTGCCAGCGGCCCCAGGGCTTCATGTCCGCGACGATCGGCGTTCGCGCGGACACGCGCTCGAAGTCGTCGATCGTGAAGTCGATCCCGAAGTCGCGGGCGATCGCCACGAGGTGGAGCACGGCGTTCGTCGAGCCGCCCGTTGCGGCGACCGACGCGACGGCGTTCTCGAACGACTCCTTCGTGACGAGCGAGCGTGGCGTGACCTCGTCCCTGACGAGCTGCACGGCGAGCCGTCCGAGCTCGTACGCGGCCTCCTCCTTGGCGCGGTGCATGGCGGGGATGCCGTTCGTGCCGAAGGGTGAGAGACCCAGGAAGTCGAGGATCGTCGACATCGTGTTGGCCGTGAACTGGCCGCCGCACGCCCCCGCACCCGGGCAGGCGACCGACTCGAGCTCGTGGAGGTCGGCGTCGGACATCTTCCCCGCCGCATGCGCTCCGATCGCCTCGTACACGTCGCCGACCGAGACCTCACGCTGACGGTACAGGCCGGGCGCGATCGACCCCGTGTACGAGACGACGGCCGGGATGTCGAGCCGTCCGACGGCCATCGCCGCGCCGGGGTTCGTCTTGTCGCAGGCGACGAGCATGACGAGGCCGTCGAACAGGTGGCCGCGCGCGACGAGCTCGATCGAGTCGGCGATCGTCTCACGCGACACGAGAGAGGCGCGCATGCCGGAGGTGCCCATCGAGACGCCGTCCGAGACCGCGATCGTGTTGAACTCCATCGGCGTGCCGCCCGCGTCGCGGACGCCCCGCTTGACGTGCACCGCGAGGTCGCGCTGGTTCAGATTGCACGGCATGGTCTCGATCCACGTCGTGCCGACGCCGACGATCGGCCGGGCGAGATCCTCGTCCGTGAAGCCGGTGCCCTTCAGCATGGCGCGCGCGCCGGCGCGGTCGGGGCCGTCGGTCATCGCCGCGCTCCGGCGCTTGGCGGGATCGGACGGGCTGTCGTAAGGGGTCGTCACGCGGGATCTCCTCGCTCGATCGGGTTGGACGGGTTTCGGCACCACTCGCTGAACGATCCGGGGTAGAGCCTGACGTCGTCGCGCCCCGCGAGCACGAGCCGCTGGGCGACGACGGCCGCGGTCACGCCCGAGCCACAGTACGCGGCGATCTCGGGCGGCTCTGCCGCGCCGGAGGGCATGGGGTCCTCGAAGAACGCGTTCCGCGCACCCGGGATCCGCCCGGCGACGGGATCGAGCGGCTCGACGTCGCCGCGCCAGCGCTCCGGAGCGCGCGCGTCCAGGAGGACGAGCGACGGGTCGTCGAGGCGCGCCCGGATCTCGTCCGCGTCGATCAGGTCGTCGTCGCGGACGTGCGGGACGAACGCGGCCCGCTCGACGCGCCGCTCCTCGGTCTCGAGCGGTCCGACGTAGGCACGAGCGTCGAAGGTTCCCGCCGCGTCGTGCCCGAGGTGACGGAGGAGCCACCAGCAGCGCGCGGCCCAACCCGTGCCCTCGTCGTACGCGAGGACGAACGTGCCCGGCCCGATCCCCGCCGAGGCGAACACCGCGCCGAGGGCATGCGGGTCGGGGAGCGGATGGCGCCCTCCGACCGACGGGTCGAGCGCCGGTGCAGAGAGCTGGGTCTCCGGGTCGAGATGAACGGCGCCCGGCACGTGCTCCGCCTCGTAGGCCTCGCGCGGACGGCAGTCGACGAGTCGCACCCTCACAGCGCTCCCCGCGGCGAGACGGCCAGGACGAGCACCTCGTGCTCGGGGAACCGGCTCGCGAGCGCCGCCGCGCAGACGTCGGCGGCATCGGCCCAGACGATCACCGTCGGGCCCGAGCCCGAGAGCGTCGCGCCACGCGCGCCGCGCGGGGGATCTGCCCGCACGGCCTCGAGCGCGGGGGAGGGACGGTAGGGCTCGTGGAGCCAGTCGTCGAGACCGGCGGCGAAGAGCTCGGCGTCGCCGGCGGCGGCGCCCGCGCCGAGGAGCGCAGCTCGCGCGGCGCTCGCCGCCGCGTGGGCGTGCGGCACCGAGGACGGAAGCGCTCGGCGCGAGGACTGCGTCGACGTCCGCTCGCGGGGCACGAGCGCAACCGGCGTGAGCGGCAGGCTCTCGGCAATGCGCGCGACGCGTCCCTCCCACGTGAGCGTGACGCCGCCCGCGAGCGCGGCGGCGAGGTTGTCGGCGTGGCTCTCGAGCTCGAGGCCCGCCGCGAGGAGCTCCTCCGCTCCGGCCTCCGGGTGCGCGGCGGCGAGCCCGAGCGCGATCGCCGCCGCGGACGAGCCGAGCCCGCGCTCGAGGGGAATCCGGTTCACGAACCGGAACCGCTTCCCGGCCGGGTCGGCGAGCAGCGCGTACGCCCTGACCGCGAGATTCGTCCCGTCCTCCGCAAGCTCGCCGGCGCCCGCGCCCTCGACGACGACGCCGTCGCCGTCCGTCAGCTCGAGCTCGTTCCAGAGGTCGAGCGCCACTGCCGCGCAGTCGAACCCGGGGCCGAGGTTGGCCGAGGTGGCGGGCGCGCGGAGGATCACGATGCTCTTCTAGCGCTTCCTGCGCGGCGAGGCGCCACTTGGCTCGGTCGTGAGCCTCCTGGCGTCCTCACAGCCGGATGTCGGGCGACCCGACATCTCGGTGCCCGAGATCGAACCGGTCGTCGGACTCGACGAGAGAGAGGACTCTCGCGCAACTGGGTCTGTACTCCCTCGGCGAGTGTGCGCCGACCGCTAGCCCCATAGTTCTGCGGGTCCATTCGATCCGCGCCAGACTTAGCGTGTGGAGCCTCCTGAGACTCGCTACGTCAAGACGCCAGACGGCGCGCACATCGCCTACCAGGTTTTCGGCGATGGGCCGTTCGACCTGGTGTACGTGCCGGGCTTCGCGTCCAACGTCGAATACATGTGGCGCGTCGACCCGTTCGCACGCGGCCTGCGGCGCCTCGGGTCGTTCGCGCGGGTCGTCGTCTTCGACCGTCGCGGCACGGGCCTGTCTGATCGGATTGACGAGACGAACCTGCCGACGCTCGAGGCGAGGATGGACGACATCCGCGCCGTCATGGACGCGGCGGGCGTCGAGCGGGCGGCGCTCTTCGGCTCCGAGGACGGCGCCCATCTCTGCGCAGTCTTCGCTGCGACCTCCCCCTCGCGCGTCCTCGCCTGTGTGCTCCACGGCACGGGGGCACGCGGGCTGCGCGCGCCCGACTACCCATGGGCATGGAGCTCGCAGGAGTGGGACGCGTATCTCGAAGACGTCGATCGGCAGTGGGGGACGCAGGACATGGCCGACCGAATCGCGGCCAGGTGCTACCCGTCGCACGCGACCGATGCGGGGTTCCGTCGCGAACTCGCGTCGTTTCTCCGCTTCTCTGCGAGCCCCGGCTCCGCTGGCGTTTTCGAGAGCCTTCTCCGGGACGTCGACATCCGCGACGTCCTTCCCGCGATTCAGGTTCCCGTGCTGGTCGCGCATCGCATCGACGACACGGAGGAGTCCGTCGAGTGCGCCCGCCATCTCGCTCTCAACATCCCCGGTGCGCGACTGCTCGAACTCCCGGGAGCCGACCACTACCCGTTCTCGGGCAACCAGGACGAGCTCCTCGATCCCGTCGAGCGGTTCCTCGCCGCCGCGCACGGCGTCGAGGTGGATTTTGACCGTGTCCTCGCCACCGTGCTCTTCACGGACGTTGTCTCTTCCACCGAGGCGGCGGCGAGGGTGGGCGACCGCGCATGGCGGGATCTGATCGCGACGCACCAGCAGCGCGTCCGGTCGCTTCTGGCGCGGTTCCGCGGGCGTGAGGTTGACGTGGCGGGCGACGGCTTCTTCGCCGTATTCGACGGGCCGGCCCGTGCTGTGTATTGCGGTCTCGCGATCTGCGATGACGCGGGGGCGCTCGGCTTCGACGTGCGCGTCGGAGTTCACACTGGCGAGGTCGAGCTCGACGGGCCGGCGGTTCGAGGCCTCGCTGTGCACATCGGCGCGCGTATCGCGGCGGACGCGGCACCCGGTGACGTGCTCGTGACCAGCACGGTCAAGGACCTCGTCGTCGGCTCGGGGCTCGTCTTTGTTGGCCGAGGTGCGCACCACCTGAAGGGAGTGCCAGGCGCCTGGGAGACCTACTCGGCCTCCGCACCCGAAAGCACCCCGTCCATCTGAGGGCCTCTGGGAACGTTCCCGCACGCTCGAATCTTCAGGGAACATTCCTGCACGCTCGGGCACCACAGGCTGCTATTGCCTGGCGCCGAGAGCCGAATGCCCGGCCTGCTCGGTGCTCACCCGTCGGTCCCCGGCGTCTGTGCCATCCCGCTCGGCGCGGGCTTTCAACATCGCGTCGCCGAGAGCGAGGGTCGTGGTGACTCGTCGGCCTGCGTGCCTGCGCGTGGACTGCGATACGGTCATCGTGTGGCGATATCCCGTCCCTCCGAGCGGGCAGAAGGGGATGCTTTGACAGTGCCCCTAGATCGTCGGCTCGTCGCGGTGATGTTCACCGACATGGTCGGATACACGGCGCTCATCCAGGCGGACGAGCGTGTGGCACTCGACAAACGCGACCGGTACATGAGTGCGCTCGAGAGCCACCACGACACCTTCGGTGGGACGATCGTCCAGCGGCTCGGCGACGGCAGCATGAGCATGTTCCCCAGCTCGCTTGCCGCGGTGCTCGCCGCAGTCGAGATCCAGCGGGAACTCGCAGCGAAAGACGTTCCGATCCGCATCGGAGTCCATGTGGGCGAGGTGGTCGTCGATTCCGAGCGGCTCACCGGTGACGCTGTGAACATCGCGGCTCGGATCGAGTCCTTCGCCGTACCGGGCGGGGTGATGTTGTCCGACTCCGCGTACGAGCAGATCAAGAACCGGAGCGACGTCGGCGTCATCCGCCTGGGACGGTTCAGGCTCAAGAACGTCGGGCGCCCGTCCGAGCTCTACGCAATCGCGGCCGAGGGCGTCGTGGTGCCGGCTCCGGAGGCGCTCGAAGGCAAGGGCGAGCGCTTCGCCAGTCTGCCGAGCAACCTGCCGGAGCCGACCACGCCACTCGTCGGCCGAGCCGCTGATCTGGCGTCGCTCGTCGAGCTGGCGCACGACCATCGGGTCGTTACGATCACAGGCCCCGGCGGTGTTGGAAAGACGCGCATCGTCATCGAGCTGGGCCGGCTGCTCGCGCCCGAGTTCCTGGACGGTGTCGCGTTCATCGCGCTGGCCGACGTGACGGATCCTGCGCAGTTCGTCCCCGCTCTCGCGGATGCGTTGGACGTGAAGGAAGCCGAAGAACGGACACTCGGGGAGGGCGTCGCAGTACTGATCGGTGACAAGAAGGCACTTCTGCTCCTGGACAACCTCGAGCAGGTCGTGGCGGCGGCTTCGGACGTGGCGCGCATGATCGAGAGCTGCCCGGGGCTCCAGATCGTGACTACGAGCCGGACACCACTCCGGATCGCCGCCGAGCGGGAGTACGCGCTCAACCCGTTGGAGCTTCCCCCGCCGTCCGATCCGGCATCGACCGAGTCGCTCGGCTCGTATCCGGCGATCGCGCTGTTCGTCGAGCGCGCGAAGATGACCAGAGGCTCGTTCGAGCTGACGCCGGAGAACGCCGAGGCCGTCGCGATGGTCTGCCGGCGCCTCGACGGCCTGCCGCTCGCTCTCGAACTGGCTGCCGCCCGTCTCCGGCTCCTGGCTCCGGACGCGCTGCTCGAGCGTCTCGGCCACGCCCTCCAAATCCTCACCTCCAGCGCGCGCGACGTTCCCGAGCGGCAACAGACGCTGCGCGCCACGATCGACTGGAGCCACTCGCTGCTCGAGGACGCGGAGCAGCGTCTGTTCCGGCGTCTAGCCGTCTTCGCCGGAGGCTGCACGTTCGCGGACGTCGAGGCGGTCTGCGCAGAGCCCGGCGAGAACATCCTCGACGAGCTGGAGTCGCTCGTCGACAAGGCTCTCGTGCAGACCGACGGCCACGGTGACCGGCTCCGGATACTGCAGACGATCGGTGAGTACTCCCGCGAGCGGCTCGAGGCGGCGGGCGAGACGCGCGAGGTCGCGCTGAGGCACGCCCGTCGGTACGCGGAGCTCGCACAGACGATCCGCGACGGCATCGAGGGCACCGATCTGATCGGCTCCCTCGAACGCGGCCTCGCCGACGAGGGCGACCTCCAGGTCGCGCTCGACACGCTCCTGGCGACGGCGAAGGACGGCGACGCGGATGCCTGCGAGGCAGGCCTGCAGATGTGCGGCGACCTATGGCTCTACTGGCACATCCGCGGCAAGAACCTCACCGCCCGGGAATACGCAACGTCCTTCCTCGCCGCCGACACGGGTGGCGCCCCGACGGTGGGGCGGGCGGGCGCGCTGATCACGGCTGGACTGGCATCGGCCATGCTCGGCCAGATCGAGCGGGCGAACGACGAGTGGGCCGAGGCGTATCGCATCGCCGGAGAATGCGCAGCCGATCGTGAGCTCTGCATCGCTGCGTTCTTTCAAGGCTTTGGGCTCCTCGGCATCGATCCTGAAGCCGGGCTCAGGCGAACGACGGAGAGCGTCGAGCGGAGCCGAGCCCTCGGCTTCACCTGGGCCGAGGGATTCGCTTCGAGCGTCGACGGCACCTCGACGCCGTCACGGGCGACCTCGACACCGCTCAGACGAGGTACTCCGAGGCGCTCGAGATCCAGCAGCGAATCGGTGACGAGGAAGGAGCTGGCCTGTCGCTCGGCGGCCTCGCCGGGCTGGCATCCGGTCGCGGTGACCTGGCGGCCGCCCTCGAGTTCTACCGACAGTCGCTCGCCGCGTTCGAAGCGATCGGCGACCGGGCGGAGGAAGCCCGGATCCTCTCCGAGATGGCCTGGACGCAGCTCCGGCACCAAGACCCTGCGCTCGCGCGCCGGGCTTTCTTCGATTCGGTGCAGGCATACACCGACGTGGCGAGCGTCCGTGGAGTCGGGCTCTCGCTGATCGGGCTCGCAGCCACGGAGGCGGTCGAGGGGCGGCCCGAGACGGCTGTGCAGATCGCCGCCGCGGCGGAGGTCTACGCCCACCAGGAGGGCATCGTCAACGTCTACTCCGACGAGACGCCGGGGCGAGAGTTCGTCGACCAGGCACGAGCATCGCTCTCGGCCGACGTCGTGGCGCGCGCCACCGAGTCCGGAAGCAAGCTCACGATCGGCGAAGCGCTCGACCTCGCCAGGCTCCCTCAGACGACCGCGACCTAGACCGCCGGCGGCAGCCGCGTCCGGCGAGTCTGAGAGTCACTCCTTCAAGCGACATTCCCGCACACTGGCGCATCGAGGCGAGCCGTCGCTCGGGGCAAGCGCAGCGTGTCGCGCCGTTCTTCGAGGGTTCGCCGTTACAGCGCGGCACGACGCGAGCACTAGACTGCACCAGGGGCCAGCCATGCACCGACGAGTGAACCGGCAGGTCAGACTGAAGTCGAGGCCGTCCGGCATTCCCCGGGCGGAGCACTTCGAGATCGTCGAGGCGCCTGTGCCGGACCCGTCGGATGGTCAGGTTCTGGTGCGCAACATCTACCTGTCGGTGGATCCCGCGATGCGCGGTTGGGTCAGCGCGGTCGCCAACTACTCCGAGCCTGTAGCGCTTGGTGCGGTCATGCGCTCGGGTGCAGTCGGGCGCGTCGAAGAGTCTCGAAGTGCCGATTTTCACGCAGGTGACTACGTGCTTGGCATGTTCGGCTGGCAGGACTTCGCTGTCGTGGCCGCCGAGGCGATCGAGCGCAAGGTCGACGGCTCGGGTTTGCCGATCTCCACATCGCTTGGCGTCCTCGGCCTCAATGGTCTGACGGCCTATTTCGCCCTGCTCGAGGTCGGTCAGCCCAGGGCGGGCGAGACTGTGGTCGTATCGACTGCAGCGGGAGCGGTCGGGTCATGCGTCGGCCAAATCGCCAACATCAAGGGGTGCCGTACCGTCGGCATTGCCGGTGGGCCCGACAAGGTGCGTATGTGTCGCGAGGACTTCCGCTACGACTCTGCGGTGGATTACAAGGCTGACGATCTCGAGGCCGCACTCGATGCTGCCTGCCCAGAAGGCGTCGACGTCTATTTCGACAACACGGCCGGCTCGATCAGCGACTCCATCATGCGACGCCTCAATGTCGGAGCACGGGTGGTCATCTGCGGCACGGCATCCATCGCGAGCTGGGACCCGCCACCCCAGGGACCACGGGTCGAGCGTCATCTCCTCGTCAAACGCGCGCGAATGCAGGGTTTTCTGATCTTTGACCATGTCCAGCGCCATCCCGACGCGCTGCGGGAGCTCGAGAACTGGGTGCGCAACGGACAGATTCGCTATCGAGAGGACATCCTCGATGGACTCGAGCAGGCACCGGGTTCGATCGCGGGGCTGTACCGCGGCGAGAATCTCGGCAAGTGCCTGATTCGGATCGCTCCATAGCGCGGCGCTCGCGCCCCCTGGTTCGGCGCTCGGGGCTCGAGGGACATTCCCGCACGCGTCTTCGAATTTGGTCGTCTCATCTGCGTCCGACCGAGTCGCGCGCCCGTACTCCTCCGCCGCTTCGCCGACAGTCGTCCTCAGGCGACATTCCTGCACGCTCGGGCACCTGAGACCCCTCGGCCTTCCGCGCAACCGGCCAGTTGACCGGGCACCGAGGACTTCCGGGCGGCAGTGGCGTCTGATGCACCAGCGACAGGCCACAGACGCCGCGGCCACGCGAGCCCTGCGGCCCGGAACAGCCCGTCCCGGAGCAAGCACGGTCCCCGGACGACCCGAGACCAAGGAGGCCTGATCATGCGGAAGCTGATAGCGACGGTGTTCAACTACTCGCTCGACGGCCTACTCGCCGACCCGGACACCGAGTTTTGGACGTTCTGCTTCGACCTGCCCGAAAACCGTGAGCCCGACGACCCGGCACAACTCGACTTTCTCCAGAGCGCGTACGCGCACATCATGGGCCGCACCGCCTACGAGGCCATCGCCGGGTCCATGACAACGTCCACCGACCACCCGTTCGCCCCTATCCTGAACGCCGCGCGCAAGGTCGTCTTCTCCCGGACACTCGAGACGGCCGACTGGGCCAACACCACCATCGCCGCTGGTGACACGAAAGAAGAGATCGACAAGCTCAGGCTGGGCGGCGACGGCCACATCGTGGTCTGGGGCGGTGTCAGCCTCTGGCTGTCGCTCATGCGGCTCGACCTGATCGACGAGCTCCAGGTGTCCATGTTCCCCTACGTTGCGGGCGAGGGCACCCGGCTGTTCGACGGCGTGCCCAAGTCCTACCGGCTCGACCTGGTCTCCAGCACCGCCTCCCGCAACGGCATCGTCGAGCTGCAGTACCGCCGGCCCCGCTAACCCAGCGGCCCGGTCGATGCCGACGGCTCACCGTCGGACAAACGGTCTCGATACGGCATCAACCCGCTTCATCGGCCGGAACGGGAAGCGGAGGCGATCGCGTCGGGATCGGGATCGACCACGACGGGCGGCGGCGCCAGGCGATCGGCGATTTCCGGGTCCTTGAGCCCGTGCCCGGTGATGGTGACCACGAGTCGCTCCCCCTCGACGTCTCCCCGGAGCACGGCGGCGAGCCCCGCCGCGGACGACGGCTCGCAGAACAGTCCTTCCTCGGCGGCGAGAGAGCGCCACGCGGCGACGAGCTCCTCGTCCTCTGCGGAGAGCACGAGCGCACCCGACGCCGCCACGGCTTCGGCGTGCACCGGGTCGCCGATGCGGATCGCCGTCGCCAGCGTCTCGCGGCGCCGCCGGGCCTCGACGGAGACGATCGGCGTGGCGAGGCCGAGCTCGCGGAGCGCCTGCGCGTAGGACGAGGTGTTGCCGCCGCCGCCGTACGGGAGCACGAACGCGTCCGGAGGCCCGCCGAGCTCCTCCACGATCTCGAGCACGGCGGTCTTCTGCCCTTCGCGCCGGTTCGGGTTGAGCGAGTTGACGAGCACGTGAGTGCCGCGCGCCGCGAGCTCCTGAGCCGCGGCGAGCGCCTGGTCGAAGTCGCCGCGCACCTCGAGGACGGTCGCCCCGAGCATGCGCGTCTGCGCCAGCTTCGCGCCGGCGACGGCACCCTGCGGCGTGAGGACGACGGCAGGAAGCCCGGCGCGTGCCGCATACGCCGCCGCGCTTCCGGCCGTGTTCCCGGTCGACGCGCAGAGGACGGCCTCGGCGCCGTCCTCCAGCGCCTTCGACACGGCCAGCGTCATGCCGCGGTCCTTGTACGAGCCGGTCGGGTTCGAGGCCTCCCACTTGAGCCACAGCTCGCGCACCCCGGCGGCCCGCGCGAGCCGGGGCGCCGCGAGGAGGGGAGTCGATCCCTCGCCGAGCGAGACCACCGGCGTCGCGTCGGTGACCGGCAGCCGGTCGCGGAAGCGCTCGATCAGGGGCAGCGTCATCCCTGCACTTCTAGACGATTCCGGCGCAGCCGGAACCGTCATGCCCAGCCGAGCTCCTCGACGCCGCGCTCGGAGACGACCGGGACGGCGGTTGCCTCGCCGCGCGACTCGGGCAGCGCGCGGATCGCGGCGAGCGCGGCGTCGACGCGGCCGGCGGCCGCCTCGTGCGTGACGACGTGGAGCACGGCGTGACCGTTCGCGGGCTGCTGGACGAGCCGCGCGACCGAGACCCCCTCCACCGCGAGCTCCTGAGCGAGCCGCGCGAGGACGCCGGCCCGGTCCTCGACCAGCAGGCGGAGGTACCAGAGCGAGGAAAGCTCTCCCGGCGGCATCCGCTCGACCTGCCGCCAGACGGGGTCGCCCTGGAGAAAGCCCGTCCCGGTCGTCCCGACGATCGAGACGAGGTCGGCGACCACCGCGCTCGCCGTCTCGATCCCTCCGGCGCCGGGACCCTCGAGCGTGATCTCGCGGATTGCGTCGCCCTGGAGCATCACCGCGTTGAATGGCCCGTCCACCGCCGCTAGTGGGTGGTGGACGTCGACGAAGGCGGGCCCGACGCGGACGTCCACGCGGTCGTCCGCCAGCGTCGCCCGGCCGAGGAGCTTGACCCGCATGTCGAGCGCGCGGGCGGCCTCGACGTGCTCCTCCCGGAGCGCGTCTATCCCCTGGACTTCGACCCAGTCGAGCGGGACGCGCGAGCCGAACGCGACCGTCGCCAGGATCGCCATCTTGGCCGCGGCGTCGAGCCCGCCGACGTCGTCCGTCGGGTCGGCCTCTGCATAGCCGAGCCGCTGCGCGTCGGCGAGCGCGTCGGCGTACGACTGGCCATCGCTCATCGCCGAGAGGATGAAGTTCGTCGTCCCGTTGACGATCCCCAGCACGCGGTGGACGTTCGTGACGACGAGCGACTCGCGCAGCACCTTGATCACGGGGATCGCCGCGCACACCGAGGCCTCGAAGCGCAGCTGCGCCGCCCCCGCGGCCGCCGCGGCGAAGAGCTCGGTGCCGTGGCGGGCCATGAGCTGCTTGTTCGCCGTGACGACCGAGCGGCCCGAGCGGAGGAGGGAAAGCACGTGGTCGCCCGCGGGCTCGACCCCGCCCATCACCTCCGCGACGAGCCGGATCGACGGATCGTCGAGCACGTCGCGGGCGTCGGTCGTGAGCACGCGAGGCCCGGGGTCGAAGCCGCGCTCGCGGGATGGGTCGCGTACGAGTGCCCGGACGACCCGGAGCCGGTGGCCCGTGGCGCGTTCGATCTCGTCGCCCTGCTCGGCGAGCAGGCGGTGGACGGCGGCGCCGACCGTCCCGTAGCCGAGAAGCGCTACGGGGACGTCAACGGACTGCACTCGTGCCCTCGCGGCGCATCAGCGAGCGAAGCTCCTCGCCGACCTGCTCGATCAGCTGGTTCGCCGCCTCTGCGCGGTGACCACGGAGCCCGGCCTCGCCGCTCTCCATCTCCGCGATCCACACCTTCGCGAACTCGCCGGAGCGGATGTCGTCGAGGACGGCCTGCATCCGCTCGCGCACGTGGCTGTCGATCACCCGCGGCCCGCTCACGTAGTCGCCGAACTCCGCCGTGTCGGAGATCGACCAGCGCATGTGTTGGAGGCCGCCCTCCCACATCAGGTCCACGATCAGCTTCAGCTCGTGGAGGCACTCGTAGTACGCGATCTCCGGCTGGTACCCGGCTGCGACGAGCGTCTCGAACCCGGCCCGGACGAGCTCGGTCGTCCCGCCGCAGAGCACGGCCTGCTCGCCGAACAGGTCGGTCTCGGTCTCCTCGCGGAACGTCGTCTCGAGGATCCCGGCGCGCCCTGCCCCGATCCCGACGGCGTACGCGAGCGCGAGGTCGCGTGCCCGACCCGAGGCGTCCTGCTCGACCGCGATCAGCGCCGGCGTCCCGAGGCCCTCCGTGAAGAGGCGGCGCACGACGTGGCCCGGCCCCTTCGGCGCGACCATGATCACGTCGTGGCCGGCGGCCGGGGCGATGCGGCCGTAGAGGACGTTGAACCCGTGCGCGAAGAGGACGGCCGCGTCGGCCCCGAGCGACGGCTCCACCTGCTCGGTGAAGACCTGCGGCTGGACCTGGTCGGGAAGCAGGAGCGAGACAAGCTGCGCGCCGCGCACCGCGTCGGGGATCGTCCGGACCTCGAGCCCCGCCCCTTCCGCGTCGCTCCACGAGGACGAGCCCTCCCGTAGACCGACGACGACCCGGACGCCGGAGTCGTGGAGGTTGAGCGCGTGGGCGTGACCCTGGCTGCCGTAGCCGACGACGGCGACGGTTCCGCCGAGGAGGGAGAGATCGCCATCGCGGAGGATCGTGGCCATGCGGGTGTCCTTTCGATCGGGGAGTCGAGATATACCGCGCGCCGGCTCAGCTGATCGCGGCCAGCCGTCGTGCGGCACGCCGCCGGGCGGAGGCGCGGGGAACTCCGATCCGCCCGGTGCGGACGAGATCGAGGATCCCGTACGGGTGGCAGAGCTCGTGGAACGCATCGAGCTCCTCGGGCGTGCCGGTGAGCTCGAGGACGACTGCGTCGGAGCCGACGTCGAGCAGGCGACCGCCGAGGGCCTCGGCGGTGGTGACGAGCTCGGCGCGCTTCTCGGGCGCCGCCGAGACCCGGACGACGAGCAGCTCCCGCTCGACCGCCTCCCCGGCGACGAGCTCGGTCACCCGGAGCACGTTGACGAGCTTGTGGATCTGCTTCTCGATCTGCTCGAGCGTGTGCTGCGTGCAGTCGACGCGGATCGTGATGCAGGACACGCCGGGGCGCTCGGTCGGGCCGACCGCGAGCGACTCGATGTTGAAGCCGCGCCGTGCGAACATCGTGGTGATGCGCGTCAGCGCGCCGGGCCGGTCCTCGACGACGACGGACAGTGTGTGCTTCACAGGGCCCTCGCTTCCACGGTCGTGCCGGCGCCGGGGTACTCGAGCATGTCGATCGCGGCTGCGCCGGTGGGGATCATCGGGAAGACCTGCTCGGCCGGGTCGACGCGGCAGTCGACGACCGCCGTCCGCCCGCTGGACAGCGCCTCCTCGAGCGCGCCGTCGAGCTCGGCCTCGTCGGTGGCGACCAGGCCGACGCCCCCGTACGCCTCCGCCAGGCGGGCGTAGTCGGGCACCTGGGACGTCAGGTGGACGTGGGAGCGGCGCCCGTCGAAGAACATGTCCTGCCACTGCGTGACCATCCCGAGGTGGGCGTTGTTGACGAGCACGACGACGATCGGCAGGTTCTCGAGCACCGACGTGGCGAGCTCCTGCGCCGTCATCTGGAAGCAGCCGTCGCCGTCGACGCAGACGACCGTCGCCTCGGGACGAGCCGCCTTCGCGCCAATCGCGGCGGGGATCCCGTAGCCCATGGTCCCGAGCCCGCCGGAGGTGATGAAGCTTCGCGGGCGCTCGGAGACGACGTACTGCATCGCCCACATCTGGTGCTGCCCCACGCCGGTCGTGACGATCGTGTCGCTCCCGGCGCTCAGCCGCTGCAGCGCCTGGACGACCTGCTGCGGCTTGAGCCACTCGTCGCTCGTGTCGTACCGGAGCGGGAACTCCTCGCGCCATCCGTGGAGCTGCGCGAGCCAGGCGTCCGGGACGGGAGCGCCCTCGGCGCGCTGGGCCGCGACCGCGTCCGCCAGCTCACCGACAGCCATGCGGAGCGGGCCGACGACGGGGATGTCGGCATCGCGCAGCTTCGAGATCTCCGCCGGGTCGATGTCGAGGTGGACGATGGTCGCCCCCGGCGCGAAGGCCGCGAGCTTGCCCGTCACGCGGTCGTCGAACCGCGCGCCGATCGCGACGAGGACGTCGCACGTGTTCATCGCGAGGTTCGACCACTTCGTCCCGTGCATCCCCGGCCAGCCGAAGTGCAGCTCGTGCGTCTCGGGGAACGCGCTCTTGCCCATCAGCGTCGTGACGACCGGGAGCGTCCCGGCCTCGGCGAGCCGCAGGAGCTCCACGCTGGCGTCGCCGTTGAGCGTTCCGCCGCCGACGTAGAGCACGGGCTTGCGCGCGTGCGCGATCGCGCGGGCCGCCTCGCGGATCTGCAACGGGTGCACTTTCGTCGGCGGCCGCCAGCCCGGGAGGTCGACGTCGTCCGGATAGGTGAAGTCGAGCGTCGCCTCCTGGAGGTCGCGCGGCACGTCGACGAGCACCGGCCCGCAGCGGCCGGATCGCGCGACGTGGAACGCGGCCTTCATCGTCGCCCCGATCTCGCGGACGTCCGACACGAGCCACGAGTGCTTGACGATCGGCATCGTGATCCCGGTGATGTCGCATTCCTGGAACGCGTCCGTGCCGATCAGGCTCGACCGCACCTGCCCGGTGATGCAGACGAGCGGCGTCGAGTCCATCCATGCGTCGGCGATCGGCGTGACGAGGTTCGTCGCCCCCGGTCCCGACGTCGCGATGGCCACGCCGACCCGTCCCGACGCGCGTGCGTAGCCCTGCGCCATGTGCCCCGCCCCCTGTTCGTGCCGCGCGAGGACGTGCCGCACCTCGGTCCCGCGCGCCATCGCGTCGTACGTGGGCATGATCGCCCCGCCCGGGATCCCGAACATCACGTCGACGCCCTCGGCCTCGAGGGAGCGGAGGATCGCGTCGCCGCCCGTCATCCTCACGGTCCGACCCCCAGCGCGAACTCCGTGTCGCGGCGGGCGCTACGGAGCAGCGCGAGCACCGCGTCCACGAACTCCTTGGTCGTCGCCGAGACTCCCGGCCCCTGGAGCTCCGAGGGCCGCCGCGAGGCATGGAGCGCCGACGTGAGGCTCTCCTCGAGCGCCTCGCCCGCCGCGGTGCGGCCGAGCCCCTCGGAGAGCAGCAGTGCCGTCGCGAGGAGCATGGGGCTCGGGTCGGCGACGCCGTGCCCGGCGAGGTCGCTGGCGGTGCCTTGGGCAGGCCCGAACAGGCTCGGGCCGGTCGGCGAGAGGTAGGCGGAGGCGACGAGCCGGCGGCGGCCGCCGAGCCTCGGTGCCTCGGCGACGGCGTCGCCGAGCACGCCCTCTGCGACGAGCACGCCCGTCGAGCCCGCCGCGAGTCGATGGAGCGCCTCTGGCAGCGGCACATGCTCCACCTCGACGCCCGGGTGGCGGTCGGCGTCCCGGTCGACCCGGGCCGTCCAGGTCTCGGACACGCCCACCGACGTCAGCCGTCCCGCGCGGTTGCGCGCGGTTGCGAATGCGCGGTCGAGCGTCCAGTCGACCGCACCGTCGTGAAGCGGGGCGAACGTCGTCGCCTCGCCCGTGTCGTCCAGCACGCGCGTCACGCGCACGGCGAGGTCGAGCGCCGCCCGGAGCCCGGCGAGCGCCGGTGCGGCGTCGCCGGCGACGAGCACCGCGTCCGCGCTCGACGTCGCCTGGCGCGTCGCCACGGGGAGGAGGTGGCCTGAGCGCGTGAGCGCCTCGGTGTCGAAGGGCGGATGGAGCTCCTCGACCGCGAAGCCATGCTCGCGGGCGAGCCCGGCGAGCGCGCGGCTCGCGGCGGCCGTGATCTCGGGGCCGATCCCGTGGCCGGCCAGGCAGGCGACGACGTACGTCCTGCGGCCGGTCATCGGGGGGGACGGGTTGTCGGGGGAGTGGCAGTCATGGGTTGGTGCTCCTCTCGCTCGGTACGCCCGGCAGACGCACCTCTTCTGGGGTCTCGGTCGGCGTGTGCGCCACAATCGGCGCGTGAGCGTCATCTCCCCTAGACGGGGAGAATCAGGATGAGCTCGATGCCGCCGCCGATTGCAACCGCGGGGCGCGGTACGAGAGGACGTGCGGATACGGCGTGGCAGAGCGTCATCGTCACCCAGAGTGCCGGAGCGCACCCTTCCTGTCAATTCGACCTTGGTCCAGCTTGCGACTGACCTTCCGGGCGACTACCATCGATGATCGATGGCTCGCGAGGCGATGACTCGTCGTACCCGGTCTGCCGGGGCTCCCGTAGCCCCGCCCTCGCCGATTGCGTTCATCGCCTCCAAACGGCGCTAGCCGGCGACCCTCCCGCCCCCGCCCGCTAGCAGCCGAGACCCCGGCGGGAGAGCCACCTCGACCTCGACCCACGAAAAGGCGGTCAGCCCCTCGTGAGCCACGGACTCCACGACCCGACAATCGAGCGAGACGCCTGCGGCATCGGCCTCGTCGCGGACACGCGCGGGCGCGCATCGCGCGAGCTCGTCGACCGGGCGCTGGCCGGGCTGGCGGCCGTGTCGCACCGCGGCGCGTGGGCCGCGGACGGCGTCACGGGCGACGGGGCGGGGCTGCTCCTGCCGCTGCAGCAGGCGCTGACCGGCATCGAGGGGGCGGGGCTCGCGATGTGCTTCCTCCGGGAGCCGTGGCTGCGCGGCATCGTCGAGGAGGCGTGCCGGGCCGAGGGTCTCGAGCCGTTCGGCTGGCGCGACGTCCCCATCGACGTCGCCGCGCTCGGGTCGACGGCGACCGCGAGCATGCCGCGGATCGCCCAGCTCGTGCTCGCCCCGTGCGCGGATCCGGACGCCGAGCTCCGCGCGCATCGCGCCCGCCGCCGGGCCGAGCGCGTCGAAGGCGTGTACGTCGCCTCCCTCTCCTTCCGGACGGTCACGTACAAGGCGCTCTGCGCGGCCACGCACCTCGCGAGCTTCTACCTCGACCTCGGCGACGCCACATGGGCCGCGTCGTGGGCGATCTTCCACCAGCGGTTCTCGACGAACACCGAGCCGAGCTGGGAGCGCGCGCAGCCGTTCCGATTCCTCTGCCACAACGGCGAGATCAACACGATCGACGGGAACGTCGCCTGGATGGAGGCGCGCGAGCGCGCGAGAGGCGTGGACGCGGACCTCGCGCCGGCCCTCGACCCGGTGGGCTCCGACTCGGCGCTCCTCGACAACGCGCTCGAGCTTCTCGTCCGCGCCGGCCTCGACGTCCGGGAGGCGGTCACGCTGCTCGTGCCGCCGGCATGGCAGAACGACCCGCGGATCGACGAGCGGGAACGGGCAATGCATCGCTTCCACGCGATGCTGGCCGAGCCGTGGGACGGCCCCGCCGGGCTCGTGTTCGCCGACGGCGTCGTGTGCGGCGCGGCGCTCGACCGCAACGGCCTGCGCCCGCTGCGCGTCGCCGTGTGCGACGACGGCCTCGTCGCCGTGTCCTCCGAGGCGGGCGCGATCCCGCTCCCCGAAGGCGTCGCCGTGCGGCGCGCCCGGCTCGGCCCCGGCCAGCTCCTGTCGCTCGATCCGCACCGCGGCCTGCTCTTCGACGGCGAGCTCAAGCGGGAGCTCGCGTCGCGCAAGCCCTATGCCGCGTGGGTCGAGGAGAGCGTGCGCTTCGCCGATCAGGGCGAGCCGCTCCCCGCGCCCGAGGGCGACCTCGGCGCGCGTCACGTGCTCCACGGGTACACCCGGGAGGAGCTCTCGCTGATGCTGCGGCCGATCGCGCAGACGGGCCAGGACCCGGTCTACTCGATGGGCGACGACGCCCCGATCGCGCCGCTCGCGGGCCGGGGGAGGCCTCTCGCGTCGTACTTCCGGCAGCGCTTCGCTCAGGTCACCAACCCGGCGATCGACCACTACCGGGAGCGGACGGTGATGTCCGTGGCGACGCTCGTCGGCGCGCGCGCCCCGCTCGACGCGGAGGGTCAGCTGCCTCCGCTCGCCGTCCTGCCGTCGTTCCTCGTCACCCCGGACGGCCTCGCGGCGCTCGGGCCGGACGAGATCGACGCGACGTTCACCGCCGACGAGGGGCTTGCCGCGGCGGTCGAGCGCGTCGCCGACCGGGCCGTCACGCTCGCGGAGTCCGGCTCGACGGTCGTCTGCCTCTCGGACGCGGGGGCGGGCGGCGACCGGGCGCCCGTGCCGTCCCTCCTCGCCGTGGCCGCGGCCCACGGGAGGCTCGTGGAGCGCGGCCTGCGGACGGCGTGCTCGCTGCTCGTCTCGAGCGACGACGCACGCGACACCCACATGGTCGCGACCCTCGTGGGCTACGGGGCCGACGTGGTCTGCCCGAGGCTCGCGCTCGAGACCGTGGCCAGGCTCGCCGACACGGACAAGGTCGGCGGCGACCGCCCCACGCCTGCGCAAGCGCAGGCCCGGCTGCTGCGCTCGCTCGAGGACGGCCTCCTGAAGGTGATGTCGAAGGTGGGCATCTCGGACGTCGCGAGCTACCGTGGGGCCCGGCTCTTCGAGGCGGTCGGGCTCGACCGGAGGCTCTGCAGGCGGTTCTTCGGCGGCACGCCCTCGGCGATCGGCGGCATCTCGCTCGACGAGCTCGAGCGCGACGCGCTCGCGCGGCTCGCAGCGAGCGAGGCGGAGAAGCCTGCGCTCGAGAACCCCGGCTTCTACAAGTTCCGCAAGGGCGGCGAGCCTCACGCGACCGACCCGGACGTCGTCGAGGCGCTCCAGGCGAGCGTCACCGGGGCACACGCGCTCGTGAAGGCCGTCAAGGGGGAGAGGCAGGAGCTCTATGCGCGCTTCGCCGAGCTCGTCGACGGACGGACGCCGATCGAGCCGCGCGACCTGCTCGAGCTCGTCCCGGCAGGGGAGCCGGTCCCCCTCGACGAGGTCGAGCCGGTGGACTCGATCGTGCGGAGGTTCTCGGGCGGCGCCATGTCGCACGGCGCGCTCTCGGCCGAGGCGCACGAGACCATCGCGATCGCGCTGAACCGGCTCGGCGGGCGCTCCAACTCGGGCGAGGGCGGCGAGGACCCTGACCGCTATCGCGACGAGCGCAACTCGAAGATCAAGCAGGTCGCGTCCGGCCGCTTCGGCGTCACCGCGGAGTACGCGACGTCCGCCGAAGAGCTGCAGATCAAGATTGCGCAGGGCTCGAAGCCCGGCGAGGGTGGCCAGATACCGGCCCACAAGGTCACGGAGGAGATCGCGCGCCTGCGCGGGACGACACCGGGCGTGTCGCTCATCTCGCCGCCGCCGCACCACGACATCTACTCGATCGAGGACCTCGCCCAGCTCGTCTTCGACCTGCGTGAGGTGAACCCGGATGCGGACATCTCGGTCAAGCTCGTCTCGTCCGCCGGAGTCGGGGTCATCGCCGCGGGTGTCGCGAAGGCTCACGCCGACGTGGTCCACGTCGCCGGCGCCGACGGGGGAACGGGTGCGAGCCCGCTGCCCTCGATCAAGCACGCGGGCGCGCCGTGGGAGCTCGGGCTCGCCGAGACGCAGCAGGCGCTGGTCGCGAACGGGCTGCGCGGCCGCGTGCGCGTGCGCGTCGACGGCGGCTTCAAGACCGGGCGCGACGTCATGGTCGCGGCGCTGCTCGGCGCGGACGAGTTCTCGTTCGGCACCGCGCTGCTGCTCGCCGAGGGCTGCCTGATGGTGCGCTCGTGCCACCTCGACACCTGCCCGGTCGGGATCGCGAGCCAGCGCCCCGAGCTCCGCGCGAAGTTCGCCGGCACGCCCGAGATGGTCGAGGCGTACCTGCGGTTCGTCGCGCTCGACGTGCGCGAGCACCTCGCGCGCCTCGGGCTCCGGACGCTCGACGAGGCCGTCGGCCGGGTCGACCTCCTGCGACAGCGCCGCACAGGCGACGCGTCCGCCGACGTCCTCGACCTCCACGCCCTGCTCGTCAGGACCGGCCAGGGTCACGCCCGCTACGTCGGGCAGCCGGTGCCGCACGAGGGCGACCGGCTCGGGTCGCTGCTCCTGGCACAGGGCAAGGCGGCGATCAGCGGCGCGCGGCTCGTCGAGGCCGCCTACCAGATCACGAACGCCGACCGGGCGATCGGCGCGCGCCTCGGCGGCGCGATCGCGAAGGCGGTCGGCTCGGCCACCCCGGCAGGGCGCGTCCGCGCGCGTTTCGAGGGGTCGGCCGGCCAGAGCTTCGGCGCGTTCCTCACCGCCGGCGTCGAGCTGCGGCTGGTCGGCGAGGCGAACGACTACGTCGGCAAGGCGATGTCGGGCGGACGCATCGTCGTCTCGCCGCCGGGCGACGACGTCGGCGACCCCTGCCTGCTGGGGAACACGGTCCTCTACGGGGCGACCGGCGGCGAGCTCTTCTGCGCCGGGTCGGCAGGCGAGCGCTTCGCTGTGCGCAACTCGGGCGCGGTGGCCGTCGTCGAGGGCGTGGGCGACCACGGGTGCGAGTACATGACCCGGGGCACCGTCGTCGTCCTCGGGCCGCATGGCCGCAACCTCGGCGCGGGGATGACGGGCGGCGAGGCGTTCCTGCTCGAGCCGAACGAGCAGCTCGTCAACGAGGATCTCGTCGCACTCGTCCCGCTCGAGCGAGCCGACCGGGAGCGGCTCGTCGAGCTCCTCGAGCGACACGCGCGCCTGACCGGCTCGGCGCGGGCGTCCGCGCTTCTCGCCGATCCGGAGCAGGCGATGGCGCGGTTCAGGAGGCTCGCGCCACGCTCCGAGCTGGTCGAGCGGGATGCCGCCGAGCAGGGACGGCTCAGCGCCTGACGCATAGTTGGGTTATTTCATGCATACTATGCGAATGCCGTACATCAGCATCGTCGGATCGGCGGGGTATGCGGGCCAGGAAACCCTCGACCGCGTTCTCCGGCATCCCGACCTCGAGCTCTACGCGGTCGGCTCCGACTCGCTGGCCGGGCAGGATGCGACGGCGCTCGACCCGCGCCTCAACCGGAACGGCGGCAAGCGCGTCCCGCGGCTGATCACGAACGCCGCCGCGCTCGCCTGCGAGGCCGACATCACGTTCCTCTGCCTCTCCCACGAGGAGGCGGCGGCGCTCGAGCCGCCGTCGCGCGGTGTCGTGGTCGACCTCTCGGGTGGGCATCGCCTGGCCGACCCCGCGGCGTACGAGCAGTGGTACGGGTTCACGCATCCGCGGCCGGAGGAGCTCGGCGGCTGGTCGTACGGGCTCCCGGAGCTGTCGGCGCCCGAGGGGCGGCTGATCGCGAACCCGGGGTGCTACGCGACGGCCGTCCTGCTCGCTCTTGCGCCGCTCGCGGACGCGATCGACCGCGAGAGCGTCGTCGTCGACGCGATGTCGGGCATGACGGGCGCGGGTCGCTCGCCGCGGCCATCGACGCATGCCGGGCTCGTCCTGGAGAACGTGTCGCCGTACAAGGTCGGCTCGCACCAGCACGTCGCGGAGATCGCGCAGCTCCTCGGCTTCCCCGTCTCGTTCACGCCGCACCTCCTGCCCGTGCGCAGGGGGCTCCTCGCGACGTGCAACGTCCGCTCGACCGGCGCCGACCTGCGGGAGCTCCTCGAGGAGCACTACGCCTCGAGCCCCGTCGTGACGGTCCTCCCCGAGGGCGTCGCGCCCGAGCTGTCCCGCGTGCAGGCCACCGACGGCGCCGAGATCGGGGTCTTCGCCGACCGCTACACCGACCGGACGATCGTGATCTGCGCCCTCGACAACCTCGGCAAGGGCGCCGCCGGCCAGGCCATCCAGAACGTCAACGTCCTCTTCGGGCTCCCCGCGTCGGCGGGCCTGCGGCTCTCGGGGGTGCTCGTCTGATGTCGGTCACCGCCGCATCCGGCTTCGCGGCGGCGGGCGTGTCCGCGGGGATCCGACCCTCCGGGCGGCCAGACGTCGCGCTCGTCCGCTCGCTCGGGCCCGCGGTCGGGTGCGCGATGTGGACGCGGAACCGGGTCCAGGCCGCGCCCGTCACCGTCTCGCGGCGGCATCTCGAGCTCGCCGAGCCGCAGGCGGTGGTCGTCAACGCCGGGGTCGCGAACGCCGCGACCGGCATCCCCGGTGAGAAGGACGCCCGCGCCACGGCAGAGCGGGTCGCGGCGCGCCTCGACCTCCGACCCGAGGAGGTCGTCGTCCTCTCGACCGGGGTGATCGGCCCCCGGCTGCCCATGGAGCAGCTCCTCGCCGGCGTCGACGCGGCCGCGGAGGCGCTCTCGCCGGACGGCGGCGACGCAGCGGCGGAGGCGATCCTCACCACCGACAACGGGCCGAAGACGGCGGTTGTGTCGGGGAACGGCCTCACCGTCGGCGGCATGGCCAAGGGCGCCGGGATGATCCACCCGAGCCTCGCGACGATGCTCGCCGTCGTGACGACCGACTATCCGCTCCGCTCCGCAGACGAGGCGGCCCGCTTCCTGCGTCCCGCCGTCGAGCGTTCGTTCAACCGGATCTCGGTCGACGGGGACTGCTCGACCAACGACGCGGTCGTCCTGCTCGCGCCGCGCGGTGACGCCGAGGGCGGACCTGCGGCGGAGGCCGACTTCGCGGCGGCGCTCGAATCGGTCTGCCGGGACCTCGCGCGGCAGATCGTCGCCGACGGCGAAGGGGCCACGGTCGTGCTGGAGATCGGCGTCTCCGGTGCCTCCTCTGCGGACGAGGCGCACGCAATCGCGCGGCGGGTGGCGACCTCGCCGCTCGTGAAGACGGCCGCCTTCGGTCACGATCCGAACTGGGGCCGCGTTCTCGCCGCCGCGGGCTCCGCACCGTGGAACGGCGGGTTTGCGCACCTCGAGGCCGATCGCCTGTCCGTGTCGTTCGACGGGACGACGGTGTTCCGGAGCGGTGCGCCGACGGGGCTCGTCCCCGAGCTCGGGGGTGCCGCATGCCGGATCGAGCTCGAGCTCGGGCTCGGCGACGGCGAGGCCGCATACCTCGCGTCCGACCTGTCGACCGACTACGTGCGGCTGAACGCCGAGTACACGACGTGAGCGGCGGGCCCGTCGTCCTCAAGCTCGGCGGCCGCGTCGCAGCCGGCGCCGTCCGCGCGGCGCTCGCCGAGGTCGACGGACCGGTGGTCGTCGTGCACGGAGCAGGCCCGCAGATCACCGCCGAGATGCAACGGCGAGGGATCGAGCCGGCGTTCGTCGACGGCCGCCGCGTGACCACGCCGGCGGTGCTCGCCGTCGTACGGGGGTCGCTCGCCACGGTGAACGCCGAGCTCTGCGCGGTCATCGGGCCGGAGGCGCTCGGACTGAGCGGCGACGAGATCGGCCTCCAGGCCCGGCAGGTCGCGGAGCTCGGGCTGGTGGGGGATCCCACCCCGTCCGCGCCGGCGGCCGTCGTCGATGCCCTCGCGTCCGGGCGCGTGCCGGTCGTGGCTCCACTCGCCGCCGGGCCGCTCAACGTGAACGCGGACGAGGCCGCGGCCGCGCTCGCGGTCGGCCTTCGCGCCTCGCGCATTCTCTTCGTGACGGACGTCCCCGGCGTGCTGCTCGACGGTGAGCTGACGACCGTCCTCCCGGCCGACGAGGCCGAGGCAGGTGTCGCCGACGGGCGCTTCGAGGGCGGCATCGTCCCGAAGCTGATGGCCGCGGTCCGCGCAGCGCGCGGCGGGGTGCGGGCATCGATCGGCGCCACCGAGGTCCCGGCGTGACGGGCGCAAGCAACAGTCTGTTACAAGCGTCCCGTGCGGCCGTACTCCCGACGTACGCTCGCGCCGACGTCACGATCGTCCGCGGCGAGGGGTGCCGGGTGTGGGACGACGAGGGCCACGCGTACCTCGACTTCGGCACCGGGATCGCGGTCGTCGGGCTCGGGCATCGGCACCCGGCCGTGACGGAGGCGACGCACGGACAGCTCGATCGGCTCTGGCACGCGTCGAACCTCTACTGGACGGAGCCGATGCTCAGGCTCGCAGGGCTCCTCTCCGAGCGCATGGGCGGCGCGCAGGCGTTCTTCTGCAACTCGGGCGCGGAGGCGAACGAGGCGGCGCTCAAGGTCGCGCGCAAGGCGACGGGGCGCTCGCAGGTCGTCGCGCTCGAGGGCGGCTTCCACGGCAGGACCTTCGGCGCCCTCTCGGCGACGGGTCAGCCCGGGAAGTGGGAGGGCTTCGGGCCGCTCGTCCCGGGCTTCTCGTTCGCGCGGCCGAACGACGTCGAGTCGCTCGAGGCAGCGGTGACGCCGGGCGGCGAGCTCGCGGCGATCATGCTCGAGCCGGTGCTCGGCGAGGGCGGCGTGCTGCCGCTCGAAGAGGAGTTCGTGCAGGCCGCGGCCGAGATCGCCCGCGAGGTCGGCGCTCTCCTCTGCGTCGATGAGGTGCAGGCCGGGCTCGGGCGCACCGGGACGTTCTTCGCCTACGAGCAGCTCGGGATCGAGCCGGATCTCGTGACGCTCGCGAAGGGGCTCGGCAACGGCCTGCCGATCGGGACTCTGCTCGTCCGCGAGGGTGTCGCCGATGCGATCGGCCCGGGCGACCACGGCTCGACCTTCGGCGGCAACCCTGTCGCCTGCGCGGCGGCGTGCGCCGTCGTGGAGACGATCGACGACGCACTGCTCGAGAACGTCGCCGCGCGTGGAGCACGGCTCGCCGAAGGCCTCGCCGGCCTCCCCGGCGTGCGCGAGGTGCGGGGCCGCGGCCTGCTGCTCGCCGGGCTCCTCGACCGCGACGCCGGCGAGGTCGTCGACGAGTGCCGGGCGCGCGGGCTCCTGGTGCTGACTGCCGGCCCGGACGTGCTCCGGCTCCTTCCCCCGCTCGTCGTCGGCGAGGCGGAGGTGGTCGAAGCGCTGGGAGTGCTCCACGAGGTCCTGTCGTGAGAAACGCCGTGCGGCAGCAGGCGATCCTGCGTCTCGTCGGCGACCGCGCGATCTCCACGCAGGCCGAGCTCGTGGACGCGCTCCGCGAGGAGGGCCACGACGTCGTGCAGACGACCATCTCGCGCGATGTCCACGACCTCGGTCTCACGAAGGTGCGCGCTCCGTCGGGACGGCTCGTCTATGCGGCGCCCGGCACCGACGACGCCGACCGGATCCGCGCGATCGGCGTCGCGATGCGTCGCTACGCGACCCGCGTCGAGCAGGCGGGCCCTCTCGTGGTGGTCACCACGCCGTCCGGGTACGCGAGCGCGCTCGCGCAGGCGATCGACGAGGGTGGGCACCCGGGCATCGCGGGCACGATCGCGGGCGACAACACGATCTTCCTCGCGCCGCGTGACGGAACGAGCGCCGATGGCCTCGCGTTCGAGCTGCGCGGACATCTCGGTCCCGCAAGCGCCGCCTGAGCCCGGCGCGACGCCCGAGCGCGGCGCCGAACCGGCGGTTGTGCGTGTCAGGCCGTTGCGGCCCCCGCAGGGGACGCCTCCAGGGATCTGCCCCGCCGAAGGCGGGGATCCGAGCGGCGGGATCCCGCTCCAGCGGGATCCCCGCTCGCGAACAAAGAGAGAGACGGCCGCTTGGGGGAGCGGCCGTCTCGGTGATACTGGGGAGGGTGGGTGCTATCTAGGTCGGCGCCGTGCCCTGCCGCCTGAGTCCCCCGATCGAGTGATTCCCCTCAGAAGGCGTACCGCTGCTCCTTCCAGGGGTCCGCGTCGTTCAGCGTGCGGGAACCCATGGTTCCCCCACGAGCCCCCTCCTCAAAAGGCGTACCGCTGCTCCTTCCAGGGATCCGCGTCGTTGTGGTAGCCGTAGCGCTCCCAGAATCCCGGCGCGTCCGTCGCGCGGAGCTCGATCGCGCGGAGCCACTTGGCGCTCTTCCAGAAGTACTTGCCCGGGATGACCAGGCGGAGCGGCCAGCCGTGCTCGGGCGTGAGCGGCTCACCGTCGGCATGCGTCGCGAGCAGCGCGCCGTCCATGTCGAGGAACGACGCGGGCACGTTCGCGGTGAAGCCCGCCTCGGCATGGGCGATCGCGTAGTGGGCGCTCGCGCGACCACCGATGCGCGCGCGGATCGCCGACCACGGCACGCCCGTGAACTCGGCGTCGAACCTGCTCCAGCGTGTGACGCAGTGGATGTCCTGCGCGACGGTCTCCTTGGGAAGCTCGTTCAGCTCGGCCCAGCTCAAGGTCAACGGTTGGTCGACCTCGCCGTAGACGCGGAAGTCCCAGCCCGCGAGGTCGGCGGGGTACGAGGCAATGTCCCCGGCGTGCAGGACCGGCCACTTCTCGGTGAGGTACTGCCCGGGCGGCAGTCGCGCGGGGTCGTAGCCCGCCTCCTGCACCTTCCGTTCCGCCTTGCTCCTGAACACGGTCGCTACCCTCGTTCTCGATGACGGTGACGACGTTACAGGCGGCGACACGCCGAAGGGCCTACGTCTCGGTGAACGGGCCGGACGCCGCCGCGTACCTGAACCGGATGGTGTCGAACGAGGTCGAGGCGCTCGCCGTGGGCGAGTCGTGCGAGGCCCTGCTCCTGACGCCGAAGGCGCGCGTCGTCGCCACCCTGGTCGTCGTGCGCCGAGGGCAGGACGACTTCCTGCTCCTGACCGAGCCCGACGGCGGCGAGCGGCTCCTGCGCGAGCTGCTCCGCGCCCGCTTTGCGGCGAAGTGCACGATCCAGCCCGAGGAGCACCGCTCCGTCGTCGTCCTCGGCGCGGTAGAGGAGCGTGTGTCGAATCGCGACAGGCTCGGTGTGCGGAATAGCGACTACGGCCTTCCCGCCGTGGAGCTCCTCGACGCCGACCCGCCCGAGGCTGCGGCGCGGATCCCGGCGGAAGAGCTCGAGCGCCTGCGGATCCTCGCGCGGACGCCGCGCCTCGGCCGCGAGCTCGACGACCGCGTGATGCCGGCCGAGGCGGGGCTCGAGGAGCGCGCGATCAGCTTCACGAAGGGCTGCTATCCGGGCCAGGAGCCCGTTGCGCGGCTCCATTATCGTGGGCATCCGAATCGGGGTCTGCGGGTTCTGGCCGTCGAGGGCCCGGAGCTTCCGGCCTACGACGCCGAGCTCACCCTCGAGGGCAAGATCGTCGGGCGGGTCACGAGCGCGGCTCCGGACCCCGAGCACGGTGTGGTCGCGCTTGCGTATGTCCGCCGCGAAGTCCCTGCAGAGGCCGTGCTCGACCTCGGCGGGCGGCGCGCCGCGCAGGTGCCGGACTGAAGTCCGACACCGGGTCGCCGCTACACTCAACCCTTCGCGCGCCCGTAGCTCAGGGGATAGAGCGCTGCCCTGCGGAGGCAGAGGTCGCACGTTCGAATCGTGCCGGGCGCACACGGGCGGGGGAACCCCTGGTTCCCCCGCCGGCCCCCTCCTCTTGGCTTGTGCACGGGTCGCGCGTTCCTGGCCTCTCGGCCGGCAAAGCCGGCCTTCGGCCTCCGGCGCAGGCGCACGGGCCACCGCTCGTCGCGTTGGAGCCAGAGCGCCTAGATTTCCCCGTCGTGAGCGACGCGCACCGCGAGTTCGAGCTGGAGCCGTGGGGGGACGACCCGCGGCTCGTCGAGGTTCTCGGCGCCCGCGGTGCGGAGGGGCTCCGCGCGCTGCTCGAGGGCTTCCCGGAGGCGGTCGGGCTCCTGTGGGCGATCCGCGACCTCTCCGGGGCGATCGTCGACTTCGCATTCGGCTACGGCAACCCGGCCATGATGCGCGGCTTCCGGATCCCGCCGGAGACGGCCGAGCGCTACACGTTGCTCGAGGCGCTGGCCCCGATGCGCGACAGCCGCGCCTTCCGGTCGTACGTCGAGGTGTGCGACACGGGCGTCCCGCTCGTCAACGAGGTGACGTACGACACGCCCTTCGGGGACGGCTACATGCTCGGCACCTTCCTGCACCGTGTCGCCCGGATCGGCGACGGGCTGATCGTCTTCCTCCACGACGTCACGGAGAAGCGGCGGATGGAGGTGGAGCTGAAGGCGTATGCCGACGTCGTCGCGCACGACCTGAGCTCGCCTCTGGCGGGAATCGCGCTCCTGGTCACCCTGCTCGAGCAGAATCCCGAGCAGCCGCCTGCCGGCGATGTGCTCGTCGAGTTGCGAGCGAGCACGCGCCGGGCGCTCGACCTCGTCGACGGCGTGCTCGACTATGCGCGTTCGGGCGAGCTGGCCCTCGAGCGCGTCTCACTCGGACACGTGATGGCGGAGGTCGCCGCCGATCTGCGACACGCCCTCGAGGACGCCGACGCGACGCTCGTCGTGGGCGACCTGCCGGACGTGCAGTGCGACCCGCGTCAGCTGCGCCGCGTGATGCAGAACCTCGTCGGCAACGCGCTGAAGTTCCGGCGCGAGGAGCCTCCCCGTATCGAGGTCTCGGCCCTCGAGGGGAGCCGCGAATGGGTCGTGACCGTGCGCGACAACGGCATCGGGATCGATCGCGAGGACGCGAGCCGCATCTTCGGCATGTTCTCGCGCATCGAGAAGCGCGTGGAGGGCAGCGGGATCGGGCTCGCAGTCTGCCGCCGGGTCGTCGAGGCGCACGGCGGGCACATCTGGGTGGAGCCGGCGGACGGCGGCGGGAGCGCCTTCCGCTTCACGCTGCCGTACTAGAGTCGGCGCGTGCCGCTCTGGCTCTCCGAGGAGGACGTCGCCTCGCTCGTCACGCCCGGCGAGGCGGTGCCGGTGATCGAGGACTGCTTCCGGCGCATGGCGGCCGGCGAGGTCGAGCTGATGCCGCGCAGGCGGTTCGCCGTCGACGGCGGGTACTTCGCCGTGATGGCCGCGGCCGACCGCGGCCTCGGTGTCGCCGGGCTCAAGAGCTACCTCCTCGTCGAGGGGCGGATCGAGTTCGTCGTCTGCCTGTTCGACCTGGCGGAAGGCAGCCTCACCGCGCTGATCGCCGCCGACACGCTCGGTCAGGTGCGGACGGGCGCCGCGAGCGGCGTCGCGGCGAAGCATCTCGCGCGGCGTGGCGCCACGAGCCTCGGGCTGATCGGTGCCGGCTGGCAGGCCCAGTCGCAGCTTGCCGCCATCCGGGCCGCGGTCCCGTCGATCGAGCGGGTCGTCGTCTCGAGCCGGTCGCGCGCGCGGGCGGAGGCGTTCGCGTCGGCGAACGGCGCGGACGTCGCCGAGAGCCCGTCCGACGCCGGTGGCTGCGACGTCGTAGTCACAGCGACCTCGTCGAAGGATCCTGTGCTCCGCGGGGACTGGCTCACCGACGGAGCGCTCGTCTGCGCGATCGGCGCGAACGACCCCGCCGCGCGCGAGCTCGACGCGCAGGTGATCGCCCGCGCGACGCTCGTCTGCTGCGACTCGCTCGAGGACGCAAGGCTCGAGTCGGGCGACCTGATCGAGCCCGTTGCGGCCGGCCAGCTCGACTGGCTCGAGGTGCAGGAGCTGCACCAGATCGTCTCCGGCGAGCTACCCGGGCGCCAGTCCGATGCGGACGTCGTCGTCTTCAAGTCGAACGGCATCGCGCCGTGGGACCTCGCGATCGGTCACGAGGTCGTCCGGCGTGCGCGCGAGCAGGGCGTCGGCGTGAGCCTCTGAGTCGGGGCGCGCCTACTCCTCGCGGAAGACGATCTCCTGCGCGCCCTCCCAGAGGAACGTCCTTCCGAGCTCGGCGAGCTGCTCGTTTCCTTCGACGATCGTCGCGAAGTGGTTGCCCGCCAGCTGGCCGGCCTTCGACGCGAAGTTGACGTACCCGTAGGCGAGCAGGATCTCCGTCTCCGAGACGCCGCCCGGGTAGAGGACGATCTCGCCCGGGTGCGGGTAGCACGTCGCGTTCTCGGGCCCGAGCCCGAGATCGAGGTCGCCGAACGGGATCCAGCCCGCCTCGCCCGACCAGCGGACGTGGATGATCCTCGACTCGAGCGGCAGGAGCCGTCGAAACGCGGCGACCGTGTCCGGCGCGTCGCCCTCCTCGAGCCGCGCGGTGAACTCGAAGGCGCCGGCGCTGATGTGAAGCATCGCGCGATCCTACTTCCCGGCTGTGCTCGACACGTACGCGGCCACGGCGTCGATCTGCTCCGTCGACAGCTTCCCGGCGAACGACGGCATGACCCCCAGGCCGTTCGTGACGCGGTCTGCGACGAGCGCGGCGGACGGCTCCGCGGCGTCGAGGTCGGGGCCGACGGTGCCCGTCGCCCCCGCGTCCGCCAGCGTGTGGCAGGCCGCGCAGCCGGCGGAGGCGAACACCTGCCGGCCGAGCGCGACGCGGGCGGGCGTGGTCGGAGCCGCAGCGGGCTCGTCGGCCCGCTCGACCCAGACCGCGACCGCGACAAAGGCGAGGGCGCCCGCGACCGGCATCCACCAGTGCGTCCGTCCCGTGTGCCGCAGGTTGAAGAAGAGCCGTGCCCAGGCGCCGATCGCCATGAGCGCGACCAGCACGAACCAGGCGTGATCCGCCCCGTACGCAAACGGAAAATGCCCCGCGAGCATCGTCAGCAGTACGGGCAACGTGAGGTAGTTGTTCTGGACCGAGCGTTGCTTCGCCTGGATGCCCGGCCCGGGGTCTGGCTCGCGGCCCGCCTCCTTCGCGCGGACGAGCTCGCGCTGGGCCGGGATGATGTCGAAGAACACGTTCGCGGACATGACCGTCCCGATCATCGCCCCGACCTGGAGCCATGCCGCCCGCGGGCTGAAGAGCTCGGACGAGCCCCAAGCGGCGAGCGCGACGAGGACGAAGAGCGCCGGCCAGAGCACGCGTGGGTCCGAGACGACCCGGTTCAGGACGTCGTAGACGATCCACGCGACCGCCAGGAGGCCGATCGAGATCGCAACGGCGAGCCAGGGGTCGAGGTCGTCGCCGGGCTTGACGAGCGCGCTCGACGCCTCGAGGTAGTAGAGGACGAGCATCAGGCCGAACCCGGAGAGCCACGTCGTGTACGCCTCCCACTTGAACCAGGCGAGTTGCTCGGGGAGCACCCGCGGCGCGACCACGTACTTCTGCACGTGGTAGAAGCCGCCTCCGTGCACCTCCCAGAGCTCGCCGCCGACGCCTGCCGCGGTGTCCGCGGGGTCCTTCGGCGCGCGCAGTGACTGGTCGAGCAGGACGAAGTAGAACGACGTGCCAATCCATGCCATCGCTGCGATGACGTGCACCCAGCGCAGGCCGAGGTCGAGCCAGTCACGTACGGCGTCCGAGAGCGCGAGCGGAAGCGCCGAAGTCATGCCCGCACCCAGCGGTCGCGAGCGATCGCGACGAGCTCGTCGAGCGCCGTCTCGAGCTCGATGTCCGTCGGGTTGTCGACCCGCTCCTTCAGCACCCCGAGGATCTCCGCTTTCGGGCGGCGGTTCACGAAGACGACGAAGCGGAACCCGTGCCGGGCCTCGTAGTCGGCGTTCAGCCTCGCGAGCTCGTCGAGGACGGCAGGGTCGGCGTCCGCGCCCTGCTCGGCAGCCGAGCGCGCGGAGAGCCCGACCCGCTGCCCGATCGCAGGGTGGGCGTCGAGGACCTCTCGCTTCTCCTCGACGGGCAGCTCGTGCACAAGCGTGCGCGCGCGGACGAGCGGGTCGGGCTCCGCTGCGAGTCGCTCGACGAAGCGCGTCCGTCCCTCGAAGAGCTCCGCCAGCTCGTCGGCGTCAGCTCCCGCGGTAGGTCGCGCATCCGAAGGGGGAGACGAGGAGCGGGACGTGGTAGTGGCCGTCCTCGAGCTCGACCTGGAGCTCGACCCGGCGTGAAGAACGGCGACGGCGGATGGAAGACGAGGCGGTAGGTGCCCGGTGCGAGGTCGTCGGCGAGGCGCGCGCGGCCGTCCGCGTCGGTCTCGGCGGAGGCCACCGGCGATTCGTCCCGGAGCAGCTCGACCGAGACGCCCTGGGCGGGCCGGCCGGCGGCGGTGTCGAGCACGTGCGTGGAGAGCGAGCAGCTCATACGCCGAATCTTCTCGCCTGGACCCGATGGGCGCGCGCGATCTCGCTCTCGTCGGCTCGGACGAGTGCGCCGCCGCGGACGACGTCCTCGCCGCCGACGACGAGCCGGTCGACCCGATGCGGGCCCGAGAGGACGAGCCCTGCGACGAGGTCGCCGGCCCCGCCGAGCTCGAGTCCGTCCGTCCGCCAGACGGCGAGGTCGGCCTGCTTGCCCGGCTCGAGCGAGCCGATGTCGTCGCGGCGGAGCACTTCGGCGCCGCCGCGCGTCGCGAGCCGGAGCGCCTCGCGCGCGGTCATCGCCTCGCCGCCGCCCCGCCCGCGGGCGACGAGGAGCGCCTGCTTCGCCTCCATGAACAGGTCGCTCCGCTCGTTCGATGCGGAGCCGTCGACGCCGAGCCCGACGCGAACGCCTGCGTCGCGCAGCGCGCGCACGGGGGCGACGCCGGCGCCGAGACGGAGGTTCGACGTCGGGCAGTGCGCGACCCCGGTCCCCGTCCGGCCGAACCGCGCCACCTCGTCGTCCGAGAGGTGCACGCAGTGCGCACACCACACGTCGCGGTCGAGCCAGCCGAGCCGGTCGAGGTACTCGACCGGGCTGCAGCCGTAGAGCTCGCGGCAGTACGCCTCCTCCTCGACCGTCTCGGCCAGGTGCGTGTGGAGCACGAGCCCCAGGCGCCGCGCGAGCGCGGCGGACTCCTCCATCAGCCGGCCCGTGACCGAGAACGGCGAGCACGGCGCGACCGCGATCTGCACCCGCGCGCCCGGCCCCGCCTCGTGCAGCGCCCCGTGGAGCCGCTCCGTCTCCGCGAGGACGGCGTCGAGCTCCTCCACGAGCTCGTCGGGCGGCAGCCCGCCGTCCGAGACGCCGAGGTCCATCGAGCCGCGTGACGCGACGATCCGCAGGCCGAGCTCGCGGGCCGCCTGCACCTCCGCCTCGAGGATCCCCTCACGACCGCGCGGGAAGACGTAGTGGTGGTCGAACACGGTCGTGCAGCCGGAGAGGGCGAGCTCCGCGAGGCCGGTGCGCGCGGCGGCGTACTCGGCCTCCGCGTCGATTCCCGCCCACACGGGGTACAGCTCGCGGAGCCACGAGAAGAGGTCGGCCTGCTGTGCCCTCGCCCGCGTGAGCGTCTGGTAGAGGTGGTGGTGCGTGTTGACGAGGCCCGGCGTGACGACCGCGCCAACGAGATCGACGCGCTCCTCGTGCTCGGGCTCCTCGCCGGAGCCCGCGGCCGAGATCACCGTGTCGTCGACGAGCACCCAGCCGCTCGGATGCTCCGTGCCGGCGTCGTCCATCGTGACGACCCAGCCGTTCGCGTACAGCGTCCGCATCGAGGCGGGACGTTATCGTCCGGCGCCATGGGCGGCACGGCAGCCGAGCTGATGGCGCGAGCCAACGCGCTCGGCGAGATCAGCGAGGAGCCGCACCGGCTCACCCGCCGGTTCGCGACCCCGGCTCTCGCCCGCGCGGGCGAGGTCGTGGCAGGCTGGATGGGCGACGCGGGGATGACGGTGCGCCGCGACGCCGTCGGCAACGTCGTCGGGCGTCTGGGGGCGGGCGGATCCCCGCTCGTCCTCGGCTCGCACCTGGACACCGTCCCGGACGCCGGCCGCTTCGACGGAGCCCTCGGGATCCTCGCGGGGATCGCGGTGGTCGAGCGGATCGTGGAGCGGGGGGACGTACTGACCCAGCCCATCGAGGTCGTCGCATTCGCGGACGAGGAGGGCGTTCGCTACGGGGTCCCCTACCTCGGCTCGGCGGCCTACACGGAAACGTTCGACGCGTCGTGGCTCGAGCTGCTCGATGCCGACGGCGTCACGCTTGCGGACGCGATCGGCGACCCCGGAGGTGCGGCCGCCGCCGGGCGCCCCGAGCTCGCGGGCTACCTCGAGCTCCACATCGAGCAAGGGCCGGTGCTCGAGGACGAGGGGCTCCCGGTCGGCGTCGTCGAGGCGATCGCCGGGCAGACCCGAGCGTCGCTCGCGCTCCACGGTCGCGCCGGGCACGCCGGGACGCTGCCGATGGAAGGGCGGCGCGACGCGCTCGCGGCAGCCGCGGAGGTCGTGCTCGCGGTCGAGCGCCTCGGCCACGAGACCGACGGGCTCGTGGTCACGGTCGGGATGCTCTCCGTCGAGCCCGGGGCGTCGAACGTCGTCCCCGGCGAGGCGCGACTTTCGCTCGACGCTCGGAGCGGCACCGACGCCGTTCGCACGGCCGCCGTCGCCTCGCTGCGCGCGGAGGCGGAGCGGATCGCTTCGGCGCGCGGGATCTCGCTCGACTGGACGACGCTCGCCGAGAGCGCGGCGGTCGAGATGGCGGCCTCGCTTCGCGCGAGCCTCGCGGACGCGGTGGCTGCCCAGGCGCTCCCCGTCCGCGGACTTGTCAGCGGCGCAGGGCACGATGCGGCCGTGCTCGCGCGCGTCTGCCCCGCCGCGATGCTCTTCGTCCGCTGCGTCGGCGGCGTCAGCCACGACCCGCGCGAGTCGGTCTCGGAAGAAGACGTCGCGGTCGCACTCGACGTCCTCGAGCGCGCGGTTCGGGCGCTGTGAGACGCATGGGCTGACGCCGTCGGCTCGATGGTGGAGAATGCCCCCCTCGAACCGGCCGAACCCGAAGGAGGGTACGTACATGAGGAAGGGGAAGCAGGCGCTCTGGGCGGCGATCGGGGTCGTCGCGCTCGCAGCGCTCATCGCGGCCACGACGGCGCCGGCGCGCACGACCGCGCCCGCCGCGCCGATCAAGGCAGCGTGGATCTACGTCGGGCCGCACAACGACGGCGGCTGGTCGCAGGCCCACGACAACGGACGGCTCTACGTCCAGAAGACGCTCGGCAAGAACGTCGTCACGACGTTCAAGGAGAGCGTCCCGGAGGGGCCGCAGGCCTCCCAGGTGATCGACAGCCTCGTCCGCGACGGCAACAAGATCATCTTCGCGACGTCGTTCGGCTACATGGATCAGATGGCGGCGGCGGCGAAGAAGTACCCGGACGTCTACTTCGAGCACGCGACCGGGTACAAGACGTCGAAGAACTACGCCAACTACTTCGGGGCGGGCGAGGACGCGATCTACCTCTCCGGCATGGCGGCGGGCGCGGCGACGAAGAAGGGCGATCGATCGGCTACGTCGTCCCGTTCCCGATCCCCGAGGTGATCCGGCACGCGAACGCGTTCGCGCTCGGCGTCGCAGGCGACGTCATCCCGAGCGCGAAGGTCAAGCTCGTCTGGACGAAGTCGTGGTTCGACCCGGCGAAGGAGAAGAAGGCCGCGGAGAGCCTCGTCGCCGCAGGCGCCGACGTGATCGGCCAGAACGTCGACAGCCCCGCCGCCGGCCAGTACGCGCAGTCGAAGGGCATCCCGTGGGTCGGCTACGACATCGACGCGAAGAAGTTCGCGCCGACGTCGTGGCTGACCGCGGCGGTGTACGACTGGGGGCCGTACTACCTGAAGCGTGTCAAGGCGGCCGCGAACGGCAGCTGGAAGACGGGCAGCTACTACGGCAGCATGAACGACGGCTTCACGGGCATCGCGCCGTTACGGCCCGAAGGTTCGCGCAAAGACGAAGGCCGCGATCGCGGCCAAGCGGACACAGCTGATCAAGGGCACGTTCTACGAGTTCCAGGGGCCGCTCTACGACCAGGCGGGCAAGCTCCGGGTGCCGAAGGGGAAGCGGATGACGCTCCCGCAGATCCTCACGATGGACTGGCTCGTCAAGGGAGTCGAGGGGAGCCCGAAGGGCTAGCGCGGAACGCGGGGACGGCACCCCGCACCTGCCGTGACGACCGCCACCGAGGACCTGGCCACGGCCGCCCCGCGCGGGGCGGCCGTGGCCATGCGCGGCATCACGAAGCGGTTTCCGGGCGTCGTCGCGAACGACGACGTCTCGTTCGACGTCGGGCGGGGCGAGGTACACGCGCTGCTCGGGGAGAACGGCGCGGGCAAGACGACCCTCATGAACGTCCTCACGGGCCTCTACCGGCCCGACGAGGGCGAGATCGAGGTCGAGGGCCGGGTCGTCGAGCTGCACTCCCCGCGCGACGCGATCGCCGCGGGGATCGGGATGGTGCACCAGCACTTCCGTCTCGTCGAGACGCTCACGGTGGCGGAGAACATCGCGCTCTCGATCCGGGGCGGGCCGTTCGTGCTCCGGCGGCGTGAGGCCACGCGGCAGGTGGAGCTGACGGCCGAGGCCCTTCACATGCCCATCGACCCGGACGCGAGGATCTGGCAGCTCTCCGTCGGAGAGCAGCAGCGAGTGGAGATCGTCAAGGCGGTCCGCAGCGGCTCGCGCGTCCTGATCCTCGACGAGCCCACGGCCGTGCTGACCCCGCAGGAGGCGCACACCCTCTTCGGGACGTTGCGGGTGATGGCCGCGGAGGGGCACTCGGTCATCGTCATCACCCACAAGCTCCACGAGGTGATGGAGGTCGCCGACCGCGTCACCGTCCTGCGCGGCGGCCGATCGGTCGCGACCGTCCGGACGGCGGACGTCACGCGCGAGGAGCTCGCGTCGCTGATGGTCGGCCGCGACGTCGAGGTCGAGCGGCGCCGCGAGCCGGGCGAGACCGGCGAGGTCGTCCTGGAGGCGGAGGGGCTCTGCGCGCGCGGCGACCGCGGCGTCGACGCGCTGCGCGACGTCTCGCTCGCGGTCCGGGCGGGCGAGGTGCTCGGCGTCGCGGGTGTCGCCGGGAACGGCCAGCGCGAGCTCGCCGAAGTCCTCACCGGGATGCGACCGGCGAGCGCGGGAGTCGTGCGGGTCGGCGGCCGTCGGCTGCGCGACGGCGACCCGCGGGCCGCGATCCGTGCCGGGGTCGCGCACGTGCCGGAGGACCGGCTCTCGACCGGCGTCGCGCCGAGCCTCAGCATCGCGTCGAACCTCGTGCTCAAGTCGTACCGCGGCGGAGGCGTGTCGCGGGGGCCGTTCCTGCTCCTGCGGCGGATCCGCGAGCGCGCGGTCGAGCTGATCCGCCGCTACGACGTCCGCGCGCCGGGCCCGACCGCCCCGGCCCGGCTGCTGTCCGGCGGCAACCTGCAGAAGGTCGTACTTGCAAGGGAGTTCTCGGGCGAGCCGAAGGCGCTCGTCGTCGCGGCTCCGACACGCGGCCTCGACGTCGGCGCGATCGAGACCGTGCACGGTACCTGCGCGACGCGGCCGCGGACGGCGTCGCCGTGCTGCTGATCAGCGAGGACCTCGACGAGGTCCTGACGCTCGCCGACCGGATCGCCGTGATGTACGAGGGCGCGATCGTCGGCGAGGTCGACGCCGGCGCCGCGAGCGTGGACGAGATCGGGCTCTTGATGGCGGGCGTCCGGTGAGGCGTCCGTCGGTGCGGATCGAGCGACGGCTCGTCCAGCGCCGCTGGCTCCCGCGTCGCCGTGCCGCATCGGCTCGCTCGTCGTCGCGTTCCTCGGGATCGCCGTCGTCCTCCTGCTGACCGGCCACGCGCCGGTCCCGACGTTCCGGCGCCTGTTCGACGCGGCGTTCCTCGCCGACGGCGCGCTGACGAACACGCTCATCTCCGCGACGCCGCTCGCGTTCACGGGACTCGCCGCCGCCGTCGCGTTCCGGATGCGCCTCTTCAACATCGGCGCCGAGGGCCAGCTCTACCTCGGCGCGATCGGCGCCGCCGGGATCGCGCTCGTCCTCGCGGGGCAGTCCGCGTGGCTGATCATCCCGGCGATGATCGTCGCGGGCGCGGCCTGCGGCGCGGCCTGGGGGGCGATCCCGGGCGTGCTCCGGGCGTTCGCCCACACCAACGAGATCATCACGTCGCTGATGCTCAACTACGTCGCGGCGCTCGTCCTCAACTACCTCATCTTCGACAGCCTCTCGTACTGGCGCGACACGTCGCCGACCGGGCAGGTGTTCCCGCAGGGCAAGACGCTCCCGGACGCGGCCGCGTGGCCGACGTTCGACGCTCGGGTCGGTGACCGTGCCGTTCGGGTTCTTCGTCGCGATCGGCGTCGCCGCGATCGTCTGGGTGCTCTACACGCGGACGCGGTTCGGCTTCGAGGCGCAGGTGATCGGCGACTCGCCGCGCGCCGCGCGCTATGCGGGGATGCGCACCCGGCGGAAGATCGTCGCCGTGCTCTGCCTCTCGGGTGCGATCGCCGGCATCGGCGGCGCGAGCCAGGACGGCGACTTCCGCCACGTGCTCGACGCCGCGCGGTCTCCAGCAGGCGAACTACGGCTACACGGGCATCGTCGTCGCCGCGCTGGCCCGCTACAACCCGTTCGCGACGGTGCTCGTCGCGTTCCTGCTCGGCGGGCTCGAGAACGCGGGCTACACGCTCCAGGGCGCCGACTTCCCGTCCGGCCTCGTCGGCGTGATGCAGGGGATGATCCTGTTCGCGATGCTCGGCGGCGAGCTCCTCGTCCGCTACCGCGTGGTGGTCGACCGGCCGCCGCGCGTCACGGCGGCGCTCCGGAGGCCGCGCGGTGAACGACGGCATCGTCGTCGTCGTGCTCGCGGCCGGCGGTCGCCTACGGGACGCCGCTCCTCTTCGCGGCGCTCGGCGAGCTGCTCGCCGAGCGCTCCGGCGTGCTCAACCTCGGCGTCGAGGGGATGATGCTGATGGGCGCGGTGATCGGCTTCCTGTGCGTCCAGCACGTCGGCGGCTCGGCCGGGCTGGCGCTGCCGATCGCGGTCGCGGCGGCCGCCGTCGCCGGCGCGGGCTGCGCGCTGATCCTCGCGTTCCTCGTGGTCACCCTGCGGGCGAACCAGATCGTCTCCGGCCTCGCGCTGACGATCTTCGCCGGCGCCGCGGGCCTGTCGTCGTACATCGGCAACGACTTCGACCTGGCCGACGACCCCGCCCGCTTCTCGTTCGAGCCGCTGAACGTCCTCGGCCTCGACGACCTGCCCGATCCTCGGCCCGGTGATCTTCGACCAGACGTGGCTCGTCTACGTCTCGTGGCTCGCCGTGGCCGCCGTCGCCTTCTACCTCTGGCGGACGCGACCCGGGCTCAACGTCCGCGCGGTCGGCGAGGCGCCTGCGGCCGCCGACGCGATGGGGATCGACGTCGCGAGGTACCGCTACCTCCACACGGTCGCGGGCGGCGCGCTGGCCGGGGTCGGCGGCGCGTGCTTCAGCCTCGCGCTCACGCCGCAGTGGGTCGACGGGCTGACCGCCGGCGCGGGCTGGATCGCGATCGCGCTCGTGATCTTCGCGTTCTGGCGGCCCGACCTCTGCCTCGTCGGCGCCTACGTCTTCGGCGGGCTCTCGGCGCTGCCGCTGATCCTGCAGGCGCGCGGGGTCACGATCGCCCCGCAGCTCTTCCAGGCGCTGCCGTACGTGATGACGATCGTCGTGCTCGTGCTCGTCTCGACCGGGACGGCGCGCCGCCGCCTCGGCGCCCCCGCCGCGCTCGGCATCCCCTACGTGCGCGAGGAGCGCTAGAAACGCGGGGGAACCGCATGGTTCCCCCACGAGCGCCCTCCTTCAGCGTCGTTCACGGGTGAGGCGGGCCTGGCCTCCCGGCCGGCAAAGCCGGCCTCCGGCCGCGAACGAGTCGCTCATCGGTCGACTGGGCTTCACGGAGCGCGGATCGGGCCTCGCCTGGTCGGTTGCGTCGCGGCTAGGAGGGGCCGGAGAGCGACGCCTTGGCAGCCTCGGCCATGTCGCCCCCGACCGCCTGGATGATCTCGGGCCGGTCGAGCAGGCGTGCGCGCTGCTCGGGGCTCTCGAGCCGGTTCACGACGTACCGGTCCTCGAGGATCTCCGAGAGGGCCCGGCCGCGGTCGTGCTCCCGGATGACGTACTGCGCGACGCGCTCCTCGCCTGCCGAGCGCTGGAACAGAAACGAGAACATGTCCTTGAGCGCCATCGGGGAGATCCTAGCCCGAGTCCTCGGGCCATTCGAGGTTGGCGTCGGGGATCGGATCGCCGTGCGGATCGTGGGTCGGGAACCCGAGCGCCTCGTCGATCCGCGCCTCGAGCACCTCGGAGAGCGCATGCTCGAGCCGGTCGGCCTCGTCGTGCACCTCGTCGACGTGGATCCCGAGCGTCTCCGCGAGATAGAGCTCGAGCAGCCGGTGGTGGCGGATGACCTCGAGCGCGACCTGCTCGCCGGCGGGCGTCAGCGAGACGCCCCGGTAGGGCGCGTGCGCCACGAGCTCGAGCGCCGCCAGCTTCTTCACCATCGCGCTCGCCGAGGCGGGCGAGACGCCCAGCTCGCGCGCGAGCGCGGTCGTGGAGACCCGGTCACCGGATGCGCCGAGCTTGTAGACCCCGCGCAGGTAGTGCTGGATCGCGTCGCTCAGTGGGGTCACCGGCGCCATCCCGCGAGTGTACGGCGGGTTCTCGCGTCATCGCCCCTGCACCGCTGGTAGCGTCGCCGCTTCGTGGACGTCCGTGTCGGCCACAGCCCCGACCCCGACGACGCGTTCATGTACTGGGCGCTGACGACGGATCTCGTCGACACGCGCGGATTTCGCTTCGAGCAGGTGCTCGCGGACATCCAGACCCTGAACCAGTGGGCGAGAGCCGCCCGCCTCGAGGTGACCGCGATCTCCCTCGCCGCGTACCCGTTCGTCCAGGACGACTATGCCCTCCTTCCCCACGGCGCCTCGATCGGCGCGGGCTACGGCCCCGTGCTCGTCGCGCGCGAGCCGCTCCGCCTCGACGACCTCGGAGGGCGGGAGATCGTCGTGCCCGGCGCGATGACAACCGCCTTCCTCACCCTGCGCCTCGTGCTCGGCGAGTTCCCGTACCGCGAGCTCGCCTTCGAGGAGATCCCCGGCGAGGTCGCCAGCGGCCGGGCCGACGTGGGGCTCCTCATCCACGAGGGACAGCTGACGTTCTCCGAGCTCGGTCTCGTGAAGGTGCTCGACCTTGGCGAGTGGTGGCTGCTCGAGACCGGGTTGCCGCTCCCTCTCGGCGTCAACGTCGTCCGGCGCGACGTCGAACGGCTCGACGAGCTCTCCGACGTGCTCCACGACGCGATCGAGTGCGGGCTCGACAACCGGGAGGAGGCGCTCGAGTACGCGCTCCAGTTCGGGCGCGGGATCGACGCCGCCGTCGCCGATCGGTTCGTCTCGATGTACGTGAACGACCTGACGAAGGACTACGGCGACGAGGGGCGCTCCGCCGTGGCGGAGCTTCTCCGGCGGGGCGACGAGATCGGCGCGTTTCCCGGCCGGGTCGTCATCGACTGGGTCGGGTAGGCGAACCGATATGGGTGCCAGGCTGAAGCCCGGCACCCACGCTGTCTACTCCGAGAACGGCTCGACGGCGGCATCGGTCTCCCGTCGGAGGACGACCGCGACCGACGCGAGCACGATCGCCGCGCCGAACGCGATCCGCCACGTGACGTGCTCGTCGAGGAACGCCACCCCCAGGCCGATCGCGACGACCGGGTTCACGTACGCGTAGGTCGACACCGTCCCGAGCGGCGCATGGTGGAGGAGCCACACGTACGCGGTGAAACCGACGAGCGATCCGATCAGGACGAGGTAGGCGAAGGCGAGGAGCGAGATCCCGGAGATCGCGCCGAGGTCAGGTCGCTGCGCCACGCCGATCGGCAGCAGGATCAGCCCGCCGGCGAGCATCTCGAAGGTCGTCGCGACGAACGCGTCCCGGGGAAGCGGGATCCGTGACGAGAGGTACGAGCCCGTTGCCCAGGCGACCGCCGAGACACCCGTGAGCGCGATCCCCCACCACGTCGCCCCGCCCTCGGGGTGGAAGAGGACCGCGACGCCCACGAATCCGACGAGCACGCCGACGATCGCGAGCGGCGGCGGCCGCTCGCCGCCGGCCAGCCGCAGCAGCACGACGAGGAGCGGCACCGAGGCGATGATCAGGGAGGCGACGCCGGTGGGCACCGTTCGCTCCGAGACGAAGAGGAGGCCGTTCGCGCCCGGAAGCAGCAGGCCGATCAACGCGGCGCAGGCGAGCTCGCGGCGCGTCACGCGCAGTGCCCCGCGTCCCTGGCGCCACGCGACCAGGGCCGCCATCAGCCCGCCGGCGAGGAGGAACCGCGCGGACACGGCGCTGAAGGCCGGGATCGTGTCGCCGGCGACCTTGATCCCGAGATACGTCGAGCCCCAGATCACGTAGACGGCCGCAAGGGCCGCCCAGGCCCTGGGGGTCACCGCTTGAGCGTCAGCGCAGCCCCGGCCGCGAGCAGCGCGATCCCGAGCGCACGCGGCCAGCTGAGTGCGATCTGCTCGAAGCCGAAGAGGCCGTAACGGTCGATCACGGCACCGGCCGCGAGCTGGCCCGCCACGAGCAGCGCGATCGTCGCCGTCGTCCCGATGCGCGGCGAGGCGACCGTGATGGTGAACACGATGAAGGCGCCGAGCACGGCCCCGAGCCAGAGCCATTTCGGCGCCGTCCATGCGTCGCCGATGCCGCCGATGCCGCGCCGGACGACGAGGAGCACCGCGACTGCGAGCACGGCGGAGAGGCAGAACGCCCACGCAACCGCCTCGAGCGACCCGATGCGCTCGCCGAAGCGTCCCATCACCGCCGCCTGGACCGACCCGGCGAGGCCCGCGGCGAGTGCGAGCGCCGCTGCCAGTCCGGTTCCGCCGCTCACGCACACGACGCTATACGCTCGGGCTCGTGCGAGACGTCGGAGCCACCGTGACCGCATCCGACCGGGCCCGCTGAGATGGCCGAGCCGGCGCACCCGAGCCCGGTCGACCCGTCCGAGCTCGGCTTCGAGACGATCGTCTACGAGAAGGCGCCGCCGAGGGCCACGATCCGGCTCAACCGCCCGGACGTCTTGAACGCGTTCGACTTCCGCATGCTGCGCGAGATCGCGCGCGCGTGCGAGGACGCGTCCTGGGACGACGACATCCGTGTCGTCGTGGTCACCGGCGAGGGGCGCGCCTTCTGCGTCGGCGCCGACCTGCGCTCGTGGAAGGACACGCTCGTCGGGCGACCGCAGGAGTACTGGAAGTGGTTCGGCGCGTTCAAGGACATGCACGACCGGCTCCGCGAGCTCGGCAAGCCGACGATCGCCCGGATCAACGGCATCGCGGTCGGCGGCGGCAACGAGCTGCAGATGGCCTGCGACCTCGCGGTGATCGTCGACGACGCGTTCATCCGCCACGTCGGGCTCGAGCACGGCTCGGTGCCGGCCGGCGGCGCCACGCAGTGGCTCCAGCTCATGGTCGGCGACCGCCGCGCGCGCGAGATCGTCTTCCTCTGCGACGAGGTCCCGGCGCCGCAGGCCGCCGAGTGGGGGCTCGTCAACCGCGCCGTCCCGCGCGCGGAGCTCGACGGCGCCGTCGACGCCTGGGTGGAAAGCCTCGCCCGCAAGCTGCCTCAGACAACCCGCTACGCGAAGCACCAGCTCAACGTGTGGCGCGACCTCGCCTGGCACCAGACCGTGGGCCACGCGCGCGACTGGCTCTCGCTGTCGATGCTCGGCGACGAGGCGCAGGGCGCGATCGCGGCGTTCCTCGACTCGCGGCGAGAGAAGGAAGAGGGGCGAGGCTGAAGCCACGCCCCGGTCGCCGGTAGCGCGAGACGGGATAGGCTCCGCGCATGGCCGACGAGGTGCTGACGAGCCGCGACGGCGCGGTCCTGACGATCACGTTCAACCGGCCCGAGGTCTACAACGCCTTCAACCGCGAGCTCCACGCGGCGCTCAACGCCGCCCTCACCGAGGCTGCCGACCAGGCGGTGCGCTGCGTCGTGGTCACCGGGGCCGGCAAGGGGTTCTGCGCGGGTCAGGACCTGAAGGAGTTCGGCGCCGTGTCGGCCTCGATCAGCGACGCGCTCGAGACGACCTACCACCCGAACGTCCGCCTCGTGCGCTCGCTCGCGAAGCCGGTGGTCGCGGCCGTCAACGGGCCGGCGGCGGGTGCCGGGCTCTCGTTCGCCTGTGCCTGCGACCTGCGCGTGGCGGCCGAGTCGGCGACCTTCGTGCCCGGCTTCGTCGGGATCGGCCTGGTGCCCGACGCCGGCGGCACCTTCTTCGTCCACCGCCTGCTCGGGTTCGCTCGCGCGTTCGAGTGGATGTGCTCGAACCGGCGTCTGACGGCCGCCGAGGCGCTCGAGTGGGGCCTCGTCTCGGAGGTCGTGCCGGACGAGTCCTTCGCGGCGCGGGTCGCGGAGCTCGCCGCCGAGTGGGCCGAGCGGCCGACGCTCGCGGTGGGCCGGACGAAGGAGCTCTTCGAGCACGCGGCCACGGCCTCGCTCGAGGAGCAACTCGCGCTGGAGGCGACCCTCCAGCAGGAGTCGGTCGGGACGAGCGACTTCGCGGAGGGCGTCAACGCCTTCCTCGAGAAGCGCGCGCCGCGTTTCACCGGAAGCTGAGCATCCGTGAGCCGGGCGCCGGTCGTCTCCGTCGTCGACTACCACACGGGCGGCGAGCCGTTTCGCATCGTCACAGGCGGCGTGCCGGCTCTCGAAGGGGGGACGATCCTCGAGCGCCGCCGCTTCGCGCGCGACCATCTCGACCGGTTCCGGCGCCTCCTCGTCTTCGAGCCCCGCGGCCACGCCGACATGTACGGCTGCCACGTCGTCGCGCCGAACGACGAGGGCGCCGACCTCGGCGTCGTCTTCTTCCACAACGAGGGCTACTCCACCGCCTGCGGGCACGGGACGATCGCGCTCGCGACGTGGGCGCTCGACGAGGGCGTCGTCGAGCGCCGCGAGGGCGAGAATCGCGTCGTCGTCGACGTGCCGTCCGGGCGGCTCGAGACATGGGCGGCCGTCGAGGGCGGGCGGGTGCGGTCCGTCCGCTTCCGCAACGTGCCGTCGTTCGCCTGGGCCGCGCGGATCGAGGCGGCGGGTCGCATGGTCGACGTCGCGTTCGGCGGCGCGTTCTACGCATCGCTCGAGGAGCGCGTCGAGCCGGCCGAGCTGCCGCGCCTGATCGCGCTGGGCCGCGAGCTCAAGGCAGCGATCGAGGCCGAGCACGACGTCGTCCACCCCCTCGAGCCCGAGCTGCGCGGCATCTACGGCGTGATCTTCTGGCAGGAGGAGCACGACGACCCGCTCACGCAGCGAAACGTCACGGTCTTCGCCGACGGCGAGGTCGACCGCTCACCCTGTGGCAGCGGCACCTCGGCCCGGCTCGCCCTCCTCGACGCGCAGGGCCGGCTTCCGCGCGGTGACGAGCTCCGCCACCTCTCGATCGTCGGCTCCGAGTTCACTGGCCGCGTCGTGGGCGAGTCGGATGTCGCGGGCCTCCCGGCGGTGGTCACGGAGGTCGAGGGCTCCGCGTACCGGACCGGCCGCGCCGAGTTCGAGCTCGACCCCGACGACCCGCTCGGCGAGGGGTTTCTCCTGCGCTGAGGCCGTGCGCTAGGGAATGTCCATCCGGACGAGCCTGCGTACGGTGAGCGCGCCGAACCCGACGACGACGATCACGGTGGCGACGACCGCGACGCTCGCCGAGAGCGCGTTGTCGATCGTCGCGAGCCGCGCGTCGTCCAGCCCGTGGATCATCGCGAGCGTGTAGCGGCGGATGCTCAGGAAGCGGATGCCGTCGAGGTATGCCGCGAGCGTTGCCTCCCACACGAACACGTACACCAGGCCGAGGAGAAGGGCATGCCGCGTCGCGAGGCCGGCCCAGGTGAACACGGCCGCGTAGGCCGCGGCGCCCAGGAGCAGCCCGAGACCCGTCGCGAGCGCCCCTTGGAGGCCGCCGGCGTCGACGAGCGCGACGGCGAGGAACCCGCTCACGGCGACCGGGATCCCGCCCACGACGAACGCGGCGGCGAGCTTGGCGAGGACGATGCGCCAGCGTGCGATCGGCTTGAGCGTCAGGTACCCGAGCGTCCGGTCGACGAGCTCGTTCCCGAAGGTCGACGTGCCGAAGAGCAGCATCGCCAGGGGGAGGATCGCGGACGCGACGAGCGTTCGCGTGACGTTGTCGGCGAAGCGGGCGCTCGTCGTGGTCGAGTCGCCGACCCTGAACAGCACTGCGGCGAGGACCGGGAGCGCAACGAGCGCGAGGACGAGCCACAGCCGCCGGCTCCCGGCGAGCTGGCGGACGGTGACGGAGAAGATCGCCGTCATCGTCCCGTTCCGGTCGCCAGGTACTCGAAGACGCTCTCGAGCGAGTCGTCGAGCGGCTCGACGCGCGTCAGGCGCACGCCCAGGTCGCGGGCGATGCCCGGAAGCGCGCGTTGCAGCGACGTGACGTCGCGGCTCCGGACTCGCAGCCCGTCACCGTCGGTGACCTCGACCGACTCGACAGCCTCGACGCGGACCAGGCCGCCCGCGAGGAGCCGCGCGTCGCCGCAGTCGATCCGGACGACGAACGGCCGGTCGTTGAGCTTCAGCCGGATCGCGCGGTAGTCGCCGCTCGCCGCGAGCTTGCCGCTCACCATCAGATGGATGCGGTCCGCGAGGTCGTCGACCTCCTCGAGGATGTGAGACGAGACGAGGATCGTCCGCCCTTCGGCGGCGAGGCCGCGAATGACGTCGCGGAGATGCAGCCGCTGCGTCGGGTCCGTGCCCGAGAGGGGCTCGTCCAGGACGAGCAGCGGGGGGTCGTGGACGAGGGTCGCGGCGAGGCGCATCCGCTGCCGCATCCCGCGTGAGTAGCCGCGCAACCTACGGTCCTGGTCGGCCACGAGGTCGACGATCTCGATCGCACGTGCGACGGCGGCGTCGACGTCCTCGACGCCCTGGAGCCGCGCGCCGAGCTCGACGAACTGCCGGCCCGAGAGGAAGTCGTAGACCGACTCGTGCTCGGGCATGTAGCCGATCCGGCGATACAGGCTGGTGTTCTGCCGTACCGGCTCGCCGAAGATCGTGACCGTGCCCTGCGACGGGCGGGTCAGGCCGCCGATCGCACGGAGCAGCGTCGTCTTCCCTGCCCCGTTCGGCCCCAGCAGGGCCGTCACCCCGGGCTCCACGACGAGGGAGACGTCGCTCACGGCGACGACGCCCGAGAACCACTTCGAGACGCCGTCGACGACGATCGTGGGCTCGGCGGTCACCCGCGCACCAACCGGCTCGTCCGTCGCAGCAGCCACACCCCGAGCACGGCGGTGAGCCCGAGCAGCCACGCCAGTGCGATGCCGCCCGAGACCGGCCGGTCGACCTCGTCGGCGAAGATCCAGTGGACGGCGTCCGTCAACGCCTGCGGGATGCTCGCGAGGGTGACCGCGTCGGCGACACCGCCGGAGAAGTCGCCCTCGGCGATCCCTCCGACGGCGGAGCCGATGAACAGCACCGCGAGCATCGCCACCGAGGCGTACGCGCGGCGCGTCGCGAACGAGGCGACGAGGAGCGCGAGGGTGGTGAGGACGACCGCGACGACCGCGCCCGAGACCAGGAACCGCGGTACCACGTCCCAGTTGTCGGCAAGGAACGTCCCGGGCTTTTCGGCGTCGAGCGCGTTCCAGGTGAAGAGGATCGCCTCCGGGATCCAGCCTGCCGCGAGCATGACCGTCAGGAACGCCGTCCAGCGTGCGCCGACGTAGTCGAGCGGGCTGATCGGCCGGGCGGCGTAGAGCGAGAGCACGCCGTCGCGCCGGTCGGGGCACACGAGGAGCGGTGCGACGACGGCGGCGAAGAGCCCGAGCGGCACCATCGCCCATTCGTAGTAGTCGCCGTAGGACGGGAGCTCGAAGTCGTCCGGGTCGGTCGCCGGGCCGACGAATGCGGCGACCACGACGAGGATCAGCATCGGGACGAGGGCGAGGCCGAGCAGAAGCCACGGCGCGACCTTCGCCCCCGCACCGCGGCCCAGGCCGAGCGAGATCCGGACCCCGTCCCGCCAGATCGCGCGGCGGCGTGCCCAGCGCCCGGTGCGTGGGCCATCGTACGAGCGGTAGCCGAGGTCGAAGACCTCCGCGGGCCCGGACGTCACGGGGCGGGCTCCGGCGTGGGCGTGTCGCCCTCGCCGCTCGCGAAGACGTCGGCGAGCGAGTGACGCGCGGGTGCGAGGCGGTAGAGCAGCGCGCCGGACTCGACGAGCACGTCGCGGAGCGCGTCGTAGCCCTCGCCCGAGACGCGCTCGAGCGTCAGGCGGTTCCCGTCGAGCCTGGTCTCCATGCCGCGGGCGCGCAGCATCTCGGCGACCGTCGCCGCGCCGTCGACCAGCTCCACCTCCAGCGTCTCGGTCTCCTCGGTGAAGCCCGAGACGGCTCCTGTCCGGAGCAGCCTCCCGGCGTCCAGGACGACGACGGAGTCGCAAGCGCGCTCGACGTCGCCCATCAGGTGGGTCGAGATCACGATGCTGACGCCGAACTCCCCGCCGACCCGCCGGATCAGCTCGAGCATCTCGCGGCGGCCGAGCGGGTCGAGGCCGGCGGTCGGCTCGTCGAGGAAGGCGATGAGCGGATCGTGGACGAGCGCCTGCGCGAGCTTCACGCGCTGCTTCATCCCGGTCGAGTAGGTCCCCATCGGCCGGTACCGCTCCTCGAACAGGCCGACGTGGCGGAGCACGTCCGAGGCGCGGAGCCGGGCCGCGGTCGGCGGGAGGCCGCTGATCTCGGCGAGGTACGCGAGAAACTCGGCCGCGGAGACGCCCCGCGGCAGGCAGTCGTGCTCCGGCGCGTAGCCCACCCGCGCGCGGTACTCGGGCGACGTCCGCGGGTCCTGGCCGAGCACCTCCGCCGACCCGGAGTCCGGGTCGAGCAGTCCGAGGAACAGCTTGAGCGACGTGCTCTTGCCGGCTCCGTTCGAGCCCAGCAGGCCGGTGATCCCGTCGCCGATCTCGAAGCTGACGGCGTCGAGCGCCCGGACCGACCCGAACGTCTTCGACAGCTGGCGGGCCCGGACGAGCGCCATTCGCCGGGACCCTAGACCATCATCCGGAGCGGGCCCGCAGGAGCTCGAGCACCTCGTCCTCCTCCGGGAAGCGGCCCTCCTGCTGCTTCGAGAACACGAGCGTCCCGTCGGCGACGACGTCGTACTGGCTCTTCGCGCCCGGGGCCGCGACGGCCTCGTGGCCCGCCTCCGTCAACACGGCCGCGAGACTCGCGGCCCGACGGTCGTAGCCGTTTCAGACAGGGCAGTAGAAGATCTCGACGGACATGACCGCAGGCTACTACCCGAGCCGGAGACGCGACCCGATTCGTCAGATCGTCTTGAACTGCTCGAACGGCTGCCGGCAGGCGGTGCAGTAGCGCAGCGACCGGCACGGGGTGGGGCCGAACACGTTGTCGAGCCGCGTGTCGGTCGAGCCGCACCACGGGCAGCGGAACGGGCCGCGCTCCAGCTGGACGAGGGTCGGCGGCTGGTCGCCGCGCGGCGACGGCGGCGCGAACCCCGCCTGCCGGAGCTTCTCGCGCCCCTCGGGGCTGATCCTGTCCGTGGACCAGGAGTCGTCGAGGACGACCCGGACGTCGGGCTCCGCGCCGAGCGACCGGATTGCGCCCTCCATCTGCGTCCGCATCACCTCGAGCGCGGGACAGCCCATGAACGTCGGCGTGAAGTCGACCTCCACGCGCTCCCCGTCGACCCGGACGCCGGCGACGACTCCGAGGTCGACGATCGAGACGACAGGGATCTCCGGGTCGGGGATCTCCGCAAGGGCATGCCAAACGTCCTCGACCGCCAAGCGATGGGCGCAAGCGGGTGTCTGACCGAAGTCGGGCACCTGACGCCTACCACCGCGCTCCGGCCGGGGCGGAGCGCCGCACCATCGTCATCTCCTCGAGCAACGGGCCGAGCTCGGCCTCGTGGCGTCCGCGCGCGACCGGGGTGACCTCGGGCATCGCGTGGCCGAGCTTCGCTTCGACACGGCGCACGAGCTCGGGGCGCAGCTCTTCGTCGAGGACGCCGAGCCCGTAGGGCCAGAGCTCCGCGAGCGCCTCGTCGAGCCGCGGCCGTCCCTCGTCGGAGCCGAGCAGCCGGTCGATCCACATCTCGGCGTGGATGCGGTGGTAAGCCTCCTCACGGTCCATCTTGGCGGCGATCCCCGCGATCTCGGGATCGTCCGATCCCTTCAATGCCTCGAGCCGGATCGCGTCGGCCGTCTCGTAGAGCCAGTGCCGCGCGATCGTCCGCGCCCACTCGAGCCGCCGCAGCTCGACGAGCGGCGCGGAGCGGTACTCCTCCGGCGCCCGGTCGAAGGCAAGCGCGTCGGCGTCGGTGCCGAGCTCGCGCGCCGCGAGCTCGTACAGCGCGCGCGCATGACCGATCTCGTTCTGGGCGATCGACGAGAACGCGACGTCCTCCTCGAGGTACGGCGCGATCCCCGTCCACTCGGAGTTCCGCCAACCGAGGATCAGCTCGTCATCGGCCAGCTCGAGCAGGAGGTCGACGCGATCGCTCACCGATCCGGAGCCCCCGCGGCAGCTTCACGTGCCTCCTTGAGCCGCTCCTTGATCGAGTAGCCGTCGACCCGCCGGTACTTGAGGTCGAACTCGTCGACGAAGTCGTCGATCTCGTCGACCGCCTGGCGCGGGACGAGCCAGAGCGCGCTCGACTCGCCGCGGCGGCCGTACTGCTCGCGCGCGTAGATCTCCGCGAAGCGCTCGTCGGGTGCGACGATCGAGCCGGCATGCTGCATCGGCGCGCCGGCTCGCTCGCGCCGGAACACCTCGAAGACGCGCGCGCTCATTCCCGCTCCCAGCGCCGGCAAAGCCGGCGCGTCCGCTCACTGGAGCCTTCGTCTAGCCTGCGGCTCATGCCGCCTCGGCGAGCACCGTGCGCGAGACCCAGTCGATCTCCGCGCGCGAGAGCCGGCGGAACGCGAGCCGCTCCTCGGATGCCGGCCCGTTGCCCGACACGACGGCGCGGAGCGTCTCCCAGTCGGGCTCCGTGTAGGTCCAGGTGCCGTCGTCCGCGCGGCGGAGCTTCGGGTCGGGCAGCGTGAGCCCGAGCTCCCATACCTGGGGCACGTAGCCCTCGAGGAACTGCTGGCGCGCCTCCTCGTTGGCCTGGCTCTTGATCCGCCAGTGGATCATCGGGTCGTCGTCCGCCGGGATCCGGTTCCCGTGGAACATCACGAGCGGCTCCCACCAGCGGTCGAGCGCCTCCTGCACGAGCTCACGCTGCTCCGCGGTGCCCGTCACGAGAGTCAGCACCACGTCGCGGCCGTGGAGGATGTGGAACGACTCCTCCCAGCAGATCTTGCGCATGATCCGCGCGTAGGGCGCGTAGGAGCACTTGAGGAGCGCCTTCTGCGAGATGATCGCGGCCGCGTCGACGAGCCAGGCGATCACCCCGACGTCGCCCCAGCTGCGCGTCGGGTAATGGAAGACGTTGTGGAACTTCGATCGACCCGCGACGAGGTCGTCCAGGCACGCTTCGCGAGGCTTGCCGAGGTCCTCGACGATGCGGTAGAGAAGCTGCGCGTGGCCCGCCTCGTCCTGAATCTTCGCGGTGAGCGCGAGCTTCCGTTGCAGCGTCGGGGCGCGGAGGATCCAGTCCCGCTCGGGCAGCACGCCCATGAGCTCCGAGTTGGCGTGCATCTCGACGAACTTCGTGAGGCGCGCGCGATACTCGTCCGGCATCCAGTCGCCGGCCTCGACGAGGCCGCCGGACTGCACGTGTGCGACGAACTCCTCGGTGCGCGCGTCCACGACCTGATGCTACCGAACGGCCGGTAGCATCCGCCACATGGCGACGAGGCGCGAGGAGCTCGTCTCGGTCGCGGTGCGGCTCTTCGCCGAGCGCGGCTACCACGGAACGTCGATGGCGGATCTCGCCGAGGCGATGGGCCTCCAGAAGGGGTCGCTGTACTCGCTCACCGGGTCGAAGCAGGAGCTCCTGGTGGTGATCACGCGCGAGGGCGCGGCATCGTTCCACTCGGCGCTCGACGGTGTGCCCGACGACGCGGCGCCGCTCGAGCGAATCCGTCTCGCGCTGCGCGCGCACCTCGGCGTCGTCGCGGCGCAGGTGAGCGCGGCGACGGTCTTCACGCGCGAGTGGCGGTTTCTCGACGAGCCCGAGCGAACGGCATTCCGGGCCGAGCGCCGGCGCTACGAGGAACGCTGGCGCGATCTGCTGCAGGACGCCGCCGAGCGCGGCGCGCTCCGCTCCGACCTCGACGTCGAGGCGGCCGTGCTGCTCGTGCTGTCGGCGGCGAACTGGGCGTACACGTGGATCCGCCCGGGCGCGGACACGGACGGGCTCGCCGATCGGTTCTTCGCGACGCTGCTCGACGGCGTCAGGGGGTACGCGACGCGTCCGTCGTAGGCTGTCGCCGTGGGCGCGATCCTGATCGTCAACCCCCGCGCGAGCAAGGTCTCCGACGAGGTCGTGGAGCGCGTCCTCGCGGCGCTCCCCGCCGGGGTCGAGGTGCTACGCACCGGAAAGCGGGGCGAGGCCACGACGCTGGCCCGTGAGCACGAGGCGTCGTCCGGCGCGATCTACGTCCTGGGCGGAGACGGGACGTACAACGAGGTGCTGAACGGCGTCACGCGGCCGGTGCCGCTCGGGTTCCTCCCGGGCGGGGGCACGAGCGTGCTGCCTCGCGCGCTCGGTCTCGGGCGCGACCCGGTTGCCGCGGCGCGGCTCGCCGCGAGCGGCGTCGAGCGCGCGATCGGGCTCGGCCGCGTGAACGGGCGTCGGTTCTCCTTCAACGCCGGCGTCGGTCTCGACGCGGAGCTCGTGCGGCGGATCGACGAACGCGGCCGGGCCGCCGACGGGCGCCGTCCGGGCGACGCGGCTTTCGTCCGCGCGGCGATCGGGCTCGTCGCCGGGAGCCGCGGGCGGTTCCCGGAGGCGCTCGAAATCGAGGGAGTCGGCCGCGCGGCCTTCGTGCTCGTCGCGAACTGCGACCCCTACACCTACGCCGGACGGATGCCCGTCCGGGTCGCGCGGGACGCGTCGTTCGACGCGGGCCTCGACGTCGTCGCGCCGGTCTCCGTCGGTCCTCTCGGGACGCTGCGGCTGCTCGTCGACCTGATGCGCGGGGCGAGACCGCGACGCGGGCTCACCGTGCTCCACGACGTCGACCGGGTCGTCCTCTCCTGCGATCGGCCGATGCCGCTCCAGGTCGACGGCGAAGACCTGGGGGACGTCGAGCGCGCGGTTTTCGAGTCGGATCCGCGCGCCGTGACGGCGCTCGTTCCCCGCTAGCTCAGACTCCGCGCCGGGCGCGCACGCCGAAGACGTCGCCCCAGCGCCGCCCGATCCCCTTCGCGAACTGGGTCTCGAGCATCCGGAAGTGCTCGTCGAGCACCTCGTCGAGCTCGTCGATGTCGTGGCGCCGCATGGCGGTGATCTGACGCCGGTGCACGTCGAGCGTCTGGCGATCGTACGAAACGCCGCCGCTGTACGCGTCCCTGATCGGTGCGAGGCCACGGCCGACGCCGCGCATCGCGGCCTGGATCGTCTCGTTTCGGCAGCCGCGGACGAGCGCGCGATGGAACATCGCGTCGGCGCGCATCACGCTCGCGCGCTCCCCGAGGTGCCGTTCGAGCAGCTCGACGGTGCGTTCGAGCTCGACGAGGTCGGCGGGCGTCGCAACGCGCATCGCCTCCTGCGCGACGGCGCGCTCCAGCACTCGGCGCGCCCGCAGGACGTCGATTGCGGACTCCTCCTCGAGCTTGACCGCCGTGAAGATGGCGACCGACGGGACGAGGTCGGTCGCGACGAAGATCCCGCCCGACTTCCCGCGCCGCACTTCGACGAGGCCGGACAGCTCGAGCACGCGGAGCGCCTGGCGGAGCGTCGGCTTGGAGATACCGAGCTGCTCGGCGAGGGCGCCCTCGTTCGGGAGTCGCTCGCCGGTGCGGAGGCCGGCCTGTTCGATCGCCTCGGTCAGATGCTCGATCGCGGCCTCGAACGTCCGGGCCGTGCGGACGGGCTCGACCTCGAACCTGGCAGGAACGGACATCGTCGGTGGAGTCTCGCAGGATCCCGACGGCGAAAGGGCATCGGCCGTCGGCGAGAAACCGCGGGCTTGACACCAAAACAGAAACGCTGTTTCACTTCAGATATGCAGGACGCGGCCGTTGAGGAGGGACTGACGCGGGTGATGGGGGTCGGCGGCGAGCCGGACAGGCGGCTCGACGGGCTCGACGACGAGGCGCTCCTCGCGATCCACCGCTCCCTCGTCCTGCTCCGAACCTACGACGAGCGCTCGGTCGTCTACCACCGGCAGGGACGGATCGGGACGTACGCGATCTTCCGGGGGCACGAGGCGATCCAGGCGGGGGCGGTGCACGCGCTCGAGCGGCGCGACTGGGTGTTCCCGAGCTATCGCGAGTCGGCGATCGGGCTCCTGCGCGGACTGCCGGCGGCGACGATCCTGCAGTGGTGGCGGGGCCACCCGTCCGGGTGGTGGAGCCCGGACGAGGTGAATGTCGCGTCGATCTGCGTTCCCATCGCGACGCACGTCCCCCATGCGGCCGGGCTGGCGTGGGGTCTCCGGCTGAAGGGCTCCGACGCCGTCGCGGTCGCGCTCTTCGGCGACGGCGCGACCTCGGAGGGCGCCTTTCACGAGGGCGCGAACGTGGCCGCGGTCACGAAGGCGCCGCTCGTGCTGCTCTGCAACAACAACCAGTGGGCGATCTCGACGCCGCTCTCGGCGCAGACCGCGGCGGCGCGGCTGGCGGACAAGGCGATCGGCTACGGCATGCCGGCGGCACGGGTCGACGGTCACGACGTGCTCGCCGTCTACGAGGCGGTGCGGGACGCGGTCGCACGCGCCCGCGCGGGCGGGGGCCCCACGTTCGTGGAGGCTGTCACCTATCGCTCGGCTCCGCATGCGACGGCCGACGACCCGAACCTGTACGTCGATCCGGGGCGCGTCGCGGCCGACGAAGCGCGCGACTGCCTCTCCGGCTACGAGGCGTACCTGCGGCGGCTCGGACTGCTCGACGACGCGGCGGTCGAGGCGGTTCGCCAGGAGGCGCTCGCGACCATGCGCGAGGCGATCGAGACCGCCGAGAACGAGCCGCCCGCCGACCGCGAGCTCGTCTTCTCCCATGCGTATGCCGTGCCGCCGCCGAGCCTGGCGCGCGACCTCGACGAGCTCCGGCGGGTGCACGCATGAGCCGTGGGCTCGACGGAGGCTCCAGTGAGCGGAGGCGCCGGCTTCGCCGGCGCCGGGAGCGGGCATGAGCCGTAGGCTCGACGGAGGCTCCAGTGAGCGGAGGCGCCGGCTTCGCCGGCGCCGGGAGCGGGCATGAGCGCGACGGCGGTGGCCACGCGCGAGCTCCTCCTCGTCGAGGCGGTCAACGACGCGCTCCACGTGGAGCTCGCGCGCGACGACTCGGTGATGGTGCTCGGCGAGGACGTGGGGCGGCTCGGCGGGGTGTTCCGGGCGACGGTGGGCCTGCGCGACCGGTTCGGCCCCGACCGCTGCGTGGACACGCCGCTCTCGGAGGCGGGGATCCTCGGCGCCGCCGTCGGTCTCTGCATGGCCGGCTGGCGCCCCGTGGTCGAGATGCAGTACGACGCGTTCTCGTACCCCTGCCTCGACCAGCTGATCACCCACGTCGGGCGCTACCGCTGGCGGACGGGCGGCAGGATGGGCTTTCCGCTCGTGGTGCGGATGCCCTACGGCGGGGGCGTCCGCGCGCCGGAGCTGCACGACGACTCGCCCGAGACGTTCTACGTCCACACACCCGGCGTGAAGGTCGCGGTGCCCGCCACGCCCACCGACGCGAAGGGGCTCCTCGCCGCCGCGATCCGCGACCCGGACCCGGTGGTCGTGCTCGAGCCGAAGCTCGTCTACCGCACCGCCCGCGGCGCCGTCCCCGAGGGGGAGCACGTCGTCGAGCTCGGCCGCGCGCGCATCGCGCGCGCGGGGGTGGACGCGACGCTCGTCGCGTGGGGCGCCATGGTCGCCGTCTGCGAGCGCGCCGCCGACGCGCTCGCCGCCGAGGCGTCCGTCGAGGTGCTCGATCTCCGCACCCTGAAGCCGCTCGACGAGGAGTCGCTTCTCGCCTCGGTGCGGCGAACCGGCCGCTGCGTCGTCGTCCAGGAGGCGCCTCGCACGTGCGGGTTCGCCTCGGAGATCGCCGCGCTCCTCGCCGAGCACACGATCCTGGACCTCCGGGCGCCGGTGCTCCGCGTCACGGGCTACGACGTCCCCTACCCGTACTGGCAGCTCGAGGACTGGTACATGCCCTCGGTCGAGCGGGTCGTGGACGCCGTGCGCAGGGTCGTCGCCTTCTGACTACCCTCCTCGCCGTGGCGTACGAGTTTCGGCTCCCCGACCTCGGCGAGGGCCTCACCGAGGCCGAGATCGCCGGTTGGCTCGTCGCAGAGGGCGACGAGGTGGACGAGGATCAGCCGCTCGTCGAGGTGCAGACCGACAAGACGACCGTCGAGATCCCGTCGCCGCGCGCCGGGACGGTGCTCAAGATCCTCGTCGAAGAGGGCGACGTCGCGCCGGTCGGCGCCGTGCTCGTGGTGATCGGCGAGGCCGGCGAGCAGCTCCTGCGCGCCGTCGACACCGGGACGCAGTCGGGCCGCGAGCTCGCGAGCGAGCCGCTGGTCGCGGTCGTCCCGGCAGACCCGACGGCGGCGGTTCGCGCGACGCCGGCCGTCCGGCAGCTGGCGAAGGAGCTCGGCGTCGAGCTGGTCGGGCTCGGAGGAAGCGGCCCCGGCGGCCGCATCGTGGAGGACGACGTCCACGCCGCCGCGTCCGCAGCCGACACCGCGCAGGACGGGCGCCGCGTCCCGGTCCGGGGCATCCGCCGCGCGATCGTCGAGCAGGTGACGCGCACGCACCGGGAGGTCCCGGCCGTCACCTTCGTCGAGGAATGCGACTTCACCGGCCACGACCTGGCCCTGCTCCTGCCGCTGGCGATCCACGCCGCCGCCGGAGCGCTCGCGAGGTTCCCCGAGCTCAACGCGCGCCTCGAGGGCGACGACATCGTCCTCCTCGACCGCATCGACGTCGGCGTGGCCGTCCAGACCGCCGACGGGCTGGTCGTCCCGGTCGTCCGGGCGTGCGAGCGACGCAGCGTCGGCGAGATCGCCTCGGAGGTGGAGCGGCTCGCGAATGGTGCTCGCAACGGATCGCTCACCGCGGACGAGCTTCGCGACTCGACGTTCACCGTCACGAGCGCCGGGAAGTTCGGCGGCCTCTTCGTCACCCCGCTCGTCAACCATCCCGAGGTCGCCATCCTCGGCCTCCATCGCATCGCCGACCGTGCAGTCGTCCGAGACGGTCAGGTCGCCGTCCGAAAGATAGGCAACGTCTCGGTGAGCTTCGACCACCGCGTCGTGGACGGGATGAGGGCGGCGGCGTTCTGCCTCGACGTGATCGAGCAGCTGCAATCCGGGCCCGACACCGCCGCGTAGTACCGGGCGAACCGTCGTCCGAGAGGGGTCCCGCGGAGCGTACGGGGCGGGGACGCGCCGCCCCGTACAATTCTCCGCGTGGGCGACTGGTACGAGGTCGGTGTCACGTTGGGACTCGGCATCGCGGCCGGTCTCCTGCTCGCGGGCCTGCTCGCGGCATGGCGCTACGGCCTCTTGACGTCGCTCCTCGGTGCGCTGGCCGTCGGTGCTCTCGCGGGTCTCCTGGTGAAGGGATGGATCGGCCTCCCCGGCGCACTGGCCGGCGGCCTGATCGGCGCCGTCTCCGCGTCGCTCGTCGCGCGCGGCGCCTTGCGGCGCGGCGCGACGCCCGGCGGGACCGCGTTTCTCGTCGGCAGCGCCGCGATCGTCGTCGGGCTGCTGGCCCTCGTGCCGGTCGTTGGCTACGTGATGGCGGTCGTCGTGCCTGCCACGGCCGCGCGCCGCGTGCGCCGAGAGCCCGAGCGCCACGCCGGGCTGCGTACGCTCGCGAAGTGATCGTCCGATGAGCCGCAAGCTCGTCCTCGTCGTCATCGACGGCCTCACTCCGACGATGCTCGAGGCGTCGCTCGGCACCCCGGCGACCCGAACGCTGACCGCGCTCGCCGAGGCGGGCACGCTCGGGCGCGCCACGACGACGTTCCCGTCCCTGACCCCGGTCTGCCTCTCCTCGATCGCCACCGGCGCGCACCCGGACGTCCACGAGATCCCGCACCTCGTCTGGTGGCACCGCGGGGAGCGGCGCCTCGTGGAGTACGGCTCGTCGTTCGGCGCGGCCTGGGCGGCGGGGCTCGGGCGAACGCTCCGGGACACGCTGGTCGAGATGAACAGCGAGCACCTCGGTCGCGGCGCGGTCACCGTCTTCGAGGCGCTCGCGGACGCGGGGATCCGCACGGCGGCCGTCAACTTCACCGCGTACCGGGGCAGGACGCGCCATCGGCCGACGGTCCCGTTCCTCGAGCCCGTGCTCGGCCCGGAGCGGTTCTTCTTCTACAACCTCTTCCAGAGCGAACGCACGGGTGCGCCGCTCTCGTTCAGAAACCGTGCGGCCGGGTCGATCGACTCCTACGCGGCGGCTGTGGGTCGGTGGCTCGTCAACCGCGACGGGTTCGACTTCCTCCTCTTCTACCTCTCGGACTACGACTACGCCTCGCATGCGTCCGGGCCGGATACCGCGGCAGCCGTGCTCGAGCGCTGCGACGACGCGATCGGCGGTCTCGTGCGCGCCGCGGGCGGGCTGGACGAATTCCTCGCGCGCTACGCCGTGATGGTGATGTCGGACCACGGCCAGACCGCGGTCGCGCAGGTCGCGCGGCTCGGCGATCGCTTCCGCCACCAGCCGGACACGCTCGTCGCCGCGTCGAATCGGGCCGCGCACGTCTACCGGACCGGGCCCGACGCCCCGTCCGCGCGGGTGCTCGCGGAACGCCTCGATGTCGAGCCGTCGGCGGAGGTCGTGCTGTTCGCCGAGGACGACGCGACGGTCGCGCGCCGCGGCGGTGCCGAGCTGCGGATCCTCGAGGACGGTCGCGTCCTCGCGGGCGACGCGGCGATCCTCGACCAGCCCGATGCGGTCGCGCGTGCCACGGCCGCGCTCCGCTGCCCCAACGCGGGCGAGGTCGTCGTCTCCGCGACCGAGGGGTGGGAGTTCGAGGACCTCGGCGGCAGCCACCATTGCGGCGGCGGCTCGCACGGGTCGCTCGTCGCGGGCGACTCGCTGGTCCCGGTCCTCGCGGTGGGGTTCGAGGAGACGCTGCCGACGAGCGTGATCGACGTTGCTCCCGCCGTGCTTGCGCACTTCGGCGTCGGCGCGCCGTCGTACGCGGCGCGCCGCGCCGCGTGATCGGCAGGCGCGAGCCCGACTGGGAGGCGCTCCGCGTCCATATGGTCGAGCGGCAGCTCCGCGCGCGGGGGATCGCCGACGGGCGCGTGCTCGCGGCGATGGGACGCGTCCCGCGGGAGGCGTTCGTCCCGGTCGAGCTCGCGCGGCTCGCCTACGACGACGCCGCCCTCCCGATCGGCGAGGGCCAGACGATCTCGCAGCCGTACATCGTCGCGATGATGTGCGAGCTCCTGGCGCTCGGAGGCGGCGAGCGCGTGCTCGACGTCGGCACCGGCTCCGGGTACGCGGCAGCGGTGCTCGACGAGCTCTCCGCACGCGTCGTGTCGATCGAGCGGATCCCCGTGCTGGCCGCTCGCGCCCGGCGGGCGCTCGAGCTGACGGGGCACGCCGACGTCGAGGTGCGCGTCGCGGACGGCAGCCTCGGCGCGCCCGACCGCGCGCCGTTCGACGCGATCTCGGTCGCTGCTGCGACCGACCGCGTCCCGCCCGCGCTCTACGAGCAGCTCGAGCCCGGCGGGCGGATCGTGCTCCCGCTCGGCGGTCACGGCGGGCAGCGGCTCGTGCGGATCGTCCGCGCGGAGGCCGGGCCGGTCGAGACAGGCTCCCTCGCGTGCCGCTTCGTGCCCCTCGTGTGAGGCTCGCGGGCACCCGTCGGGCCGAGCCGACCGCTACGCTCGGCCGGCGAGAATGGACGAGGGAACGGTCACCACCGCGCGCGACCTGCCACGCGGCCGCGTCGACGCCGCGCTTCGCCGCCGGGCGAACTGGGAGCAGCTCGTCAAGTTCTGCGTCGTCGGCGCGACGGGGTACGTGGTCAACCTGGCGGTCTACACGCTTCTCCTGAACGGCGTCGGCCTCCATTACGTGCCCGCCGCGATCGGCTCGTTCCTCGTCGCGGTGACGAACAACTACGTCTGGAACCGGCTCTGGACGTTCCGGGGTCAGCGGGGCCACGTCGTCCATCAGGGGCTGCGCTTCTTCGTCGTCTCGACGATCGCCCTCGTGGCAAACCTCCTCGTGCTCCACGCCCTCGTCCAGGCAGGTCTCGGCGAGGTCGTATCGCAAGCACTCGCGATCATGCTCGTCACGCCGGTCAACTTCGTCGGCAACAAGCTGTGGTCGTTCCGCCACCGCCAGCGCGGCTGACGAGCCCGGGGTGATGCGCCGCGCGCTCGTCGTCGCGGCAGCCGCGTTCCTCCTCGGCGCGGCCCCCGCAAACGGTGCGGCCCCGACCGAGCCGCTCTACGACGCGGCGGGGCGTCTCGTCGAGGCGCCCTTCGCGCCGTCCGACACGCCGCCGGCGCTGACCGAGGAGGAGGCGGTCGACACGTTCCTGGCCTTCCCGAAGGTCGCGCGCTGGCTCGACCGCTACCCGCCCGGCCCGCAGACCGACGCGTCGCTCGACCGGCGCACGCGAACGTGGACCGTGCGGGTCTGGTCGGGCGAGGCCGGCGAGATCGCGACGGGCACCGTCGCCGACGCCGGCGGCCGGGTGCTCGACGCGTGGACCGGGCCGCAGGTGGCCTGGAAGATGGCCCGCGGCCGGCCGGGCGCCTTCGGCGGCAAGCTGCTGACCTCGTGGCCGGTGTGGCTCGGGCTCTCGGCCGTCTTCCTCCTGGGGCTGGTCGACCTCCGCCGGCCCGTCTCGATGCGGACCCTCGACCTGCTCGTGCTGCTCTCGTTCGGGGTCTCGCTGGCGTTCTTCAACCGCGGCGACGTCTTCGAGAGCGCTGCGCTCGCCGTCCCGCCGCTCGTCTACCTCGTCGTACGAACCGCGTGGATCGGCTTCCGGGCGACCGCGCGGCCGGGGTCGACGGCCGGCACCTGGCCCGTCTGGGCGCTCGCGGTCGCCACCCTGTTCCTCGTCGGCTTCCGCGTCGGGTTGAACGTCGACAACGGGCGCACCGTCATCGACGTCGGCTACGCCGGAGTGATCGGCGCAGACCGGATCCTCGACGGCGAGGTGCCCTACGGCACCATGCCGGTGACGGACGACCGCACGCCGTGCGGCCCGGCCAATGCCGACGGCGAGGTGCGCGACCGGATCCAGGTGAACGGACGCTGCGAGTCCGCGAACCCCCGCGGCGACACCTACGGTCCCGTTGCCTATCTGGCGTACATCCCCGCGGTGCTCGCCTTCGGGTGGGGCGGGCGCTGGGACGAGCTACCCGCCGCCCATGCGACCTCGATTGCCTTCGACCTGCTTGCGCTCGCGGGCCTCGCCCTCGTCGGCGCCCGGTTCGGCGGGGCGCGCCTCGCGGCGATGCTCGCCTTCGGCTGGGCGGCGTTTCCCTTCACGGCCTACGCGCTGATGTCGAACACCAACGACGCGATCGCGCCGGCCTTCCTCGTGTGGGGCTTCTGGCTCGCGTCGTCGCCGGCCGCACGGGGCACCGCGACCGCGCTCGCGTCGTGGACGAAGTTCGGGGCGCTGATCGTCGTGCCGCTCTGGCTCACGTATCCGTCGGGCCTCCGGCGCGCGCCGAGCGTGCGGTTCGTCGCCGCGTTCGCGGCCGCGACGGCGGTGGCGTTCTCGATCCTGCTGCTCGAGCCCTCGCTCCGCGACGCGCTGCGCACGTTCTGGGACCGGACCGATCGCCTTCCAGTTCGACCGCGACTCGCCGTTCTCGATCTGGGGCTGGGGCTCCTACCACGCGCGCGGGATCCCGGATCTCGCCTCCCTACAGACGGTCGTCCAGGTCTGCGCGATCGTGCTCGCCGGGGTCGCCGCAGCCGTTCCGCGTCACAAGGGGCCGCTCGAGCTGGCGGCGCTCACGGCAGCTCTCTTGCTCGCGTTCGAGCTCTCGCTGACGCACTGGTTCTACCTCTACCTTCCCTGGGTGCTGCCGTTCGTGCTGCTCGCGCTCTTCCTTCCGCGCGAGCCGAGCCCAGCGCGCGACCCCGCGATGCCCCTTCCGGAGCCGGCGACCGAGGCACGTCCGCGAGAGACCGCGAGGTCGACGTGAGGGACGGCGACGCCGCCCAGCGGGAGGCGCTCGTCGCCGCCGCCGTGTTCGTCCTCACGGCCGTGGCGGCCACCGTCGCGTGGCAGTGGAGCGGCCGCGCAGTCACCGATATCGCGCTCTATCGAACGTACGGAGAGCGAATCGCGGACGGGCTCGTCCCCTACCGCGACTTCCCGTTCGAGTACCCGCCCGGCGCGCTTCCCGCGCTCGTCCTTCCCGCGCTCGTGACCGACTCGCTCGGCGCCTACCGCGTGGTGTTCGCCGCGGAGATGGCGGTGGCCGGGGCGATCGGCGTCCTCCTCGTCGCCGCCGGCCTCGGTCGGCTCGGCACGAGCGATGCCGACCGCCGCGTCGCGCTGTCCGTCGTCGCGCTCGTCCCGCTCCTCCTCGGCGGTGTGATCCTGACGCGCTTCGACCTCGTTCCGGCGGCGCTCGTCGCCGGCGCGATGCTCCTCCTCGTCACCGGCAGGCTCCGGGCCGGCGCCCTCGTCGTCGGGATCGGGATCGCCGTCAAGCTCTATCCGGCCGTCCTCGTCCCGCTCGTCGGCATCGCCGCATGGCGCCGGTGCGCAGCCGGGCGGCGCGAGCTCGCGACGGTCCTGGCGCTCGTCGCCGTGCCCGTGGCCGTCGCCTACGTCCCCTTCCTCCTCGCCGCGCCGGACGGGGTGCTCGACTCGCTCGGCCGGCAGCTCGGCCGCCCGCTGCAGATCGAGAGCCTCGGCGCGGGCGCACTGCTCGCGCTCCACCACGCCGCCGGGACGTCGCTCGGGTGGGCATCGGGGAGCGGCTCGCAGAACCTCACCGGCACCGCGGCGGGCGCACTGGCGGTACTCCAGGGAATCGCGCAGGCCATCGCGGTCGCGCTCGTCTGGGTCTCCTTCGCGCGCGGCCCTGCGAGCCCGGAGCGGCTCGTCAGGCACGCGGCGGGGGCGGTGGTCGCCTTCGTCGCGCTGAGCAAGGTCCTCTCGCCTCAGTTCCTCGTCTGGCTCGTGCTCCTCGTCCCGCTCGTCGTCGGAGCGCGGGGCCGTCTGCCGCTCTGGCTGATGACGGCCGCGTGCGCCCTCACCGCCGTCTGGTTCCCGGCCCGCTACTGGGAGCTCGTCAAGGAGTTCGACCCGCTCGCGTCGTGGCTCGTGCTCGCCCGCGGGGCCGTCCTGCTCGCGCTGCTCGCGGTGCTCATGTGGCCGGCCAGGGAACCCGCACCGGCTCGATCGCGCTCGCCCGCCCCGTCGCCCGGTCGCACGTGACGAGCGCGCCCTCGAGGCGCACCCCGTCCGAGGCCGTCTCGAAGCGGACCGGCATCCCCGTCCGCATGCGGCGGATCGCAAGCTCGGCCCGGACGCCGATGACCGAGTCGTGCGGGCCCGTCATGCCGACGTCGGTGAGAGCCGCCGTGCCCCCCGGCAGCACGCGTGCGTCGGAGGTCTGGACGTGCGTATGGGTCCCGAGCACCGCGGTCACGCGGCCGTCGAGCCACGAGGCGAGCGCAACCTTCTCGCTCGTCGCCTCGGCATGGACGTCGACGACGATCACCGGCGTCGTCGCCCGCGCCTCCTCGACGAGCTCGTCGACGACCTCCCACATGCTGTGTGCAGGGTCGAGGAAGAGCGACCCGAGGAGGTTGACGACCGCGACCGGCGTGCCGTCCCGCGCTTCGACCACGGTCAGTCCTCGCCCGGGCGCCCCGCTCTGGAAGTTCGCGGGCCGCACGATCGTCGAGGACGACGCCAGATACGGCCCGATCTCCTCGCGCCGCCACGCATGGTTGCCGAGCGTGAGCGCGTCGGCGCCTGCGCCCAGGAGCCGCTCGGCGAGCCGCGGCGTGATCCCGACGCCGTTGGCGACGTTCTCGCCGTTCACGATGCAGACGTCGACGCCGAGACGCTCGCGCAGGCCGGGCAGCAGCGCCTCGACCGCGTCGCGACCCGGGCGGCCGACGACGTCCCCGACGAACAGGAGGCGCATCTAGGGCAGCGAGCCGGGCGAGGGGTAGACGGAGACGGAGACGTTGTTGCCGCCGTCCGACGCGTGGGCGGCGAGCGCCTGCGTCTCGACCGAGGCGACGTCGACGGCGGTGCCGAGCTTCGACGAGGCGGCGAGCACAGGGGTCCCCACGGCGATCGACGGGTCTGGGCGGACGTTCATCACGGAGACCATCACCGACGGCGACTCCGACGGGCGGAGGTCGATGCGGCTGCCGACGCGCTTGCCCCCGATCACGAGGTCGCTGACGGCGATCACCGAGCCCTTCACCGGCGCGTACACGTCCGTCCCCGGCGCGGCGCCGACGTCGAGCACGTTCGTCCCGGCCGGGCCGCCCTCGAGCTGGTACCAGCGCGGGAAGTCACGGCCGCTTCCGGCGATACGGCGCCAGAGCCGCTCGAGGAGCCCGGCGTTCGCCTGGCGGCCGACCGGCTGCAACGACAGCGACCCGTCGTTCGAGCCGTGGAACCCGATCGCGGTGAGCGCCCCGGCCGCGACCGGGAGCTGGATGCGGAGGTTGCCGATCGACGCGAGCACCTGAGGCCTCGGCCGCACGGCCGCCGCGTCCGCAGCCGACACGGTCTCGACCGCGATCGGCGCGGGGCCGCCGGACGAGCCGCTCGAGCCGAAGGCTGTGAAGAGCAGCGTGACGACGCCGAGCACCGCGAGCACGGAGAGCACGACGAGACGGCGGGCGCGCCGTTGTTCGCGGCGCCTGCGATCGCGCAGGCGCGCGGCTTGCCGGGAGCGCGGCGAGGCCATTGGCGCCACGGTAGCGCACGCGGAAGCGGGCTTCACCGGGTCCGTGGCGTGCCACCGGCGGGGCTACGATCGCTGCGTGACCCAGTCGACGAGGATCCGCATCCCGCGCTGGGTCCAGCTCGTCGTCCTGCCCGTGCTCCTGCTCTTCGCGTTCCTGCTCGCGCGGCCGCTCGGGCACGTGCTCTTCCTGTTCCTCACCTCCGCCGTGATCGCGTTCACGCTCAACCCGCTCGTCCGCGACCTGACGCGCCTCCGGCTTCCCCGCGGCGTCGCGGTGGCGGTCGTGTCGGTCGTGTTCGCGACGGCGTTCGTCGCGCTCCTCGTCGCCGTCGGCACGGTCGTCGTCTCCGAGGCCCGCTCGGCCGGGGACCGGATCGATGCCTTCTTCTCGGAGGAGAGCGCGGCCACGGGCAAGACCGGCGCCGACGGCGCCGTCGACCGCCTCCAGCAGTGGCTCGACGACCACGGTCTCGAGCGGATCCAGCTCGAGGAGCAGCTCAACGACCTGACCGACTCGATCGGGGCGGGCGACGTCTCCGGCTACGCCCAGGACGCGATCTCGTTCGCCCAGGGCGCGGCGCTCTCGGTGATCCTCTTCGTCTTCTCCGTGGTCCTCGTGATCGTGATCGCGATCTACATGCTCCTCGACATGCCACGGCTCGAGGAGACCATCGACCGTCGGTTCCCGCCGCACGGCGGCGTCCCCCTGACGCAGCGGATCGAGCGCGCGCTCTGGGGCTACGTGAAGGGGCAGGTGATCCTGTCGGTCGTGATCGGGACGAGCGCCGGGGTCGGAATGTGGATTCTCGGGACGACCGGCCTCGTCGAGGGCGCGGAGCGATATGCCCTGCTGTTCGGGATCTGGACGGCCTTCGTCGAGGTGATCCCCTACATCGGGCCGTGGCTCTCGGCGGTGCCGCCGGCGCTCTATGCGCTCGTCGTCGACCCCGTCGGCGTCCTCTGGGTCGCCGCCCTCTTCGTCTTCATCTACCAGGTGGAGGGCCACATCGTCGTCCCGAACGTGATGGCGAGCGCGCTTCGGCTCCATCCGCTGCTCGTGATCTTCGGGCTCCTCGCCGGCGGCGCGCTGTACGGGATCCCCGGCGTCCTCGTCGCGCTGCCGACGATGGCCGCCGGACGCGCGATCTGGGAGTTCTTCGGCGAGCGGCTCGACCTCGAGCCGTGGGACGAGGCCGGCGACGACACGATCGAGATGGAGGTCGGCCTCGAGCCGCCTCGACGCGTCGCCGGGTCATAGCCCCGCACCCGGCGTGCGCAGGCGAATACCCTTGTGCCCGTGAGCTTCCCCGCGACCCGCCTCCGGCGCTTGCGCCGGAACGACGCGCTCCGCGCGCTCGTGCGCGAGACGTCGCTCTCGGTCGACGACGTCGTGATGCCGCTCTTCGCCTGCCCGGGCGAGGAGGTCGTCCGTCCGGTCGACGGGTTGCCCGGGATCGCGCAGCGCTCGGTCGACGAGGTGGTGCGCGAGGCGAGCGAGCTGGGGCGCGCGGGCGTGCGTGCGGTGCTCCTGTTCGGCATCCCCGAGGCGAAGGACGCGGAAGGCTCGGGCGCCTGGGACGAGGACGGCATCGTCCAGCGCACGGTCCGCGCGCTGCGCGCCGAGGTCCCCGGGCTGACGCTCCTGACCGACGTCTGCCTGTGCGAGTACACCGACCACGGCCATTGCGGCGTGCTCGACGGCGACACGGTTGCGAACGACGAGACGCTCGACCTGCTCGCGCGGACGGCCGTCAGCCACGTGGACGCGGGCGCCGACGCGGTCTGCCCGAGCGACATGATGGACGGACGCGTCGGCGCGATCCGCGCGGCCCTCCCGGACACGCCGATCGTCTCGTACGCCGCGAAGTACGCGTCGGCCTTCTACGGCCCCTTCCGCGAGGTGGCCGAGTCCACGCCGTCGTTCGGCGACCGGCGTGGCTACCAGATGGACCCTGCGAACGTGCGCGAGGCGCTCCGGGAGTGCGCGCTCGACCTCGAGGAAGGCGCCGACGTGCTCATGGTGAAGCCCGCGCTGCCGTACCTCGACGTGGTGCGCGCCGTCCGGGAGCGCTTCGACTGCCCGGTCTGGGCCTATCAGGTCTCGGGGGAGTACGCGATGGTGCGCGCCGCGGCGGCTGCGGGGTACCTGGACGAGCGCTCCGCCGCGCTCGAGGCGCTCACCGCGATCAAGCGAGCCGGCGCGGGCACGATCGTCACCTACTGGGCGAAGGACCTCGCCGGGTGGCTCTGAGACAGCGGACCGGCCGCTGGCGCCGGGCAACGAGCCTGATCCCCGGCGGCGTCAACTCGCCGGTGCGCGCGATGCGCGCGGTGGGGCTCGACGAGCCCGTCTTCGTCGCCCGCGGCACGGGCGCCTGGATCGAGGACGTCGAGGGCAACCGCTACGTCGACTGGGTGCAGTCGTGGGGGCCGCTGATCTTCGGGCACGCCGACCCCGAGACGCTCGCCGCGGTGCACGACGCGGCGGACCGCGGCACGAGCTTCGGCGCCCCGACCGAGGCGGAGGTCGAGCTCGCCGCGGAGATCGTCGACGCCGTTCCGTCCGTCGAGATGGTGCGGCTCGTCAGCTCTGGCACCGAGGCGTCGATGAGCGCGCTCCGCCTGGCGCGGGCGGCGACGCGCCGCGACCGGGTGATCAAGTTCGCCGGCTGCTACCACGGCCATGTCGACGCGCTGCTCGCGAGCGCCGGGTCCGGCGTGATGACGCTCGGGATCCCGTCGACGCCGGGCGTCCCGTCCGGGGTCACGGCGGACACGATCGTCTGCTCGTTCAACGACGTGGACGGCGTCGCCGCCGCGTGCGCGCGCTACGGCGAGGGGCTCGCGGCGATCCTCGTCGAGCCGGTTGCGGGAAACATGGGCTGCGTCCCGCCCGAGCCCGGGTTCCTCGAGGCGCTGCGCATGCTCGCCGACGCGACGGGTGCGCTGCTCGTCTTCGACGAGGTGATGACCGGGTTCCGCATCGCCCGCGGCGGGGCACAGGAACGCTACGGCGTCACGCCTGACCTCACGATCCTCGGGAAGATCGTGGGCGGCGGTCTCCCGGCGGCCGCGTTCGGCGGCAGCGCCGACCTGATGGAGCGGCTCGCGCCGGGCGGCGACGTGTACCAGGCGGGCACGCTCTCGGGGAACCCGCTCGCGACCGCGGCCGGCGTCTCCGTGCTCCGGCGGCTCCGCGACGACGCCGTCTACGACGAGCTCGAGCGGCTCGGGGCGCGGCTCGAGGAGGGGCTCGCGCCGTTCGGCACCGTCCAGCGCGTCGGCGCGATGCTCACGCTCTTCTGCCACGACGGCCCGGTCGCGAGCTACGAGGCCGCCGCGGCGTCCGACATAGAGCGGTTCGGCGCGCTCTTCCGGCACCTGCTCGACGCAGGCGTGTACGTGCCGCCCTCGCAGTTCGAATGCCTGTTTCCCTCGCTCGCCCACTCGGACGAGGACGTCGACCGGACGGTCGAGGCCGTGCGGTCGTTCAGCGCCCGAGCGGCGTGATCAGCCTGCGGTAGGCGGCGCGGCTCGCGGGCTTTGCCGCGAGGTCCCACGGGGAGCCGTTCGGGCCGCTGAAGTACGCGACGAACTCGACCCGAGGATGCGTCTTGACGAACGTCGCCATCCGCTCGACGAAGCCCGGGTCGTCGACGCTCCAGAGGCCCCACTCGCCGATCGCGAAGCGCTTCCGGGGATGCGCCGCGTACAGGCGCTCGTTGGCGTCCCACGCGGCGTTGAAGCGCTGGTCGTAGAGGTCGTTGGCGACGACGTCGACGTACGCGTCGCCCGGGTAGTACGCCTGCGCCGAGTTCTGCGGGATGTCGGGCGACCCGTAGCCCTGCGGGTTCCAGACGATCCGCACCGGAGCCTGCGGCAGGTCGTTCGCGATCGGCGGCAGCCCGAGGCGGCGGAGCTTCGCGCTCATCGCCGCGGCGGTGCCGCCGCGCACCACGATCGCGATCCGCGCGAAGGCCTTGCGGAACACGGCGGTGGCGTGCGTCGGGCCCCGGGCGCGGCCGTTCGCCTCGAACGCGCTGAACGGCCGGTGGTAGTTGTTCATCTCGGGCAGCGGGCGGAGGTAGACGAGCGAGCCGAACTCCGCGATCGCGGCGTTCAGCCCGACCAGGAAGCCGTCGCCGCGCCCCTGCGCGATGTCCTTCGGCGAGACGACCTCGGACTTCGAGCGCCAGTCGCCCGTGCCGATTCCGAGGAGCGGCGTCGGGCGCAGCTGCTGCAGGAGGGCGGGCAGCCGCGTGCCCCACTCGACGCCCTGGTTCCAGGAGATGACCACGTGCCTGATCGGCGAGTCCTGGCCGGTCTGCGCACGGAAGCGCTCCGCGTCTCCGAGGACGCCGAGCGCGACCCGTCCCGCGCGCGGCGCGCCGGACGCCGTCTGGGCCTGCGGCCCCGGCCACGGGCTCGTGACCGGAACGACGGCGGCGCAGCAGACCGCGGCCAGCACGCAGGCGCGACGGAGGGTCACGCATCGCACGCTACTCCGGTTTGCGGCGCCGACCAAGCGCGCGCGTAGGCTACGCGCCGATGCCGCACGTCGTCGCCGACGAGCTGTTCCACGAGATCGCCGAAGGCGCGACGCGCGAGAGCCCCCTCTGGACGGACGCGCTGTTGCCGGCCGGCGAACGAGAGGCCGAGCCGGTGTTCTCGCGGCTCGTCTCGGATCCGCGCTTCGCGCTCGGCGTCGAGACGATCTACGAGGGCTACCTGCTGCACTACGGCCGCGCGCGGCTCTTCGCGCCGCCCGACGGCGACGTGACGCTCCTCCTGGGGGACGCGCTGCTCGCCCACGGCCTCGTCCGGATCGCGGCGACCGGGTCGCTCCCGGCGGTCGGGGACCTCGCCGAGCTCCTCTCGCTCTGCGCTCAGGCCCGCGCCGACGGGCTCGAGGGCGACGGAGCCGCCTGGGCGGCGACGTCCGCGCTCCTCGCCCGCGGCGGCCTCGACGAGGCGCGCGCCGCGCTTCGCGACGACCGCGATCCGGCACCGCTCGAGCGCCTCGCGCGGCATGCGGCGGGCGACGACGCGGTCGACGAGGCCCTCGCCGCACACGTCGCGCGCCTCGTATAGCATCGCCCCGATGCTCGCTGCGCTCTGGTTCCTGGCGGACGCCGCCGAGGAGGGGAAGGACGTCGTCCTCATGATGCTCGCCGTCGGGCTCGTCTTCCTCGCGACGATCCTGATCGGCGACCTGACGCACTACCTGGGCGCCAAGCGCCGTCGCTCGAAGCTCAGCCGGCCGCTCTAGGGACCGCGCCCCGCGCGCATGGGGAGCCCTGCCGCAGACCTTCGCGAGTGGATCGCGCTCCTCGAGCGCGAGGGCGAGCTCGTCCGCGTCGGCGCCGAGGTCGACCCCGACCTCGAGATCACCGAGATCACCGATCGCGTCGTCAAGTCCGCCGGCCCCGCCCTCCTCTTCGAGAACGTGAAGGGCTCGCGCATGCCGCTCCTCATCAACCAGTTCGGCACGGAACGGCGCATGTGCCTCGCCTTCGGCGTGGAGCGGCTCGACGACGTCGCCGCGAAGCTCGAGGAGGTGCTCGAGCTGACGCCGCCGCAAGGGCTCGTCGAGAAGGTGCGCAAGCTCGGCACGCTGAAGTCGATTGCCGACTCGGCGCCCAAGTCGGTCTCGAAGGGCCCGTGCCAGGAGGTCGTCCTCGAGGGCGACGCCGTCGACCTCGACGCGATCCCGATCATGCGCTGCTGGCCGCTCGACCCGGCCCCGTTCATCACCCTCCCCGCCGTCATCACCCGGGACCGCGAGACCGGCGTGCGGAACGTCGGCATGTACCGGATGCAGAAAGTCGACCGCCGCTCCACGTTCATGCACTGGCAGGTGCACAAGGACGGCCGCGCCGACTTGCTCGCGGCTCCCGACGGCCGGATCCCCGTCGCGGTCGCGCTCGGCCTCGACCCCGTGACGGCCTACGCCGCCAGCGCGCCGCTCCCGAAGCACGTCGGCGAGCTGATGGTGGCGGGCTTCCTCAGAGGCTCGGCGGTGCAGCTCGTCGCGTGCAAGACCGTCGAGCTCGAGGTGCCCGCCAACGCGGAGATCGTGCTCGAGGGCTGGGTCGACGCGAGCGACACCGCGATGGAGGGCCCGTTCGGCGACCACACGGGCTACTACACGCCGCCGGAGGAGTTCCCACTCTTCCGGATCTCGGCGATCACGATGCGCCGCGACCCGATCTATCCGTCGATCGTCGTCGGGAAGCCGCCCGCGGAGGACGAGTGGCTCGCGAAGGCGACCGAGCGGATCTTCCTGCCTGCGATCCGCATGAGCGTCCCCGAGATCGTCGACTACGACCTGCCGACTGCGGGCGCGTTCCACAACTGCGTGATCCTCTCGATCCGCAAGCGCTTCCCGGGTCACGCGCGCAAGGTGATGCACGCCGTGTGGGGCCTCGGCCTCCTCTCGCTCTCGAAGGCGGTGGTGATCGTGGACGCCGACGTCGACGTCCACGACTACGAGGAGGTGTTCTTCCGCGTCTGCGCGAACGTCGACCCGAAGCGCGACGTCGTGCTCGCGGACGGCCCGCTCGACCAGCTCGATCACGCTTCCGTCCTCCCGTCCTTCGGCGGCAAGATCGGCTTCGACGCGACCGCGAAGGGCCCCGACGAGGGAACGCGGGAATGGCCGCCCGAGATCGAGATGACGGACGACGTGAAGGCGCGTGTGGACGCGCGGTGGGACGAGCTCGGGTTGGAGCACGCCGACCGTCCAGGCGTGCAGAATGGGCGCCGGGCCGCGACCGGACGGTGGAGAGCGAAGCGGGTTCCTCGTTGACACCGAGCGGGGCAGGGCGGTTGAATCACGAACCGGAGCACGGGACCGACCGAGACCCCGAGTGAGCGAAGCGCACGACACCCAGCACCAGCCAGGCCCGAGCCTTTGGCCGATCGGCTTCGCGATCGGGGTTGCATGCATCCTCGTCGGGCTCGTCGTGAGCATCCCCGTGCTGATCGTCGGCGCGATCGTCGCTCTCGTCTTCGGCTTCCTCTGGGTGCGCGACCTGTTCGTGAGCCACCCGGTCACCGCCGCCGCGCCAGGCACGCCGGACGTCGCGCCCGTCGCCACGGAGGCGGACATCGGCGACAACGTCGACCGGGCGACCTTCCTCTCGCTCGCGACGATCGGCGTCAGCGGCCTGATCGGCGCGGGCGTGACGCTGCCCGTCCTCGGCTTCGGCGTCCTGCCGTCCTTCATGGGCGACGGCGTGGAGACCCACGACGTCGACCTCGGCCCGATCGCGAACTTCCCCGAGGGCCAGTACGTGATCGCGACGTACCTCGAGGACCCCGAGCAGGGCGAGGTCTCACGGCGCACCGCGTTCATCCGCAACAACGGCCGCACGGACGCCGGCGTGCCCAGCTTCACCGCGATCTTCAGCCGCTGCGTCCACCTCGGCTGCCCGGTGCAGCCGAACGGCCCGATCGACGAGGAGGCGAGGAAGGACGTCAACGGGGTCGAGCTCCGCCCGGTGCTCGCAGCGAGCTTCGGCTGCCCGTGCCACGGCGGGCTCTACGACTCCGAGGGCAACCGCAGCGCCGGCCCGCCCGTCCGCTCGCTCGACCGGTACGAGTTCTCGATCAAGAACGGCAACCTCGTCCTCGGGCGGCTGTTCAGCGTCGGCAACGTCGAGGGCGTGGGCGCGAGCGCCAGGATCATGAAGTACTACAAGGCGTACCCGGGCGTCCACGTGGACGGGATCGAGCGCTGGCTCTACCCGATCCCCACGCCGGGGTCGACGGGGTGATCGCGTAGTGGCCGCGAAGACCTCCCGCAAGCCCCGCCTCGCCGACGCCGTGCTCCTCCCGCTCGACTGGACCGAGGAGCGGTCGGGGCTCGTCGGGTACACGAAATGGTTCCTCTTCCGCAAGGTGCCGCACGACGTCAGCTGGGCGCAGACGCTCGGCGCCGCCTCGCTCACCGCGTTCATCGTGCAGGCCGTGACCGGCGTCGTCCTGGCGATGTACTACAAGCCCGACCCGGAGAGCGCGTACCCCTCGATCCAGAACATCACCGAGGAGGTCACCCTCGGCTGGCTCGTGCGCGGGATGCACAAGTGGGGCGCGAGCGTCTTCATCATCCTCATGTTCCTCCACATGGGCCGCACGTTCCTGTTCGGCGCCTACAAGTACCCGCGCGAGCTCAACTGGATCCTGGGCGCGCTGCTCCTCGTCTCGGGCATGGCCGAGGGCTTCACGGGCTACCTCCTGCCGTGGGACAACACGGCGTACTGGGCGACGGTCGTCGGCATCAACATCAACGCGACCGGCCCGTTCGTCGGCCCGTTCCTCGCGCAGTTCCTGCAGGGCGGCCTCGCGATCGGCCCGGACACGCTGCCGAAGTTCTACGCGCTGCACATGCTCGTGCTCCCCGGCGCGATCATGGCCCTGATCGGCCTGCACCTGTACCTCGTCGTGCGCCTCGGGGTCACCTCGCCGCCATGGTCGAAGACCGCCGCGGGCCGCGAGCGGGCCGAGGCCGAGGGCGCGCGCGAGGGCCTGATCCGCGAGCCGGCGACCGACGGGGACACGGCCTGATGGGCGTCCCGCTCCAGGAACGCAACCGCGCGGAGCACAAGCGCTACAAGGAGGACGTCCAGCGCGAGGGGAAGAGCTTCTTCCCGTACGCCGTCCTCCACGACGCGATCATGTCGCTCGTCGTCGTCGCGGTGATCATCGTCCTCGCGTGCATCTGGTACTTCACCGCCGACGGCGTCGAGGCGGGGCTCCTCGGCCCCTGGTACGCGACGGAGGCCGACCCGGGGACGATCAGCTTCGTCCCGCGCCCGGACTGGTTCTTCTACTTCCTCTTCTACCTCCTGCGCATCTTCAAGTGGCCGGAGTCCGTCGTGCTCGGGACGGTCGGCATCCCGACGATCCTGCTGATCCTGCTGATCGGGCTGCCGTTCTACGACCGCCGCCCCGAGCGTCGCCCCGGCCGGCGGCCCGTCGCGATGATCGCCGCAGTCCTCGTCGTGATCTCGATGGGCGTCCTGACGTGGAAGGGCGCGACCGCCAAGGAGGCGCTGGGCTCGGAGTTGATCGCCGCCGGGAAGCCGGAGGAGTGGGCGGAGCAGCAGGGCTTCGCCGACAACGCGACGGCGGTCGAGGGCGCGAAGCTCTTCGCCCAGTCCGGCTGCCTCAACTGCCACACCTATCTCGGCGAGGGCAACGCGAACCTCGGCGCGCCGAACCTGAGCGACGTCGGCGCCTCCGACCGCGGTATCGACTTCTTCAAGTCGTACGTGTCGAACCCCGCCCAGTACGGCAACAACGTGATGATCTCCTACGGCTACCTCGGCGACGAGAACCTCACGAAGCTCGCGACGTTCCTGGACGCGTCGCGGGGCGGCGAGTAGCGCCGGCCTCGCTGCGCCGCGCGCCACGCGGTTACGCTCACGTCGTGCCTGTCGACGCCTCCCGGTCGGGGACGATCCCGTGACGTACGAATCCGGCTCCCTCGCGCCGAACGAGGTTCGGCGCCTCTTCGACCGGATCGCGCCGGTGTACGACGCGATGAATCGCGTGATGACCGTGGGGCTCGACCGGTCGTGGCGCCGGCTCGCGGTCGAGGCGGTGGTGCAGCCGGGCGACCGCGTGCTCGACGGCTGCTGCGGGACCGGCGACCTCGCGATCGCGGCCGAGCGCGAGGGGGGATACGTCACCGGGCTCGACTTCTCCCCGGCGATGCTGGAGCGCGCGCGGCGCAAGTCCGACACGATCGAGTGGGTCGAGGGGGACATGCTCGCGCTGCCCTTCGACGCCGGCACGTTCGACGCCGCCACCGTCGGGTTCGGCGTCCGCAACGTCGTCGACCTGGAGAAGGGCGTTGCCGAGCTCCGCCGCGTTCTCCGGCCGGGAGGGAGGCTGGCGATCCTCGAGATCACGCAGCCCCGCGGCATCCTGCGGCCGTTCTTCTCGCTGTGGTTCGACCGGATCGTGCCGCTCCTCGGCAAGGTGCTTCCCGGGGGCCGCGCATACACCTACCTGCCGGCGAGCGTTCGCCGCTTCCCGGGGGCCGAGGACCTCGCGGCACTGCTCGAGCGGCACGGGTTCGAGCAGGTGCGCTTCCGGCTCATGGGCGGGACGATCGTCGCCCTGCACACCGCCGTCGCGACCGGGGAGGGCCGCGATTAGCGCTCTCGAGACCATCCGCCGGGTCGAGGGCCTCGCGGCCTATCTCGACGCCGTCGAGGAGTGCCTCGAGACCGTCGTCTCGGCGCATCAGGGCACTGTCGCGGCGGTCGGCGCCGACGCGCTCGCGGCGGGCGGGAAGCGGCTACGCCCCACGCTCACCTTCCTCTCATCTCCGGTCGGCGCCGAGCCGCCCGTCGTCGAGGGGGTCGCAGTCGAGCTCGTCCACATGGCGACGCTCATCCACGACGACATCGTCGACGGCGCCCATGTCCGCCGAGGCCGCGCTGCCGCGTGGACGCAGCATGGCTCGGACGCCGCGAAGGCGGCGGGCGACCACCTGTTCGCGGCCGCGTTCGCCTCGCTGGCGGCCACCGGGTCGCCCGAGCAGGTCGCGGTGCTCGCCGACGCGTCGCTCGCCCTCGCACGAGGCGAGGCGATGCAGCGGCTCCAGCGGCACGACTCCTCGACGAGCGTCGACGCCTACCTCGAGCGCTGCGCGCTCAAGACCGGCTCGCTGTTCGCGGCTGCCTGCCTGCTCGGCGGCGGGGACGGCGAGTTCGGGAGACTGGTCGGGATCGCCTTCCAGATCGTCGACGACGTCCTCGACTGCTCGGGCGAGACGGTCGAGACCGGGAAGATCCCGGGCACCGACCTGCGCGACGGGACGCCGACGCTGCCGCTCATCCTCGCCGCGCGCGAGGACGAGGTCGTCCGCGCCGCGCTGGGCGGCGGCCCGCTCGAGGGCGCCCTGGTCCGGGTCGCTGCAACGCGCGCGCTCGAGCGCTCGCTCGAGGTCGCGCTCGATTACGCTGCGCGAGCGCGCGCGTGCCTCGACGGCTCCGCCCGCCGCGAGGAGCTCGAAGCGCTCGCCGACGCCGTCGTCGAGCGGAACCGCTGATGACCACGACCACGCGAGGTGACCGTTGATCAGGCTGGGGCGGATCTCCTACGTCAACATGGCGCCGGTCTTCCACCGGCTGACGTACGACGTCGACGAGGTCACCGGGGTCCCGACGGAGCTGAACCGGATGCTGCTCGCGGGGGAGATCGACGTCGCGCCGATCTCGTCGATCGAGTACGCCCGGAACGCGCCGCGGCTGCGGCTGCTCCCCCGCCTCTGCGTCTCCTCCGAGGGCGCCGTCGACTCGATCCAGCTCGTCACGCGGATTCCGCTCGGGCGCGTGCGCACCGTCGCGGTGACGCCGGAGAGCGCGACGTCGGTCGTGTTGACGAGAGTGCTGATCCCGCAGGCGGAGCTCCTGCCGCTCGAGGCGGCCGGCGAGGCCGACGCCAAGCTCCTGATCGGCGACGCGGCGCTGAGGAGCGCGTTCGAGGACCCGACGCCGCACCACGACCTCGGCCGGCTGTGGCTCGAGCGCACGGGGCTGCCGATGGTGTTCGCGGTGTGGGCCGCCCCCGAGCCGGTCGTCGACGGCCTCGCCGACCTCCAGGACGCGCTCGTCGCCTCGGTGCGCCTCGCGCGCTCCGAGCCCGAGCGCCTCGCCTACGAGGCGAGCGAGCGCTACGGCTACCCGCCGGGCTTCCTCGCACGCTACTTCGAGAAGCTCCGCTACAGCTTCGGCCCGCGCGAGCGCGCCGGCTTCTACACCTTCCTCGAGATGGCGCGCGACGTGGGCGAGCTCGCCCAGGTTCCCGAGCTGCGTTTCCTGCCGGGCGAGCCGGCCCGCGTCTCCGGCTAGGAGCCCGAGCCGGCAAGCGCCGGCGGTCGCGCGGCGTGGCGGTACTCGACCCGGTAGCCGAGCCGGCGCGGGATCGCGAGCAGCCCCTCCAGGTCGAGGTCGACGCGCGCGCCCGCCTTCTGGGTGACCTCGTCCTCGATGGGTAGGTCGAAGTCGTCGGCCCCGTAGTCGAGCGCGCGGAACGCGTCCTCGTTCTGGGTCAGCACGGAAGTGCGGACATGGCGGACGTTGTCGAGGAAGATCCGCGAGAGCGCCATGTGGCGCCAGTACTCGCGGGCCGAGATCTCGCGGCCGCCGAGCGCCGTGCCGTACGGCTTGTACGTCCAGCAGAGGAACGAGAAGAGCCCGTCGTAGCCGTCGCGAAGGCACGCGTCCTGGAAGTCGCGCGTCCGCTCGAGGTGCTCGATCCGCTCCTCGAGCGTCTCGTCGAACCCGATCACCATCGTCGCCGTCGTGCGCATGCCGCTCTCGACGATCGCCCGCTGCGCGGCGAAGTAGTCCGCGACCGTGTACTTCCACTTCGCGTGCCGCTTGCGGAAGTCCTCGGTGAGGATCTCGCTTCCCCCGCCGGTGATCCAGTGCACGCCCGCGTCGCGCAGCCGCGCAGCCGCGTCCGCGAAGGACAGGTTGGCGCGATCGGCGAGGAAGACGAACTCGGCGACCGTCAGCGCGTAGAACTCGACCCTGTCGGCGTAGCGCTCGCGGACGGAGGCGAAGAGGTCGCAGTAGTAGTCGAGCGGCAGCTTCGGGTTGAAGCCGCCGTTGAAGCCGACGAGGTCGCCCCCGACCTCGAGCAGCTCGTCGATCTTCGCGAAGACCTCGCCCCGGTCGAGGACGTATCCGCCCTCCTGGTTCGGAAGGACGTAGAACGCGCAGTAGTCACACTGGGCAACGCAGACGTTCGTGTAGTTGACGATGCGCATGATCATGTACGTCGCCTTGTCGGGCTCGTGCCAGCGCGCGCGCGTCCGCTGCGCGAGCTCCTTGAGCTCGTCGTCCGGCGCGTCATGCCAGAGCCGCGCCGCCTCGGCCGCCGTGATCCGTGTCACGCCGGTACCGCCTCCTCGACCGTCACCACGTCCGGGTCGAGCGTGTCCATGAACGAGCTGACGGAGAACACCGCGTTTCCCGCGCCCGCGACGCCGTAGCCCGGCGGCGGCCGGAGGCCGTGGCGGCCGAGCGCGTCGCGGTACGCGTGCAGGAGGCGGATGTGGTACTCGAGCGGCGCGCCGTCCGGATTCGCCCGGCCGAGCGGCGTCGTCGGCTCCGGGCACCAGGTCGTGAAGCGCGGCGTGATGCCGCGGCTCATGAACCAGTCGAGGCCCTCGGTGGTCGACGCGATCGCCTCGTCGACCGTCGCGAAGCCGTGCGGCCTCGCCATCTCCACGCCGGCGACGAAGTTCGGGATCACGTAGCGCTGCCCGAACACCTCGGCCGCGTCCAGGATCCGGCGATGCCATTCCTCGCGGCCGACGTAGCGCTCCTTGCCGGGCGAGATCAGCGAGAACAGCCGCTTGTCCCAGACCTCGTAGTTCGGGTGGTAGATCGCGATTCCGTAGTCCTTGAAGCGCTGGGCGTCCGCCTTCGGGAGCGCCTGCGCGACGACCTTGCCGATCCAGCGTCCCGGGAAGCGCTCCTCGATCGCCTGGGCGTAGCGGCCGTAGAAGTCGGCCTCGGCGAGCCCGTCGACCGTGCTCGTGACCGAGCCGCCGGTGAGCGTGTACGCCTTGCTCGTGTGCTCGGTGTCGTAGCGGTCGATCAGCTCGAGCGCCTCGAGCACGTCGGCGACGGGCTTGACGCCCGTGTAGGGCCGGCCCGCCCTCTTGTGCTGGCGCCAGTTGTGGTTGATGTCGCAGAAGCCGCACTCCTCGTGGGCGCCGAAGTACTGGCAGAGGCGCAGCACGGTGAGGTAGATCAGGTAGCCCCACTGGATCGTCGGCGCGGTCTCCATCACCGTCTTGCCGCCGGCGAGCGTGTGCCGGTAGTACTCGGGCATCGGCGGCAGCCCGACGTCCGCGACCGGCCGCCCCTCGAGCGAGAGTCCGAGCGCGCCGTCGTCCCCGCGCCGCCCGATGCGGTAGGGCGAGCCGGGGTTCACCCGGACCGACACGATCGTGCGCCGGAGGCCGTACGGGCCGCCGGTGAGCGCGACCTCCTCGGGCGGGCGCCTGAGCGCGGCCTCGCCGAGCTCCGTGAGCGGCTTCTGGTCGAAGGAGAAGATGAAGTAGGACTTCGGCTTGACCTCGCCGTCGAGGTTGTCCGAGAGAGCGGCATCGTCGAACGCGATCCCCGTGCGCAGGAGATCCTCCTTGAGCACCGCTTCGCGCGGCACGTCCGGGTAGCGCCCGATGAGCGACTCGACGAGCGCGGTGCGTGTGGTCGGAGCGACTGCCGTCACAGCGACACGGTATCCGTGGGCCGGTCTCGGCGGGGCGCTTGCGGCAGGGATCTCGTCCCGACGGCGGTCCGCTCCGTTCGTTCGGAAATCGTGTGGATCGCGCTGGCGCGCCCGGCGCTCCACTACCCTCGGCCGGGGTCCATGCGCCGTCTCGTCACAGTCGCCGCCGTCTCGTCGCTCGCCGCGGCCCTTCTCGCGCCGGCCCTTGCAGCTGCGCCACGCGAGCTCTGGCCCGGAGTCACGTACGAGTCGGGCGTGCAGTTCACGACCCACGGGCCGGTCGCGATCAACGTCCTGAGAGGGCCGCGGCCCGGCGGGCTGACGACGCTCGAGCCCGTACTCTCGAACGACGCCGTCGTCGGCCGGGAGAGGCTGACGTCGATCGAGGTGCGACTGCGGCCGACGGCCACGGTGGCCGGCGTCAACGGGGACTACTTCACCCTCGCGACGGGCAAGCCGTCCGGGGTCCTGATGCGGGATGCGCAGCTCGTCGCGCCGCCGAACGCGGGGCGGGCGAGTGCCGGTATCCGGAGCGACGGCCTCCTCGACGTCCGGCGTGTCGCGTTCGCAGGGACGTGGCGGGCCGCCGTCACGGCACGCGCGCTCCGTGCGCTCAACGCGACCCCGGCCGCGAACGGCGCCGGGCTCTACACGGACGCGTACGGGCCGAGCACGCCTGCCCTCCGGGGGAGCGCCGCCGTGATCCTCTTTCCGTTCCCGGCCGCGACGCCGGAGGTCGACCTCGCCGCGCCCATCGTCGAGGCGCGGACGGACGGCGGGCCCGTGACGATCCCGGTCGGCGGGGCGGTGCTCGTAGCGCGCGGCACGGCGGCGCAGGCGCTCCGCTCGGAGGCGGTCGCGGGCGGGTCGATGACCGTGAACCTCGGGCTCAAGCCGTCGTGGCCCGACATGGTGGGGGCCATCGGAGGCGGCCCGCAGATCGTCGCGAACGGCGCGCCGATCTTCCGGGCGGGCGAGGTGTTCACCACCAACCAGCTAGGCCCGCGCGCACCTCGCAGCGCTGTCGGCCAGCTCCGCGACGGCCGGATCCTCCTCGTCGCGGTCGACGGCAGGCAGCCCGGCTACAGCGTCGGCCTCACGAACTTCGAGCTCGCCCAGGCGCTCGTCCGGCTCGGCGCGGTCACCGGGATGGCGCTCGACAGCGGCGGCTCGACCACGATGGCGTTCGACGGCAAGCTTCTCAACCGGCCTTCCGATGGAGCCGAGCGGCGGATCTCGACCGCGCTCGCGTTCCTCTACCGCGGGGTCTTCGCCCTGGAGCCCCCAGCGCGCGTCTCTCCGAACGGCGACGGCGTCGACGACACGCCGAACCTCGGCTACCGGCTCGTCCGCCCGTCGTCCGTGTCGGTCACGCTGCGTGCGCCCGACGGCTCGACGCCGGTCGCGACGACGGCGCAGCAGGCGCCTGGTGCGTACCCCGTCCCGTTCCCCGGCACGGGCGAGGTGGACGCCGCGGACGCCGATGCGACCGCCGCCGCCGGCCCGTGGACGTTCGAGGTGAAGGTGGTGGACGACATCGGCCAGAGCTCCGCGATGTCGCGGACGTTCGTCGTGGACGACACGCTCGGCTTCCTCCGGGTGCCGAAGCTGCGGGCGGTGCCGCCGCAGGGACGCGAGATCCCGATCTCCTTCAGGCTCGCCCGCTCCGCGCAGGTGACGGTGAGCGTGCTCGACGGGGCCGGCCGCGTCGTCCGTCGCGGACTCGCGGTGCCGGCCGCGCGCGAGGCCGGGGACCAGCGCGTGACCTGGGACGGCCTCGGCGCGGGCGGCGGCCGCCTCGCCGGCCGGTTCACGGTGCAGGTGGTCGCGACGTCGAGCCTGGGACGCTCCGTGCTGGACGCGCCGATCGTGCTCCGCAAGGCGGCCGCGCCGTAGCCTCCGGTGTCGGACTTCGAGTCCGACACCTCATCCCTCGCGCGGGGTCGGGGACGCGGTGTGTCCGACCGAAGTCGGACACCGGAGGCGGCTAGCATCCCGCGATGCCCGTCGCCGGGATCGTCAGCGACATCACGACGTGGGTCACCGACGCGATCGGGAACTACGGCCTCTACGCCGTCTTTCTCCTGATGCTGATCGACGCCCTCTTCCCCGCCGCGAGCGAGGTCGTGATGGTCTACGGCGGCGCAGTCGCCTCGGGCGCGTTCGCGACCCAGTCGATCTCCCTGTTCGGCCACGAGCTCGAGAGTGGGCTGCCGGCGTACCTCGCGGTTGCGATCGCAGGGACGGTCGGGTATCTGGTCGGCGCGATCGGCGGCTGGGCGCTCGGCGACTACCTGGGGCGCCCGTGGCTCGAGCGCCACGGCAGGTGGCTCCACCTCGACGCCCAGAAGCTCGACCGCGCCGAGCGGTGGTTCGACCGCTGGGAGGAGTGGGCGGTGTTCATCGGCCGTATCACGCCCGTGATGCGGTCGTTCATCTCCGTGCCCGCGGGTGTCTTCCGCGCGCGGTTCGGGCCCTACGTGTGGCTGACGCTGCTCGGCTCGGCGCTCTGGTGCTTCGCCTTCGCGGGGGCGGGCTGGGCGGCCGGTGCGAGCTGGGAGTCGTTCCACCACGCCTTCCGGTTCGTCGACTACGTCGTCGCGGTCGCCGTGGTGCTCGCGGTCGTTTGGCTCGGCAGGCGCTTCGTGAAGCGGCGCCGGCCCGCGGTCGACGAGTCCGCCGAGCGGCGCCCAGTAGACTCCTGACGTCGTGATCCCGCTCGTCGACGTCAAGGCGCAGTACGCGCCGTTCATCCCCGAGTTGCAGGAGCGCTTCGCCGAGGTGCTCGAATCCGGGCGCTTCATCTTCGGCCCCGAGGTCGAGGCGTTCGAGCGCGAAGCGGCCGCGTACCTCGGGGTGCCGCACGCGATCGGGGTCGCGAACGGCACCGACGCGCTCGTGCTGGCGCTCGAGGCGATGGGCGTCGGACGCGGCGACGAGGTGATCTGCCCGGCGTTCACGTTCTACGCGACCGCGGAGGCGATTGCGCGCGTGGGGGCGACGCCGGTCTTCGCGGACATCGACCCGGGCACGCTCAACCTCGACGCGGCCGTCGTCGCGCCACTCGTCACGGAGCGGACGAAGGCGATCGTCCCCGTGCACCTCTTCGGACGCCCGGCGCCGCTCGACGAGCTGGCAGCGCTCGGGCTGCCGCTGCTCGAGGACGCGGCACAGGCGTTCGGCGCGCCGGGGATCGCGACGACGGGCGTCTGCTCCACCTTTAGCTTCTTTCCGACGAAGAACCTCTTCGCGCTCGGCGACGGCGGGCTCGTCGCCTGTACCGACACGGCGGTTGCGGACACGGTGCGGAAGCTCCGCTTCCACGGGTCACGCGACAAGAGGACGTTCGAGCTGGTCGGGACCAACTCGCGGCTCGACGCAATCCAGGCGGCCGCGCTTCGCGTGTTCCTGCCCCATCTCGCAGGCTGGAACCGGTCGCGGCGCGAGGCGGCCATGCGCTACGCGGAGCTCGGGCTCGGAGACTCGGTCGAGCTGCCGGTCGACGAGGCCGGCCACGTCTACCACATGTACGTCGTGCGGACGACCGAGCGGGAGCGCATTGCCGCGGCGCTCGACGAGGCAGGGATCGCTTCCGCCTCGTACTACGTGACGCCGCTCCACCTCCAGCCTGCGATGGCATACCTCGGCTATGCGCCGGGGTCTCTCCCGGAGACCGAGCGGGCTGCGGCGGAGAACCTTGCGCTGCCGATGTGGGGCGGGATCGGCGTCGAGCAGCAGGAACGGGTCGTCGCGACGGTGAAGTCCGCCGTCGGTGTCGTCGTGTAGAGGAGTCGGCGGTCGTGCGGAGCCCGGTGAGTCGCCACTCGATCTGGCAGATATGTATCGACGCGGTCCTTGTCGCAGGGGCGTGGTGGCTCGCGTGGAGCCTCCGCTTCGAGCACCGGCCCGTCTACTACGACCGCTATCTCGACTGGTCGGTCGTCGCGCTCGTCGTCGCGATCAAGCTGCCGGTCTTCGCGCTCGGCGGCTTCTACAACCGTTGGTGGCGGTACGTCTCGACGCGCGACATGTGGGGTGCGTTCCGCGGCGTCGTCCTCGCCTCGATCGCCGTCTTCCTCGTCTTCACCCTCTTCGAGATCCATCGCGTCGACGTCCCGCGCGGCGTCTGGTTCATCGACCTCCTCGTGTGCATGGCGTTCGTCGCGGGATCGCGTCTGCTCGTGCGGACGATCGTCGAGCGGCCGCTCCCCGGCCGGATCGTGACCCGCGGCAAGGAGGCGATCATCGTCGGCGCGGGCGATGCCGGCCAGCTCGTCGTGAAGGAGATGCAGCGCTCCCCCCTCCTGGGCTACACGCCGATCGGCCTGCTGGACGACGACCCGCGCAAGCGTCACCTGCGGCTCCACGGCGTGCGCGTGCTCGGCACGACCGCAGACCTGGCGCATGTCCTCCGCGACCGGCGGCCGGACGAGGTGCTGATCGCGATCCCGAGCGCGCCGGGCGAGCTTCGCGCCCGGATCGTCGAGACGGCGCGGTCGCTCGACGTTCCGGTCAAGACGCTGCCGACCCTCTCCGACCTCGTCTCCGGCGACGCCGACCTCGCGCGCCAGCTGCGGCCCGTCGAGGTCGAGGACGTGCTCGGCCGCGAGCCGGTCGAGGTCGACTTCGCGTCGATCGCCGAGTACCTGACGGGCGAGGTCGTGCTGGTGACGGGGGCCGGGGGCTCGATCGGCTCGGAGCTCTGCCGGCAGATCGCTCGCGTCGGCCCGGCGAAGCTCGTCCTGCTCGACCACGCGGAGCCCGCGCTCTTCGAGATCGAGCGTGAGCTCGTCCGCGAGCGGGCGTTCCTCGCCGCCGCCGCCGTCGTCGGAGACGTTCGCGACCCGGTGAAGCTGCGCCAGGTGTTCGACAAGTACCGCCCGGGAGTCGTCTTCCACGCGGCCGCGTACAAGCACGTCGCGATGATGGAGGCGAACCCGCTCGAGGCCGTGCGCAACAACACGCTCGGGACACGGGTCGTCGCGGACGTCGCGGTCGAATACGGGGCGAAGCGGTTCGTGCTCGTGTCGACGGACAAGGCCGCCAATCCGAGGACCGTCATGGGCCAGTCGAAGGCGCTCGCCGAGTGGATCGTCGAAACGTGGGGCCACCGCGCCGACGTCACGACCCGGTTCGTCGCGGTCCGCTTCGGAAACGTGCTCGGCTCGTCGGGCTCGGTGGTGCCGATCTTCCGCCGCCAGATCTCCCGAGGCGGTCCGGTCACGGTGACGCACCCGGAGATGACCCGCTTCTTCATGACGATCCCCGAGGCAGTGCAGCTGATCGTCCAGGCGGGCGCGATCGGCGGGCGCGGGCAGGTCTACGTCCTCGACATGGGCGAGCCCGTTCGGATCGTCGATCTCGCGGAGAAGATGATCCGGCTGTCCGGCAAGGAGCCCGGACGGGAGATCGCGATCGAGTTCGTCGGCCCGGCGCCCGGCGAGAAGCTCCACGAGGAGCTCGTCGGCGACGGCGAGACAGTGTCGCCGAGCAAGCACCCGAAGATCGACCTGATCACCCGGCCGCCCGTCGACTCGGATTGGCTCGAGGCCGAGCTCGCGCTCCTCGATCGCCTCGTCGAGGACGGCGAGACGCTCGAGCTCGTCGGAGAGCTCCGGCGCCTGGTGGGCGAGCCGCGGCGCGAGCGAGCGGGCGCCCCCGAGTCGGGGCCCGTGCCATAGCCCCGGTGGCGCCGGTCTTCGTCGTGGGCGACGTCCACGGCTGTCGCGACGTGCTCGCACGGCTCCTCCGTGAAGCGGGGCTCGTCGGTCCGGACGAGGGGTGGACCGGCGCAGACGCACGCGTCTGGCTCGTCGGCGACCTGACCGACCGCGGTCCCGACGGCATCGGCGCGATCGACCTCGTCCGGCGCCTCGAGCAGGAGAGCGGCGGCGCGGTCAGGTGCCTGCTCGGCAACCACGAGGTGCTCCTTCTCTCCGTGGCGCGCTTCGGAGACGAGGAGACGAGCATCCCCGGGGAGTCCTTCTACGAGCTGTGGCGGCACAACGGCGGGGTCGACGAGGACCTGCGTGCGCTGACGCCCGATCGCGTCGCGTGGCTCACCGCCCTCCCCCCGCTGGCGCTCGAGGGCGAGACGCTGTTGATCCACGCGGACACGCCGGCCTACCTCGCGCTCGGGCAGTCGATCGACGCCGTCACGCAGGGCACGCGGGCGGTGCTCGCCGCCGGCTCGGCGACCGACGTCGACAACGTGCTCGCGATCGTCTCCGATCGGATGCGCCTCGACGACACGGCGGCCGTCCAGGCGCTGCTCGACGCGTACGGCGGCACGCGGATCGTGCACGGGCACACGCCCATCGCCTCGCTGCTCGGAGTCGACCCGCTGAGCGTGAACACGCCGCTCGTCTACGGCGACGGGCTCGTGACGAACGTCGACCACTGCCTGTTCGCGGGTGGCCCGGGGTTCGTCACAAGGCTGTGAGGAGAAGATCGAGGAGGAGCGCAGGATCGCGGGTCGCGCGTGGCGCGTCCGGCTGCTTGTGCTCGACGGCGATGCCCGACGGATCGTCCAGGGTCCGCAACCGCCGTTCGGCGACGAGGTGCTCGTCGACCGCGCCCATTCGGCCCGAGAAGGTCGTGTAGACGGGCGTTCCGAGCGCGACCGCCTCGCGGTTCATCGTCCCGCCGGCCGAGACGACGAGATCGGCGAGCGCAACGAGGCTCAGGGCGTCGACCGCCCGGTCGGGCACGAGCAGGGACGGCAGCGAAGCGTCGCGGATCGACTCGCGCTGCTCCGGCGTGCGCGGGAGCACGACGGCGTGGACGGCCGGGTCGGTTCCGAGCCGCTCGAGCACTCCGGCGAAGAGCGGGTTCGCGTGGCGGTGGTAGAGCGAGACGTCGGGCGGGGTGCGCACCACGGCGACGACGCGCGACCGGTCGACCCCGAGTCGATCGAGGACGGCCGCGTCGGGCTCGAAGCCACGGAGGTAGTACTCCTCCTTGAGCCCCGGGTAGCGTCGTACCTTGCGCGTCCTCGCACCGATCCGGTCGAGGCGGCCCTGGGGGATCGCGTCGGGGACGACGACCCGTGTCGCCGCCCGGCAGCCGAGGCCGTGCTGTGCCCGCGCGAACTCGTAGTCGAATGCGTACGAGGACGGCACGCCGAGCGAGCGCGCGGCGAGCGGCAGCTCGTGGGAGGCGTGCGAGAGGGCGATATCGAATCGCCTCGGCCCCGCGAAGCGGCGGAGCGCACGCAGCCGCGACACCATCGCATTGGCCTTCCCGGCCGGCGACGCTCCGGCGTGGGGCGGCCCGACGACGGTGTGGTCGAGCCCCGCGTCCTCGAGCAGCTCGAGCGTCTGCGCGAAGTCGCGCGCCGTGATCGTCACCTCCTGCCCGCGCGCCTCGAGCAGCCCGATGAGCGGGCGGAAGAAGCCCACGTGCGGCGAGTTCGTCACGTCGACCCAGACGCGCATAGATCAGTTCTATAACATTCGCTTATGGATACGCGCCAGCTGGCCGCATTCTGCGCCGTCGTCGAGCGGCGCTCGTTCTCCCAGGCTGCCGAGCAACTCGGCGTCACGCAGCCGGCCGTCTCGCTTCAGGTGCGCGCGCTCGAGAAGCGGCTCGGGACACAGCTCCTCGACCGGTCCGGCCGCCGAGTCGAGCCGACCGAGGCCGGCACCCGCCTCTACCGGGGCGCCCAGAGGCTGATCGCGCTCGAGCAGCAGATGCTCGACGACGTCGCGGCGGAGGGCAACGGAGACCTCTCCGGGTCGCTGTCGATCGGTGCGTCGACCGGCCCCGCCGCCGTGGTCGTCCCGCAGCTCCTCTGCGAGTTCCAGCGCGCCCACCGCGCAGTGCGCGTCGCGCTCGAGGTGCACGACACGCGGATGGTCGTGGAGCTCGTGGCCGAGCGACGGCTCGAGCTCGGCATCGTCGGCGCTGCGCCGCGCCACCGAGCTGTGCGCTTCGAGCCCTTCGCCTACGACGAGGTCGTCCTCGTCTGCCCGCCGCGGCACCGGTTCGCCGGTCGAGCGGTCGACGTCCACGAGCTCGCGTCGGAGTCGCTCGTCCTGATGCAGGAGGGCGCAGGCGTACGCAGGATCGTCGAGGACGAGCTCCGTCGGCTCGGCGTGCGGCTGCGCGACCTCGACTCTCGCCTCGAGCTCGGCCTCCAGGAATCGGTTCGCAGCGCAGTGCTGGCGGGCTACGGCGTCACGTTCATCTCGCGGGCCGCGGTCGAGTCCGACCTCGCCTCCGGCGCGCTCGCGGAGGCCCGCGTGGAGGGGATGGACGGGCAGCGGGAGATCTCCCTCGTCCGCGGTACGGCGCGGGTGCAGACCCGCGCGGCCGATGCCTTCGTGGAGTTCGCACGGGACAGGATGGAGACACTCGGCGGACTCGGTCTCGTTCCTGCGGCGACCGGCGAATGAGCGGGACACCGCCGGCGCGGATCATCCGCTTCGGTGCCGGCTCGCTCGCGGAGCTCGAGGACGTCTGCGGCGAGGCGGGCATCGCAAAGCCGCTCCTCGTCGCCACTCGTCGGGGCGCGGCGTCGATCGATCGTCTTCCCGTCGTCGCGACGTTCGACGGCGTCCTTCCGCACGTCCCCGTCGAGACCGTGCGCCAGGCGGCGACGCTCGCGCGATCGGCTGGTGCCGACGGGCTGGTCGGGCTCGGCGGCGGGAGCGCGGTCGACACGTGCAAGGCCGTCGTGGCCGAGCTGGCGGCCGGCGGACACGAGCCGCTACTGCGGGTCGTGGCCGTTCCGACGACCTACGCCGGAGCGGAGTGGACCCCCTCCTACGGCATGCTCCTCGCTCCCGGCCGGAAGGGCGGCGGCCTGGACGAGCGCGCACGTCCGGTGGCGGCGATCTACGACCCGGAGCTGAGCGTCGGTCTGCCGCTCGAGGCGACGGTCGGTACGGCGATGAACGCCCTCGCGCACTGCGCGGAGGCCCACTACCACCCGGATCGCACCGAACGTGCCGAGCGTCACGCGGACACCGGCGCCACCGCGATCGGCTACGCGCTGCCGCTCGTCGCCCGGCGGCTCGACGGTATCTACGGCCGGACACGGCTGCTCGAGGGCGCGATGCGTGCGGCACTCGCGCTCGCCGAGTCGGGGCTCTGCCTCGGGCATGCGATGGCCCAGGCGCTCGGCGGCCGGTATGGGCTGCCGCAGGGATCCACGAACGCCGTCTGTCTTCCCGCGGCGCTCCGCTTCAACGCCGCCGTGGTCCCGGACGCCGTCGCACGGCTCGGCGAGGCGCTCGGCGTCGACGACGCGCCGGCCCGAGTCGAGGAGCTCGCGGGGCTTGGAGGGTTCGGGCGGCTGCGCGACCTCGGCGTCCCCGCGGACGAGCTGGGCGACGTCGCCGAGGCCGTCGTCGCCCGCCCCGGCGCGCAGGCGAACCCGCGTCCCGCGACCGCCGCTGAGGTGGCCGAGCTCCTCCGCTCCGTCTGGTGAGCCGCCTCACGTGAAGTGCTCGCCCTCGTCGCGCCGGTAGCCCCACAGGGCGAGGGCGAGGAACACGCAGCTCCAGGCCGCGAGCGCGGCGACGTGGTGCAGCGGCAGCGGGTGGTCGCCCGTCGCCACCGAATCGAGCACCTCCATCCAGCTCCGCGTCGGGAGCAGCTGCGACGCGAGGTCGGCACGATGGGGGACGTCTTCCGGCCGGGCCCACAGTGCACCGCCGACCACGAGCGGGAGGACGACGAGGTTCGCCAGCGGGAGTGCGGCGCGCGGCGGCAGCCAGTAGCCGAATGCGATGCCGAGGAGGGCGAAGGGGATGCTCCCCAGCAGAAGCGCGACGGCGAGCGCGAGAAATCGCCAGACGGGCATCGCGGCGCCGAACACTGTCGTGCCTACGAGCGTGACGACGAGCACCGTCCCGCAGCCAAAGGCAAGCGCCGACAGGATGCGGCCCCCCAGCCGAGACAACGGGCCGGCCGGAAGCGTGCGCAGGTAGGTCTCCCAAGGCGTCGTGCGGGAGGTTGCGATCCCGACGCCGAACTGGAAGAACGCAACCGTGAGGAGCGCCGTCGCGGCGAACCCCGCCAGCAGGCGCTCCGGCTCTCCGCGCTCGAGCCCGCGGCCGAGGACGAGCATCAGCAGCGCCGGGAAGGCGAGCGTCGGGAGCGAGTACGCCGGATAGCGGACGAGCTGCACGGTCTCGGCCCGCGCGTGCGCGAGTGCGAGCTTCACGACCCCTCGTCCCCGGTCAGCGCGACGAACGCGTCCTCGAGCGTGGCGGGCGCCACCTCGAGGTTCCTGAACTCCGTGCCCGAGCGCACGAGGTCGGCGACGAAGGCATCAGCGTCGTGGACGTAGACGATGTGCCGATCGTGGTACGACTCGACGCTCGCGATCCCTGCGAGCTCCGGGACACGCTCGGCGTGAAGCGTCACCCTCGTCGTCCCCGCACGTGCCCGCACCTCGGTGACGGTGCCCTCCACTGTCACGCGGCCTTGACCCAGGACCACGACGCGCGTCGCGATTCCCTCGGCCTCCGCCAGCTGCTGCGTGGTCAGGAGCACCGAGCCGCCGTCCGCAGCGAACGACGCAAGGTCGCGAAGCAGGGACCGCCGTGCGGTCGCGTCCATCCCGGCGGTCGGCTCGTCGAGAAAGAGCACGTCCGGGTCGCCGGCGAGCGCGAGCGCCACGGCGAGCCTCCGGCGCTGGCCGCCCGAGAGCCCCGCCCCCTGCCGCTCCGCCAGCGACGCGAGGCCGAGGCGCTCGAGGGCCCTCTCGGTCGAGCACGCCGTGGGGAAGTGGGCCCTGACGAGGTCGACGGCCTCACGGACGCGGAGCGTCGGGGGGAATCCCACGTCCTGGAGGACGGCTCCGACGCCCGCACGGGCGCGCGGTTCCCGCGGATCGCGACCGGCGAGCCAGGCGCGTCCTTCGTCGGGCCGGCGCAGGCCGAGCAGGATCGCGACGGCGGTCGACTTGCCCGCGCCGTTCGGACCGAGCAGCGCGAGCACCTCCCCGGGCCGGAGCTCCAGGTCGACGCCGTCGAGGGCGCGAACGGCGCCGAAAGACTTGACGACTCCCTCCAGACGAATCTCGGCCTTCGGGGACGGTGACGGCGGTGCGTCTGGCATGGGGATCGGGCGGGGTTGGGTCGCCGTCGATGCTACGAGCGGAGGGTCGATTGCACCAGTGTCAAGAATGGACACCCCCGGGCGAGTAAGCGCGGCCGCGCCGACGAGCACGTTGTAGCCCGCATGCGTAGCGACGGCGGCCGTCAGCCGGCCGGTGGCGAGGTACGTCGAGCCGAACGCACCGCCGGTCGCGAGGTGGATGAGGGCGGCGCGACCCTGGCGCGGGACGTGCGCGGCCGCGAACAGGCACGTGCTGACGGCGAGCGCCCCGAGCCCGCCGAGCGGAGTCACGAGGAACCCCAGCAGAAGGCCGCGCCAGATCGCCTCCTCCTCGGCCGACTTGACGACGAGCACCGTGCTGCGGGCGAGCAGGCGGCGGCGCGGAGCGGCCGCGATCTCCGAGATGGGGAACAGGCGGCGCGCGAGTGCGAGGAACAACGCTGCCCCGCAGAGCCCGCCGAGGGCGAGCGCTTCCGCCGGAGTGTTGAGCGAGGGATCGACCGGGGCAACGGTCGGCGCCAACAGGGCTGCGCCGGCCGCGACCATGGCCGACGCGATCAGCCGTCCCATGGCACGGCCCGTCCCAGCGGGAACAGGTAGAGCGCTGCCTCGCTCAGCCCGTCGAGGCCGAGCAGCTCGTCCGCACGACGGTCGAAGAAGCCGCCGAGCGGGACGGTGGCGAGGTCGAGCGCCGCCGCGGCGAGCGCGATGTTCTGCCCCACATGGCCGGCTTCGATCAGCGTGAATCGATATGCACGCGGGCCGTACTTGAACCGGGATCGCCAGAACACGCCGGTCACGAGCACGACAGCCGCGCTCGGCGCGACGAGCTCGTCGTACGGGGTGACGCGCGCCGTCTCGGCCCGATCGAGCGGACGCAGGAGCTCGAGCCCGTGCCGAAGCGGGTCGTAGTGGTAGAGGGCCGGGTCGAGCGCCTCGACCCGGTGGCAGGCGACGTAGAGCTCGAGGGGATAGAGCGCGCCACCGGACGGCACGCTGCGGAACGACTGCACTGTGCCATCGGCTGTGAAGGTCGGTCCGTAGGCAGCGGCCAGCACGGTCGCGAGCGCGGTCGTCGCCAGCGGTGCGTCCGCGTACTGGCGTCTCGAGCGGCGTCGCACGAGGGCGTCTGAGAGGAGGACATTCCCGAGGTCCGGAGGGGGAAGCGGACGAAAGTGGACGGCCGGATGGCGCTTGACAGACCGGGCCGCGCTCACCCGCAGCTCGAGGCTCCGCTCCAGCCGCGGCCCACCTTGCACGGTGGCGTCGACGATCCCCGGATACATCCGCGAAGCCTCGTGATAGTCCTCGGTCGGATCGGGATACGTGAGGTCGTCGACGCCCGTTAGGTGCGTGAGGCGCACGGTCGCGACGACGGGCTCGGCAACGGAGGGCGTCGTGCTCACGGGAACGGGTGCGGGTCGGTATTGATGTCCGTGAGCGCGAGGCGCCCATCGAGGAGGCCGGCGTCTGCCGCGGCGCTGTAGAGCCGCGAGCCGCCGAGAAATCGCGCCGTGTGCGACACGTCGAGCGGGCACAAGCCGGGCGCAAGGACACGGACGACCCAGAGCCCGAGCGAGCGGACGTCGGGAGACGTGACGTCGAACGCGTAGGCGGAGATCCCCTGGTGCGCCAGTCGCTCGAGCAACCCGTCCAGCTGTTGCCGCGGGGTGGCCCCTGGGAGCACCGGCACGTCGTCGATCGCCCGCCGATCAGGAGATGCGTCCAGGAAGGCCGCTCGCTCGGCCGTTTCTTCCGAGGCGTAGAACAGCATGTGGTCGTCGAACGTCTGGACGTCCAGCGCCGAGGTCGGGCGCGGTTTGCTCGGGTCGGTGACGGCGCGTCCCAGCCAGCGGTAGACGCCGAAGCACTCGGACAGCGCCTTCGCCCACGCGTCGAGCGGGATAGCCGCGCACGCGGCGCCGACCGCGAGCGCGGCCCCCGAGCCCGGGTGCCCGTGCAGCACCGAGATCGCGACGGGGACACCGAGGAATGCGCTGCCGTCGAGGACGGCGAAGCGCAACCCGGTCGGCCGGAAGAAGCGATCGTCGAGCGTTCGTGCGTTCGCATTGCCGGACCAGTCGCAGAGAGGCAAGGACAGCCGGCAGTTCCAGGCCAGCATCACGGCGTCGCGCTCGATCAGCTCGAGCAACGCCCCGAGCGTCGCCTCGCACGAGGTCGCGCCGCAGGCGAGGCCACTGCTCGTCGAGTAGCCGATCGGGGGCGTCGGAAGCGGAGGCGGGCGAAGGTAAACGAGCTCCGCGGGTGCGTACGCCGACGTTCCGTCGTTCAGCGAGATGCCCTCGACGAAGAGCGTCTCCGTGTCGTCGCTGAACTCGACGAAGGGAAACGACGGATGCGCGAGCTGCAGCGGATGGAAGAGGGAGAGGTGCGCGGGAGGGATCGCGAGCGATCCCAGCGACCGCGCGGTCGACCTCAGCAGCCGCTCATACGGGAGCAGCGCGCCGGAGTAGCGCTCGAGCGCTTCGCCGATCGCCGCCGCCCGGGCGCGGTCGTGGTCGGTGCTCGCTCCGCTCCCGAACTCCACGGTCTCGGTGCCGAGCGTCCGGCGTGCCGACGCCAGCTGGCACGCGACGCCGGGAAGCGAGGTCTCGTCGGGCATGTGCGTCGACCTGACGACCCGCGTGACGATGCCAGTGATCGGCGAAACCGCTCCCTCGAGGCGCGCGAGCGAGTCGGCGAGCGGGGTGAACGGGGACTCCGAGACCACTGCCGTCATCGGGGCTCCGAGAACCACGGCGAGGGCACCGCACGCTCGGGCGGGCCGCAGTCGGGGCAACGCGGGACGCGGAGCGTCCGGTGGGCGGCAAGCCCGACGACCGCGGCCGGCTCGATCGTGTAGAGCGAGCCGGGCAGGGTCGGATCGCGGATCGTCAACCAGCGGATCGCCAGTACCGCCGCGAGGCCCGCCGCGACGGTGGCGAGGGGATAGGGGGCGGATGCGGCGGCCGGCACGTCGTCGAGCAGCGGGAAGTCGTCCTCGTATCCCGAGCACGCGCCCCGCCGCAGCCGGTAGCACGTGCGGCACGCGGATGACCGAGGTAGGAAGAGCGGCCCGACGACGAGGAAGCGCCCGTCGAACGGCAGGATCTGGAGCCAGGGCTGCCCGCGGTCGAGACAGTGCCGGTTCAGCGCGTCGAGGAGGCCGTCCCCGTCGCGGCCGGGGACCGCGACCACCAGGTCGGCGGCCGCCGGGCACACGTCGCCCGGCTCGACGCTGCCGACACCGGAGCGCTCGAGCTGTCTGACCGTCTCGGCGGCGTCCTCGCCCGAGCCGACCACGACGACCCGGGACGCATCGAGTGACTGCATGGCGGCGCTCGGGGTCGTCACACGGGTGGCCGCGGCGGCGAATGCTGCCGCCGCGGCCAGAGGCGGATCGCCCCGTGGGGCCGGTTCGCCGTCGACGAGGAGCTGGTGCGTCGCGAGCAACGTGAGCGCGTTCTCGACGGCGGGTGAGACCGGCTCCCCGACCGCGGTGCAGATCTCCTGCGCCGTGCGGGTACCGTCGAGCAGCGGGATCAGCCTCGGCAGCAGCGCCTCCGTCGCCCGTCCTTCGAGCGTGATGACCCATCCGCCATGCTCGAACAGGATGCGGCCGCGGTTCGTCACCACCCGGCACCACGGCGCGAGCGCCGGGCGTGGAGGGACTGCCACGTCGGAGGCGAGCTGCGGTCTCACCAGCAGAGATGGATGCAGAGGATGATCGTGGAACAGAGGGCGCAACAGTTGGAGCACGTCGGCCCGTCGTCCACGACGGCGTAGAGCGCGTTCCCGTACCCCCGCACGTTCGCGGAGAGGTCGAGCAGCTCCTCGGTGAGCTCGTCGAACATGACACACCCCTTTCGGGTCGAAGACGATGGCTGTTGCCACCATTGCAAATCGACGTGCCGGCCACCAGATGGCCTTTGGCACGAAAGAGCGCCGACTTCTCCACAGGTAGCGGAGTGTGCTCTGGGCCCGCGCCTACACTCCGGTCGTGCCGGTGCGCGCTCCCCGCATCCTCGCCGTTGCCTCGGCCGTGGACCTCGACTTCCGCTACGGCTGCACGCCGGCCTGGTGGCAGCTCTGGAAGGGGCTGTACGAGGCGGGCGCCGATCTCGTCGTCACCCCGTACCGCGGGCGCCCCGTCGAGTCGCCCTGGTGGCGCACCGCGCCGAACCCGACCTACCGTGAGGGTGAGGGCTACGCGGCGCTCCGCAGCGGGCTCGCCCGGCTCAAGGGCGACCGGTACCTGCGGCGCGTCGAGGAGAGCCCGGAGGACAGTGCGTTCGACAGGCTGACACGGGAGACGATCTGGAAGGTCGTCACCCCGCGCTGGCGCCGCCACCTCGACCGGCTCGTCGCGAGCGAGCGGCCGGACGCGGTGCTCGTCTTCACCGTGCCGATGGCGCACCTCCGCGGCATCCCGACATACCTCCGCGAGCGCCACGGCATCCCGGTCGTCTTCTACGACGGCGACGTGCCCATGAGCCTTCCCGAGTTCGGCGGCATGGACACCGGGTTCAACTACTACCACGGCGCCGACCCGTCGGAGTACGACCTCGTGCTCTCGAACTCCGAGGGAGGGCTCGAGCGGCTGCTCGAGCTGGGCGCATGCCGGGCGGAGGCCGTGCTTTGGGCCGCGGACCCGGAGTTCTTCCGGCCGCTGCCCGTGGAGAAGGACTGCGACGTGTTCTTCTACGGCTACGGCGACAAGTTCCGGCGCGAGTGGATGGCCGCGCTGGTCGGCGAGCCGAGCAGGCGCGACCAGCGCATCGACTTCGCGCTCGGCGGCCGCGACTTCCGGGGCGACGTGGGGCGGGCGCGGGAGGTCGGCGACGTGCCGTTCAACACGTTCGCCCGGGCGATCTCTGCCGCGCGCGTCAACCTCAACGTGACCCGTCGCGCGCACGCCACCGTCGACGGGTCGTCGACGTGCCGGCCGTTCGAGCTGGCCTCCGCAGGAGCGGCGATCGTCTCGAACCCACATGCGGGGCTCGAGCGCTGGTTCGATCCCGGGAGCGAGCTGCTCGTCGTCGAGGACGCCGACGCGGCCCTCGACGCGTACCGCACGCTCCTCGACGACCCGGCCGAGGCAGAGGCGATGGGCGCCCGCGCCCGCGAACGGGTCCTCGACGAGCACACGTACGCACACCGCGCGCGGCAGGTGCTGCGGCTGCTCGGGCTCGAGGCGGCGGTGCACGCATGACGCCTCGGCTCGTCGCGGTCGTGCCCGCCTTCGACGAGGAGGGCGCGATCGGCGCCGTGGTCCGAGAGATCGCCGCGTTCGACCCCGCGATCGACGTGGTCGTCGTCGACGACGGCTCGTCGGACGGCACGGCGGCCGCCGCGACGCGCGCGGGCGCGACCGTCGTCAGCCTTCCGTTCAACCTCGGGATCGGCGCCGCGGTGCAGACGGGCTTCCGCTGGGCGCTCGAGCAGGACTACGACATGGCGGTCCGGCTCGACGGCGACGGCCAGCACGACCCCGCGGAGCTGCCGAAGCTGCTCGCCCCACTCGAGCGCGGCGAGGCCGACGTCGTCACCGGGTCGCGCTTCCGCGGCGGGGAGGACGACGACGCCTATCGGCCGCCGCTCGGGAGGCGCCTGGGCATCACCTGGTTCGCGCGCCTCGTCTCGCTCCTCTCCGGCCAGCGGGTGACCGACACGACCTCCGGCTTCCAGGCGCTGAACCGCGACGGGATTGCCCTCTTCGCTCGGGACTACCCGAGCGACTACCCCGAGGTCGAGGCGACGGTGCTCGTGCTCAAGCACCGGCTCCGGCTCGTCGAGGTGCCCGTGCGGATGCGGGAGCGCGAGCACGGCTCCTCCTCGATCACGTTCCTGCGCTCGGTGTACTACGCGATCAAGGTGACGCTCGCGCTGTTCGTCGCGATGGGCAGGCGATACGCGGTCCCCTCGGAGGGAGCGCAGCCGTGACGCCGGTGCGGATCTCGATTGCCGCGGCGATCGGCTCCGTGATCCTGATCCTGATCGTGCTCGAGCTGATCCGCGGACGGCGCCTCAAGGAGCGCTACGCCCTGCTCTGGCTCGTGACCGGGCTCGTGCTCCTCGTCCTCTCGGCCTGGCGCGGCGGGCTCAACACGATCGCCGGTTGGCTCGGCGTGTCCGGCTACCCGCCTGCGATCCTGTTCGCCGCCGCGATCATGTTCGTGATCGCGGTCCTGCTCCACTACTCGACGGTCCTGTCGAAGCTGACGGACGACAACGTGCTGCTCGCCCAGGAGGTCGCCCTCCTCCGGGCGCGGCTCGATGCGCTCGACGCCGTGGCGGCGACGGACGCTACCCCGAGGACCCCGGTGGAGCGGCAGGCGGGCTGATCGCGAAGACGTCGCCCCGGGTCTCGTCGTCGAGCCAGTTCGCCGCGACGCCGATCCGGTAGATCGCGTCCGCAGGCGGATCGCGATCGACGAAGGTGTGGTCGCGCGTGGTGACGAGCGTCTCGGCGCGAAGGTCGCAGCGGTCACTCCCTCGAGCCTCGCAGACCATCTCGGAGAAGCCGCGCGAGAGCGAGCTCCGATACACGCGGTAGAACGTGCGGGCGCGCGTGGTCGAGTCGGTCCAGCGGAGGACGTTGGCGTCACCGACGCGGCGGACCGCGAGAGAGACGACGTCCGGGTCCGCCGGGACGCCGATCTCGTCCACGACGAGCTCGGGGATGACGTAGCCGGGCCCGTCCGGATTCTCCTGGACGCGGAACTGGGACGCGAGCAGGAGGACGGCGAGAGGGACGACGGCCAGGAACCCGACCACGCCCACCGTGGGGTAGAGACCCGGTCGGCGGCCGGGGTCGGGTGCGAGCCGCGGCCCCATCCGGTCGACGAGGGTCGGGACGAGAAGCGGGACGGCGGCGGCGAGGAGGACGAACGCGGGGAGCGCGGGCATGATGAGGCGCCAGAAGCTTCCGGACTCGACGGTCGCGACGTCGGCGGCGCCCTTCACGACGACGTACCCGAGCAGCCAGGCGAGGAAGAGCCCGGCAGCCGGGACCGACCGGCGCGCGACGGCGACAGCCCCGGCGAGGGGCAGGAACTGCAGGACGCGCGCGCTCCACGTGAACTCGCGGAGGTTCGACATGTTCTCGCGCCACGTGTCGAGGTCCAGGCGCACGGTGCGGTCGAGCCAGCTCGTGGCGGACACCATCACCGGGTCGCCGAGGCCCGCCGCGAGCCGGGTCGCCTCTCCCTGCGCGAAGAGCGGCACCTCGCCGAGGCCCTTCGACTTCCAGACCGTCAGGGCGAGCAGCGCCGGAGCGAGCGAGGCGACGAAGAGCGGCAGATGAGCCCACCGGCGGGCGAGCGCGAGCGCCACGAGAGGACCGGCGAGGAAGAGCGCGTTGGCGGGCTTCAGCGCCAGCGCCACGCCCGCGAATGTCCCTGCAAGCACCGCCTCGCGGTAGGCGGCCGCGCGAAACGCCCGGACCGTGAAGGCGACCGACCAGAGCACGGCGACGACCGATGGGAAGTCCGCTTGCTGGGTCAGCCCGAGCGCCTGCGGCAGGAACTGATCCACCCACGAGTCGTGGTAGCGCTGGATGAAGTAGGGAATCGCGAGGAACGGTGCGGCCGCAAACGCTGCCGCGCACCAGACGCCGGCGAGCCGGCCCGCGAGGCGAGCGCCGATGTCGTAGACCGCAAGCGTCGCAGCCGGCGCCAGCACACCGACCTGCAATACCGTCGTCAGCGGGAGGAGCTGCACCGAGCTCGAGCCCGTGATCCACGTCAGCGGCGCGAGGAGCATCGGCCAGCCATGCCCCGTAAGGGCATAGCCGATCATCCCCTTCCCGAGCAGCCACCCCGAGGTGACGAGCCAGATCTGGTCTCCGCCCTGGTAGGTCAGCCAGCCGTTCGAGTCGACCGAGAAGAAGAGCGCGACCGTGGCGACGATCTGGAAGCCGAGAATCGCCCCCAGCGCGACGACCACATGCCGCGCGACCCCATCGGCGGCGCGGCCGAGCCATGCGAACGCGGTGGTGGGGCGCGTGGCCGCCGCCGTAGCGCTCACGTCTCGTGGTGCTCCCGGTACCAGGCGACCGTCCGGGCGAGCCCCTCCTCCAGCGGAACCGCGGCCGTGAACCCGAACAGCTCCTCGGCCCGCGTCGTGTCGAGCCGGCGGCGCGGCTGCCCGTTCGGCTTCGAGGTGTCCCACCGGATCGTCCCCTCGAACCCCGTCGCTGCGCGCACGAGCTCCGCGAGGTCGCCGATCGCGATCTCCTCGCCGGTGCCGAGGTTCACGGGGTCGGCGCCGTCGTAGCGCTCCGCGGCCAGGGCAAGGCCGTCCACGCAGTCGTCCACGTAGAGGAACTCCCGCGTCGGCGTGCCGTCCCCCCAGAGCACGATCCCCGGCTCGCCTCGCTCCCGCGCCTCGACCATCTTGCGGATCAGCGCGGGGATCACGTGCGAGGTCTCGAGGTCGAAGTTGTCGCCCGGGCCGTAGAGGTTGACCGGGAGCAGGAAGATCGCGTTCGTCCCGTACTGCTCGCGATACGCCTGCGCGCCGACGAGGATGGCCTTCTTCGCGACGCCGTAGGGCGCGTTCGTCTCCTCCGGATAGCCGTTCCAGAGGTCCTCCTCGTGGAACGGGACGGGCGCGAACTTCGGGTACGCGCAGATCGTCCCCGCGATCACGAGCTTCCGTGTCGCGTGGATCCGCGCCTGCTCGAGCACGTGCGCCCCCATCATCAGATTCGCGTACCAGTAGCGCCCGGGGTTGGCCCTGTTCGCACCGATCCCCCCGACCTCGGCAGCGAGGTGGAAGACGACCTCGGGGCTCGTCTCGTCGAAGAGTCGCGCCGTGTCCTCCATCGAGGTCAGGTCATGGTCGCGCCGGCGCGCGATGGCGACGTCGTGACCCTCGCCGGAAAGGCGCTCGGCGAGGCGCGAGCCGAGGAACCCCCCGCCGCCGGTGACGAGAACGCGCACCGGCGAAAGCTAGCGCGGGACGACGTCGAGAAGGAGGAAGGCGGTCAGGCCGACGGCCAGCACCCAGGCCAGCCTGTCCTCCTCGCTCGCGGAGAGCGATACTCCCCAGCTCGCGTACCACGGGTTGAGCCAGCCCTGGCCGAGCGCGGCGACCGAGCCCGAGACACCGAGCCGCCGGCGGCCTCGCCACGCCTCGCGCGCGAGCCATGCGAAGCCGGCGAGCGTCGCGAGGCCGATCGTCACGAGGATCGCCCGGTGGCCGAGGCCCAGGTCGCCGAGCCATCTCGAGAGCCCGATCGAGCCGGTCCGCCGCGCCTGGCTCGAGAGGCCGCCGAACGCCTCGAGCCACGTGGTGCCGTAGCGCGCGGTGGCGCCCGCGACGAGCGCGACACCTCCTGCCGCGAGGCCGACGAGGCCGAGCGGCTCGCGCCGCCGCGCTCGTTCGATCGCCCAGATGGCGAGGAAGGCGACGGCGACCCACTTCAGGCCGATCGCCCCGATCCAGGCGACTCCGGCGAGGTTCGGGCGCCCGCGAGCGGCGAGCGCGAGCGCGCCGACGACGAGGAGCATCATCACCGCGTCGTTGTGGCCGCCTCCGCCGAAATGGAGCGCCAGCAGGGGGTTCCAGCCCACGAACGCCGCGGCGAAGGCGGGGCGGGCGCCGAGCGACGCGGCGAGCACGGCGGTGCCGAGGACGGCGAGAGCGGCGACGAGCCGGTAGAGCCAGGCCGCGCGCTCGGGATCCTCGCCGGCGACGTGCACGTGCAGCTCGGAGCCGATCGTGAACAGCGGGCCGTAGAGCGAGGTCGTGTCGCGCCACGAGCTTCCCATCGCCGGGTAGGCAACGTCCCCGGGATACCTGCTCGGGGGATCGCCGTAGGGGTTGCCCCCCTCCACGGCGCCGACGCGGCCGTACATCCAGTACGTCCACGTGTCCGTCGACAGCAGGGTCGGGCCGGCGAGAGGTGTGAGCTGGACGGCGGCGGCGACAGCGATCACCGCGGCGACGGGCACGGCACGGCGACGCAGGGCGACGATGCCGCAGACGTAGCCGGCGAACGCGAGCACGACGCCCCCGGCGAGGGCGGCGCCCCAATGACCAGGCGCGTCGATGGGCGAGCTCGCAGGCAGTGCCGCCTCGCGGGCCGCCCCGACGACGAGCGCGATCCCGGAGACGGACGCCACGGCTGCGAGCGCCGGCCACGCCCGGACCGCGGGCGCCCGGAGGATCGGGGGCTCGGCAACGAGCACGCCCCCCGGTGTGACGGGGGAGACATCTGCCGCAGGGATGTCGGTCGTCATGGAGTCCTGTGACGCGGGCCGTAGGCTTGGCGTCGGTGCGCAAGCCTACAACTCGACCCGGACTGGGATCGCTCGCGACGGGCGCCGTCACCGCCCTCGGGATCGCGGTGCAGACGGGGCTCGCGGCGGTCGTCGGCGTCGTGATCGCGCGCAAGCTCGGCCGGACGGCGGAGACGGACGGCTTCTTCGCGGCGTACGGCGTGTTCATCGTGCTCGCGCTCGCCGCGACCGCCGTCCGCGTGACGGTGCTGCCTCCGCTCGCCCGCGCCCGCGAGGCCGGACGGCTGTCCTCGGAGACGGCCTCGTACGCCGTCGCCGTCGGCATCGTGTCGGTCCCCCTCCTCCTCGTGACGGTGGTGGCGGCGCGGCCCATCGCCGAGCTGCTGACCGGGTTCGGGCCGGAGGCCGCGGCCGACGCCGCTGCGACGGCGCTGCCGTGGATGGTGGTCGCGGGCCTCGGTCAGTTCACGGCGGGGCTCCTGGCGAGCACGCTGGCCGCACTCGACGACTACGTCGTCCCCGCGCTCGCCTTCATCTCCGGGAGCCTCGCGGGGCTCGTCCTCCTTCTCGTGCGCATCGACGAGAACGGCACCGAAGCGGTCGCCTGGGGGATGGCGCTGAACGCGGTGCTCGCGACGACGCTGATGGCGGTCTGGCTCTGGACGCGAGCGCGTAGCGAGCGGATGCCTACGGGAGCCGCCCGGGTCGACGTGCGGGGGTCGGCGCACCGGTTGCGCGAGCTCGGCTCCGGAGCGTCGCTGCCGTTCGCCCTGCAGGCGATCTACCTCGTGTGCCTGCCGATCGCCGCACGGGAAGGGGTCGGCTCGGTGACGAGCTTCGGCTACGCGTACCTGATCGCGGCTGCCGTGGTCGGCATCAGCGCCTCGTCGCTCGGGCTGGTCACCGCCGTGCCATTGACCCGGATGGGCCTGGAGCCTCGGCGCGTCGCGCGCCACGTCGAGGCGTCGGCCTGGCCCGCGCTGCTCCTCGTGGCCGCGACTGCGGGGATCTTCGCGGTTGCCGGCGCCGAGATCGCGGGACGGGTTCTCGGCGCCGCCTACGGCGACGACGTCGGGGCCCAGATCGGCCGCCTCGTCGTCGCGATGGCGCCGTACATGGTGGCGTCGGTCGCGCTGTCGGTCACCTTCCCGCTCGTGTTCGTCGCAGGCCGAGGGAGCCGGTTGCCCATGATCGGGCTCGTGGTGCTGGCGATCCACGTGCCCGTGGCCCTCGCCGGTCAGGCGCTTGCGGGCCTCGTCGGCCTCGCACTCGCGCTCGCGGTGTCGACGGCGCTCGCGTTCGCCTGGATGCTGACGCTACTCCACGCGGCCCGCTCGACGACGGAGCGGCTCGCGGTCGCGGTCGCCATCGTGGCGGGGTGCGCGCTCTGCGGGTTCGTGCCCGCCGGCGTGGTGCTCGGGCCCGCGCCGGCGGTGGTGGTCGGCCTCCTCCTCGCGACCGGTGCGCTCGCGCTCGTCCGCCCGGTCGGGCTGCGCTCCGCGTGGCACTACCTGCGAGAGCTCGCGTGAGCCCGCCGGTGACGGCCGTCGTGCTGTCGTGGAACGGGCGCGAGGACACGCTCTCGTGCCTTCGCTCGCTCGCCGGGGCGACCTACTCGCCCCTTCAGGTCCTCGTCGTCGACAACGACTCGAGCGACGGAAGCGCCGATGCCGTGGCCAGGGAGCATCCCGGCGTCGTGCTCGTCCGGCTGGACACGAATCGCGGGTTTGCCGGGGGCATGAACACCGGGATCGCCGAGGCCCTCTCGCGGGGCGCGGAGCACGTGATGCTCCTGAACAACGACACCGTGGTCGAGCCGGGGTTCCTCGAGCCGCTGGTCGAAGCGCTCGAGCGTGGCGAGGACACGTCCGCCTCCTGCTCGCAGATCGTGTTCCTCGACGACCCGGGCACGATCTGGTACGCGGGAGCCGCCTTCCGGCCGGGACGAGGTCATCACGGCACCAACCGCGGATACGGGCAGCCAAGACTCGCGGAGGCGATCTCCCCGTTCCGCACGGAGCGCGCGTGCGGCGGTGCGATGCTCATCTCCTCGAAGGCGCTCGCCGAGGTCGGGAGCTTCGACGAGTCGCTCTTCGCGTACGCCGAGGACACGGACTGGTCGCTTCGCTCCGCGCGCGCCGGGCGCAGGATCCTGGTCGTTCCGGCCAGTGTCGTACGGCATGCCGTCTCCGCCTCGTCCGGCGGAGCGTCGTCGCCGGACACGCTCTACTACGGCCTTCGCAACGGGCTCGTGGTCTCGGAGCGCTGGGCGCCGCTCGGCCCGGCGCGAACGTGGCTTCGTCGGCTCGAGGCCGTCGCAGCCCATCTCGCTCAGGCGCTGCGATCGGATCGGCGAGGGGCGGGCGCACGAGCCGTCCGCGACGGCTGGCGCGACTTCCGCGCAGGGCGTCTCGGCCCTCGGCCACGGACGTAGGATCCCGCGATGCGCGGATGGTTCGAGTCCTACCGGGTCAGCGTCGGCCTCGGGATCAGGCAGCTCGCACGGCGCCGGTATCTCCGCGAGGCGGTCATCCGGGTGGTCGTGCCGATGGACCCGAGCCGCTACCTCGAGCTTCCGTGGGCGGTTCGGAGCCTCGGCGCGCGACCCGGGGAGAGCGTGCTCGACCTCGCGAGCCCGAAGCTCCTCTGTGTCGTGCTCGCCCGTCACGGCGCGCGTGTGACGTCGATCGATCAGCTCCCGGAGGAGATCGAGAAATGGAGGAGCATCGCGCGCCACGAGTCGAACCTCGAGCTTCGCGTCGCCGACGGCCGCCGATTGCCGTTCGACGATGCGACGTTCGACCACGCAACGAGCGTCTCCGTCCTGGAGCACGTCGGAGGCGAGGGTGGCGACGCGGCAGCTCTCGCGGAGCTCGCCCGCTGCGTGCGACCGGGAGGTCGAATCGCGATCACGCTGCCGTACGCCCGCGACGCGTGGGTGGAGTACCGCTCGACGTCGGCGTACGTCGACGAGGGCGACCGGAACACGGTGGGCCGTGCCTTCTTCCAGCGCTGGTACGACGACGACGCGATCCGCGATCTCGTCACTGCCGTTCCGGTCGTGGAGATCGTCGAGCGGAACGTGGTGCGGCTCTCGCCGAATCTCAACGCGGCCTACGCGAGGACCTTCCCGCTCCTACTCCCGCTCGGGCCCTTCTACGGCCTGCTCGCGCGCGAGCGCGTCGGCGACGGAGGCGACGTCGTCCGCCTGATCCTGCGTCGCCGCTGAGCGCATGCGAGCGCGCTTGCGCTCTCGCGTCCATCGTTCCGAGCATCGTCTAGCCTGCACCCGTGCGAGACGCCGTCAAGCGAGCGGTCGCCTGGGGAGCGCGGACGACCCCCGGGAAGCACGTCGTGCACGCCGCCACCCGAGCGGACGTGACCGCCGAGCGGTTTCCGGAGGTGCGCGACTGGCCGGACTCGGTCGACGGCTTCGAGGATCTCGTCTTCCTGTTCACGAGCAGCCAGCTGAACCATGGTGTCGCGTCGCTGCGGCTCGACGAGGCGGCGCTCCTGTTTCGGCTCGTGCGCCGCCTCGACGCGCCGCGGATCGTGGAGATCGGGCGCTTCAAGGGAGGCAGCACCGTCGTGATGGCGGCTGCCATGGCGCCGTCGGGGCACCTCCTGTCGCTCGATCTGCTCGTGCCGCAGCCCGGAGGAGTGGACGGCGCCCAGCTCGACCGGGAGCTCGCGGACGCGCTCGAGCGTCTGGCGCTCTCGAGTCGTGTGGAGCTGCGGGTCGCGGACTCCCGTGCGGTGGAGCTTCCCGAGCCCGGCCTCGACCTGCTCTTCGTCGACGGCGACCACTCGTACGAGGGCGCGTCCGCCGACCTGCGGCGGTGGACGCCGCTGCTGCGTCACGGCGGTCACGTCATCGTCCACGACGCGGTCGACACGGGCGGCTACGGCACGGCGTACCCGGGCGTGGCGCAGGCTTTTCGCGAGCTGATCGACGCCGGAGGGTTCGAACGGCGGCCAGACGTGGGCACGATGGCCCACGCCGTACGGTCGGCACCGTGAGCGGCCGTCGGCGCGCCCTGATCACCGGGGTGGGCGGCCAGGACGGCTCGCTTCTCGCCGCGCTTCTGCTCGAGGAGGGATATTCGGTGGCGGGGGTCGTCCGGCGGGAGCCGGCCGCGTACGCCGAGGCGCTCGCGCCGCTCGAGGGCCGAATCGAGCTCGTGGCGGCCGACCTCCTCGACAGCACCTCGCTCGTCCAGGCGCTCCGGGCGACACGGCCGACCGAGGTCTACAACCTGGCGGCGCCGTCGTTCGTCCCGCGCTCGTGGGACGAGCCGATCCGGACGGCGGAGTTCGCCGCCGTCGGTGTGACGGCGATGCTCGAGGCGATCCGCGAGGTCGACCCGGCGATCCGCTTCTACCAGGCCTCTTCGAGCGAGATCTTCGGCGAGCCGCGCGAGACGCCGCAGACCGAGGACACGGCGCCGAGCCCCTTGACCCCGTACGGCGTCGCGAAGACCTACGCCCATTTCATCGCGTCGAGCTACCGCCGCCGCTACGGCATGTTCGCGTGCTGCGGGATCCTCTACAACCACGAGTCGCCGCTGCGTCCCGTCGACTTCCTGCCCCGCAAGGTCGCGAGTGCCGCTGCCGCGATCTCGCTCGGGCTCGAGCGGGAGCTCGTGCTCGGGGATCTCTCGTCGCGCCGGGACTGGGGGTACGCGGGCGACTACGTGCGCGCGATGTGGCTCATGCTCCAGCACGACGAGCCCGGCGACTACGTCGTCGCGACGGGTGAGTCGCACTCGGTGGAGGAGCTCGTCGCGTGTGCCTTCGACGCCGTGTCGCTCGACTGGCGCGACCACGTGCGCAGCGATCCCTCCCTGTTTCGCGGCTCGGCAGAGCTCCACGACCTCGTCGGCGACGCCGCCAAGGCACGTCGCGTGCTCGGGTGGGAGCCGGAGGTGCGCCTGGACGAGCTGATGCGGATGATGGTCGCGGCCGACCGCGAGCGGCTTCAGGCGGAGGCGGCCGCCTCGTAGACACGGTCGTGGGCGCGGGCCGTCGCCTCCCAGGTGAAGTCCGCCGCGCGCGCGAGCCCGAGTCGCGCGAGCTCGTCGGCGCGGTCGAGCGCCTCGGAGATCCCTGCGGCGATCGACTCCGGCTCGCGGGGGTCGAAGAGGACGGCGGCGTCGCCGACCACCTCGGGCAGCGAGCCCGCGCTCGCCGCGGCGACCGGGCAGCCGCAGGCCATGGCCTCGACCGGGGGGAGCCCGAACCCCTCGTAGAGGCTCGGGAAGACGAGCGCGGCGGCCCGACGGTAGAGCGAGATCCGCTCGTCGAGTGGGACGTCGCCAAGCGCCTCGACCCCGGTCGGGAGACCTGCCGCATCCTGGCCGGCGCCCGTCAGCACGAGCCGGAGTTCCGGCCGGTCTTCGCGCACATGCGCGAACGCCTCGTAGAGGCGTGAGTGGTTCTTGTGTGGCCACGGGCGGGCGGGGTAGTAGAGGAATGGCTCTCGGTCGATCGTGGGGTCGGGCGCGAAGCGCTCGTGGTCGACGCCGAGATGGATCGCGTGCACGTGCTCGGGATCGAGCCCGAGCCGCTCGATGACGCGGCCCCTGACCCACTCGCTGATGACGACCACGCGACCGGCGTGTCGGGCGGCGCGATCGTAGGCGAGGCGTCGGAAGAGCCGCTCCCCGCGCGGGAAGAGCTCGGGCAGGTCGAGGTGCTGGACGTCGAGGAGGGTCAGCACGGTCGGCCTTCGCGCGGACGGCACGGGGACCGTGAGCGGGTAGTGGACGACGTCGGCCCGCTCGAGGTACCGCCTCGGCGCCCCCGGCCGCAGCCATGCGCTCCCCATCGCGCGGAGCCGCCCCGGGGTCGTCGTCGAGGCGCGGTAGCCCGCGGCGACGACGGACGAGAGCCCGTCGCCCGCGTCGGGTGCGAGCGTCGAGACGAGCGCCTCGTAGTCGTGCTCCCCGACCCGGGCGAGCGCGCGGCAGAGCTCGCGTGCGTACGTCTCGCTGCCCCCCGAGATACCCGGGACGAGCGTGAGCATGCTGAGCGCGACGCGGGTCACGTGCGGGGCTCCAGCCGCAAGAAGGTGCCGGCCACGATCGCAGCGCTCCCGACGACGACGAGGAGCGCCCACTTCGAGTGCGACGCGACTCCCGGAACCGCGAGGATGCCCAGCACGGCCGCGCCGGCCGCCGCACGGATCCCGTAACGACGCAGGGCGAGCCACGAGGCGACGGCGACGAGGAGCAACCCGACGACCGCGGCAAGGCCCGTCGACTGCCCGACGGCACGGTCGAGCTCGAGCAGCTTCGGGCCCGAGGCGGCGAGCACGGCCCACAGGAACACCGCGACGAGCGCGAGAACGGCGTCGCGTTGTCGGTAGCTCATCCGTGGCAGTGACAGGGCTGCCAGGACGATGGCCATGACGATCGCCGCGAGCACCGGGACGACCGCTTCCCACCCGTTCCCGCGACCCGCGCGCGTCACCAACGTCTCCGCGAAGTCGGCTGCGCGCCACCGCTCCAGCCAGAGCCCTGCCCCCTTTCCCGGCTCCGCGAGAGGCTCGGCGAGCGTGGCGCCCACCATCGCGACGACCGACGGCGCGGCCAGCGCGACCGTCGTCAGCGGCATCGCGCGGAGCGCCGCCGCGATGCCGAGCGCGAGGAACGGAAGCGCGGGAATCAGGAACCGCGGCCCCGGGACCCAGCCGCCGAACGGCAGGAAGTATGCGCTGTTGTAGAGGAGAAACGCGCCGCACACGGCGAGCGCGAGGTTCGCCTCGCGCCTCGCGACTCCGCGACGAAGCGCCAGGAGGCCGCCCACGCCCGCCAGAGCGAGCGGAGTCAGGACGAGCAACCCCTTGTCCGAGGCGAGGAGCTCCGCTGCCGAGCGCACGCTCGGCACGGTCAGGCCGAAGAGCCCTTCGTCGTTCGCGCCGATCACGTCGTGGCCGCTCTCGCCCGGCTGGATGACGGCGTTCTCGTACGAGAGGTCGAACGGGGAGCCGAACGCCCAGGCGTTGAACGCGACCAGCGGGACGATCCCCGCTGCAAGGCCGAGGCCGTACGGGACGAGACGCGCGCGACCGGGGCCGAGGTAGACGGCGAGTGCGACCGCGAGGATCGCGAGCGGGAACTCGACGACCACGGCGACGCCCACCAGCGCCCCGGCGGTGGCGGGGACTGCCGCCCGACCGCCGCGACGGCGGTGGCGGAGCAGGAGGCAGAACGACGCCATGCCGAGAGTCGCCGAGAGCACGTGCGCGAAGAAGAGCGTCGAGAACGGCAGCACGAGTGTCCCGAGCCCCAGAAGGACCGCCGCCGCCGTGCCGTAGCCGGGGACGAGGAGCTCCGCGGCGAAGCGGACGAGGAGCAAGAGCAGGAGCGCCGCGAGCGTCGCCCCCCACAGGCTCACCTGCCAGGTTGCGGTGCGGGGGAGAGCAACCATCCCTTCGGGATACGCGAGCCCCGAGGCGCGTGGCTCGGCGTCCAGCCCGACGACCCGGAGCGCCGCGTACCACGGCTCGGTCAGCAGGGCGAGGCCGGGCGCCTTTGCGGCGTAGTAGTGCCCGTCGATGTACGCGGTGTCGCAGGTCTCGCCGGCGTACCGGTCGATCTTCGGCGTTCCGTCGTGCAACGCCTTGACGAGCGCGAAGTGGGCCGTCTGGTTGCAGCCGCTCGGCTGGAGAACGAGCGCGGCCGCCACGACGACGAGACAGATCGCGCCATACTCCGCAGCTCGGCGTCGACGGTCGCCCCGGCCCACGCGATGACCCTACGCCACGGCCTCGGCGGCGGACGCCGGGGCTACACTTCGCCGGTGCCGGACGAGGCGACGGACAACGGGTTTCCGTCGACCGACGAGGTCGACGTCGACGCGCTGTTCGCGGCGCTCAAGGAGGAGATCCGGCGCTCCGGCGCCGATCCCGGAGCGTCGGGGGAGCCGGACGATCGGCGGGCGGCGCGCGCCGAGGCGGAGCGGCTCTGGCCCGTGTCCGCCGACCGGCCGCTGCGCCTGCGGCCGGGGCTCCGCGGCGGCCTCGGGACGCCGGTCAAGGCGGTGCTCCGCAAGATGATGCGCTGGTATGTCGAGCCGCTCGCGTATGACCAGCGATCCTTCAACGCCGCGGCGCTGCGCCTGGTCGACGACCTCGAGCAGCGCGTCGCAGCGCTCGAGGCGGAGCTCCGGGAGCTCCGCGCCCCGGATCCGCGCTAGGGGCTCGCCGATGCGTATCGCGGTTCTGCGCCCCCAGGTGCCCTTCGCCAGAGGGGGTGCCGAGATCTTCACCGACGAGCTCGTCGCCGAGCTCGGGGTGCGCGGGCACGAGGCGGACCTCGTCTCGGTGCCGTTCAAGTGGTACCCGGGAGCGCGGGTGCTGACGCAGGCGTTCCTCTGGCGGATGCTCGACCTCGAGGAGGTGGACGGCCGTCCGATCGACGTCGTCGTCGCGACCAAGTTCCCGTCCTATGTCGTCCGGCACCACGAGAAGCGCGTCTGGCTCGTGCATCAGTTCCGCCAGGCCTACGAGCTCGACGGGACCGCGCTCGGGCAGTTCGGGCCGTCGCCCGAGGAGCGGGCGCTCCGCCGGCAGGTGCAGGAGCTCGACCGCCGCGCGCTCGGCGAGGCGACGCGCCTCTTCGCGACGTCGGCGAACGTCGCGGGGCGCCTCGAGCGGTCGACGGGCCTCGTCGCCGAGGTCCTCCCGCATCCCCCGCAGGCGCTCCCGTACCACTCGTCGCCGTCGCACGGTTTCGTGCTCTCCGCGAGCCGGCTCGACCGCGCCAAGCGAATCGACCTGCTGCTCGAGGCTGCCGCGCGTGAGCAGGGCTTCGACGTCGTGATCGCCTCGGACGGCCCCGACCGTGAGCGGCTGGAGGAGATCGCCCGCACGCACGGGCTGGACGGCCGCGTGCGGTTCGAGGGCCGCGTCGACGCCGCCCGGCTCGCGGAGCTCTACGCGACCTGCTCGTCGGTCTACTACGCGCCGGTCGACGAGGACTTCGGCATGGGCCCGTACGAGGCATTCCTGTCGGGCAAGCCCGTGATCACGACGACCGACGCGGGCGGCCCGCTCGACGTCGTCTCGGACCGCCGGACCGGTCTCGTCGTTCGGCCCGATGCGGCCGAGATCGGGAGGGCGGCGGCCTGGCTCCGCGCCCACGAGGACGAGGCCTCGGCGTTCGGGAGGGCGGGGAAGGCGCTCGCCGACGAGGTGACGTGGGATCGAGCGATCGCGAGGCTCCTGTCGTGAAGGTCGGGTACTTCTCGCCGATGCCCCCGGAGTCGTCCGGAATCGCCGACTACTCCGCGCTCCTCCTGCCGGCCCTCCGAGAGCGCGTCGACGTGGACGTGGTGAAGCGCGGGGCGAAACGGCCGCCGCGAGGCGTCGACCTCGTTGTCTACCACATCGGCAACAACCCCGATGCGCACGGCTGGATCCTGGATGCGCTGCGGCGCGAGCCGGGAGCGGTCGTCCTGCACGACTTCGTCCTGCACCACCTCGTCGCCGGCGTCACGATCGGCAGGCGGGACGGGCACGGCTACCTCGACGCGATGGAGCGGGAGCACGGGGTCGTGGGCCGGTTGCTGGCACACGGCGTCCTCGACAAGCGGCTGCCGCCGCTCTGGGAGGCGCGCCCCGAGGAGTTCCCGCTCGCAGGCGAGGTGCTCTCGCTCGCCACCGGCCTCGTCGTGCATTCGCGCTACGTCGAGGAGCGTGCGCGCGGGGCGGGGTTCACGGGGCCGATCGCGCGGGTGCCGCACCCCGCATGGCCGGACCCGGGTGTCGTTCCGGCGGCGATCGAGGGAGAGCCGCTGATCGGCGCCTTCGGGAACGTCAACCAGTCGAAGCGTGTCCCGCAGCTCCTCGAGGCCTTCGCGCGGCTGCGCGCGGAGCGCCCCGGCGCACGGCTGCTCCTCGTCGGCGCGACGTCCCCCGGCTTCGACCTCGAACGGCGGCTCCAGCGGCTCGGGCTCGGCGGCGACGGGATCGTCCGGGAGGGCTACGTGGACGAGCGGCGGCTGTGGGAGCTGATGGCCGCGTGCGACGTCCACGTGAGCCTCCGCTCGCCGACGATGGGCGAGACGTCCGGCACCGCCATCCGGGCGCTGACCCTCGGCAAGCCGCTCGTCGTCTCCGACGTCGGCTGGTTCGCCGAGCTGCCCGACAGCGTCGCACTCCGGGTCGCGGTCGGCGACGGCGAGGTGCCCGACCTGGCGGCCGCCCTGCGGCTCCTCGCCGAGCGCTCCGACGCCCGCGCCGCGATGGGCTCGGCTGCGAGAGCGCTTGCGACCGGCGAGCACGACCTGGCGCGGGTCGCCGAGCGGCAGGCAGCGGCGTTCGAGCGGATCGCGGGCGGCGAGGCCGTCGCCGACGACGTCGTCCGCGAGGTGAGCGAGGCAGCCGCCGAGGTCGGCATCGCACCCGGCTCGCCCGAGGCCTCCGAGATCGCGAGACGGCTCGCCGAGGTCGACCTCGGTGGGTGAGTCCTGGCGGGCGCCCGCCGCCCGCGTGCCCGACTGGGCGTGGCTCACGGGGATCGTCGTCGCCTCCGCGGCGCTGCGCGTCTGGCTCGTCCGGGCGATGCCCGCGCCCTTCGTCTTCGTGGACGAGCTGATCTACTCGGAGCTCGCGAAGAGCGTCGCCGACGCGGGGTCGTTCGCGGTGCGCGGCGTGCCGACGAGCGGCTACAGCACGCTCTACCCGCTGCTGCTGTCGCCCGCGTACGCGCTCTTCGACGCGCTGCCGAGCGCCTACGCGCTCGCGAAGGCGACGAATGCGGTCGCGATGTCCCTCGCGGCCGTTCCCGCCTGGCTCGTCACCCGTCGGGTCGCAGGCCGCGGCCTGTCGCTCCTCTGCGCGGCGATCGCGGTGGCGCTTCCCTCGATGGCATACACGGCCACGCTCGTCACCGAGGCGCTCTTCTACCCCGTCGCGTTGTTCTTCGCCTGGACGTTCCTGCGTGTGCTCGAGCGGCCGACCGGCGCCAGGGTCGCGGTGCTCGCTGCCGCGCTCGTCGCTGCCGTCGCGACGCGCTCCCAGGCGATCGGGTTCGTCGGCGCGATCCTGCTCGCCCCGCTCGTGCTCGCGCTGCTGCGGCGCGACGCGGGGGTGCTCCGCCGCTTCGTGCCCTTGCTGGGCGGGACCGTGGCCCTCGGCCTGCTCGTCGTCGTCGCGCAGCTCGCGCGCGGCCGGTCGCTCTCCGACCTGCTCGGCGCGTACAGCGTCGTCGGCGAGGGCGGCTACGACGTCGGCTTCGTGCTCCGCTTCTGGCTCTGGCACGTCGAGGAGCTGACCCTCTACGTCGCAGTGCTCCCGGCCGTTGCCCTCGTCGTCCTGCTCTGGCAGGCCCGCCGGCTCCCCGCGGCCGTGCAGGAGCATCTCGCGGCGACGATCGCGATGGTCGCCACGTCGACGCTCGTCGTCGGGGCCTTTGCGTCGCGGTTCGCTCCGGACCGCGTGCAGGACAGGTACCTGTTCTTCCTCGCGCCGCTCCTCGTCGCCGTGCTCGCGGCGTGGGTGGAGCTGGGCGCGCCCCGACCGCGCGTCCCGCTGCTCGTCGGCTCGCTCGTCGCGCTCGGGCTCGTTGCCGCCTTCCCGTACGCCCGGTTCATCGGCGAGCCGGCGAAGTCCGACACGTTCGGCCTGATCCCGCTCTGGACGGCGAACGCGCACCTCGTCGCCGGGTCCTACTGGGCGACGGTGCTCGTCGTCGCGCTCGGCCTCGTCGCCCTCCTCGCCTTCGTCCCGGCGCGCCACGCGATCGTCGTCCCCTTCGCGCTGCTCGGGGTGTTCGTCGTGCTCTCGCGCCCCGTCTGGTCGGGCCCGCACGGGGTGCTCCGCTCCGGCGAGGGCGCCCTCTTCCAGGGGATCCGCGGCGTCCCCCGGGACTGGATCGACGACCGCGTGCCGTCGGGCGACGAGGTGGCCGTGCTCTGGACCGGACGCGCCGATCGGTTCACGGTCAACCAGAACGAGTTCTTCAATCGGAGCGTCGGCCGCGTCTACTACACGTCCCAGCCCACCCCCGGCGGCATCGGGGAGACGCCGGTGCACGTCGACGCCGCCGGAATCGTCCGGACGCCCACCGGTGGAACGGTCGATGCGCCGTACGCGCTGCTCGACGGATCCGTGACCCCCGACGGGCAGGTGGTCGCGCGGGACGACCTCGGGACGACGCTCTGGCGGCTCCGAGGGCCGCTCTCGTCGCTGACGAGCGTGAGCGGCCTCTACCCGAACGACACCTGGTCGGGCGCGCGCGTCAGCTGGAAGCGGCTGCGCTGCATGGGCGGGCGGCTGCTCGTCGGTCTCCACTCCGACCCGTCGCTCTTCGCCGGGCGGCTCACGCGGGTGACCGCGTTCGTGCGCGGCCAGCCCGTTGCGACGATCGCAGTGGCGCCGGAGGGTTCGGCCACGCTTCGCGTGCCGCTCGAGCCGGTGGACGGGCGCTGCGTCGTCCGTTTCACGATCGCGCCCACGCGCGTGCCGGCCGACGTGACTCCGGGGAGCACGGACGACCGCAAGCTGGGCGCCCACTTCGACTCGTTCGTCCACGAGGAGCCGGCGTGAGGATCGTCGTCGACGTCTCGCCCCTCTCCCACCCTCGCACCGGGATCGGGAACTACATCCGCGGCTCGCTCGGCGGCATGTGCAGCGCCGCCGAGGAGCGGCACGAGCTCGTCGCTTTCGCTCCGACGAGCCTCCGCGGGCCCGCCGCGATCGCGGCCGCCCTCGACGGGATCCCGGCCGCACGCCGGCTCGTCCCGCTGCCTGCGTCGCACGCGCTTCGCACCGGGTGGAGCCGCGCCGGGTGGCCGCCCGCGGAGCTCCTTGCCGGCCGGCTCGATGCGTTCGTCTTCAGCGAGTGGATGTACCCGGCGCAGCGCCGCGGTGTGCGCGCGACCGTGTTCCACGATCTCGTGCCGTTCCACCACCCCGAGTGGTGCACGCCACGCACCGTCTCGATGCACGTGCACAAAGGCCGGAACGCTGCGGCGACGTGCGACGTCGTCTTCGCCAACTCGCGCTTCACGGCTGCGGATCTGCGGGAGACGCTCGGGATCGACGAGAGCCGGATCGTCCACGCGCCGCCGGGGCTCCAGGAGGGCCTCGGGCCGGACGGGCCGGCGGCCGATCTCGGCGGCCCCACGATCCTCGGGCTCGGGACGATCGAGCCGCGCAAGAACCTCGCCCGGCTGGTCGAGGCCTGGCGGCTCCTCGACGGCGAGCTCGGGCTCGTCCTCGCGGGCGGCGAGGGCTGGGGCGAGCGGCCCGATCTCGCCGACCCGCGCATCCGGCGGCTCGGCTACGTCCCGGACGACGAGATCGCGAGGCTCTACCGTGGAGCCTCGATGCTCGTCTATCCCGCGCTCTACGAGGGGTTCGGCATGCCGATCGTCGAGGCGATGGCCTGCGGCACGCCGGTGGTCGCCTCGGCGCATCCCTCGCTCGACGAGGCCTGCGGCGATGCGGCGGTGCGCGTCGACCCGCTCGACGTCGAGGCGATCGCCGCCGGCATCCGGGAGGCGGTCGCGCGACGGAACGAGCTCGTCCCGCTCGGCCTCGCCCATGCGGCGCGGTTCTCGTGGCGCTCGACCGGTGCGGCGATGCTCGCGGCGCTCGAGGAGCGGGCGGCGTGACCGGATCCGAGACGCCGGGCAGGGGACCGGCGGCCCGACGAGGTGGCGATCGCCGTCCGCCGGCCCGGCCCCGAGTACCTCGTCCTGCTGCGCTCGCCGGAGAAGCTCGGCTACTGGCACCTCGTCTCCGGGGGCGTCGACTGGGGCGAGGAGCCCGCCGCCGCGGCCGCGCGGGAGCTCCGTGAGGAGACGGGGCTCGTCGCTGCCCCCGACTCGCTCGGCGACCCGCTCGGCTACGACCTCGCCGGCGACCCCGAGCCGGTCCGCGCCCGGTTCCCGGCCGGGACGGAACTGATCGTCGTCTGGCCGTTCGTCGCGACGCGCCCGCGGGCTGGGAGCCGACGCTCGACCACGAGCACGTCGAGGCACGTTGGCTCGATCCCGTGGCGGCGATCGCGCTCCTCCGCTACCCCGAGCCGAAGGAGATCGTGCGAAGGGCCGCCGCGTGAGGGTCGGGATCGACACGTCGCCGCTCGTCCAGACGCGCGCCGGGACGGCACGGCACGTGCGGGGGCTGCTCGCCGAGCTCGCGGGCCGGCCCGGCCTCGAGCTCGTCGGGCTGCAGGCCGGCGGCGAAGGGCGCCTCGCCTCCATCCGGCGAGACGCGCTCTGGTACCCGTTCCGCCTCGGGCATGCCTCGGCAAAGCTCGACCTGCTCCACTGCACGACCTTCCGCGCGCCCGCGTCGCCGCGGTCGCCGCTCGTCGTCACCGTCCACGACCTCGGCGTGCTCCGTCACCCGGCGGCGTTCCCCCGCTGGCACCGGACGACGGGCGCGCTGGCGCTGCGGGGCGGCGTGCGCGTGGCGGACGCGGTCGTCGCGGTCTCGGCGTTCACGCGCGACGAGCTCGTCGCGCGCCTCCGAGTGCCCGTCGAGCGGATCCGCGTCGTCCCGAACGGCGTCGACGCGGTGTTCACGCCCGAGGGCCCGGCGGCCGAGGGCGACTACGTCCTCGCGGTCGGCACCCTCGAGCCACGGAAGAACATCGCCGCGGCGGTGGAGGCGGCGCGGCTCGCGGGCGTCGAGCTTCGTGTCGCCGGCGCCGCCGGCTGGGGCGGCGTCGCCGCCGAGAGCTGGGTCGGCGAGCCGAGCGACGAGGAGCTCGCCGCCCTGATGCGGGGCGCACGCTGCCTCGTCTACCCGTCGCTCTACGAGGGGTTCGGGATCCCGGTGCTGGAGGCGATGGCGTGCGGGACGCCGGTGGTGACGAGCCGGGGCGGCGCGACCGAGGAGGTGGCCGGCGGCGCAGCCGTGCTCGTCGACCCGCGCGACCCTGCGTCGATCGCGGCCGGGATCGAGGAGGCAGAGCGGCGGCGGGACGCGCTCGTCGAGATCGGCCGCGCACGCGCGTCGATGTTCACGTGGCGCCGCTCCGCCGACCTCGTCGAGGACCTCTGGCGGGAGCTCGTGTGAGCCTCGTCGTCGTCGACGCGGACGTCCTCGGGCCGCCGGCGGACGGGCGACGAGACGTACGTCCGGAACCTTCTCCGCACGCTGCCGGAGCCGGCGGCCGAGGCAGGGCTCGACCTCGCGGCCGTCACGCGGCACCCGGAGCTCGTCCCCGACGGCGCGCTGCCCGTGCTGCTCCCGGCGCGCTCGCAGGAGCTGCGGATGGCGTGGACGCTCCCGCGCGCCCTGCGGCGGCTCGGCGCGGCGCTCGTGCACACGCAGTACGCGCTGCCGCTCCGCTGTCCGTGCCCCGCGGTGGTGACGATCCACGACCTCTCGTTCGAGCACGGCCTCATGGGCCGGCGCGACCGTCTCGTGTTCGAGCGCGTGGTGCCGCGCGCCGCGCGCGGTGCCGCCCGCGTGCTCACGGTCTCCGAGCGGACGAAGCGAGACCTCGCCGAGCTGTACGGCGTCCCCTCGGAGCGGATCGCCGTCGCCCCGAACGGTGTCGACCCGGCGTTCCACCCCGCGCCGGGGCAGGCGGGTGCAAGCAACAGACTGTTGCAAAGTCCCTACGCACTCGCGGTGGGGGCGATCCAGGAGCGGAAGAACCAGGTCGCGGCGCTTGCCGCGGCGCGGGAGGCGGGGCTCGAGCTCGTCGTCGTCGGGCCGACGAAGGACGAGCGCGTCGCGGCCGAGCTTCGGGCTGGCGGCGCGCGCCTCGAGGGGTACGTCGCGATCGAGCGGCTCGCGGAGCTCTACCGCGGGGCTGCCTGCCTCGTCCAGTCGTCACGTCACGAAGGCTTCGGACTGCCGGTCGTCGAGGCCATGGCCTCCGGGACACCGGTGGTCGCGGTGCCCGACCCGGCGCTCGTCGAGGTCGCGGGCGATGCGGCCGTCGTCGTCCCCGAAAGCGAGCTGGCCGACGGTATCCACCGCGCGCTGGCGGAGCGGGACACGCTCGCGTCGGCCGGGCTCGAGCGCGCGCGCGCCTTCACCTGGGAGGCGGCGGCACGCGCCACCGTCGCGGCGTACGTCGAGGCGCTCGGACGATGAGCGTCTCCGCGGTCGTCGTCTCGCACGGGCACGCGCGCGAGCTCGAGACGCTCGTTCCCGCGCTCGAGCCGCAGGTGGACGAGCTCGTGGTCGTCGCGAACACGCCGGGCTCTCTGCCGCCGGACCTGGCCGCGACCGTGCGCGTGCTCGAGAACGCCCGCCCGCTCCGGCTGTCGGAGAACGTCAACCTCGGCATCGCGGCGACCACGGGCGAGTGGCTCGTCTACGCGAACCCTGACGTCGTCCCCGCGCCGGACGCCGTCGGCACGCTGTTGGGCTTCGCCGAGATGCGCGGACGCTGCGGGATCGCCGGCCCGCGCACGAGCTGGCCGGACGGGAGGTGGCAGCCGACGCGGCGGAGGTTCCCGACCGTCAGGGGCACGCTCGTCCGCCGCACGCCGCTCCGGCGGCTGTTCCCGCCGCTCGAGCGCCAGCGCGCGCATTACCACCTCGACGAGGACGTCGACGGCCCGGTCGAGGCGGACTGGCTCCTCGGCGCGTTCCTTCTTCTGCGGCGCGCGATGCTGGGCGAGCTCGGCGGCTTCGACGAGGGCTACCGCCACTACGTCGAGGACATCGACCTCTGCTACCGCGCGATGCGGGCGGGCTGGGAGCGCTGGTACGTCCCCGCGGCCAGGGTGACCCACGACTGGGCGCAGACGACGGACAGGGAGCTCCTCTCGCGCCACTCGTTCTGGCACCTGCGGAGCATGGGCCGCTTCGTCCGCAAGCACCCGGAGACGCTCGCGCGGCTGTGACGGCGAAGCAGGAGCAGTACGCGCGCAAGGCCGAGGGCTGGTCGGACGTCGAGTACGCGGACGCGCGCGCCTATCTCGACCACCGAGCCGAGCTGATCGCGACGCTCGGCACCCCGCTCCGGGATGGAGACGAGGTGCTCGACCTCGCCTGCGGCGACGGCGGTCTCGGCGAGCACCTGCTCGCACGCGGGCTGCGGTACACGGGCATCGACGCCGAGCCGGCGATGGTCGATGCGGCGCGCGGGCGGCTCGGTGCGCGGGCGACGGTCGGGGTCGGCGACCTGAACGCGTTCGTGCCGGAGAAGCCCGTCGCGGCCACGACCGTGTTCCGGGCGATCTACTACGCGCACGACCGCGCGGCGTTCTTCGCACGTGTCGCCCGCTTCACCGAGCGGAAGCTCGTGCTCGACCTGAACCCTCGCCAGTACCGGGTCGCGGACGTCGTCGCCGAGCTGGAGGAGGCGGGCTTCGCCCGCGTCGTGCTCCGCCCGTTCTTCGTCCCGCAGACGCAGCGCCTTCCCGGGCCCGCGGTCGCGCTCGCGAAGGCGGCCGAGCGCACGGGTCCGCTCGCGCGGCTCGCCCTCCGCGCGCGCTTCACCTACCTCGTCGCCGCCTGCCGCTGACCGCGCCTACCGCGGCACGACGTCGAACGAGACCCGCGCGCCGAGCGCCCGCCGCTCGCCCGCCGAGCCCTTCGGGTCGACCTTGGCCGGGACGAACGTCTGGGTCGTCACCTCGACGCGCCACGGGACGTTCGGGGTGGGAAGCACGAACGTCCGCGACGTGCACGCCGGCACGTACTGCGCGTCCGAGGCCGTCTGCCGCACGATCGCCGGCTGCTTGTCGGGGCCGCGCCCGAGCACGCCGATCCGTACGACCGTGTCGCCCGGGAGCCGCACGCCCGCGGGGCAGAACGTCTCGCGGGACAGCGTCACCACCGCCGTCCCCGTCCCGCCCTCGGACACGTCGAACCGGTTGTACGCGGCACGTGCGGGCACCGACGGGTCGCCCGGGTCGCCGACGATCCAGCCGTCGCCCGTGATCCCGGTCGTGTTGGAGCTCAACCGGATCTGCCGTCCGTCGAGCCGGACGAGCGTCGATCCCTCGTTCGCCGCGACCTCGTCGCCGACGACCTCCACGCCGCCGCTCGCGAGCACGAAGTCCGTCCGCGGGTTGGGCCAGAGCGTTCCGTCGGCATCCTGGAGGTCGGGCGTCAGCGTGTGCCCGGGCCCCGGTCCCGTGCCGTCGACGCTCCACACCTTCTCGATCGTCCTGTTCCAGAACTCCGTCGACGCCACGCCGAGCGGGTTGTCGCTCATGTGCTGCCCGAGCATCGTCACCGACCCCGACCCCGCGGCGCGGTCGACCCAGTCGTTCGGCTTGGGGATGTTGCGCTCGACGAGCGCGCTGAAGTCGTGCTCGCCGATCGACGCGTAGATCTCCGCCGTGACGTTCCACACGAGCAGCCCGACGGCCGTGGCGATCGCGACGGGAGCCGCGATCCCCGCGACCCGGGACCGCAGCCGCGTGCCGACGAGCAGCAGGAGGAGGACGCAAGCAGCCGTCAGCACCTCGAGCGCGGCCTCGATCCGACCGAGCGGCCACGCCCACTCCCTGTTCGCGAGCGCGAGGATCGCCAGGCCGTGGGCCTCGTAGTAGGGGAAGTTGTCGAGCCCGCGCTCGACGGGGACCCAGACGATCAGCCCCAGGACGGCCGCGCCCGCGACGACGACGGCCCAGATCGGGGCCGTCCCCCGCTCGAGCAGGTACGCGGTCGCGACGAACGCGAGCGGCGCGAGGTAGACGAGGTTCCGCTCCACGACCAGGCTGGAGAACGTCGTCGACAGGTACGCGCCCTTGACGGCGGCGTACCAGCCGAAGCTGACCACCGCCCCGCCGGCGACGACGACGAAGGCGCGGACGCCCGGACGGTCGCGCTCCGACCGCGGCACGCCGAGCACGGCGAGGAGCGCGATCGCCGGGAGCACGCCGATCCCGATCGCGAAGGCGCCGCCCGCCCAGCTGCCGTACTCGACCATCCGTCCCTTCCAGAGCGTCGTCGCGGTCGACCACTCGTTCGAGCGGTGCCCGAGGAACGCCACGACCGCGATCACGGCGCCGACCCCGAGCACGACCGCGCCGACCCAGTCCCAGCGCGACCAGGACGCGCGCCAGCGGCGCATCGACTCCGTGCGCCAGGCGAGTGCGATCAGCCCGAACGCGAGCGCGCCGAAGAGCGCGACGAGCTGCGACCGGACGAGCACGGCGAGCAGGCACGAGCCGACCGCGAGCGCGATCGGCCACGTGCCCGGCCGGTCGACGGCGCGCACCGTCAGCCAGAGCGCCAGCGCTGCCGCAGGATAGGCCCACGGCTCTTCGACGAGGATCGGCGCGTACGACAGCGCCGGCGCGGCGATCGCCGCGACCGCCGCGAAGTGGGCCCAGCCGGGGGAGAGCACGCGCCGCGCCAGGAGGAACGCGGGGAAGATCGCCGCGGCCATCACGAACGCCTGGACGCTCTTGATCGCCTCGTAGGCCGTCGCGACCGGGTGGAGCCACCAGAACGGCGCCGTGAGCCACGGGACGAGGCTCGTGAAGCCGTAGGGCTCGCCGCGCCGCGCCGCATGTCCGGTCTCGGCGATCGCACGGGAGATCTGCGTCGTCTCGAGCTCGTCGGAGAAGATCGTCGGCGTCTCGCGGCGCCAGGCCTGCCAGGCGTAGAGGGTCGAGAGGAGCAGGTACGCGCCGACGAGCGGCGCCAGTGCCTCGAGGCGCGTCCGGGCATCCGATGTCGCGCTCGCCCGGGGGAGCGGCCCCGCGGTGACGTGGGCGCTCACTCGGCGACGGCTCTGGTCGGCGCCGGGGCCGGAAGCGGGCGCTCGCGGACGACACGGTGGGGGACGCCGACGGCGTCGCAGGCACGACCGAGCGCCTCGAGTCGCTCCGGCGGCGCGTCCGGGATGCTGACGACCAGCTCGTCCGCGCGCGTCGTCTCGAGCGCGCCGACCGCATCGTCGACCGCGCCCAGTACCGGCACGCCCTGGACGCGACGCCGACGGAGGCGCGGGTTGTCGTCGAGGAAGCCCACGACGCGGACGTCGTCCGCCCGACGGAGGTCGCGGACGAGACCGCGGCCCGCCTGACCGGCGCCCACGACGAGGACGCGCCGTCGGCCGTCGTCGGGCCCGCTGCCGGCCTCGGGCACGAGCCGGACGAACCAGCGCGAGAGCGCGGCGAGCGCGGCGGCCGCGACGCCGTCGACGACGAAGATCTCTCGTGGGAAGTCGCCGAGGTCGCGCGTCGCGAGCACGATGGCGTACGCCAGGAGCGTCGCGAGCGCCGAGGCGAGCGCGACCGAGAGCAGGTCACGGCTCGTCGCGTAGCGCCACGCCCGCCGGTAGACGCCGAAGAGGACGTAGACCACGTACGTCGTCCCGAGCACGATCGGCAGCACGGCGAGAAAGGTGCCGCGCTGGAGCTCCGTGCCGCGCCCGTCGACGAAGAGGAGGTACGACCCGAGGAACGCGCCGCTGACGAGGATCGCGTCGACGATCAGCTCGGCGAGCCGCCGCGGCTCCACCGTGACGGCGTGACGGAGGCGGGTGTCGCCGGGGCGGCCGCGGCGCTCCTGCTCGGAGAGCTCGGCGAGGAAGCCGCCGAACTGGACGAGCAGCGCGAACGTGACGAGCACGCCGAGGGCCGTGATCGCGGGGCGGTCGAGCACGTTGTACGCGACCGAGGTCGCGCCGAGCGCCACGGCGATCAGCGCGAGCAGCGCCACGGCCTTCGTCTCGGAGAGGCCGTAGTAGACGAGCCGGTGCGACGTGTGGTCCGTGCCGCCCTGCGTCACGGGACGCCGCTCCGCGAGCCGCCTGACCGTGACCAGGGTCGTGTCGAGGATGGGGATCGCGAGCACGAGCAGCGGCAGCAGCATGGTCGCCACCGTCGTCCCCGCCGTCGTCCAGCTCGCCGCGAGGCCGAGCGCTCCGAGCAGGAACCCGAGCAGCTGGCTGCCCCCGTCGCCCATGAACACCCGCGCCCCGTCGCTCGGCCGCAGGTTGAACGGCAGGAAGCCGAGGCAGGCGAACGCCAGGGAGAGCGAGAGCACGAGGACGAGGTCGTTCGGGTGCACCGTCGCCGCGTCGATCGCGAAGTAGAGGCACGCGACGGTCGCGAGCGTCGCGGCGAGGCCGTCCATGTTGTCGAGCAGGTTGAAGGCGTTGGTGATCCCGACGAGCCAGAAGACGGCGATGGCGACGCCGAGCACGTCGTTCGTCACGAGCTCGACCCGCAGCCCTGCCGCGATCGCGATCCCGGCGGCCGCGAACTGCGCCGCGAGCTTCGTGATCGGGCTCAGGCGGCGGACGTCGTCGACGAGCCCTGCGACGAACAGGATCCCGCATCCCGCCAGGATCCCCGCGAGCTCCCACGACGGCTCGACGGCGCCCGCGACGATCGCGAGCGCGACGCCCGCGGCGAGCCCGCAGGCGATGCCGACGCCGCCGAACGTCGGTGTCGCGCGCTCGTGCCAGCGCTCGCCGGAGGGTTGGGCGACCAGCTTGGACGCGGCGGAAGGGGCGCGCAGGAGGGCCCAGAGGGCGAGCGCCGCGACAGGCAGGGCGGCGATCGTGACGGCCGCTTCCACGGTGGCTCAAGGGTAGCGGCGTCGGCGCGGCCCGTAGCGTTCCGCCGCTCCCGGCGGGCGGCGCGGGACCGCGCCCTACAATCCGCGCTCGTGAGCGTCTACGCGGATCTGCTCCGGCATCGCGAGCTGTTCGGCTCGCTGTTTCGGCGCGACCTGCGCGCGAAGTACAAGGGGTCGCTCCTCGGGCTCGCCTGGACGCTCGCTCTGCCCGCGGCGTTGATGCTCGTCTACCTCGTCGTGTTCGCCGTCCTCTGGAAGGCGCAGCCGACCGAGACGGAGCACTACTGGCTCTTCCTCCTCTGCGGTCTTCCGCCCTGGGTGTTCTTCGCGACGTCCGTGCAGAGCGGCGCGCGGAGCATCGTCGAGAACGCGCCGATCATCCGCAAGGTGCGATTCCCGCGCCAGCTCGTCCCGCTTTCCGTCGTGGCGACGGAGGTGGTGGCCTTTGCCGCGATGACCGCGATCGTCCTCGTGCTGGCGCTCTGGTTCCAGTCCGGGAGCCGTGACGTGGCGTGGCTCGCGATCCCCGTCGGGGCGTTGATCGTCGTCTTCACGGCCGGCTTCGCGCTCACCCTCGCATCGCTGAACGCGATCTTTCGCGACGTCGAGTTCGTCGTCGCGGCGGTGCTCCTGCCGTGGTTCTTCCTCACACCGATCCTGTACCAACTCGACGCGCTCCCCGGGGCGGAGTCCCGTCCGTGGCTCGTCGACCTGCTGCACTGGGGGAACCCGCTCACGCCGGCGATCGAGTCCTACCGGACGCCGCTCTACGCGGGCGAGCCGCCCCCGACCGGAGACCTGCTCTACCTCGTCGTCGCCGCAATCGTCGCGCTCGCGGTCGGCGCGCTCGTCTTCAGGTCGGTCGACGACCGTATCGCGTCGGAAGCCTGACGACTGCGCGGCCCTCGAAGAGCCCGTCGCCGGCGTGAGCCGGCAGCCGGCGATGCTCGGCGGCCTGGAGGCCGTCGACGAGCGAGGGGAGCAGCAGCGGGGCATCGAGACGTGGGTTTCGCCCTCCAGGCGTCCAGGTCCGCAGCGCGCGCGCCGCGCGGCGGCGCTCGAGCGGCCCTCCGCTCGGAAGGAGCGCCGGGCCGACCGCCGGCCAGCCCTCGGCGTGGGCGTCGAGCATGAGCCGCGACCAGTCGGGCGCCGGCTCCGCGCCCGTGACGAGGTGGGCCGTCGCTGCCGGCGCGCCGGCGACGACCGGCTCCTCCTGCGCGGCGAGCGCCGCATCGGTGCGCGCGTCCGGCCCGCCGTGGACGACGACCGCCAGCCGCCGCTCCGCGATCAGCGGCGCGACGTCGACCTCCACGTCGTGGGTCGCGATCCCGAGCTCGGAAAGCCAGAAGCGGTGCTCCTCGACGAGGTCGAAGCGGAGCACGTAGCGGCCCGGAGGTCGCGGCGCGTCGACGGGCACGTCGACCTCGATCGTCTCCCCCGGCCCCACCGGCCGCGCGAACGCCGTGCGGGTGCCGTCCCAGAGGATCGCGTTGCCGTGGGTGTCGAGCCAGTGGTACGAGAGCTGCAGCCCCTCCGCGCCGCGCGAGCGCCACGTGGCTGCGCCGCCGTTCTCCAGCACGAGCCTGGCTGTCGTCCGCGCGCCCGCCCGCTGCGGCGCGACCGTCGAGGATCGCCAGAGCGGCACGAGCGGCTCCACGGCGCCCGAGTCTACGCGGCCGGTGCCGCGATCGAGGGCTACGCTCCCGTCATGGTCGCCCCGCTCCTCGTCCGAGCCGCGCGCCGCGAGCCGGTCGAGCGTACGCCGGTGTGGTTCATGCGCCAGGCCGGCCGCTCGCTCCCGGAGTACCGGGCGATCCGCGAGCGCCACTCGTTCTTCGCGGTCGCCGGGACGCCCGAGCTCTGCGCCGAGGTGACGCTGCAGCCCGTGCGGCGCCACGGCGTCGACGCGGCGGTGCTCTTCGCGGACATCATGACGCCCGTCCTCGGCATGGGGGTCGACGTCGAGCTGGTCGAGGGCGTCGGCCCGGTCGTCGAGCGGCCGATCCGCAGCGCCGCCGACGTTGCGCGGCTTCGCGTCCCGGATCCCGAGGAGGCGTTCGGCCCCGTGCTCGAGGCCGTACGGCTCGTCCGCTCCGAGCTCGAGCCCGAGCGCGCCGTGATCGGCTTCTGCGGCGGGCCGTTCACCGTCGCCGGATACCTCGTCGAGGGCCGGCCGAGCCGCGAGCTGCCCCGGACGAAGGCCCTGATGCTCTCCGACCCCGAGACCTGGGACGCGCTCCTTGCGAAGCTGTCGGAGACCTTCGCCGCGTACGTCTCGGCCAAGGTGCGCGCGGGCGCCGACGTCATCCAGCTCTTCGACTCCTGGGTCGGGACGCTCTCGCCCCGGCTCTACCGCGAGCGGGTCGGCCCCTGGAGCGCGGCGATCCTGGCCGCCGTCGACGTCCCGACGATCCACTTCGGCACCGGCGCCTCGCACCTCCTCCCCGAGCTCGCCGCGGCGGGCGGCGACGTGATCGGCCTCGACTGGCGGCTCCCGCTGGACGAGGGCTGGGCGCTCGTCGGCGAGCGCGCCGTGCAGGGGAACCTCGACCCGGCGGCGCTCGCCGCACCGTGGGAGGTCGTCGAGCGCGAGGCCGCGGACGTTCTCGCGCGGGCAGCGGGACGGCCGGGCCACGTCTTCAACCTCGGCCACGGCGTTCTCCCGGACACCGATCCCGACGCTCTCACGCGCCTCGCCGCGCTCGTCCACGAGCAGCACGGAGGCGACGGTCGCGGCATGACCGGCCCCGCTGTGATCCTGATGGCGTACGGCTCCCCGGACCGGCTCGCCGACGTCCCCGCCTACTACGCCGACATCCGCGGCGGCCGGCCGGTCAGGCCGGAGCTTCTCGACGACCTCGTGGCGCGCTACCGGGCGCTCGGGATCGACGACTCGGACGGCCCGTCACCGCTCAATGCGATCACCGAGGAGACACGGGCCGCACTCGAGCAAGCGCTCGGGATCCCGGTGCTGACGGGCATGCGCCACTGGGAGCCGCGCATCGCCGCCGCGGTCGAGGCCGCGCTCGCGTCCGGGCGCGACGCGCTGCTCGGGCTCGTCCTGGCGCCGCACTGGTCGTCGCTCTCGATCGCGAAGTACGAGGAGCTCTTCGACGCCGCCGTCGCCGGCCGGGCCGAGACGCGCTTCGTCCGCGCCTGGGGGGACGATCCCGGGCTCGTCGAGCTGCTCGCGCAGCGGGTTGAGCGCGTGCGCGCCGCACCCCGAGACCACGAATCGCACGTCGTGTTCACCGCCCATTCGCTTCCGGCCAGGATCCTCGACACCGGCGACACCTACCGCGACGCGTTGCTGGAGACGAGCCGCCTGGTCGCCGACGTCGCAGGCGTCGGCGAGTGGAGCTTCGCCTTCCAGAGCGAGTCGCCCACCGGGGAGCCGTGGCTCGGCCCGGACATCCTCGACCATCTCGCCGACCTGCGCGCGCAGGGCGTCGCGGACGTGCTCGTCTGCCCGGTCGGCTTCGTCTCCGACCATCTCGAGATCAGGTGGGACATCGACGTCGAGGCGGCCGAACGGGCGCGGGCGCTCGGCATGCGCCTCGCCCGGATCGAGATGCCGAACGCCGACCCCGCCTTCGTCGGTGTGCTCGCCGGCATCGTCCGCCGCGAGCTCGCGGCAGTCGCCGCATAGGAGGCGGGATGCGGGCGGGAGAGGTCTCGGTCGACGGCGTCTCACGGAGGTTCGTCGTCCGTGCACGCGAGACGCACACGCTCAAGGAGCTCCTCGTGGCGCGCGGCCGCACCGGCGCGCAGGAGGTCTGGGCGCTCCGCGACGTCTCGGTCGCGATCGCGGCCGGCGAGGCCGTCGGGCTGATCGGGCGGAACGGATCGGGGAAGTCCACGCTGCTCCGGCTGATCGCGGGGATCATCCGTCCGACGGTCGGGCGGGTCGAGGCCGGCGGGCGGATCGGGTCGCTGCTCGAGCTGGGCGCCGGCTTCCATCCGGACTTCACCGGCAGGGAGAACGTCGAGCTGAACGGCGCCCTCCAGGGGCTCTCGCGCGCGCGGATCCGCGAGCGCTTCGACGAGATCGTCGCGTTCGCCGAGCTCGAGGACTCGATCGACCGCCCCGTGAAGACGTACTCGTCGGGGATGACGATGCGGCTCGGGTTCGCGATCGCCGCGTTCCTCGAGGCCGACGTGCTGCTGCTCGACGAGGTGTTCGCCGTCGGCGACGAGAGCTTCCAGCGGAAGTGCTTCGGCGTGATCGCGGCGTTCAAGGAGCGCGGCGGCACGATCCTGTTCGTCTCCCACGACGCCTCGGCGGTCGAGCGGCTCTGCGACCGCGCCGTGCTCCTGCGCGGGGGCAGCCTCGCCTACGACGGCCCGGTGCACGAGGCGATCACCCGCTATCGCCGCGCGCTCGCCGAGGAGGGCGGGACGACGTCGGCGAACGGCGACGGCCCGTCCGGCTCGGGCGAGGCGCGGATCGCCGCGGCGCAGCTCGTGACCGCGGACGGGGAGCCGCGCGACCGGTTCCTCGCGGGGGAGCCGTTCGGTCTCGACGTCGCGCTCACCGGCTCCGTCGCGGCGCCGCGCCTGCACCTCGAGGTGCGCGACGGCTCCGGGCTCCTCGTCGCCGAGGATCTCGTCGAGACGGCGCCGCTCGGCTGGGACGGCGCGGGCGACGGTCTCGCGCTCCGCCTCGACGTCGGCGCGCCGCCGCTCCAGTTCGGCCGGTTCGAGCTGACGCTGGCGCTGCTCGGGGACGACGGCCGCCTGCTCGACCGGCTCCCGCGGCCGATCCCGCTGCTCGTGTACCCGGACGACGAGAGCCGCGGTCTCGTGCGGCTCGAAGGAACGTGGCGGCGCGGAACGAAGGAGGGGACGCCGTGAGCTACAAGACCTGTCCCGACTGGCCGACCCTGATGGAGCGGGCGCCGGATCTCCAGTTCAAGCACATGACCGTGCACGACGCGCAGCTCCCGTTCGAGGTCGTCGCGAAGATCCCGGGCGGCATCTCGCTCGACGAGGTCGAGATCTGCTGCGACGTCGAGCACCACGTCGTCAATGCGGCCCACACGCAGCCCGAGGTCGTCGCCGCGCTCGAGGGCACCCACTGGTTCGAGGTGAACGAGTGGGCGACGACGGGCCCCGGCGCGGACCACGGCTCCTCCGGCGCCGCCCCGCACGCGGCCTGAGCGGCGCAGCGGCAACGCACGTAGGCTCAGGTCGTGCTCACGGTGATCCCGTTCCGTGCCGAGGGCAAGAGCCGGCTGCCGGAGGAGGTCCGCCGCGAGGTGGCGCTCGCGATGCTCGGCGACGTCGTCGAGGTGGCGCTCGCGCTCGGCGAGGTGCGAGTCGTGACGGACGACGCGGCCGGGAGGCTCGTCGCCGGTGACCTCGGCGCCCGGCTCGTGGACGATCCGGGCGGCGGGCAGGGAGCGGCGGTCGCTGCGGGCCTCGCGGGCGCGTCGGGGCTCTGCCTCGTCCTCAACGCCGACGTGCCCCGCGTTCGGCCGTCCGACCTGAACGCGCTTGCCGTCCCGCCGCTGCTCGGACGGCTCGGGATGGTCGTGGCGCACGACGGGACGACGAACGCGCTCGGCCTTCCGCGCGCCGACGTCTTCGCTCCGCTCTACGGCCCGGGCAGCGCGGGGCAGTTCCGCGCCCACGCCGCAGCGCTCGGAATCGACGTCGAGGAGCTGGCGCTCCAGAACCTGGTCGACGACGTCGACACGCTCGACGAGCTCGCTCGGCTCGGCCCGCGAGCCGGGGCGCGAACCGCGGAGCTCGTCGAAGCCATCACGCTTTGAGGGTGGCCTGCCTGTCCGGCGGCGTCGGCGGGGCGAAGCTCGCCGGCGGCCTGCACGACGTGCTCGGGCCCGGCGAGCTGACGATCATCGGCAACGTCGGCGACGACGTCGAGGTGCTCGGGCTGCACGTCTCGCCCGACCTCGACTCGCTGCTCTACGCGCTCGCGCGGCTGAACGACGAGGAGCGGGGATGGGGCCGCGCCGGGGAGACGTGGAGGGCGCTCGAGGCCGCGAAGCAGTGGGGCGGCGAAGGGTGGTTCATGCTCGGAGACCTCGACCTCGGGCTCCACCTCGTGCGCACGCAGGCACTCCGCACGGGAGAGCCGCTCTCCGCCGTCACGTCACGGCTCGCCGCCGCCGCCGGGCTGGCGACCCGGCTCCTGCCGGCGACGGACGACCCGCTGCGCACGTCGGTCGTGACCCCGGCCGGCACGTTCTCGTTCCAGGAGTGGTTCGTCGCCCGCCGCCACGAGGACGAGGTCGACTCGATGGTGTTCGCGGGCGCCGGCACGGCGGCGCCCGCTCCCGGCGTCGTCGAGGCGATTCTCGACGCCGACGCCGTCGTCGTCGCGCCGAGCAACCCGTACACGTCCGTCCACCCGATTCTCGCGGTCGACGGGATCCGGGAGGCGGTGGTCGCTCGACGTGCGCGCACGATCGCGGTCAGCCCGCTCGTCGGCGGTCGTGCCGTGAAGGGCCCGCTCGACCGTATGCTCACGCGCATGGCGGGCGGCACGTCACCTGCGCATGTAACAGACTGTTACAAGGGCCTGATCGGCGCGCTGGTGATCGATCGGGCGGACGCGCCCGCGGAGACCGAGATCCCGCTCGTCCTCACCGACACGCTGATGGGCGACCGGGACGCCGCCCGGCGTCTGGCGGAGGTCGTGCTCGAGGCGGCCGCGTGAGGATCGCCGTCGTCGGGGGCACCGGCAGCTTCGGCCTGGCGCTCGCGAAGCGGCTCACCGAGGCGGGCTACGACGTCGTCGTCGGCTCGCGCGACGCAGGGCGGGCCGCGGCGGCCGCGGCAGCCGTCGGGGCCGAGGGGACGACGAACGCCGATGCCTGCCGCGGCGCCGACCTCGTCGCGCTCGCCACGAAGGCGGAGGCCGCGGTCGCGACGGCCGCCGAGCTCCGGGACGCGATCGGCAAGACCCCGGTGCTCTCGGTCGCCGCCGAGCTGACGTTCGGACCGGCCGGCGTCGTGCCGACGAGCGAGGCGACGTCCGTGGCCGCCCGGGTCCAGGACGTCGTCGACGGGCCGGTCGTCGCGGGCCTGCACTCGCTCGCGGCGCGCAACCTCGGCGGAGACGCGCCGCCCGAGGAGGACGCCCTCGTCTGCGGCGACGACGCCGATTCGAAGGCGCTCGTCCTCGAGCTCGCCGAGCGGATCACCTCCGGACGCGCGATCGACTGCGGCCCGCTCGCGTCCGCCCGCGCCCTCGAGGGCCTGACGGCCGTGATCGTGAACGTCAACAAGCGCTACAAGGCGCACGCCGGCATCCGCGTCACCGGCGTCCGTTGACGACGTCCGCCGGCATGGTCAGCGTGATCCCGCTCGAGGGGCTTCCGGAGCTCGTGGAGAGCGACGACCTCGGCCTCCTGCTCCACACCGCGGCGGCGGCGGCGGGCGGGCTCGAGGGCGGCGATGTCGTCGTGGTCGCGCAGAAGGCCGTCTCCAAGGTGGAGGGCCGCGTCGTGCGGCTCGCCGACGTCGAGCCGACCGCGCGGGCGGTCGAGCTCGCCGGCGAGGACGGCGACGCGCGTCACATCGAGGTGATCCTCGGCGAGAGCCGCGACGTCGTCCGCTCCCGGCCACCGCTCGTCATCGCCGAGACGCGGCACGGGTTCGTCTGCGCCTCCGCCGGGCGTCGACGCGTCCAATGCGCCCGGCGAGGGCACGGTGGTGCTGCTCCCCGTCGATCCGGACGACTCCGCGCGCCGGCTGCGCGCCCGGCTGGTCGAGCTGTCAGGGGTCGACGTCGGCGTGATCGTGAGCGACTCGTTCGGCCGCGCGTGGCGGCAGGGAACCACCGACGTCGCGCTCGGCGTTGCCGGGATCGCGCCGCTCCGCGACCTGCGCGGGACGACGGATGCGCGCGGCCGCCCGCTCCAGACCACGCAGATCGCGGTCGCGGACGAGATCGCCGGCGCTGCCGAGCTCGTGCTCGGCAAGGCCCGACAGGTGCCGGCCGCGATCGTCCGCGGCGTCGACGTAGGCGGCGACGGGAGCGCGGCGGAGCTCCTCATGCCGCGCGAGCGCGATCTCTTTCGCTGAGCCGCTCTCTAGCTCCGGCGCACCGCGGCGACGGCGCGCTGCAGCTCGGCCGCGGAGAACGCTCCCTCGAGCTTCGTCCGGATGACGCCCGTGCCGTCGACGACGAATGTGAACGGCTCGGTCGGAAGTCGCCACTGCGAGACCCACCGGTTGACGCCCTTCGCGGGGTCGTTGTCTTTGTAGATCTCGACGTGGATGAAGCGCACGCCCTTCGAGCCCGCCTGCTTCCGAACCGCGGACACGACGTCCACGACGGGGCCGCACGTCCGCGACTGGCAGTACTGAGGTGTCGCGAAGGCGAGGACGAACGGCTCGTGCGCCGCGAGCGCCTGCGCCACCGAGACCTCGTAGAGCGCGCGGTCCGGATGGCGCGCGGTCGTGAGTGCCTCGAGGTCGCCGCCCGTGCTCGCGAGCGTCGGCGTCCTCGAGGGGATGGCGTGGTCGCCGACCGACGGCGCCATGCTCGTCTTCCGAACGACCATGTTGCCGAGCGCCTGGATCTTCGTGCCGCCGACGGGCTCCGCCATGAACCAGTAGCGCCCGGCGGTCGGCGTGACGACCTTCGCGACGTAGATCCCGTCCGCGTCCGCCGTGTCGCCGCCGGGTACGCCGATGGGCTCCAATCGGGCAATCGTCGTCGCATACGGGACCTGCTTCAGGCCGCGCGCGATCCACACCCGCGCGGTGGGTCGCTCGATCAGCCGCGACTGCTTGTCGACCACGAGGAAGCTGATGCGATTCGTGCCGACCGCGTGGTCCGACGTCCCGGCCACGGCCGCCACGTCCTCGCCCGGCGCCCGCCAGAGCTGCTCGAGCGTCTGCTTCGACGGCGGTCCCGTCGTCGTCTCGCCCGATGCATCCCCGGAACCGCCGCCGCACGAGGAGGCGAGAAGCGCCGTCGCGAATCCGACGGCGAGCGCAGCGGCGAGCGGACGGCTCACGCCGTCCAATGTAGATGATCGATCCCGGACAGCCGCGTCGGGCTCGAAGCCCGCGCGCCTATCCGGGATCGATCATGTGGCCCACGAGCGGGCCTCCGCTCAGTCGCCGTCGGAGAACGTGAGGTTCGGTCGCCTGAACTGACCGAGCCACGCTGCGACGAGCGCAAGGTTGACGAGAGCATAGGTAAGACGCGCTCTACTCACCTGGATCCTCCTTTCTCAGAAGCGGACGACCCGAAGCGCTTCGGCAGCGTTTCGGTACAACCGCGCAGCCTCGCCGGCGTCCCCACGCCGTTCCGCGAGGTCACCCAGCGCGACCCACGCCCCCGTCCGGTGCGCGATGGACGACATCTGCTCGAAGGCAGCGTCCGCGGCCCGGAAGCACTCCTCCGCCTCGTCGAGGCGACCCCGCTCCAGCAACGAGCGGCCCAGCACGAGGTTCGACTGGCCGATCTCGTCGAGGAAGTCCTCGCGACCCTCGAGGAGCGCGAGTGCCTTGCGTGCATGCTCGTCGGCCGCCTCGTGGTCGCCGAGGTGCTCGTGCACCGCCGCGAGGCTCCCGAGAGCCTGCGCGGCGTCCGGCTGCGAGCCGGCCTCGACGGCGAGGGCGAACGACGTGGTGAGGTGCTCGATCGCCTGCTCCGGATGTCCGAGCAGGAGCTGGAGCCCCCCGAGGTTGAGCATCAGACGACCCGTGTTGCGCGCGTCGTTGAGCTCCGCGTAGATGTCCTTGGCCTGCAGCGCGTACTGCCGGGCGAGCACCCAGTGGCCGGTCTTCTCGGCGACCCAGGACGCCTGGAAGTATGCGCCGGCGACGACACGGGGGTCGTCGACGCCGAGTGCGAGCTCGAGCGCCCGCTCTGCGTCCTCGCGGGCGGCTTCGTAGTCGGCCTGTCGCCGGCGGCAGCGCGATCGCCAGGCGAGGATCCGCGCGCGAAGGACGTCGCAGGGCATCCCCGAGCGCTCCGCGAGCTCGAGCGCCTGGTCGAGCAGCCCGATCGCCGAGGGGATGCTCGAGATCCGGTAGCGGCAACACGCGAGCCGGAAGAGCACGTCGGCGCGGTCGATGTCGGAGAACTCCGGCAGCTCGGTGAGCTCGCGCGCCTCCTGGAGCACCGGCATCGCATCATGCGCGGCGCCGAGCTCCTGGAGTGCCCAGCCCTCGCCCGCGAGCGCCCGCAGCTCGAGCTCGGCGGAGCCGAGCGCGCTGATCTCCGCGCGCACCCCGCGGAACGCGTCGACCGCCTCGCGGTCGCGGTGCGCCTCGGAGAGCGCCTCGGCCTGCGCGAGCTTCGCCTCGACGCGCGTCCGGACGTCCGCGGAGACGCCGTGCTGGAGGTACTGGTCGTCGACGCCGAGCCGCTCGGCGAGCCAGGCGACGGTGTCCGCCGTCGGCCGCGTCTTGCCCCGCTCGATCTGGCTGACGTACTCCTTCGAGAAGCGGGCGCCGGCGAGCTCCGTCTGCGTCAGGCCCGCCGCGACGCGCAGCGCGCGCACCCGCTCGCCCACGCCTCGCGGCCGGGCAGGGGTCGCAGACCGGGAAGTGGCGGCCGCGTCGCGCATTCCGCTGTCAGTCAAACCGCCACCCGCCCGGACGCCTCCCCCGATGGGGTGAACCGGTCTCGTCGGCGCCGCATGACATGGTGAAGTGAAGGATAGCGTGGATCACTTGACCGAGCTACTTGACTTTTCCGGACATGGCCCGTAGAGTCATGGCACCAAGCACCCTCCAGACGCCAAGGAAGGTGCGCGGGGCGCAACCGACGGGCAGCGCGGAGCACCGGAGAACAGCGTGACTGGGCCGCAGAGTCACGAGCTCCGTCCGACGCCACCCACACAGGGTCGCCTCCTTCGAAACGCCCCCGGAAGCCGCAGCCGGGGGCGTTTCACGTGGTGGGGGAAACCATGTTTCCCCCACCGGCCCCCTTCTTCTGGTGAGGGGTGCTGCCATCGCAGCCTGGCCTCCCGGCCGGCGAAGCCGGCCTCCGGCCGCGATGGCCTCGTCACCAACCTTGCGAGACCAGACCTCCCCTGCGGGGGCGCGGCGCGCCGGAAGGTCGGGTGGTAGGGTCGTGCGATGGCAGCGGTCGACTACTTCATCAAGTTCGACGGCATCAAGGGCGAGAGCGCCGACGCCAAGCACAAGGACGAGATCGACGTCGAGTCCTGGAGCTTCGGGGAGACGAACACGGCCGGCGCGAGCGGCGGCGGTGGTGGCGGCGGCGCCGGCAAGGTCGCGATGCAGGACTTCCACTTCACGATGCACCTGAATCGGGCAAGCCCGGCGCTCATGAAGGCATGCGCCACCGGCCAGCACATCAAGACGGCGACGCTCTCGGCACGCAAGGCCGGCAAGGGCCAGCAGGAATACCTCACGTTCAAGTTCCGGGACGTCCTCGTCAGCTCGTTCCAGACGACCGGCACGGAGGAGATGCCCGTCCCGACCGACTCGGTGTCGTTCAACTTCGCCAAGATCGAGGTCGAGTACAAGCCGCAGAAGTCGGACGGATCGCTTGGGTCGGCGGTCGAGTTCCGGTACGACCTGAAGGCGAACAAGACCTTCTAGCGCCTGTCGGCGGCGCACCCGTGGAGCCCGTCCGCAGCGTCCCTCCGCCCGGTCGCCCCGACCCGCCCAGGGCGGGCTCACAGGCGGCCGTCGAGCTGGCCCGGCTGCTGCGGGAGGCGGGCTACGAGTCGCTGCAGATCCAGGAGCGGCTCGCAACCGGCGACGAGCTCCTGGCGCGGTCGCCCGAGCTTCCGTCCTACCTGCGACGTCTCGGCGACGCGGACGAGCTCGCCGTCCTGCTCCGCCTCCTCCTGCTCGGCGTCCCCGTCACCCGGAGGCGCGTCGACGCGCACGTCGGCGACGAGCTGCGGGAGCGCCTCGAGGGTGCCGGCCTCCTCGTCCACGACGGGGACGCCGTCCATGGGGCGGCGCGCCTCGTCCCGCACGACGAGCTCTTGATCGCCTCCGACCACGCGGGCGCCGCCGAGGCGCACGCGGACCACGTCCCGGGCGTACACCGCCCGTCCGTTGCCCTCGCCCACCTGACCGTGCGCAGGAGCGGCGAGCGCGCCCTCGACCTCTGCACCGGCAACGGCATCCAGGCGATCCTGCTCGCCGCGCACGCAGAGCACGTGGTCGCGACCGACGTCAACGAGCGGGCGCTCTCCTACGCGACGTTCAACGCGGCGCTGAACGGGGCCGACAACGTCGAGACGCGGGCTGGAAGCTTCTTCGAGCCGGTCGCGGGCGAGCAGTTCGACCTCGTCGTCGCGAACCCGCCGTACGTCGTCTCGCCCGAGAGCGCGTACCTGTTCCGGGACGGCGGCATGCGCGGCGATGCCGTGTCGGAGCTCGTCGTGCGGAGCACTCCGGCGGCGCTCGCGCCCGGTGCGTTCGCCTGCGTTCTGATCGCATGGGCTCTGGATCCGGACGACCCCGGCGAGCGCCCGCGACGGTGGCTCGAGGGCTCGGGGTGCGATGCGTTTCTCCTCCACACCTCGACGGACGATCCGATCGAGACGGCGGCGGTATGGAATCGCGACCTCGTCGACCGCCCCGAGGCGTATGCCGACGCTCTCGACCGCTGGCTCGCCTACTACCGGGAGCTCGGGATCGAGCGGCTCGGCTACGCCTGCCTCGTGCTGCGCAAGCGCGCCGACGGCCGCGACGCGACCGCGGCGGGCTGGGTCGAGGCCCTGCAGCTCCCCCGGTCGGCGCTTCGCCCGGCCGGCCGGCACGTGGAGCGGCTCTTCGAGACGCACGACCGCCTGGCCGAGATCGCAGCGGGCCGCGCCCTGCTCGGCCGGCGACTGCGCGTCGTCGAGGACGCCGTCGTGACCCAGGACACTCGCTTCTCGGGCGGACAATGGCACGCGGATGCGCTCGCGCTCCGGCTCGAGTCCGGCCTGCCCTTCTCCGCCGAGCTCGACCCGCCGACCGCGCGATTGCTCCGGGAGCTGGACGGGTCGCAAACGCTGGAGGAGGCCCTGGCGGCGGCGGTGGACGATGACGACGCCCGGGAGGAGGGGCTCGTGCTGGCGCGGCGGATGCTCGAGATCGGCTTCCTCGAGCTCGACGACGAAGGCGAGGGCGATCGCTAGGCCGACGGGCCCGGTGCGACAGGCACCGGCACGGGCACCTGAACCCAGCTCACGATCTTGCCCCTGTGGACGCGAAACGCCGCCGCCGCCTTCTGGCCCGGCGCGTCGCACCGGCGGTGAGTGCCGTTCGCGAGGACGAAGACCGCGGTCGCGGTCTCGCCCTTCACGCTGATCGACACGATCCGACCCGCGCAGGGGAGGAGGCTGTGCCACAGCGCGATGTCCTCGTACGTCTCGAGACGCAGGACGGCGCCCGCCTGCCCGAACACCGCCGGGCGCGCGAAGAGGCGGGCGATCCCCGCGTTGTCGTATGCGTTCAGCCGCCGGCTCCAGGCGCGGACGACGCGCTTGGTCGCCGCGGGCGAGTCGGCGTGCGCTGCGCCCGCGACGGGCGCCGCCAACACCGCGACGAGGATCGCACAGGCAGCGATGCGCATGGCTCCAGGATACGCCCGCACGGTGCTCGTGACGCCCCCCGGCGCACCTACGATCGCCGCGTGGACGGATCCGCGTCCTTCCGTCGGGGCTTCTGGGCGATGGCGCCGCTCTGGCTCGGCGTGGTCCCGTTCGCGCTCGTGTACGCCGTGCTCGCGCGAGACGCCGGGATGTCGCTGGTCGAGACGCAGGCGCTGTCCGTCCTCGTGTTCGCGGGCAGCGCACAGGTCAGCGCGGTCGGTCTCTTCGGCGCAGGCGCGGCCGCGTTCGAGATCGTCTCGACGACGTTCCTCCTGAACGTCCGGCACGTGCTCTACGGCCTCTCGCTCGGGCGCCGCATCCCGCTCTCGCGCCGCCGACGCCCGGTCGCCGCCTACTTCCTCACGGACGAGGCGTTCGGCGTCGTCGCCGCGAGCGGCGAGCGCACGTTCGGATTCCTGCTCGGGGCCGAGCTGAGCCTGTTCGCCGTGTGGAACCTCGCGACGTTCGGCGGGGGCATGGCGGGCTCGACGATCACCGACCCCTCCAGGCTCGGGATCGACCTGGTGTTCCCGCTCGCGTTCCTGGCGTTGCTCGTACCGCTCGTCCGCACGCGCGTCGAGCTCCTCGTCGCCGTCGTCTCCGGCGCGCTCGCGTACGCTGTCGCGCGCGACCTTCCCGGCGGGCTGCCGATTCTCGTGACGGGCATCGTCGGGAGCCTCCTCGGGGCGGCGCTGACGCGCGGGCGCCCCGGCGACGAGGTGAACGTCGAGGACGCGGCGCGGGAGGTTGCGTGAGCTTCTGGCTGACGGTCGCAGGCATGCTCGCGGTGACGTTTGGCTCGCGCTACGCAGGGCTCGCGCTGCGTTTCGAGCTCCCGGACTTCTGGGTCCGATGCCTGCATTTCGTCCCGATCGCGGTGTTCGCGGCGCTCGTCACGCCGTCGCTCGAGGGCGACTACGGCGAGGGGGAGATCCGCATCGCCGGGGCCGGCGTGGGGGCTCTCGTGGCCTGGCGCACCCGGAACCTCGGGCTCGCGATCGCGGCGGGAATGCTCAGCTTCTGGGGACTCCGCTGGATCACTCCGTAGCCGGCTCGCCGAACAGCCAGCGCAACCGCTCCTGCTGGATCGCCGCGAGGCCCTCGTCGTCGAGCAACCCGCCGACGCGATCGGCGACCGAGCGGAGCAGCCCGCCGGCGATCATCATCCACGCCTCGACGTCGGCGTCCCGGTCGGCGGGGATCGCTCCGGCCTCCTGGCCGCGGCGCAGCGCCCCCGCGACATGGTCGTGGGCGACGCGCATGTGGCGCGCGATGTGCTTGCGGATCTCGCGATCCTCGCCCGCCTCGGTGACGCCCTGGATCCACAGGTTCGGCATCAGGGCCTTCTTCCAGCGCGCCACCGACGGGGGCGCGAGGAGGCCGCGCCGCACGGCGCGGCCGGTGGCCCCGCCCGGCGTGCCCGCGGCGTCCAGCAACTCGTCGACGGCGCCGTCGAAGGCGGTGCGGAACTCGTCCCAGGCGGCGTCGAGGCACGCCGCCCACAGATCGCGCTTCGATGGAAAGTGCCGGTAGAGCACGGGCTCGCTGACACCGGCCTCGCGCGCGATCTCCGCTGTCGTCGAGCCCGCGTAGCTGCCCGAGGCGAACACCCGAAGGGCCGCCTGGACAATCACCCGACGGCGGTCCTCCGCGGGAAGGCGCCGTGGACGGCTCACGCGGCCTCGACGGACCGCGGCGCCTGCTCGGCTTCGGACGAGCGATCCTCCGGCCGGACGAGGACGGCCGCGATGATCGCGCCGGCGAGCGCGATGGCGGACGCGACGAGCAGCGCGCGCTCGAACCCGTCCATGAACGACGCTGGCGTCGGCGGGTCGGTCAGCCGCGAGGCCATGATCGCGCCCATCAGAGCGATGCCGATGGAGCCGCCGACCTGGCGGCACGCGTTGAGGACCGCCGAGCCGACCCCGGCCTTCGCCACCGGCACAGCCCGCGTCGCCGCCGCGGCGCTCGGGGTCATCGTCAACGACATCCCGACCCCGCCGAGCACGAGCCCCGGAAGAAGCTGCCAGAACGTCGTGTCGGTGTCGAGCTGGCTGAAGTAGAGGAGCTGGGCCGAGAGGAGCAGCATCCCCGTGGTCATCAGGCCGCGCGAGCCGAACCGGTCGGACGCCTTCCCCGCGATGGGCGCGACCACGATGATCAGCAGCGTCATCGGGAGGAACGACGCGCCGGCCTCGACGGCGGAGTAGCCGAGAATGTTCTGCATGAAGAGCGAGACGAAGAAGAAGACGCCGAACATCGCGAGCGACACGAACAACGTCGTGAGGTTGGCGCCGAGGTACGTCCGGTTCTCGAAGAGGGTCAGGTCGAGCATCGGCGCGCGTTGACGCCGCTCGAGCACCACGAAGGCGAAGAGCGCGACGGCGGCGAGGACGAAGGCGCCGACGATCCGCGCGGAGCCCCATCCGTACGTGTTCGCCTCGATCAGCCCGTAGGTCAGCGAAAAGAGCCCGACCGCCGACGTGGCCAGGCCCGGCAGGTCGAGCCGCTCGTGGGTCGGGTCGCGCGACTCGTCGATCAGGACGAAGCTGGCCCCGATCCCGAGGATCCCGATCGGGACGTTGACGAAGAAGATCCAGTTCCAGCTCGCATGCTCCGTGAGCAGCCCGCCGATGAGGGGACCGATCGCGAGGGCGAGGGCGGAGACGCCCGCCCAGATCCCGATCGCCGTGCCGCGCTCCCGCGGCGGGAACGTGGCGGCGATGATCGAGAGCGTCGCCGGGCTCATCATCGCCGCGCCCGCGCCCTGGACGACGCGCGCCGCGATCAGCATGTCGCCGCTCGTGGCGAGGCCGCAGGCGAGCGAGGCCGCGGTGAACACGACGATCCCGAGCACGAAGATCAGGCGCCTGCCGTACGCGTCGGCCAGCTTGCCGCCGATCAGCATCAGCGCGGCGAACGTGAGCGCGTAGCCGGAAACGATCCACTCGAGCTCCGACAGCCCGACGCCGAGGTCGCGCTGGATTGCCGGCAGCGCGACGTTCACGACCGTGTTGTCGAGCATGATCATGAACAACCCGAACGCCACCGCGGCGAGCGTCCACCACTTCTTGTTCTCCTCGGTCACGAGTCGTGCCCGCATACTCCGCCTCCCTGGAAGTTAGCGGGCACTATGTTAGCAACTGCTAACTACCTGGTAACCGGTTAACAGGGTCGCAACCACCCTGTCCGTAGGATCGGGAGAGCCGTGCCCGTCTACATCTGCCCCAACTGTCGCGAGCGTTCGGTCGATATCGACGGCGTCGAGGGCTTCTCCACGCGGGCGCCGCAGTGCCGCAGCTGCGGGTTCGGCTTCCTCTTCCAGCTGCTCGAGGACTACTACCCGGCTCCGTCGACCGGCTTCGTCGTCTGCGACCGGGACGCGCGCGTCCTCGCCGTCGGACGGGGCGTCTTCGAGCTCACCGGGTTCCGCGAGGCGGACCTGATCGGACGGGACGTGGGTAGTGCCTTCTCGCTGTCCGACACCGCACCGCTCGAGCTCGTGCGCGAGTGGGGCGTACGCCGGCTCGGCGAGCAGCTCGAGCTGCGGACGCGCGCAGGGATGACGAAGCCCGTGCTCGTCGACCTGTTCCCCGCGTACGACGATGACGGCGGCGTGCTCGTCGCGCTCTCGTCGCGCTGAGGGCCTTCAGCGCGGCAGGATCCAGACCTGGCGCGCGATCGCGACCGGGGTGCCGTCCCGGCCGTAGAGCGCCGTGCCGGCGAAGAGCTTGCGACCGTCCTCGCCGAGCGGCCATCCGACGACGACGCACCGCTCGCCCTCGTCGGGAAGGCGGTCGAGACGCGCGGTCATGCGTCCGAGGACGATCTCGCCGCGTCCCGGGTCGCCCGCCGCGTACGCGCCGGGGCAGTCGATCGCGGCCCACACGACCTCGGGCGAGACGTCGTGCGCGATCCACGTCGTGGCGACGAGGCCGTCGCGCCCGGGTAGCGGGCCGGGGTGGATCGCGAGACCGCTGCCGTCCTCCCGCGTCCCGCACACGAAGCACTCGGCGAACTCGGGCGGCCCGAAGGCGCCGACGCCCTCGGCCGCCGCGGCGGCGTCGCCCGGAGCGGGCGGCGCGGGCGCCTCGATCCCGGGCTCTCCCGCGATCGCCTCGGCGACGAGCTCGCCGACGTCCTCGAGGAGAAGCCGCTCGCCGTCGCGCCGCACCGTCAGTGGGCGGCCGAGCGGGGGCGGGCGACGGAGCGTCACCTCGGCCGCTCGGCCGACGCGGGAGCCGAGGAGCCCGCACGCGTAGCCGCCGTTCGCCGAGCGAAGCGGGCCGCGGTAGCGGCGGTCGATCGTGACGGTCTCGACGTCCGTGGCCACGCCGCTAGAGTGACGTTTGTGACTGTGAGTCGAAAACTTGGCCGGCTCTCGGGTGCGATCGAAGCGCGAGGATGCCGCGATGAGGGTCGCGCTGGCGCAGCTGAACGTCGTCGTCGGCGATCTCGACGGAAACGTCGAGCGGATCACCGCCGCGATCTCCGAGGCGCAGCGGGCAGCCGCAGACCTCGTCGTCCTCCCCGAGCTGGCGGTCACGGGCTACCCGCCCGAGGACCTGCTGCTGCGGCCGGGCTTCGTCCGCGCCGCGCGCGAGGCCGTCGTCGAGGTCGCGCGCGCGTGCACCGAGACCGTCGCGCTGGTCGGCGCGCCGGCGTTCGACCGTGACCTCGCGAATGCCGCCTTCGTCTGCGCGGACGGCACCGTCCAGGGGGTCTACCGCAAGCATTTCCTCCCCAACTACGGCGTGTTCGACGAGCACCGGTACTTCGCCGCGGGGCGCGAGCTCCTGCTCCTCTCCCTCGGCGACGTCCTCGTCGGGCCGACCATCTGCGAGGACGTCTGGCAGCCCGGGCCGCCTGCGACCGATCTCGCACTCGCGGGCGCGACCCTGCTCGTCAACCTCTCCGCCTCACCCTTCCACGTCGGCAAGGCGGAGGACCGCGAGGAGATGCTCGTCACGCGCGCGCGAGACAACGCGGCGTACGTCGCCTTCTGCAACCTCGTCGGCGGCCAGGACGAGCTCGTCTTCGACGGTCACTCCGTCGTGCTCGACGACGAGGGAGAGGTGATCGCCCGGGCACCCGGGTTCGAGGAGGCGCTGCTCGTGGTCGACGTCGACCCGACGGAGGCCGTTGGACGGCGGCTGCGCGACGTGCGACGCCGGGAGCTCGAGCGATCGCTGCCTGCACCGCCGTCACCGACGACGCTCCGGCTCGCTGCGCCCCGAGCGGTGGAGAGCCCGGTGCCGGCGTCGGTTGCGCCGTTCGAGCCGGAGCTCGAGCAGATGCGCCTCGCGCTCGGTCTCGGGTTGCGCGACTACGTCGCGAAGAACGGCTTCGGCGACGTCGTCCTCGGGATCTCCGGCGGCATCGACTCGGCGCTCACAGCGGCGATCGCGACTGACGCGCTCGGCGCGGAGTACGTCCACACCGTCTCGATGCCCTCGCGCTTCTCCTCCGAGGGAACGCGCGACGACGCCCGCGAGGTGAGCGAGAACCTCGGCGTCGACTTCCGCGAGGTCCCGATCGAGGGTGTCGTGGCCGCGTTCCACGAAGCGCTCGGGGGGCTGGAAGGCCTCGCCGCGGAGAACCTCCAGGCACGCATCCGGGGGACGATGCTGATGTCGCTCTCGAACACCCACGGCTGGCTCGTGCTCTCCACCGGGAACAAGTCCGAGACCGCGGTCGGCTACTCGACGATCTACGGCGACATGGTCGGCGGCTATGCCCTGCTGATCGACGTCTACAAGACCGACGTCTTCCGTCTCTCGCGTCACCTGAACGAGCGCGCCGGGCGTGAGCTGATCCCTCTCTCGACGATCGAGCGGCCGCCGACCGCCGAGCTGCGCGCCGACCAGCGCGACGACCAGTCGCTGCCGCCGTACGAGGTGCTCGACCCGATCCTCGAGGCGTACGTCGAGCTCGACCGCTCGCGCGAGGAGCTCGAGGCGGCGTTCGACCCCGAGATCGTCGAGCGGATGCTCCGGCTCGTCGATCGCGCCGAGTACAAGCGCCGCCAGGCGGCGCCCGGCGTCAAGCTCCGCCCGCGCGCCTTCGGTCGCGACTGGCGGACGCCGATCACGAACCACTGGAGCGGTTGAGCGCCCTCAGCGGGTCAGCTCGGCGAGCGCCGCGACCGTTCGCCAGTTCCGCACGGTGACGGTCGTCGGCAGGCGCCGCTTCGTGAGCGCCTCCATGAGCTTCGACCGCGCCTGCCCGTTCGGGACGCTGACGTAGAGCTCGCGTCCGCGCGCGGTGAGCTCGTCGGGGAGGTAGGCGACGAGGTCGCCGAGGCCGAGGGCGCCCGGCTCGACCGCCTCGCCCAGGAAGACGACGACGACCTTCGTCGGGTCGTCGACCGGATACGGGTTTGCCTCGACCACCGCGGCCAGCTCGTCACCCGTGCGGACGACCACGGGCACGTCGAGCCCGGTCGCGTCGGCGATCGCCTGCTCGAGCTGCGCGGCGAGGTCGTCCGGCGCGGCCGAGGCGGGTGTGAAGACGACGTTCCCGCTCTGCAGGTACGTCTCGACGTCGGAATGACCGAGCGATTCGACGATCGCCCGGAGCGCCGGCATCGCGATCCGCTTGTGCGGCCCGATGTTGATCCCGCGAAGAAGAGCTGCAATGCGCACGCATGGAGTCTGCCTGGAGGCGCGGCAAGGGAGAGCCGGGCGACGGCCCCGCAACGAGGCGGCGCCGTCGACCACGACGTACTCGAAGGCGAGCGCGCGCACAACAGGGCGGCACGATGTGTGCCGCCCTGTTGGTGGGTGGGGTAGGGGTAAGTCGCGTGTTAGCCGACGAGGATGTTCCCGGCCTTGGCCACGAAGTTCTTGGCCACGCCTTCGAACGTGAAGTAGTCGGGGGCATCCGGCGCGTCGTGGAGGGTGACCGTGAACTGGAAACCGGGCTTCACGGCGGGATGCTTGCTGGACGTCACCTGCAGCGTCATCTTCACGCTGGTGCTGTCGATGCCGACCACGTCGGTTGCCTTGGCGGTGTAGTAGCCGGACTTGTCGGCGTAGAACGCCGTTCCCTTGTCGGAGGCCGACGGGCCGCCGTCCTGGCCTGCGAACGTGAAGTTCGCCAGCCCGTAGCTGTCGTTGTCGTACCACATGGTGCCCGCCACCTTGGTGGCCGCGGGGCACTCAGTGCCAGGGGTCGTCGTCGTTGCAGTGGTGACCACCGGCGGCGAGATCTGGAACTCGATGATGTTGTGCCGTCCAAGTGGACTCGACGGGCACCGTGGTGTTGTCCATCGGCGCGTTCGTCACCTTGAACGTCGCGCCGCCGGGACGTCGACAGGAACGGTGTCGAAGCTGACGGCGCTCTTGTCGGCATTGAACGAGCCGGTGATGGTCTCGGTCCAGGCGACCGAACCACCGTTGTCCGACACCGCGCCGGTGCCGCTGAACGAGCCGTCCGAGTTGACGATGACCGTGTAGTCGTGCTGCCACACGTTGCCGAACTGGCCGGTCGTGTCCTTCGGCTGGAGAGCCGTGAACTTCGCCGTCGTGACCGTGGTGCTGACGGGGCGACCCCGCAGCGCTCCACGTTCGCGGAGGCGGACGAGCCGAGTGCCATGGCGGGCGAGGCGACTGCCATGATTCCGACCGCCGCAGCGGCGACCGAGAGGATGATCTTCTTCACTTAGTTCCTTTGTTTTGGAGGCAATCAAGGGTGATCGCCTGATCTCCTCCAGCCTGCCCTCCCCTCGCCTCGCCCGATAGGACACGATCGGGTCAATCCCGGACGAGCTCGCGGAGCGCGTGGAACCAGCGCAGCCGCTCCTCCCACGGCACCGCGGCGTTCGCGGGAGACGTCGACGGGAGGACGAAGAGCAGCGTCGTGGCCAGCCGCTCCTCCTGCAGCCCATGCTGCGGGCGTCGCCCGAACGGGCCGCGGTAGGCCTCCTTCCCGACGAAGCCGATCGCCCGCGGCGAAAGGTCGACGGCGAGCCGCTCGAGCCGCTCCGCGCTCCCGGCGAAGTCTGCCTTGCGGAGATCCGAGGAGCCCCTCGTCGTCCGGTCGGCGGCGTTCGTGATCCCGACGCCGAACGCGCAGCGCGTCGTACTGCTCCGACGGGTCGAGCAGGCGCGGGCGTGAAGCCCGCGGCGTGGAGCAACCGCCAGAAGTCGTTCCGCGGGTTGGCGAAATGCGCCGCCTTCGCGTCCGAGTGGAACCCCGGGTTTATGCCGCAAAAAACGACGGCGAGGTCCGATGCGAGCACGTCCGGGACAGCGCTCCTAGAGACGGCTGCCACGGTGGCGGAGCCTAGCGCCGCGGAGGGCTGGACAGATCAGCCACTGAGCGTGGAGCGCTAGGGCAGAACGGCGTTGGTTAGGCGAGAGGACGCTCGCCCAGCCGAGGGCAGTTGGGGTCATGCATCGAGTCGGAGCACGACCTCGTCAGTTTCCTCGTTGCGCCCATGAGCGAACCCGCGCCCCTCGCCCACGACGCGAAAACCGCACTTCGTCAACACACGAATCGACGCGGCGTTGTCGCTCGCGGCGCCAGCGTAAAGCGGCCGGCTTGCCTCCAGCTGCAAGAACTCTTGTAGAGCACGCGTGGCAATGCCGCGGCCCCAATCTTCACGGCCGATCCAATAGGTGACCTCGCGGCGACCCTCCAAGTCGAAGCTCGCGATGTGACCCACGACTCGACCGTCGATCTCGACGACCCTGTTCGTCGTAGACACGTCGCTCCTCAGCCGCGCCCACCGTCGCTCGAAGGCGGCTCGATCATTCTGATCCGGCGAAGTGAACGCGGCCATCCGTATCGCGTCGGGATTCGTCCAGTGCTCGAACAGCACGCCGAGATCACGATCTTCGATCTCGCGAAGGACAAGCTGTCCCGAGCCCTCCCGCACGGCCGTTAACCCTAACCGCCGCTACTCGGATGACTGTGAGTGGCGCACGTCAGGTCGCTACCGATTGCCAGGCGCGGCAGGGCCCAAGGGCGCGCGTGACCCGGCTAAGCAATCGAGAGGTGAAGAGGAATACTCCTCAAGACGACGTCGAGCCCGGGTGCGAGCACGTCGGGCACGGCACTCGGCGTCGTCACGCCGTGGGTTCCAGGTGCTACGCGGCCTCGGGCTCGCGCTCGTCGTGCAGCGCCTCGAACGCGAGCCGGATCCGCTCGGTCAGCACGGCGACGGACTCGGGCGCGTCGTCTCCGGGACGCATCACCCGGACGGCGTCGTCGCCGCCCACCCAGCCGTAGCACCGGAGGTAGCACTCCTGCTCGTTCAACGGCCGCAACCGCTGCATGGGCCCCAACCGTACGCGGGGGACCGGACGGCGCTCGTTGTCTAGGGTGGGGTCGTGGCCGCCCAGGCGAAGTCGTTCGACTACGAGGTCTCGCTCGACGAGACGTGGGACGCGTGGTCGGACCGCGGCGGCGGGGTGCTGGCAGGCGCGGACGAGGCGTCGTGGACGCCCGAGCACCTGCTCCTCGCGGGCCTCGCGCGCTGCACGCTGACGAGCCTGCGCTACCACTGCGTTCGCGCCGGGATCACGCTGACGGCACGTGCGACGGCGCAGGGCACGGTGACGAAGCGCGAGGAGGACGGGCGGTTCGCCTTCGTCCTCGTCACCGTCGAGGGTGACGTGTCCTTCGAGCCGAAGCCCGACGAGGCGACGATCGCCGAGTTGCTCGCAAAGGGAGAGCGGGATTGCTTCGTTGGTGCATCGCTCACGGTCGAGCCGGCGTACGCGTGGACGGTGGCGTGAGCGCGACGCTGCTGGATGTCGCGGCAGTCCGCGCGCGCTTCGGCGCCCTCGACCGTCCGCTCGCCTTCTTCGACGGGCCCGGCGGGACCCAGTGCCCCGACGAGGTGATCGACGCGGTCGCCGGGTACCTCCGCGAGTCGAACGCCAACGTCGGCGCGCCGTACGAGACGTCGCAGCGCACCGACGAGGTGGTCGACGCAGCGCACGCGCGCGCGGGCGCCTTTCTCGGCTGCGACGCCGGCGAGGTCGCGTTCGGGCAGAGCATGACCGCGCTCAACTTCCTTCTCACCCGGGCGCTCGCGCGCGAGCTGGAGGCCGGGGACGAGGTGCTCGTCACGCGCCTCGACCACGACGGGAACGTCGCGCCGTGGCTCGCCCTGGCCGAGGACATCGGCATCGTCGTTCGCTTCGTCGACGTGCACGACGACCTCTCGCTCGATCTCGAAGACCTGGCCGCGAAGCGCTCCCCGAGGACGCGCGTCGTCGCGTTTCCCGCCGCGGCCAACTCGGTCGGTACGGCGCCGGACGTGCGCCGCGTCGTCGAGCTCGCGCACGAGGCGGGTGCGCTCGCGTGGGTCGACGCCGTCCACTACGGGCCGCACGCGCCGATCGACGTGTCGGCGTGGGGCTGCGACGTGCTGATCTGCTCGCCGTACAAGTTCTTCGGCCCACACATGGGGCTCGCGTTCGGCCGCGAGGAGCTCCTCCGCAGCTGGCGGCCGTACAAGGTCCGGCCCGCGGCCGACGAGCCGGTCGGCCACCGCTTCGAGCTCGGCACGTGCCAGCACGAGCTGCTCGCGGGCTTCGTCGCCGCGGTCGACTACGTGCACTCGCTCGGCTGGGAGGCGATCACGACGTACGAGCGCGCTCTGGGCCAGCGGTTCATCGACGGCCTCCCCGGCGACGTCGTGTTGCACGGCCTCCCGACGATGGAAGGCCGCGTGCCGACGTTCTGCTTCAGCCTCCCGGGCCGCACCGCCCAGTCAGTCGCCGAGCACCTCGCCGGGCGCGACGTCGCGGTGTGGTGGGGCAACTACTACGCGCTCGAGACGATGCGGCTGCTCGGCCTCGACGAGGTGGACGGCGCCGTCCGCGCGGGGATCGTGCACTACAACACGGCCGAGGAGGTCGACCGGCTGCTCGCCGGGGTCGCGGAGCTCGTCTGACGTGAAGCTCCTGCTGCTCGGCGGCCCGAAGTTCGTCGGCCGCGCGGTGATCGACGTCGCCCTCGAGCGAGGCCACGAGGTCACCCTTTTCAATCGCGGGAAGACAGGCGCCGACCTCTACCCCGAGCTCGAGCGGATCGTCGGCGACCGCGATGGCGGTCTCGAGGGGCTCCGCGGCCGGGAGTGGGACGCCGTCCTCGACACCTCCGGTTACCTGCCGCGTCTCGTCGGCGCGAGCGCCCGCCTGCTCGCCGGCGCGGCTCGGCCACTACGTCTTCGTCTCGAGCATCTCGGTCTACGCGTCGTTTGCGGAGGTCGTGGACGAGGGTGCCCCGCTCGCGGAGCTCTCGGAGCCGGGCTCGGAGGACGTCTCGGCCGACTACGGGGCGCTCAAGGCGCTCTGCGAGCGCGAGGTCGAGGCTGCCTTCCCCGGCCGGTCGACCGCCGTGCGCGCCGGGCTGATCGTCGGCCCGCACGACCCGACGGGTCGGTTCACGTACTGGCCGCACCGGATTGCCCGCGGCGGTGACGTCCTCGTCCCCGGGCCGGCGTGGCGGCCCGTCCAGCTCGTCGACGTCCGCGATCTGGCCGCCTGGATCGTCGCCGCCGCCGAGGATGGGCTCGCGGGGCCGTTCAACGCGACCGGGCCGTCGACGATGGGCGCTGTCGTCGACGCGGCGAAGCGCGTCACCGGCTCGTCGGCCCGCGCGGTCGAGGTCGACGACGCGTTCCTCACCGGCCACGGCGTCGGGGAATGGATGGAGCTGCCGCTCTGGATCGACACGTCGAACGAGGACTGGCGGCACTTCATGGAGGTCGACGCGTCGCGCGCGACGGCGGCGGGTCTGACCTTTCGCCCGCTCGACGACTCCGTCGCGGCCGCCCTTGCGGGCGCCGGCCTGGTGGACGGCGTGGGGCTCACCGCCGAGCGCGAGACGGAGCTCCTCGCTGCGTGGTGGTCGCGCGGCTAGCATCGCGCCGTGGCGACCTTCGAACGCACGACGCTCTCCAACGGCGCACGAGTCCTCACCGCGGGGATGGACCACGCGCAGTCCGTCTCGTGCTTCCTCATGTACGCGGCCGGCTCGCGCTACGAGCGACGGGAGGAGAGCGGGATCGCGCACTTCGCCGAGCACATGCTCTTCAAGGGCACGGAGCGGCGCCCGACGGCACGGGACATCGCCACGGAGATCGACGCGATCGGCGGCGAGTTCAACGCGTTCACCGGCAAGGAGCTGACCGGCTACTACGTGAAGTGCGCCGCCGAGACGCGCGACGTCGCGCTCGACGTGCTCGTCGACATGCTCCGCAACTCGCGCTTCGACGCCGACGAGATCGAGCGCGAGAAGGGCGTGATCGTCGAGGAGATGAACATGTACGCCGACACGCCGCGCAGCTACGTCGGCAACGTCTGGGAACGTCACCTCTACGGCGACCAGCCGCTCGGCTGGGACATCATCGGCACCGAGGAGACGGTGCGCGGCGCCACCCGCGAGACCTTCCTCTCGTACATCGACCGCTGGTACCGCCCGGAGCGCCTCGTGGTCGGGCTCGGCGGCAAGCTCGGCGAGGGCCTCCACGAGCGCCTCGAGGAGCTCCTCGGCGGGATCGCGGCCGCGGAGACCGGAGCGGCCGAGACGGTCGTCCTCCCCGAGAACGGGAGCCCGGTGCGCGTCCACACGAAACAGTCCGACCAGGCGCACGTCGTCATCGGCGCGCGGAGCTACCCGCACGGCCACCCCGATCGCTACGCGGTGCAGCTTCTCTCGACGGTGCTCGGCGGCGGGATGTCGTCCCGTCTCTTCACCGAGGTGCGCGAGCGCCGCGGGCTCGCGTACTACGTCTTCTGCGCGAACAACTCGTACGCCGACGCAGGCGCGCTCGCCGCGCAGGGAGGCGTCGACCTGAACCGGATCGACGAGGCGATCGAGACCATCGTCGCCGAGCTGCGCCGGATCGTGACGGAGCCCGTCCCGGCCGAGGAGCTCGAGAAGGCGCGCTCGTTCGCGAAGGGCCGCTTCGTCCTCGGCCTCGAGAGCCCGCATGCGACCATCATGTTCGGCCTGCGCCGCGAGCTCCTCGAGGGCCAGGCGGTCGAGCCGGACGAGGTGCTCGCGGGCCTCGACGCGGTCACGGTCGAGGACGTCCAGCGCGTCGCGGCCGACATTCTCGGCAAGGACCTCCGCCTCGCCCTGATCGGGCCGTTCGACGAGCCCGACGCGGTTCGAGCCGCTGCTCGCCGCCTGAGCCCGATCGCCACAGCGCGAGGCCGGCTCCGGTCGTTGCATTCTCGTGTCGAATGCTGCATAGTCGGCGCGCGCCGGGCGGCGACCGGCGACCGGCGATTCAATCGAGACAGGAGGACGCCATGCGGCGGATCGTCTCTTCACTGTCGTTCGTCGTCGGGCTCTCGTTGCTCGCGTCCGCGTTCCTGACCGCGCCGCCCGGCCGGTCGGCGACCGAGGAGCGCGTGCTCCGGCTCAATCTCAACTCGACGGACATCACGTACCTCGACCCGGCGCTCAGCGTACGACTTCTACGGCTGGCGCCTCGAGGCGGCGACGTGCGCGATGCTGCTCGGCTACCCCGACAAGGCCGGGCGCGGAAACGCGCGGCTCTACCCGGAGGTAGCGAAGGGATTTCCGAAGGTCTCCGACGGCGGGAAGACCTACACGTTCACGCTGCGGAGCGGATATCGGTTCTCGGACGGGACACCGGTGACCGCGGAGAGCTACGCGCGCGCCATCGAGCGAGCGCTGAGCCCGAAGATGGAGTCGCCTGCGGCGACGTTCCTGAGCGACGTCGTCGGCGCCGCCAAGGTGCAGTCCGGCAAGGCGACGCGCCCGGCCGGCGTGATCGCGAACGGGAACACGCTCACGGTGCGACTCACGAAGGTCGCGCCGGACTTCCTCTCGCGGATCGCGATGCCGTTCTTCTGCGCGGTGCCGCCGAACCTGCCCATCGATCCCCAGGGCGTCAACACACCCCCGGGTGCCGGTCCCTACTACGTGTCCAGCAAGAAGAAGGGCACGCAGATCGTGCTCCGCAAGAACCCGTACTACCGCGGCCCACGCCGCCAGAACTGGGACGTGATCCGCGTCACCGTGGAGATGGGTGAGCAGGCGAGCTACCTCCAGGTGCGCAAGGGCGAGGCCGACCTCGACATGTACTCGCTGCCGACCGCGTCGCACACGCAGCTGACGAAGGAGTTCGGGATCAACAAGGGCCGCTACTTCGTCTACCCGTCGAACTCGATCAGCTACTTCGCGCTCAACACGTCGCGCGGGATCTTCAAGGACGCGAACGTCAGGAAGGCGGTCGCCTACGCGATCAACCGACCGGCGCTGACGAGGATCGCAGGGCTCAACGCCGGTCGTCCGAACGAGCAGATCCTGCCGCCGGGGATCCCCGGCTACCGGGACGTGGACATCTACCCGGTCGGCCCGCCGAACGTCGCGAAGGCGAAGCAGCTGCTCGGCGGGAAGACGGGCAAGGTCGTGATGTACACGACCAACGACCCGCTCGGGATCAACACGGCCAGCTCGTCCAGGCGAACCTGAAGGCGATCGGCCTCGACGTCGAGGTCAAGCCGTTCACGTTCGCCGTGCTGATCGACAAGGCCGGGACACGCGGCGAGCCGTTCGACCTGTGGTCGATCGCCTGGTTCGCCGACTACCCCGACCCCTACGACTTCATCAACATCCTCCTCGACGGGCGCACCATCGGCCCGAAGAACAACATCAACACCGCGTACTTCAACAGTCCCGCCTACAACCGGAAGATGGATGCGGCCGCTCGTCTCTCGGGCGACGCGCGGTACCGGGCGTACGGCAACCTCGACGTCGACATCACCCGCAACCAGTCCCCGCTCGTCATCTCGGGGAACCAGAACGTGCGGGAGTTCATCTCGTCGAAGGTCGGCTGCCCGACGTACTCCTTCGCGTGGGGCGGCCTCAACCTCGTGATGCTCTGTCCGAAGCGGTAGAACCGGCTGCCCGCGGTCGGGCGGCGTCGTCCTCGCGGGCGGCGCCGCTCCGGCCGCGCTAGCGTCCTGCCCGATGGAGCGTCGCGGCGGCGCGTCACAAGGGGAGCCCCTCGCCACCTGGGCGCTGTGGGCGGTCGTGCTCGGGATGATCCTCGTGACGTACTGGCGGCTCCCGCCGGACACGCGAGCCGCGACCGACGACCTGTACCACGTCTCCGGCAACGGCCTCGCCGGCGGCCTGTCGCGCGTGCTGGTCGAGCTGAACTTCCCGATGGCGCTCGTCGCGATCCTCGTCGTGCTCGTGGCGGTCGACGCCCTCCCGCGCGCCGCCTGGGCGCTCGCGGCGCCGGCGATCGCGCTCTCGGCGGTCGTCGCGTGGCCCGGCGTCGTCGACCAGGACGACCTCGATGCCCGCCTCGCGAACGCGATCCCGGCGCTCGGGGTCGGCCTCGCGCTCGGGCTGACGGTCGCGGCCGGGCGGCGGTCGGGCTGGAGCGTCGCCGGCCGTCTGCCGCTCGACCCGGTGCGGCTCGGAATCGCGGCCGTCGCGCTCGTCGTCTCGATCCCGTGGATCGCCGCGGATCTCGGCTTCTTCCTCCCCGACGGCGTCTTCATCATGCGCCGGGTCGCGCTCGACACGGACGGCCTGCCGATCGCCGCCGTCCACCTCGGTCACCACCACGGCATGGACGGGACGCTCGTCGCGCTCAGCGCGCTCCTCCTGTCGCGGCCGCGACTCCGGCGGGGGACGACCGCGACGGCGACCGTCGCGTCGACCTCGCTGGCGTTCGCCTACGGGATCGTCAACTGCACCCAGGACGCCTGGAACGAGCAGCTCGTGAAACGCGGGACGACCGACTGGAAGATCCCCTCCGCGATCCTTCCGTCGCTCTCCTGGATCTGGCTCGCCATCCTCGTGCTGGCTGCGCTCACGGCGCTCGCCCTGCGGGCGGAGTCCCGCCGCGTAGACTCGCCGGCGTGACCGAGAGGGAGCTGCTCGCACGGACTGCCGCGCTCGCGGCCGACTATCTCGAGACGCTCGACACGCGGCCCGTCCGACCCGAGCGCGACTACCGCGCGATGCTCGCGGCGCTCGACGAGCCGGTGCCGGAGGGGCCGTCCGATCCAGCCGCCGTCGTGGACGAGCTCGCGCGCGCGGGCGAGCCCGGCATCACCGCGATGGGGTCGGGGCGGTACTTCGGGTTTGTGATCGGCGGGGCGCTCCCCGCCTCGCTCGCGGCGGACTGGCTCGTCTCCGCCTGGGACCAGAACACGGGCCTCGCCGAGCCGACGCCCGCGACCTCGGCGCTCGAGGCGGTGGCGGGGCGCTGGGTGCTCGAGCTCCTCGGCCTGCCGACGCAGTCGTCGTTCGCATTCGTGACCGGGTGTCAGATGGCCCATGTCACGTGCCTCGCCGCCGCACGGCAGGGCGTCTACACCCGCGCGGAGTGGAATCTCGCCGAGCGGGGCCTCGCGGGAGCGCCGCCGCTCCGCGTCGTCGTCGGCGACAAGCGCCATGTCACGGTGACCCGTGCCCTCCGGCTCCTCGGGATCGGGCGCGAGCAGGAGGTTGTCCTCCCCGTCGACCGCGACGGCCGGATGGACGTGGCGCGCCTCGCGCACGCGCTCGAGCCGGGCGTGCCGACGATCGTCTGCGCGCAGGCCGGCGAGGTGAACACGGGCGCGTTCGACGACCTCGAAGCCGTGATCGAGGCCGCCGCACCGGCCGGCGCATGGGTGCACGTCGACGGTGCGTTCGGCCTCTGGGCCGCAGCCGTTCCGTCCCTTCGGCACCTCCTCACGGGCTACGAGCGAGCCGACTCGTGGGCGACCGATGCTCACAAGTGGCTCAACGTCCCGTACGACTGCGGGGTCGCCGTCTGCGCCCACCCGGAGCACCACGAGGCGGCGATGGAGTACGCGGCGCCGTACCTCCAAGTCTCCGACCAGGCCGCGGTCCGCGACCCGATGGGCTACAGCCCCGAGTTCTCGCGGCGCGCGCGCTCGGCGCCGGTCTGGGCGGCGATCCGCGAGCTCGGACGCTCCGGTGTCGCGGAGCTGGTCGAGCGGACGTGCGCCCACGCGCGCCGCTTCGCGGAGCAGGTGGCGCAGCTGCCGGGCTGCGAGGTGCTGAACGAGGTCGTGCTCAACCAGGTGCTCTTCCGGTTCGCGGACGACGAACAGACGCGCGCCGCGGTCGCCGCGGTGCAGGCGGGAGGCGAGGCATGGATGAGCGGGACGGTGTGGGACGGACGCGCCGCGATCCGCCTCTCCGTCTCGAATTGGCGGACGAGCGAGGCGGATATCGACCGCACCGTCGCGGCGTTCGCGCAGGCGCTCGGCGTGGAGAAGGTGTCCGACTTCAAGTCGGACACCTGACGCCGAAGCTACGCGTCGTCCGCGGGCGTGCCGGCGGCGCGCTCGGCGATCTCCGAGACGACCGCGGGATCGGCGAGCGTCGTCGTGTCCCCGAGCGGGCGGTGCTCGGCGACGTCGCGGAGCAGGCGGCGCATGATCTTCCCCGAGCGGGTCTTCGGCAGCTCCGGCGTGAACACGATGTTCGCCGGCTTCGCGATCGCGCCGATCTTGTGCGAGACGTGGTCGCGCAGCTCCTCGAGCATGTCGACCGAGCCCGGGTCCGAGCCCTTGAGCGTGACGTAGGCGACGATCGCCTGGCCCGTCGCGGCATCCGAGCGGCCGCAGACCGCGGCCTCGGCCACTTTCGGATGGTCGACGAGCGCCGATTCGACCTCGATCGTCGAGATGCGGTGCCCCGAGACGTTCATCACGTCGTCGACGCGGCCGAGGAGCCAGAAGTCGCCGTCGGCGTCGATCCGGGCGCCGTCGCCCGCGAAGTAGAACCCGGGGAAGCGCTCCCAGTACGTCGCGCGGAAGCGCCCGTCGTCGCCGAAGATCCCGCGCGTCATCGCGGGCCACGGCCGCTCGAGGACGAGATAGCCCCCGCCCTGCTCGACGCGCTCGCCCTGCTCGTTGAGCACCCCCGCCACGACCCCGGGGAACGGCTTCGTCGCGGAGCCCGGCTTGGTCGTCGTGATTCCCGGGGAGAGGGGTGATCATGATCATCCCCGTCTCGGTCTGCCACCACGTGTCGACCACGGGGCAGCGGCCGCCGCCGACGTGCTCGGAGTACCAGATCCACGCCTCGGGGTTGATCGGCTCGCCGACCGAGCCGAGCAGCCGCAGCGACGAGAGATCGTGCTTCGCCGCGTGCTCGGGGCCCCACTTCATGTGCGCGCGGATCGCCGTCGGCGCGGTGTAGAGGATCGTGACGCCGTAGCGCTCGACGATCGACCACCAGCGCGCGTGGTCGGGGAAGTCCGGCGTGCCCTCGTAGAGGACGGACGTGGCCGCGTTGCAGAGCGGGCCGTAGACGATGTAGCTGTGACCGGTGATCCAGCCGATGTCGGCCGCGCACCAGTACACGTCGGTCTCGGCCTTCAGGTCGAAGATGTAGCGATGGGTTGACGCGACGCCGACGAGGTAGCCGGCCGTCGTGTGGACGATCCCCTTCGGCTTCGCCGTCGTCCCGGACGTGTACATGAGGAACAGCAGGTCCTCGCTGTCCATCGGCTCGCACGGGCACGTCGCCGGGTCGTCGGACAGGTCCAGCTCGTGGAGCCAGCGGTCGCGGCCCGCCGTCATCGGCACCTCGTTGCCCGTGCGCCGGACGACGAGACAGGAGTGCACCCTCGGCGCCGCCGCCATCGCCTCGTCCGCGGTCACCTTCAGCGGTACGGGCTTGCCGCGGCGCCAGGCCTCGTCCTGGGTGACGAGCACCTCGCAGCCCATGTCCACCATCCGGCCGGAGAGCGAGTCGGCCGAGAAGCCGCCGAAGACGACGGTGTGCGGCGCGCCGAGCCGCGTGCACGCGAGCATCGCGACGGCGAGCTCGGGGATCATCCCCATGTAGATCGCGACCGGGGTGCCCTTGCGCACCCCGAGCTCCTTCAGGGCGTTCGCCATCCGGACGACGTCGCGCTGGAGGTCCGCGTACGTGATCGTGCGCGTGTCCCCCGGCTCGCCCTCCCAGTGGTAGGCGACCCGCTCGCCGAGCCCCGCCTCGACGTGCCGGTCGACGCAGTTGTGGGCGACGTTGAGGCTGCCGCCGAGGTACCACTTCGCGTACGGGAGCTCCCACTCGGAGAGCGTCTCGAACGGCTCGAACCAACTGACCCGTTCGCGCCCCTCCGCCTCCCAGAACGCGTCCGGGTCGCGGTCGTAGATCTCGGGCTTCGCGTTCGCCCCGGCCGCGAACGCCGGGTCGGGCGGGAAGCGCCGCTCCTCGGCGAGCAGCGTCGAGATCGCCTGGTCGCTCAACCGGCCCTTCCTCCCACGGCCGAGCGCGGCTCGAGCCCGTACGGGTAGTCCGAGAGCGTCTCGCACCCGTCCTCGGTCACGAGGACGATGTCCTCGAGCCGGACGCCGCCGAAGCCATGCCGGTAGAGGCCCGGCTCGAGCGTGACGACGTCGCCGACGACGAGGTCGTGACCCGTCCTACCGAGGTACGGAGCCTCGTGCACGTCGAGCCCGACGCCGTGGCCGAGACTGTGGTTGAAGCCCTCGCGAAGCACCGTCCCCTCCGGCTTCGACAGGCTGGTCGGGTACCCGAGCCGCTCGTAGAAGTCGCAGACGGCGCGGTTGACCTCGGCGCCGTTGACTCCCGCGCGGGTGGACTCGCGGGCCAGCTCGAGCGCCTCCCGGGTGTGCTCGTGCCAGGTGGCGATCTCCGGGTCGGGCGTGCCGACCGCGAACGTCCGGGTCATGTCCGAGAAGCACGCGCTCTCGAGGTCGTACGGGAAGACGTCGCAGACGAGGTGGTCGTCGTTCGCGACGCGGCCGGAGCCCGTGTGGTGCCCGTCCGCCGCCTGCGGGCCGTGCGCGACGATCAGGTCGTCGCCGCGGCAGCCGTGCTCGGCGAAGACATCCATGGCGGTCGCGCGCAGGAGCTCGCAGGTGAGCGGCTCGCCGTCCACGACCCGGCCCCCGTCCGCGGGCTCCGACCGCGCCAGGAGCTCGGCGATCGCGGCCATGCCTGCCTCGGCCGCCCGCGTCGCGCGCCGGACACCTTCGAGCTCCGGCTCGGTCTTCCGTCGCCTGCGGTCGTCGAAGTAGCGCTGGTCGGGCACGAGCTCGATCGCGGCGGCCCGGAGCGCGTCCGCGTGCCGGAGCGGGAACGCTCCGGGGACGCGCGCGCTGCGAATCCCGAGCGACTCGACCATCCGGACGGTCAGCGTCGGCCCGATCTCGTAGATGTCGACGCCGGCGCGGATCAGCTCGTCGGACGGGAACGTCTCGGACGGGATGATCTCGATCGAGGGGTCGACGACCGCGATCCGGTCTCCCTCGACGCTCCACACGACGGCGACGCGGCGCCCGTCGACCTCCGCGTAGAGGAAGGGGTCGCCGATCTGGATCGGGATCTCGTGCCGGAGCTCGGGGCACCGGCCGGTGTCGCCGACGATCAGGACGTCCGTCACGGGGTTGAGCCTACCCTGCCGCGGGTAGGGTGACGCTCGTGGAGTCGGCCCTCCCGGACCTGCGATCGCGCCTCGCAGAGGTCGCCGATCTGAGTCGCGCTGCAGGCGTGCTCGGCTGGGACCAGCGTGTGACCATGCCGCCTCGCGGCACCGAGGCACGCGCCGAGCAGCTCTCCACTCTCGGCCGGATCGCGCACGAGCGGTTCACCGACGACGAGGTCGGACGGCTCCTCGACCGGGCCGAACCGCTCGTCGAGCCGCTGCCCTACGACTCCGACGACAGAAGCCTCGTGCGCGTGACCCGCCGCGACTGGGAGAAGGCGCGGCGCGTCCCGAGCGAGCTCCGCGCGGAGATGACGCTCCAGGCCGCCCGAGGGCACCACGCCTGGGTCGAAGCCCGGCGGACGAACGACTTCGCCTCCTTCCTGCCGTACCTGCGCACGAACGTCGAGCTCAAGCGGCGCTACGTCGAGTGCTTCGAGTGGTCGGACAGCCCCTACACGCCGCTCCTCGACGACTACGAGCCCGGGATGCTGACGAGCGAGGTGCAGGAGGTGTTCGCGGTGCTGCGCCCTGTTCTGACCGAGCTCGTGGCCGCCGCACCGGACGTCGACGCATCGTTTCTCCACGGCGACTTCCCGCCCGAGGCACAGCGCGCCTTCGCCGAGCGCGTCCTCCGGACGATGGGCTTCGAGGACGAGGCGTGGCGGCTGGATCCCACGGCCCATCCGTTCTGCACATCGTTCTCGAACCGCGACGTCCGGCTGACGACGCGGTACCGGCCCGACGACCTCGAATCGATCTGGTCGACGATGCACGAGGCAGGCCATGGGCTCTACGCCCACGGGATCGCCGACCCGCTGCTCCGCTCGCCGCTCGGCGGCGCGCCGTCGCTCGGGGTCAACGAGTCGCAGAGCCGCACCTGGGAGAATCTCGTCGGCCGCGCCCGGCCGTTCTGGCAGCACTGGTACGGCCCGCTGCAGGAGCACTTCCCCGCGCTCCGCGACGTCGAGCTCGAGACGTTCGTGCGCGCGATCAACCGCGCGGAGCCCGGGCTGATCCGCGTCGACGCCGACGAGACGACCTACAGCCTCCACATCATCCTCCGCTTCGAGCTGGAGCAGGAGCTCGTTGAGGGGACGGTCGCGCTCGAGGATCTTCCCGAGATCTGGAACGCGCGGATGCGGGAGTTCCTCGGCGTCGAGGTCCCGGACGACACGCAGGGCGTGCTGCAGGACGTCCACTGGTCGGGCGGCGGGATCGGGTACTTCCCGACCTACGCGCTCGGAAACGTGATCTCGCTCCAGATCTGGGACGGGGTGCGGGACGCGCTGCCGGACCTCGACGACCGGCTCGCGGCGGGCGACCTGCTCACGCTGTCGGACTGGCTGCGGGACAACCTCTACGCACTCGGGCGCAAGCTGACGCCGAAGGAGACGATCGAGCGGCTCACCGGGTCGCCGGCGATCGACCCGGCGCCCTACCTGGCGTACCTCGGCGACAAGGTCGCCTCGCTCGCGGCCTGACCCCGTGCCTCTCGGCGAGCGCGAGCAGGACGCGGTCCGGACGGTGCTGGCCGGACTCGAGCGAGAGGTGGCCGTCGCGCTCGAGCTCGGGCCGACGGCGACGCCCGTCACGCTGCTCGCCGCGGGTGGCAGGGAGATCGACTCGAACGACGTCACGCGCGACCTCGTGGAGGCCGTGTGCGTGCTCTCCGATCGCGTCTCGCTCTCCGTCGTCGAGCACGACGAGCCGGGCCCGTGGCCGCGCACGACGATCGGGGCGGGGCTCGAGTATCTGGGCATGCCCGCGGGATACGAGCTGACGACGCTCGTCCACGGCATCCTCGAGGCGGGCCGCCTGGAGCCCGCCCTCGGTAGGGCGTCGCAGGAGCGGCTCGCCGCGATCGACGACGACCTGACGGTCGACGTCTACGTCACCCCGACCTGACCGCACTGCCCGCCGGCCGTGCTGCTGGCGTACAAGCTCGCGCTCGCCTCGGCCCGGATCACGGCCCGTGGGATCGAAGCGTCCGAGTTCGCCGTCGACGCCGACCGGCACGGCGTGCACGCCGTTCCTGCGATCGTCGTCGACGACCGCTACGCCTGGGCGGGCAACGTTCCGGAGGCTGCGTTCGTCGAGCGCGTTCTCGCCGCTCGGGCCGGCCGAGCGTCCTGACCACGCCGTCGACCGTCGCCCGCCGGGAGCTGCTTCTCGAACCAGTGGTGCGCGTACGGGTTGTCGTTGAACGCCGGGATCTCCCGGTACCCCTCCGCCCTGTACATCGCGACGGCCTCGGTCAGCGTCTCGTTCGTGTCGAGTCGTACGACCGTGGCGCCGGCCGAGGCCGCACTCCGCTCGAGGGCCGTGAGCAGGCGTCGGCCGAGCCCGATCCCGCGGACCGACGGCGAGACCCACAGCCGCTTGATCTCGCTCCAGCCCGGCACACCGGCGCGTAGGTCGTGGTGGCGCACCAGGCCACAGCCGACCGGCTCGCCCGCCAGGGTCGCGACGAGGAGGAGCCCGTTCGGCGGGACGAGGTCGGACGGAGCGTCGGGGTTCGCCCGGCGCGGGTCGAAGCCGCCGTCGAAGCGCGCGTCCAGCTCGGCGAAGTACGCGTCGAGGCTCGAGCGCGCGTGCGGGTGTCCCGGGTTGCACGGGTCGATGCTCACCATGGATGCGGTGAGGAGCCGCTCGACCTCCGCCATTGCGCCGACCAGGTGCGTCCGCTGCGCGTCCTCGAGCGCGGCGAGGATCGACGAGGCAACGGCGTCGTTCCGCCGATCGAGCTCAGCGCGCTCGGCGAGGCCCGCACGGGTCAGCCGGGCGGTGCGCACGCGTCCGTCGCCCTCGCTCGGGGCGACGGTCACGAGGCCGTCGGAGGCCAGCGCCCGAAGGACGCGGCTCAGGTAGCCGGAGTCGAGCCCGAGCCGCGCCCGCAGGGCGCGGACGTCCGCGCCGTCCGGCCCTATCTCCCAGAGCACTCGCGCCTGGCCGAGCGGGCGGCCGCGTGAGAGGAACGCCTCGTCGAGGGCACCGACCCGCTGGGTGACGATGCGATTGAACCGCCGGACCTGCGTGATCTGCTCGTCCGTAATTCTCTGACCTTAGTCAGAGAACGGGCCGAGCGCAAGCCGGGCTTCGTGGTCTGCGCGATGGTCCATGAACGACACCTAGACTCAGGGAGTGGAGGCGATCGACCACGCGAACGGGCTGCTCGAGCGCTACGCGTGGCTGACCCAGTCGGAGCTGCCGACGGGTGCCATGGTGTTCGATGCGCACACCCACCTCGGCGAGGACATCGACGGGATGACGGGGGACCGGGACGAGATGCTCGCCATCCAGCGGGGCTACGGGATCGAGCGGTCGTTCGTCTTCTGCCTGGACGAGCCCGACCGCCGGCCGGCATTCACGGCTGCGAACGACCGGACGCTTGCCCACGCCGCCGCCGCGCCGGCCGAGTTGCTCCCGTTCGTGCGCCTCGACCTCGACGAGGAGCCCGTGGCCGAGGCGACGCGATGCATCGACCTCGGCGCGCGCGGGATCAAGCTCCATCCGCGGGCGCAGCGCTTCCTGCCCGACGACCCGCGTCTCGAGCCGGTGTTCGCTCTTGCCGCGGAGCGTCGCGTGCCCATCCTGATCCACGGCGGCCGCGGCCTCCCTCCGATCGCGGACTCGCTCGCCCGCCTGCTCGACCGTCACGCGCCGCCCGCGCTGATCGTCGCGCACGCGGGCATCGTCGACCTCGCCGCCATGGCGGAGAACTTCGCCGGTCGCCCCGGCGTCTTCTTCGACACCTCGGTGTGGAGCCCGCTCGACCTCCTCGACCTGTACCGGCTCGTGCCGCCGGAGCAGGTCGTGTACGCGTCGGACTACCCGTACGGCCGACAGCCGAACTCGCTGCTCATGGCGGTGCGCACCGCGCGCGCGAGCGGTCTCGACGATGCGCAGGTGCGCGCGATGCTCCACGACACGGCGGCGCGCATCGCCGACGGCACCGAGCCGGTCACGCCCGGCGCCGCGCGTGGGGCCGCCGTGCTCTCCCATCCCGTCCCGTTCCTCCGCATCCACCAGTACCTGACGATGGCCTCGGCCATGCTCTGGCTGCGCCATGCCTCGGACACCTACGGCGTCCTCGGCCTCGCGATCAACGCGTGCGACGAGCGCTCGAACGGGTACCGCGCCGAGGCCGAGCAGCTGCGCGAGCTCCTCGTCGCGACGCGCGACCTGTGGGACCTCGCTGCGCAGACCGAGGACGAGGGCGACCGCCGCCGCGCCCAGCGCGGCGCGTTTCGGCTCGTCCATCTCGCGAGCGTCCTCGCGGTCACGAACGCCGCGTAACGCGCGCGGAAAGCGCCTGGGTAGCGAAGCGAGCGTTGTTGCGCTCCTGCGACCTCGCTATGCTCGTCGCTCACGCGCCAACGGACCAAGGAGCGGAGATGCGCGCAGCGTTCACGTCCATCGAGGAGGCCTTTGTGACCTACCTGGAGGTTGTGACGCGTGCTTCGCAGAACGCTCAACTTGGGAATCCTGGCGCATGTAGACGCCGGTAAGACGACGCTCACCGAGCGGCTCCTCTACGCCGCCGGCGTCATCGACGAGATCGGCAGCGTCGACAGGGGGACGACACAGACCGATTCGCTCGCGCTCGAGCAGCAGCGCGGCATCACGATCAAGTCCGCCGTCGTCTCGTTCGCGATCGACGGAGTTGCCGTCAACTTGATCGACACGCCCGGCCATCCCGACTTCATCGCCGAGGTCGAGCGGGTCCTGAGCGTGCTGGACGGGACGGTGCTCGTGATCTCGGCCGTCGAGGGTGTCCAGCCGCAGACCCGGATCCTGATGAGGGCCCTCCGGCGCCTGCGCATCCCGACCCTCCTGTTCGTGAACAAGATCGACCGACCCGGCGCCGATTGCCGCCGCGTGCTCGACGAGATCCGGACCAAGCTCACGGAGGCGGCAGTGGCGCTGACGACGACGGAGGACGAGGGTTGCCGCGCCGCAACCGTGGCACGGTGGGACGAGGGCGATGCCCGCTTCGGGTCACGGGTGGTCGAGGTCCTCGCCGAGCACGACGACGCGCTCCTGCGCGACTACGTCGATGACGAGACGACGGTCTCGTGGCGGCGACTGCTCGCTCTGCTTGCCGCGCAGACGGCCCGCGCGCGAGTGCATCCGGTCTTCTTCGGCTCGGCGCTCACCGGCGCGGGCATCGACGACCTCATGGCCGGCGTCGCGGAGTTCCTGCCGGCGCGCTCACGCGATGAGGACGGGCCGGTCTCCGGGCTCGTGTTCAAGATCGAGCGCGGCACGGCCGGCGAGAGGATCGCGTACGTCCGGATGTTCTCCGGCACCGTCCACACCCGCGACCGCGTCCACTTCGGCCGCGGCGGCGAAGGCAAGGTGACGGGGATCAGGGTCTTCGACGACGGACGCGACGTCCAGCGAGGAGCGCTCTCCGCCGGTGAGATCGCCAAGGTCTGGGGCCTCGCCGGCATTCGGATCGGCGACAGCATCGGCGACGCCGTAGGCCATGCGATGGCGCACGAGTTTCCGCCGCCGACGCTCGAGTCCGTCGTCGATCCGGTCGACGACGGCGACCGGCACCGACTTCGCGTCGCGCTCACCGAGCTCGCGGAGCAGGACCCGCTGATCGACGTCCGCCAGGACGACGACCGTCGGGAGATCTCCGTCTCGCTCTACGGCGAGGTGCAGAAGGAGGTCATCGAAGCGACGCTCGCGCGCGATCACGGCATCGAGGTCGGGTTCCGTGAGACCACCACGATCCACATCGAGCGCGTCGCAGGCACCGGTGAGGCTCTCGAGGTCCTGTACGCGAAGACGAAGACGAACGTCACCGGAAAGAGCTCGCCGCTGAGCTCGAACCCGTTCCCCGCCACGCTCGGCCTGCGCATCGAGCCTTCCCCGGTCGGCTCGGGGATCGAGTTCCGGTCAGACGTCGATGTTCGCCTGGTGCCGATCTACGTCTACAAGGGTGTCGACGGCTTCGTCGACCACATGGCGCAGTACGTTCGCGAGACGCTGCGGGAGGGTCGCTGCGGATGGCAGGTCACCGACTGCACCGTGACGATGACGGACTGTGGCTACCGAGCGCCGGGAACCACGGCGGCCGACTTTCGCAAGCTGACGCCGTTGGTCCTCATGCAGGCGCTCGAGCGGGCCGGGACGATCGTTTGCGAGCCGACGCTGCACGTCGTCCTCGAGATTCCCGTGGACGCGATCGGCGTGGTCGTCGCTGCCCTGGCGAGGCTCGGCACGGCGGTCGGGATGCCGTCGGTGAGGGGCGGGCTCGCCGTCATGGACACGGTCTTGCCCGCGGGCCGGGCGCGTGGCCTCCAGCGGAGCCTGTCGGGCCTGACGCGGGGCGAGGGAGTGCTCGAGGCGGTCTTCGAGGGCTACGAGCCGGTGGTCGGCGTGCCGCCGACCAGGCGTCGGACGTCCCCGAGCCCACTCGAGCCGGACGAGTACCCGGCAGACCTCGCCGGTCGAGCGGCTGCCCGGGCCCGAGTGCCCGACGAGCGACCGTAGGGACGGGTGCCGGGTCGAGGCCGGCGGCACCATACGGGCGTCCTCAGACCAGCCGGTGCTGCGTCGCCCACCGCGTCAGCTCGTGGCGGGTCGAGAGCTGCAGCTTGCGGAGCACGCTGGAGACGTGGCTCTCGACCGTCTTCACCGAGATGTCGAGCCGGGCGGCGATCTCCTTGTAGAGGTACCCGCGGGCGATCAGCTGGAGCACCTCCCGCTCGCGCGGCGTGAGCTCGTCGAGCTCGGAGCCGGCCCGCTCGGAGCGGTACGCGTCGAGGACGAAGCCCGCCAGCCGCGGCGAGAAGACCGCGTCGCCCGCGGCGACGCGGTCGATCGCAGCCGCGAGCTCCTCGCCCGAGATCGTCTTGGTCACGTAGCCCCTGGCGCCTGCGCGGATGATCGCGATCACGTCCTCGGCGGCGTCCGAGACCGACAGCGCGAGGAAGCGCACGTCCGGCTGCTCGGCCGCGATCGCGTCGATGATCGCCTCGCCGCTGCCGTCGGGAAGGTGCACGTCGAGCAGCACCACCTCCGGGTCGAGCTCCTTGATGAGCGGGATCGCCGCCGCGACCGTCCCCGCCTCGCCCACGACCTCGACCGCGTCCCCGAGCTCGGACTTGACGCCCGCGAGAAAGAGCCCGTGGTCGTCGACGAGGACGACGCGCCTGCTCATGGCGTGCCCCGTAGGGGGACGCGCAGCTCCACCTCGGTGCCCTCACCCGGCGTCGAGACGACCGCCGCCGAGCCGCCCACCCGGTCGAGCCGGCCCTGGATCGACTCGGCGATGCCGCGGCGGTCCTGCGGGACGGACGCGGGGTCGAACCCGGCGCCGCGGTCGCGGACGAAGACCGCGATCTCCGTCTCGGTGACCTCCACGTAGACGTCGACCTCCTCGACCCCTGCGAACTTCGCGGCGTTCGTCATCGCCTCGCGCGCGGCGAGCACGATCGCGCCGTCCGTGGGCGCGTCTCCGGAGCTGGCGAGCTCGATCTGCACCCCGAACACGTCCTCGACGTCGGCGGCGACGGTCGAGAGCGCGGCGACGACCGACGTGCCGTCGTCGCCGAGCGGCCGGTCGGCGTACAGCCAGCCGCGGAGCTCGCGCTCCTGCCGGCGCGCCAGAGCGGCGACTCGCTTCGGCTCGTCGGCGTGGCGCTGGATCAGCGCGAGTGTCTGCAGCACCGAGTCGTGGACGCGCGCGGCGACGTCGGACCGCTCCTCGCCGCGGATGCGGGCGGCCCGTTCCGCGTCCCGCTCGAGCGCCAGGCGCCAGAGCCACGGCCCCGTGATCAGGAGAAGCCCGCCCACGACGGCGCCCGGAGCGAGGAGCGGCGCCGGGGCGTCGCCACCGCCCGCGAGCAGGATCACGGCGCCGATGCCGACGAGTGCGTACCCCGCGTACGAGAGCGGCGCGTCGGGCCGGAGCCCCGATCCGCGGCGCCACGCGACCGCGAGCCCCGCGCTGACCAGCGCGATCCCCGCCACGGCCCGGTTGGAAAGCCCTACGGCGTGGAGCAGCAGCGATCCGGAGAGCACGACGCCGAGGCCCGCGAGCCACACGGGGCGCCCGTCCGCGTAGAGCCAGAGCGCGAGGTACAGCACGATGCCGGCGCCGCCGGCGAGCGCCAGCAGCGCGAACACGAGCCGGACCAGCGTGACGTCGACGCCGAGCCCTGACGCGATCCCCCCGCAGACCCCGGCGAGCGCCCGGTCGGAGGAGCTCGCTGCGAACGCGGGCAGGGGCATGGCGGGATCATGGTACGGCGCGGTCGATCCGCACCGAGCCGGCGCCGACGGCGGCGTCGAGGACTAGTGTCGCGTCGCCGCCCGGCACGGAGACCGTACGCTCGGCCTCCCACCCGTTCGACTCGGCGCCGAGCACCCGGACGTACCCCGCGCGAGCTCGCGCCCTCAGCTGCAGCGAGACGCCCGAGGGGACGGTGACGTCGAGGTCGCCGATGTCGACGCGCGCCTTCACCGTGCGCGTCTCGCCCGGCGACAGCGCGAGCCGGGAAAGGTCGAGCCGCAGTGACCCGATGCCGAGCTCGTACGAGCTGTCCAACTGGCTCGTCCTGACGGCCGTGTAGTCACGGTCGCCGACGCCGTTCCACACGTGCACGTGGAACACCGCGGCGATGATCGCGGCCGCGACGAGCACGAGCGCGACGAGCGACCCGAGGGCGATCGCGATCCCCTTGAAGAAGCCCCGGATCCGGCGGGAGTCCTGGCGGCCCAGCGCGACGGCCTCGCCCGCCTCGTCCTCTGACCGTGGCTCGGGGAGGCCCTGGCGCGTCAGCCAGAGGATCGCGCCGCCTGCGATCGCGAGGAGGATCCAGACGTCGCCGTGCGGCCAGAAGGACGCGTTCGAGAGCACGACCGCAGCGGCGACCGCGAGGAGCCCGACCCCGATCAGCGGCCAGGGACGGTCGCGCCGCTGACGCAGGGCGCGCGTCGCGACGGAGTCGGCCTCGCCCTCTGCGGGCATCACGAGCGCCGCGGCGGCGTAGACCAGGATCCCCGCGCCGCCGAGGAGGGTGAGCACCACGAACCCGACCCGGAAGAACGCGGGATGGATGTCGAAGTACCGCGCGAGCCCTCCGGCGACGCCGAGGAGGATCCGGTCGGAGCCCGAGCGCTCGAGGCGCTTGGCCTCCGCGATGCGGGTCGTGTGATCGCTCATGACCCGAGGATGACTGCTCGAGACCCCGAGTCGCCATCCGGAATGACCCTGATCGGACCCCGAGGGTCGGGGCTACGTCACCGACGCCAGCGCGCGCTCGGCGAGCGTCGCGAGCGCGCGGCGCTTCCAGGCCGACTGCGGGTTCCCCGGAAGGCCGGCCGTCGGGTCGGCCGGGTCGAGCGCCCGCGGGGTGTTGGCGACGCCCGCGGCGACGAGCCGGATGTCGTCTCCCCGTCGCGCCGCCGCGACCGAGACCAGCGGGAACGAGAACGCGGCGCGCTCGCCGAGCCGCTCGTACGCGGATGCGTCGGGCACCCCCGGCAGGCGTACGGCGACGACGAGCTCGCCGGGATCGAGGACGAGCAACGAGCGGTTGTCGGCGGTCGGCCGCCGATAGAGCTCGAGGAGCGGGAGCTCCCGCGTCCCGCCCATGGAGCGGATCTCGACCGACGCACCGCACGCCGCGAGCGCAGGGGCGAGGTCGGACGGGTGAGCCGAGATGCAGTCCCCCGGCTCCAGGTTGTGCTTGCGGTGGTCGCCGATCTGCGCGTAGCAGGTGTCCCCGCCGCCGAGCCAGCAATGCCACTCCTCGCCGCGGTAGTACCAGCAGCGCGTGTGCTGGCAGATGTTCCCGCCGATGGTGCCGACGTTGCGAAGGAGCGGCGACGCCGCGAGCGACGCGGCCCGGGCGACGGCGGTGTAGGGCGCGACGACCGGCGACGCCGCGAGCGAGGCGAGAGTCACCGTCGCGCCGAGCCGCAGGCCGCCGTCCCGCTCCTCGATCGCGGCGAGCCCCGCGTCGCGCAGGTCGACGAGGAGCGCCGGTGAGCGAATCCCGCGGTCGATCTGCCCCGCGAGGTCGGTGCCTCCCGCAAGCGGTGCCGCGTCCGCGCCGCCCAGGAGCTCGAGCGCCTCGTCGAGGGAGGCGGGCCGTGCGTACGCGCTCACGCCAGCGCCTCGAGGACGCGGGCCGGGGTGAGCGGAACCGCCGCCGTGCGCCGCCCCGTCGCGTGCGCGAACGCGTTCGCGATCGCGGCGGCGGTCGGTACGATCGGCGGCTCGCCGAGGCCCTTCGCGCCGAGGTTCGGCAGGTTCGCGTCCGGCACGTCGACGAAGTCGACGACGATCTCGGGCAGATCGGCGATCGTCGGCACCTTGTAGTCGTCGAGGTGCCCGTTCACCGGGTAGCCCGTGGTCGGGTCGACGACGAGCTCCTCGTAGAGCGCGTAGCCGATGCCCTGCAGGACACCACCCTCGGCCTGGCTCGACGCGGCCAGCGGGTTGACGATGCGCCCGACGTCGTGCACGGCGACGACCCGCTCCACGGTGACGACCCCGGTACCGGGGTCGACCGCGACCTGCGCGATCTGGCAGCCGAAGGTGTTGACGCGGAACCCCTCGGGGTTCGGACCGCGGGCGCCGGAGCCGTCGATCGTGGCGTTGCCGAGCTTCCCGGTCACCTCGACCACGTCGACGTCGAGCGCGCCGTCCCGCGAGCGGATCCGCCCGCCCGCGAGCTCGAGGTCGGAGGCGGCGATCTCCAGCACGTCCGCGGCGAGGCTCAAGACGATCCGGCGCACCTTGCCCGCCGCGCTCCGCACCGCGGGCATCACGGCCGGCGTCGTCATCGAGCCGCCCGACACCGGGCTGTAGACGTTCGGCAGCGTGTCGCCGCCGCGTGCGAACACGCGGTCGAGGGGAAGCCCGAGCTCCTCGGCGGCGACCATCCGCGCCGACGTGAGCGTCCCCGTGCCGATGTCCTGGATGCCGGTCGTGACGAGCGCCCGCGCCTCGGCGTCGAGCCGCACCGTCGCGTGCGCGGGCGGCCCGCCGCCGCCCCACCAGATCTGCGTCGCACAGCCCATCCCGCGCAGCAGCCCGTCCGGGTGCGCCTCGCGGAGTGCGTCGCGTGCCTCCCAGCCCGCAAGCTCGGCCGCGCGGTCGTAGCAGGCGAGCAGCCGCTTGCTCGAATACGGCAGGTCGGAGCCCTGGTCGCGGTCGACGTGGTTCCGGCGCCGCAGCTCGAGCGGGTCGATCCCGAGCGCCGCCGCGAGCTCGTCCATCGCCTGCTCGAGCACCGTCACGCCCTCGACGACGCCCGGCGCACGGAAGGCGTTCTGCGCGCGGAGGCTCGTCCGCACGGGGAAGACCATGGTCCGCACGTTCTCGCAGGCGTAGATCGAGAGCACCGGCTCGGCAACGGGGAAGATCCAGCCCCCCGCGCCCATGTCGACGACGGCAGCGAGCTCGATCCCCGCGAGCGTCCCGTCCCGGTGCGCGCCGAGCGTCACCGTCTGCCGGGTCCACGAGCGCCTGCCGCCGACGACCTGCTCCTCGTGGCGCCCGAGCGCGAGGCGCACCGGGCGCCCGGTTGCCCGGGCGAGCTCCGCTGCGAGCAGCGCCTCCGTGCCCGCCCCCTGCTTTGCGCCGAAGGCGCCGCCGATGAACTCCGAGATCACGCGCACCTGCTCGGGTGCGAGGCCGAAGCGCCGGGCGAGCTCTCGTCGCGCGTCGAAGATGCCCTGGGTCGAGACCCATGCGGTGAGGGAGTCGCCCTCCCAGCGCGCGACGGCGGCGTGCGGCTCGAGCGGCGACTGCACGTGCGCGGGCGTCTCGCAGGTCAGCTCGACACGCGTGTCGGCACCGGCGAGCGCCGCATCCGGGTCGCCGCGGACGGTCTCGCGCGGGTCCTCGGTGAAGCGCTGCTCGGTCAGCCCCGCCTCGAGGTCGAGCGGGGGCAAGGCCTCGAAGGCCGGCGCCAGTGCCGCGAGGCCGGCGGCCGCAGTCTCGGGTGTGTCCGCCGCGATCACCGCGACGGGTGCGCCTGCCCACGCCGGCTCGGCGGTGAGGACGGGGTCGCCGCTCATGGAGAACGGCCCGTCGGGTCCGAGGACGGCGCGCACCCCGGATGTTGCGCGCGCCGCCGCGACGTCGAGCCCGGTCACGCGGCACCGAGCGATCGGCGCTCGGAGCACGAGCGCGTGCAGCATCCCGGCGAGCTGGACGTCCACCGTGTAGCGCGCCGCTCCGCCTGTCCGCACCGGCCCGTCCTGGCGGGGCGCCGGCGTGCCCACGACCTCGAGCTTCGCGTCGTCGGGCCACGTTTCGACCTCGTCATCGTCGTCGACCAGGACCCAGACGTCCTCGAAGCGCCCCTCCATCTCGCGCTGGGACTTGACGAGGCGAGGCTTCACGCGACCTCCTGCCCCGAAGCACGAAGGATCGCCCGCTCGATCTTCGGGTACGCGCCGCAGCGGCAGAGGTTCCCCGCCAGCGCGACGCGGATCTCCTCGCGGCTGGGTTGCGGGGCCGACGCCAGGAGCGCGGTCGCCGAGACGACCTGCCCCGGCGTGCAGAAGCCGCATTGGAGCGCGTCCTCGGCGACGAACGCCTCCTGGAGCGCGGTGTCGTCGCGGGCGAGGCCCTCGATCGTCGTCACGGCGCGGCCCTCGGCGGCGGCGACCGGGAGCAGGCAGGAGGCGACGGGGCGTCCGTCGAGGAGGACGGCGCACGCGCCGCAGGCCCCCTCGCCGCAGCCGTGCTTCGTACCGGTCAGCGCGAGGTCGTCGCGGAGAACGGCAAGCAGCCGGCGCGTGGGCGCCACGTCGAGGACGTGCGCCTCGCCGTTGACCTCGATCGACACAGGCACCCCGCAAGCAGTACAGGCGCCGGGAAGGGCTCGTCAACTACCCTCGGCTCGTGTCGCGGGCAGCCGTCATCGTCTCGCTCACACTCGCGGCGGTCGTCGCAGGCTGCGGCGGCTCGCCCTCCTCGACGGCCGGTGGAGACACGATGGCGACGGCAGGCGGCTGCGAGGATGTCTCCGCGCCCGCTCCTCGCGACGACGGCGGTGGGACGCCTCCGACCGAGCGGCTCGATCCCGAGCGCACATGGACGCTGACGTTCGACACCTCGTGCGGCACGTTCGTCGTCACGCTCGACCTCGACTCGGCGCCGGCGACGGCCGCGTCGCTCGTGTCTCTCGCGAAGGCCGGCTTCTACGACGACACCGTCTTCCACCGTATCGTCCCCGGCTTCGTGATCCAGGGCGGCGACCCGACGCAGACGGGAACGGGCGGCCCGGGCTACAAGACGGTGGACGTGCCGAAGGAAGGAACGACGTACGGGAAGGGCGTCGTCGCGATGGCGAAGACGGCCGACGAGCCTGCGGGCACGTCCGGCAGCCAGTTCTTCGTCGTCACGGGCGACGACGTCTCGCTCCCGCCGGAGTACGCCGTCGCCGGGACCGTGACCGAGGGGATGGACGTCGTCGAGCGGATCGGTGAGCTGGGCGACCCGACCACCGAGGAGCCGCTCCAGCCCGTCGTGGTCAGCTCGGTGACCGCCTCCTCGACGCCGTGAGCCGCGTCGCGGCGGTCGTCCTCGCCGCCGGCGCGGCAAGTCGCTTCGGCTCCCCGAAGCAGCGCCTGCTGCTCCCGCGCGTCCTCGAGCGGCTCGCGGCGAGTCCAATCGACGAGGTCGTCGTGGTCGAGGGGGCGTACGGACTTAGCAACAGTCTGTTGCAAGGTCGGGCCCGCCTTGTCCACTGCGAGGAGTGGGAGCGTGGCCCAGGGGCGTCCCTGCGCTGTGGGCTGGGAGCACTCGGCGACGACGTCGAGGCCGCGATCGTGATCATGGCGGACGGTCCCGACCTCTCGCCCGAGGCCGTCGCGCGCGTGATCGCCGACTGGCGGGGGGCCGGCGGCGACGTCGTCGCCGCGTCGTACGGCGGCGTCCGCGGCCACCCGGTCCTGGCCTCGCGGGCCGTCTGGGACGACGTGCCCGACGCCGGCCTGCGCGTCGTCCGCCCGCGCCTCGTGCCGTGCGACGACCTCGGCGCACCGGGCGACGTGGACACCCCGGGCGATCTCGCCGCGCTCGACCGGTAGACCCACTGGTCGCATACTGGCGCCATGCCGAGGTCCTGGCTCGTCGTCTCGCTCGTCGCCCTCGCGCTCTCCGCGATCGCGAGCGCGAGCGCCGGGCCCGCGCTCGCACCGCCGCCCGCCGCGCTCCTCGCCCGCCACGTGCCGATCCTGGTGCTCCACCCGGCCGAGCAGGTCGCGCCCGCGCCGGTGGACGGCTTCCTCGCCGACGCGGATCTCCAGCGCCGCTCGCCCTCGGGGTGGGAGCCGGCCGCCGGCCCGCTCCCGGCCGGCGGCGCCGACCTCCGGCTCGACCAGCGGGCCTGCGCCGCGATCGACGGCCCTGCGGCGACGCCCTGTTACGCGGCGTCCGAGGCCGGCCACCCCGCCCGGCCCGTCGTGTACGGCGCCGCGCTGCGGCGCGGAAGCAGGATCGAGCTGCAGTACTGGATCTGGTACGCCTGGGACGTCTACAGCCCGACCGTGCCGCCGGGCGAGCTCTGGCAGGTGCACGAGGGCGACTGGGAGGCCGTCTCGGTGGTCGTCGACACGACGGGCCGGCCCCTCGCCGTCGGGTACTCCGAGCACGGCGAGGGAGTCAGGCGCGACTGGGCACGGGCGCCGAAGCAGGGAATGCACCCGCTCGCCTACGTCGCGCTCGGGTCGCACGCGAACTACCCGACCCCGGGAGTGCAGCCCTTCGACCCGCGCGTCGTGGACGCGCTCTTCGTCTCGGTCATCCGCCAGAACGGGCAGGCCCCGGTCGACCACACGGGCCGGGGCAGGATCGTCCGGCCGCGCCTCGTCTCGGTCACGGTGACGACGCCGATGTGGATGGCGTTCGCCGGGGGATGGGGCGAGGATGGGTACCTGCGCGTCCCGGGGGGCCAGCCACAGTCCTACTCGGCGACGGGGCCGAAGGGGCCGGCGTTCCACGAGCAGTGGCGGAGGCCTGTCGCGGAGGTCATGAGCTGGCCGCGCGGGTGACCGGGGCGGGCTCCGGCAGACCCGGCTGGTAGCGTCGCGCCCCGTGGGCCGGATCGCGCGGGGCTGGTATCTCGCCACGGTGAGCCTTCGCGTCGTTCGGAGCGACGGCACGCTCAGCGTCCTCGTCGGCCTCGGGGGCATCGCCTCGGGCGCGACCGCGCTCGGGTTCCTCGTGCCGGCCGCCGTCGCCTACTCGATCGAGGAGACGTGGCTCGCCGGGGTGATCGGGGTCGTGGGCGTGTATCTCGCCACGCTCGTCGCGACGTACTTCGCCGTCGCGCTCGCGGCGGCCTCCGCCGAGGTGCTCGACGGACGGAACGCGACGGTCGGAGGCAGCACCGCCGTCGCGTCGCAGCGTCTCGGGGCGATCGCCGGGTGGGCGCTCGTGCTCACGACCGTCAACCTGCTGATCCAGGCGCTCCGCAGCCGCGCGGGGATCATCGGGAGCCTCCTGCTCGGGGCGGCCACCGTCGCGTGGGGGCTCGCGACGTTCCTCGTCGTCCCGATCGTGGCGCTCGAGGGGCTCGGGCCGCTCGCTGCGCTCGACCGCTCGGCGTCGCTCTTCCGCCAGAAATGGGGCGAGCAGCTCGTCGGCACGGCGTCGATCGGCCTTCTCTTCGCGCTGCTCGGCACGCTCCCGGCGGTCGCGCTGATGTTCCTCGGCTTCGCGTCCGGCTCCGGCGCGCTCGCGATCGCGCTCGTCGTCCTCGGCGTCCTGATCGCGGTGGCCGCCGGGGTGCTGGGCAGCGCCGCGCGCGCCGTGTTCTCCGTTGCCCTCTACCGCTATGCGTCGGGAACCGGGGCCACGGGACCGTTCACCGAGTACGACCTCGAGGGCGCCGTCGCCCGCAAGGGCGGCGGTGGGCTCTCGTCCTACTAGGCCGTGAACGTGCCGGGGTCGGTCGTGCGGAGCTGCGCCAGCTTGGCCATCAGGCCCGGCGGCATCCGCTCGGCCGCCGTCGTGCGCACGTACGTTCGAAGCGACTCCTCGAACCGGTAGCGGCGGCGGCAGTAGTCGCACCCGTCGAGGTGCAGCTCCGCCGCGGCGACCTCGGCGTCGGAAAGCTCGCGGTCGAGGTAGCCCTGGAGCAGCTGCTCGCACTTGTCGCAGTCGTCCGTCACGACACCGCCTCCTCCGCCAGCCTCGCCTTGAGCAGCCTGCGCCCCCGGTGGAGCCGCGACATCACCGTGCCGATCGGCACGTCGAGGATCTGCGCGGCGTCCGCGTAGCTGAAGTCGCCGATGTCGACGAGCACGACGACGTCACGGAAGTCGTCGGGGAGCGACGAGAGCGCGGTCACGATCGAATCCTGCGACAGCCGCTCGACGACGCGATCCTGGTCGAGGACCTGCTCGCCGCCCGACTCCGCGACCCTGTTCGCGAGGTAGTAGTCGTGCTCTTCGAGCGGCGTCTCGTCGGGTCGGCGCTGCAACCGGCGCCCACGGTCGACGTTGAGGTTCGTGAGGATCCGCAAGAGCCACGCGCGCAGGTTCGTCCCGGGTGTGTAGGACTGCCAGCTCCTGAACGCTCTCGCATAGGTGTCCTGCACCAGATCCTCGGCTTCCTCTCGGGTGGTGACGAACCGACGTGCGACCCGGTAGACCTGGTCGGCGAGCGCGAGAGCCTCTTCCTCGAAGCGGACCCGATCGCGTGCCTCCGTCGCGATCCGGCGCGCCTCGTCCGGCTCGGCCGTGTCCGGCTCGCCCACGCGGCCTACCGTATCAACGTCGTTACGGGAAGGTGAACGGCCTCGGCGGCTCGCCTATTCCCGACGTGGCCTCATTGGACGGCGCGGCGCTCGTGGAAGCCTGCGCCGGCGAGCACCCCGGCGAGCGTCGCGCGGGACGTGACCTCGTCGTCCCAGGCGAGCGTCACCTCGCCCATCAGGTTCGCGTGCGCGGACTCGAGGCCGGGCTGATCCTCGAGGGCCGACGCGAGCCGCATCACGCAGCGCTCGCACCGCACGCCGGAGACCTGGAACGTGTCGGTCGCGCTCGCCATCAAGCCGATCGTACCGGCGCCCTGTGGAGCGCCACCTCCACTCCCGCGAGCGTGACGAGCAGCGGGTCGTGGGTCGCGCAGATCACTGTCGTCCCATGCTCCCGGGCGAGGTCGGCGAGGAGCCCGCCGATCGCGATCGTCGTCGCGCTGTCGAGCCGGGCGGTCGGCTCGTCCGCGACGAGCACGCCGGGCCCGCCGGCGATCGCACGGGCCAGCGCGACCCGCTCTCGCTCCCCGGCGGAGAGCCGGTCGACGGCCCGCGCGGCGTGGTCGGCGAGGCCGACGATCGCGAGCGCGTCCATCGCCCGCTCGTGCGCTTCGACGCCGTCGATCCCGCGCAGCCCGAGGACGAGCTCCACGTTCTCACGGGCGGTCAGCACGCCCGAGAGCCCCGGCGTCTGCCCGACCACGCCGATGTGCTCGCGCCTGAACGCCGCGCGCGCGTCGCGGTCGAGTCGCGAGAGCACGACGCCGCCGATCGCGACCTCGCCGTCGTCCGGCGTGTCCAGACCGGCCAGCAGAGCGAGGAGCGTCGACTTGCCGGAGCCGGAGGGACCCGTCACGACCGTCAGCATTCCCGGCAGGAACGTCGCGTCGACACGCTCGAGAGCCGTGTCGAGCCCGAACCGGCGCGTCACGCCGCGTGCCTCGACCAGCGCGCCGGCCGCCGTCTGGGGCGCGTCGCGCGAATCCGGCTCGACCTCGGCGGCGCCGACGGGGTGGAGCTCGACCACGCCCCGGCCGAGCCGGACGGCCGCTCGCTCGCCGATCCCGGCCGCCCGCAGCGTCTCTTCCGGTACACGCAGCCATCCGCCGCGGCTGATGACGATCGTGTCGCCGTCGGCCCGCCGCTCCTCGCCGATCCGCCCGTCGCGCACGTGCACCACCCGGTCGGCGATCGCCGCGGACGCCGGGTCGTGGCTCACGACGAGCGCCGCGGCGCCCTCGTCGCGCGCGAGCTCCGCCAGCAGGTCGAGCACCCCCGCCGCCGTCTCCTCGTCGAGCTCGCCGGTCGGCTCGTCCGCGACGAGCAGCGTCGGGGAATGGGCCACGGCCGCGCAGAGAGCGATGCGCTGCTGCTCTCCCCCTGAGAGCTCCCCGGGGCGTGCCGCTGCGCGGTCGAGGAGACCGACGCGCTCGAGCAGCGCGTGGGCTCGACGCTCGCGGTCCGGCCGGGGCGCGCCGCGCAGGCCGAGCGGGAGGCCGACGAGCTCCACCGCCGTCAGGTCGCCGGAGAGCGCGCGCCAGTAGTGCTGGTCGGCGTAGCCGACGACGCGGGCGCGGTGGCGCGCGACCGCGGACGCGGACGCGGCGCCCACGTCGAGCCCGTCGACGAGCGCGAGCCCGGCGGACGGGCGCTCGAGCCCGGCGACGACGCGGACGAGGGTCGACTTGCCGGCGCCGCTCGGGCCGAGCACGACGCAGATCTCGCCGTTCTCGACGCCCAGGGTCAAGCCCCGCAGGGCCGCGACGCCCCCGTCCTCGGACGGGTGGACGACGAACACATCGCGGAGGTCGACGAGCGAGGTCACCCCTCGCCTCCGATCCGGCCGGGCCCGCGCGGGTCGGCGAACGCCCGACGGGTGGTCCAGACGACCAGCGCGACCGCCGCGACGGCGAATGCCGCGGCACCGAGGACCAGCGCCAGCGGGTCGACCGTCGTCGCGAGAGGCGGCTCGGGCGCGTCGGCCCGGGCGGTGACGGAGACGACGCGCGTCACGAGATACGCGAGCGCGATCCCGGCGAGCACGCCGACGACGGCGCCGACGACCCCCACCAGCGCCGCCCGCACGCCGACGACGCGCCGCAGCACGCCCGGGGTCGCCCCCTGCGCCTCGAGGTCGGTGAGCTCGCCGCGGTCGTCGCGCAGGTCGGCCCGGATCGCGAGCACGAGCCCTGCCGCCGCGAGCACGAGCGCGGTGAGCGCCGACGCGGCAAGCGCGAGGAGCGTTCCGTGGCCGAGCGGATCGCGGCGTGCATTCGCCTCGAGTCCGGCGCGGGACTGCTTTTCGAGCACGGCGAACGGGCGCCGCGAGAGGGCCGCGTCGACCGCGGATTGCTCGCCGGGCGCGACGTCGAGCCAGAGCTCCGAGACGTCGGCGCCGCCGGGCGCGACGGTGTCGATCGCGCTCGTGATCGCGCCGAGGTCGGCGAGGACCGCGTCCCCCGTCGTCCCCGGGATCCGGTCGACGACGGCGGCGACACGGACGTTGACGGAGTCGCCGCCGATCCGGAGCGGGAGCTCTCGTCCGACGCCGCCTACGAGCCGGGCGAGGGCCGGCGTGACGGCCGCGTCGGGGGGTGCGTCGTCGGCCGGCTGCCGGGCGCGCACGCGGCCGACCCGTTGCGGGGTCAGCGCGTAGGCGACACGGAGAGACCCCGGCTGGCCGCTTGCCCCCGAGACGGTCACGCCGCCGTCGCCGAGCCAGCCGGCGAGCGAGGCGCCGAGCAGGCGGACGGTCGTCGTCCCTCGGAGCGCGACGCCCTCGTCGGAGCCGCGCTCGATGATCCGAGGCGGTACGAGCGTGAGCGACACGAGCCGTCCCCCGCGCGCCTGGGCTGGCAGGTCGGCGGAGAGCACGGCCGACCGGTCCCCGTCCGGGCGGCCGAGCTCCACGAGCCGGAACGAGCCGTCGGGCTGCTCGATCGTCGCGCGGTACGACACGAGGCCAGGCCCGACGGCGAGACGCACCGTTGCCCCGTTGACGCGGACGCCCCGGAGCGCAGTCGGGCCGTCCGGCGCCACGGCGTCCGCCAGGCCCTCCTTGCTCGTGCCCCAGTTCCCGCGCCAGAGCGGCAGCGAGCGGATCGCACCTCCCGGGAGGCCGAGGACGGTGACGCCGGAAACCGACGCCGCCGGTCCCGCGCTCGCCGCGCTGCGGAGGACAGGGTACGAGGCCTCGACGCCCGGGATGGCGGCGAAGCGGGGAAGCGGCGCCGCGCGGGTCACGGGGACGAGCGCGCGGAGGTCCTCCCGGACGACCACGTCCGCCGGCACCGCGTAGGCGGCCTGGTCGCGCTCACCCGTCTGCAGCGTCGAGCGGTACGCCACGGCGAGCACCGCGAGCCCCACCGCGAGAGCGAGAAACGCCGCCGCAACACCCGCGGCTCCGGGCGACCGCGCGACGGAGACCCCGGCGAGGCGCGCATCGCGGGCTCCCCGTCGTGCGAGCAGGCGCCCGGCGCCAGGGAGGAACCGCGACGCGACGACGGCGGCGGCGAACGCGACGAGACCGGGCAGGAGAAGGAGCACGGCCGGAGCTGCTCCGCCGGCAGCGAGCTCGCCTGCGGAGACCGAGCCGCTCGCGAGGACCGCGAGCACGGCGACGACGGCGGCACCCGCGGCCACCTCGAGCGGCCCGATCCGCGAACGTCGCCGGACATCGATGGAAACGGTCACCGCGATCACGAGCGCGGCGAGCACCGCGACGGCGAGCCCGAGCAGGAGACCGCCCGGCGAGAGGACGCTCTGCGAGAGCACGTCGCCGACGGGCGCGCCGGCGATGCCCGCCGCGACGGCTCCCGCCGCCGAGCCGATCACCCAGCCGGCGGTGGCGCCGCCGAGGCCGATCGCAGTGCTCTCCATCGCGGTGAGCAGGACGCGCTGCCAGCGCCGCGCACCGTGCCAGGTAAGGCGCCTGCGGGCGGACGCGAGGTCGCGCCGAAGCGCGCCCGCCGCGAGGACGGCGAACGCGACGAGCAGCGCGGCAGCCTCGCCTCCGACCAGGAGCAGCCGCCTGCCGGAGACCGTAGCGTCGTGCTCGGCCGCCCGAAGCTCCTGCGTCGGGAGGGACAGCGACCATCCGACCGAACCGGCCTGGAGCTCCGCCCGCGCCCGGTCGGCGGCAGCTTCGAGCGGGTCGATCTCCCAGAGCCGCGGCGTGCCGGCCGACAGGCGCTGCACCCAGCTGTAGCTGCGGTACGCGCGCGCGAGCTCCGGAGACGAGACGAGCCCGGAGACGCCCTCGGCGACCACGAGCGGCCCCGGAGCGGGGCGGTGGTACCGATCGGAACGGGAGAGAGCCGGGGCCAGCTCGGCGTCCGCGAGCGCGTTGTCCGTCGGCGCGAGGAAGTCGCCGAACAGCTGACGCGAGCGAAGCGTCGCCGTCCCCACCTGGACGACGTGGAGACCGCGAACGTCGGGGAGCTTCCCCACGCCGCGCAGGCGCAGCACCTCGCAGCGCTCGGGCGTGCACGCCCGCGGCAGGCGTCCGGAGCGGAGAAGCACGTTGGGGGCGAGCCCGTCGACGGCGGCGAGGCCGACGAACGCGCCGCCGAGAGTTGCCTCGCGGACGAGGACGATCGCGACGGGCGCGCCGGCCGGGAGCGGCGCCAGCGCCGCACGGGCCTGGCGGTCGAGCACCGGCCACGACTCGTCGCGACCGGCCGGGACGCCGAACCACGAGGCGCGCACGGCGCGGGAGGCCGCCGGGAGGCGCTCGACGTCCTGCGCCACGCTCCGGTCCTTGGCGACCGTGGCACCGACGAGGATCCCCGCGAGCACCGCGGCTGCCGCGGCGATCCCGAGCGCGGCGCCCACCGCGCCGCTCTCCCGCCGCCGGAGGCGCCGGAGCGCGAGCCCGACGACGTACGCGGCGCTCCGCACGAGCGCTAGCCCGTCCTTCCGGCCCGGCGGCGGCGGTACGCGCGGGACTTCTCGCGGCCGCCGCAGATCTGCATGGAGCACCAGTTCGACGAGCGGTTGCGCGAGACGTCGTAGAAGAGCCACCCGCAGGTCTCCTGGCGACACGACTTGAGCCGATCCCAGGTTCCGGCCGCCCGGGCCGCCGCGACGACCGCGACGATCGCCGCGAGGCCGCGCGACGCACCGCTGCCGGCCGGGGCGACGCCCGGCCCGTCGCTGCCGGCCCGCACGACGAGCGGGAACGCGCCGAGGGCGGCGTCGATCGCCGCGCGGCGCGCCTCGGGCGGCGGCTCGCCGACGGTGTTTGCGAGCGCGAGCTCCCGCAGGGCGGCGCGGAGGGCGCGGGCGGCGACGAAGGCGTCGCCGTCGACGACGTCCCCGGCGCGGATCAGCCCCCGCTCGCGCAGCCACGCGGCGAGCGCGGCCGGCGTCCCGATGTCGTCGCGGTTCCAGTCCGGGACCTCCGTGTTGACGAAGTCCTGGACGAGATCGAGCGGCTCGGGCGCGGGTGCCCGGCCACCCGGCTGGACGATCTCCGCCATGCCGCGACGGTAGCTCCTCCCTCGTCACCGGTCAAGCCGGATGGACGGTCAGAGAACGACCGCTGTTACTGCGACACCGGTCGCTCGTTCTTGATCCCGTGCACGGGTCGCCCCGCCGCCTCCCATGCGTAGTACGACGCGCTCGGGCCGTAGAAGGGCTCGTACGAGACGACCCGGGGGTTCCGCCCGACCTGCTTCGCGCGGTTCGCGTGCCACAGCAGGTTCGGGTCGTCCCGCTCCTGCCAGACGAGGACGAGGTGCGCCGCGGTCATGAACTCGGCGACGAACGTGCAGCCGTCCGCCGGGCACGGGAAGGGATCGGTCCGGACGCACCACCAGCCGGCATGGTCGCCGGCGTCGTCGTCGCGCCAGAGGTCCTCGTCCTCCAGGAGCTCCTCGTCGAGGACGTCCAGCGTCCCTCTCCGCGGTGCCGCCTCATCCACGCCAGCACAATAGATGCGATGAGCGACCGTGATCTCGCGCTCGTGCTCTCCGGCGGAGGGATGAACGGCCTTCTGCTCGAGCTCGGCTTCCTGAAGCGGATCCGCGAGAGCCCGCTCTGGGAGCGCGTCGGCTGGATCTACGGCACGTCGGCCGGCGCGCTCTCGGGCGTGATGGCGACGCTCGACCGGCTGGAGGATATGGAGGAGTTCGTGCTGGCGCTCCGCCCGGAGGAGACATTCCGGCCGAACCGGCTCTGGCAGACCCCGCTCAACGGTCTCCACGACTACGTGCTCCCCGAGACGATCGCCGAGCGGCTGGCCCCGATCGAGGAGCTTGCACAGGACGTCGCGGCCTCGCCCGTCGAGCTGCTCGTGACGGTCACCGACGTCACGGACGACGTCCTACCGGACGAGCTCCATGCCTACGAGCACGTCTACTCGAGCCGGACGACGCCGGTTCCCGTGATGGCGCGCGCCGTGCTCGCCTCGGCGGCGATCAGCGCGCTCGTGCTTCCGCTCCGCGTCGGGGACGTGATCGGGACCGACGGCGGTTGGGTGCGGAACTTCCCGCTCGGCCACGCCTACGACAACCTCGACGTGGGCGAGATCGTCGGCTTCCGCTACGTATCGCGCACGACGCACGGGGCGCGCGAGAACCTCTCGCGGCTGCGGCGCCGGCTCGAGCCGTTCCGCGCGGTGCCGCCCGTTCGGGCGCTGATCGGCGAGCTGCGCGTCGCAGAGGAACGGCAGGACCGCGGCGAGCCTCCCCATCTCGCGGACATGATCGTCCGCCTCATGCGGGTCACCGTCGCCCGCAACACCGAGCTCGAGGTGCGTTCCGCCCGCCAGCGCGACGCGTCGCTCAAGGCGCTCGAGTCGCTCAGGGTGGACGTGCTCGCGAGCATCCGCCGGAGTGCGCTCCCGTGGCGCCGCCGTGCGGCCGTCGCGGAGGTCGAGGCACGCTTCGCGGCCGCCGGCTTCCCGTTCCGCTCGGACCGCGCGCTCCCCGTGACCATCGTCCGCGGCGACCCCGGCGAGCTCTCGCTCGATGCGAGCTTCCGCGCCGGCCTCGAATGGCCCGTCGAGACCAAGCGGGCGCTGATCGAGCTCGGCTACGAGCAGACGGCCGCGGCGCTCGACGGGCGCGAGGGGTGAGAACGCGATTCGACCCGCCGGAGCGGGTCGAATCGTTGCGCAGGGGCGGGCAGGCTTCCGACCCCTGCTTCTGCGGGCGGGCGAAGGGGAGGACGCCCGCCGACACCTGTGGCTACGGCGCTGGTGTCTCCGGGACCCTCCCGAGCTTCGCGTCGACCGTTGCCTTCGTGCCGTCGGAGTGGACGACCGTGATGCTCACCGTGTCGCCGGGCTTGTGCGCCGCGATCGCCTCGCGGAGCGCGTCGACCGAGGCGACCGGCTTACCGTCGATCGCGACGATCATGTCTCCGCCGAGCTGGTAGCTCTCGCCCGCGACGACGACCTGCGTCGTGCCGCCCTTCAGGCCGGCGTTCGCGGCGGGGCTGCCCGGCTTCACCGCGCCGACGAGGACGCCCTTGTCGGCCGGGAGGCGGAGGACGCCCGCCACGTCCGGGCTCACGTCCTGCAGCGTGACGCCGAGGAACGCGCGGTCGACGCGGCCGTCGACGAGGAGCTGCGCGACGACGCTCTTGACGGTGTTGGAGGGGACGGCGAAGCCGATGCCGACGTTGCCGCCGCCGCCGTTCGCCGTCTCGATCTGGGAGTTGACGCCGATCACGCGGCCCTGCGCGTCGATCAGCGGGCCGCCGGAGTTGCCGCTGTTGATCGGCGCGTCGGTCTGGATCACGTGGTCGATCGTGTAGTTGTTCGGCGAGCGCACCTCGCGCTGCAGGGCGCTGACGATCCCCGCGGTCACCGTCCGCTCGAGCCCGAACGGGTTCCCGATCGCGACCACCGGGTCGCCGACCGTGACGGCGTCCGAGTTTGCGAGGGAGAGCGGCGTGAGCGCCTTCGCCGGGACGTCGACCGCGAGGACGGCGAGGTCGGTGGACGGGTCCGTCCCGACGATCGTCGCCTTGACGGTGTCCTGGTTCGAGAAGCTGACCTCGACGCGCGACGCGCCCTGGACGACGTGGTAGTTCGTGACGATGTGGCCGTCCTTGTCGATCACGAAGCCCGACCCGAGCGCCTGCTGGGCCTGACCCTGGACCGGGTTGCCGAAGCCGTCGACGCCCGACTGCCCGCTCGAGGTCGAGGTGATCTGGACGACGCCGGGCCCGCTGCCGCGGTAGATGTCCGCGACGTCGATCGCGGTCTGCCCGGTCTGGGGGGCGGGACCCCGCTGCGCCGTGATCGGAGTCGCCTCGACCACGGGCGCGGGGTCGTTGAACGCGCCGACGGCCCAGGCGCCGGCGAGCGCCACGCCGCCACCGAGAAGGGAAGCGGCGGCGAGCGTGGCGACGGGTCGCGCGGCGGACGCGAGCCGGCTGGCACCTGCCGGGCCGGTCGTGTCGGGGCGTCCTGCGGTCTCGAAGTGCGGGGAGGTCTCGGAAAGGCTCATCCCACCGTTATAGGCAGGGCCCCGTGAACCTCGGGTTGTGGCCGGTTAAGCGGCCGTTGCGACCACCGAGACGGTCTTCACGACCTGCTCGCGGTCGGCGCCGGCCGCCGGCGCCGAAAGAACCGGCGCGGGAAGTCCGGCTAGACAATCACGACTGGCGAGCCGACGGGCAGACGGTGCGCCAGGTACGTGATGTCGGCGTTGCGCATACGGATGCATCCGTGCGACGGGCGACCGGGAACGAGCCAGGGCTCGTTCGTGCCGTGGATCCCGATAACACCGCCGCCCGGCCACTCCGACAGCCGGCTGTAAGCGCTCGTGCCGAAGGCGTACGGCCCGTAGATCGTGCCCTCGGGGGGCCGGATCACCTCCCGGATCCAGTATCGGCCGGCGGGCGTCGGGCTGGCGGGCGTCCCGATGCCGACCGGAGCGCTCCAGATCCGGCGGCCCGACTTGTAGAGCGTCGCCTCGAGTCGGCCACGGTCGATGCGGAGCGCCCAGCGGCTCACGCTCGGAGGGCCGAACGCCCGTGCCGGGGCCCAGCCCGTTCGGCCGTTCGGCCGGCCTGGGAGCCGGACCTCGATCCACGCGCTCCCATCGGTCCTGGTGCGGGAACGGAGCAGGACGTAGACCTCGGGGAAACCGTCCTCGGTCTCGAGCCTCAGCCTCCCGATCGCGGGAGATGCGAGCGTCGGCCGCGCACGGACGAAGGCCGGGAATCCGACGTACGACCACCGCGTCACCGTGCGCTCGTTCGAAAGGATGCGGTCGACGTTGGCGAACGCCGTCCCTCCTCCCGCCGAGAGCGGAGCCGTGAGCGTCAGGAACGCCAGTGCAGCAAGAGCCGAAACCAACCTCGGCATCGTCAAAGCAGGCTACAGGATGCCGTTGTTTGTAACGACTGCGACTTTTGTGCAAGTCTTTCGACGAGCCCGGTGCCGCAGCCGAGGTTCCCGGGGTCTCGCCGCACATGCCGCAGTCCGTCGCGATCGAGCGTCGCCTCGCCGTCCTCGCCGGCGGCATCGTGTCCGCGCTCGCGCTGATCGCGGCCGGCGGCCTTCACGACCTGCTCGCGGTCGGCGCCGAGCGCCTCGTCGAGCTTGCGGCCCAGCTCGCCGGAGGCGAAGAGCTCCTCGGTGATGTCGGCCCCGCCGAGCAGCTCGCCCTTGACGAAGACCTGCGGGATCGTCGGCCAGTCGGAGATCGACGAGAGCTCCGCCCGGATCTCGGGGTCGGGAAGGACGTCGACCGCGGTGATCGGCGCGCCCGCGTTCCAGAGCGCCTGGAGCGCCCGCAGCGAGTTGCCGCACGCCGGCCGCTCGGGCGTCCCCTTCATGAAGATCGCGACGGGCTCGTCGTCGATCACGTGCTGGATCTGGTCGTGGAGCGTCATGCCGGTCCCTTCGTCGTCGTGATGCGGAGCTCGTGGATCGTGCCGTCGGCGAGCGGCGCGGCGAGCGCGCGGTTGACCATCCGGTGCTGCTCGACGAGCGAGACGCCGTCGAACGCGGCGCTCGCGACGGTCACGTGAAAATGGTCGCCGCCGCCCGTCCGGTCGAGCACGTCGACCGTCCCGCTCGGGAAGGCCTGCTCGAGGAGCGTGCGGATCGTTTCGGCGGCCATCGACGACGATGCTAACGACGGTGCCCTGTCCCACGCCGTGCCGCCCGGTAGCAAGCCCAGGCGCAGCACAAATCGTGCTACACTTGTTCGGTGGCGCGCTCCCTCCACGTGCGGCTCGACGAGACCTCCGCCGCGGCCCTCGCCATCGTCCGCTCCGACGGGCTGACGGACTCGGAGGCAGTGCGTACGGCCCTCCGCGAGGCGGCGGCGCGCCGGCGTGTCCGCTCTGCCTTGCGCGAAGAAGTCCGGCGCCTCGCAGCCGACGAGGACGATCGCGAGGAGATGAGGGTCGTGAGGGAGCATCTCGCCGAGTTGGCGCCTCGAGCGCCACGCTGAGATGGTGCGGGGCGAGGTCTTCTCGGTGCCGCCCCCGAGGCGCGCCCGCGGCCACGAGCAGCGAGGGGCTCGGTATGCCGTCGTCGTCCAGGCGGACGAGTTCCTGCATCTGTCGACGACGCTCGTCGCGCCGACTTCCGTCAGCGCTCGATCGGCCAGCTTCCGTCCCACGATCGAGGTCGCGGGCAGAGCGACCCGTGTACTCGTCGAGCAGACGACGGTGGTGGATCCCGCGCGACTCGGTAGCTCGGCCGGTCGCCTCGAGGCGAGCGAGTTGCAGGCGGTCGACGAGGCGCTCGCGCTCGTCCTCGGTCTCTGACGAGAGCCTCGCCGAGCACGGGCTCGAGCGCATGTGGCGGCGCAGTTGCAGCGATGTATACTGCGATGTATGCGTCGGAAGCAGATCTACCTGGACGACGCGAGCGAGCGAGCCCTCAAGCGCCTCGCGGCGCGGACGGGCCGCTCGGAGGCGTCACACATCCGGGAAGCCCTGCAGCGCTACCTCGCGGACGGGATCGCGCACGCGGACGACCCGCTCGAGCGGCTGATCGGTCTCGTCCCGGACAAGACCGGGCCCATCGACGTCGCCGAGGAGCACGACCACTACCTCTACGGCGCGCCGAAGGAGCGGATCTGAGAGTCGTCTACGCGGACTCCGGTGCGTTCATCGCGCTCCTCTGGCGCCGGGACCGTGCGCACGGTCGGATCCGTGACCACTACACGTCGCTGCGCGAGGCGGGCGACGTCCTGCTCACATCCGACCTCGTCGTGTCCGAGACCGCCACGCGGCTCCGGTTCGACGCGGGGCTCGACGCGGCGCTCGCGTTCCGCAACCTCCTCGAGGAGGCGGTCGAGGCGGGCCGCCTGATCGTCCGCCACGCCGACGCCGAGCTCGACGCGCGGGCGTGGGATCTGATGGAGCGCAACCCGGGCCTGACGTTGTCGTTCACCGACTGCGTCGGCGCCGTCACCGCGACCGAGGGCCGCGCCTCCGCGGTCTTCGGGCTGGACAACGACTTCCGCGTCCTCGGCTTCAGCCTCGAGCCGTGACGCCCGCATGCGACACCGAGTAGTCAGGAGAGATCCATGACCCATCCCGACACGTTCGGCGCCCGTTCCACCCTCTCGGTCGGGGGCATCGACCACGAGGTCTTCCGCCTCGGCGCGCTCCAGAGCCGCTTCGACGTCGCGCGCCTTCCGTACACGCTGCGGATCCTGCTCGAGAACCTCCTCCGCCGCGAGGACGGGGAAACGGTGACCGCGACGGACGTCGAGGCCGTCGCGAGGTGGAACGCGACCGCCGAGCCGTCGAGCGAGATCACGTTCGCGCCGGCGCGCGTCCTCCTGCAGGATTTCACGGGTGTTCCCGCAGTCGTCGACCTCGCCGCGATGCGCGACGCGATGGCCGCGCTCGGCGGCGACCCGAGCCGGATCGACCCGCTGATCCCGGCCGAGCTCGTGATCGACCACTCGGTGCAGGTCGACGACTTCGCGAGCCGCCTCGCGATCCGGCGCAACGCCGAGCTCGAGTTCCAGCGGAATCGCGAGCGCTACGCCTTCCTGCGCTGGGGCCAGGGCGCCTTCGACGCGCTGAAGGTCGTGCCGCCCAACACCGGCATCTGCCACCAGGTGAACCTCGAGTTCCTCGCGCGCGTCGTCGAGGCGCGCAACGGCCAGGCGTTCCCCGACACGCTCGTCGGCACCGACTCGCACACGACGATGATCAACGGGCTCGGCGTACTGGGCTGGGGCGTCGGCGGGATCGAGGCCGAGGCGGCGATGCTCGGCGAGTCGATCTCGATGCTCCTGCCGCAGGTGGTCGGGTTCCGGCTCCACGGCCAGCTGCCCGGGGGCGCGACCGCGACCGACCTCGTGCTCACGGTCACGGAGATCCTGCGGAAGACCGGTGTCGTCGGGAAGTTCGTCGAGTACTTCGGCGAGGGCCTCGCGGGGCTCCCGCTTGCCGACCGCGCGACGATCGGGAACATGTCGCCCGAGTACGGCGCCACGTGCGGCTTCTTCCCCGTCGACGACGAGACGCTGCGCTACCTGCGCCTCACCGGTCGCAGCGACGAGCGGGTCGCGCTCGTCGAGGCGTACTGCAGGGAGAACATGCTCTGGCACGACCCGTCCGAGCCCGCCACGTACTCGCAGGTCGTCGAGCTCGATCTCTCGACCGTCGAGCCCTCGCTCGCAGGGCCTCGCCGCCCGCAGGACCGGATCCCGCTCGCGAGGGCGAAGACGGCGTTCCTCGAGGCGCTCGGGACCTTCGGCGTCGACTACGGGAATGCCGTGGACGAGGCGAACGCCGAGTCGTTCCCCGCGAGCGACGTTCCGAGCCACACCGAGCCCGGCGCCGAGGCGCCCGAGGGAGCGCAGTCGGTGGAGGCCGCGCCGGTGGCTGTCGCCCCGTTGAGGACCGAGGGGATCGCATGCGAGCTCGACGGCCAGGTCGTCCATCTCTCGCACGGCGCCGTCGTGATCGCCGCGATCACCTCGTGCACGAACACGTCGAACCCGTCTGTCATGGTCGCAGCGGGCCTCCTCGCGAAGAAGGCGGTCGAGCGCGGGCTCGACCGCCGGCCGTGGGTCAAGTCGAGCCTCGCGCCGGGCTCCAAGGTCGTGACCGAGTACTTCGAGCGCGCCGGGCTGACGCCGTACCTCGAGGCGCTCGGCTTCCACACCGTCGGCTACGGCTGCACGACCTGCATCGGGAACTCGGGCCCGCTGCCCGAGCCCGTCTCGCAGGCGATCGCCGAGGGCGACCTCGTCGCCTGCGCCGTCCTCTCCGGGAACCGGAACTTCGAGGCGCGCGTCCACCCCGAGGTGAAGGCGAACTACCTCGCGAGCCCGCCGCTCGTCGTCGCCTATGCGCTCGCCGGCCGCATGGACGTCGACCTCGCCACCGAGCCGCTCGGCCACGACGCGAACGGCGAGGCGGTCTACCTCGCGGACCTCTGGCCCTCCCCCGATGAGGTGCGCGAGACGGTCGAGGGCGCGATCGGGCGCGAGATGTTCGAGCGCACGTACGCGGACGTCTACACGGGCGGTCCCGAGTGGCGCGAGCTGCCGGTGCCCGAGGGCTCGGTGTTCGCCTGGGACGACTCGTCGACCTACGTGCGGCAGCCGCCGTACTTCGAGGCCATGGCAGCCGCGGCGGGCACCGTGGGCGACGTCCTCGCCGCGCGTTGCCTCGTCTCGCTGGGCGACTCGGTGACGACCGACCACATCTCGCCGGCCGGCTCGATCAAGCCGGAGTCACCCGCCGGCCGCTACCTGATCGAGCACGGCGTCGAGCGCAAGGACTTCAACTCCTACGGCTCGCGGCGCGGCAACCACGAGGTGATGGTCCGCGGGACGTTCGCGAACGTGCGCCTGCGCAACCTGCTCGTCCCGGAGTCGGAGGGGACCTGGACGGTGCACCTGCCGTCGGGCGAGGAGACGACGATCTTCGAGGCCGCCGAGCGGTACATCGCCGAGGGCGTCCCGACGATCGTGCTCGCGGGCAAGGAGTACGGCTCGGGCTCGTCGCGCGACTGGGCGGCGAAGGGGCCGAACCTGCTCGGCGTCCACGCCGTGATCGCCGAGAGCTACGAGCGGATCCACCGCTCGAACCTCCTGATGATGGGGATCCTGCCGCTCCAGTACCTCCCCGGGGAGAGCCGCGAGTCCCTCGGGCTGACGGGGCGGGAGGTGTTCTCGGTCACGGGTGTGGACAACGGCGAGGCCCGCGAGGTCACCGTGCGTGCCGACGACACGGAGTTCCGCGCGACCCTTCGGCTCGACACGCCGCGCGAGCGGGAGTACGTCCGCCACGGCGGGATCCTCCCCTACGTCCTACGGAAGCTGAGATGAGTGGTGTCCGACTCGAAGTCGGACACCTGTCGCCGGAGGTAGCGCGTCGGAGTGGGTGTCCGACGTGAAGTCGGACACCGACGAGCTCCGCGTCCTGCTCGGCCGGTTCCCGGCCGGCGTCGCCGTCGTCACGGTCGACGCGGGTGGGCAGAAGCTCGGGCTGACGGTGGGCACGCTCGTCGCGCTCTCGCTCGACCCTCCGCTGGTCGGCTTCTCGATCGCGCGCCAGGCGGCGCTGCACGAGTTGCTCCGGGAAGCCGGGCGCTGCGGGATCTCGCTCCTCGCCGCCGGCCAGGAGGGCCTCGCCGAGCACTTCGCGCGCGGTGTCCCTCCGATCGGCATGTGGCAGGGGATCGAGACCGAGCCGGCCGCCGGGCCGCCGCTCCTCTCGGGCGCGCTCGGCTGGCTCGAGTGCGCGCTCCGAGACGAGGTGGCGGTCGGGACGCACACGCTCTTCGTCTGCGCCGTCGAGCGTGTCGAGCACGGCGTGGACGCTCCGGCGCTCGCGCTCCTCCGCGTGCGCGGCGAATTCGGATCGGCGTAGATGCGCACCGGCGCAGCCGGCCTGCGGCGCTCCGGCGGGGCCGGCGGCAGGCAACGCAAGTAACAGACTGTTGCCTGCGCCCCGGGACTGCGCGGGGGCGTGGCCCGAGGTGGTCTCGTCGCGCGGTCTGGAGGGATACCCTCGCGGCTCGTGACGGAGCGCGACACGTCCTGGGGGATCGAGCCGGTGCCGGAGCGGCTGCGCGTGCTCGGCGGCGTCGACCTGGGGCTCCTCTGGGGGAACCTCGGCGTGTCGCTGCTCGTGATCGTCGCGGGGGCGGTGCTCGTGCCGGCGCTCTCGCTGCCGACGGCGCTCCTCGCGGTGGTCGTCGGCTGCCTGGTCGGGAACCTGATGCTCGCCGTCGCGGGCGCGATCGGCGCCCAGGCGCGCGTCCCGGCGATGGTGCTGATGCGCGCGCCGCTCGGCGAGCGCGGCTCGTATCTCCCGACGACGATCAACGTCGTCCAGTGCCTCGGCTGGACGGTCTTCGAGCTACTCGTGATCGCGACCGCGGCGGCCGCCCTCTCGGACGAGCTCCTCGGCTTCGAGGCGCAGTGGGCCTGGACGCTCCTGTTTGGCGCCGCGGCGCTCGCGATGGGGCTGCTCGGCCCGATCGGCGTCGTGCGCACCGTGATTCGCCGCGTTGCCGTCTGGGTCGTGCCTTTCGCGGTCGGGTACCTCGTCTGGTGGGCGCTCACGGGAGGCGGGCTCGAGGAGGCGTGGAACCGGCCCGGCGAGGGGGGCCTCTCCGCCTGGCAGGGGATCGACATCGTCGTCGGCGTGACCGTCTCGTGGATCCCGCTCGCGGCCGACTACACGCGCTTCGCCCGCTCGCCGCGGGCCGCGTTCTGGGGGACCGGGATCGGCTACTTCGTCCCGGACGCGCTGCTGCTCGGGCTCGGCGCGGTCGTCCTCCTCACCCGCGACGTCGCCGACGCCGCGGCGCTTCCGGCCGCGGTCGCGGCCGGCGGGCTCGTCGCGCTGCTCGCGCTGCTCGCGCTGACGGTGGCCGAGACCGACGAGGCGTTCGCGAACGCGTACTCGGGCGCCGTCTCGCTGCAGAATCTCCTCCCGTCGGTCTCGCAGCGGCTCCTCGTCGTCGTGACCACCGCCGTTGGCACGATCGGCGCGCTCGTCCTAGAGCTCGGGAGCTTCCAGTCCTTCCTCTTCCTGCTCGGCTCGTTCTTCGTGCCGCTGTTCGCGGTGCTGCTCGCCGACTGGCTGGCGAGCGGGCGGTGGTACGGGCCCGAGGACGTCTTCGGACGCGAGCAGATCAGGGTCGGGCTCGTCGGAGCCTGGATCGCGGGCTTCGCCGCGTACCAGTGGCTTTCCCCCACGGGGCCGGCGTGGTGGGTCGAGCAGGTGCAGCGCCTCGACCCGCCGGCGTGGGGGATCGGCGCGACCCTGCCGAGCTTCGTCGTCTCGTTCGCGCTCGCGCTCGCCGTTTCGGCGGCGACCGGGCGCCTCGGCGCCGGAGCGGCGCAAGCGTGAGCCCGATCGCACTCGTCGGCAACCTCGCCGTCGACCGGGTCGCGGGCGGTGAGCCGAGGCCCGGCGGCGGGGTCTTCCACGCAGCCCGGGCGGCGGTCAGCCTCGGCGCGGACGCGGTCGTCGTCACCCGGTGCGCCCCGGCCGATCGCGACCTCGCGCTCGGTCCGCTCGAGGCCCTCGGCCTCCCCGTGACGTGCGCCGATGCGTCGGAGACGACGGCGTTCAGCTTCCACTACGAGGGCGACCGCAGGGTCATGACCGTCGACGCGATCGGAGATCCGTGGACGGCGGCGGACGTCGAAGGATGGGCCGCGGGCGCGCTCGCGGGATGCGACTGGGTGCTCGTCGGCGGCCTGCTTCGCTCCCATTTCGGGACGCAGGCGGGGGCCGCCCTCGCGGCCGGGGGCCGGCGGCTCCTCCTCGACGCGCAGGGAATCACGCGGGTTGCGGAGACGGGCCCGCTCCGCGAGGACGCCGGGTTCGACCGGGGACTGCTGCGCGACCTCGCGGTCCTCAAGCTCAACGAGGAGGAAGGGGAGATCATCGCCGGAGGGCTCGGGCAGGAGCAGCTCCAGGCGCTGGGAGTGCCCGAGGTGGTGCTCACGCTCGGCTCGCAGGGCGCTCGCGTCCTCGCCGGAGGGGCGATGACTCCCGTGCCGCCGTCTCGCGCCGACGGCCCGGTCGACCCGACCGGGGCGGGCGACGCGTTCTCGCTCGTCTACATCGACGGCCGGGCAAACGGCCTCGATCCCGCCGCGGCGGCCGAGCGAGCCGCGCGGGTCGTCACCGAGCTCATCACGATCGCATGACGCCGCTGCTCGTCGCCTGCGCCCTCGGCACGGTGGCCGTCGACCTCGACGAGGAGGAGGACGCCGAGGTCGTCGACGAGGAGCTTGCCCAGGCGGAGCCGCCCCAGGTCGACCTCCCGCTGCTCGTCGCGGCCGCCGCGCACGGCTCGACGGTCGTCGCCGTCCTCGACCGGCGACCGCCGCTCGTCGTCTCGGGCGACGGAGGGCTGACGTGGCGCGAGGCGGGCGCCGGCCTCGGTCGAGGCGTCGCGGTCGCGATCTCGCCCGAGCACCCCGACCTCGTCGCGTTCGCGACCGCCGAGCGTCTCCACGTGTCGCGGGACGGCGGCAGGTTCTGGACGGCGCTCGCCGTCGAGCTGCCCACGATCACGGCGGTGGCGTTCCCCGACTGAACCCGCGCGTGTGGGAGGATTCGGCCTCCACGACCAGGGAGGGGCCGGATGAGCGGACTCGACGATCTCCTGGGCAGCCTGACCAAGGCGGGCGCCGGAGGACAGGGTGGCGGCGGGCTGGAGGACCTCCTCGGAGGGCTCCTGGGCGGCGGCTCCTCGGGAGGCGGCACCGGCGGCCTCCAGGACGTCCTGGGCGGGCTCCTCGGCGGCGGCTCCGGCGGTGGGTCGGCGGGAACCGCGGCGAGCGGCATGAACATCGGCGCCCTTGCGGCCGTGCTGGCACCGCTCCTCGGGAATCTCCTCAAGGGCGGGGGCCTCTCCAAGCTCGTGCAGAACGCCCAGGCGAGCGGCCTCGGCGCGCAGGCCGACTCGTGGGTCGGCACCGGCGAGAACCAGCCCGTCACCGGTGAGGAGATCAGGAGCGTCGTGGGCGAGGACGCGGTCGAGGGCGTCGCGCAGCAGGCAGGCATCTCCGAGGAGGAGGCGGCCGACGTGCTCGCACGGGTCGTGCCGCACGTGGTCAGCGGGCTCACGCCCGCCGGGCAGGTGCCGTCCGAGGACGAGCTCGGCCAGCTGGCCGCGAAGTTCGGCGCGTAGCCGTCAGAAGCGGAACTCGCCGCGGGCGACGACGACCGCGCTGCCGCCGACCTCGACCGCGTCGATCAGGCCGGCTCGGGCTTCGCCCGACCACCCACCCTCGGCGCGCGCGTGGAGGGTCGAGGGGCGGCCCATCTCGACCCCCTGTGCGATGACGACCTCCTCGCCCCAGCCGATCAGGCCGTGGCGCGCGAGGTGGCAGGCGATGGGCCCGGCGGCGGAGCCCGTCGCGGGATCCTCGCCGTGCTCCCAGAACATCCGGCTGCGCCACGACGAGGCGCCGCGGGCGACGCAGTTGACGCCCGTGATGCCGAACGTCGCGATCGCCTCGCCGTCCGGCCGGAGCCCGCCGAGCTCCCCCTCCTCGAGCGTCACGACGATGTGCCGCGCGCCGTTGTCGTAGAGCTCGACCGGCAGGAGCGAGCGCTCCGCGCCGACCGCCGCCAGGACCTGCTCGGGTGACTCGACGGCCTCAACGCGCGGCACGGGCTGTGCCATCCGCCCGAAGACGATCCGCCCCGACTCGTCGCGCTCGAGCGTGACCGGGACGATGCCCACACCCGTCTCGAGCGCGATCGTGCCGAGCTGGAGGGGCGCACCGAGGACGAACGCGGTGCCGAGCGTCGGGTGCCCCGCAAAGGGCATCTCGTAGCGCGGGTTGAAGATCCGGATCCGTGCGGTTCCGCCCTGCTCCGCGGGCAGGACGAAGGTGGTCTCCGAGAACCCGATCTCGAGCGCGAGCGCCTGCATCGCCGCGTCGTCGAGCGCGCGGGCGTCGGTGAAGACGGCGAGCTGGTTTCCGGCCAAGGGCGTCTGCGTGAAGACGTCGGCGACGACGTAGCGGTAGGAGGCCACGCCCGGGTTATAGCGGGGCGTGACTTCGCCTCGCCCTCTTCCTTCCACGTGGGCCCGCCCTCCACCCACTTGCGATGGTGCTCGCGCGCCCAGTCCTCGCGCACGTCGCCGAGCGTCATGCCGCGGAGCGCGTGCCGGGTCCTCGGGTGGATCACGGCGAGGTAGAGGTGCCCCGCCAGCAGGGCGACGGACACGTACATCAGCGTGTCGTGGACGGTGCCCGTCCCGTCGAACAGGAAGCGGTGGTCGCGCTCGCCCAGCCAGAGGAAGAAGCCGGAGACCGCGAACAGCACCGCGAACGACGCGGTCAGGATCACGTTCGCCTTCTGCCCGGCATTGAAGCGGCCCTGCGGCGCAGCGCGCCCGCGAAGCCAGCGACGGTCGTCGCCGTCGAACGACTCCACCTCGCGCCAGTCCGCCGCGAGCCGCCGGCGGTCGCCGAGCGCCACGACGAGCACGATCGCGAGCGCCCAGCCGAGAGCCGTGAAGATGTGCACGTTCTTGACCAGGTTCCGGCGCGCGACGATCTCCGAGAGCGCCGGCAGGTAGAGGATCAACCCGGTCGCGAGCATCGCCAGGAAGCCGGTCGCGTGCACCCAGTGGAGCAGCCGCTCGGTGACGCCGAAACGGCGGATCATGCGGGCGTCAGTAGACGGTCCCTGCACCGTTCGACCGCCCGACCCACGCGTCCTTGTCGTAGCCGCGCTGCTCCCAGTAGCCGAGGTGGTCGTAGGTCGTCTGCACCTCGATGCGCGTCACCCACTTCACGTTCTTGTAGCCGTACATCCGCGGCATCACGACCCGCGCCGGGTACCCGTGGGCCGCCGAGAGCGCCTTCCCGTCCATCTCGTACGCCAGCATCGCGTCGGGGGAGAGCGCCTGCTCGAGCGTCAACGTGTCGTCGTAGGGGACCTCGTCCGACACGAACCGGAGCGTGCCCGCGTCCTGCCGCGGGCGAGCCTCGGCGAGAAGGTCGGCGAAGCGGACACCCCGCCAGTGGACGTCGTCCACGCTCCAGCCGGTGACGCAGTGGAAGTCGGAGACCTGCTCCGCCGCCGGGAAGGCGCGCAGGTCGGCGAGCGTGTAGGTGACCGGCCGCTCGACTGCGCCGGCGATCGTGAGACGGTACTCCGCGGGCTCGATCCGCGGGATCGAGTCGCCGATCGTGTAGATCCGCCAGCCCGCCGTCGGCACGATCGACACGACCTGGTCGGGGACGACGCGACCGATGAGCCGCGTCGCGTCGCGCGCGAGGAACAGCCCGGCCACGCCGGTGCCGACGATGCCGAGAAACGCGGCGCGGCCGATCGCGCGGTCGTCCATGCACCACGTTGTAGCGCGCCGACCTTACGGCGGCCTTAGATCTGTTCACCGCCGGGCTGCCGGGAGAGGCGACTATCCTCGGCGTCCGTGCTCGTCTATCTGTGTCGACATGCGAAGGCGGGGCCGGGCGAGCCCGACGAGGCGCGCGAGCTGACCGGCAAGGGCCGGAAGCAGGCGCGCTCGCTCGGTGAGCAGCTGGCCGGGGTGCCGGAGCCGCCCGTCCTCGTTCTCACGAGCCCCCTCGTGCGCGCGCGTCAGACCGCCGAAGCGATCGCGTCGGCGACCGGCGCGCCGCTCGAGATCGAGCGGCGCCTCGCGCCGGGGGCGACGATCTTGGATCTCCGCGAGGCGGTGGCGGGCCGCGCCGGCCCGGTGGCGACGGTCGGCCATCAGCCCGACTGCTCCGAGATCGCGCGCGCCGTGACGGGGACGGACCCCGGCTTCTCGCCCGGGGCGATGGCGCAGCTCGAGCTCGAGCCGTCGCCGTGACCGGCGACGCGGCGATCCGTGTCCGCGGCCTCGTGAAGTCGTACGGCGAGCACGAAGCCGTTCGCGGGATCGACTTCGACGTGCGGACCGGCGAGGTGTTCGGGCTGCTCGGGCCGAACGGCGCCGGCAAGACGACGACCGTCGAGATCCTCGAGGGCTACCGCGAGCGGGACGGCGGCGACGTCGAGGTGCTCGGCATCGACCCCTGGAAGGCGGCCGCGGCGCACCGCGGGCGGATCGGCGTCGTGCTCCAGCACTCGCAGCTGCCGCCGTCGCTGACGGTCCGCGAGGTGCACTCGATGTTCGCCGGGTACTACGCGAGCCCGCGCGACGTGGACGAGGTGATCGAGCTCGCCGGGCTCTCCGACAAGGCGGGCGAGCGCGTGAAGACGCTCTCGGGCGGACAGAAACGACGACTCGACCTCGGAGTTGCGCTCGTCGGCGACCCGGAGCTCGTCTTCCTCGACGAGCCGACGACCGGCTTCGACCCGTCCGCCCGGCGCACCGCCTGGGAGCTCGTCCGCTCGCTCCGCTCGCTCGGCAAGACGATCGTCCTCACGACCCACTACCTCGACGAGGCACAGCAGCTCGCCGACCGCGTTGCCGTGATCCAGGAGGGAGCCCTGATCCGCATCGGAACGCCGGACGAGCTGATCGGCGCGGTGCCGGACGTCGAGATCCGCTATCGGGAGAGCGGCCGCGAGGTGGTTCTCACGACCCACGAGCCGACGCGCGTCCTCGCCGAGCTGACCGCCCGCGCGGTCGCCGAGGGCCGCGAGCTCGAGGGCCTCGAGGTGCGGCGTCCGACGCTCGAGGACGTCTACCTGGGGCTCGTGGACGAGGACGAACGGCGGCCGGGCGCGTGAGGCTTTTCTGGCACGAGCTGCGGCTGCAGCAGCTCCTGTTCTGGCGCAACCGCGAGTCGGCGGTCTTCATCTTCGTCTTTCCGCCGATGCTGTTCCTGCTCCTCGGCGCGGTCTACGACGGGAAGATCGACGGCGTTCCGGCGGTCGACCGGCTGCTCGTCGGGATGATGGGCTACGGCTGTGCGAACACCGCGCTCGCGGGGCTCGCGATCACCCTGGTCGTCCGCCGGGAGGGCGGGCTCCTGAAGCGGGTCCGCGCCACCCCGCTGCCGGCGGCGACGTACCTGACGGCCGTGCTCGTCTCGACGCTCGTCGTCTTCCTCCTGCAGATGGCGACGACCGTGGCGCTCGGCGTCACCCTCTACGGCGCGCGCGGCGCGGCGAGCTGGGTGGCGCTCGTCCCCGTGCTCCTGCTCGGCGCCGCGGCGTTCGCGGCCCTCGGGATCGGGCTCGCGGCGCTGATCCGCTCCGACGAGGGCGCCTCGGCCGTCGTCAACCTCGTCGTTTTGCCGATGGCGTTCCTGTCCGGCTCCTTCGGCCCGACGCGGGACTACCCCGACGTGCTCCAGGCGGTCGCCGACGTGTTGCCGCTCACCTACCTGATCCGGCTCGTGCAGGCCGCCTACCTGCACGGCACGTCGCTGATCCACGACCTCGGTGCGGTTGCCGCCGTCGTCGCGTGGGGTGTCGCCGGGCTCGCGGTGGCGCTCCGTCGGTTCGAGTGGCAGCCGCGCGAGAAATGACGCCGCTCAGGCCTCGAGTCGCGGGAGCCATGCGTCCCGGTACGGAACCCACGTGGAGCGCGGGAGGGCGGCGTTCACCTCCGCGTACGCGACCGACCAGTCCGTGGTCTCGGCAGCGACGCTCGCGCCGTGGGAGGCCGCGACGTCACTGACCTCGTAGACCAGCCCGCCGCCGACCCCCCGCCCACGACCGCCGACCGCGAGCACGACCGCCGACTGACCTTCGTCGGCGACGATGATGTGCGGCGTTCCAGGGGCGCAGTAGAAGAAGTCCCAGGCGGCGAGCTGCCGCTCCTCGTCCTCGACGATCAGCGTGCACTCGCCGGCCAGGACGAGGAACGCTTCCTGCGCGTTCTCGCGGTGGTACATCCCGATCCGCTCGCCCGGCTCGAGGACGTTGATGTTGATCCCGAGGTGCGGGAACCTCCGCTTTCCCTCGAAGCTGCAGTACGAGCCGAGCGGCCCGACGTCGCGCCACCGAGACTCCCGGGCGTTGACGACGAACCAGCCCTCTCCGTCGACGACCAGGCCGTTCTTCGTCTCGCGCATCGGGGCCTCCGGCACGCCCGCAGTGTCGCACGGCTCGCCTGCTTCGAGCAGACTGACGCCGATGGAAGCCGAGGCGGGGGAGGGGCTGTGCGCGAGCGCCGCCGATCTGCGCGATGCGTTGACCGTGGCGCTCGGCGACCCGGGCCGGGTGTCCGACGGCGACTCGGAGCGCGAGCTCCACGCGAGCGACATCTCGTTCCACCGGCCGCACCGGCCCGATGTCGTCGTCTACGCAACCTCGACGGAGGACGTCGCAGCCGTGCTCTCCCTCGCCGACGAGCGCGGGGTGCCCGTCACGCCGTTCGGCGCCGGGTCGAGCCTCGAGGGGCACGTGATCCCGGTAGCGGGCGGCATCTCGCTCGACCTGTCGCGGATGGATCGCATCCTCGACGTCTCCCCGGGCGACCTTACCGCGATCGTGCAGCCGGGCGTCACGCGTACGGCCCTCGAGCGCGCCGCCGCGGAGCACGGCCTCTTCTTCCCCGTCGACCCGGGCGCCGACGCGACGCTCGGAGGGATGGCGGCGACGAACGCGGCCGGGACGACGACGGTGCGGTACGGGAAGATGCGGGCAAACGTGCTCGCGCTCGAGGCCGTGCTCGCGGGCGGCCGCGTCGTCCGCGCCGGGAGCCGCGCGCCGAAGACCTCCGCCGGCTACGACCTGCTCGGCCTGCTCGTCGGCTCCGAGGGGACGCTCGCCGTGATCACCGAGCTGACGCTCCGCCTCCACGGGATCCCCGAGCAGGCCGTCGTCCTACGGCTCTCGTTCGGCGACGTCGAGTCCGCGTGCCGGGCGGCGACGGCGATCGTCGCCGCGGGGGCCGGCGTGACCCGCGTGGAGCTCCTCGACGCGTGGACGATCGCGGCGATCAACGAGCACCGGGGCACCGACCTCACCGCGGGCCCGTCGCTCTTCGTCGAGGCGTCGGGGAGCGCCGGCACCGTCGCCTCCGACCTCGAGCTCGTCGCCGCAATCGCGGAGTCGGAGGGGTCGCTCGAGCTCGTCGCCGAGCGCGACCCGACCGCGCGCTCCCGCCTCTGGGCGGCCCGCCACGAAGCCGCCTACGCCGTGGCCGCCGCCGCACCGGGGAAGCGGCACCGGGCGACCGACGTCTGCGTCCCGCTCTCGGAGCTCGCGGGCGCCGTGTCGTTCGCGCGGGCCGAGCTCGCGCGGCGCGGCCTGGTCGCCGCCATCGTCGGGCACGCGGGCGACGGCAACGTCCACCTCTCGCTGATGGTCGACCCCGACGACGAGGCAGAGCTGCGCGCCTCGGACGAGCTGATCGAGGCCCTCGTGACGGACGCCCTCGCGCGCGGTGGGACGTGCACCGGCGAGCACGGCGTCGGCCTCGGCAAGATCCACGCGCTCGAGCGCGAGCACGGCGACCTGCTGCCGCTGATGCGCGGCGTCAAGCACGTGTTCGACCCGAACGGGATCATGAACCCCGGCAAGATCCTGGCGCGCGTGGCCCGGCGCGGTGCGCCGGGCCACGGGTAGCACTCAGAGAGCGTTGCCCGACGAGCCGGAGCCGTCGGACGGTGCGGTGTCGCCACCGGAGCCGCCGTCGTGGCCGGGACAGTCGTCCCGCGACGGAGCGGCGCCGTTGCCCTGAGAGTCCTGCACGAAGCTCGCCGGCGGCCCGCCTGTGGACGGTGCCGACGTTCCCATCGAGCCGCTCGATGTGGCGCCCGACGCGAACGCGGCCGCTGCCCAGATCGCAGCGACGACGAACGCGAGACCGAGCGCGGCCAGCACGGCTCCGGGGCCGAACCTCGATGCGGTCGTCTCTTCCATGTGCCTCACCTCCTCTCGCGTGGGGGATCAGGGAAGCCGTCCGAACCAGAGCGCCGACAGGCCGGAGGCGACGAGCAGCAGCACCGCGCCTGCGCCGGCGAATGCCACCGTCACCTCCCGCTTCCGCGTGTCCCAGGCGACCTGTGAGCCGACCGCCTCGTACACGGCGTCGAGGTCGTTCGCGGTCGGAGCGTCGAAGTACGTGCCGCCCGTCTCGTTGGCGATCGTGCGGAGCGTCTCGCGGTCGGGCGCGACCGACACCGTCTGCATCTCGCCCAGCTCGTTCGGGAGCGTGACGGTGCCGGCATCGGTGCCGAGCGCGATCGTGTTGACCGCGATCCCGGCCGTCTTCGCGAGGCCGATCGCGTCGTCGACCGAGATCCCCTGGGTGCTCGCACCGTCCGACAGAAGCAGGATCGAGACGAGCGGCTTGCCGTCTTTCCCGGTCGCCACCTTGCCGTCGTCGTCTCTCGGGACGAGGTCGATCGCCGAGGCGATCGCGTCCCCGATCGCCGTGCCGGTGTGCGCGTCGAGCCCGTCGATCAGGTCGAGGATCTGCGCACGGTCGTCGGTTGGCTCCGCGAGGGAGGTCGCGCCGGTCGAGAACGACACGAGCCCGACGCCGAACCGGTCGGGCAGGCCCTTGACGAACGTCGAGGCGGCCTCCTTCGCCGCATCGAGCCGGGTCGGCGAGACGTCGGTCGCCATCATCGAGCCCGAGACGTCGATCGCGAGCACGACGCTCGCCTCGTCCCGCGGCACCGCGATCGTCGTCTCGGGACGCGCGAGGGCGACGAGCAGTGCCGCGAGCGCGGCGAGGGCGAAGACCGGCGGGAGGTGCCGCCGCCAGCCGGGCGACCGATCCACGACGTTCGCCAGCAGGTCGAGGTTCGTGAACCGCATCGCGTACTTCACACGCCGTCGCTGGATCACCGAGTAGGCAGCGACGAGCACCGGGACGAGGGCGAGCGACAGGAGCGCCGCGGGCCAGGCGAAGCTCATCGCCGCCTCCGCCGCTCGCGGGTGAGGAACGCGCCGAGCGAGCGCAGCCAGTCCTCGTCGGTCGAGAGCGTGCAGTGCGCCACGCCGAGCGAGGCGAGCTCGCGCGCGACGTCCGCCCGGTCGGCGTCGGCCGCCGCGGCGAACGCGGTACGCGTCTTGCGCCGGCGCGTGTCCACCTGGATCCGTCTCCCGGTCTCCGGGTCGACGAGCCAGAGATGGCCGACGTCGGGCAGCTCGTGCTCGCGGCGGTCGCGGATCTCGATCGCCGAGACCTCGTGTCTCGACGCGAGCCGCAGGAGCGCTCCGCGCCAGTCGCGCGGCCCGAGGAAGTCGGAGACGACGAAGACGACCCCGCGCTGACGTGCGACCGCGCTCAAGCGGTCGAGTGCGCCGCCCAGCGAGGTCGCCCCGACCTGCTCCGTCTCCGGCTCCTGCCGCGCGGCGAGAAGCGCTCCGATCAGCCCTCGGCGGCCCTGGCGCTGAGGGACGCCGATCGGGCTCCCGCCGCCGAACGTCAGCGCGCCGACGCGGTTGCCGCGGCGCGAGGTGATGTGCGCGAGCGCCAGCCCGACGCCCTCGACGACGTCCGCCTTGCGCCTTCGGCCCGTGCCGAAGCCCATCGACGGCGACACGTCGAGCAAGAGCCACGTCGAGACGGCCCGCTCGGCGACGTCCACGCGGACGTGCAGCTCGTTGTGGCGCGCCGTGGCGTTCCAGTCGATGCGGCGGACGTCGTCGCCCTCGGCGTACGGCCGGACCTGCGCGAGCTCCGACCCGCGACCGAGGCGGGCGGCGCGATGCTCGCCGTCCACGAGGCTCGCCGTGCGCCGCGCGACCCGGAGGTCGAGCGCGCGGAGGAGGCCCGCCGGTACGGGTCCCGGGCCGGGCTTCGCCCGGGTCCGCTCGGTGTCGGGCAGCGTGGGCGTCATGCGGCACGCTCCGCGACCTCGAGCGGCGGCACGGGGACGGCCGCGAGCGCAGCGTCGATCAGGGAGTCCTCGGCGACGCCGGTGGCGATCGCCTCGTAGCTCAGGACGAGTCGGTGGCGGAGCACGTCGTGCGCGAGGTCGACGAGGTCCTGCGGCAGGACGTACTCCCGTCCCCGGATCAGCGCGAGCGCGCGTGCCGCGACGACGAGCGAGATCGACCCGCGCGGGCTTGCCCCGAACTCGACGTACCGTCCCATCTCCGCGATCCCCGCCGCCTCGGGCGAGCGGGTCGCGCCCGCGAGTGCGACGGCGTAGCGGGACACGGCGGGGTCGACGTAGACCCGCGACACCTGCGCGCGGAGCGCCGCGAGGTCGTCGAGGCTGACGACGCCGCGCACGTCGACCGCGGGCTCGAGCGCGCGCTCGACGACGGTCAGCTCGTCCTGCGGCTCGGGGTAGCCGACGACCACCTTCAGCATGAAGCGGTCGACCTGCGCCTCCGGCAGCGGGTACGTGCCTTCCGACTCGATCGGGTTCTGCGTCGCCATCACGAGGAACGGGTCGGGGACCGGCATGGTCTCGCGGCCGATCGTCACCTGATGCTCCTGCATCACCTCGAGGAGCGCCGACTGCACCTTGGCCGGCGCGCGGTTGATCTCGTCGGCGAGCAGGAAGTTGCAGAACACCGGTCCCTGCTCGGTGTCGAACGTTCCCGTGTCGGGGCGGAAGACCCGCGTGCCGACGAGGTCGCTCGGGACGAGGTCGGGAGTGAACTGGATCCGGTGAAAGGTGCCTCCGAGCGCCGCGGCCGCGGTCTTGATGGTCAGCGTCTTCGCGAGGCCCGGCACGCCCTCGATCAGGAGGTGGCCCCCGGAGAGGAGGCACACGAGCACCCGCTCGAGCATCTGGTCCTGGCCGGCGATGACCCGCCGGATCTCGAAGAGCGCGCGCTCCACGGTCTCCTGTGCCGCTCGCGCGCTCGGCAGCTCGACTGTCGCTGCTCTGTCGTCCATCTCGTTCGGTTCTCCTTCGGCTCGATGGGGGAGCCACGAAGGGAACCGGTGCTACCCGGGAGCCGGCTGAGACGCTTCTCAGAGTTTCCTGAGAGAGCCCCGACGGGCAGTCGCCTCTTCTCAGGCGTGCGCCTCGCCGGCGGCGACCTGCTCGCCCGCGGCGCCGACCGTCTGGACGACGACGGCCCCGACGACGATCGCGCCGCCGAGGAGCGTTGCCGCGCCGGGGCGCTCGTCGTAGGCGAGCCACACCCAGAGCGGGCCGAGGACGACCTCGAGCAGCGAGATGATCGCCACCTGCGCCGGCGGGATCAGCCGCGCGCCGATCGTCAGGAACGCGAGCCCGAGGCCCATCTGGCCGACGCCGAGGGCAGCGAGGATCGCCCAGTCGCTCCGGCTCGCCGAGCCGAACGAGAGAAACGGGATGAACGCCGCGACGACGAGCACCTGCGACGCGCAGGTCGCCGGCATCATCGACACGTCGCGCCGGTGACGCGCGATCACGATCACCGCGGCGAACGAGGCCGTTACCACGAGCGGCAGCACGACCGCGGTCGTCCCGGCGTCGAACGAGCCCGCCGCCATCAGGATCACTCCCGCGCCCGCGAGGGCGAGCGCCACCCACGTCCTGCCGTCGACGGGCTCGGAGAGGAGCACCCAGCCGAGCAGCGCCGCCATCATCGGCGCGGCCGCCTGCATGAAGAGCACGTTCGCGACCGTCGTGTAGTTCAGCGCGAGCAGGAACGCGCCCGACGAGATCGCGAGGCACACGGCCATGGCGAGCCCCGAGCGGCCCATCCGGCGAAAGGCCCGTAGCGTGCCGCCCCGCTCGGTGGCGACGACGAGCAGGAAGAGCGCGACCGCGGCGAACGCCGCGCGCCCGGCGACCTGCGTGGCGGCGTCCGCGTCGAGGCCGCGCTGCGCGAGCCCCGCGGTCGACCACGCCACCGCGGCCGCCAGGATCGCGAGCTGCCCCTCGCGCGCCCGGCGCCGCTCGAGCGCACGCCTCTCGCCACCGACCTCGGCGGGAGGCGCGACCGACGGCATGGCGTTCCCCGGTTGCGACACCGCCGAGGACGCTACCCGCACGCTCTCGTGCGACCTGTGCCGTGCCGGGCGTCCCAACGCTAGCCGGGCGTCTCCGCGCCATCGTCGTCGCGCAGCCGGAGCACGCAGACGCCCGGCCGCGGATAGACGCCTCAGCGGCTTCGCGCAGGCTCGTTGCGGCTGTCGGGCGGCGCGCTCCCGCGCCGTTTCCGCACTGCCGTGCTCGGGTAGCCCTCCCGGGATGGCCACGTCGCGTCGTGCCGACACGTCGCTCGTGACGCGGGCGCTGCCGATCTACCTGGGGCTCCTGTTCGCGCTGCTCACCACGGTCTCGATCCTCCTGCTCTACGCGCTGCGCCACGTCCTTCTGATCCTGTTCGTCAGCGTGCTCTTCGCAGCCGCCCTCTCCGGGCCGAGCGAATGGCTGCACGACCGGCTACGCCTCCCGCGCGGGATCGCGGCCGTGCTCATCTACGTCGCCGCGTTCGCCGTCCTCGTCGGCGTGGGCTGGCTGGTCATTCCTCCGCTGCTCGGCCAGGTCGCCGAGTTCGCGGACCGCGCGCCGCAGTACGCCGACCGCTACGACGGTATCCGCAAGGCCTACGGCGACCTGCGCAACGACTACCCGGCCCTGCCGCCGTTCGACGACCAGATGTCGAGGCTCGGGAACGCGATCCTCGACCGCGCCGGCGAGCGGGCGGCGTCGCTTCCCGCCGACCTGTTCTCGCTCTTCCTCGACCTCCTGAGCGTGTTCGTCATCTCGCTGCTCCTCGTGACGAACAGGATGCGGCTGCGCGGCTTCACGCTCTCGCTCGTGGGCCACGAGCATCGCGACCGGGTCGCGGAGGTTCTCGACCGGAGCTGGGCGCGAATCGGCGTCTACCTCCGCGCGAAGGTGATCGTGATGGCGATCGTCGGCACGCTGACGTACGTCGCGCTCCTCGTGATCGGCGTGCCCTTCGCGGTGCCGCTCGCGATCGTGGTCGCCTTCGGCGAGCTCATCCCCCGCGCGGGACCGTGGCTCGCCCGCATCCCGCTCCTCTCGATTGCCGCCCTGGAGAGCCCACGGACGTTCCTCCTCACCCTCGTCGCCTCGATCCTGATCGAGAACCTGAAGGGCTACGTGATCTCGCCGTTCGTCGAGGGCGACCAGCTCGACATCCATCCGCTCGCCGTGTTCGTCGCCGTGCTGGTCGGGGCGACGCTCGCAGGTCCTGCCGGCGCGTTCGTCGCGGTGCCGGCGGCGGCGATCGTCGACATCCTCGTGCGCGAGATCGTCGTCCCCTGGAGACACGACCAGATCGCAGACGACGACGGCCCCTCCCCGGCCCGCCTGGGCCGCGCCGGTCCTCGTACCGCCGTGCGCTCGTAGAGCCTCTTGGACGACGGAGCGACACGCGAGGTGGGGGCCTACGCGGCCTCGGGCAGCTCGTCCCCGGGCGGAACCGTGTTCCCGACGGTGCGCGCCTGCCACCGGCGCGCAAGGAGGTTGTTCGCCACGAGCGCTCCCACCGTGAGGCCCGCGCCGAGCAACTCGGCCGCGTTCGGCCGGTAGCCGCGCGCGATCTCGATCGCGAACGTCGTCACCGGGATCAGGTTGCTGAAGAGGACGGCGTTCTGCGGCCCGATCGACGCGATCGCCGCGTTCCACGTCAGGACGGCGACGAACGCCCCCGGGATCGCCAGGTACGCGATCTGCGGCCAGACCGACGAGAGCTGCGCGGCCGTCGGAGACTCGACGAGCCCGCTCGCGACCGCGACGACCGTTGCGCCGGCGATCGTCAGCCACCCGAGCGCGGCCGTCAGCGCCGTGTAGCGGAGCGGCGAGAGGTCGGGGAACTCGGCCGCGCCGAGCCCGTAGAGGACGAAGCTGAACACCCCGGCGAGGACGAGCAGCTCGCCCCAGCCGATCGCCCCGTGCACGATCGAGCTGGGGTGCCCGCCGCTGACGACGAGCGCGACCCCGGCGAGCGCGATCCCGAGGAGCGCGAACGTCGCCGGGGCCGGACGCACCTTCGTGCGGTGCCACAGCACGAGCGCGGTGAGGAGTGGGCCGAGCGCGACGATCAGCGAGGCGGTCTCGGGCCGTGCGTGCGCGAGCCCCGTGTACGCGAGCAGGTTGAAGCCGGCGAAGCCGAGCGACCCGAGCCAGAAGAGCCGCCAGCCTCGTCCGCCGAGCCGCAGCGCGCCAAGCCCCTCGACCGCGCCGAGCACGACGAGCCACAACGCCGCCGCCACTGCGTAGCGCACGGTCGAGAGCGGCAGTGCGTCGACCGTCTCGAGCGCGGACTTGCCGACGACGAACTGCCCGCCCCACACGACCGCGGTCGTCGTCGCGAACAGCACTCCGAGCGTGGTGGTCCTCGTTCTCACGCGTCTCCTCGAAACGATTGCGCGGACAACCGTCCTCAACGACCACCCTAGAGGGCGTATTTCGCGGTACCGGTCTGGTACCATTTGCGAATGGCGATGAACCTTCGCTTGACCGAGGCCGAGACCGAGGCGCTCCGGCGCAAGGCGGCCGAGGAGGGGCGCTCGATGCAGGAGGTGGCGCGGGCCGCCATCGCCGAGTACGTCCGCGACCGCCCGGCCCGCCTGCGCGCGGCGATCGCGCGCGTCCGTACCGAGGACGCCGAGCTCCTCGAGCGGCTGTCCCGGTGAGCCCGGACGACGTCGACTACCTCACGCTCGACGACCTGCTCGAGATCGCGGCCGGGATCCTCCCGCACGTCGAGATTCGCGATGTGGGGCTCCTCGCGGCGGCGGTCGACAGGCCGCGCAGCTCCGCGTTCGGGTCGGAGGCGTACCCGTCCTTTGCCGAGAAGGTCGCTGCGCTCCTGCACTCGGTCGCGCGGAACCATGCCCTCGTGGACGGGAACAAGCGGCTCGCGTGGTCGGCGGCACGCGTCTTCTGTCTGCTGAACGCCCGCGACCTCGAGCTAGGCGTCGGCGAAGCGGAGGCGACGGTCCTCGGCGCGGCGGCCGGCACGCTCGACGTCCCCGCGCTCGCCGAGCGCGTCGACAGGGCTCTGCGTGGCGTCTAGACGAGCGACGCCGCGAATCGTCGAAGCCGGGCGTGAGCGGACCGCTCTACGCGAGATCGCGCGGCACGACGAACCTCGTCATGCGCGCCTCGCCGGGCTCCGACGTCGGCCCACCGTCCCGCGTCGATCTCCAGCTCGACGAGCGCGCCGGTCGGGACGTTCGACCGCGCCCGCTTCCGGTTGGGGCCGGGCGCCGCGAGCAGGAGCGCGAGGTCCATGAGGCCCGGGTTGTGGCCGACGAGCATCGCCTCGTCGACCTCCTCGGGGAGCGCCCGGACGCGCGCGAGGAGCGTGTCGGCGGCTGCGGCGTAGAGCGTGACCTCGATCCAGACCGCCGGATCGCCGAGGCCGGGGAGGACCCGCTCCAGCGTCTGCCTCGCCCGGACGGCGCTCGAGCAGACGACGAGCTGCGGGCGCACGTCGTGCCCCCTCGCCCAGCGACCGACGCCGCTTCGCCGCCTTGCGTCCCCGTCGAGCGAGGGGCCGGTCCCGGTCGCGAAGCGTGGGATCGTCCCACGCGGACTTCGCGTGACGCAGGAGGAAGAGGCGCCTCACGGCGCCCACGATACGACTCCGGTGGGCTCTACCCGTCGAGTCCGACGAACTGGTGCCAGGGGCCGGCGAGGTGGACGGTGGCGACGGCGAGGATCAGCCCGGCGACGAGCGAGCCCGCCAGCAGCCAGCGGCGCAGCGACGACCCCGGGAGCGGCTCGTCCTCGCGCCAGTCGGCCGCGGCGAGCCGCGGCACGCGCAGCACGTGGGCCAGGACGTGTGCCGACATGGCCGCGAGCCAGACGACGAAGCTCGCCTTGTGGAGCTCGAGCACGGCGCCACCCTGCGGGCCGAGCACGATGAGCGCGACGCCGCTCGCGAACAGCGCTGCCGTCGCGAGGACGACGACCGGGCCGAGCACGCGGAGGAGCGGATGCGGCGGACCGTCCGCGCGGTACGCGCGGTGCCCCGTGTAGTAGCGCACGAACCGGTACCCCGTGGTCGCGAGCTTCAGGCCGACGAGCGGCAGCAGCAGCATGCCGATGAACACGTGCGCCGACACGAGCGGGCGGATCGCGATCAGGGTCGCCCCCTCGGCGGCGAGCAGCACGAGCAGCAGGGCGGCCGCCGCCCCGGTCAGGCGCCGGTTGCCCTCGCTACCGCCCGTCCGCACGACGGACGCCGCGACGACCGGCGTCCTCGTCCCTCTCTGTCGGCGCACGTCGAGCACGGCCCGCATGGCAGCGGACGCAGATGAGAGGACGATGAGACTCATCGAGCGCTCACCTCGCGCGGCCACAATGCAGCGATGCGTGTGCTCGTGGTCGAGGACGAACCGAAGCTCGCGGGCCTCCTCGCTCGCGGCCTCGGAGAGGAGGGACATCCGACGGATATCGCCGCCACGGGCGGCGAGGCCGTCTGGATGGCGCGCGCGAACCCCTACGACGTGATCGTGCTCGACGTGATGCTGCCGGGCCAGGACGGCTTCGACGTCTGCCGGGAGCTTCGTGCCACCGACGTGTGGACGCCGGTGCTCTTCCTCACTGCGCGCGACAGCGTCGCGGACCGGGTCGGCGGTCTCGACGTCGGAGGTGACGACTACCTCGTCAAGCCGTTCTCGTTCCCGGAGCTCCTGGCACGCCTGCGCGCATTGACCAGGCGCGGCCCGGTCGAGCGGCCGCCGGTGCTCCAGGTCGGCACGCTGCGTCTCGACCCTGCGGGGCACCGCGTGTGGCGGGGCGACACCGAGATCGAGCTGTCTGCAAAGGAGTTCACGCTCCTCGAGGTGTTCATGCGGAGTCCCGGGAAGGCGCTCTCGCGCGTCGAGCTGCTCGACCGAGGCTGGGACATGGCGTACGAGACGCGCTCGAACGTCGTCGACGTGTACGTCCGGTATCTCCGCGAGAAGATCGACCGGCCGTTCGGCTGCGACTCGCTCGAGACGGTCCGCGGTGTCGGGTACCGGCTGCGCCCGTCCGGGGCGTGTTGAGGAGGATCCCGATCCGGTGGCGCCTCGCCGCCGCCTTCGCCGTGTCGATGGCGGCGCTGCTGCTCGCGCTCGGAGCGTTCGTCTACCTGCGTGTCCAGGACGCGCTCGGAAGCTCGGTCGACCAGGCGCTGCGGGCGCAGTCGGCGGAGGCGGTCGGTCACGAGGACGCGGGCGTTCTCCTCGACGCCGACGCCCGTGAGTCGGGGACGGTCGCGCAGGTGGTCGGCCCGAACGGACGCGTCCTGCGCTCCGATCCGGCGACGCTCCCGGCCGTGCTCGACCCGTCGACTGCCGCGGCCGCCCGACGCGGCCCCGTCCTCACGACTGTCTCGCTCGGCAGCGGCGACGGGAACCGTTGGCGCCTCCTGGCCGTCCCGGACGGCGACCAGGTGCTGGTCGTGGCCCGTCCGCTCCGTCAGACCGAGGAGACGCTCCACCATCTCGTGCGCGGCCTCGTCGTCGCCGGCCCGATCGGGTTGCTCCTCGCGACGCTCGGCGGGTATCTCGTCGCCGCCGCGGCGCTCCGGCCCGTCGAGGCGATGCGCCGCCGGGCGAACGCGATCTCGGCGACGACGCCCGGCGCGAGACTCCCCGTCCCGCCGAGCCGCGACGAGATCCGCGACCTCGCGGAGACCCTCAACGAGATGCTGGCGCGGCTCGAGGCGGCACTCGAGCACGAGCGGCGCTTCGTCGCCGATGCGAGTCACGAGCTGCGCACGCCGCTCTCCCTCCTGAAGGCCGAGCTGGAGCTGGCGCTTTGCCGGCCCCGCAGCGCCGAGCAGCTCCGGGCAGCCGTGGGCTCGGCGGCCGAGGAGACCGACCGGCTCGTCCGCCTCGCCGAGGACCTCCTCCTCATCGCCCGGTCGGACCAGGAGGCCCTCGGGTTGCGCATCGAGCCCGTCGATCTCGGCGAGCTGGCGCGCTCCACGGCTGACCGCTTCGCCGAGCGGGCGGCCGACGAGCATCGCCGGATCACCGTCGACGCGGCGCCGCGGACCGAGGTGAGCGCCGACCGACTCCGCCTCGAGCAGGCCCTCCGGAACCTCGTCGACAATGCACTCGGCCACGGTGCCGGCACGGTCACGATCGCGGCGCGACAGGTCGACGGTGCGACCGAGCTCCATGTCCTCGACGAGGGGCACGGGTTCCCGCCCGACGTCGCCGCGCGCGCGTTCGAGCGGTTCTCGCGGGGTGACGACGCGCGCACGCGCGGCGGGAGCGGGCTCGGCCTGGCGATCGTCGAGGCCGTCGCGCAGGCACACGGCGGCTCGGCGGCCATCGGCTCGAACGGCGAGGGCGCAGACGTCTGGATCTCGCTGCCGGTGCGACCCGAAGCCTGAGCCCTCTCATCGCCGTCTCATCTCGGCGGCCTACCGTGCGGCGCATGGGCGCGGACACGGGCGGCCGCACGAGGCGACGGCACGAGCGCCGGCTCGGGCACGTGCGCCGGCGGGCCGCACTCGCCTCCGCGCTCGGCTTCGCCGGGTTCCTCGCCCTTGTCGGCCAGCACGCGGTCGGCTCGAGCAAGCCCGCCACGGCACGGACCGTGACGCCTCCCCGCGTCGGGAACTCGACGAGGTACTTCGACGAGCAGGCCGACGGCTTCGCGTTCGACGACGGATCGGCGGCGCCGCCCCCGCCCCCGGTCGCCCAGACGAATGTCTCCTGATCTCAGCGTCCCGCGCGGGCTCGCACCGCGGCGCTTCCGCGCGATGGGATCGGACGTCCACCTCCTCGTGCCCGAGCCGCGGGCGTCCGAGTACGCAGACGCCGTCGTGACGCTCTTCGCGGAATGGGAGAACACGCTCAGCAGGTTCTTGCCCGACGGCGAGCTCTCGCGGCTCAACGCGCGGGCCGGGAGCCCCGTCACCGTCGGCCCGATCCTCCTCGAAGCGGTCGAGGCGTCGCTCGAGGCCGCTCGTGCAACCGGCGGGCTCTTCGACCCGACGCTCCGCCACGACCTCGTTCGCATGGGCTACGACCGCTCGTTCGAGGAGATCGGCGACGGCGCCCCGCCGGACGAGCCGCCCCACGGCGGCGGCGCCTGGCGGCAGGTCGTCGTCGACCGCTCCGCCGCCGTCGTCACGGTCCCGGTCGGGAGCGGCCTCGACTTGGGGGGGATCGCGAAGGGCATGGCGGTCGACGCCTCGCTCGTGCTGTTGTCGAGGCTCGGGGTCGACGCCGCGCTGGTGAGCGCTGGCGGCGACCTCGCGGTGCTCGGCCTCCCCCCGGGCAAGCGAGCCTGGGGCGTGCTCGTCGGAGGCGATCCCGAGGGCCCGGTCGTCCCGCTCGTTCGCGGCGCGCTCGCGACCTCCGGGACGGCGCGGCGCCGTTGGACGCAAGGGACGGTCGGGCGGCATCACCTGGTCGACCCGAACACCGGGGAGCCCGCCGTCAGCGGCCTCGGGCAGGTGACGGTGGCTGGTGCGAGCTGCCGCGCCGCGGAGGTCGGTTCGACCGCGGCGTTCGTCGCCGGGCCGCGGCTCGGCCCCGACCTGCTGGCGCGCCTCGGGCTCGCGGGCCTGCTCGTGACCGAGTCGGGCCGGGAGATCCGCGTTGGACGCTGGCCCTGGCACGACCTCCACTGTGCGGCATGAGCGCCTGGAGCACGGTCACGTGGGACACGGCGCGGGCGGGAGGCCTGGTCTCGTACGTGCTGCTGACGACGGCCGTCGCTCTCGGGCTCGTGCTGCGGAACCGCTGGCAGTCGACCCGCTGGCCGCGCCTCGTGACGAACGAGCTCCACGGCTACGTGTCGCTGCTCGCGCTGGTGTTCATCACCGTCCACGTTCTCGCGGTCGCGGTCGACCCGTTCACCCATTTCGGCCTCGGAGCGGTTCTGGTGCCGTTCGCGAGCCACTACCGCCCCGTCTGGATGAGCCTGGGCATCGTCGCGCTGTACCTGCTCCTCGCAGTGTGGGTCAGCACGCGCCTGCGTCACCGGATCGGTCATCGGCTCTGGCGCCAGGTCCACTGTGCTCGCGTTCGGCGTCTACGCCGCCGCGACGCTGCACGGCCTCGGCACCGGCAGCGACACCCGGACGCTCTGGGCCGGCGCCCTCTACGCGGGGAGCGTCTGCCTCGTCGGCTCGCTGCTGGCGGTCAGGCTCCTCGCACCTGCCGGCAGTGGTTCCCGGCCTCGCCCGGTTTCCGCAGGCGCAGCGGCGGCCGTCGTTCTCGCCGCTGCGGGCTGGTCGGTCGGCGGCCCCTATGCGTCGGGCTGGTCGGCGCGTGCGGGAGGTGCCGCTCCGCGGGCGAAGGTCGCGTCATCGCCGGGGATCCCGCGCGCCGCCCGCGCCCCGGCCGTGTCGCCCCCGTCGGCGCTCGTGCGCCCGCCGTTCACCGCGCGCTACGCGGGCCGTCTCACCGTGGCACCGGTCAACGACCGCGGCCGTCTCACCGTCCGCATCGACGGTGCGCTGAGCGGCGCGACGAGCGACCACCTGGAGATCCTCATCCACGGCATCCCGCTCGAGGGCGGCGGCGTCGCGATGGAGCAGAGCCGTGTCCGCATGGGGACGACGACAGTGCTCTACCGCGGCGAGATCACGTCGCTCGACGGGGCGCACCTCGTCGCGGCGCTGCGCTCCCCGCACCAGCGGCTGCGCCTCGGCATGACGCTGCAGATCGGCCGGGACGGGCGGGTCGTCGGCCGCGTCCAGCGGGACCGCGCCGGTCTGAAGGCCCGGTCGGCCTCAGCCCGCAGGCGTGTGCTTCTCGATGAACGCGAGCGTCCGCTCCCAGGCATCGGCCGACTGCCCGGCGTACTCCTCGAAGCGGCGGTCGAAGAAGCTGTGCGGCGCGCCCTCGTACACGACGAGCTCGTGCTCGACGCCGGCCGCCGTCAGCGCCGCGTCGAAGGCGGCATTGTGCTCGGGCAGGATGTTCTGGTCGTCGCCCGCCTGCAGAGCGAGGATCGGGGCCGCGAGCTCTGCCGCCCGCTGCGTCGGGCCGGGCGCGCCGTTCCGCTCGCCCGTCGAGCCGTAGAACCCGACGGCTCCGGCGAGCCCGTGCCCCGCTGCAGTCGCGAGCCACGCGTTCCGGCCGCCGAAGCAGAAGCCGACGGCGAACACGACCTCGCAGCTCCCGCCATCCGGCGAACGGAGGTACGCGACCGCGGCGCCGACGTCCTGCTGGATCGCCTCCGGCGTCGTCCGAGCGACGTGGTCTCCGTACGGAAACCCGTCGTCGCGCTTGCCGACGCCGGCCGTCCGTCCGAAGTAGTCGAACGCGATCGCGGCGTAGCCGCGCTCCGCGAAGCGGAGGGCGACCTGCTCGTAGAAGCCGTAGAGGCCGCGGACGTCGGGCAGGACGACGACGCCGACGCGCGCCCCGTCGTCCGGCTGCGCGGCGAACGCGGCGAGGCGCGTTCCGTCGGCCGCCTCGAGCACGACGTCCTCGGAGCGCACCGGCGCGCCGCCCGAGATCGGCGGGATCGGCGGGACGGAGTCGAGCTCGAAGCACATCGCGGCGGGACCCTACTCCGCGACGGGCTACTCGTGCCCCGAGACGGCGTGCGGCGCGTACGCCTCCTCGAGGCGGACGATCTCGTCGGGTGTCAGCTCGAGTTCCTCCGCGGCGAGGGCGTCCTCGACGTGGGCGACCCGCGTCGCCCCCACGATCGGCGCGGTCACGCCTGGTCGGGAGAGGAGCCACGCGAGCGCCACCTGGGCACTCGGCACGCCCCGCTCGCCCGCGACCTCGTCGACCCGGTCGACGACGTCGAAGTCGACCTCGGGCACGTACAGCGAATCGCCGAAAGGATCGCTCTCCGCCCGTGTCGTGAGGCGTTCGCCCGCCCGCGTGCGGTTGCCGGCCAGGAGCCCACGCGCGAGCGGGCTCCACGGCAGCACCGCGACGCCCCCGTCGACGCAGAGCGGGATCATCTCCCGCTCCTCCTCGCGGTAGACGAGGTTGTAGTGGTTCTGCATGGACGCGAACGGCGTCCCGCCCTGGCGCTCGGCCGTGGCCTGCGCCGTGGCGAACTGCCACGCGAACATGCTGCTCGCGCCGATATAGCGGGCCTTGCCGGCCTTCACGACGTCGTGCAGCGCCGCCATCGTCTCGGCGATCGGCGTGGTCGGGTCCCAGCGGTGGATCTGGTAGAGGTCGACGTAGTCCATCCCGAGGCGCTGGAGGGACGCGTCGATCGACGCCATCACGTGCTTGCGCGAGAGGCCCCGACCGTTCTCGCCCGGCATCGTCCGCATGCACACCTTCGTCGCCACGACGAGCTCCTCGCGGCTCAAGAGCTTCGGCAGCACGCGGCCCGTGACGACCTCGCTCTCGCCGCCGTTGTAGACGTCAGCGGTGTCGAAGAACGTGATCCCGCCTTCCACGGCGCGACGGACGATCGGCTCGGCCTCGGCCTCGGGGAGAGCCCACCGGCGGCTCTCGTGCGCGCCGAAGCTCATCATCCCGAGACACACCCGCGACACGCGCAGCCCGGTGCTGCCGAGGTTCACGTACTCCACGTCGATCTCCTCCCGTCGTTCGGCGCACCGTAACCGCGCGCGTCGAGCCGTCGTGTCGGCTGCCCGGTTACGCCGGGTGCGCGACGCCGTCGGCGACCAGCGCCTCGATCTCCGTGGGAGAGAACCCCCACTCCAGGAGCGCCGCCTCGGTGTCCGCACCCGGCCTCGACGAATGACCCGGAGTGCCGGCCGGGGTGCGCTCGAAGCGTGGCGCGGGCATCGGGAGGACACCGTCCTCCGTCTCGTAGAACGTTCCGCGCGCGCGGTTGTGCGGGTGCAGCGGCGCCTCGTCGAGGTCGAGCACGGGTGCAAAGCACACCTCCGAGCCCGAGAACGCGGCCTCCCACTCCGCGCGGGTTCGCTCCGCGAAGGCGCGCTCGAACGCCCGTCGGATGAGCGACCACCGGCCGGGGTCCAGGTACTCCTCGAGCCCTGCGTCCTCGAGGTCGAGCACGCGCAGGAGCTCGGCGTAGAACCCGGGCTCGAGGCATGCGACGGCGACGGCGTGGCCGTCCGAGGTCCGGTACACGTCGTAGAATGGGGCACCGCCGTCGAGCAGGTTCGTCCCACGCTCGGTCGACCAGAGGCCGGCGTTCCTCGCCCCGTAGGTCATCGTCATCAGCAGTGCGGCCCCGTCCGTCATCGCCGCGTCCACCACCTGCCCGCGGCCCGAGCTCCGCGCCTCCAGGACGGCGCTGACGATGCCGAGCGCCAGCAGCGTGCCGCCGCCGCCGAAGTCCCCGACGAGGTTGAGCGGCGGCACCGGCAGCTCGCCGGCGCGCCCGATCGCCCCGAGGGCGCCCGAGAGCGCGATGTAGTTCAGGTCGTGGCCCGGGCTCCGAGCGAGCGGCCCGCCCTGGCCCCAGCCGGTCATGCGGCCGTAGACGAGGCGCTCGTTGCGGGCGAGACAGGGGTCCGGCCCGAGTCCGAGCCGCTCCATCACACCGGGCCGGAAGCCCTCGATCAGCGCATCGGCCCGCTCCACGAGCCGCAGGACGACCTCGACCGCTCCGCCGTGCTTGAGGTCGAGCGCGACGGAAGGGCGGCCGCGGCCGACCGCGCCCGCGAATTCGTCGAACGCGCTCGCCCCGGGCCGGTCGATCCGCACCACGTTCGCCCCGAGGTCGGCCAGGAGCATCGCCCCGAACGGCGCCGGCCCCAGGCCGGCCAGCTCCACGACGCGCAGGTCGCGAAGCGGTCCCTGACGGATCGCGCTCACGGGCCGATCATGCAGGAGATACTCACCGGACTCGACGGAAGCACACGGAGGTGGAGATGGACCTCGAGGGAATGACCGCGGCCGTGACGGGCGGCGCATCGGGCCTCGGCGCCGCGACCGCGGCGGCGCTCGCGGCGAAGGGCGCGACGGTGTTCGTCCTCGACCTCCCAGGCGCGCGGGAGCATGCCGACCCCGGCACAGGGACCTTCGTCGAGTGCGACGTCACGCAACCGGACCAGGTGGAGGCGGCAATTACGCGGGCCGCAGCCGGGGGCACCCTGCGGATCTGCGTCAACTGCGCGGGCGTGGGCTGGGCGGAGCGGACGCTCGCGCGCGACGGGTCGCCCGCCGCGCTCGAGCCCTTTCAGCGCGTGATCGGAGTGAACCTGATCGGCACCTTCACGGTGATCTGCATCGCGGCAGCGGCGATGGCGGCCACCGAGCCGCGCGAGGGCGAGCGCGGCGTGATCGTCAACACCGCCTCCGTCGCGGCCTACGACGGCCAGATCGGCCAGGCGGCGTACTCGGCGTCGAAGGGCGGCATCGTCGGGATGACGCTGCCGATCGCCCGCGACCTGGCCGTCTCCCTGATCCGCTGCGTCACGATCGCGCCGGGCCTCTTCGACACGCCGCTCCTCGCCAGCCTGCCCGAGCCGGCCCGCGTCGCGCTCGGCGCCTCGGTGCCGCACCCGGCCCGCCTCGGCCGGCCGGAGGAGTACGCCGCGCTCGTCGTCCACGTCGTCGAGAACCCGATGCTGAACGGCGAGGTGATCCGCCTCGACGGCGCCATTCGGATGGCGCCGAAATGAGCTGGCGCGGACGAGCTCCGGAGCCGGCCGTCGCTCCTACGCCACCTCGTCGTCCTTTCTCTGTCAGCCGCCGGTAACGGGTGTGAACGTGCCGGCCTTGTAGACGTGTCCTTCGAGCTCGCGCCCGAGGCGGGATTCCAACCACTTGGCGACGTCGATCAGTGCGTCGAGGTCGATCCCCGTTTCGACACCCTCGCCGTGGAAGAGGTACACGAGGTCCTCGGTCGCGATGTTTCCGGTCGCGCGCGGCGCGAACGGGCATCCTCCGATCCCTCCCACCGATGCGTCGAACACAGTCGCACCGGCCTCGAGGGCGACATAGGCGTTCGCGAACCCATTGTTCCGCGTGTTGTGCAGGTGGACGCCGACAGGAAGGCCGAGCGGCATGATTCGGCCGACGAGGTCGCGCACCTGACGCGGCACGGCGACTCCGACGGTGTCCGCGACGACGATCTCGTCCGTCCCCGCGGCCGCGAACCGCGCCGCGAGCTCGGCGACCCGGCCGGGATCGACCGCGCCTTCGTACGGGCAGCCGAAAGCGACGCCGATCGTCACGGTCGAGCGGATCCGGTCGGCGATCGCGCGCTCGATGATCCGCTCTCCGGCCGCCAAGCCCTCCGCGACCGACGCGCTTGCGTTCCGCTGATTGAACTCGTCGGTCGCGGCAATCGTGAAATGCACCTCGTCGAGGCCGGCGTCCCGGAGGCGTTCGTAGCCGCGCTCGTTGAGCGCGAGCCCTGCGACGACGACGCCTTCGCGGCGCTCCAGTGCGGCGACGACCTCCTCGGCGCCGGCCATCTGCGGGACGCGCTCGGGGCTGACGAAGCTGACCGCCTCGATCCGCGGCACGCCGGTCGACGCGAGCCGGTCGACGAGCTCGGCGCGCACGGACGGCTCGAGCGTCACCCGCTGGCTCTGCAGGCCGTCCCGCGGCCCCACGTCGCAGATCGTGACCGACGTCATACGATCCCATCATCTCGCAGGCGACCGAGCTCCGCGTCCGTGAGCCCGAGAAGCCCGCTCCGCCGGCGTCCCTGAGCTCGACGAGGCGATCGCGACCGTCGCGCCGCGGTGACGGCGCGTCCCGGGGGGCGTCCTACATGCAGGTCCAGCCGCCGTCGACGGCGAGGTTGATGCCGTTGATCGCCTGATTCTCGAGCAGGAAGCGCGATGCCCCGACGACCTCGGCCATCGTGACGAGCCGCCCGATCGGGGTGCGCTGCTCGAGCGCCTCGCGCCGTTCCGGCGGCATGCCGATCCACTGCGGGCTGTCGCCGACGATCGCGGGGTGCAGCGCGTTCACGCGAATGGGGGCAAGCTCCACCACGAGCGTCCGCACGAGGCTCGTCACCGCGCCGTTGACGGTCGTCACGGTCGTGGAGCCTGGATACGGCCGGTCGCGCGCGAGGCCTCCGTAGATCAGGATCGCGGAGTCGTCGTGGAGCCGCGGGACGAGCACGTGGACGACCTCGGTGTAGCCGACGAGCTTGAGCGTGACGAGACGGAGCGCGCCGGCGAGGTCGTACTCGCGCACGCTGTTCGAGTCGCGCTCGATCGCCGCGAGCACGAGGAACTCCACGTCTCCGACGTCCGCGAGGCGCTCGGCGATGGTCTGCGGCTCCGCGAGGTCGAAGCCGATCCCGCGCGCCGCGCCGCCGATCTCGGTCGCGGCGGCCTGCGCACGCGCCGGATCCCGTCCGGTCACGACCACGTCGCGCCCGTCGTCCGCGTACGACTGCGCCAGCTCGCGCCCGAGGCCCTGCGTGCCGCCGACGACGACGACGGTCCCTGTGCCCATGTCACTCTCCTTTCGAGGCCGGCCTTCGCCCGGCTCGACCCGCCTCGGCGGATCGAGCCCCACGACGACGGTCTACGAGGCGGCGACGGTCTCGGCCGCCCAGTCCGGAAGCAGGCCGCCTGCGGACAGAATGTGGTTCCTCGACTCGTCGAGCTTGGCGAACACGCGGTCGAGGTTGCCGTCGACGAGCTTCCCGTCGCGTTTCACGGCCCGACCGGCGACGAACACCGAGTCGACGTTCGACGTGTCGGAGAAGACGACGATCGTCCCGACCGGATCGAGCATCGGCGCCGTGTTGATCGCGTTCGCCTGGAGGAGGACGATGTCCGCCTGCTTGCCGGGGGTGAGCGACCCGACCTTGTCCTCGAGCGCGCAGGCGCGGGCGCCGTCGATCGTCGCGAACTCGAGCACGTCCCGATGCGTCAGCTTCGGCGCGAACGCCTCGTCCGGCGTGTCGGTGAACTCGAGGATGCGGCTGTAGACGAGCGCCGTCCGCATCTGCGTGAACATCTCGCCCGGGACGCTCGAGACGACGTCGACGCTGAGCGACGGGCGGACGCCGCGGGCAAGCAGCTTGCCCGTCGGGGGTGGCCCGTGACCCATCAGCATCTCGACGTAGGGCGCGACCGATGCCTTGCCGCCCGTCTCCGCGATGAGGTCCATCTCGTGGTCGGTCAGGTCGGTCATGTGGATGTAACAGACGTCCTCGCCCATCAGCCCGAGGTCGTGCATGTCCTTGACGGGCTCGTAGTGCAGGTTGTGGAGCCGCATCCCGACGTGGACGCTGATCAGGATGTCGAGCTCGCGCGCGAGCGCCCAGTCGTGCTTCGCGACGTCGGCGTTCACGTTGCCGGGCTGCCGCGCGGCCATGGCAAGCGTGAGGAGGCCGTCGTCCGACGAGAAGTACGTCTCGCGGATCCGCCGGATGTCCTCGGGATGGTTCAGCTCGCTCATCATCCACCACTCGCCGCCCGTCGGCATGCCGTGGGCGTAGACGGCGCGGATGCCCGCATCCTTCAGCCCCTGGATCGCTGCGTCCGAGTGGTCGGGCGTGTTGTTGATGTGCGACCAGTCGAGGAGCGTGGTGACGCCCCCGTTGAGCGCCTCGAGCGCACCTGCGTAGTCGCCGATGTGCACGTCCTCAGGCCGGTAGAAGCCGCCGACCTGGCCGAGCATGACCGCGAAGTAGTGGTCGAGCGTGCAGCACGGCAGGACGCCCCGAACGGGCGTCTGCCACGTGTGTCGGTGCGTGTCGACGAAGCCCGGCATCACGATCATCCCCGCCGCGTCGATCTCCTCGGCCTCGGAGACCGCCAGGCCGCGTCCGACCTCGACGATCTTGCCGTCCTCGACGAAGACGTCGGCGTTCGGGATGTCGCCGACGTCCGGGATCCATCGAGACGACGAAGCCGTTGCGGATCAATAGCCGCTGCGAGCTCATGCCACCTCTTTTCTTGGCTGGCCGGACATCGATACCGCGTCAGCGCGTGGGCGCACTCGCCTGCAGCAAGGTCCGTCTCGCGCTGCTGGATGTACAGCGAGCATAAACACCGCAGAGTCGGAGAGTCAACCGCTGCCGCGGCGAGAAGTTGCACTGTTGCAAGGGGGTTGCGGCAGTGTCATGAACGGTCCGGCATGCTCGAGCGCGATGCACCGGGTGCAGCAAGCGTTCGGTCACGGTTGACACCTCCCGTCCGAGGTGCGCAGAATGGCCACCTGATCGCGGCCGGCTCTTCACCGTTTCGCCGCTCTGGATCGACCGGTCCATGAGCTCCCCGGGTGACAGGGATCTCGTCGGCGGCGCCGGAACGATGGGGCGCTCTACGCAAGTCGTCGCCGGCGCTCTCGTCGCGGCGCGATTTCTGCCTATCTGGCTTGCCATGGCAGCGCTCTTGGTCGTCGCCCAACTCTTCGCTCCGAACACGCTCGGGAACACGTCGTGGTCCTACATCCTCCCGTACATGACGATCCTGGCGATCGCAGCGCTCGGGCAGATGCTCGTGGTCATGCAGGCGGGCATCGATCTCTCGACCGCCGGCGTGATCTCTCTCTGCGGGAACGTGCTCGTGGGAGTGAGCGTGGGTGACAACCGTGGTCTTGCGTTCGGGATCGTCGTCTGCGTCGGCCTCGGGGCGCTCGTGGGACTCGTCAATGGAGTCCTCGTCGGGATCGTGAGGCTCAACCCGCTGATCGTCACGCTGGCTGTCGGCGAGATCGTCTTCGCCTACAGCACGAAGTATGCGCGCGAGCACACCATCTCGCTGCAGGTGCCGGGCTCGCTCGCGTCGTGGGCGGCGCGCAAGCCTCTCGGCGTCAGCGCCGTCTTCTGGACGGGCGCTGCGATCGCGGTCGCCGTCGCGCTCCTGCTTCGCTACACGGCCGCCGGCCGGCGGTTCCAGGCGGTGGGAGCGAACCCGAGAGCGGCGTGGATGGCCGGCCTGCGCGTTCGGGCACACGTCGTATTCGCGTACACGGCAGCGGGTGTCCTGTACGCGGTCGCGGCGATCTTGCTCGCTGGCATACGCATCACCATCGACCCGGCCTTCGGCGCCCAGTATCTCCTCGCGCCTATCGCGGCAGTCGTGCTCGGCGGGGCGGCGCTCTCGGGCGGGCTGGCGAGCGCGACGTCGACCTGGGTGGCTGCGCTCGCGCTCATCTTTCTGACGCAGATGCTGCTCATCTTCGGGCTTTCGGCGGCGATGCAGTTCATCGTGTTCGGTGCCGCGATCATCGTCGGGATGCTGGTGTCGGGCGACCGAGTGGCGTCGCTCCTCGGCCGTTTACTGCGGACGATCGAGAGCCGGTCGGGCGGGAACCGTACTGTGAACGAAATCACGAGCTGAGGCAGGCTCACGAAAGGAGATACGATGGAGGGTGGGAACGAGTTGGAGGTGTCACGGAAGCGCCGGTTGGGCGTGGGTGTCGTGACGCTTCTCGTGCTCGGAGCCGCGCTGGCGCTCGTCTCGGCGAGTAGCGGAGGCACTGGAAGCAAGCACGCGACGGCGGCGAAGCCGGGGTTGGTCATAAGCACCGGCAAGGGCTACGGCGAGGTGTACGCCGCGAAGACGTCGACGCTCGCACACACGCTCTTCAAGGCGAAGCTGATCCCGAAGGACGCGATGTCCCGCAACATCGCCCTGGCCGCGTACGGTCGCGCGGACAAGAAGGTCAACGAGGCGCTCGCGCTCAGGTGCTGGAAGAACAACGGGTGCAAGACCGGCACGGGGGGCAAGCTCAAGGTCGCCTATATCGAGCAGTTCGGCGAGAACGTCTACCGCCAGGTGTCGAAGATGGAATTCATCCTTCAGGCGCTGACGTATCCCCAGATCGGCGAGATCATCTACTCGAGCGCACACGTGGACTTCAACAAGGCGTTCGCCGACTGGAAGGCGGCGATCGCGCAGGGCGTCGACGTCATCGTCACATACCCGGACTTCGGCGACGCCATGATCCCGGTGATGAAGGAGGCGACCGACGCTGGGATCCCCGTCGTGACCTATGCCTGGGGCTACGTGTCGGATCCGGGCAAGAACTACACGGCGGTCGTGGGCGAGGACACATGCGTGACCGGCAAGACGTGGGCGTACATCATGAACAGCCACGTCAAGTCCGGGAAGATCGCGTTCCTCGGCGGCTTCGCAGGGAACCCGCTCTCCGAGGGCTGGCAGAAGTGCGAGGGGCCTGCGCTCAAGCCGTCCATCGACGTCGTCGCGAAGGAGCCGACGGACTGGAACCCGTCCAAGGTGCAGCAGGTCGTGGCGGGAATCCTCGCGAAGAATCCCGACATCAAGGGCTGGAGCTACGAGTACGGGCTCGGCATGGCTCAGGGCGGCGTCGCGGCGTACAAGGCCGCGGGCATTCCGTTCAACACCGTCCTGACGCTCCGCACGGACGACGTCGGCATGGGCTGCTTCTTCAACCAGCAAAAGAACCCGAAGCTGGAGATGTACTACACCAGCTCCTTCAACTCGCACATCCGGGTCGCCTTGACGGCCGGGATGATGAAGCTCAAGGGGGCGAAGATCCCGCCGAAGATCGTGTTCCCGATCGAGCTGCAGAACCAGCGGAACCGCGACTCCTGCGTCAAGGGCTACCCGCTGGAGGCCTCCGCGACGTCCCTGGTCTCGCTGAGCCTGTTCAAGAAGATGTATCCGACAAGTCCTGTCGCCCCGTAGGAGGAAACACAGGCACAGAACCATCGAAACGATGTCGAGTCCCGGGCCACGGACCTCGTGCTCGCCTTGGGCTCGTGTCCTCCTTCGAAGCTGCGGGGGAGCCGAGAGGCTCCCCCGCAGCGCCCTCGGTGCTCATAGGCTGGTAGGGCCATGAGCTCCTCCCCGGTGCTCTCGCTTCGCGGCGTGTCGAAGGCTTTCGGCGCCGTGCAAGCGCTTCGCGACGTCAGCGTCGACTGTCGTGCCGGCGAGATCCACGCCCTCGTCGGGGAGAACGGGTCCGGGAAATCGACGCTCCTCGGGATAGCCAGCGGCGTACTCGCTCCTGACGAGGGCACGATCGTGGTGGGCGAGACCGAGCGCCGCCGAGTTTCCCCCGCCGAGAGCCGCAGGCTCGGTCTCGGCATGGCCTATCAGACGTACTCGCACGTCTTGCACCTGTCGGTGGCCGAGAATCTCTACCTCGCAGCGCCGTCCGGCCTCCGACCGACGTGGGGACGCATGACCAGCTGGGCGGCGGATCGGCTCGCCGAGCTCGACCTCGACATCTCGCCGAGCGCTCCCGCGGGGACGCTCTCGCTCGCGCAGAGGCAGCTCCTCGAGGTCGTGAAGGGGTTGCTCGCACAACCGAAGGTCTTGCTCCTCGACGAGCCGACGACCGCCCTCGCGCCGGAGGACGTGGAACGACTCCACGCGCTCGTTCAGGAGCAGTCTCGCGCGGGTGTCGGAGTCGTCTACGTCAGTCATCGGCTCCCGGAGGTCCTCGGCCTCGCGGACCGGATCAGCGTCCTTCGCGACGGCGTGTGCCAGGGCACGTTCGACGCCGCCTCCATGTCGGAGGAGAGCCTCGTCGCGCTCATGATCGGGCGTCCGCTGGAGCTTGCGTTTCCGGCGCGGCACGAGCGCGAGGCCGAGCGTGAAGTGCTGCTCGCCGTCTCGGGATTGCAGGGCGACCGGTTCGGGCCGATCGATCTCGAAGTCGCGCGCGGTGAGATCCTGGGGCTCGCCGGTGCGGAGGGCAACGGGCAGGTGCAGTTCCTCCGGGCGCTCGCCGGTGCGGAACGAGCCGCGGGCACGGCGACCTGCGACGGCAAGGAGCTCGACTCGAGCTCGCCACTCGGGCCGCTGCGCGCGGGAGTCGTGCTGCTCTCCGGCGACCGGACGTCCGAATCGCTCTTCCCCGTCCTGAGCGTGCGAGCCAACTCGACGATTCAGGTCCTGCGGCGACTCGGTGGTCTCGGATTCCTCAATCGCCGGCGCGAGCGGCGCACGGTCGACGATCTCGTAGCGCGACTCAGCATTCGGACGGCGTCGATCGAGCAGCCGGTGCAATCACTTTCGGGCGGCAACCAGCAGAAGGTCTCGCTGACGCGACCGTTCCTGCACGGTGACGTCAAGGTCATCCTGGCCGAGGAGCCGACCCAAGGAGTCGACGTCGCCGCGCGCTTCGACATCTACGGCGCCCTGCGCGAGAAGGCGAGAGAGGGCGTGGCCACGATCGTCAAGTCCAGCGACCCGCTCGAGCTCGCCGGCCTCTGCGATCGCGTCGTCGTGATGTCGCGTGGCCGGATCGTCGACGAGATCCCAGGCGACGAGCTCGGTGAGCGGCGCATCGTCGAGGCGATCGTCGGCTCGCGGGCCGGCGCAAGAAGGCACGCGACCGAGAGCCCCGAGGAGCCGGCATGAGGATCGGCCGTTTCAGGGGCGCGTTGCCGCTCGTCCTCATGACGGTTCTCATCCTCGCGGTGGGTGCCTATGCCCACGTTCGGCAGGACGCGTTCCTCACGAGCTTCAACCTCAACAACCTGCTCCTGCTGACGATGCCTTTGGCGCTCGTCACGCTCGGACAGACCTGCGCGCTGCTCGTCGGCGGCTTCGACGTCTCGGTGGCGGCACTCATGACGTTCTGCGTAGTGGTCGCGTCCTTCACGATGCCGTACGACAAGTCGGGGTTGGCGCTGATTCCAGGCGCCCTGGTGCTGATCGCGGTGGGGCTCGGGACTGGGGTCTTCAACGCCGTGCTCATCCACGTCCTGAAGCTCCCGTCGATCATCGCGACGCTGGGGACCCTGAGCATCCTCGAAGGCGCTGCGCTCCTCCTCCGGGATCACCCCGAAGGCCCTATCTCGAGCGGAGCCGTCGACGGTCTCACCAGGAGCGTCGGCTTCGTTCCGATCGCTTTCATCGTCGTGGTCGCTCTTGCCGTTGCCGGCGACCTGTGGCTGTACCGCTCTCGCACGGGCCTTGCGACGAGGGCGGTCGGCCTCGACGAGACGTCGTCGCGCCGGCTCGGGATGGCAACCGGCCGGATCGTAGTCGCCGCGTTCGTCGTGTGTTCGGTCATGGCGTCGCTCGCCGGTCTCTACCTCGCAGCCCAGGTCCAGATCGGCTCGCCGATTCTCGACATCGGGTTCTCGCTGGAGAGCATCGCGTGCGCCGTCCTCGGCGGAGCGAGCCTCGCGGGCGGACGCGGATCGTTCGTCGGCGCGCTGCTTGCCGCGCTCTTCCTGTCGCTCATCGACAACGTCCTGCCGCTGTTCCACCAGCCGACGGAGTACTCCCAGATGACAATCGGCATTCTGATCCTGCTGGCGCTCGTGCTCTACTCGAGCCCCGAGCTCCTCGCCCGCCTGCGCACGAGCCTGGGAGGCGTCGGTCGTATCAGCGCCCGCTCGGGCGAAACGAGCTGAGTCTCGGCTAGGCCGGGTCGCGGGGCGACGGCTGCGCGCCCGTGCGCGGATCCGCCGCGCGCCCGATGACCACCCAGATGGCGTCGACCGGCTCGTCGCCGACCGCCCACAGGCGGTGCGGGGACGAGGAGTCGAACGCGATCGAGCCGCCCGGGCCGAGCTCGTACTCCTCGAAGCCGACCCGCACGCCGAGCGTGCCGCTGACGACGTAGCCGTATTCCCTGCCGCCGTGCGTCATCAGCGCGTCGGCGGGGCACGACGCGGCGCCGACCGGATATACGACGTAGAGGAACTCGACGTCACCGTCCCTGTGCGGCGTCAGCCGCTCCCAGCGCACACCGGAGGCCAGGTTGATCACGCGGCGGGTCTCGGGTCGCTCGGCCAGGCCGTCGCGGTCACTCGACTGGCGAACGACACGCACGGAGGGCCGCTCCTCGCCGAAGACGTCGCTCATCGACATGCCGAGCTCGGTGACGAGCGCGTAGAGCGTGCTGACCGACGGGTTGACGCGGTCGAGCTCGATCTGCGACACGAGGCTCGGCGACACGCCGACGCGCCGTGCGAGCTCGCGGAGGCTGATCCCCCGACGCTCCCGCTCCGCGCGGAGCCGGCTGCCGACCCTCGAGGCCTCGAAGCCGCGGTCGGCAGAGACGGAGGTCGACGCAGGGTCGCTCATCGCGAGACCGTAGCGTGCCCGTCAGCCATCTAGCGCACCCGGCGCCGGACCTCGGCGGCGATCCGCTCCGGCCCGGGTAGATGGGCGTCCTCGAGCTGCGGGCTGTACGGGATCGGCGTGTCCGGCGTCGCGATCCGCCACGCGTCGTCGAGGTCGCTCAGGCCGTGCTCGGCGATCAGCGCGAGCATCTCTCCCGCCCAGCCGCCGGTGAGGGGGCCTTCCTCCACGACTGCGACCCGGTTCGTCTTGGCGACGGAGGCGAGGACGGTCTCGAGGTCGAGCGGGCGCAGCGTGCGCAGGTCGACCACCTCGGCGTCGATGCCGTCCGCGGCGAGCATGTCGGCCGCCGCGACGCAGTCGTGCACGCCCTTCATCGCCGTCACGAGCGTGAGGCTCCGGCCCTCGCGCGCGATGCGGGCGCGCCCCAGCGGGACGACCTCGTCGCCGCCGACCTCGCCCTTGAGCGAGTAGAGGCGCTTGTGCTCGAGGAACACGACCGGGTTCTCGTCGCGAATCGCGGCCTTGAGGAGGCCCTTCGCGTCCGCGGGGGTGGCGGGCGCGACGATCTTCAGGCCGGTGATGCCGGTCAGCCAGGAGACGGGCATCTGCGAGTGGATGGCCCCGAAGCGCCCCCCCGCGCCGACGACGGAGCGGATCACGAGGGGGACGCTCTGCGCGCCGCCGGTCAGGAACCAGTACTTCGACGCCTGGTTGATCAGCGTGTCCATCGACAGGGCGAGGAAGTCCCCGAACATGATCTCGAGCACGGGCCGCTTGCCCGTGATCGCGGCGCCGTAGGCCGCACCGGTCATCGCGAGCTCCGAGATCGGCGTGTCGAACACCCGGGCGGGCCCGTACTTCTCGTACAGGCCCGGCGTCACGGCGAACACGCCCCCCGCGGCGGCGACGTCCTCGCCGAAGAGGAACACGCGCTCGTCGCGGGCGAGCTCCTCGTCGAGCGCCTGGCGCAGGGCCTCGCGGAACTCGGTCTCGACGGTCGGGCCCGCCCCCGCGCCGCGCGCCGGGGTCGGGGTGGTCGCCGTCGGGAGCGGGTCGACGGGCGCCGGGGACGCCCCGTCGCTGCCGCCGACGCGGATCCGCGCGATGACCGCGCCGAGCGCAACGGTCGACCCGTCGTCGACGACGATCTCCTCGAGCACGCCGTCGGTCTCGGCCTCGTAGACCATCGTCGCCTTGTCGGTCTCTACCTCGACGAGCGGCTCGCCGCGGGCGACGTCGTCGCCCGGGCGCTTGAGCCAGGAGAGAATGGTCGCCTCCTCCATCGAGTCCGACAGGCGGGGCATCCCGATGTCGACCAGTCGCGTGTCGCTCGCGGAGGCGCTCATCGCCCGTCGTTGAACTCCGGGAGCGAGATCTCGCTCGGGAAGGACGCGGCGAGGGCGGCGGCCTCGATCCGGTCGAGCTCTGCCTCCACGTCCGCGGCGACCTGCGCGACCGCCTCCGCCTCCATGCCGAGCTCGTCCCGCAGGAGCGCCTCGGCGACGGTGAGCGGGTCGCGCGAGCGCCAGCTTTCGAGCTCGCCCTCGGGCCGGTACTTGCCGGGGTCGCTGCGCGAGTGACCTACGAAGCGATACGTCCGGGCCTCGACGAACTCTGGGCCGCCGCCGCGACGGACTCGCTCGACGATCTCGGCCGCCGCGGTGCGAACGGCGCGGACGTCCATCCCGTCCACCTCCGTCGTCGGTAGCTGCATCGCGGCCGCGCGGGGGACGATCCCGCCGGGCGTGACGGCCTCGAACGGCGTGTACTCGCCGTAGCCGTTGTTCTCGCAGACGTACACGACCGGAAGCTCGAAGACCTTCGCGAAGTTGAGGCACTCGAAGAAATAGGCCTGGTTGGTGGTGCCGTCGCCGAAGTACGCGACCGCGACCGCCCCCGTCCCGCGCAGCGAGAGCCCGGCTCCGGTGGCGGCCGCGATGCTGCCACCGACGATGCCGTAGCAGCCGAGCACGCCGTGCTCGGGATCGACCACGTTCATCGAGCCGGCGCGGCCGCCGTTGACGCCCGTCTCGCGCCCGAGGAGCTCCGCGAGCAGGCCCTCGGGGTCGGTTCCCATCGCGAGGAGGTGGCCGTGGCCGCGGTAGGTGCACGCAACCCGGTCAGCGGGCCCGAGAGCGCTCGCGAAGCCGACCGCGACTGCCTCCTGCCCGGAGTAGAGGTGGGTCGTCCCGTAGACCTCGCCGCGGAGGAAGAGGCTCTGCACCCGGTCCTCGAAGCCCCGGATGAGGAGCATCCGGCGGTACATCTCCGTGTAGCGGTCGAGATCCTCGACAGCCGCGGTCTCCGGCGCTCGGCCGACGCGGCTCATCTCGCTCCCACGTTCGCGTCGGAGGCCAGGCGCTCGGCCAGGTAGCTCCAGTCGCGCTCGTGCCGGTACGAGTGGCGCGGTGGAGGTCCCGGAGCCGAGGTCTCGAGCCATCGCACCCGCCCGCCCCGCGTCTCGTAGAAGGCATGCACACAGCCGGTGCCCGTCCAGAAAACGTCGCCCGGCCGCAGGGTGTGGCGGTCGCCGTTCGCGACGACGTCGACCTCGCCGTCGAGCATGTAGTACGACTCCTCGAACGGGTGGTCGTGGGGGTTGGCGCAGGCTCCCGGCTCGTAGTCGACCATGAACATCGTGTGGAGCTGTGCATCGAGGCGCTGGTCGACGAGCATCTTCACGGCGATGCCGCTGTAGGCGAGGACGGCGGTCGCCATGCTGCCCGACACGGTCGGCGCGCCCATCGCCTGGCCTCGCTTCAGGAGGTCGAGGTCCATCTCTCCCTCGGTGAGCAGGAACAGGTTGTGGTTGCGCGGGTCGCGCGCGTCGAGCGGCACCGCGTCGGCGTCCGGCGCGGGGCCGAGGAAGAAGGTGTCGCTTCCGTCGAGGCGGGGGCGAGGCGCCGCCATCTCGATCCAGAGCGCGCGCTCGTCGCAACGGAACGCATGGGGGGTCCCCACCGGGATGGCGCCGCACGCCGCGGGCCGGAGCTTCACGCCGCGCTCCTCGAGGTACAGCACCGGCTCCCCCTCGAGCACGTAGAAGCTCGTCTCGTAGGAGTGCAGATGCTCGTCGACGTGCCCCGCGACGAGCGAGACGAGCGTCAGCGCCATGTGCGTCGAGCCGAGCGTGCCGTCGACGAGCCGGCAGGTCGTGAGACCGCTCGAGCGCCCGGGCAGGACGTCGGCGAGCGCGACGTCCTCACGCCGGACGAGGCGATACCCGGGCCGCCCGTCTGCGAGCTCCCGCGTGCCGGTCTCGCCGGTCACAGGGGGGCGCCCGCAGGCTCGACCACCGCGGACGACGCCACGGCGGCCGCGAGATTCGGGGCTCCGTCGGTCGTGCCGTCCCCCTCGCCGCGCAGGAGGTCCGCGCCACGCACGTAGGTGCGCCCTGCCACGAGCAGCTCCTCGGCGGGGAAGCGCGTGATGACATCGCAGCCCGTCGCCGTCACGACCACCTCTTCCTCGATCCGAGCCGCCGAGCGCCCGTCGGTGGCGGCGCAGTACGTCTCGAGCGCGAACACCATCCCCTCCTCGAGCTCGACCGGAGCCTCCAGGGAGTGGACGCGCGAGATCATCGGCGACTCGTAGAGGCCGACTCCGATCCCGTGCCCGAACTGGAGCCCGAAGCACGTCTCCTCGTCAGGGAAGCCGAGCTCCTCGGCGGTCGGCCAGACCTCGGCGATCCGGTCCGTGGTCATGCCGGGCCGCACGAGCGTGATCGCGGCGTCGAGCCACTCGCGGCACTGCTTGTACGCGTCGAGCTGGGCGGGGGTCACGCCGCCGACGTTGAACGTGCGGTAGTAGCACGTCCGGTAGCCCATGAACGAGTGGATGATGTCGAAGAACGCCTGGTCGCCCGGCCGCAGGAGCCGGTCGGAGAAGACGTGCGGATGGGGGTTGCAGCGATCGCCCGAAACCGCGTTGACCGCCTCCACGTGCTCCGAGCCCATCTCGAAGAGGAGCTGGTGTGCACGCGCCACGATCTCGTGCTCGTACACGCCGGGCCGGAGCATGCGGTAGATCTCGTCGTAGACCGCGTCGACGAGGCCGGCCGACTGGTCGAGGAGCGCGATCTCCTCCGCCGTCTTGATCTTGCGCGCGTCGAGGAGCACTCGAGAGCCGTCGGTCACGTGGAGCCCGGCGCGCTGGAGCGCCTCGATCGTGACGAGGTCGGCCATGTCGACGCCGAGCGGGTCGTCCTGAAGGCCGAGCTCGCGCAACTCGTCGGCGATCTTCGCGGCGAGACGGTCGGGAATCCCCGTCTCGACGGGCATCGCGCCGCGCATGGGCGCGACGCCTGCGCGGAAGCTCTCCTCGGGGAGCCAGGGCGCGAACATCCGGTGGTGGCGGGCGGCGGAGCCGAAGTCCCACAGGATCGGTTCGGCACCACGCGCGAGCAGGGTGAAGCGTGCGTTCTTGTCGCGCGCCCACTCGCCGATGTGCGTGCTCGTGACGTAGCGGATGTTGTTCGGGTCGAACAGCAGGACCGCGCCGAGGTCCGATCGCTCGAGCGATGCTTTGGCCCGGTCGAGGCGCTCCCGACGCAGGCGCGGGAAGTCGATGCGCTGCTCCCAGTCCACTGCCCGCGTCGCGTCGGGCGACCCGTTCGTACGGCTTCGCGTGCTCACTGCGCCACCTCCTGTGAGAGCGGCGCCGCCGCCGCCTGGGCCCGGGAAGCGCTCCACAGGAAGGGGAAGAGCGCCATGAAGTCGTCGTCTGCGTAGCCCGCCTCGATCGCCCCGCGAATGATCGCCTTCATCTCCGTCGTCACCGGGAGCTCGACCCCGGCGTCCCCCGCCGCGTCGAGGATCAGGTCGATGTCCTTTCCCATGAGCGCGGTGGTGAAAGTAGCCGAGTAGTCGTCCCGCAGCAGCGCGTCGGTCTTGTACTTGACGAACGGCGCGCCGACGGCGGAGCCTCCCATCACCTCGAGGAGTGCCGCACGCGAGACGCCCGAGGCCTCCCCGAGCACGAGCGCCTCCGCCATCAGCTGCGCCAGCCCGCCGATCATGAGGTTGATCGCGAGCTTCACGATGCGCGCCTCCTCGCGGTCGCCGACGTGGTAGACGGTCGGACCGATCGCGCGTATGACCGACTCGACGCGCTCGAGCGTCTCGAGCGGCCCGGAGACGACGAAGCTGAGGTTCCCCGCCCGCACGACCGTCGGGTTGCCGCTGACCGGCGCTCGCAGGTAGGAGACCGACGCCGTCTCGGCCTGCGCGGCGACCCGCGCCGAGGCTGCCGGCGAGACCGTGCTCGTGTCGACGAGGACGGTGCCGGGCCGCGCAGCGGCGAGGAACCCGGCTGCGACCGCCTCGAGCGCTTCGTCGTCCGCAAGGGAGGTCAGGACGACGTCGGCGCGCTCGGCGAGGTCGGCGTACGTCCCTGCGACCGTGACGCCGCGCGCTTCCAGTGGCGCCGACTTTCCCGGCGTCCGATTCATCACCACGAGCTCGTGTCCCGCGTCGAGCAGGCGCTCCGCGAACGCCGTGCCCATGTTGCCGAGACCGATCAACCCGACGGCGAGTCCCGGGTCGTGAGAGTCGCGCACTGTCCAGTATGAATAAACGACGGGCCGGTGCGGGTCAAGCAAGCGGTCGAGAGCGCACGCGTGCTCGGAGCCCGCCTGTTCAGCCCCACGGCACGCTTCGCATTCGACCTTCGTCGAGAACGGCACTAGTGTTCTGCCACGAGAGACGCCCGACGCGGTGATTCGGCGTGCGAGTCGAGGAGGCCAGAGGTGAACCACGACGTTCCCGTCCTTGATCGTCGGCGGCAGCCTCGTCGGGCTGTCGACCGCCGTCTTCCTCGGTCATCACGGTGTGCCCTCGCTCGTCGTCGAACGGCATCGCGGCACCGCGATCCACCCTCGCGCCGCGCTGGTCAACCAGCGCGCGATCGAGGCGTACCGCGCGGTCGGCCTGGAGGACGAGATCGAGGAGGCGGCGGCCCGGGAGTTCGTCCAGAACGGGGCGATCGTGTCCGTCGAGAGCCTCGGCGGGAAGGAGCTCGACTGGTACTTCCGCAACATCAACGAGGGCGTCGAGGACATCAGCCCGTCGGCGCGGCTCTTCGTCACGCAGATCGGGCTCGAGCCGGTCCTGCTCCGAGCGGCAGGGCGACTGGGAGCGCGGGTCGAGCACGCGTCCGAGGCCGTCTCGGTGGAGCAGGACGGAGAGGGAGTGACGGTCGTCGTCCGCCCGAGAGACGGAGGGGCCGAGCGAACCGTGCGAGCCCGGTACCTGATCGCAGCCGACGGTGCCCGCAGCCCCATCCGCGAGCGGCTCGGAATCCCCGTCCTCGGCCACGGCAGCTTCTCGGACAGCATCACGATCTACTTCAGGGCCGATGTCCGCCGGCTGATGGGCGACCGGAACCTCAGCGTGGTCTACGTCTTCGGCCCCCGGCTGCAGGGGTTCTTCCGCTTCTCGATCGACCTGCAGGCGGGGTTTCTCGTGGTGAACTCGACGGTCGACGAGGCGGGGACGCGATCGGTCCGCATCGGGGAGGACATGAGCCCCGCGACCTGCATCCGCTACGTCCGCGAGGCACTCGGCGATCCCGAGATCCCGGTCGAGATCGAGGACGTGCAGCGCTGGTCCGCGTCGGCGGAGTACGCGGGGCGGCTGCGGGACGGCCGTGTGTTCATTGCCGGAGACGCGGCGCACGTGATGCCCCCCACCGGCGGCTTCGGCGGCAACAGCGGCATCGAGGACGGGTACAACCTCGCCTGGAAGCTCGCGTACGTGCTGGACGGCCGCGCGGACGAGGAGTTGCTCGCCACCTACGAGGCCGAGCGTCAGCCGGTCGGAGCGTTCACGACGGAGCAGGCCTACGCGCGGTATGTGCTCCGGCTCGATCCCACCCTGGGGACGGAGGATCTGGTGCCGCTCGTCGGCGAGGCCGCCGTGGAGCTCGGCTATCGGTACCGGTCGGTTGCGGTCGCCGGCACGGCCGACGACGACGCGACCTGGGAGGACCCGACCGAGCCGACGGGCCGGCCGGGCTTCCGCGCTCCGCACCTGCCGATCACGGTCGGCGGCGCGGAGCGATCGACGGTCGACCTGTTCGGCCGCCGGTTCGTCGTCCTCGCCGGATCCGCCGGAGAGAGCTGGCGCCCCGCGGCACGGGGCGCGGGCAACGCGCTCGGCGTTCCCGTCGACGCGTACCGCGTGGGCGACGACGTGATCGACCCGAGCGGCACGTTCGAGGCGCTGTACGGAACCGGCGCCGAGGGCGCCGTGCTCGTTCGGCCGGACGGGTTCGTGGCCTGGCGAGCCTCCGCAGCGCATTCCGCTCCCGAGGCCGAGCTCGCGGGCGCATTGGGTGCGGCCGTGGCCCGCCCGGGGACGATCGCCGCGGGCTGACGCAGGTCCCGGGGCAGAGAGAGCGCCGTCCCCGGGCGAGCCCGGGACGGCGTTCCCGCTCAGGTCGCGAGCGCCTCCACGGCCGCAGGCACGTCCACCTGCAGCCCCGGCTCGGCGGCGCGAACGACGGTCGTCGGCGCGCCGAGCTCATCCCGGACGATGTTCGCGCCCTGCGCCAGCGCGGCGGCCTTGTAGAGCGCGATCGGGCGCGGCACGCCCTGGCGCCCGAACCCGCAGTCCGAGGAGAGGACGAGCTTGTCGGCGTCGATGTACTCGAGCGCCATGCGGACGTCCGCGGCCACCTCCTCGGCGGTCTCGACCTGCAGCGCGCGATGGCTGATGAACCCGACCGCGATCTTCTTGCCCAGCTTGCCCTTGTAGCTGCCGAGGCTCGGTAGCAGCCGGTGGCCGTTGTCCTTGGACTCGATCGTCCAGACGTCCGCCTTCAGGCGCTCGAGGTAGATCTCGAGCGAGGGGTCGTAGGAGATGTTCGGGTCGAAGCAGTGCTGCGCACCCGGGTTGCCCCAGCACGTGTGCACCCAGACCTCGGCCTCGTCGAGACCGTCGACGGTGTAGTTGAAGAGGTCGACGAAGAAGTCCAGCGTCTCCGTGTCCGCACCCCACGCCGCGGCGCTGTGGATCGCCGGCTCCTCGATCTGCACGACCTTGCAGCCTGCCGCGACGAGCTGGCGGAGCTCCGCGTTCAGCACGGTCGCCAGGTCCCACATGAGCTGCCGCTTGTCGTCGTCGTATGCGTCCGTGCGGAGCGTCAGCACGGTCGAGGCGAGATCCGCGGAGATCGTCCCGAACTTCACGGGCTTCTCGGTTCGCGCCTGCGCGACCCGCCACACCTTCGCGAACTCGAGCGGCACCCGCGGGCCGATCTTGTCCACGACGCCGTGGTATTTCCAGCCGCCGACGATCTCGTTCAGCCACGTGCCGACGGGATACGACCAGCCCGCAGTCGTCTCCGTGTCGAACTCCGTCACGCCGCTCAGACGGTCGGAGGGGTACGCGAACCACGACCGGCCCGCGAGGTCGTTGTCGAGGTGGTAGTCGCCGTTCGTGAGGATGTCCAGGCCGGCGAGCTCCTGGTCGCCGATCACGGTGGAGACGGCGTCGATGTGCTGCTCCCGGAAGGCGACGTCGCCGAGGGCCGTCGAGTACGGGCGGCCGTGGAGGTTGCCCGTGTACCAGCTCGGCCGGGGCCACGAGCCTGTCACCGTCGTCGGGAGGAGGAGGTCCTTTGTCGCTGTCAGCATGCGGCCACGACTCCTTTCCGCTCGCCCGGGGGTGCCCCCGGCACCGCACGTGAACGTACCACCCCCTCGCGCCGCACGGGAACGGCGTGTGGCGTCTGGGCTCAGACCTGGAGCGCGGCCGCGCGGGCGCGGCGGTCCCGTTCGGCGGTCAGCAGCCCGGCGAGGTGCTGCAGGAGCGCCCAGGACACGTCCGGGTTCTCCTTCGCGAACCGACGGAAGTCCCAGAACGCGATCACGAGGCAGCGGAGCCGCGTCACCGCCGTGACCGTCGCCGTGCGCTCGCCCTCCGCGATCAGCGCGAGCTCGCCGAAGTGGTCACCGGGCCCGATCCGCGCGACCTCGTCGCCGTCGACGCTGACCGACGCCTCACCGTCGGAGACGATGAAGAAGCCCACGCCGCTCATCGTCCCCTCCTTGACGATGTCGAGGCCGGGCCGGTACTCGCGCACCTTGACCGTCCGCGCGAGCCGCTTCAGCTGGCGCTGGCTGAGGCACGCAAAGAGCCGCACGCGTGCAAGCTCGTCGACCACCCCGGCCACGCGGCGATCATAAACGCCGTGCGGCGCGGGTGGCGCCCTGCGTCGCCTGCGGCACCGGAATCCGGCGCTACGCTCCCCCCGGCGCCCCCGTAGCTCAGTGGATAGAGCAGCGGTTTCCTAAACCGCGTGCGCAAGTTCGATTCTTGCCGGGGGCACTCGCCGCGCGGGTTGCGGCGTCTCCGAGTACGCGAGCCAACGGCCCATTCCCTAGCCCGCGTCGAGCCCCGCGCACGTGAGGGCACGTCTGAACCCCCTCCTCGGAGAGCCGTGGCCCGAACCGGACAAACGCGGGGTGCGAGGCGAGCCCGCGACCAGCTTGAAGCGCCAAGAGCGCTCGCCGCAACCCTCGCTTCGACACGATCAACCGGCCCAGGCCCGCGACAGGACGAGGGCGCATACGACCGTCGTCATCAGGACGCGTGTCCGCGTACCAGTCGCGTGTACGAGCGACTGTCGGGTGAAGGTTCCGAAGCTGCGTTGGGATTCGCAGCTGTTCAGCCATCCTCGCGAGTACTAGTACTTGTGTTGGGCTCCTTCTGGGCCGAGCTCGACGCCGGCGAACGGAACAAACGAACAACTGAAGCAGAGCAGCCTTGCTTGCTCCGAGAGCGCCGAGATCTCGTGTTCGAGGTCGCGTAGAACATGGACTTGATGTCCTGGTCTCAGGTTGCCCGCAAGCGTTCCAACGCGCACATGGCACTCGCCCTCGACAACGAGGTAGACGAGCTCAGCGGTCGAAGACGTGTGAGTCTTGGGTTCTCCCCGTGAGACGGTGACGACGGTCGCGGGAAATGGGTTCTCGGATGCTGAGCCGTCGCCTTCGAAGGGCCGTGTAATGGTCATCTTGGGCGATGCTTCGTCTGGGAGGTAGCCGCTCGTTCGCCACTTGTTGTCCACGACGTTGGGCGCCACCATGATGTACAGCCAGGCGTCCTGACCGCCTATTTCGTGTAACAGGTTGTGCGGTGCGTCTGCTGGGATGTAGACAAGGTCGCCCGTGTTGGCGACGCGCTCCTCGCCACCGACTTCAACGAGGCAGGCTCCGCTGAGAACGAAATAGAATTCGGCGGCGCCGTCGTGGGCGTGCCGAATAGGCCCTAGTGGATCACCGTATAGATGGGTTGACCCGGCCTGCCACACGAGGGGACCGCCACGAACAGCTTCGGTGAACATGATGGGTTGACGCACGAAGTCTTCCCATGTGCCGAGGCCGGCGGGTTTAGCGGTGGTCATGTACAGCCCTCCGATCGTGTTATAGGTCTCGCGCGGGAAAGAACCACGAGTAGGCGCTCCAGCCGCCGTCGACATCGAGGACGCTGCCGGTCACGTATCCGGCGGCTTGCGAGGCGAGGAAGTCGATCGCGTCGGCGATCTCGTCGGAGGTTGCGGCTCGATGCATCGGAGTACGCGCTACCAGGACCTCTCTGCTGCGCGAGTTGGTGAATGACGCGTTGTCCGCTGCACCCACGCGGATGATGTTGATCCGGCGGTTGCGGCCGCCCAGTTTTCGAGGCTGGATTGCATCAGGGCGCATGCAGAGGAGGCTGCGAGTTCAGCGGCTGCTTCTTCCTCGGCCGCGATGACTCCCCACGCTGGCGGTACGAATGTGAGCGATGCTCCCGCTCCGTTCGGGAGTAGCTCGTCAGCGAGCTCACCGACCTCGAGTACGGAGGCCACCGCCTCCGCCGTCGGGCGCCGTGACATTGACAATGCACACTCGGCCTCCGAACTCGTTCGGTTCGAGAATCGAGTCGATCATCCGAAATGCGACAACCGTGGCCAGTTCTTGACGTTAGGTGGATGGAGCGCGCCAGGGTTCATCAGTGATCGGAAAGAGATCGGTGACTTCGGGAGCGCCACGCTTGAAAGCCATGAACGAGCGGGTGAACTCGATCACGACTTCTCGCCGCTGATTGATGCCACGAGTTCTCATAGACACAATCCCGCAGGTTGGGCGACTCTTGCTCTCGCGACGGTTTGTGATCTCGCTCTCAGCCCACAATGTGTCGCCGGCGTACACGGGCTTTGGCAGGAGGATGTCGCCCCATCCGAGGTTCGCAGCAGCATTTTCGGACGTATCTCGCACCGACAGGCCGAGCACGATTGCGAGTGTGAGAGTTGAAACGACCAGCGGACGTTTAAACTCCGTTCTGGACGAGAACTCGGAATTGAAGTGCACCTGGTTTGTGTTCATCGTAAGCGCCGTGAACCAGATATTGTCTGTTTCGGTTATCGTTCGACCTAGATGGGATCTGAAGACTAACCCCTGCTCTAGATCTTCGTAGAAACGCCCTCGAAACTCGCTCGTCATTCGTGTTCCATCCCGGATTCAGGAACGAGTACGGCACCTGACGAGCAGAGCTCGTCAATCTCTTCGAGTGTGTACCCACAGATTTCGGTTAGCACGCTATTGCCATGTTCACCCAGATACGGTGAGCGCCGTAGCGGAGCATCGTGACCGGAAAGTCGAAGTGGGGTACGAACGGTCCGGACGGGGCCGAGCGTCGGGTGGTCATACTCCGCGATGACATCTCTGTCAGTCGATTGGCGGTCGGCGAGAGCCTGGTGGACATCGTTGACCGCGCCGCACGGCACGCCATGAGCCTCGAGGCGCTCCAGCCACTCACTCGTCGGCCGCGAGACGAGGGTGTGTTGAAGAATTTCAGTGAGGTCGTTGCGGTTGCGCTGACGGGCGTGGAAGTCGCAGAATCGTTCGTCGTTCGCGAGCTCTTCGCACTCGAGAGCGACGCATAGCCGCTGCCAGAGGGATTGCTTCGGGCATGCGACCACGATGAGGCCGTCCTTCGTGGGGAACGTCTGAAACGGCACCATCGAGAGGTGGGCGCTGTTCGGAAGTCTTGGTGGTTCGAATCCTTGGCTCGCAGCCCACGTGCCAACGTACGTCAGCTGCGCTAGTCCTGCCTCAAACAGCGACAGGTCGGCGTCGCAACCGACGCCATCTCGGCGTGCGCGCCAGACGCCGGCAACGATCGCGAGTGCCGCGACATAACCGGCGCAGTAGTCGACCAGCGAAAGTCCACTCTTTGTCGGAGGCTGGTTGGGTCCTCCTGTGACGCTCATCCAACCAGCGATGCCCTGGATGGTGAAGTCGTAGCCTCCCTGCGCGGCCCGCGGGCCAGTGTTCCCGAACGCCGAAAGCGAAACGCAAACCAGGCGAGGATTGACGTGTTCCAGGTCGGCGTATTGAAGGCTGAGGCGCGTTACCTGGTCACCGCGCAAGTTCGAGATGAGCGCGTCGGCTTCGGCTACGAGGTCCTCAAGCACTCGGCGCGCGGCCGGGATACGCAGATTCAGTGCGAGCGAGCGCTTGTTGCGGTTGAAGCTCTCAAAGAAGAGCGAAGCTCCCTCCGAGGCATACGGCGGAACGTCCCGGGCGACATCCCCTCCAACCGAGTGATCTTCGATCTTGATCACGTCTGCGCCCAAGTCGGCCAGCTGCATCGAGGCGAACGGGCCTGCGCCGTACTGCTCAATGGCTACGACGCGGAGATCTTCGAGCGGGAGCCTCATCGCTAGGCGAGACCGGACGCCCGGCCTCGCGCGACGATCTGCTCGGCCATCTTCCTTGATGCCTCGTCAATCATTTCGTTTTCGTACATGACAGCGCCGAGCCGCTTCTCGTCGGTAGCAACTTCGTAGGCTGCAAGGATCCTTGTCGCCCGGAGGAACTGCTCCCGCGTGGGCGTGAAGATGTCGTGGCATGCGGTGATCTGACCGGGGTGGATGACCCACTTCCCGTCGTAGCCGAGCGAGCGCGACCGGGCTGCCACCGCCCGAAAGCCGTCGAGATCTTGAATTAGGGCATACGGACCATCAATCGCTTGGAGTCCATTCGCGCGGGCGGCGATCAAGATCCGCCAAAGGACGTAGTGCCAGTGGTCGCCGGCGTAGTCTTCGGCGGCCGCCCCGACGGTCAGCTGCGGCATCCCGACGCTTGCAGCAAAATCGCCGGGACCGAAGATCAGCGTCTCAATTCTTGAGGATGAGGCAGCGATCCTCTCAACGTTCATAAGTCCGAGCGGGCTCTCGATCTGAACCTCGAGGCCAATACGGTCACTTCTGCCGGTTTCCGCTTCGAGCTGTGAGAGGAGCCGATCAGCGAACTCGACGTCGCCGGGCTGCTCGACCTTTGGAAGCATGACGCAGTCGAGCGCTTCGCCGGCTAGCTCAACGACCGTGATGATGTCGCGATGGCACCAGGGTGTTGAGACGGCGTTGACACGGACAGCCTTCGTCCTTGCCCTCCACGGTTGGTCCCGTAGAGCGTCTGCAATTCGGCGCCGCGTGTCATCCGTCTTCTCGCTCGGTGCGACCGCATCTTCGAGATCGAGAAAAACCTGGTCGACTTCCAGAGTTGCGGCCTTCGTGAGCATCTTTTCGCTCGATCCGGGGACCGCGAGACATGATCGGCGAAGCCGACTGGTTCGACTGCTCACACGCTGACCTTCATCGGCACCAGGAAGCTGCGCTGAAAATCGCAGACAACGGTTCGTTCCTGGTTGTAGCCGCGAGTCTCGACTGTGACGACCCCGACGCCAGGGCGGGATTTCGAAACGCGTGCTTCAAGGACAGTCGACTCTCCATAAAGCGTGTCCCCGTGACGCAACGGAGCAAGATGCCGAAGCCTCTCGGTCCCGAGTGCCGCCAAAGCCTTCCCGGATGTGTCCGGAACAGACATACCCAGGAGTGCGGAGTAGATGAACGTTCCGACAACAAGGTTTCTGCCGCCCTCGATCTCTGTCGTGGCGTAATGCGCATCCATATGGATCGGGCTCGCGGCCATGGTCAGCATGCAAAACATGTGATCCTCAGCCTCCGTGATGGTTCGTCCCGGCCAGTGACGATAAGTGTCGCCGATCGTGAACTCTTCGAACCAGCGCCCGAACCGTGCGTCGTGGACGGTCACCAAACCCCTTCTTCGCGACCAGCCGCGATCTCCGCTTCGCTGTATCCAAGCTCGTCAAGCACCACGTCGGTGTCACGTCCCAAGGGAGGCCCAAGATGACTGACACGGGCGGGCGTTGCGCTCATGCGCGGTACTGGTGCTGCGATCGTGATCTCGCCAGCGTTGTCGTCGACGACATTGACGAGCGTCTCGCGTGCCCGGTAGTGGGGGTCATCGAATACGTCAGCCATGCTGAGGACCCGCATCCCTGCCGCGCCGGCCTCCCGGAAGGCGCGATCGACGTCGTCTACGTCACGTTCCGAAATCCACGCCGCGACGACGTCATCGAGTTCCTCCGCATGTTCGGCCCGGGCCTCATGTGTTGCGAAGCGGGGATCCGAGAGCAGTTCCTCGCCTACGACACGTAGGACTGCCTCGGCAGCCGATGGCGTCGTCCCGGAGACGGCGAAATAGTGATCGTCCCTCGTTCTATACACATTTCGCGGTGACGAGAACGTCAGGCGGGACCCGTTTCTCGCTTGGAGAACGCCGTTCGCCCGGTACAGGGTCGGTAGAGGACCGAGAATGTTGAATACGGCCTCGAACAGTGAAATGTCGATCGTCTGCCCTGGGCCACCGTGGACGTCTCGGTGGTACAGCGCAGCGAGTAGCGACCAGGTTGCGAAGAGTCCAGCGACTTCATCAGCCAGCGCAAAGGGAGCGAGGAGCGGCGGCGACCCTGGATAGCCACTGATTTCGGTGAGGCCCGAGAACGCCTCTGCAAGCGTGCCGAAGCCCGGCCGATGGCTATAGGGACCGGTCTGTCCGAAGGCAGACAGTCGGACGACGACCAGTCCGGGGTTGACCTCGCGCAAGGCGTCGGGCGTGATGTCGAGACGCTCGAGCACGCCGGGGCGGAAGCTCTCCACTAGCGCATCGGCTGTCTCCACAAGCTTGAGTAGGACTTCCCTCCCTTTGGGATGTTTGAGGTCTAGGGTGACCGACCGCTTGTTGCGCCCGAGCATGAGCCACCAAGCAGAGCTGTTTCCGACGAACTCGCCCATCATGCGCGTACTGTCGCCGTCGCCCGGCCGCTCAATCTTGATGACTTCTGCTCCGAAGTCGGACAGGTGCTTTCCGACGCTCGGTCCAGCTACGACGTTTGCCAGCTCAACGATGCGCAGCCCTGAAAGCGGGGACGGAGCGTCCATTTGGCCGAGTCTACTACCCTAGGAGTGTAACGGTCAAGCGGCCCGTCGTCAGGCTCGGCTGGTCGCTCCAGGCTCTATCGGACTAAGACGACCAGTCCGACCAAGGGTGAGCGCTTGCAGCTCCTCGTCTGCGCGCAGCCACTTATCCCACTCGTCGTAGCCGGTCATCGTCTTGGCCTTCTGCAGGGTGAGATCGTGGATGAGGTACTCCTCGGCGACCAGGCAGAGGACCGGATTCCGCGTGCGCACCGCGGACGGCATCGCCGCGCTCGGGTATGTGGGCGATGAGCGCCTCCGCTCCCGTCGGCGACGAGCGTCAGCATCCGCCCGCCGATGCGCGAGGCGCACGGTCTCTCGGTAGCTGTGGTGCTGCCACCAGCCGACCTCGAGCGTCCCCTGCCCGTACAGCATTCCGACGATCTTGACACCGCGCGCGTCCGCCGCCGCGAGGTCGTTGCGCAGCGGTTCGACGTTCTCCTCCACACGGAGCACGTAGTTCCTCGCTCTTCGCGTTGCGGACGATCACTCGCGCGTGATCGACGATTGCGTCGCGACTGGCGATCTGCTGCACGTCGGGCTCGGCCTCGCTGCTGACAATCGTCGGGAGCGTCTCTTCGAGATAGTCAAGCGGCTTGGTGTACCGCTCTCGCAGCTTGTGCAACACGTCCTGTGGCGGAACACAGACATACTCGACGGTGTTGCCACGGCGGGTGTGAGCGACGATGCCGTCGGCGGCGAGCCGCTCGAGCATGGCGTAGACCTTCGACGACGGAACGCCCGACGTCCGGCTGAGCTCGTTGCCGTTCTGCGGGCCGCCGGTCAGCAGTCCGAGGTAGAGGCGCGCCTCGTAGAGCGAGAGCCCGAGCTCCTGGAGGCTGGCAATGACTCGGTGATCGGCTTGGCCAGATCTTGCTATCCCGTGATAGTCCGAGCAGTAGCGCCGCCTCTGCTTCCATGGAGTTTCTCGTCCAGATCCAGGTTCATTTCCCGCCCGACATGCCGGCGGAACAACTGGCCGACGTGATGGCGCGCGAGAGTCGCTCGCGGCCGAGGAACTCAAGCCGCCGGCACGATCGTGCGCATCTGGCGCGTGGCGGGCAAGCGGGCGAACGTCGGCATCTGGAAGGCCGACACGGGAGACGAGTTGCATGCCGCGACTCACCTCCCTGCCGGCCTTCCCGTGGCTCGAGCTGAGCGTGACACCGCTCGCGACGCATCATCTCGAGGCTTCGATGGCAGCTCGAGCTTCTAACCGCTCAGCTCTTGAGCCGGCGCACGGCCGCGGCGATCGCGTCGACGCCCGGGATGATCGCGTCCTCGAGCGGCGGGCTGTAGGGGATCAGCATGTCGTCGGGGAGGCCGACGACGCGCGGCGGCGCCTCGAGCGGAACGCCCTCCATCGTGAGCTGCGAGATCAGCGTCGCGCCCCAGCCGCCGGCGTGCACCTGCTCCTCGACGACCAGGAGGCGCCCCGGTCTTCTCGACGCTCTGCCCGCACGGCCGGGAGATCGAACGGCCGCAGCCAGCGCAGGTCGATCACCTCGGCGTCGATGCCCTCGGCGGCGAGAGCTGCTCGGCCGCCTCGCAGCGCGCGGTCGAGCATCAGCAGCGTCGCGACGATCGTGACGTCGGCGCCCGTCGCGCACGACGGCCGCCTTGCCCGATCTCGGCGATCTGACTCGTCGCCTCGCGCGACCTGCCCTTTCGCGCGTACAGGCCCTTGTGCTCGAAGAAGAGCACGGGGTCCTGGGCGCGGATCGCCGCGCGCAGCACGCCGTAGAGCACCGGCGGGTGTGCCGGCCGTCGCGACGATCAGAGCCGGGGAAGCGCCATGAACCACGACTCGCCCGTGGCCGAGTGCTGCGTCCCGAAGCGGCCGCGTGCCGCCGCCGATCGAGCGGATCGTGACGGGCAGCGTCGCACTGGCCGCCGGTCATGAAGCGGAACTTCGGCAGCTCCTCGATGATCGCGTCGCCGGCCGTCGGCAGGAAGTCGCTGAACATGATCTCGACGACGGGCCGCAGCCCGTCACCGACATGCCGATCGCGACGCCGATGAACGTGTTCTCGCAGATCGGCGTGTTCGACGACGCGCCCGGGAAACGCTCCGGCAGGCCGTCGTTCGTCTTGAAGACGCCGCCGTCGTTCGCGACGTCCTCGCCGAGCAGGTAGACCGTCGGATCGCGACGCCATCTCGTCCTCGAGCGCGGCGTTGACGGCCTCGCGGTACGTCATCTCGCACGGTCGTCGCGCCGCCGTGGCTGCGACCGGCGCTCAAGCTGCGTAGACATAGTCTGCGAATCTCCTCGAGCGTCGGGAGCGGCGCCTGCTTGGCGCGTTCGGCGGTCTCGTCGACCAGCTGCTGGATCTCGTCGCGAAGCAGCCGTCGCGCTCCGCTCGGTCAAGGCGCCCGTCCTCGGCGAGCCGCGCGCCGAGCAGAGCGATCGGATCGCGCTCCTGCCAGCGCTCGAGCTCGCCCTCGGGCCGGTACTTCGCCGGGTCGGTGCGCGAGTGGCCGCGGAAGCGGTAGGTCTTCATCTCGAGCAGCGTCGGCCCTCGCCTGCGCGCGCCGCGCGCGACGGCCTCGCTGCACGGCCTGCGTGGACGGCGTCGACGTCCTGGCCGTCGACGATCACGCCGGGCATCGCGTGCGCCTTCGCGCGCTCGGCGAGGTCGTCGAGCGGCGTCGTCTCGCGCAGCGGCGTGTACTCGCCGTAGAGGTTGTTCTCGATGATGAAGACGACCCCGACCTTCCACGTCGCCGCCATGTTGAGCGCCTCGTGGAACGTGCCGATGTTGGTCGCGCCGTCGCCGAAGAACGTCAGCGCGACGCGGTCGAGTGCCCTGGAGCTTGGCCGAGTAGGCGGCGCCCAGCGCGACCGGCAGCCCGGCTCCGACGATCGCGAACGCGCCGAGCAGGCCCTGCTCGACGTCGGTGAAGTGCATCGAGCCGCCGACGCCCTCTGCAGCAGCCGGTCGAGCGGCCCATCAGCTCGGCGAAGCACGCCTCCATCGAGCACGCCCCGCATCAGCGCGTGGCCGTGGCCGCGGTAGGTGATCGTCAGGTAGTCGTCGTCGCGCAGCGCGGCGATCGCGCCGACCGAGACGGCTTCCTGGCCCTGGCAGAGGTGCGTCGTGCCCTGGATCAGGCCCTCCATGAAGAGCTCCTGCACCTTCTCCTCGAAGAGCCGGATCTCGAGCATCCGGCGATACCAGTCGAGGCGCTCGCGCGTATCGGGCGTCACGTCACGGTCTCCTCTCGTCGATCAGAGCTCGGCGAGCAGGCCGTCGTCGTCCTCGACGATCTGCTCGCGCGATCCAGGCAGCGTTGTAGAGCGGCCCGAATCCAGGCTCCTCCGGCAGAGGGTCCATCACGGCCGTCGCGAACGACGCGGCTGGCGCGAGCGAGTCGGCGAACTGGTCGACGCCGCTGCCGGGAACGCCCCATTCGATCGGCACGTCGTGGCCGAGCGCGCCGAACACCTGCGAATGGACGTGCGCGAACATGTGCGGGGCGAACTGGATCGCCGCGTTCCTCGATCTGCGCGAGCGTCTCGCGCAGGCGCGTGATGCCGCCGTAGGTCGTGACGTCGATGCGCTCGACGTCGACTGCGTCGTGGGCGAGGATCGACTCGGGGTGGTAGGCACCCCCCTGCTCGTCTCCCATCGCGACCGGACACGGCGCCACGCTCGCGGATCTCGGCGACCATCCGCGCGTTGCCGGGCGGGACGACGTCCTCCATCCAGCCGAGGCCGACGTCCTCGATCGAGCGTGCGAACTCGATCGCGTCGCGGGCTGACTTGAAGACCCAGTTGCAGTCCATGCCCGAGCCAGCAGTCGGCACCCATCGCCGACGCGTGCGGCCCGCAGCCGCGCGCGCGTCTCCTCGGGCGTGGCGGCGATCGGCTGCTTGAAGCGGCGCCAGCCGGCCTCGAGTAGGTCTTCGACCTGGCTCGGCGACCTCGTGCGGGGTCAGGGTCGGCGGATAGCCGATGATCGCCGTCACCGGCATCGGGGCGGCGCTCGCCGCCGAGGTACGCCGTGATCGACTGCCCGTCCGCCCGCGCGGCCAGATCCCAGGCGGCGAGGTCGACGAGCGAGAGCGCGCGCAGGCCGATCCCAGCTCGGCGAGGATCGCGTTGTTGCTCCACGCTGCCTGCCAGTGGAGCTCGGCCGGGTCGTCGTACGGTCTGGCCGACGTACATCGGCGCGATGTTGCGTCGCACGAACGGCGGCGAATGGTCCGTCGCGCGTGTAGACGAAGCGAAGCCCTCGAGGCCCCTCGCGTGTCGCACGCGGCAGAGCGCGAACTCACGATGCTTCATCACCCACGGCCCGAAGCGGATCGTGACCGGCAACGGCGCACGGACCGTCGACGACGGCCACGCTTGCGATGACGTCAGTCATCCAGCCTCTCCGGATCGGTCAGCAACGCCTTCAAGGCTTCAAGGAACGTGGCTGCATATGCCCCGTCCACGGCTCGGTGGTCGGCGCTGAGCGTCGCGGTCATCACCTTGCCGATCGCGATCTGCCCGTCTACGACGACAGGGCGTTCGAGGGTCGCTCCGGTTGCGAGAATCCCGACCTGGGGTGGGACGATGATCGCCGAGAATCGGGAGACGTCATGTCTCCCGAGGTTGCTAAGCGTAAATGTGCCGTCAGAGATCTCGCTCGGGCGCAGCTTGCCGCTTCGTGTTCGGGCGACGAGATCCCTGAGAGCCTCTCCTGTGGCGGAGAGCGAGAGCTTGTCGGCTGCAAGCAGCGCAGGCGCGACGAGACCGTCTTCAAGAGCGACTGCAATCCCAAGATTCACGTCCTGCATCTGGAGCAGGCCCTCTTCTGTCCAGAGCGCGTTCAGGGACGGATGCGAGCCGAGCGCCACCGCGCAAGCACGCGCAAGGACAGCCGTTACGGTCGTTCTCGCAGCGCCGGCGTTAGCGGCAGCCGAGTGGACGTACTCGACCGCTCGGTCCATCGGAATTTCGATCTCGGTGTAGAAATGCGGCGCGCTCTGCTTGCTTTCCACCATGCGTCGGGCGATCGCGCGACGCATTGGCGATAGCTCAACCAGCGTCGATGCAGGGCCTGGAACCGGTTCACGGCTCTCACTCAATGAACGCGATCACCTCGCCAACCGCGGCCTCCGCGCCAGCTTCGACGACGATCTCCACAAGCGTGCCATCGAGCAGAGACTCCATCTCGATGTTCGTCTTATCCGTTTCGATCTCCGCGATCGGCTCGCCGCGACGCACCGGATCTCCTACCTGTTTCAGCCACGCGGTGACCTTCGCGCTCTCCATGTCGTAACCGAGATTTGGCATCAGCACTTCGGTGCGCATTCCTTGCTCCATGGTTCTGCAGGTCCGGCTGTTACGTGAGATCGAAGCTGTAGTCGGTCGTAGCAAGCACAACCGCGCCGGCGTCCGTCACGACCGCGTTGTCTTCGTGCCGAACTCCGCCATTGAGGTCACTCGAGTAGATCCCCGGCTCGGTAATGATCACGTTGCCAACGCTGAGGACATGGGTGCTGCCGGGAACCAACTGCGGTCGGGACTCGTGGTAGCGAAAACCAGTGCCATGCCCAGTGTGATGGGGAAACTGGAGAAGACCGGCCGCCGCGCAAGCCTCACGAGATGCGCGATCGACGTCGTCGCCTGTCGCGCCTGGCCTGGCGGCCGCGAACCCTGCCGCCACTGCGCCCTGGACGGCCTCGTACGCCTCGCGAAGCTGCGGACTTGCCGTGCCGGCAACAACGGTGCGCGTGTGGTCGCTCCAGTACCCGTCGGCGACAGTTCCGAGTTCGAGCATCACCACTTCGTCTCGTTCGATTGTGCGTGGACGTGCACGCCAGTACTGCCAGCCGTCGCCGAGGTCGGGACCGATGAGACGGTGCAGAAGCCACGCACCCAGCGCGCGTTCTTGTATCCGTGGCCTTGCACGGAGATGGCGTGCTCGACAGCGGCCATGACCTCGACCTCGGTCTTGCCGGGCACGGCTTGTTCCTTGAATGCCTCCAAGCCGAAGGCTGCGATCTCGTTCGTGCGAGTGATCAGCTCGATCTCGTCGGGCGTCTTGATTGCCCGGAGCGATTCGAGCGTTTCGGTGACGTCATCAAGCCGCTCGGTCGCGAAGGTTTGCTTGATCAGTGCTTGGGTCGGGATCGCGACGGCGTTCGGTTCCCCGTGGATCGAGGCTGGGGCGATGCTCTCGAAGCTTCCTTCGTATCCAACAGTGCCGCCCTTGGCGCCGTGTTCATCCGCCAGCTCGCTCAAGTGCCGCTGAATCTCGGCGCCTGTTGGCAGGCCGTCATGTCGGATCGCGGGGAACGTTCGAATTTCGCCACTCCACGTCTCGGAAGCCTCGCTCGCTTCGTAGTCGGGTACGAGCAGCGTCGCCCCTCCTGATCGGCCGATCACGACGAGGGCGAGGCCGGGAATCTGGGGGTACCACCGCGTCGTGAGAACGATGTTTTCGGCAAGCCGGAGGACGACGGCGTCAATCCCGCCGGCTCCATCGCAGCTTGGATCTGCCCGACGCGGTCACTGGCTCGCTCATCTTGTCTCCTCCCACTCGGTCGGCAGCTCTGGAGGCATCACCTTACTACTGAGGTAGACGCGTCGTAAAGGTGCCACACGACGCGCACCTCGTTATCCTGTGTTCGGCTTCACGACTAGGGTAGTAGCGGTCTGACAGAACGGAGGCACGGCGTGAAGGGTCCCGCATTCCAGCTTGAGAGCCTCGAACTGCTTGGACAAGGACTCGACCACCCGGAAGGCATCTGCGGCACGTCCGACGGACGGATCTACGTCGGGGGCGAGGCCGGGCAGCTCTATCGCGTCGAACCGGACGACACCGTCACCGAGATCCTCTCGACGGACGGCTTCATGCTTGGGCTCGCCGCGGACGGCGAAGGTCGGGTCTACGCGATCGACATGACGCCGCGAGTGCGTGTGGCGCATTGATCCGGTGCGAGCGACGAAGGAAATCTGGGCAACCGGTTCGGAGACCCGGGCGTTCAAGACGCCGAACTGGGGCCATTCGACGAGGCCGGAACGTATTACCTGTCCGACTCGGGCGACTGGGGAGCCTCGAACGGATGCGTCTGGCGCATTCCACCGGGCGGCGAGCCCGAGGTATGGACCGAGAGCGTCCGCGACTTCCCGAACGGTATGGCGCTCTCGGCAGACGACTCGAGGCTGTTGGTACTCGAGAGCTATCCGGGAGCGTTGGTCGAGGTACCGATTGGGCCAGACGGCAGTGCCGGCGAGCGACGAGAACTGTGCGCAATGGGCGACACCGTCCCAGACGGCGTCGCGGCGACCGAGGACGGCGGCGTCTAGATCGCCTGCTACCGCCCGGACGCCGTCTACCGCTGGCACCCGGACGATGGACTCACTCTGGCTGCGGAGGACGTGCGCGGCACGGTGTTGGCGGCTCCGACCAACATCGCGTTCGTGGGAGCGGATCATGACCAGATCCTCGTCCCGAACATCGGGCGCTGGCACCTGACGGCGATCCCGGTCGGAGTCGGGGAATCCCACTCGACTATCCGGACACGAGAGCAGTTAGGGGGCTAGCCCATGGAGCCGTGGGGCAGGAGCAGACGATCGCTGAGATCGCGGTCGCAACGGTCCGAGCGGCAGCTCCCCGAGCCGATCCGCTTCGGCGACTGGGTGATGAAGCACCGCGAGTTCGCGCTCGTGCGCGTCCGCGCCGCGAGCGGAGTCGAGGGCTTCGCTTTCACGCTCACGCGCGAGGGAGCGCTGGCCGCGACGATCCAGCGGGCCATCGCGCACCACTACGTCGGCGCCGCCATCGCAGGCCGACGCCAGCGGCAGCTCTTCTACCGCTGCCAGGGCTCGAACCTTGCGGCGCTCAGCAGCGGCATCGGACTGCGGGCGCTGTCGATCGTCGACCTCGCCATCCACGATCTGCTCGCGCGAAGCCTCGAGCTCCCGATCGCGCGTATCTCGGTGGTGAGCCACGGCAGCTGCCGGCCACGGCGATCATCGGCTACCCGCCAGCGGCGATGCCATCCGGACGCCGTGAAGCGCGCAGGTCCGCGAGCTCACGCGAGGCGGTTGGCGTCGCTTCAAGATCCCGATCGCGCTGCCGCTCGAGTACGGCCGCGACCGGCTCCTAGCTGCACGCGAGGCCGCCGGCGACGACGCGTGGCTCGGAATGGACGCTGCGTGGATCTTCCGCTCCGTCGACGACGCCGTCGCGTTTCTGGACGACGTCCGTTGCCGCGCGGCTCGGGTGGTTCGAGGACGTCTTTCCGCCGGGCGACGCCGAGATCGTGGCGCGAGCTGCAAAGCGCGCTCGGGCGGCACCCCGATCGCGATGGGCGACGAGCAAGGAGGCAGCTACTACCCCGAGGCGCTGCTCCAGCGCGAGTCGGTCGACGTGGTCCGCATCGACCTCACCTGCATGGGGGGCATCACGCGCGCGCGCCCGATGATCGACGCCTGCGAAGCGGCCGGAGTCGCGTTCTCGCCGCACATGTTCGCGCACGTCCACTCGCAGGTGTTCGGCGGCGCTCGGCTACGACGTCCCGGTCGAGTGGGGCGTGCCCGGCACGGGCGTCGACCAGTTCGCCGACTCGCTCGCGCAGCCGACTCTTGCGCAAGGACGGATGGATGGAACCGTTCATGCCGGAGCATGGGTTCGGACCGCTCGTACAACGCGTCCTGGCTGCTCGACCAGGACGACGACGACCCCGACGGCCTCATTGCGGAGCTCGGCCGCGCAGGCTAGCCGACGCTACGGAGCGTCTGCGTTGACGGTGATCGCCCCGTCGACGCAGATCGTCTCGCCCGTGATGTAGCTCGCCGCCGGAGAGGAGAGGAACAGGATCGCCGCCGCGATCTCCTCCGGCTGTGCATAGCGGCCCAGCGGGATCCGCTGGGTCCGCGCCTCAACGATCTCCTGCGTCACGCTGCCGATGGCGAGCGAATGGTCGAGCATCGGCGTCCGCACGTGACCCGGCGCGACGGCGTTGACGCGGACTCCGCGCTTCGCCCACTCGACGGCGAGCGCGCGGGTCAGGCCCTCGATGCCCGCCTTAGCGGCGCAGTACGACGCGCGAATCGAGAATCCCGTTCTCGCCGCGATCGACGAGATGCTCACGATCGAGCCGGCCCCGGTCGCCGAGAGCGCCGGGAACGCGGCGCGCGAGCAGCGGAACGCGCCGCCGAGGTGGATGCTGACAGTAGACGATCCCAGCTCGCGTCGGACAGCTCCTCCGACGGCCCGGGCCGACCACGCCGGCGACGTTGACGAGCGCGTCGAGGCGGCCGAAGCGCTCGACGGCACCGCGACTGCCCGTCGACGGAGTCGGTCGAAGAGACATCCAGCCAGACCGACGACCGAAGCGCCGGACAGATCGATCTCTGCCGCGGCCCTGGCGGCCGCGTCCTGGTCGAGGTCGGTCAGCGCAACGCGGTAGCCGGCGTCAGAAACGCCTGGCAGGTCGCACGGCCGATGCCACCCGCACCGCCGGTTACGAAAGCAACGCGCTGCTGATCACTCATCGCCGTCCTTTGTCGCGCTCGGGCTCCCAGGTCGTCCGGGATCGACGATGGCGGCTGTTTGAACTCTCGGGACGCATCGCCTCGTCCGCCGACCGCGCAGGCGGCAGCCAGCCGCGGAACGCTCGGGAGGAATTCAGTGCGCCGAGCCGGATCTGATGTCCCGTGATCGCGACCTGGTTGAGATACGCCATCGCGAGGATGATGACCCCGTAGAGGATGTTCTGGCCCGATTGGTCGACATCGACCGAGATGAGAATGCTCGCGATCACGGTGATAAGCAGAGCGCCGCCGACCGTCTGTACGTACGAGCCCTTGCCGCCGAAGATCGACGTGCCGCCGATCACGACGACGGCGATCGACGGGCAGAAGGTAAGTCGTCCCCCATGGCGAGGTACGCCTGGCCGGAGTACCCGACGAGCAGCATCCCGCCGACCGCCGCCGCGAGCCCGCTCAGCACGTACGCCAGGACGACCGTGCGTCGGACCGGCAGGCCGGACAGCTCGGACGCGCGCCGGTTCGCACCAACTGCGTAGATGCTGCGCCCGAACGTCGTGAATACAAGCACAAGCGTGACGACGATCGTCAGCGCCGATCCACAGGACCACCACGCACGGGATGTGCCGCCCACCAGCCGGTCGAGACCGTTGTCACGAAGACTGGCGCCTGTCCGATCGGGACTCCGCTCGTGTAGATCAGCATGACCCCCTGCAGGATGCTGTTCATCCCGAGCGTCATCACGAGCGGCGAGATGTCGAGCAGCGCCACCCCAAGACCGTTGACGAGGCCGATACACGCTCCGACCCCGAGCACGGTCGCGATATCGCGCGTCGACGACATGCCGTTCGCCTGGAAGCCCGGCGAGGAGAACCGCGGCGAGGTTGATCGTGTACGGCATGGACAGGTCGATGCCGCCGAGCAGAAGCACGAGCGTCTGGCCGATCGCGATGATCCCGAGGTACGCCGCCGTCTGGGCCATCGAGCTCAGGTGGTTCGAGTCCAAGAACCCGGGAGCCGACGATCGCTCCTGCCACAAGTGCAATTGCGACGAAGACGCGAAGGGATTGCGACCTCCACGGGCCGCACGTATGTCCGCGGCCTGCACATCGTTAGTCCACTCCCTCCGTCACGAGGGCGTCGCTGGGTGAGGCGCGCTCCGACATTCGCCTGGACCGCGTGCGCCAACAGCGCGCCGATCACGATCAGCCCCGTGACGATGTACTGGTAGTTCGTCGAGACACCGCTGACGAGTAGAACCGACCGACACAAGGGCGAGCGCGATCGCGCCGAAGATCGACCCGGCGATCGTGCCGACACCGCCGAGCCAGGCTCGTGCCGCCGATCACGACGGCGGCGATGCCGTCCAGCAGGTAGACCGCGCCGATCGTGGGGTCGCCGCTTTGCGTCAGCCCCGCGAGCACGATGCCGGCGAGCCCTGAGCAGAAGCCGGAGGCGCACGTAGGCCAGGATCCGTGTTCGCGTCGACGTGGATGCCTGCTGACCAGGCTGGCGGACTCGCTGCCTCCGAGCGCCTGCAGGTTGATCCCGAACGCGGTTCGTCGCAGGACGAGCCAGCCAAGCGACGATCGCGACGGCGAGCCAGAATCGCCGCAACGGGAAGCGCGTCCGCGCTCGGCCCGACGTCCAGCTCGACGAGCCAGCTCGGAACGCTGCCGCCCGGGTTGGGCAGGATGATGAGCGCGAACCCGACGTAGATCGAGCCGTCGCGAGCGTCGCGATCAGCGGCGCGATCCTCAGATACGAGACGATGAGCGCCGTTCGCAAGCCCGGCGGCTGCGCCTACGCCGACGGCGAGCGAAGACGCCGAGCGCAGCCGTGACCGTGGGCCTGCAACGACCGCGCACGTGACGTTCGAGAGCGTGAGGATGCTGCCCGATCGAGAGGTCGATGCCGTTCGTGAGGATCACGAACGTCTCGCCGGCGGCGACCAGCGCGAGCGGCAGCGCGGCGTTCGAGATCCCGAGCGCCTCGATCGCCCCGAACCCGCCGTTTCTGACGAGGTAGATGACGAACAGGCACGAGCGTCGACGCCGCCGCGGTGTAAGCACGCTGCCACGCGAGCCTGCGCGACACGGACCGACGGCGAGCCTGGATCCGGGTGGCTCATCCGGCCGTCCTGCGCGACGGCGAAGGATGCCGCGACCACTGCGTCCTGGGTGATGTCGTCGCCCTCGAGCATCAGTGCGGGCACGCCGTCGTGGAAGACAGCGACACGGTCGCAGAGTCCGACGAGCTCTCTGTGTCGGACGAGTAGATGACGCAGGCCGCGCCCGTCGTCGGCGAGCCTCCGCAGCATCTCGTAGAACTCGAACTTCGTCTGCGACGTCGATACCGCGGGTCGCGTCGACGAAGAGGACGACCTCCGGTTTCGCCTCCATGAACTTCCCGATCACCACCTTCTGCTGCGTGCCGCCGCTCAGCGCCGAGACCGGCTGGAACGGCGAGCTGACCTTGATCGACATCTGCCTCGACGCGTTCGGACGGCGAGCGCTCGTTCCGCTCGCATGTTCATCACGCCGAGCCACGCGCGGCGGCCGAGCGTCGCCATCGCGAAGTTCCAGCGCAACGGGAAGCATCGAGATGGAGACCCTCGACCGCGCGATCCTCGGGGATCAGGACGATGCCGTTGCGCAGCGCGTCCGCGGGCCGACGGATCTTGACGCGACACGCCGTTGCGCAGAACGGTCCCGTGTCCGGGCCGGCGCCGTACAGCCAGTGCAGGAAATGGCGCTGGCCCTGACCCTGGAGGCCGCCGAGGCCGAGGATCTCGCCGCGATTCACCGCCAGCTTCCACGGCGCCTGCCCGCGGCGCAGCTGGACGTCTCGCAGCTCGAGCGCCGGCTCGTCGCGGGACGCCGCGGCCCTTCGGCGGATACGCGGCGTGGACGTCGCGGCCCGCCATCAGGCTCACGACGTCCTGCTGGTCGATCTCACCGACGTTGAAGCGCCCGACCGTACGTCCGTCGCGAAGGATGGTCATCCGGTCGGCGAGCGCCCACACCTCCTGCATCCGGTGGGTGATCACGACGACGGTCGTTCCGGGATCGCGCAGGCTGCGCACGAGCTCGAAGAGCCGCTCGACCTCGGCGTCGCCGAGCGACGAGGTCGCCTCGTCGAGGATCAGGATCCGCGGTCGGCCCATCGAGGCCTTCGCGATCTCGACCATCTGGCGCTGGTCGAGCGGGAGCTGGGAGACCGGCAGGCGCGGATCGATGTGCACAAGGCCGAGCCGGGCGAGCGCCTCCTCGGCGATCGCCTCGGCCGACCGGACAGCAATCCCGGCGACCGCGCGGCAAATCGCTCAGCACGAGGTTGTGCATCACCGACAGCTGCGGGACGAGCGAGAGCTCCTGGTAGACGATCGCGACACCGGCCGCCCGGAGCCTGCGGCGATCCGAGGGTGAGCGGCTGGCCATTGACGTGTACGAGCCCTCGTCGGGCCGGACGACCCCGGCGACGACCTTGACGAGCGTGCTCTTGCCGGCGCCGTTCTCACCCAGGAGCGCGTGGATCTCGCCCGGATGGACGTGATCGAGGCGTCGCTAAGGGCTTGGATGCCGCCGTAGTGCTTGCTCAGCTCGCGCGCATCAGGGCGGGTGACGACGCTCCGTTTGCGATGGGTGCACCATTTGGAATCAGACCCCGGCCTTCATCGTTTCATCAAGCCTGGCCGAGTCTGACCGAGTCCCGAGCGGGTGTGGGGGGTGACTCGACGTCACCCCCCACACCATGTCCGCTACCGCATGTACTTCTGAACCTCTTGCGGTGTCAGGTTCACGCCGTACTCCGGGGCGGAAACCTGGAGGAAGATGCTCGGTGACAGTTTCGGGTTGCACTGCTTGATCGACTGGGCGGTGTTCCACACGACGAAGCTCCCGGGGATGAAGTGCGGGACCTTCTTGCCCTCGAGGATGTCGAACGGCCTGCTTAAGCGCGACCGCGTATGCCCACAGGGCGGTGCTGACTTGCACGCCCTTGAGGCCCTGCTTGTTGTACTGCTTGACCTGGCATGCGAAGCCATTCTCGTCTGTGCCCGACACCGGCACGAGATCGCGATGCGCAGCCAGGAATGCGCGAACGACACCTTGCTGCATCCCGCCTTCGGTGAAGACGCCGTCAATGTCGTCGTACTGGGCGAGCAGGTCCGCCATCACCTTCTGAGCGGGCCCGTCGGCCCACTGTCCGAGGTCTCCTTCAGGACGTTGATCTTCGGGTACTTCTTCAGGACACTGTGGAAGCCGGCGGCCTCTGCCGCGTCGACTGCGTTGCCAGGAAGGCCGCGGAGGATGACGATGTTGCCCTTGCCACCCAGGGCCTTGGCGAACGCTTCCATCATCGTCGCGCCGAACGTCGCGCCGACGGTCTCGACCTGGTAGGCAAGCGGCGACGAAACCTTGTCGTTCGAAGCGACGACCGGGATTCCGGCCTTATGGGCGGCAGCGATCGACGGGTTCAGCCCGGTGACCGAGTTGGAGTCAAGGATGATCGCGTCGACCTTCTGGGCGATCATCTGGTTGACCGCCGAGATCTGCGCGGGAACGCTCGTGCCCGCGTTGTTGATCACCAGCTTCTTGACGAGCTTCTTGTACTTCGGCTGTGCAGCGAGCGCCTTGGCCTCGGCCTGAAGCTGAACCCGGGCCGTGTTGCCGTAGTACCCGTTGCTGATCCCGATCGTGTACGGCCCCCCCTTGCTGGTGGAGCCCGAGTCGCCTGCCCCTGCCGCTGCCGCTGCGACGATCGCCGCCGTTGCCACTGCGAGAAGAGCCGCGGTCACTGTCCGCTTCGTCAGCCTCACGCCTTGCCCTCCAATCCTGTTGAACCGTCTGTTTGCCGGGAAAGCTCTCAGAGTCACCAATCCATCGTCGGATGAGTTTCCTCCTCCCTTCGCTCGGCCCACTGGCAAGATTGAGCGACGCTACTACCAGGGACGTAGCCTGTCAATCGGGATCCCGCCAGCTCCTCGTAGTTGGGACGACCGCCGACCGGCCCTGTTAGGCGCAGGCCTCGATTGACCGACCACTACTCGGGTAGTAAGGTCGACGTCGATGTAGGGTTCGGACCTCATCGATGGGGACCGCCGTGAACGACGGGCTCGAGATCGTCGCGGTGAAGGTCGCGACGCTTCAGGCGCCGCTCCCGGTGCCCGTCGTCTTCGGCAACTGGGTCATGCGCCACCGCGAGTTCGCGATCTGCGGCGTCGTCGCGGACGACGGCACGGTCGGCGTCTCGTTCTGTTACACGCGCGACGGCCCGATCCAGGCGCTCGTCGAGCGCCTGATCGCCCCGCGCTACGTGGGCGGCGACCCGAGCGATCCGGCGGCGCTCTTCGACGCCGCGGCCTGGAGCAACAACGCGGTGCTCGCGTCCGGCGTCGGGCATCGCGCGGTCTCGCTCGTGGACGTCGCGACCTGGGACCTCGCGGCCAAGCTGCGGCGCGAGACCATCGAGCAGATGCTCGGCGGTACACCGGGGCGCAACTGGCGACGGCGATCGTCGGCTATCCGCCGACGATGGATCCGACGGAGCTGCGCGAGCAGGTGCGGGCCTGATCGACGAGGGCTGGCGCCGCTTCAAGCTGCCGGTCGCGCCGACGCAGGAGGCGACGCTCGAGCGGCTTGCAACGGTGCGCGCGTTCGGCGACGAGCTGTGGCTCGGCCTCGACACGAACTGGATCTTCAAGGAGGCACGACGCGATCGACTACATCCGCACGCTCGAGCCGTTCGGGCTCGGCTGGGTCGAGGACATCATGCCGCCCGGCCACGCGCACAGGCCATCGCAACCGTGCGCCGCGCGGTCGACGTGCCGATCGGGATGGGCGACGAGCAGGGCGGCGCGTACCACCCGGAGGCGCTGCTGCTGGCCGACGCCGTCGACGTCGTGCGGGTGGACGCCAGCGACGAACGGCGGCATCACCGGCCTGCGGCGGGTCGCTCGGCGAGCTCGGCGACCGGCGCTTCACCACGCACATGTTCCCGCATGTCCACTCGCGCGCTCTTCAGCGCGCTCGGCTTCGAGGGAAGTCCCGATCGAGTGGGGCATCCTCGGCAACGGCGTCGACCAGGTCAGCGACACGTTCTCGCGCCCGGTCGTCGTCGACGGGCTGATGCAGCCGCTGCCGGCCGATCCGGGGTTCGGCATGCGCATCGATCCCGAGTGGCTCGCGCCCAGAGCCCCGACGACCCCGACAACCTGAGTCGGAGACCTGTGAGTGCGACGCCGCATCCGGCTGCCAACTCGTTCGAGGGCGTCAGCCACTTCGGGATCCAGGTGGCCGATCTCGATCGCTCGATCGCTTCTACCGCGATCTGCTCGGCCTCGAGCTGATCGCCCACTGGGTGCGTGACCAGCCGTACATCCAGGAGCTCGTCGGCTACCCGGGCGTCGAGCTGAACGTGGCCGTGTTCCGCTTCCCGATCTCGGAGACGCTTCCTCGAGGTGCTCGAGTACCGCAACGTCGAGAAGGCACGCGGTCGACCCGTCGAACGCCAACCCCGGGACCGCGCACTTCTGCGTCTACGTGCCCGATCTCGACTCGCTGCACGCGCGGCTGCTGGCCGCCGGCGTGCAGTTCGTGTCGCGGCATCAAGATCGCCGACGATCGGGCCGAACACCGGCGCAAGGCGGTCTACATGATCGATCCCGACGGCATCCGGATCGAGCTGCTCGAGACCAGGCAAGACGCTCGCCGGCGAGCCGCGCTAGCGCCTCGCAGCCCTCACAAGTCGCGCAAGGAGACGCAGAGCATGGGAGATGACGGAAGAGTCGCGTTCGTATCGGGAGGCGCGCGCGGGATCGGTCTCGCGATCGTCGAGGTGTTCCTCGCCGAGGGCTTCCGCGTCGCGATCGGCGACAAGGACTTCGCCGAGGCGCAGGCCGTGGCGAGCCGCCTCGACCCGCAGGGCGAGCGGGCGCTCGCGGTCGCTCTCGACGTGACCGAGTCGGCCTCCGTGGACGGCGCGATCGCGGCGGCGAGCGACAGGTTCGGAGGCCTCGACGCGCTCATCAACGTCGCCGGCACCGTCAACCCCGAGCCGTCCGCGAGCATCTCCGACGAGTCGTGGTCCGATCTCCTCGGCGTGCATCTCGACGGCACGTTCCGCTGCTGCCGTGCCGCGTATCCGGCGCTGGCCTCATCGCCGTCGGCCTCGATCGTGAGCATCTCGTCGATCGCCGCGACGGTCGGCATTCCAAAGCGGCTCTCCTACAGCGCTGCCAAGAGCGGCATCGAGAGCCTCACCCGCGTGCTGGCCGTGGAGTGGGCCGACGTCGGCATCCGGGTCAACGCGGTGGCGCCCGGCTACACGATGACGAAGCGCATGGAGGGCACGATCGCCTCGGGACTGCTCGAGGAGTCGCACGTCACGCGCCTGATCCCGATGCGCCGCTTCGCCCGGCCGGAGGAGATCGCTAACTCCGTGCACTTCCTCTCGTCGGAGAGGGCAAGTTACGTGACGGGACAGACCTTGTACGTGGACGGCGGCACGACGGTCAACAGCCACTGGTAGAAGGCACTTGGCGCTCGGTTTCCTTTTTCGACGCTGCCGCGGGGAGTACCGGCGATGAACGGCCCTCCCACGACGGACCGACACGCAAAGGGCCCCACCTCCCTCCTGGTGGGACACGGTGCCGTGCGATCTCGCATGGAACGTCGGTTCGGTCAGATCACGTATCTGACGGCGCGTTCGAGCGGTGGGAACGCGTCAGTACCTCGGGGCGTTCCCACCGCACAGACACCTCCCGCTGGCCAACCATCCGGTCGACGTCGGTCTTGGGCAGAAGGATGGAGCCGGTCGGGGTGCACGCGGTTTCCTAAACCGCGTGCGCAAGTTCGATTCTTGCCGGGGGCATGAGCTGCGAGCCCGCTCGGGAACGGGGTTTGCGGCATCCTTGAGCCTCGTGATGTGGTCGCCTTCGAGCACTCCGTCTACCGTCTACCAACCAGCCGAGTGCGCGGCGATGTCGCGCTACTTGGCGTCGCGCTACTTTCGGTGTAGCTCGACCGCGAGGGCGCCGTCGGTGGTACGAAGCTCGAGCCGCGAGCCCTCGACCCGGTAGGTGGCGGCTGTCTCGAGCGCGACGAGGTAGCTCGTTTCCTGCTCGCTGACGCCTGCTGGCTGCTCGCAGTGCTTCCTGGTCGAGGCCACCGGGCCGATCGAGATCTTCGGAGGGCTCGCCTTGTAGCTTGCGTTGTAGTCGTTGCAGCCGGCGAAGCCCGTCAGATTTCCGCTCTTCCCGAACACCGCGGTGAGCTTCGTCTCTCTGAGCACGCTCACAACGGCCTGCTTGCCGTTGTTGTAGGCGAGCACGTCCCACGACGTCCCAGCCAGCGCTTGGGTCTGGGCCTTGAACGTCGCGAGCCCTTGACCGGCCGCCGACTTCAGCGTCAGGGTCCCTCCGCTTACGACGAAGCTCCGTGCTCTGGAGAGAATTTTCAGGAAGGCGGTCTCCTGGCGTTCGATCGGGTCGGCGCACGCCTTTCGCGTCGTCGCCTGCGGCAAGATCCGGATCGTGCTCCCGGACACCTTGTAGGTGCCCGTGTAGCGGTTGCACCCCGCCGACCCGGAGACGCGGCGCTTCGCCGTGAACTCGGACGTGAGCTCCGTGCCCCGGAGGGGTGCCTTCCCGACGAGCGAGTCAACGACCCAAATCTTGCCGGGCAACGAGCTCACCGCCGTCGCCCGAGTGCTCGCACCGGCCGTGGTTGCCGTTGCGGTCAACACAGTGGCCGAAACCGCCCCGACGACCAATGCCGGCAGCACCCTGCGCACTCTACGTCTCCTTATCCTCAATTCGGTGCAAGGCAGCGACACTACATCTCGCCCGTTGGTACGCCGTGAATCTCTACGCTCTTTCTCATGCGCATCGCCAATCTTCACGCTGACGAATGGGGCAAGAGCGAGGATCGCCCGGGGTGGCGGAGCAAGCGTGCAAACGTCGGGCGAAGTGTCGGCGGCGAGCTGATCGGCGCAAGCCTGTACGAGCTAGAGCCGGGCGACAAGCTCTGGCCGTATCACACGCATCATGCGAACGAGGAGTGGCTTCTCGTGGTGGCGGGCGAGCCGACGCTGCGGACGCCCGACGGCGACCAGCAGTTGCGGGAAGGCGACCTCACATGCTTCCCGCGTGGCCCTGCCGGCGCTCATCAGGTGCGGAACGACAGCGGTGGGCCGATTCGCGTCCTCATGCTCTCGACCCAGCTCATGCCCGAGATCGTCGAGTACCTCGACACGGGCAAGGTCGGCGCGCGCAGCGCCACCGGAGAGCGCGTCATGCTGAGCCGGCCCGGCCCGACGCTCGACTACTGGGAGGGTGAGGACTAGCGCCGAACGCGGTCGGTCACCGCCGTTGTCCCCGCACCGCGCCTGTGGCGGCGATCCACTGGTTCCCCGCGCGGGGCTACTCCGCTCGGTGGGCGGCAGCCGCTGCCGCGGTGTCGAAATAGATCCGGAATCGGGCGATCTTCGCATCCCGGAACGTCCACACGTGTGCCTCATGATTGACAAAGGCGCGGCCGGTCTGCCGAACCGTTGCCTCGACGTACACCAGGGACACCAGCATGTCGTTCTGGGCGATGAACTCTCGTGGCTCGAACGTCGTGAAGTCGAGAGTCGCTGCGAGACCACCAAACCAGCCCAGGACGGCTTCCTTGCCCTTGAACGTGCCGGCGTTCGGATCGTCGGCAGGATCGCCGGGATTCACCCACTCGATGTCCTCCGCCATCACCTCGGCAAGCGCCGCCATGTCGCCCCGACCGAAAGCCTCGTACGCACTCTGGGCGAGGCGGGTGTTCTCATCTACTGACACTCGAACTCCTTGTCGAGGGTGAGCGAGGAGTATCCCACTCGTGGAGACCCCGTTCACAGTGACACCGTGTGCTCGAGGAGCATCCCATCATGTGACCTTCCCGAACACTGGCCCGACCAAGGGTCTCGCAGCCGCCGCGCGGGGACGTCGTCAGGCACGTTGCGACCGCGGAGTGCGCCGCTCTTCTCGGACCGGTCGCGAGTACCCGAGAGCGTCGAACGCCGCCGTATAGACGATCCGACCGGCGAGGTCGGGGCTGTATCCCGGGAGCCGCTTGACCAGGAAAGCGTCGTCGGGGATCTTCGGATGCGGGGAGATGAAGCCGAGCGCGCTCGCCTGCTCGAAGCCGAAGCGAGGGTAGTACGCGGGAATGCCCTCGACCATGACGGCAGGCTCGCCTGCTTCTTCGGCGCGGCCGAGCGCGTCCCGGATCAGCCGTGCCCCCACACCGATGCGTTGGCGGTCGGGCCGAACCGACATCGGCGTCAGATTGAGGATCCTTGTACGGGATCCGCCTTCAACGCCGACCCAGCTCAGCATCACGTGAGCAATCACACCGGAGGAGTCCTCGGCGACCAACGCCAGCTCCGGAATGAACTGTTCCGACGCCCGAATGCGCTCGACGAACGACGCGACCTCGTCGGGATGTGCGACGAATGCCGCCCGGACCACCTCTGCGATCACGGGATGGTCCGCGTCGCGCTCGGGACGGATGACGACGCCCTCGGCCACGGGTGGCGATGGTAATCGGGGCACGCTTTTCGCGCCCGCCCGGCCAGGCGCCCGCACCGGAACGCGAGGAACGGTGCTGGGGTCGCGGTGACGCGCCCGGCGTGATTCGCAAGTGACCGACCGGAGGGCCTGCCCTGTCGCAGGCCCTCCGCTCGGCTTGGGGCTACGGCAGTAGGTGGAACTGGATGTTGGTCCTGTCGTCGCGGAGGTCGCGAACATTGACGTAGCCGCGGACGTTCGCGTACGTGCCCGTGCCGCCCAGGATGGGGAAGGTGTACTTCGACGGGCCGTTGGGGTTCACCCGCCCGTACCCCTCGGCGAAGATGGTCCCGCCCGGCAGAAAGACCTGCGCAGTGAAGAGCGCCGTCGCCTTCTTCGAGAAGTTGGGCCCGAAGCCGGTGATGAAGCTGAGCATCACCTGGTCGTGACCGACCCTCGCGCCTTTCTTCGTTCCATTCCATCGGTAGAGCGCGTTCCTGAACGCGATCCGGTCACCGCCGACGGGCGCGCGGTCGAACCTGAAATCGCCGAGTGGCTGATCACCGTTCGGCGTGCTCTCCTCGAGCAGGCTGAACGTCTGCGGGCTCGTGATTGCCGAAGCCGCTTGGGCCCAGACGGCGACCGACAAGAGGACCAGCACGAATACGACCCCGTACCTCCGCATGGACTCCCTCCTCGTTCGAACTGCGGGCGGGCATGGTAGCCCCTCCCACCGGAGCGAACCGCCGCACCGACGCACAGGGACCCGGGAAGAGCTCCGAGCGAGCACGCGCTTCCTACGCCGCGTGCGCAGGTTCGACTCTTGCCGGGGGCGCTCTCCCAGGTCACGGGCGACGAGTCCGGTCGCGGGCCTTCTCAAGATCGAGCAAGCGCCGCGACAGTGCGTCGCGTCCTCTCGTGCCCCGCCAAGAGCCGTCGCCGCTCGTGGATGACGAGCGCGATCGACCCGTTCACGACGCAGAGATAGGCCGGATACAGGAGCAGCCCGACGTCCACGTGACCGACCGCACAAACGGCGAGCGCACCACTGAGGCTCGCCAGGCCAAAGGTGGAGAGCGTCTCAGAGCTGGGGTCGCGATACGTCTTCGGCATCATCATCGTCGCTGCGGCGAGGTCGGCGACGATGACGCACATGGTGGCGACGATCGGCTCACCGGCGACCGCCCAGCCGGCAACGCCGCCCACCGCGATCGCGAACATGCCGGCATCGACCGAGCTGAAACCGCCTTCGCCGCGGCGGATCGACAGAACGAAGACGCCGAGGGTGAGACCCGCCTGCGCGGCGGCCACGAGCACGCTCCACGAGGCGCCGTCCGAGTGCTGCGAGAGCGTCACGACAATCGCGAGAATCCCCCACATGAACCATGTGCCCCGGTGGGGCCTCGTCGTTCCGCGCAGGGTGTCGCGCACGTAGGGGATCGTGTCCGCGACCGCCACACCGACCGCGAGGATTCCGAAGACCGGCGCGAGCTCGCTCATGTCCGCCCTGCGGGTCGTCGACCGCTCGCCACGACAGCACGCTACGACCCCATCCCGCCGCCGTCGTGCGCAGAGCCGACACTGGGTGTGTCGCCTCAGTCACATATCAGTGCGCCGTCGCGGCCCGTTTCCTAGAACGTGCGCACGCTCAAGTCTTGCCGGGGGCATTGGATGGGCTCAACCACCGGGAGCGAGGCCGACTTACTCGTCGAGCAGCTTCACGTATCTCGCACTCGGGAGAAGCGTGAACCCGAGTGCCTCGTAGGCTGCGCGCGCGGGCGCGTGGCCCGGATCGCCGCCCGTTCCCACGGCTGCGATGTCCATGCCGCACCGACGCATGTGCTCGAGCGCGTGTCTCGTGAGCTGCGAGGCGATGCCCCGCCGCTGGAAGTCGGGATCGACCCCGATGATCTCGATCACCCCCATCCGCTCGTTGAAGGCGTTGAGGGCGACGGTGACGAACCCGACCGGCCTCCCGTCCACGACCGCGACGAAGGCGTCCCGCTCGTCGCTCGTGCAACTCGCTCGCACCTCCTCGGCCTGAGCCGCCTTCCAGTCAGGCTTCAGACGAAAGAAGATCGGGTCGCCGAGGACATCCCGCAGCGAGGAGTAGACCGGGTCCCATGCGCGAAGCGAGAGCTCCACGACCGCGTCGAGGTCGCTCTCCCGGAACTCTCGTATCCCGACGACGGCCATGGACGCGACGCTACCGAGGCCGTGGACTTCACGGCGGCGTCACGCACGCTCGACGCGGGCGCCGGCCGATGCACGGACGAGGAGCGCCTCGCCCCCGGTTCCCGTGTGCTGCCGGTACCGGGCCGCGACCCCGCTGCCGACCTCCTCCGCGTGCGACGCCCGCACGAGGACGAGGACCGAGCCGCCGAAGCCACCACCGAGGAGGCGCGCGCCGAGAGCGCCGGCCTCCACCGCGAGCTCGACGAGCAGGTCGAGCTCGGGAATCGAGACCTCGTAGTCGTCGCGGAGGCTCGCGTGGCTCTCGCGGAGGAGGTCCCCCGCCGTGGCGAGCTCTCCGTCCTCGAGCGCCGTCGCAAACCTGCGCACCCGCTCGTTCTCGGTGAGGACGTGCCGCAGCCGGTGCGTCGAGACGTCGTCCAGTCCCTCGAGCGCGCGTGCGTCGAGATCGGTGGAGCGGGCACGCCCGGCGAGCTGCAGCGCACGCTCGAGCTGGCGTCGCCGCTCTGCGTAGGCGGTGTTCTCGAGGCTTCGCGTGACGCCGGAGTCGACGATCACGAGCGCGGCGTTCTGAGGGACCCGGATCAGCCGGTGCTCGAGCGAATCGCAGTCGAGCAGGATCGCGCGCTCGTCGGCTCCGAGTAGGCACGCCGCCTGGTCGAGGATGCCGCACGGGACGCCCACTGCCCGCAGCTCTGCCCGCTGGCAGAGAAGTGCGAGCTCGAGCGGATCGAGCTCGAAGTCGGCAACCGTGCAGAGCGCGAGCGCGAGCGCCACCTCGAGAGCGGCGGACGACGAGAGCCCCGCCCCCGAGGGAAGGTCGGACGAGATCGTGCCCGTCAGACCGACCGCCGGTCGGCCGGCGTCGTCGAGCTCGGCGGCCACCGCCTGCACGTATCGTGCCCATCCGTGCGCGCGTGCGCCGCTTCCGTCGGCGGCGAGGGTCGCTCTTCCGTGGCCCTCGGAGACGAGCGTGATCTCGCGCTCCGTGCGAGCGGCAGAGAGCCGGATTCCGTACTGGATCGCGATGGGCAGCACGAGCCCGCCGCTGTAGTCGGTGTGCTCGCCGATCAGGTTGACGCGCCCCGGCGCCCAGACGCGGAGCCGCGGTTCAGTCACCGCGCCGCACGGTTCACGCACTCCGTCTCGCGTGCGGTCTCGGGCACTGGACGCAGAGCCTAGCCCGGTCGGCGGCTCCGCGGCCGGCGTCCGATTCAGCGGTACGCAACCGCCTCCCGGCGGCCCGACTCGCTCGACCGGACGATCGCGTCGCAGACCTCGGCTGCGCGGTACCCGTCTTCGAACGTCGCTCCGTGCGGCGCGACGTCGCCGTCGTCGGCGATTGCGGTGAGCAGGTGGTGGATCTCGTGGACGAAGGTGTGCTCCCAGCCGATCATGTGCCCGTGCGGCCACCACCACTCCCAGAAGGGGTGGTCTGCTTCGCTGACGAGGATCGTGCGGAACCCGTTCGTCCCGTCCGAGTGCTGGAGCTCGTTGAGTCGCTCGAGGTCGAAGGCGAGCGAGCCCTTCGTGCCGTTGATCTCCCAGCTGAACGCGTTCTTGCGCCCGGCGGCGAAGCGCGTTGCCTCCACCGTGCCGAGCGCCTCGCCGTCGAACTCGACGACGGCCTCGATCGCGTCGTCCACCTCGCGGCCCTCCATGAACGTCCGCATCGACGCCGAGACCGACGCGATCTCGCCGACGAGATACCGGGCGAGGTCGATCACGTGCGCGCCGAGGTCGCCGAGCGCGCCGGAGCCCGCCTCGTCCTTGTGGAAGCGCCAGGCGTCGGCCGTCGTCGAGCCCCACTCCTGCAGGTAGCGGCCGCGGAAGTGCAGCACGTCGCCGAGCTCCCCGGCCTCGAGCATCTGCCTGGCGAGTCGCACGGCGGGGACGAACCGGTAGTTGAACGCGGTCATGTGCTTGACGCCGGCCGCGGCGACGCGCTGCCACATCTCGTAGCTCTCGTCGGCTGTTCTCCCGAGGGGCTTCTCGCAGAACACGTGCTTCCCCGCCTCCGCCGCCGCGATCGTCGGCTCCGCGTGGAGGTGGTTCGGCCCGCCGTTGTCGAGGAGTTGGACGTCCGGGGCGGTGACGAGCTCGCGCCAGTCGGTGACGTACCGCTCGAACCCGTATCGCCCCGCAGCCTCGGCGACCGCGGCCTCGTCGCGGCCTGCGATCGCGACGAGACGCGGAAGGAGCGGGGGCGGCCAGGCCATGTACGAGAGGGTCTTGTAGCCGTTTGCATGCGCCTTGCCCATGAAGGCGTAGCCGAGCATCCCCACGCCGATCTCGGGCACGAGCCCGGCTCCCCTCGCGCCGCCGTCGACGCCGATCCCGCCGGACATCAGGCGCCTGCCTTCTGCATCGCGGCATCGAACGCGATCGCGGACGGCGCGAAGTCGGTGCGGCGCACGAACGCGAGCGCGTCGGGGGCACCCCAGTCGCGGTCCATGCCGCTGTCCTCCCACTCGATCGACAGCGGCCCCTGGTAGCCGATCCTGGTGAGCGCCCGGAAGAAGTCCTCGAAGTCGACGTCGCCGTGCCCGGGCGACACGAAGTCCCACCCGCGGGCCTCATCACCGAAGTTCAGGTGCGACGCGAGGATCGAGCGGCGACCGTCGAGGCGCTTGCGCGAGTCCTTCACGTGCACGTGGTAGATGCGGTCCGCGAACTCGAGCGCGAACTGCGCCGTGTCGAGAAACTGGTGCGCGAAGTGGCTCGGGTCGAGGTTGATGCCGAACGCTTCGCGGTTTCCGATCGCATCGAGCGTCCTTCGCGTCGTCACGAAGTCGTACGCGATCTCGGTCGGGTGCACCTCGAGGCCGAAGCGCACGCCCTCGGCATCGAAGACGTCGAGGATCGGCCCCCAGCGCTCCGCGAACTCGTCGTAGGCGCGGTCGATCGCGGCGAAGTCGTTGGGCGGGAACGAGTAGAGCAGGTGCCAGATCGACGACCCGGTGAAGCCGTTCACCAGTGTCACGCCGAGCTGCGCCGCGGCCCGGGCGGTGTCGCCCATGCGCTCGGCGGCGCGTGCGCGAACGCCCTCCTCGTCGCCGTCGCCGTACACGTCCGGCGGCAGGATCGCGCGGTGGCGCTCGTCGATGCGGTCGCACACCGCCTGACCGACCAGGTGAGCGCCGATCGCCCACACGCCGAGCCCGTGCCGCTCGAGCAGCTCGCGTTGTCCCTTCGCGTACCCCGGATCCGCGACGGCTCGGTCGACGTCGAAGTGGTCGCCCCAGCACGCGAGCTCGAGGCCGTCGAAGCCCCAGGCGGCGCACTTGGACGCCAGCTCCTCGAGCGGCACGTCTGCCCACTGGCCGGTGAAGAGCGTGACGGGTCGGTTCATGCGGATCCTCCTTCCACGCGGGCGGTCGCAACCTCCTGCGCCGCCCGCCGGACAGCGGCTGTCTCTGGGCCAACTATCTCGAACCCGGGCTTCCGGTGTTCCGGTTGGGACGCGGCCCTCGCCCGCGGCCGCGAGTCGCGAGCGCGGTTCCGCTCAGCTCATCGCGCCGGGCGATCCGCAGAATCTCTCGCCGTCGGCGGTGAGGCAGACCAGCCCGACCAGGCGCTCGCCGTCGAGGACGACGATTCGCCCGTGCGCCTTCTCGTCGAGCAGTCCGAGAGCCGCCGACACCGATGTGTCCTCCGTCGCGCTCGGCGGCGACGCGTCGAGGTATCGGTTGGCGGGCTCGTCCGGATCGGCGTCGCCGGGGATCGCCGTCACCGCGCCGCGGAACCGTTCACCGTCGACCAGGAGCAGCATCTTGACGCTCGCGCTCGCGAGCGCCGTGCGCGCATCCGCCACGGTGACGTCGGCAGGCACCGTCTTCGGGCGCCGAAGCATCACCTCGGCGACAGTGAGCTCGCGCGACGACGTCGTCATCGCCCGGATCATACGCGGGTCTCGCGTCGGCCTCTCGCCCCGGGAACGGGTGTTCCACTTGGTGAACTCGTGTCAACGCCCTAGGATGGTGAACGGTCGCGACCCGCGCAGCCCCCCTCACCGTATGCGCAGGTCGTCGGGCCACGGCATGACCGAACGTACTAGTCGCCCACGTGTCGTCATCCTCGGCGGAGGGTTCGGTGGGCTGGGCGCGGCGTTGAGCCTGAAGAAGGCGGATGCCGACGTCGTCCTGGTCGATCGGCACGACTACCACACCTTCCAGCCGCTCCTGTACCAGCTCGCGACGGGCCTCCTCGAGCCGAGCGCCGTCGGCCATTCGCTTCGCGACCTCGTCCACCACCACGACCAGCACAACGTCGCCGTCCACAAGACGCCGGTGACCGCGATCGACCTCGAGGCGCGCCAGGTGACGCTCGAGGGCATGGCGCCCCTGACCTACGACTTCCTCGTGCTCGGGCTCGGCGCGGAGGTCACGTTCTTCGGGACCGAGGGTGCCGCCGAGCACGCGTTCCCGATGTACACGCTCTCCGACGCGATCCGGTTGAAGGAGCACGTGCTCGGGAAGTGGGAGGCGGCCGACAAGGATCCGAGCCTGCTCGAGGACGGCGCGCTGAACGTCGTCGTCGTCGGCGGCGGGCCGACCGGGGTGGAGAGCGCCGGCGCGATCGCCGAGCTCTATCGCGGCGACTTCGCCAGGGACTACCCGGGCGTCCCGCCGGAGAAGGCACGGGTCGTCCTGGTCGAGGCGGGGCCGGACATCTTCGGGATGTTCAAGCCGAACCTCCGCACGTACGCGAGAGAAGGCACTCGAGAAGCGCACCGTCGAGGTCGTGACCGGCGCGCGCGTCGCGTCGGTCGCGCCCACCCGCGTCACGCTGAAGTCCGGCACGGAGATCGCCGCGCACACGCTCGTCTGGGGCGCAGGCCTCCAGGGCAACCAGCTCGTCCAGTCGCTCGGGCTCGACCTCGAGCGCGGCAACCGGATCGGCGTCGGGCCGGACCTCACCGTCGCCGGTCATCCGGAGGTCTACGCCGTCGGTGACATCGCCGCGATCATGGATGCGAAGACCGAGCAGGTCCTGCCGCAGCTCGGCTCGGTCGCGCTCCAGTCGGGGGAGCACGTGGGCGAGACGATCGCGCGGCGCCTCCAGGGGAAGGAGCCGAAGCCGTTCAAGTACCGCGACAAGGGGACGATGGCGACGATCGGACGTGGTGCCGCCGTCGTGCAGATGCTCGGTGGGCGGACGATGAAGGGCCTGAAGGCCCAGGCCGCCTGGGGCGTCGTGCACCTCGCGCTCCTGCCGACCAACGAGGACCGCGCAAAGGCGATCGTGGACTGGGCCGGCGCGGGCTCACGCACCAGCGCACCGGCCGGATCACGTACGAGTCCGAAGTGAACGCGGGCCGATGACCGGCGTGGCCGCGGCATGCACGAACGAGCCGTGACGTGACGCGGCAGACGGGAGGTACGAGGTGACCAGCGCAACAATGCCCGCCGCGGCGCCTGCGTCGACGGAGGCGAAGGAGGCCGACGTCTTCGTGGTCTTCGGGATCACCGGCGACCTGGCGAAAGTGATGACGTTCCATTCGCTCTACCGGCTGGAGCAGCGCGGCCTGCTCGAGTGCCCGATCGTCGGGGTCGCCGTCGACGACTGGACGATCGATCAGCTCGTCGCAGCGCGCCCGCGACTCGATCGTCGGCACCGGCGAGCAGCTCGACGAGGCGGTGTTCGCGCGCTTCGCGGAGCGGCTCTCGTACGTCCAGGGCGACTTCGGCGACGCGGCCGCCTACGAGCGCGTCGCGACCGCGATCTCCGGCGCCGCGAGCCCCGTCTTCTACCTCGAGATCCCGCCCGTTCCTCTTCGGCCGGGTCGTCCAGGGCCTGGCGGAGGCCGGCGTCACGAAGAACGCGCGGATCGTCGTCGAGAAGCCGTTCGGCCACGACGGCGAGTCCGCGCGCGCGCTCGCCGAGGAGCTCCACCAGTACATCGAGGAGCCGCAGCTCTTCCGCATCGACCACTACCTCGGAAAGATGGGCCTCGAGGAGATCCTCTACCTCCGGTTCGCGAACCGGATCTTCGAGCCGGTCTGGAACCGGGAGCACATCGAGTGCGTCGAGATCACGATGGCGGAGGACTTCGGCGTCGAGGACCGGGGCCACTTCTACGACCCCGTCGGCGCGTTGCGCGACGTCGTCGTCAACCACCTGATGCAGGTGGTGGCGGTCACGGCGATGGAGCCGCCGTCCCGCGGCGACACCGCGACGATCAAGGATTCGCAGGTGGCGCTGTTCCGCGCGGTGCTGGAGGCCGACCCCGCGCACTACGTCCGCGGGCAGTACGAGGGCTACCTCGGGATCGACGGCGTCGCCGCCGACTCGACGACGGAGACGTACGCGGCGCTGCGGCTCGAGATCGAGAACTGGCGCTGGTCGGGTGTGCCGTTCTTCATCCGCACAGGCAAGCGCCTCCCGGTGACCCAGACCGAGGTCCGCGTCGTGTTCAAGCATCCGCCGCGGCTCGGCTTCGGGCTCGCCTTCCCCGAGCCCAACCAGATCGTCGTCAAGCTCGATCCCTCCACCGGGATCCGGGCGATCCTCGCGGCGCGCCGGGCGGATGCCCCGGGCGCCTCCAAGATCGAGCTCGACATGGAGTTCGCCGGCCAGGGCGGCGAGGGCGCAACGCCGTACGAGGTGCTCCTCCACGCCGCGATGGTGGGCGACGCCACCCGCTTCACTCGACAGGACGGCGTCGAGGAGCAATGGCGGATCATGCAGCCGCTCCTCGACGCGCCGCCGCCGGTGCACGCGTACGCGCCCGGCTCGTGGGGCCCCGAGGCGGCCGACAAGCTCGTGTCCGGTTTCGGCCGCTGGCACGGCCCGTGGGTGGTCGCGTCATGAGCGCCACGAAGAAGAGCGCTGGCGCGGCGGCACCGCAGAGCGCAGCAGCGCCGTCGCCGTTCCCGCCGATCGCCGACTACGCGTTCCTCTCGGACTGCCACACCGGCGCCCTCGTCGCGGCCGACGGGGCGATCGACTGGCTCTGCTTCCCCGCCTTCGACGCGCCGAGCGTCTTCGGCAGCCTGCTGGACCGGCAGGCCGGGTTCATGCGCGTCGGGCCGTACGGCATCAACCATCCCTCGGCGCGAAGCTACGAGCCGGGGACGAACATCCTCGTGACGACCTGGAAGACGCCGATGGGCTGGATCGTCGTCCGGGACGCCCTGACGATGGGGCCGTACGCGGGAGCTGACGCAGTCACGCCCCATACGCGGCCGCCGGCCGACGAGGACGGCGATCACATGCTGGTCCGGACGATCGAGTGCATCGAGGGCCGGGTCGAGGTCGAGGTCATCTGCGAGCCGGCGTTCGACTACGGCCGGACGCCCGCCGCGTGGACGATGGCCGCGGACGACCTCCACGCAGCCGACGCGACGGGTGCCGGGCAGACGTTTCGCCTCCTGTCCGATCTCGCGCTCGGGATCGAGGGGAACCGCGTCCGCGGCCGGCACGTCCTCGAGGCGGGAGAGCACGCGTTCTGCTGCATGACCTGGGCCGAGGGGCTCGCCGGCCCGCGGACCGTCGAGGAGGCCGAGGAGCGGATGGCCGCCACGACGCGCTTCTGGCGGGGATGGCTCGGGCGCGCACGGATCCCCGACCACCGCTGGCGCGACCCGATCCAGCGCTCCGCGCTGGCGATCAAGGGCCTGACCTACATGCCGACCGGCGCGACCGTCGCCGCCCTCACGACCTCGCTCCCCGAGACGCCCGGCGGCGAGCGCAACTGGGACTACCGCTACACGTGGATGCGCGACACGACCTTCACGCTGCAGGCGCTGCACTGGCTGAACCTCGACTGGGAGGCCGACGAGTTCATGCAGTTCGTCGCCGACCTCGAGCCGAACAGCGACGGTGCGCTCCAGATCATGTACGGCATCGACGGTCGCCGTGACCTGACGGAGTCGACCCTCGACCACCTCACGGGGTACGCCGGTGCACGCCCCGTGCGGATCGGCAACGGCGCGTACGACCAGCGCCAGAACGACGTCTTCGGTGCCGTGCTCGACTCGATCCTGCTCCACACACGCAAGAGCGAGCGGCTGCCGCAGCGACTCTGGCCGATCGTCGAGGCGCAGGCCGAGTGCGCCACGCAGGTCTGGCGCGAGCCCGACCAGGGGATCTGGGAGGCGCGCGGGGCGCCGCAGCAGTACGTGTCGTCGAAGCTGATGTGCTGGGTGGCGCTCGACCGCGCGTCCGACCTCGCGACGATCCGCGGCGACCAGGACAAGGCGGCGGCCTGGAGGGCGACCGCGGACGAGATCCGTGCGGACATCCTCGAGCACGGCGTCTCCGACAAGGGCGTGCTCCGCCAGCACTATGCGACGGACGCCCTCGACGCGTCGGTGCTGCTCGCGGCGATCTTCGAGTTCCTCCCCGGCGACGACGATCGACTCCATGCGACCGTCGCGGCGATCGCGACCGACCTGACCGAGAACGGGTTCGTCCTCCGCTACCGCACGGACGAGACCGACGACGGCCTGTCGGGCAAGGAGGGGACGTTCCTCATCTGCTCCTTCTGGCTCGTCTCGGCCCTCGCGATCGTCGGCGAGCTGCAGCAGGCACGCGACCTGATGGAGCGGCTCCTGCGGATCGCATCGCCGCTCGGCCTCTATGCGGAGGAGTTCGACGCCGACACGGGCCGGCACCTCGGCAACTTCCCGCAGGCCTTCTCGCACCTGGCGCTGATGGAGGCCGCAGCCCGGATCATCGTCCCCGAGATGCTGCAGCAGTACTGAACCGACCGAGAAGAGCGAGGAAGGAGAGACCGATGAGCACCGTCGAGGCAGCGGGAAGACGATCCGAAGCACGATCCCGGCCCGGCTCGACCGCCTGAGCTGGTCGCCGTTCCACACGCGCATGGTCGCCGGTCTGGGGGCCGCGTGGATCCTCGACGGGCTGCAGATCACGATCGCGAGCTCGGTCACGGGCGTCTTGGTCCAGCCCGACACGCTCGACATGACCTCGAGCCAGGTCGGGATGATCGCGTCGATCTACCTCGTCGGGCAGGTCGTCGGTGCGCTGTACTTCGGAAGGAAGTCCGACCAGCTCGGGACGGAAGCGGCTGCTGATCATCACGCTGCTCCTGTACCTGTTCGGCACCGGGCTCGCGGCGTTCACGGTCAACGACGGCGGCTGGGTCTGGCTCGCCTGGTTCTACGGGACGCGGTTCATCGCGGGGATGGGGATCGGCGGCCAGTACGCGGCGATCAACTCGGCGATCGACGAGATGATGCCCTCGAAGTACCGCGGCCGCGTCGACATCTGGATCAACGGCAGCTACTGGGCCGGCGCGATCCTCGGCTCGTTCGCCTCGCTCGATCTTCCTGAACGCGTTCGCCCCGAACGTCGGCTGGCGGCTCGCGTTCCTGATGGGCCCCGTGCTCGCGATCGTCGTGATCGTCGTCGCGCGCACCCTCCCCGAAAGCCCGCGCTGGCTGATGACCCACGGGCGCATGGAGGAGGCCGAGAGGAACATCGCGAGCATCGAGGAGGCGGTACGAAAGTCGGGCCAGGAGGTCGAGCCGGTCGACGACTCGCAGGCGCTCGAGCTCACTCCCGAGAAGCGCTACGGCTACGTCATGTTCCTGGGCCTCGTCTTCCGCACGTACCCGAGGCGGGCGGTGCTCGGCGCGACGCTGATGATCACCCAGTCGTTCCTGTACAACGCGATCTACTTCACCTACGGGCTGGTGCTCGTCAAGTTCTACGGCGTGGCGGCCGACAAGGTGCCCCTCTACGGGCTCGCCTTCGCGGTCGGCAACCTGTGCGGGCCGCTCATCCTCGCTCCGCTCTTCGACAGCGTCGGCCGCAAGCCGATGATCTCGGGCACGTACATCATCTCGGGCGTCCTGCTCGCGATCAGCGGCTGGATGTTCAACGATGGCCACCTCGACGCGACGACGCAGACGTTCTGCTGGATCGTGATCTTCTTCTTCGCCTCGGCAGGGGCGAGCGCCGCCTACCTCACCGTCAGCGAGACGTGGCCGATCGAGATCCGCGCCGAGGCGATCGCGGTCTTCTTCGCCATCGCGCAGGTCTTCGGAGCGTTCGGCCCCGTCTTCTACGGCTGGCTGATCGGCGACGGCTCCGATCACGACCGGGCTGTTCATCGGCTACGTCGATCGGGGGAGCGATCATGGTCATCGGCGGGATCGTCGAGCTCGCGATCGGGATCAAGGCGGAGGGGAAGTCGCTCGAGGCCATCACGAAACCGATCACCTCGACCGTCCGAACCTGCGACTGCCAGCCACCGAGGAGGACGAACATGGAGAGCTACGACGTGATCATCATCGGGACAGGCGCGGGCGGCGGCACGCTCGCGCGCCACCTCGCCCCGTCCGGGCAAGCGGATCCTGCTGCTGGAGCGCGGCGACTGGCTGCCGCGCGAGCCGCAGAACTGGTCGGACCAGGACGTGTTCGTGGACAACCGCTACGTCTCGCCGGACACCTGGTACGACGCGAGCGGCAAGCCCTTCCAGCCCGGGGTCCACTACTTCGTCGGTGGTGCGACGAAGATGTACGGTGCCGCGCTGTACCGGCTGCGCAAGGAGGACTTCGGCGAGCTGCAGCATCACGACGGCATCTCGCCGGCGTGGCCGATCTCCTACGACGAGCTGGAGCCGTACTACACGCTCGCGGAGCAGCACTACCACGTCCATGGCGCGCGGGGAGAGGACCCGACCGAGCCTCCTTCGAGCGCGCCCGTACCCGCATCCGGCCGTGTCGCACGAGCCGCGGATCCAGCAGCTCGCCGACGACCTCGCGGCGGCCGGGCTACCGGCCGTTCCACGCGCCGTGCGGGATCATGCTCGACGAGTCGAACCCGCCGTTCTCGACGTGCATCCGCTGCGCGACCTGCGACGGCTTCCCGTGCCTCGTCCATGCGAAGTCGGACGCCGAGGTGCTCGGCGTGCGGCCGGCGCTCGAGCACGCGAACGTGACGCTGCGGACGAACGCGAGGGTCACCAGGCTCGTCACGAACGAGCCGGGCACCGTGGTCAGCGAGGTGGTCGTCGAGCGGGACGGGGCCGAGGAGCGGTTCGCGGGCAACGTCGTGGTCGTCGCCTGCGGTGCCGCCAACACGGCCAAGCTGCTCCTGCAATCTGCGAGCGAGAGGCACCCGAACGGCCTCGCCAACGGCTCGGATCAGGTCGGCCGCAACTACATGTTCCACGACTCGACGGCCGTCCTCGCGCTCTCGCGCGAGGAGAACGCGACCGTGTTCCAGAAGACGCTGGCTCTGAACGACTTCTACTTCGGCGCGGACGACTTCGAGTACCCGCTGGGGAACGTGCAGATGGTGGGCAAGTCGACGGCGCCGATGTTCCGCGGCGAGCGACCGCGCGACACGAAGCTGGCTCCGGAGTGGACGCTGGAGCGGATGGCCCGCCATGCGATCGACTTCTGGCTCTCGACCGAGGATCTGCCACAGGCCGACAACCGGGTCACCCTCGAGCCGACGGCAACGTCAAGCTGACCTACACGGAGACGAACCTGGAAGCCAAGAAGCGGCTCTACGACAAGGTCAAGTCGATGCTCGGGCAGTTGGACATGAACCCGGGCCACTTGATCCACCGCTTCGCCTACATGAAGAACGACGTCCCGATCGCCGGCTGCGCGCATCAGGCCGGCACCTGCCGGTTCGGCACCGACCCGAGACGTCCGTGCTCGACGTGAACTGCAAGGCGCACGAGCTCGACAACCTGTACGTCGTCGACACGAGCGTCTTCCCGAGCATCGGCGCCGTGAACCCGGCGCTCACCGCGATGGCCAACTCGCTCCGGGTCGGTGACCACCTCCTCGAGCGGCTGCGGTAGCGAACGCCTCGGCGGACGATGGCGACGTCAGCCGAGACGAGGGTCGTCAACGCCGCGGGCGTCGTGCAGGGCATCGCGCTCGTCACGTTCCCCGCGGCGAGCACGATCCTCACCGATCCGTCCGAGTACGACCTCTCCTCGAGCCAGTACGGGGCGCTCTTCCTGCCGCAGGTCGTCACGGCCATCACCGCGGCGCTGCTCGGCGCGAGCCTCAGCGGCCGGTTCGGGACGAAGCGGGTCTACATGGCCGGCCTCTGCGCCGGTCTCGTCGTCGATGACCCTGCTCCTCGCCAGCGCCGCGGTCGCGGGCGACTCGGGCGCGTACCCGCTGCTGCTCCTCGCCACCGCGACCCTCGGGGCGGGCTTCGGCCTCACGGTGCCCGCGCTGAACACGCTGACCGCGGACTTCCATCCGGACGCCCCCGACCGCGCGGTCCTCGTGCTGAACGCCCTCCTCGGCTTCGGCACGGTGCTCGCGCCGGTGTTCGTCGCGATCTTCGACGGGCTCGGCGCCTGGTGGGGCCTGCCGCTGGCGTCCGCGATCCTCCTCGTCGTGCTCGTGCTCGTCAGCGCGCGCCTGCCGCTGGAGATCCGCGCTGCCCCGCGCGACGGCGACGCAGGCGCCACGCGGCATCCCGAGGCGGTTCTGGGTCTACGCAGGATTCGCGGTCCTCTACGGCGTCTGCGAGACGGTCAACGGCAACTGGGCGCAGCTCGACATGACCGAGCTCGGCTCGTCGACCACGGCGGCGTCCCTCGCGCTAACGGCGTTCTGGGCGATGGTCACGCTGGGCCGGATCCTCTTCGCCGCGATCGAGGCGCGGTTCCCCTCGCGGCTGACGTTCCACGTGCTCCCTCTCGTCCTCGCGGGCGCGTTCGTGCTCGTCGCGCTGCTCCCGGACGATCAGCCCGCGCTCGGCATCGTCGCATTCGGTCTCGCGGGGCTCGGGTGCTCGGCGCTCCTGCCGCTGACGATCAGCTTCGGCCAGAGAGAGCTCTCGGCCTACGCGGCGGCCGCGGCGGGCGGTGTGATCGCCTTCTACCAGCTCGGATACGGCATCGCCGCCTTCGGTGTGGGGCCGCTCCGCGACGCGGGCGTCGAGCTGTCGACCGTCTACGGGCTGGCCGCGATCGTCGCCTTGGCGATGTGCGCGTGGTCGTTCGTCGTCGCCGGCCGTCGGCCGAGCTCGGCCTCCGTCGTGCTGCCCGGGCCGGGATCACGATGAGCGGGCCGTCCGGCGAGCAGGTCGAGATCTCGTACGGCGACCAGCACGCGGTCGTCGTCGAGGTGGGAGGTGGGCTGCGGACGTACGCGGTCGCCGGACGCGAGGTCCTCGACGGCTACGGCGCCGACGAGCTCTGCCGGTCGGGTCGCGGGCAGGTGCTCATCCCGTGGCCCAACCGCCTGGAGGACGGGAGCTACGAGTTCGACGGGCGCCGCCATCAGGTGCCGATCGACGACCCTGCGGAGAACGCCGCGATCCACGGCCTCGTCCGCTGGGCGTCGTGGACCGTCGGCCGGCGCACGCCGGAGTCCGTCGCGATGGAGCATCTGCTCCACCCGCGGCCGGGCTACCCGTTCTCGCTCGCGCTCCGCATCGAGTACACGCTCTCCGACACCGGGCTGTCGGTCACGACGACGGCGACGAACGTCGGGCCCGATCCCTGTCCATACGGATGTGGTGCGCATCCGTACCTCACATTCGGCACCCGACAGGTCGACTCGCTCGTCCTGCGCGTCCCCGGCGGCACGGTTCTGTCCTCCGACGAGCGGGGCCTTCCGACCGGGAGGTCGCCGGTCAAGGGGACGGAGTACGACTTCCTGCAGCCGAGGCCCATCGCAGCGACGCAGCTCGACAGCTGCTTCACCGACCTCGAGCGCGACGAGGACGGTCTCGTCCGGGTCGAGCTCGAAGACCCGGAAAGCGGGAACGCGGTCGCGCTCTGGGCCGACAGCCGCTATGGCTATCTCATGGTCTTCACCGGTGACCCGTTGCCGGACGTGAGCCGGCGCAGCCTGGCCGTCGAGCCGATGACCTGCCCGCCGAACGCGTTTCGCAGCGGCGAGGGGCTGATCCGCCTGGAGCCCGGCGCGTCGTTCACGAGCTCGTGGGGGATCGCGCTCGGCAGCGTTCGCTGAGCGGCCGGCGGCGCGTCGGCGGGGGCGACCACTAGGGGCCGAAGAACTGGGCGAGGCTGCCGCTCTTGAAAGGCGCTGGATCGATCGAGAGGTCTCCCGAGAAGGGATAGATCAAGGCGATGAGGACGACGAGGGACAGGCCCACCACCAGCGCGATCGATCCGGCGCCGACCGCGTGGAAGCCGAAGCTCCGGGAGCCGACGAGAACCGTGTACCCGAGGATCACGGCCGAGCCCACGAGGAGCAGCACGACGATCACCCAGGGCAGCCCCCCGGCGGCGTCGTCGAGCCGGTTCCGGCGGGCCTCGAGGGCGGAGTTCAGCTGGCGCACGGCATCGTCGTAGAACGCCACCGCGCGCGCCGACCTCGGTTCGACAGCCTGGAGCGCGGTGAAGATGCCGTCGACGCCGGCCCAGGCGCGGGCGCTGTCCTCGCCGTCCTGCATCCGCGGCCACTCCTCGTCGACCACCGTTCGGACATAGGCGCCGACGGCACGGCGGACGTCCTCCCGGCCCGGCGACGGGAACGTCCCGCTGTCGCGGACGATCGCAGCGAGAGCGTCGGCCTCGTCGCTCACTCTGCTCTGCGTGTCCCCGTAGTTCTGGTACGCGATCACGATGATGAACGCGAGCAGGAGGCCGAACAGCGCTGCCACGACGCCGAGCATCTGCGACGCGACCTCCGCGTCGAATCCCTCCGCGACCTCTGGCACGAGCCGGCGGACGAGCCAGACGAGGAACAGCACGACCGCGACGATGGCGACGACGACGATCGCGAGCAGGAGCCACATCGGCACCGCATCGAGTGTCCCGCGCAGCACGGATGAGACCGTACGCGAAGGCCGGGCGAGCCGTCCTGACCACCGACGTCGTCGGGTCGTCGCCAGCCGATGCGCGTCGATTTCCGTATCTGGGTACGGGTCTATAGTCGGCAGCGTGAGAGTCGGCGAGGTCGCAGAACGGCCGTCGCTCCTGCATGTCACGAACGGCGAAAGCGCCGGCAACACCCTGCGCCAGACCGCGATCGGCGGCGCCGTTCTTGCCTGGCAGGATGCCCTTCACGAGGGGCCGGTGGCAGCGCGCCCACGGCACGAGCTGCTCCGGATGCGCGCGCGCTTCCTCGCCGACTGCGGCTGGGGTCGCCGGCAGGCGCTGCTCGCATCGCTCGAGCGACGCGACCTGCAGCTGCTCGAGGCGCTGCGCGACAACCGCCAGGTGGTGCTCTGGTTCGAGCACGACCTCTACGACCAGCTCCAGCTCCTCGACGTGCTCGCGCTCGCCCACGCCGAGGGGGCCGCACCCGAGCTGATCGTCATCGGCTCCTTCCCCGGCAAGCCGTCGTTCGCCGGTCTCGGCGAGTTGACGGCGAACGAGCTCGAGACGCTCTGGGCCTCCCGCCGCCCGGCGGCACCGGCCGCACTCGACCAAGCCGCCGGCGCCTGGGCCGCCCTCCGGGAGCCGGACCCCACGACGCTGGCCGAGTGGGCCGGGCGTGACAGCGCGCAGCTGCCGTTTCTCGCAGCCGCGCTGCGGCGGTTGCTCGAGGAGCTGCCCGCGCCGGCCGACGGGCTCTCCGGAACGGAGCGACGGGCGCTCCAGGTGGTCGCCGCCGGCGCGTGCGCACCTGCCGCCGCCTTCGTCGGAGCACAACGACTCGAGGAGGCTCCGTTTCTCGGCGACGCGTGGTTCTACCGAGCCCTCTCTGCGCTCGGGCAGGGGACGAACAGGCTGATCGAGACCGAGGACGGTGCGCCGCTTCCCGCGCCGCCGCCGCTCGGCGACAGCCAGCGCTTCGCACGCCTCCAGCTGCGGCTCACAGCAAGGGGAGAGGATACGCTGCGCGGCAAGGCCGACCGGGTCGAGCTCCTCGGCATCGACCGCTGGATCGGGGGCACCCACGTCACACCCGACCACCTCTGGCGCTGGGACGCGAACGACCTGAGGCTCGTCCGGCCATGTCGGCGCTGAGTCACCCGGATGAATCGGCGGGCACCACTTGTGCTCTGCGCCCTGCGAGTCAATGCTTGCGAAGCGCCACCCGTCAACCGCGAGCGATGGAGGGTACGAATGAGCGCACGCCGGAGGGGTAACCGCGCACTCTCGGACGAGGATCGCGTGAGCCTGCTCGCGTTGATCAAGGGAGCCGACAGCGTCGAGCTGAAGCTCACCGTGCCGGAGGCCGACCACGCCTCCGCCGTCGCGTCGCTGGGGATCGATCCACTCGACGCGCAGATCCGCCAGGTGTTCTTCTTCGACACCCCCGACCTGACGCTCAACGCTCACGGCGTCGTCGTTCGCGCTCGACGCGTGCAGATGAAAGGAGACGACTCCGTCGTGAAGCTGCGGCCCGTCGTCCCCTCCGAGCTCCCGGCCCGCATGCGACGGTCTCCGGCGTTCGGGGTGGAGGTGGACGCAATGCCCGGCGGATTCGTCTGCTCGGGATCGATGAAGGGCACGCCGAGCGACGTCCGGGAGACGCTGATCCGCAAGCGGCCGCTCCGCGGTCTCTTCTCCAAGGAGCAGCGGGCGTTCTACGACAAGCATGCTCCGGAGGGCGTCGGGTTCGACGACCTGGCGGTTCTGGGGCCGATCTTCGTGCTCAAGCTCAAGTGGAAGCCGAAGGGCTTCGACCGCAAGCTCGTCGCCGAGATGTGGCTCTATCCGGACAACTCACGGATCCTCGAGCTCTCGACCAAGTCTGCACCGTCCGAGGCGTTCCAGGTCGCCGCGGAGACGCGGGCGTACCTGTCCGAGCGCGGGGTCGATCTCGACGGCGAGCAGGAGACGAAGACCCGGAAGGCGCTCGAGTTCTTCGCCGAGCGACTGAAGGCGACCGACACGAAGCCTGCGACCGCATGAGCTGAGGGCCCGACGCTGGACGTCAGGCCCGAACGCGGCGGGTCAGCTCCGCCAGCTCGCGGTTGAAGCGCTCGGGCTCCTCCAGGTGGGGTGCGTGGCCGACGCCCTCGTACCAGGAGCCCTCGGCTGCCGGGCAGATCGCGAGGACGTGCTCGGCCATCGCCGGCAGCACGACCGAGTCCGCCCGTCCGTGAGTGACGAGCAGCGGGACCTCGAGTGCGCGCAGCACGTCGTCGTCGTCGATCTCACGGGCCCCGAGAGCGGCTCGGACCCGCGCCGGCACGACGACGTTCCAGCAGATGGCCGTCTCGACGTCGTCGTCGGAGAGCGGCTTCACGAGGCAGGCCTTGACGAACGAGCGCATGGCGCGGATGTTGGTCGGCAGGTCATCTGCCGTCGCGTCGACGAAATGGTCGAGAAAGGCGGGGCCGATCAGCGTGCCGAAGGCCGCCTCGCCGAGCCGGACGGCGCCCTCGACGAAGTTGATCGCCCCGACTCGACCCTGCCCGTATGCGCGAACGTAGTCGCAGATGACGAATGCGCCGTACGACCAGCCCACGAGCACCGGACGGTCGAGGCGCAGGTGGTCGATGATCGCCGCGACGTCGTCCGCCCAGAGCGTGCCGTCCGTGTAGTGCTCGGGCTCGAGCGGTGCCTCGGACATGCCGTGGCCGCGGAGATCGCAGGCCACCAGCCGAAACTCGCCGGCCAGCGTGCTCTCGTACTGCTTCTCCCAGCAGAGATGGTTCTGCGACCAGCCGTGGAGGAACAGGATCGGCGGTCCCTCCACGTTGCCCCATTCGCGCACGTGGAGGCGCAGGCCGCCGCCACCCGTCACCGTGTGCCTCTTCATCCAGCCGGTCCGCGCCTGCTGCGCGCCGGGTTCCGTTACGGCTGTCATCTCTCGCCTCCTCGTGTTCGACCGTGACGCGATCGTGGCGGTCGGGGACCGAGAGCACATCGGGCGAAACGCCTTATCTCGTCCAGCCGAACGGCCTATCTTTCGTTGACGGCGTCCCGGGAGCGCTTTCCCGGCAGGTGGGGCGGCGCGATACTGGCCCGATGGAGGCGCGCGCAAGCGCGGCGTTCATCGGACGCGCACCGGAGCTCGAGGAGCTCGGACACGCGCTCGACGAGGCACGCTCGGGAAGAGGCACGACCGTCCTCGTCGCCGGCGACGCTGGCATCGGCAAGACCAGGCTTGCCTCAGAGCTTGCGACGCGCGCTCGCGATGCAGGCTTCGACGTCCGACTCGGGCGTTCGATCGACCTCGTCGGCACGGACCTGCCGTACCAGCCGTTCGTGGAAGCCCTGCGCCCGCTCGCCGAGCCCCGGCCGCCCGACGAGAGGACGGCTGGGTCGCAGCTGCGTGTGTTCGAGGAGACGCTGGCCACGCTCACGGATCATGCGGCCGAGGCACCCGTGCTGCTCGTGCTCGAGGACCTGCACTGGGCCGACACGTCGACGCTCGACCTCGTGGTCTTTCTCGCGCACAACCTCGCCGACCGGCCGGTTCTGCTGCTCGCGACGTACCGCGGCGACGAGCTCTCCTCCGCCGAGCGCATGCGCCGACTTGCCGACGGCGTCCGGCGCTCGGGAGCGGCGCTCCCGCTCGAGCTGGGACCGCTCGCGCGCGAGGAGCTGGCGGCGCTGCTCGCGGCGCACGCTCCGACTCCCACGTCCACGGCGCTCCGCGACGCGATCATCGAGCGCTCCGAGGGCAATCCCTTCTTCGCGGAAGAGCTTCTGGCCGCGGCCGACGTCCGAAGCGACGAGCTCCCGCGTCGCCTGCTCGACCTGTTGCTCCAGCACGTCGCCGGGCTCGACCGTCCGACCCAGAGCCTGCTGCGGCTCGCGGCCGCAGCTGGGCGCGACGTCGGGTACCCGCTGCTCCTGGCGTCGTCGGCGCTCCCCGAGCGCGCCGTCCAGGAGTCGCTGCGCCTGGCGGTCGAGCACGGAGTCCTCGTCGCCGTGCACGCGACCGCCAGCTTCCGATTCCGCCACGCGCTCCTGGCGGAGGCGATCTACTCGACGATCCTCCCCGGCGAGCGCGAGGAGCTGCACGCACGGCTCGCCGACGAGCTCGCCCGCGGCGGGGACGCGTCACCGGCGGAGCTCGCGCCCCACTGGGCGGCCGCGGGTCGCAGGGCGGACGCGCTGGCCGCATCGGTCGACGCGGCACGCGAGGCGGAGGCCGTCTTCGGACTGGCAGAGGCTCTCGCGCACCTCGAGCGGGCGCTCGCACTGTGGCCCGACGTGCCCGACGCCGCCGAGCTCGCGAGGATCGACCTCGCCGAGCTCTGCACCCGGACCGCGGAGCTCGCTAGCCAGATCGGTGCCGCCTCACGCGCGGTCGAGCTCGGCCGGCGAGCTGTCGAGCTCGTCGGCGAGGGCGAACTGCACCGTGCGGCCCTCCTCCATGTGCGCCTCGGCGAGTATTTCGAGCAGACCGGCAGCGAAGACGCGTGCCTCGCCGCGGTCGAACGCGCGGTCGAGCTCGTACCGGCCGAGCCGCCCTCACCGGAGCGGGCGTATGCGCTGGGGTCACTCGCAGGGGCGTTGGCGGTGGCCTGGCGCCACGCGGAGTCGTTGCCGGTCTGCGAAGAGGCGCTCGCGCTCGCTCGGGTTGTCGGCGCACGCGAGGCGGAGGTCCGAGCGCTCACCGTGCGCGGCTCGGACCTCGCATACCTCGGTCGCGGCGGGGAGGGGGTCGCTGATCTTCGTCACGCACTCGAGCTCGCCGAGGAGATCGGTGATCACATCGGCCTGGAGCGAGCGTGCGTCCATCTCACCGATGTCCTGACCATGCTCGGACGGCCCCGGGAGTCGGCGCGATTCGGGCACGAGGGGCTCGAGGTGATGCGCCGGTACGGGATCGACAGCCCCCTGCTCGTGGCGAACCAGATAGAGGCGCTGATCGGGACCGGCGACTGGGACGAGGCCGACAGGCTCAGCGCCGCCGCGCTCCGCGGCATCATCTCGAGCTTCCCGTACTGGCTGCTCACCATTCGCGCCGGCGTCGAGGTCGGCCGCGGCGAGCTCGACGATGCGCGAGCGCACCTCGAGGCGGCGAGCGCCACCTTGCGCGAGGACCACGTCCTCGGCTTCTACGACGGCTTCGTCGCAGAGCTCGCCCTCTGGGAGCGCCGCTGGACCGACGCGGAAGCCGCCATCGACGAGGGCCTGTCTCGGGCGCGCCAGGACGAGGCTGCGCAGATCCGCGTCGAGCTGTGCGCCAAGGGCCTCCGCGCGCAGGCGGAGCTGGCAGCGCTCGCACGCGCCCGCCGAGACGCCGACGGAACCCGCGACCGGCTCGCATCGGGCGCGGAATCTGCTCGCCACGGCGCGCAGCTCTGCCGCGGAGGCGTCGTCGGTCACGCCGAACGCCGACGGCTGGCTCGCCCTCGCCGAGGCGGAGTACGAGCGTGCGCGCGGGGTCGCGCGACCCGATCTGTGGTCCGATGCCGCGGAGATGTGGCAGCGGCTCGAGCGCCCGCCGCTCGCGGCCTACTGCCGCTGGCGCCAGGCCGAGGCGCTCGTCGCCGCCGGCGCGTCCCGCCCCGAAGCGACCGTGCCGCTCGGAGAGGCGCAAGCCGTCGCGACGCGGATCGGAGCGAGGCCCCTGCTCCGCGAGCTCGAGCTGCTCGCGGAGCGGGCACGGCTCGATCTCCCGTCGCCGGACGCAGGGTCCCCGGACGGCGAGCAGGGCCTGCGAGAGATTCTCGGCCTCACTCCGCGCGAGGCGGAGGTCTTGACCCTCGTCTCCCGCGGCTACACCAACCGCGAGATCGCCCAGACGCTCGTGATCAGCGTCAAGACGGCAAGCGTCCACGTCTCGCACATCCTGCGCAAGCTCGACGCGCCGAACCGGCGCGAAGCCGCTGCGATCGCACACCGTCTCGCACCCGCCGAGGTCGGGCGGACCGAGTCTGACGGCTGACCCGTTCCCGCTGAGGCTCGGAGCAACGCCAGCCCTACGCCGCGGGCTGTGCCGCGCTCTCGTTCACTCCGACCCCCGTCTCGGGATCGAAGAAGTGGAGGCGCGCGACGTCGACTTCGACCGCGAGCGGCTGTCGCTCGCGCGCCTCGCTCGCCCGCTCGAGCCGGGCGACGAACGTGACGCCCTCGCCCCGGGCCCGGCCGGCGGCGATCCGCGCCTCCTCGTCCTCGGCTGCCTCCACGACGAGCGCCTCGACGACCTCTCGTGTCGCGACGGCGTCCGCCTCGACGTTGAAGTGGACGTACACCTCCGAGCCCATGTCCTCGCGGATGTCGCAAGAGACGGAGATGACGCGGTCCGGATGCGTCTCGCGCACCACCGCGGCGTCCTCCATGTCCTCGGGGCGGATACCCACTACGACCTGACGCCCTTCGTAGGCGGCGAGGCCCGGGTTGCGCTCGAGCGTCGACGGCTCGAGCCGCAGCCGGTGCGGGCCGAAGGACGCCCACACGTCGCCATTTGCCGAAGCGATCGTCGCCAGCACGAGGTTCATCGCCGGCGAGCCGATGAACTCGGCCACGAACAGGTTGCGCGGCCGCTCGTAGAGCTCCTTCGGCACGGCGATCTGCTGGAGCAGTCCGCGTCGCATCACGGCGACGCGGTCGCCCATGGTCATGGCCTCGGTCTGGTCGTGCGTGACGTAGATGGTCGTCACCCCGAGGTCGCGCTGGATCCGGGAGATCTCGGCGCGCATCTCCACGCGCAGCTTCGCGTCGAGGTTCGACAGCGGCTCGTCCATCAGGAACGCCTGCGGGTTCCGGACGATCGCGCGGCCCATCGCCACGCGCTGTCGCTGGCCGCCGGAGAGCGTGCGCGGCTTCTTGTGGAGCGAGTCCTCGAGGCCGAGGATGCGTGCCGCCTCGCGCACCCGCGTGTCGATCTCGCCTTGCGGGAGACCGCGCATCTTGAGCGGGAAGCCCATGTTCTTCGCCGCGTTCATGTGCGGGTAGAGCGCGTAGTTCTGGAACACCATCGCGATGTCCCGGTCCTTCGGGGGCAGGTCGTTGACGACGTGGCCGTCGATCATCACCCGTCCCGAGGTGACCGACTCGAGCCCGGCGACCATCCGCAGCGCGGTCGTCTTGCCGCAGCCGGACGGCCCGACGAACACGACGAACTCGCCGCTCCGCACGTCCAGTTCCAGGTCGGAGACGGCCTTCGTCCCGTCCGGGTAGATCTTCGTCAGGCTCTCGAGCGTGATCTCGGCCACGTCGCTCTCCGCAGCGGCAATCTACTAGCATCGGGCCGGTCCCATGGAGGCGCAGGCTGCGCGGTGGAAACCGGCTGGTCGACGCTGGCGGCACGCACTCGAGAGCCGCCGCGTCCTCGCGCCGCTCCTCATCGCCCCGGCGGTCATCTTCATGGTGCTCGTGGTGGGCGTCCCGTTCGTGTGGGCGATCTACCTCAGCTTTACGGACGCGATCGGCGGCTCGCTAAGCGGCCACTGGATCGGCCTCGACAACTTCACGAGCGCCTGGCACGACGAGAACTTCCGCCGCGCTCTTCGCAACACGCTGATCTTCACGCTCGCCTCGCAGTCGATCGTCGTCGTCGGCGCGGCGGTCCTCTCGAACTTCCTCGTCCGGGACTTCCGCGGCAAGTGGATCATCCGCTTCCTGGTCGTGCTCCCCTGGGCGGCCCCGGTCGTCCTCTCGACGATCACGTGGCTCTGGCTGCTCGACTCGCTCTACAGCGTCCTCAACTGGACGCTCGCGCAACTCCACCTCGACAACGCGCTCGTGTGGCTGCTCGGCGCCGTGCACCTCGAGGAGGGCGCGCAGGTGCCGCTCCAGTGGCTCGGGCGCCCGAACCTCGCGCTCATCGCGATCACTCTGGTGCACGCGTGGCGGATCCTTCCCTTCGCCGTCGTGATCTTCATCGCCGGACGGGCGTCGATCCCAAACGAGGTCGAGGACGCGTCGAGGATCGACGGCGCGACCGGCCTGAAGAAGCTGTGGTACGTCGACCTGCCGCTCCAGCTCCCGATCGCACTCGTGGCCGTCCTGTTCGGGATCGTCTTCACGGCCGTCGACTTCGCCGTCGTCTACATCCTCACCCACGGCGGCCCGTTCAACTCCACGCAGGTGCTGCCGACGTGGGCCTACGCCGTCGGGATCGACTCCGGCTCGCTCGGCGCGGGCGCGGCGATCTCGCTGTTCCTGTTCCCGCTCCTCGTGCTCGTCACGATCCTGATGCTGTTCTTCGCGCGGCGGGCGCAGGTGACGTGATGACCCGGCGCCAGACGATCGTCACCTATGCAGTCGTGGTGCCGTTCGCGATCGTCCTCTCGTTCCCGTTCTTCTTCGCGCTGATCACGATGTTCAAGACGAACCTCGACCTCGCGAACGTCGAGCACTCGCCGTACACGTACAACGACCTCGAGGGCGGGCGTCACTGGGACTTCTGGAACTACGCGACGCTCGACCACGTGCGGTTCCTGTTCGAGGACACGAACTACCCGACCTGGCTCCTGAACACAGCGCTCGTCGGCGGTGCGGTCGTCCTGATCACGCTGCTCCTCGCCCTCCCCGCCGGGTACGCGCTCGCGCGACTCGCGGGAAGCTGGGGCCAGGGGGCCGGAGTCGGGATCTTCCTCGTGTACCTGATCCCGCCGACGCTGCTCTTCCTCCCGCTGTCCCGGCTCGTGACCCAGCTCGACCTGAAGGACTCGCTCTGGGCGCTGATCCTCGTCTACCCGTCCTTCACCGTCCCGTTCGCGACCTGGCTCCTGATGGGATTCTTCAAGACGATCCCGCAGGAGCTCGAGGAGGCGGCGCTGATGGACGGCGCGTCGCGGCTCAAGGCGCTCTACATGATCGTGCTGCCGATCTCGCTGCCCGGGATCCTGACCGTCGTCATCTTCGCCTTCTCGCTCTGCGTGAACGAGTTCATCTACGCGTTCACGTTCATCTCGAGCTCCGAGCAGCGGACGATCTCCGCTGGCATCCCGAACGACCTGATCCGGGGGGACGTCTTCTTCTGGCAGTCGCTGATGGCGGCGACGCTGATCCCGACGATCCCGCTCGCGCTCCTCTACAACGCGTTCCTCGACCGGTTCATCAAGGGGTTTACAGGAGGGGCGTTCCGCTAGACAATCGAGGCCCGAAAGGAGGAGTACTCGTGGCAGACGCAGCCGGCGAAGTCGCACGCGCGAGCTCGTCGCTGACCCGCGGTGACCTGCTGAAGAGAGGCACGGCCGCCGCCTTCGCGGTCAGCATGTTCGGGGGCCTGACCAACAAGGCTCTCGGGTTCTACGGCCCGCTCGAGTTCGCCCACAAGCAGCTCGCGGGCGATCTCAGGATCATGACGTGGGCCCATTTCGTTCCCGCCTACGACACCTGGCTGGACGGGACGTACGTCAAGCAGTGGGGCGAGGACAACGACGTCGAGGTCAAGGTCGACCACATCAACAACGCCCTCCTCTACAGCACGGGCGCCGCCGAGGTCGCCGCGCAGAGCGGGCACGACCTCTTCTGGTTCATCTCGCCGCCGTCGTCCTTCCAGAAGCAGGCGATCCCCGTGACCGACCTCGTCCAGGACGTGTCGAAGAAGGTCGGGCCGATGGCGCGCGTGGCGCGGAAGGCCACGTACAACCCGAAGACGAAGCAGTTCTACGGCTTCCCCGAGACGTACGCCCCCGACCCCGTGCAGTACCGCCGCAGCCTCTTGCAGGAGGCGGGCGTGAGCCTCAACACGTGGGAGGACCTCCGCAAGGGGGCCGCGAAGCTGAAGCAGATCGGCCACCCGGTCGGGCTCGGCATGTCGAACGAGATCGACTCGAACATGATGCTCACGTCGCTGCTCTACTGCTACGGCGGGTTCATCCAGAACGACGAGAACCGCATCGTCATCGGCCAGGGGGCGAACCGGAAGGGCGCGATCGCGGCCTTGACGGTGATGCGCGACATCTTCCGCAACGGCATGTCCGACGAGGTGTTCGCCTGGACGGCGGCCTCGAACAACCAGGCGTTCCTCGCCGGCCGGCTCTCGGTGGCGCTGAACGCGATCTCGATCGTCCGCTCGGCGGAGGACTCGGGCAACGCGGCGCTCTCCGACGACACGTGGCTCGCCTCGATCCCGCGCGGCCCCGCCATGCGCCTCGGCAACGAGCACGTGATGGGCGTCTACCTGATCTGGAAGTTCGCGAAGAACAAGGAGGCTGCGCAGAAGTACGTCGTCGACCAGCAGCTCGCCTACCGGGACCACTTCATCCGCAGCAAGTACTACAACTTCCCGCCCTGGACGGGCGCCATCAAGGGCGGCTTCAAGGAGATCCGCTCGATCGCCTCGCAGGACCCGCACAAGCCAAAGGGTAAGTACTCGGTCCTGACGACGATCGCCGAGAAGTACACGACGAACCCGGGGCATCCGGGCAACACGACCCCGGTGATGGACGAGATCTACAACACGTTCCTCATCCCGCAGATGTTCGCGGAGGTCGCGCAGGGGAAGTCGACGCCCGCGGAGGCGGTGTCGGCCTTCGCGGCGAAGGCGCAGGGCATCTACCGGAAGTGGCACAACCAGAAGCTCGTGTAGAGCCGGAGCGGGCTCGTCGGCCGAGGGCCCCGCACGGGGCCCTCGGCTCGAATCGGGAGCGGGCTCGGACGGAGCGCTAGACGACGACGAGCTCGACGCCCGTCGTCTCGCAGAACGTCTGCCAGTCATGCATTCGGTGGCCCGGGTTCAGCACCTGGTGGTGCGGCCCGCCCGCCCGGAGCCAGCCGTTCGCGCACTCCTCGACGCCGGTCGCCGGCCGGAAGAAGCCGTAGGGCATCTCGAGACCCGGCAGCTCGTCGGTGTCGAGGATCTCGCCCTCCGACACGACGAGCCGGAAGCGACCGTCCGCGAGCGCAAGGAGCGATGCGAGAGTGCACGGGCCCGGGTCGTACTGGAACAGGAACGTCGGCGGATCGTCGAGCCCACCGATGCCGAGGCTCCGCTTGATCAGCCGTACCGGGCGATCCCCGCGGGCGAGCGCCCAGTTGCCCTCGCCCATGTGGCTCATGAGGAAGGCGTCCCGCGCGAAGTCCATCGCGTACATCTCTGTGAACTGGGTCGTCCCGAGCATCGTCTGCGCCGCCGACATGAGCGCGGCCGTCATCGGATCCCCCTCCGCCGCGTAGCCGAAGCCCGCCGCCATCAGGCTCGAGGCCGCGGCGAGCGGTAGCCGCGCGAAGCGCCCGTCGTCCGCGATCGCGTCGAAGTGCGTCGAGTAGGCGCCGTAGCCCCCCTCGCGAAGGATCCGCTCGAGCCCGAGTTGGAGACGGGCGTGGTCCGTCCGCTCGTCGGGCGTGAGGCGCGGATCGATCTCGAACCGGCTGTCCTCGTCGGCGATCAGGCGCTCGACGTCCGTCTGGTCGACGTCCCGGGCGGCCCGGTACAGCTCGCCCTGAGCGACCGCGTCCACCTGCGGGCCGAGCGAGCCGAGGAGCGTGTGCACGTCGACCCGGGTGTCGCCCATGCCGTTCATCCCGTAGCCGAAGATCGCCACGCGCAGGCGGCGCCACCGTGTCGCCGCCGCGGCCGCGTTCGACCAGCGGCGGACCGACTCGGCGAAGGAGGCCGAGCGCCAGTCGCCGGTCACGACGGCGAACGGCCGTCGCGCACGCACGAGCGCATTGGCCGTGTCCTGGGCGCCGTGGATCCCCTGGTTGTACGTCAGGTCGGCCATGTCCCATGCATCCGTGACCGCGGCGACCGGCTGGGTGTTGGCGATGCAGACGGGAAGCCGAGTGTCGGCGAGCGCGCGGGCGACGTTCATCGCCGGGCCGTACGTCAGCATCACCACGAGCAAGCCGTCGAGGTCCTCGCCGTCGAGGGCTCGCATCGCGCGCTCGATGTCCTCCCGGTCCTTCACGGGAGGCGTCACGGTGACGGCGGCCGCCCCCTCGAGGGCGGCTCCGAGCTCGTGCGCGTAGGCGGCCTGGCGCTCGCCGATCCCGGGAAGCATCTCGTCGTAGAGGCGCTGCATGACGCCGAGGACGCCGATGCGCGGCAGCTCGACGGTGCTGTCAGCGCTGACCGTAGACGGTGTGGTAGCGGTCGAAGAGGGCATCGATGTCCTTTCGGGTCAGGTGCTCAGGCTCTCCGAGGGCCTGGGCGAGATGCACGGTCCTGGCTGCGTCCTCGCACATCACCGCTGCCTTGACGGCGTCTCGGGGGGTCGGCCCGATCGTAAAGACGCCGTGGTTGCGCATGAGCACGGCGGGAGAGCGATGCTCGGCGAGCACGTCGACGATCCCGCGGCCGATCTCGTCGTCCCCGATGCGTGCGAACGGCCCGACGGGGATCTCGCCGCCGAACTCGTCCGCCATCGCGGTGAGGACGCACGGGATCGCCTCGCCGCGGGCCGCGAACGCCGTCGCGTACGGGCTGTGCGTGTGCGCGACTCCACCGACGTCGGGGCGGTGGCGGTAGACGTAGCCGTGGGTCATGGCATCGCTCGAGGCGGCGAGATCACCGTCGACGACGGTGCCGAAGAGGTCGCAGACGACCATCGTCTCGGGCGTCAGCGCCTCGAAGGGGATCCCGCTCGCCTTGATCACCATGAGCTCCTCGCCCGGCACCCTGACCGAGATGTTCCCGCTCGTCCAGCTCACAAGACCGTGGCGCGGGAGCTCCGCATGCAGCTCTGCGAGCTCCGCCCGGAGTGCTGCCACCTCGTCGGTCCGCTCCGCGCGCCTGCGTCCAGTCGGTCGACGGAGCTGGTGCATCATCGGGCTCCGACGTCCGAACTCGTCGTGCAGCGTCGTGTAGTGGTCGTACAGCTCGTCGTAGCGATCCGCCGCGACCGGGTCGGGCAGGAAGCCGTCGCGTCGGGCGCGCCCCATCGCCGCGGATGCCGCCGGGACGTCTGCATGGCAGCCCGCGGCGACCGCGGCGTGGATCGCGGAGCCGACGGCCGGCGCCTGGTCGGACTCGACGACGTGGAGCGGCCGCCGGAGGACGTCCGCGTATACCTGCATGACGAACGGGTTCTTGACGAGGCCGCCCGCAACGGTCAGCTCCCGCACCGGGACCCCCGCCGCGTCGAACGTCTCGACGATCGTGCGCGCTCCGAACGCGGTCGACTCGACGAGCGCGCGGTAGATGTCCTCGGGCCTCGTCCCGAGCGTGAGGCCGACAATCGCACCGCTGAGCTCGTGGTCGACGAGGACGGAGCGGTTGCCGTTCAGCCAGTCGAGGGCCACCAGGCCGTGGTCGCCCGGAGCCTGCCGCGCGCCGAGGGCCGACAGGTGCTCGTGCGGGTCGAGCCCGCGCGCCGCCGCCTCGTCCCGGTACGCGGCCGGGAGCAGCCGGTCGACGAACCATGCGAACAGGTCGCCGACGCCGCTCTGGCCCGCCTCGTAGCCGAGGAGGCCGCTCGTGATACCGCCGTCGACGACCCCGCACATCCCCGGGACCTCGGTGAGATGGTCGCCGTTCATCACGTGGCAGGTCGACGTCCCCATCACCGCGAGCATTTGCCCCGGCTCCACGGCGCGTGCCGCGGGCGCGGTCACGTGCGCGTCGACGTTCCCGACCGCGACGGCGATCCCCTCGGGCAGGCCGAGCCGGAGGGCCGCCTCCCGCGTCAGGTCGCCGGCGCGCCCGCCGAGCGGCGAGAGCGGCCACTCGAGCAGCCGCGGGACGACGTCGGCGAACTCGGGGTGGAGCGCGCGGAGGTACGGCGCCGAAGGGTACGCGCCGTCCTGGAAGAGGCCCTTGTAGCCGGCGGTGCAAACATTGCGCGTCTCGTGGCCGCAGAGCTGCCAGACGATCCAGTCCGCGGCCTCGATCCACCGGTCGGCGGCGTCATAGACCTCGCGATCCTCCTCGAGCACCTGGAGCGCCTTGGCGAACTGCCACTCCGACGAGATGCGGCCGCCGTAGCGCGCAAGCCACGGCTCCCCGCGTTCGGCCGCGACGGCCGTGACCCGCTCCGCCTGCGGCTGGGCGGCATGGTGCTTCCAGAGCTTGGGGTACGCGTGGGGGCGGTCGACGAAGTTGGGCAACTGGCAGAGCGGCGTGCCGTTCGTCGTGGTGGGGAGCGGGGTCGAGGCCGTGAAGTCGGTGCCGATCCCGACGATCGTGGCCGGCTCGATTCCGGCGTCCGCGACGGCGCCCCGGACGGCGGTCTCGAGCGTGTCCATCCAGTCCTGCGGGTCCTGGAGCGCCCACGACGGCGGCAGCGGCGCCCCCGTGGCGGGGAGCGCCCGCTCGATCACGCCGGAGCGGTACGGCTGGGACGCCGTCCCGATGACCGTGCCGTCGCCCGCAGCGACCACGACCGCGCGGGCCGAGAGGGTGCCGAAATCGATCCCCACGACGTGCATGGCGGCAGGGATGTTAACGCCAACATGGTAGGCGGTCAAGCAGCGGGTCGAGAAGGGGTGGTGTGAGCGCGAACAGGACGCTCAGAAGGCGGTCGTGCTGGCGCGCACGATGAGCTCCGGGGCGACCGTGACGCGCCTCGACGTGCGCGTTCCGCTCTCGATCTCGTCGAGCAGCAGGTGGAAGCTCAGGCGTCCGACCTCGAGGAAGTCCTGGCGCACCGTCGTCAGCGGCGGCGTGTAGTACGCGGCTTCGGGCACGTCGTCGAACCCGGCGACCGCGACGTCGCCCGGAACGGAGCGACGCGCCTCGTGGAGCGCCCGCAGGAGCCCCAGGGCCATCTGGTCGTTGGCGACGAAGACGGCGGTCATGTCCGGGTCCTCCGCGAGGCGCTGCCCGAGCGCATAGCCGGATGCGGGGCTCCAGTCGCCGACCAGCGGCTCGGGCGGCTCGACCCCGGCCGCACGCAGCGTCCGTTCCCAGCCGACCAGGCGCTGCTGCGCCTCGAACCAGTCCTCCGGGCCGGCGATGTGCCGGACGATGCGGTGGCCCTGGTCGAGGAGGTGCTGGGTGGCGGCGGCCGCGCCCGCGACCTGATCGACCGCGACGAGCGGCATGCCGCCCTCCGGACCTCCCTCGACGGCCACGATCGGCACGTCGTCCGGGAGCTGCAGGACGGCGTGCGCCGCGTCCGTGCGCGGAGCGATCACGAGGATTCCCTCGACGCCCTGGATGCGCAGGCGCTCGAAAGCCTCGAGCACGGAGGCCCGGTCGAGCGTCTCGAGGCTCACGGTGCTGATGAAGTACCCGGCCTGGTGCGCGGCGCGGTGGATGCCGAACAGCGTCGACGCCGGCCCGTGGAGCGTCGTGTCGAGGCCGACGACGCCGAGCGTGCGCGACCTCCCCGTCGCGAGCGCACGAGCCATCGAGTTCGGCCGGTAGTCGAGCAGGCGCATCGCGTCGAGGATCGCTTGCCGTGTGTCCGGCCGGACCTGAGCGCTGCCGTTGATGACCCGCGAAACGGTCTGGTGCGAGTAGCCCGCGAGCTTCGCGACGTCGGCCATCACCGCCGGCTTGCGCCGTGCCGTGCCCTGCCGTGACTGGTCGTCGGGTCGCACGAGGGGCAGGGTACAGAATGAGCGCTAACACGCCAACCGGAGACGGATCGCGCCTCGGGTCCTTGACATTGAAGTTGTGCGCGTTAACATCGGGCGCCGCATGCCACGTTCGTCAGCTCGGCATTCACCCCGGACCCAAGGAGGTTGACGGTGTCGAAGAAGTGGTTCGTCCTCGCGTCGATGGGCGCAGCCGTGCTGCTCGCCTCGGCGCTCGCCGGCACGGCAGCCGGAAGGCCGGCGCAGAAGCAGCGCACGACGGCGAGTATTACTCTCGGCTTCTCCCAGGTCGGCTCCGAGAGCGGTTGGCGCACGGCCAACACGAAGTCGATCCAGTCCTCGGCGAAGGTGGCCGGGATCAACCTGAAGTTCTCCGACGCGCAGCAGAAGCAGGAGAACCAGATCCAGGCGATTCGCTCCTACATCCAGCAGCACGTCGACGTGATCGCGTTCTCCCCGGTCGTCGCGAGCGGCTGGGACGCGGTGCTGAACGAGGCCAAGCGCGCCAAGATCCCGGTGATCCTCACCGACCGCGCAGTCGACTCGAAGGATCCCACGCTCTACAAGACGTTCCTCGGGTCGGACTTCATCAGGGAAGGCCGATACGCCGGCAAGTGGGTTGCCGACCAGTACAAGGGCGCGACGGGGCCGGTGCGGATCGTCGAGCTGCAGGGCACCACCGGCTCCTCCCCGGCGATCGACCGGGCGAAGGGCTTCCGTCAGATGATCAAGGGGAACAAGAACCTCAAGATCGTCGCCTCCCAGACGGGTGAGTTCACGCGGGCGAAGGGCAAGGAAGTGATGGCCGCGTTCCTCAAGGCGAACCCGAAGATCGACCTCCTCTTCGCGCACAACGACGACATGGGCCTCGGCGCCATCGAGGCGATCGAGGAGGCCGGGCTCAAGCCGGGCAAGGACATCAAGATCGTCACGATCGACGCCGTCCACGACGGGATGGTCGCCCTGTCCCAGGGGAAGATCAACTTCATCGCCGAGTGCAGCCCGCTGCTCGGGCCGCAGCTGATGGGCCTCGTCAAGAAGGTGAAGGCCGGCCAGGCCGTCCCGAGGCGGATCGTCACCGTCGAGACGACCTTCACACCCGCCCAGGCGAAGGCCGCTCTGCCGAAGCGCAAGTACTGAGTCCCGCGAGACGCGGCGCTACCGGGGGTTGTCACCCTCCTTCTCCCCCGGTAGCGTCGCGGGACACCGGACACCATGAGCACACCCGTCCTCCAGATGCGTGCCATCGACAAGCGGTTCGGTGACACGCAGGCGCTGGACGCGGTCGACTTCCGGTTGCTCCCCGGAGAGGTTCACGCCCTGATGGGCGAGAACGGCGCCGGCAAGAGCACGCTCATGAAGGTCCTGACCGGCGTGTACTTCCCGGACGCCGGCGAGATCTCGCTCCACGGGAAGCGCGTCGAGTTCGCGCATCCGCTCGAGGCGCAGCGGGCGGGGGTGAGCACCGTCTACCAGGAGGTGAACCTCTGCCCCAACCTCTCGGTGGCCGAGAACATCTCGATCGGCCGCGAGCCGCGCCGTCTCGGGCACATCCACTGGCGTGAGGTGCGCCGGCGCGCCTCGGCTGCGCTCGAGCGCGTCGGAGTGGACATCGACGTCCGCGCCCCGCTCGGTGGACAATCGCTCGCGATCCAGCAGATGGTCGCCATCGCCCGCGCCATCGACATCTCCGCCGACGTGCTCATCCTGGACGAGCCGACCTCGAGCCTCGACCAGGACGAGGTCGAGCAGCTCTTCACCCTGATCCGGGGGCTCGAGGAGCGCGGGATCGCGGTGGTGTTCATCTCGCACTTTCTCGAGCAGGTGTACGAGATCGCCGACCGGATCACCGTCCTGCGCAACGGGCGGCTCGTCGGCGAGTGGGAGACGGACGAGCTCCCGCGCTCCGAGCTCGTCTCGAAGATGCTCGGCCGCGAGCTCGAGACGCTCGAGGAGCTCGACCGGCACCAGCGCCGCGAGCGGCGCGGCCGCGCGACGGCGCCACCCGTCATCGAGGCGAAATCGGTCTCCCGGAAGCGCGCCATCGCCCCGTTCGACCTCGCGATCAACGCCGGCGAGGTCGTCGGCCTCGCGGGCCTGCTCGGATCCGGGCGCACCGAGGTCGCCCGCCTCCTGTTCGGCGCCGACCGCGTGGACTCGGGGCGGCTGTTCATCGACGGCGCGCCCGTGACGGTGCGCAGCCCGCGCACGACGACGAGACGGGGCATCGCCTTCTGTCCGGAGAACCGCCGTATCGAGGGTCTCGTCGACGAGCTCACGGTGCGCGAGAACATCATCCTCGCACTGCAGGCCGGCCGCGGCTGGACGAGGCCGATCCCCCGCCGGCGTCAGGACGAGCTGGTCGCCAAGTGGATCGCGGCCCTCGACGTCCGCCCCGCCGATCCGAACCTGGTCGTCGGGTCGCTCAGTGGCGGCAACCAGCAGAAGGTCCTGCTCGCGCGCTGGCTCCTCACCGAGCCGCGGTTGCTGATCCTCGACGAGCCGACGCGCGGGATCGACGTCGGCGCGAAGACCGAGGTGCAGCGGCTCGTGCTGTCGCTCTGCGACGACGGCGTCTCCGTCCTGTTCGTCTCCGCCGAGCTCGAGGAGGTGCTGCGGCTGAGTGACCGGATCGCAGTGCTGCGCGACCGGCACGTCGTCGCGGAGATCGAGAACGACGCCGACGCGACGGTCGACCGGCTCGTCCACACGATCGCGGGCGGGGAGCCGGCATGAGCGCCGGGCTGCGTCGCCTCGTCTGGCCCCTCCTGGCGATCGGCGCGCTGCTGCTCGTCGACCTGTTCTTCGGGCACGCCTTCTTCGCGCTGCGGATGCAGGACGGCCACCTCTACGGCAACCTCGTCGACATTCTCCGCTTCGGTGCCCCGCCGATGCTCGTCGCGCTGGGGATGACGATCGTCATCGCCACCGGAGGCATCGACCTCTCGGTCGGCGCGCTCGTGGCGATCTCGGGCGCCACCGCGTGCGTCCTCATCAGCGACCTCGGCGACCAGAACAGCGTTCTCGGCGTGCTCGGCGCGATCGCCGTCGCGCTCGCGCTGACGACGGCCCTCGGGATGTGGAACGGCATGCTCGTCGCCGTCGTCGGCATCCAGCCGATCGTCGCCACCCTGATCCTGATGGTCGCCGGGCGCGGGATCGCGCAGCTGATCACGGGGGGTCAGATCGTGACGATCAACAGCTCCCCGTACAACCTGATCGGCAACGGGTACTGGCTCGCCCTGCCGTTCGCGCTCTACATCGTGGCCGCGATGTACGGCCTGACCGCCGCTCTCTCGCGCAAGTCGGCGCTCGGGCTCCTGATCGAGTCCGTCGGCGGCAACGCCGAGGCGAGCCGCCTCGCCGGCGTCCGCTCGCGGAACCTGATCATCCTCGCCTACGCGTTCTCGGGGCTGTGCTCGGGGATCGCCGGCCTGATCGTGAGCTCCGGGATCAAGGGCGCGGACGGCAACAATGCCGGGCTCTGGTTCGAGCTCGACGCGATCCTCGCCGTCGTGATCGGCGGGACGGCGCTTCGCGGCGGCCGCTACTTCCTCGCCGGCACGCTCGTCGGGGCGCTGCTCATCCAGACGCTGACCACGACCATCTACTCGATCGGCGTCCCCCCGGAGACCACGCTTCTCTTCAAGGCCCTCGTCGTGACGCTCGTCTGCCTTGTCCAGTCGCCCGCCTTCCGGGCCAAGCTCCTCCAGCCGCGCCGCCGCCGTGGCGTGAGCACCGGCGACCGCCCGCCGCCCGGCGCCCAGCCCCCCGAGCGAGCCGTGGACGTCCCCGCATGACCACCGTCGAGACAGCCCGCGACCGACTCGGCGCGTCGACGCGTCGCCTGCCGGTGCGGTACGTCCCGGTGCTCGTGACGCTGAGCCTCGTCGTGGCGATGTTCACGGCCGGCTCGCTGCACTATCCGTACTTCGGGACCGGGCAGGTGTTCCTCAACCTGTTCGTCGACAATTCCTTCCTGCTCGTCGCCGTCGTCGGGATGACGTTCGTGATCCTGACCGGGGGCATCGACCTCTCGGTGGGATCCGTCGTCGCGCTGTCGACGCTGCTCTGTGCCGAGCTCGCCGGTCACGGGTGGCCCGCCTACGCCGTGTTCCCGGTGGTGCTGCTCGTCGGGGCGACGCTCGGCGTCGCGATGGGATCGATCATCCACTACTTCGAGATCCAGCCGTTCATCGTCACCCTCGCCGGGATGTTCCTCGCGCGTGGGCTCTGCTACGCGATCACGGTCGACGCGATCTCGATCACGAACCCGTCGTTCACGCGGATCGCCGGCTACTCCCTCGCGCTGCCGTGGGAGCTCTTCCTGACGATGGGAGCGGTGGTCTCGCTCGTCGTGGTCGCGATCGGGCTCTACTTCCTCCACCTCACCTCGTTCGGCCGCACCGTGTACGCGATCGGCGGAAACCGGCAGTCGGCGGTGCTGATGGGGCTCCCGGTGGCGCGCACGGAGGTCCTCGTCTACACGGTCAGCGGCACGTGCTCCGCCCTCGGTGGAATCCTGCTCTCGTTCTACATGCTCTCCGGGTCGGGGAGCCTGGCGGTCGGGATGGAGCTCGACGCGATCGCCGCCGTCGTCATCGGGGGCACGCTCCTCACCGGTGGCACCGGGTACCTCCTCGGCTCGCTCCTCGGCGTTCTCGTGCTCGGCCTCATCAAGACGCTGATCACGTTTCAGGGCACGCTCAGCTCGTGGTGGACGAAGATCGTCGTCGGGCTCCTGCTCCTCGTCTTCATCCTCCTGCAGCGGCTCGTGTTCCACCGGCAGGCCGTCTCGAAGCAGTAGCGACCGACGACGCTCCACCCCGGCCGATGCCGGGGTGGACGTCGAGATGCGGTCGGCGGCGGCCGCGCCGCCCGGGTCGAGTCAGCTCTTCGGGCGCTTGAAGATCAGCAGGTGCCCGCCGTGCTTGCGGCGCACGCGGTGGTTCCAGGAGACGTGGACGAGCTCCCAGCCCTCCTGGCCGAGCCCGTCGAGTCGGTCCTGGAGCTTGTGCATGTCGACCTGTTCCTTCCCCCAGCCCATGAAGCCGTGCTCGAGCAGTTCCGTGCGGTACTCCCATTCCGGCCCGGCCCGCTCGTCCCCCGACGCGTCCGTCTCCGGCGCCGACCTCGTCGGCAGCAGCGCCGTCACGAGATCGTCCGCGTGCTCGACGGCACCGTTGCCGTCTGTTGCCTGATCTGCCGACGACGGCCGCGGAATTGTCTCACTGATACCCAAGGTGCCCCCTTCCCCAGATGCCGAAAGGCATCACTTGCATGATGGTGACCATACTGGGTCGGAGTCAAGTCGCGTCACACCCGCCGCACACGCTGCGGGGTGCGCGCTCGTCGGGCCGGCGCCTATCGTCCTCCCCGTGGCCGCGACGGTGCGCATCGGGACGTGCAGCTGGGCCGATCAGGGCCTGCTCGCGGCCTGGTACCCGCGCGGGATCTCCACTGCGGAGAAGCGCCTGCGCTACTACGCCGAGCGGTTCGACGTCGTCGAGGTCGACTCGCCGTACTACGCGTTGCCCGACCCGGCGGTGACCGAGCGCTGGGCGCGGAGGACGCCCGACGCGTTCACGTTCCACGTCAAGGCGTCGGCGGCGATGACGTGGCACGAGGGCGAGCCGACCGACGCGGCGTTCCACGAGTTTCGCGCGGCGCTCGAGCCGCTCGAGCTGTCGGGGAAGCTCCGCGGCGTGCTGCTCCAGTACCACCCGCGCTTCGTGAAGTCGGACGCGGCGAAGGCGGAGCTCGCGCGGGCGCCGAAGCGGCTCGCACCGCTCGTCCCGCTGGTCGAGTTCCGGCATCGCTCCTGGATGGACGAGGGCGAGCGGGCCGACACGCTCGCGTTCCTCGAGCAGCACGACCTCGCGTACGTGTCGCTCGACAGCCCGCGCACGCGTGCGTCCAACGTCTCGCCGCGGGTCGCCGCGGCGACGCACCGCGTCGCGTACGTCCGCTTCCACGGGAGGAACGCGCAGACCTGGAACATCCGCGACGCGGAGAGCGCCGCGGACAGGTTCGACTGGCTCTACTCGGCGGAGGAGCTCGGCGAATGGGTCGAGCCGCTCGCGCGGCTCGCGGACGAGGCGGAGGAGGTGTACGCGATGTTCAACAACAACCGCGACGACTTCGCGCCGCGCAGCGCACAGATCCTCCGCGGGCTGCTCGACGAGGCAGGCGTGCCCGCCGCGGGCGGGCTGGAGCCGCCGCCGACGGAGCTGACGCTGTTCTGACGCCGCTACAGTCGCCGGGATGCGCGTCCTGTCCGTCGTCCACGATCCGGCCGTGACCGGTGGCGGCGGGCTGTTCGAGCGCGTCGTCGTCGAGCGGGGCGACCACCTCGACCGGTGGATCGTGGCGAACGGGGATGCCGCGCCGGCCGACCCGACGCACTGGGACGCCGTGATGGTGTTCGGCGGGGCGATGCACCCCGACCAGGACGCCGAGCACCCCTGGCTCCGGAGCGAGGTCGCGTTCATCCGGCAAGCGCTCGAACAGGGCGTTCCGACGATCGGCGTGTGTCTCGGCTCCCAGCTGATCGCCCGTGCAACGGGGGCGTGGGTCGGGCCGGCAGATGCCGCGGAAGTCGGGTGGTTCGGCGTCGACCTGAACGACGCGGCCGCCGTCGATCCGGTGCTCGGCGTGCTTCCTCGCAGGGTCGAGGCCTTCCAGTGGCACTACTACACGTTCGAGCCGCCGGCGGATGCGGTCGAGCTCGCGGCGAGCGCGGCCGCGCGTCAGGCCTTCCGGCTGGGCGACCGCGTCTGGGGCATCCAGTTCCACGCGGAGGTCGAACGGGCGATGCTCGACAGCTGGTTCACCGCCGGCGCGTCCGAGCTCCCGAAGCCGGTCGCGGAGATCACGGCGGAGACCGACCGCCACCTCGGCACGTGGAACGAGCAGGGCTCGGCGCTCTGCAACGCCTTCCTCGACGAGGCGCGGCGTCTCAGCTCGTAGGGCCGGTCTCGGCGGGCAGCTCCGGGTCGCGCGACCACTCGTGCCAGGAGCCGACGTAGTTCCGTGCCGCGTAGCCGGCCGCGGCGAGCACCTGCACGGCGAGGCCCGAGCGGCTGCCCGAATGACAGTAGGCGATCACCTCCGCGCCTTCGGGCTCTCCGACGAGCGCCCGCACGGATGCGGTGTCGCCGGCGCCGAGCAGGAGGGTGACCTCGACGTTCCGGGCTCCGGGGATGCGACCCGGTCGCGGGTCGCAGGGCGCGGTCAGCTGCCCGGCGAACTCCTGGGGGCGCCGCACGTCGAGCAGGACGAGCCCGGGCTCGCCGAGCCGCCGGGCGAGCTCGTCGACGGTGACGTCGCTCATGTGGCTGCGAACGAGGCGACGGTCTCGACCTCGGCCGCGACCGACGGGCGCTCGCAGCAGCGTTCGAGCCATCCGCTCAGCGCCGGGTAGGCGTCGAGCGAGACGCCCATCAGGTCGCGCAGCCGGAGCAGCCACGGGAGGTACGCCACATCCGCGAGCCCGAACGAGCGACCGGTGAGGAACGGCATCGTCCCGAGCGTGTGGTCGAGATCGGCCAGTGCATGCGTCAGCCGCTCGGCGGCCCCTGCCTCCCCGCGGCGCAGCGCGTAGTACGGGCGTCCGAGGTCGTCGAAGCGGAAGACGAAGAAACGGGCGATCGCCCGCTCGCCCGGGTCGGCCGGCAGGAGGGCGGGCTCCGGGTAGCGCTCCTCGAGGTACTCGTCGATGACCGAGGACTCCGGCAGCACCCAGCCGTCGTCGTCGAGCACCGGCACGCGGCCGTCGGGCGGGTTGTGCTCGAAGAGCCACGAAGGCCGGTTCGCGAGGTCGATCGTCACGATCTCGTACGGCACGCCCTTCTCCTGAAGGACGATGCGCGTGCGCGCGCAGTACGGGCACCGCGGCGCGTCGTAGAGGGTCAGCACGACACCGAGGCTACCCGTCGTGATCGACGCCGGCGTGGCCGTGCAGCGCACCTTCGAGCCCGAGTGCCGCGGCAAGGCTCGCGAGGATCTCCCGGGCCGGAGCCAGTTCCGCGGGCGAGGCCGCCGTCGGGGCGGCTTGGCGCACGCGCTGCGGGTCGGCTCCCGTCAGACGCGAGAGCACGGTGGGGTTCGCGGCGAGCCCGATCACGTCGCCGGGAGCGAGCGGGCCGTAGAACTCGGGTACCGACAGGTACTCGTCCACGATCCCGCCCCGGTCGAGCGCCACCATGCGCACGACCTCGTCGACCTCGAGCGAGAGCGCGACGACCACGGCGCCCAGGCGCGAGGAGAGCTCCCGGGCGAACCGGACGAGCGCCGTCGGGTCCTCGTCGATCACCTCGTCGTACACGGCCACCCAGCCGTTGCGTGGACCGACGACCGCCGATTCGTTCGAGCCGATCCTCGGCGCGAACGCGCGGACGGCACGCTCGACGTCCCCGACGGCGTCGGTCTGGACGTGGAGCGAGGCAAACGACTCGGCGTGCCGACCGGGGGCGAGCCGCTCGCGCAGCGACGCCACCGGCGCCACCAGCACCACGACGTCCTCGCCGAAGCCCCAGCGGTGATAGACGGCACGCGCGCCGGCGTTGGCGGCCGTCACCTCGAGATCGAGATGCTCGATGCCCTGCGCGGCGAGCGCCTCGACCACCGCGTGGACGAGCGCCGCGGCGACCCCGCTCCGGCGCGCATCGGGAACGACGTACAGGTCGGTGAGCCGCCCCAGCCGCGAGCCCGTGCGCCGCGCGAGCGCGAATCCGACCGGTGCTCCTTCGTCCTCGGCGAGGAACGCGAGCCCGGCGTCGACGATCCCCACGATCTCGCCGCGCTCGCGCTCGGGATCCTGGTCGACATGCGGGGGTGTCGGCACCTCGAGCTCGAACTCGCGCCAGAGGCGTTCGAGCGCCGGGGTGTCGGCGGGAGTCGCGATACGGACGGTCACGGCGCGATCGTAGACGCCTGATCGCGGTCAGCGCCTTCCCGACATGCGCTCCAGGTTCTATCCTTGGCGGAGCCCGGCGGCGGTCATCCCCCTCGGCCGTCGCCGGCACCACCCTCTCGCAGCATCCGGAGCGCCTCGAGCTCCGGTCGTGCCGCGACGAGCAGCATCGCGTGGCTCCAGCCGAGCGGGACGACCCAGGCCGGCGTGCCGTCAGCCCGCGTTTGCTCCGGAAGGAGGTCGAGCGCCGTTCGCCGCCGGGTGACGTGCGCAAGTGCCCGCGCGTTGGCCCCGTCGTCCCCGAGTGCCCGACGGGCGAGCCCGAGCCAGAGCGTGACGAGCGGCCACTCGTGCCCGCCCCCGTAGGCGTCGCCCTCGTGCCGCCGCATCCCGCCCTCGGGCGTGGCAAGCTCGTCCTCGACGGCGTCGACCGTCGCCCGCACCCGTTCTGCGGACGCACCGAACGGTGCGAAGGGCCAGGCGAGGCCGAGGAGCGCGCTGTCGAGCCGCGCGTCGACCGGCTCGACGCTCGCGACGCGCCGGTTCGGATACGGCAGGCCCCGCTCGAACGCCGAGCCCGCCGGTCCGCCCGCGGCATCGGCCCGTGCGACGTTCACCGCACGCCGGTAGCGGCCGAGCTCCGGGTCCCAAAGTCGGGTGTCGAGCGCCGCGGCCATCGCGGAAGCTGCACCCGCGTACCGGCCCGCCAGCGCCGGCTCGTGCCTCGTCGCCGCCAGCGCGGCGCTGCGCAGCCCTCCGACGATCGCGGCGGCCGAGTACGCGTGCTGGCCGTCGTGCTGCTCCCACAGGTCGGTGCTCGCGCGCGGCAGGCCGGTCTCGGGGTCGACGAACGAGACGAGTAGCCCGGCGGCCCGCCTGACGACCGGCCACAGCTCGCGGTCGAGCGTCTCGTCCTCGAGCTCGCGGAACGCCGCCTCGGCCGCCACGAGGACGACTCCGGTCTCGTCGATCTGATGCAGCCCCCACGACGGGGCAGGCTCGCCGGTCGTCCAGTATCGGTGCAGCCAGAGCCCTTCCGGCACCTGCGTCCGGGCGAGCCAGCGAAGGGCGGCCACCGTGGCGTCGTCGCACCGGGCTGCGAGAAGGCCGAGCACGACGTAGGCGAGGTCCCGCGGCCACACGAAGCCGTACCCGCCCGACTCGAGAAAGCCCTCGTCCATCTCGGGCGCCGCGACGATACCGCCCGTCGCCCGGTCGGCGAGCTGCTCGAGCACGAGCACGGACCGGCGCAGAAGCCGGTCTAGCTCGGAGCCGCCGGAGCCGATGGCCGACCCGGCGAGTCGCCGCGCGTCCGACCGGGTGCGCCGACCCGCCGCCTCGCCGGCCTCCCCGAGGTGGCGTCGTGCGCGCGCGAGCGCCTCGAACGGCGTCGCGCCGAGCGCGAAGACGACGTGCGCGACACCGCCGTGCTCGATCTCGAGCCGGGCCTCGAGCGGCGCGACGTGGGCAACGTCGTCGCCCACGCTCCCGAGCGAGCGGACGTCCGCGCGCGCCTCCGGCGGATCCACGCCGATCGCGAGCGCGGCACGGCGACGGTGGAGCACGACGATGCCGGTCGCCGGGTCGACGAATGCCCCCGTGGCGTGGACGACCCCCTCGAGCAGCGGCTCGACCGAGACGACGAGCGTCCCCGGCGCCGTCTCGACCCGGCGGACGAGGAGCGGCTCGTCCGGGTCGACGACGTCCACGATCTCGGCGGTATCGGCTTCCTCGGCGGCGACGGTCGTTCGCAGGACGGACGCGTCGCCGTCCCATGCCTGGGTCCACGTCGCCGGGGGCTCGTCCAGCCAGCGGACGCCGTCCACGACGCGGACCCCGAGCCGCAGCGCACCGATGTTGTTCGGCCCGTCGACGTGCGGCCAGAGCATCCGCTCGACCTCCCCCCGGGCGGACAGCGTCACGAGCAGCGCGCCGTTGCCGAGGAGTGCCGCGGGAACGTGCTCGAGGCGGCGGCCCGTCGCGTCCGGCCTCGCCCCCGGGTCGCCCACTTCCGCGGCCATGGGCGCGGATGGTACGCGCCGCGCGAACGCGTCAGCGCGGCCGAGGCACGGCGGTCACCACGGGCGATGCGGTCGTCGTCCCGTCCGGCCAGCGCGTGAGCGCCACGACGGCGACGCGTTCCCCGCGGCGGAACCGCGCCGGCTCGAGGAACCCGCGGTACGGCGGCGAGTCGTCGGCCGCGACCCGACTCCAGCGGCCGCTCCCGCGCTTCACGGCGAACGCGACCGAGACCGGCTCGAGCGTCGCGACCGTGGCCCGCGCCTGGACGAGGTTCGTCAGGTCGTCGGGCCGGACGGTGAGCGCCGGGCGCACCGGCGCGCGGGAGGGCAGCGCCGTCTCCGCACGGAAGAGCATCGCGGCGAGCGGGGCCAGTGAGAGCGTCAGCTTGCCGGCCGTCGTGCTCCGGGCCGTCGCGGGCTCGCCGAGCAGCGACGACCACGCGCTGCCCGGCGTCGCGGTCTGCAGCGTCACGCTGGCGCGACGGGTGCCGGCGTTGAAGGCGGCAACGTACTCGTGCCGCGTCGCGAGATCGAAGCGGCTCACCGCGAAGAGGGCGCCGGAGGCGAGCCTGACCGCGCTCGGCCCTGTCGCGAGGGCGGGGTGGGCGTCGCGGAGCGCAGTGAGCTTCTCCAGCAGGAGCTCCACCGGATGGTCGCGGATGTCGAGCGACGAGCCGGCGCCGATAGGCGCGGCGCCGACGCGCGCCTCCGTTCGCCACTCCGGCACTCGGGTCGGGAACATGTCCTCGCGGGCGAGCTTGTCGCCGCCCGAGCCCATCATCCCCACCTCGTCGCCGTAGTACACGACGGGCGCGCCGCGCAGGAGATAGAGGAGCGAGTGGGCGAGGAGGTCGCGGCGGAGCAGGGTCGCGTCGTCGCCGGAGCGTTGGCGCAGGAGCAGTCCGACGCGGCCCATGTCGTGGTTGCCGAGGAACGTCGGCGGGGTGTAGGCGACCCCGTCGCCGAGCTGGAAGTAGTCGTCGTCGCCGAGCACGGACGCGATGCCCTTCGAGCCCCGCTCGCCCGAGGCGTAGCCGACGAGCTGGTCCTGGAGCGGGAAGTCGAGCAGGCTCGGCAGGCCACGGTCGCGGACGAAGGGGTAGAGCGCGAGCGTGTCCGCGTCGAACACCTCGCCGTAGACGGTGAAGTCCTTCACGCCGGCTCGGCGGGCCGCCGCGCGGATCGCCGGGAGCCACTGGCCGAAGAAGGCGGCGTTCACGTGGCGGGCGGTGTCGATCCTGAGCCCGTCGATCCTGTACCGCTCGATCCACGACGCGTAGACGTCGGCCAGGCCCCGCACGACGTCGCGCCGCTCCGTGAAGAGGTCGTCGAGCCCGTAGAAGTCGCCCTGCTCGAGGCAGGTCTGGTTGCAGGAGGAGAAGTCGATGTCTCCGCGGTCGTGGTAGCGCGTGGGGTCATTGAGCCAGGCCGGCTTCTTCGCCGTGCGGTCGGCTCCGAGCAGCACCGGCACGCGGGGCATGTTCCGAGCGCTCGTGCAGGGGAAGGGCTTGCCGACATACCGCGCCGGGCGGAACGGCTTTCCGCGGCAGTCGCGGTAGGGAACCTGCTCGGGGCCGACGTAGCCGCCGCTCCCGCCCGTCAGCGAGATGACGTCCGCCGTGTGGTTGACGACGACGTCGAGGATCACCTTCAACCCGAGCCGGTGCGCGCAGTCGACCATCGCGCCGAACTGGGCGGCGGTGCCGAGGTGCGGGTCGGGCGCGGTGAAGTCGGTGATCCAGTACCCGTGGTAGGCCGCGCTGTCGCCCTGGACGGCCTTCTGGCCGAACGGCGGCGTGATCCAGACCGACGTGAAGCCGAGCGCCTTGATCCGCGCCAGGCCGTGCGGGTCGCCCTCGCAGGAGCCGGTCAGCCCGGCGAGGTCGCCGCCGTGGAACCAGCCGACGTCCGTCGGGTCGTAGCCGGTCGCGGCCCGGGACCCGCTGCGACCGCCGCGGTCGTTCGCCGGGTCGCCGTTCGCGTACCGATCGGTCATGAGGAAGTAGATCCGCTGGGTGGCGAGCGGCCCGCGCGTCGGCGGCGCCGAGAGCGCAGCGAGCTCGGCTCCCGACGGAGGCGCCGGGCCGGTGGCGCCGAGCGCGGCGCCGGCGACCATCGCTGCCAGGAGGACGCAGGCAAGGGCGACAATGCGCCCCCGGCCGCGACAGCGGCCGGCTTCAGGGATGTGCCCGCCGAAGGCGGGATCCACCGCGACCGGGCTCCGCTGCCGCGGAGGCCGGTCTTGCGGGCTAACGCAGCGCCGCACCCGTCTCCTCGTCGAAGAAATGCGCGTGTTCGACGTCGACGCCGATCTCGACGTCGTCCCCGATCCGCAGGGCGACCCGGGGCGGGAACGCCGCGACGAGGTTCGGGCGGGCGGCGGCGATGCCCTCCTCGCCGACGACCTCCTCGACTGCGTCGCCGGTCGTGCCGGCGCCACTGCGGACGGTGCGCGCGTCGATGCGGAAGAACGCGATCGTCTCCGAGCCGAGCGCCTCGACGAGCTCGAGTCGCGCGCTCAGGCGGGGCAGCTCCGGGCGGAGCGCGACGGGGTGGAGGTCCTCGCTCCGCATGCCCATCGCGACGGTGCGTCCGTTGTAGCTCGTCAGCAAGCGGTACCGCCCGAGGGTCGCGTCCGAGACCGGGAGCTCCTGGCCGCCGAGGGAGACGGTCACGTTGCCCTGGGCCACACGAACGTCCGCGGCGAGGATGTTCATCGGCGGCGTGCCGATGAAGCCCGCGACGAAGAGGTTTCCTGGCTCGTCGTAGAGGCGCTGCGGCGCGTCGACCTGCTGGAGCTCCCCCTGGTTCATCACCGCGACACGGTGGCCCATCGTCATCGCCTCGACCTGGTCGTGCGTGACGTAGATCGTCGTCGTGCCGAGGTCGTGCTGGAGCTTCGCGATCTCGCCGCGCATCTGGACGCGCAGCTTGGCGTCGAGGTTCGAGAGCGGCTCGTCCATGAGGAACACCTTCGGCTCACGGACGATCGCGCGGCCCATCGCGACCCGCTGCCGCTGCCCGCCGGAGAGCTGTTTCGGCTTGCGATCGAGGTACGGCGTCAGGTCGAGGAGCTTCGCGGCCCACGCGGTGCGCTCCTCGACGACGGCCTTCGGCGTCCGGCGCAGGCGCAGACCGAACGCGATGTTGTCGGCCACGCTCAGGTGCGGGTAGAGCGCGTAGCTCTGGAACACCATCGCGATGTCGCGCTCCTTCGGCGTCACGTTGTTGACGACGCGGCCCCCGATCGAGACGCGGCCGTCGGTGATCGTCTCGAGCCCCGCGACCATCCGCAGCGCGGTCGTCTTGCCGCAGCCGGACGGGCCGACGAGGACGAGGAACTCGCCGTCGGAGACGTCGAGCGAGAGGTCCTTCACGGCGTGGAAGCCGTTGGGGTAGACCTTGTCGATCTCCTGCAGCACGACCTCAGCCATCGGGCCTCTCCTCGCTCATCGGAGTCTCCAGACGTGGAAGGCGGGGCCGTCGCCGGGCAGGACGGCGGCGGCGGCCTCGAGGCGCGCGCCGCCCCCGTAGAGCGGCTCGAGCGCGGTCGCGTCGAGCCCGGCGAGCGGCAGTCGGACGTCGTCCGTGGACGCCCGCACGGCCAGGCAGAGAAGCCGCTCCGCGCGTGTCTCGCGGAGGTACGCGATCGCGTCGGCGCCGACGTGCGCAAAGCGGATCCCGCCGCGCACGAGCGCGGGAGACGAGCGGCGCAGGCCGATCAGCGTGCGGTAGGTCTCGAACAGCTCGCCATCCCACGTTTCCGGCCGGTCCCACGGCATCGTCCGTCGCGCGTCCTCGCCCCAGCTCCCCTCGAGCCCGACCTCGTCCCCCGCGAACACCATCGGCACCCCGGGCGTCGTCATCTGGAGGCCGATCCCGACGACATGGCGGTCGGGTGACCCGCTCACGACCCTGAAGCGCGCGATGTCGTGACTGTCGAGGAGCACCCAGCTGTGCAGCACCGAGCGCCACGGGACGCCCGCGCGGAAGCGTCGCATGGTGGCGGTGATCTCGCGCCCGTCGAGCCGCGGCACCCCGACCGGGAGGCCGAGGAAGCCGAGCTGGAGCTCGGGAGGCAACTCGTCGCCGCGGAGCCACGCCCACGCCGGCCGCGTGAACCCCATGTAGGCCATCGTTCCGTGCCAGCCGTCGCCGCGGAGGTCGGGCCTCGCGTCGTGCGCGTGCTCGGCGACGAGGACGGCATCCGGCCGCGCTGCGAGCGCGGCGGATCGCATCGCGCGTGCGAGCTCGACGGTCACGTCGACCTCGCCGCGGCGGCCGGCCATGTTCGCCACGTCGAGCCGCCAGCCGTCGAGGTCGAACGGCTCGCGCAGCCAGCGCTGGACGACGGCCTCCGCGCCTCCGAGCAGCCGCACGCGCAGCTCCTCCGCGCGGTGGTCGAGCTTCGGGAGCGTGCGCACGCCCGCCCAGGCCTCGTAGCCGTGGGGAAGCCGCTCGTCGAACCAGAAGAAGCCGCGCTCGGGCGCCTCGGCGTCCTCGCGCGCGCTCGTGAACCAGCCGTGGTCGTCGCCGATGTGGTTGATCGTGAGATCGCCGATCACGCGGATCCCGCGCGCGTGGGCGGCCCGCACGAGCGAGCTGAGCGCCTCGTCGCCGCCGAGCAAGGGGTCGACCTCGTCGAAGGACGTCGCGTTGTAGCGGTGGTTCGAGCGCGCCGGGAAGACGGGTGTCGTGTAGAGGATCGAGACGCCGAGCTGCTCGAGGTGGTCGAGGTGCGCCTCGACGCCCGGCAGGTCGCCGCCGAACCACTCGAGCGGCGTGTCGGGGCCCCAGCCGGTTGGCGCCTCGTCCCAGCCGCGCGGCACGGCCCATTCCGGCGGCGTGCGCACGGCCCCCGAGCGGGCGAAGCGGTCGGGGAACACTTCGTAGACCACGCCCTCCGTGTGCCACGCGGGGCCGTCGTCGCCGACAGCGCACACGAAGTCGTCGGCGTCCGGGACGTCGTGCCCGACGAGCCCGTCGCCGTTGACCCAGCCGTAGCCGACCACGCCGCCCGAGAGCAGCCAGCGGTACGGCGTCGCGGGGTTGTCGACACGGAACGACGCGCGCCACCACGTCTCGTGCTCCGACTCCTCGTCGACCTCCGCGACGGCGACGTGCGGCTCGCCGTCCGTCACGTAGCGCACCGCGACGGCGTCGACGGCCGAGCCTCGGGGGACTCGCAGCCGCACCGTCGCCGTGTCGCCGAGCTCGGCAGGCGCCTCGAGGACGTGGAGCTCCGACCCGTCGTGGTGCGGAGCTGCGAGTGGGTCGCTCAACCCTTCACCGCCCCCTGGGTGAGGCCGCCGACGATCCAGCGCTGGAGCACGATGAAGATGAGCACGACGGGGAGCGCGGCGAGGACGACGCCGGCGCAGAACGGGCCCCATTCCTGGCCGAACTGGTCGGAGACGAAGCCGAACAGCCCGACCGAGAGCGTGTACTTGTCCGGGGCCTGGAGGAGCTGCGAGGCGATGATGTACTCGTTCAGCGACGAGACGAACGAGAGCAGCCCGATCACCGCGAGCACGGGCGCGCCGAGCGGCAGGATCACGCCCCAGAAGATCTGCGCCGGCGTCGCGCCGTCGACGCGGGCGGACTCGTCCAGCTCTGCGGGGATCGTGTTGAAGAACCCGACGAGGAGCCACGCGTTGACCCCGAGCGCGCCGCCGAGGTAGACGAGGATCAGTCCCGTGCGCGTGTTGAGACCGATGCCCGGGAAGACGTCGGAGACGTCGAGCATGATCAGGTAGATCGCGACGACGGCGAGGAACTGCGGGAACATCTGGATCAGGAGGAGCGAGAGCATCCCGAACCGCCGCCCGCGGAAGCGGTAGCGGGAGAACGCGTACGCGGCGAGCGCGCCGAGCAGCACGGTCACGACCGCGGTCGTCGTCGCGACGATCAGCGTGTTGAGATACCAGTGCGGGAACGGCTCGTTGGGATCCGAGAGGATCGCGCGGAAGTTGTCCAGCGTGAAGCCGCTCGGGATGACGGACGCGGTGCTGAGCGACGGCACCGGGTTGAACGCGGCCGAGACGATGTAGACCACGGGGAACAGGGCAAACGCCATCGCGACGAGCCCGACGAGATAGCGCCACCACACCTCGCGGAAGGGCGGGCGCTCCGGCCGCGGCGCCTCGGCGACGCCCGCCGCCGTCTCGAGCGCCAGGGTCAGCGCCCGCTCGGCGGCGGTCGCGTCCGGCGCCATTCCTTCCGCGCCGGTGCTCACGCGATGCCCTCCAGGGCCTTCGTCCGGACGAACGTGACCGCCGAGATCGTGCCGATGATCAGGAAGATGAGGATCGAGAGCGCCGCGGCGAGCCCGAAGTCGCCGCCGCGTCCCGTCTGGAACGCGACCTTGAACGTGTAGCTCACGAGGATGTCGGTGGCGCCGGCGACGGACTGCTTCTCCCCGTAGGGGCCGCCCTCGGTGAGGAAGTAGATCGCGTTGAAGTTGTTGAAGTTGAACGCGAACGACGCGATCAGGAGCGGTGTCACCGCCACGAGGAGGAGCGGTAGCGTGATCTTGCGGAACACCTGCAGCGCGGAGGCGCCGTCGACGCGCGCCGCCTCGGTCAGCTCGCCGGGGATCGACTGGAGCGCCCCGGTGCAGATGAGGAACATGTAGGGGATCCCGAGCCAGAAGTTGACGAGCAGGCACGAGACCCGCGCCCAGAACGGGTCGAAGAGCCACGGGATGTCGACCGGGAGGATGGCGTTGACGACGCCGAAGTCGTCGTTCAGGAGCCCGCGCCAGACCAGCAGCGAGAGAAACGCGGGAATGGCGTAGGGAAGGATCAGGATCGAGCGCTGGAAGCGCTGGAAGCGAAGTCCGGGGTGGTTCAGCGCGATGGCGATGAACAATCCCGCGAAGAACGTGAGCACGACCGAGAGCAGCGCGTAGGTGAACGTCCAGACGAAGGTCGAGAGGAACGGCTCGCGGACGAGCGGGTTCCGGAAGACGTCGCTGAAGTTGGCAAAGCCGATGCTCGTCCGCCAGCCCTGGTCGATCTCCTGCCCCTGCGCGTCGGCGTAGGACCCCTTCCCATTGTCTTCGAAGACAACTCCGGTCTCGATGTTCGTAAACGTGTCGGTCTCGGGGTCGTAGCGGAGCGTCGGCTGGAGCTCGAGCGCCGTCGAGAGCCCTTCGGCGCGCACGAACGACGTGCCGCCCGCCGGGACGACGAGCGTGGCGAGCTCCTCGTCGATGCCTGCGAGCTCGTCGCCCTGGAGGACGTTGTAGCCCTCTGCCTCGGTGATCGCGCCGTTCGCCACGGTGACGTCGGACGGCGGGAGCGGCATGAGACCGCTCTCGTTCCCTGCGTACGTCGTTCCGGTCCCTTCCTCGACGAGGAGCAGCGTGAGGTTCCCGCTCTCGTCGCGCGCCGGCGTCATCGTGTAGAAGGCGCCGTTCGGCGGCTGCGCGAGCGACGTCTCCTGGATCGCCTGGATCGCCTCCTCCTTCGTCAGGTTGTGACCTGTCGACCAGTTGGAGAAAGCGACCGAGGCGTTGTAGACGATCGGGATCAGCTGGAACCCGATCAGGAACACCGTCGCCGGAACGAGGAACTTGAGCGGGACGAGCCCCCGCACCGGCAGCAGGTAGACAGCGTCGATCGCGAGCGTCGCAGCGAGCACGCAGAGCGCCGCGATCCAGTTGTCGTCGCCGAGGAGGGCGACGATCCCCCACAACCCGATCGCGTTCGCGATCGCGAGCAAGAGAAGCTTGATGACGAGGCCGGTCGTGCCCGAGAAGGCGGGCAGCGCGCGGGCGAGGAGGGACGGCGGCGGGACCGTCACCCCGGAGGCGGTGCGGGCTGTCGCTGTGCCGGAGCTCACGGTCGGGACGGCGTGCGGCGGAGGACAGAGGAGTGCGGGCGCCGCACGGGCGCCCGCACTCTCTCACATCGGCTAGCCGATCTTCTGCGCGATGCTCCTGGACGCGCCGATGAAGGAGCGCCTCGCCGGGATCGAGCCAGCGCCCTTCGTCGAGCGCACCCAGGCGGCACCGAGGTCACCCCAGACGGAGTTCATCTGCGGGATGTTCGGCATGGGGACGCCGCCCGTGCTCGCGGCGCCGAACGCCTTGAGCTGCGGGTCCTTCACCAGCTTCGCGGCGGCGATGTTCGCCGGGAAGCGGGTGTTGGCGAGCGCGAGCTCGAGCTGCGCGCCGGACTGCATCATGTAGTTCGAGACGAGATCCTTCGCGAGGCTCTCGACGTCGTGGGCGGCCGCGAACTTCGTGACCATGAAGCCCTGCACCCCGAGGAACGGGACGGCCTTGGTGCCCGCGACGATCTGCGGGAAGGCCGAGATCCGGTACGAGAGCCCCGACTTCTTGAGCGTGTCGAGGTTCCACGGCCCGGTGAACCAGAACGCGGTCTTGCCCTTGAGGAACAGGTCCTGCGAGATCGACGAGTCGACGCTCGAGCGGATCAGGCCGAGCTTGTTCCACTGGTCGATCAGAGCGGCGTTCTTGAGGAACTTCGGGTTCGCGAGGCCGATGTTCGACGGATCGAGGTTCCCGGCCGAGTTCTTGCCGAAGATGTAGCCGCCGAGCCCCGAGAAGAGCGGGTACATGTGGTACGCGTCACCGCCCGAGCCCTGCTGGACGGAGATCCCGACCGCGGCGCCCGTCTTCTTCTTCGTCGCGAGCGCGGACGCCTGGAGCTGCGCCCAGGTCGTCGGCACCTTCGCGAGCTTCGTGTTCGTCACGAGCGCGATGTTCTCGAGCGCAACCGGCGCGCCGTAGAGCTTCTTGATCGCCGTGCCGTACGAGAACGCGTCGAGCGCGTAGGCGGGGAACAGCTTCTTCGTCTGAGTGGACGGGAACAGCGGGACGATCGAGCCGTTTGCGGACAGCTCGCCGATCCAGTCGTGGGCGCCGACGATCACGTCGGGCGCGGTCTCCGCCTGGACGGTCTTCAGGTTGTCGCGGATCTGCCCGAAGTCCTTCTGGACGACCTGCACGGTCGCGCCCTTCGACGCGGCCCACGCGTTGGCGACTTTCGTCACCGCGGCGAGGCGGTCCTTGTCCGTCCAGATCGTGACGGTGGTGGCGCTGGCCCCCGACGCCGTCGCGGACATCGCAATCGCAGCGAGCGACGCGACGACCAGGGCGACGAGCGTGCGAGCCGCCATCTTGGTGCTCAGCATGTGCTCCCTCCTTGGAGACTTCGCCGACGCTGCGGGACGTCGCGCGAAACACGTTTCATCGTCGTGAAACACCGGTTCGCCAGAGTACTCGCTCTTCGGCGACTCGGCAAGGGTAGTTTCCCGAAGATCCATCGGATAGCATCGATAGTGGTCATGGGATTCGTTACTCGATCGTGAAAATGGGCGCCGCACTCTCCAGGAGCGCCACTCTCAGAGACGTCGCCGGGCGCGCCGGAGTTAGTGTCGCGACCGCGTCGCGTGTCCTGAGCGGGTCGGCGGCCGTCCGCCCGGAGACCCGCGACCGGGTCGAGCGGGCGATGCGCGACCTGCTGTACGTCCCACCGGGCCGAGCCGAGCCGAGCGGGGCGATCGGCCTCCTCGTGCCCGAGTTCGGGAACCCCGTGTTCGCCACCCTGGCGCAGGCGATGGAGACGCGGGCGACTGCCGCCGGCTTCGCGACGATCCTCTGCAACACCGCCGGCTCGGCGATGCGCGAGCTCGACTACGTGCACATGCTCCTCGAGCGGCGCGTCGACGGGATGGTCTTCATCAGCTCCGAGATCACCGACGTGCGCGGCGAGCACTCGCACTACGCGCAGCTCCTCGAGCAGGGCGCGCGGCTCGTGTTCGTCAACGGCGGGGCAGAGTCGCTGCCCGTTACGTCGGTCGGCGTCGACGAGCGCGCGTCCGGGCGGATGGCCACGGAGCACCTGCTCGAGCTCGGCCATCGGCGGGTCGGCTTCGTCGCGGGCGAGGCGTTCTCCCTGCCCACGCGGGAGAAGGCTCGCGGCTGGGAGGACGCACTCGCCGCCGCGGGCGTCGACGGGTCGCGCCACGTGGCCCACGACGACTTCACGGTCGACGGCGGCCGGCGCGCGCTGCGCGCGATCGTCGAGGCCGCCGACGGCAACCGGCCGTCGGCGGTGATCTGCTCGAACGACCTCATGGCGATCGGGGCGCTCAAGGAAGCGGCCGAGCTCGGCCTCAGCGTCCCCGACGACCTGTCGATCGTGGGGTTCGACGGGATCGAGGCCGCCTCGTGGACGCAGCCGGCGCTGACGACGGTCGAGCAGCCCGTCGACGAGATCGCGGAGACCGCGATCGAGGCGCTGCGCGCGCTCGTCGACGACCCGGAGCAGACGCTCCCGAGCTACGTGTTCCGGCCGTCCCTCCGGGTTGGCGGCACGACGTCTCCGCCGGCGTAGGCCCTACCCGGCCGCGAGCGCGGCACGCACGTCGTGCAGGTCGTCGAACGGCTCGAAGGCGACGTTCCGGTCGTCGAGCCAGACGGCGAGGCTGCGCCGCGCGAAGCGCCGCGCCGCGGCGAGCGACACGCACCGGTCGGAGACGCCGTCCCCGACGTACGCGAACGGAGCGAGGCCGTCCACCGCCCCGCGCTTGCAGCGCTCGCCGCAGACCTCGCAGATCGGTCCGTCCGGGAACGTCGCCCGCCAGCCGGCGGGGTCGGGCGCGACGTGATTCGCGACGACACGCGCTTCGATGCCCTCGCGCCGGAGGATCGGGTCGATCAGCTCGTGGAAGCCCGCAGAGACGATCAGCGGGTCGTGCTCCACGACCAGCTCGCGAAACCCGGCGCGGACGCGGACGTGCTCGACGAGGAACGCCACGACCTCGTCGCGCGGTGCGCTGATGGTCGCCATCTCCGCGGCGATCACCTCGTCGAGCGTCAGCGTCCGCCCGAGCTCCTCCTCGAGCCCGTGGAAGACGCCGAGGTCGCCGAACCGCTCGATCGCCATGTGCAGCGTGTCGCGCTCGGTGACCGTCCCGTCCCAGTCGAGCACGAGCGCGAGCGTCTGGTGATCCGCCACGGGTCAGCCGGCGGGCAGCGACCAGCCGCCGTCGATCACGACCGTCTGCCCGCGGATCATCTCGGCGTCCGGCGAGCACAGGAACGAGACGACGCCCGCGATGTCGTCGGGCGTCACCAGGCGGCCGGCCGGGTTGCCCGCACCCGAGGCGAGCATCTGCTCCCGGTTCGGGAAGTGCTCGAGCGCGTCCGTCTCGACGACGCCGGCCGAGACGGCGTTGACGCGCACGCCGAGCGGCGCGAGCTCCACGGCGAGGTAGCGGACGAGCGCCTCGAGCGCGGCCTTCGAGGTGCCCACGAGCGAGTAGTTCTCGAGCACGCGCACGGAGCCGAGGCTCGAGATGGCGACGATCGACGACCCGCTGGCCATGGCGGGCGCGACCACGCGCGTCAGCCCGAGGAGTGCCCGCGCGTTGGCGTTCAGCGTCCAGTCCCAGTGCTTGTCCTCGGTCTCGAGCGCGGGCCGGATGACACCCGTCGCCGCGTTGTGGACGAGGACGTCGAGCGGCCCGAGCGCGGCCACCTGCTCCGCGACGCGCGACGAGGTGACGTTCCCGCGCACGAGGACGGGCTCGGCACCGAGCGCGCGGAGCTCGTCCGCGGTCTCCTCCGCCGCCGTGTCCGAGCGGAAGTAGCCGATCGCCACCGTCGACGCGCCCTCGCGCGCGAGGCGAAGCGCGATCGCCTTCCCGATCCCGCGCGATCCCCCCGTGACGAGGACGCGGCGTCCGGGAGCGCTCACCGCTCCGGTCGCGGCAACGGGTCCGAGGCGGTCGCCGACGACGGGATCGTCTCCCAGCCGATTCGCTCGCGCGACTCCGGGTCCGCGTTCTCCGACTTCGTCGAGGCGTACCCGAGCCGGTCGAGAAGCTCCATCTTCTCCTCGCCGTAGCGGCGCACGGCGTCGTCCTCTGGGAGCCCCGCGACGAGCTCGCGGACGCGCGCGCGGATCTGGAACGCGAAGTGCGGGGTCGCGGGCCCGACGAGGGCGTCGATGTCGTCGACGGTCGGCTCGGTCATGGGCTGGCCAAGCCTACCCGCCTGTAGCGTCGCCGGATGCGCCGCCCGTCGACCGTCGAAGCGATGCTCCTGACGACGATCGTGCTGTGGTCGCTCAACCTGACCGTCAGCCGGTACATCCTCACGCACGGGTTCCAGCCCCTCGCGTACGCGACCGTCCGCTACGGGCTCGCGGTCGCGGTGTTCATCGCGCTGACCCTGCTCCTCGAGCGGTCGCTGCGACTCCGGGGGCGCGACCTCGGGCTCGCGGCGGCCGCCGCGCTGCTCGTCTACCTCAACCAGATCGGGTTCGTCTACGCGCTCGAGCGGTCGTCGGCGTCCGTCCTCGGGCTGATCCTGGGCGCGACGCCGATCTTCGCGGCGCTCGCGGGTCTCGCCCTCGGGACGGAGACCTTGCCGCCGCGGTTCTGGGCCGGTGCCGGTCTCTCGTTCCTCGGCGTCGCGCTCGTCGCGGTCGGGTCGGGCAGCCAGGTCTCCGGCGACGTCGGCGGCGTGCTCCTCGGCGTCCTCACGGCCGCGACGTGGGCGGGCTACTCGATGCTCGTGACGCCGTTGATGAGCCGCTACTCGGCACGGCGGATCAGCGCCGTCGTCCTCGGTGCGGCGTGGGTGGGGATCGCGCTCACCGCGGTGCCGCAGGTTCGCAGCCAGGACTGGAGCCTCGGGTGGGAGGTGTGGGCGCTGCTCGTGTTCGCGACCCTCGGGCCGCTCGTCCTGACCAACGAGCTGTGGTTCAGGTCGCTCGACCGGATCGGTCCCGCCCGGGCGACGCTGGCGGCGAACCTGCAGCCGTTCCTCGGCGCGGCGCTCGCGGTGGTGCTGCTGTCGGAGACGCTCGCGCCCATCGAGATCGCGGGCGGCATCCTCATCGGTGCGGGGATCCTCGTCGCCCGGCGGCGGCGGGTCTCGGCGCCTCCCTCCGAGTAGCGTTCGCGCACGTGTCTCCGCTCCGCCGCACCGCGCTCGCGTCGGTCGCCGCCGCGGCCCTGCTCATCGCGATCAAGCTCGTCACGGGGCTCGCCGCAGGGAGCCTCGCGTTCGTCGCCGAGGCGGCCCATTCCGGCACGGACCTCGTGGCGGCCCTGCTGACCCTGTATGCGGTCGGCGTCGCGACGAAGCCTGCCGACGAGGCGCACCTGTACGGGCACGGCAAGGCAGAGCATCTCGCGGCGCTCGCCGAGGCGGCGTTCCTGATCCTCGTCTCGCTCGTCGTTTCCGGGCTCGCGGTCGCGCGGCTCTCCGGACGAATCGAGCTCGAGGTCGAGCCGGCCTGGTGGGCGTTCGCGGCGGCGTTCGTCGTCCTTGCGATCGACGTCTCGCGCGCGGTCGTCTCCTACCGCGCCGCCAGGCGATACTCGAGCGCGGCGCTGCTCTCGAACGCGGTCCATTTCGGCGCCGACCTGCTCGGGACGCTGGCCGTGGTGGCAGGTCTCGCCGCCGCGCGCGCGGGCTTTCCCGAAGGCGACTCGATCGCGGCGCTCTTCGTCGGGGCGCTCGTCGTCGTCGCCGCGCTGCGGCTGATCCGGCGGAACGTCGACGTCCTCATGGACCGCGCCCCGGCGGACGCCGTCGACGCCGCGCGCGAGGCCATCGACCGTCTCGACCCGCCCGTGGCCGTCCGCCGCCTCCGGCTTCGGCAGGCCGGTGGGCGCACGTTCGCCGACGTGGTGATCGGCGTCTCGCCCGGCGAGGCCGTCGCGCAGGGCCACGCCGCCGCCGACCGGGTCGAGGCGGCCGTCCAGCGCGCGCTCCCCGAGAGCGACGTCGTCGTCCACGTGGAGCCCACCGGCCGCGAGACCGAGCTTCGAGAGCGCGTGCGGGCGGCTGCGATGACCGTCTCGCAGATCAGGGAGCTGCACGACCTCGCGCTGATCGACACGGGCGCGAGCTTCGAGGCGTCGCTCCACCTCAAGCTCCCGGGCGACCTCGACCTCGCCGCGGCGCACGCGCTCGCCGAGCAGGTCGAGGAGGCGATCGCGCGCGACGTCCCCGAGGTGCGCTCCGTCCAGACGCACCTGGAGCCGTTGGCGGAGCAGGCGCCGGGGCGGGTGCGGACGCAGGACGCGACGGCGATCCGGCAGGAGATCCTCGCGCTCACGGGCGGGCCGCCGCGGGCGCTCCGCACGCTCGAGACCGACCAGGGCCTCGTCGTGCTCGTCACGCTCGCGCTCGACGGCGCGACGACGCTCGCGGACGCGCACGACCAGGCGACCGCGGTCTCCGAGCGGATCCGCGCCGCCCTGTCGGGCGTCGCGGACGTCGTCGTCCACACCGAGCCCTGATTCTCCGCGGAATCGGGATCCGCCAGGCGGATCCCGATCGCGGCAGATCCCCGCCTTCGGCGGGGCAGATCCCTGAAGCGGCCTGCTTCGCGGCCGCGTCGGGGGTAGCGGCGGACGCCTACCGGCCGGGGACGACGCGGCCGATCATGTCCCGCGCGACGTAGCCCGCGACCTTCGGGTTCTCCTGCAGCCGTCGCAGCGAGTACTCGTACCACCGGCGTCCGTAGGGCACGTAGACCCTGAGCGGGTGGCCCGCGGCGGCGAGCTCGCGGCCGCGGTCGGCCCGGACCCCGAGGAGCATCTGCAGCTCGTACGCGCTCGGGTCGAGCCCCGCGACGCGCTCGAGCGCCTGCCCGAGAAGCCACTCGTCGTGCGTCGCGACCGCGACCTTGCACTCCACGTCGAGCAGCGCGTCGAGGCATGCGACGAAGCTCCTGCGGATCACGTCGGGCTCCTGGAACGCGATCGACGACGGCTCGAGGTAGATGCCCTTGCAGAGCCTGACGCTCGGCCTGAGGTCGGAGAGCCCGGCGACGTCGTCGAGCGAGCGCCGCAGCGCGGCCTGCAGGACGATGCCCACGTTGTCCCGGCCGGCATCGCGGAGCGCGCGGTAGAGCCCGAGCGCGTCATCCGTGGTCGACGAGTCCTCCATGTCGATGCGGACGAAGATCCCGTGCGCCGCGGCGTCGTCCACGAGCGTCTCGACGAGCGACCGGCAGAGCTCCTTGTCGAGCTCGAGCCCGAAGCCGGTGAGCTTGATCGAGACGTTCGCGTCGAGCCGCTCGGCGGCGATTGCCTCGAGCGCCTCGTGGTACGCGCGCGCCATCGCCTCCGCCTCCTCTGGCCGCGACACGTCCTCGCCGAGGACGTCCACCGTCGCGCGGACACCGCTCGCGTTGAGCTCCGCGACGACCCGCCGCGCGTCGTCGAGCGTCTCGCCGGCGATGTACGGCGCCGCAACCCTGCGGACGACGGAGCGCGGCACGGCGGGGAGGACGCGGACGACGGCGCGGTCGAACACCCTCACGGCACGCGATCCTATTCGCGCATGAAGCCCTGGCGGGCGGCGGAGACGAGCGCGACCGCCTCCGGGAAGAGCACGCGCATCGCGTCGCGCAGCTGGAGGGCCTGCTCGTCCACCGTCCCCGTGGGCGTAACCTGCGCGAGCGCGGCCTGCGTCAGGTCGACCGCGGTCGAGAGCGTCAGCGTCGCGAACTGCTCGCGCTGCGCGTCCTTCACGCCCTCGGCCTGCTGCTCGGCGAAGTCGCGGAGGCCCCGGAGGATCTCCTCTGGGTCGCCGCCGAACGGGAAGAACCCACCGCCCTCCATGCCTCAAGGGTAGTCGAGGGAACCCCGGTAGGCGTCTGCCACGTCTGCCCAGAGCGCCTCGGCGACGTCGACGGCGCTCCGCATGGCCGCGGTGAACGGCGACGGCGTGGTGGGATCGAGCGCCAGCTCCAGCCGGCGGACGGCCCGCCCGATCTCGTCGAGCCGTCCGGGGGAGGCGAGGTGCGGCGGCGCGCCGAGCACGTGTTGCAGGTCGAGCGCGGCCGCCTCGGCCTCGTCGATCCCGTCGGGCCTCTCCGTGATGCGCAGCGCCACGAGCTGGGCGCGCAGCTCGTCGAGGTCGCCGGGGAACGCGGACTCCTCCGCGACCTCGCAGAGCGCGGCGATCGAGACGGCCTCTCGTACATTTCGCTCCGATGCGACCGGCGCCCCGTCGCCGTCGAGCGCGAGCCAGCTGCGCGTCCCGTCGGGCGTCTCGAAGGCGCAGACGTAGATCCTGAGGCCGTCGGCGGGCTCGGTCGCCAGGATCCCGCGGAGCGCGCTCCCGTCGCCGTCGGCGTGGGCGGCGGCCCTCGGCGCGATGTGCTCGAGGTCGTCGGCCAGGGCCACCGTGCCAGGATACGGCGGGATGCTCTCCGAGCGACGCCGCCATGCCAGGGCCCTCTTCGCGCCGCTCGGCCCGAGCTACGACCGGGTCGGCGCGACGCTCTCGTTCGGGCAGGACCCGCGCTGGCGGCGCTTCCTCGTCTCGCGCGTGCCCGCGGATCGCGGCCACGTGCTCGACGTCGCGACGGGCACCGGGCTCGTCGCCGAGGCGCTCGTCGCGCGCGGCTTCCGCGTGACGGGCATCGACCAGAGCGCGGAGATGCTGGCGCGCGCCCGCGCGCGCTTCGGGGGACGCGTCGAGCTCGTCGAGGGCTCGGCCGACGAGCTCCCCTTCCCCGACAGCTCGTTCGACCACCTCACGTTCACGTACCTCCTCCGCTACGTCGACGACCCCGCCGCGACGATGCGCGAGCTGGCGCGCGTCGTCCGGCCGGGCGGGACGATCGCGATGCTCGAGTTCGACGTCCCGCGCGGGGCGTGGCGGCCCCTCTGGGACCTCTGGGTCGGCGTCGGGCTGCCCCTCGCGGGCCGGCTGATCTCCCCGGGCTGGCACGAGGTCGGCCGTTTCCTCGGGCCCTCGATCCGCGGGTTCCACGCCGCGTACCCGGAGGCCGCGCTCCGCGCGCTGTGGCGTGACGCCGGGATCGCCGATGTCCGGTCGCGGCGCCTGAGCCTCGGCGGCGGTGTCGTCATGTGGGGCGGGAGAGACGGTGGCAAGTAACAGTCTGTTGCTTGGTGCTTCGCGCCCGTCCCCCCGGAGACGCCGCCCGTGACCGCGCCTGCCTTCTACGCCCTCCGTCCCGGCGGCTGGCGCGACTACGTCACGCTGCTCCACCCGCCCTACACGGCCTGGCACCTGTCGTACGTCGTCGTCGGCGCGTGCCTCGCGGCAGCGGTCGACTGGTGGACGCTCGGGCTGACGGTGCTCGCGTTCGCGCTGGCGATGGGGGTCGGCGCGCACGCACTCGACGAGCTGAACGGACGGCCGCTGCAGACGACGATCCCGTCGCCGGTGCTCGTCGGGCTGGCCGTCGGCTCCGTGGCGGCCGCGTCGGCGATCGGGATTGCGGTGTCGCTCGAGCGGACGCTCTGGATCCTGCCGCTCGTCGCCGTCGGCGCCGCACTCGTGCCCGCGTACAACCTCGAGCTCTTCGGCGGCACGCTGCACACCGACCTCGGCTTCGCGCTCGCGTGGGGGGCGTTTCCCGTCCTCACGGCGTTCGTCGCGCAGACCGGCACGCTCCGCCTCGAGGCCGCGCTCGCCGCGGCGTGGGCGACGCTGCTCTCGCTCGCGCAGCGCCGTCTGTCGACCCCCGTGCGGCGGCTGCGCCGGGAGGTCGCCTCCATCGACGGGCACCTCGTGCTCGCGGACGGGTCCCGCGAGCCGCTCACGCAAGCGACGCTGGCGGCGCCGACCGAGAACGCGCTCCGGCTCCTCGCGGCGGCGGCCGTCGTGCTCGCCGCGGCGCTCGTCGCGCTGCGCGTCTAGAAGCGACCCTCTACCCTGCAGGCGTGGCCGTCTGGATCCTCGCCGCGGCGCTCGCGGGCGCACTGCTGCTCGCGGGCGCGCTGTGGGTCGCGCTGCGGAAGGCGCGGGCCGGAGCGACCGCGACGTCGCGGCTCGTGCTCGAGGCGCGCGCGGCCGTCCGGGACGCCGTCGCGGAGGAGACCGCCGCGCACGCCGAGGAGATTCGCCGCGTGCTCGCCCGCGAGCGCGCGGAGACGGCATCGGTGCTCGCCGCGGAGGAGCGCCGTCTCGCCGAGGAGCGGCGCGCGGCGTTCGCCGAGCGGGAGCGCCGCACCGGCGAGGCGCTCGCCGACGAGCTCGCCCGAACCGAGCGCCGGCTCGACGAGCGCCTGCGTTCGTTCACCGACGACCTCGACCGTGCGCAACGGCATCTCGAGGCGCAGATGACCGCTCTCGGGAATCGCTACCGCCAGGCGATCGCGGACGTCGAGGCGCGGCTCGAGACGGAGGCGGCGGAGCTCGGCTCCACGGCCGACGCGCAGCGCAAGATGGTGCTGCGGCTGCGCGAGGAGCTCGAGCGGGCCGCCGGCCAGGCCGTCACCGAGGCGCTCGACGAGCTCGAGTCGCAGACGTTCGAGCGCCGGCGCGCGATCGACGAGATCACCGAGCGGCTGCGCCAGCGCGAGAAGGCGGTCGCCGACTCGATCGAGCGTGCGGAGACCGACGTGCGAGCACGGCTCGACGTCGTGCTCGTCGAGTGGGAGCGCCGGCAGGGCGACCGGCTCGAGCGCGTCACCGAGCGCGAGGTCGAGCGACATGCGCAGATCGCGATGCAGGCTCTCGACGAGCGCTTCCGGGAGGCGCGCGAGGAGGCCGCCACGCGGCTCCAGCGCGAGCTCGAGCGGGCCGTCGAGCTGCTCGCCCGGGAGGAGCTCGCCCAGCGTCTCGACGCCCGCTGAGCCGGTCGTCCGACCGTCCCCCGCCAACTTTCCGGCGGTAGGAATCGTCAAAGCCAGCACGAAACATCGTGCAACCATGGCCGAGGCAACCGAGACACCAGTGTGGCGCGAGGACGAGCAGTCCAAGGTCGAGAGCTGGCGCCTGCACGTGCTGATCGAGGCCGGGTTCCCGCTGCCGCTCGCCGAGCGGCTCGCGGCGAGCGAGGCCGACCTCCACACGTGCGTCCAGCTCGTCCGCAAGGGCTGCAGCCCCGTGACCGCAACGGAGATCCTGCTTTAGTGCGCAAGATGGAAATCCGCCGAGCGGATTTCCATCGCGCGGAACGGCCCTGAAGGCGGCCGCTGTCGCGGCCGCAACTGCTCCGCAGCGTCGTATCTCGCCGTGGTGAGCGATAGTGACCGGGCGGCACGCCGGAACGATCGGCCGGCGGTCCGGCATGTCGGGGCTTCGTTCCGGCCGCGATACGCTCCGCGGCATGGAGCCCGGCGGCGAGCGGAAGGTGTACAGCGTCGCCGAGTTCAACCGGCGGCTCGCGACCTACGTCGGCCGTGTGCGCGACGTGTGGGTCGAGGGGGAGATCTCGGAGCTGCGCCGGAGCCCGGCGTGGGCGACCGTCTTCCTCACGCTGAGGGACGGGCGGACCGGCGCCTGCCTGGCGGCGACGATGCCCCGCCGGCGGTTCGACCTCGTGGAGCCGGCGCTCGCGGAGGGCGAGCGTGTGCAGGCGAACGGCTCGCTCCAGCTGTACGAGGCCCGCGGCGAGGTGAGCCTGCGCGTCGGCTCGCTCGAGCGCATGGGTGCGGGCGACCACGCGGCCGCGCTTGCGCTCCTCCGGCGCACCCTCGCCGAGGAGGGCCTCTTCGCCGCCGAGCGCAAGCGCCCGCTCCCCCGCTTCCCGCGCGCCGTCGGGCTGCTGACCGGTGTCGACGCGGCGGCGAGGGGCGACGTCGTCGCCGCGGTCGCCACGCGCTATCCCGCGGTGCGGCTCGTGATCGCCGAGACCCGCGTGCAGGGGCCTTCGGCGCCGGGCGCGATCGTGGCGGCGCTGTCGCGACTCGCCGCGTCCGGCGGCGTCGACGTCGTGATCCTCGCCCGCGGCGGCGGCAGCTTCGAGGATCTCCTCCCGTTCAGCGACGAGCGCGTCGTCCGGGCGGTCGCGGGCTGCCCCGTCCCGGTCGTGTCGGCGGTCGGCCACGAGCAGGACGAGCCGCTCTGCGACCTGGCTGCCGACATTCGAGCGCCGACGCCGACCGCGGCCGCGCGCCTCGTCGTCCCGGACCTCGACGAGCTCCGCTCCGGCCTCGACCGCGCCCTGGAGCGCCTCCGAGCGGGAGCCGCCCGCAGCGTCGAGCGCGACCGCTCGCGGCTCGACCTGAGCCGAGAGCGGCTGGCCGTCGCCCCGAGGCTCCTCCTCGAACGGCGCCGGAGCGCGCTCGACCGCTCGGCCGCGCGGCTCCAGGCGCTCTCCCCGCGCGCGACGCTCGCCCGCGGCTACGCGATCGTGCGCGCGGGCGGCACGGTCCTGCGTGATGCCGGCACGGTCGCCGCCGGCGGGCTCGTCGAGATCGAGCTCGCGCACGGCGGTCTCGGCGCGCGTGTCGAGGAGGTGCGGCGGTGAGCGAGCAGCCCTCGTTCGAGGAGCTCCAGCGCGAGCTGGACGCGGTCGTCGCGAGGCTCGAGCGCGGGGATGTCCCGCTCGACGAAGCGCTCGCGCTCTGGCGCCGCGGCGAGGAGCTCCACCGCGCCTGTGTCGAGCGGCTCGACCGCGCCGAGCTGGAGATCGAGGAGCTGCGGCCGGATGCCGCGGGACGTGACAGCGAGGCGCCGGGAGGGTAAGGTCGCCGCCATGGCACAACCGAGCGCCGACCTCATCCGAGGCATCCCGATCTTCGCGGACCTCGACGATGCGTCCGTCGGCCAGCTTGCAACCGACTTCATCGAGCGGGAGTTCGAGCCGGGCCAGGAGATCGCCACCGAGGGCGAGGGCGGTCTCAACTTCTTCGTGGTCGAAAGCGGCACCGCCGACGTCTCGGTGGGCGGCACGCAGGTCGGCTCGCTCGGTGCCGGCGCCTCGTTCGGCGAGATCGCCCTCGTCGACAAGTCCGCCCGCTCCGCGACCGTCACCGCGACGTCCCGACTGCGCGCGTTCGCGCTGCCCGTCTGGAGCTTCCGGAGCTTCGCGGAGTCCCGTCCCAGCGTGACGTGGAAGCTGCTCGAGCTGCTCGCGGAGCGGCTCCGCGCCGCCGAGCACCGTTAGATGGTTGATCGGCAATCGGCGCGAACCGGATGGCGCCCCAGACGCGGCGCCGGATCACCCCGTCCGGGCACGGCCCGTACCTTTGGGTACTGGCCGCACCCGTCCGGTGCGCCCGGCTTGGTCTCGGACGTCCCCGGACGTCACGCCAATCACCGATCAACCATCTAGGGGAGCAGCGCGGTGGACGCCGCGTCGGACGCCGAGCTCGTCGCCCGCTGCCGCGCCGGCGACGAGGGTGCATGGGAGGCGCTCGTCGACCGCTACGCGCGCTACGTCCACGCGATCGTCGCGCGGGTCTACCGGCTCGAGTCACACGATGCCGAGGACGTCTTCCAGGAGGTCTTCGCGCGGGTCTTCGAACGGCTCGACACGCTGCGCGACAGCGAGGCCCTGCGCCCGTGGATCGCGCAGACGGCCCGTAACTGCGCGGTGGACTCGCTCCGCCGGTCCGGGCGGGAGGTTCCCGTCGACGACGTCCCGGACGCCGTCGACGACGAGCTCGCGCGCCTCGACGAGGCGCTGACCGTGCACGCCGCCCTCGACCGGCTCTCGCCCGATTGCCACGAGATCCTCGATCGCTTCTTCTGCCGGGACGAGAGCTATCGAACCATCGGGTCCGAGCTCGAGCTGCCGTCCGGCACGATCGCGAGCCGGATCGCCCGCTGCCTGTCGCGCCTCCGCGACGTCCTCGACCCCGGCGAGAGCGGCAAGGGAAGAAAACCCGAGTCCACCGCGTCGGGTGGACAGGTGGGACAACGATGACGACGCCCGAGGAACGAATCGCCGAGCTCTTGCGCGAGCTTCCCGCGCCGCCCACGGGGTGGGTGGAGGCGGCGAAGGAGCTGCCGGGGATGCGCCGCGAGCTCGAGACGATCCTCGATCGGATCGAGCAGGACGAGCGATTCCGGGAGCGCGCCGTCGCCGACCTCGAGGCGATGCTCCGCGCCGAAGGCGTGGAGCCGACCCCCGTCGTCGTCGCCCACCTGCGCCGCCGCCTCGAGCCGTGAGCGCGACAACGACCGGGCTGACGCTCGCGAGCCTGCCCACAGGGAGGCTCCACGACGTGCTCGCCGCAAGCGGGGCCCGGGCCAGCCGGAGGCTCTGCCGCTGCGCTCGCGACGACGATGGCGTCGGGCCTCGTGCGTCTCGTCGCGCGCGTCTCGCACGACTGGGACGAGGCCCCGGGGATCGCGGCCCAGGCCGCGGCGCTCGGGGATCGCGCGCTGCTGCTCGCCGACGACGACCACCGCGTCTACGCGCAGGCGCTCGAGCAGCTCCGCATGCCCGAGCGCGATGCCGCCCTCGGGAGGGCGCTGCGCCGGGCAGCCGAGGTGCCGCTGCGGATCGCGGAGACGGCTGCCGACGTCGCCGCGCTCGCCGCACTCGCCGCACGCGACGGGGCGCCGACCGTCCGGGGCGATGCCTGGACCGCCGCGACGCTCGCCGAGGCGGCCAGCGTGGCGGCCGCCCAGCTCGTCCACGTCAATCTCTCGACCCGACCCGACGGCGAGCTCTCGACGCGGGCGGACCTCGCTGCCCGGTCCGCGATCGCGGCCCGCGAGGTCGCGCTCGCCTGCACATGAGCGCGCGCCCTGTTCCCGCCTGGAGCCTGCCTTTCGGCGACGTGCCGGCGATCGAGACGGACGCGGCCTGGCGCGCGATCGTGACGCGCGACTGGGCGTTCGGTGGCTCGCGAGGCGGCGTGGACGTCTGCGTCGTGGACAGCGGCGTCGATCCGGACCACCCGCTCGTCGGCCCGCTCGCGAGCGCACTGGCCGTCGTCCCGGACGGCGACGGGGTGGCGATCGTCGAGGACGACCTGGGCGACGTCTGCGGCCACGGAACCGCCTGCGCGGGAATCGTCCGCTCGCTCGCGCCGGACTGCCGGCTCCACTCGATCCGCGTCCTGGGCGCGGGAGCAGCCGGTGCCGCCGACCTGATCCTCGCCGGCCTGCGCCACGCGATCGAGGCGGGCCACCGCGTGATCAGCCTCAGCCTCTCGACGACGAAGCGCCGGTTCGCAGAGGAGCTCCACGAGCTTGCCGACCTCGCGTACTTCGACCGCACGATCCTGGTCGCGTCCGCCCACAACCTTCCCGTGGACAGCTATCCGTGGCGGTTCTCGTCCGTCATCTCGGTCGGCAGCCACGAGGAGCGCGATCCGCTCGTGTGGTACGCGAACCCCGACCCGCCGGTCGAGCTCTTCGCGCGCGGGGTCGACGTCGAGGTGGCGTGGCCGGGCGGTGGCACGCTCCGCTGCACCGGCAACAGCTTCGCGGCCCCGCACGTCGCCGGGATCGCGGCGCTCGTGCTCGCGAAGCACCCGGAGCTCACGCCGTACCAGCTGAAGAGCGTGCTCCACCTGACCGCGACGAACGCCGGAGGGCCTCGATGAGCGACGAGCTCGACCGGCGACGGGACGCCGCGACGGGGATGCTGGGGGGCGGCGAGGCCACGTATCGCGAGCTGCTCCAGTCGATCGTCGACGTCGCGCGGTCGATCCTCGGCGCCGAGGCAGCGTCGATCTTCATGCTCGACGAGGAAACGGACGAGCTCGTGTTCGAGGCCGTATCCGGTCGGGGGGAGGGCACGCTCGTCGGCTCCCGGTTCCCGTCCAGCACGGGGATCGCAGGGTTCGCGCTCGTCACGCGACAGCCGCTCGTCGTCGACGACCTCGAGGCCGATCCACGCTTCTCGCGCGATACGGCCGCGGCGACCGGCTACGTCCCGACGAGCATCGTCGCCTCGCCGCTCCTCCAGGACGAGCGGGCGCTCGGCGTGCTCTCGGTGCTCGACCGCGATCCGGGCCGGCCGTTCGGGCTTGCCGAGCTCGACCTCCTGTCGCGCTTCTCGACCCAGGCTGCAATCGGGCTCGACCTGCTGCTCCGCGCCCGGCGCGCGCGCGCCGCGCTCGGCGGCGACGGCAGCCGTGCGGCGCTCGTCGCGCGGGTCGCCGCGCTCCTCGACGCAGCGGACGACGACGCCGGCACCCAGCTGCTCGAGGCGCTCGAGAAGCTCCTGCGCTGAAACGCACCGGGGCCCGGCACCTCGCGGTGTCAGACCCCGGTGGTCCCCAACCTCGTGTCAGCCGACGTCAGCCGACGTCGACCTTGCCATCGTCGAGCCGACCCACGTCGACCTGGCCGGAGTCCACACGGCCGACGTCGACCTGGCCCTCGTCGACCCTGCCGACGTCCAAGCGGTGGCCCTCGAAATCCGCGTCCTCGACCTTCTCCGCTCCGTCCTCGGCGTTGCCCACGTCGACCTTCTCGCGCTCGTCCGACATCGTGCGTTCTCCTTTCGACGGATGCCGGGAATGGCATCTCACCCCACGTGACGCGCGGGGCAGCTGAAATCTTCCCGCATTTCTGGTGTGGTCTGCAACGCGATGGACGGCGACGGGGTGGTCGAGGAGACCAGCGGCAGGGCCCGGGCGGCCCTCGCGGCTCTTGGTGCGGTCCTCGCCAGCCCGCCGCTTCGCCGGCTCCAGCTCGCATGGGCGGGCTCCATCCTCGGCGGCTGGGCGTACCTCGTCGCGCTCGGCGTGTATGCCTACGACCAGGGCGGAGCCGCCGCGGTCGGGCTCGTCGGGCTGATCCGGCTCGTTCCCGCCGCGCTCGCGGCACCCTTCACGGCGTCGCTCGTCGACCGCTTCTCGCGCGTCGCCGTGATGATCACGAGCGACGTCGCGCGCTGCGCGCTGATGCTCGTGGCCGCGGCGATCATCGCCGCGGACGGGCCGTCGGCGATCGTCTACGCGACGGTCGCCATCTCGCAGGTCGTCGGCACCGTGTTCCGACCCGCCCAGGCGGCGCTGCTTCCAGGCCTCGTGCGGACGCCCTCGGAGCTCACCGCCGCAAACGTCGCCTCGAGCACGATCGAGAGCATCGGCACGTTCCTCGGTCCGGCGCTCGGCGGGCTCCTGCTCGCCGTGAGCAGCCCGCAGGTCGTGTTCGCGGCGAACGCGGCGACGTTCGTCTGGTCGGCTGCGCTCGTCTTCGCGCTGCGCGGGCGGGAGGAGCCGCACGAGCGGAGCGGGGCCGCGGACGCGGCGGAACGGGAGCGCGCGGTGCTTGCGGGCATCGTGACGATCGCCCGCGAGCCGACCCTGCGGACGCTCGTCGGCCTCTATGCCGCCCAGACGCTCGTCGCCGGCGCGCTCAACGTCCTCGTCGTCGTCACGGCCTTCGAGCTGCTCGACCTGCAGGCGGCGGGCGTGGGGCTCCTGTACGCCGCGATCGGCGTGGGCGGCCTGATCGGCGGGTTCGTCGCGCTCGTCCTCGCCGGCGGTGGACGGCTCGCACGCGACTTCGCGATCGGCCTGGCGCTGTTCGGGCTGCCGCTGGCGCTGGTCGGCGGCGCCCCCGTCACCGTGCTCGCGGTCGTCGCACTCGGCGTGCTCGGCATCGGCAACTCGATCGTGGACGTGAACGCGCTCACGATCATGCAGCGCGCCGTCCCCGACGCGGTGCTCGGGCGGGCGCTCGGCGCACTCGACGGCCTCCTGCTCGGCTCGCTCGGCGTCGGCGCCTTGCTCGCGCCCGCGCTCATCGCGCTGATCGGCCCGGAGGCCTCCCTCGTCGCGGTCGGGCTCGTTCTCCCGGTGCTGGCCCTTCTCTCGCGGCCGAGGCTCCGGGCACTCGACCGGACGACCGCCGCGCCGGAAGCGACCGTGCTCCTCCGGCGGGTGCCGATGCTCGCAGCGCTGCCCGAGCCCGTGGTCGAGCGGCTCGCTCGGGAGGCGGTCGACGTGGCGTTCCGCGCCGGGATGCCCGTCGTCCGCGAGGGGCAGGCCGGCGACCGGTACTACGTCGTCAAGTCGGGCACCGTCGAGATCCTCGGCCGCCGCTTCGGCCCTGGCAGCGGGTTCGGCGAGATCGCGCTCCTTCGCGACGTTCCGCGCACGGCGACGGCGGTGGCCGTCACGGACGTCGAGCTCGTCGCGCTCGAGCGCGACCCGTTCGTCGCCGCGGTGACCGGCCATGCACCGGCCGCCGCCGCCGCCGACACCGTCGTCGCGGCCCGCCTCGGCGCCCTCAGCGCCGGGAGCGCGCCTGTGTGACGTACGGGCGGATGTCCTCCTCCGCGAGCTCGTCGTCCGGGGTGGGCTCGAGCGGCAGCTCCTCGAGCACGTCCTCGGCGGAGGCCTCCTCGTCGTCCTCCATCCGCTGGAGGGCCGCGAGCGAGAGGCCCTCCCGTGCGAGCATCACGAGCCCCACGCCGACACCGACGGACATCTCCACCGCCTGGAGCACGAGCCCGAACGCGAATCCGGTGCCGTAGGCGACCCCGTACCGGACGAGCGGCAGCGCGACGGCCGCCTGGAGCAGCCCGACGTTGCCGGGCCAGAGCGGGAAGACGGTCGCGATGTTCATCAGGAGCAGGACGAGCGCCGCCGCGGGCAGCGGGACGTCCAGCGAGAATGCCCGCGTCACCGCCCACACGGCGAGGAGCTGCAAGGTCCAGCCGATGGTCTGGAAGACGATCGCCGCGATCGCCGCGGCGGGCGTGCGGAGCACGGCGAGGCCCTGGCGGGCCATCGCGAGCAGCCGCCGGACGGTGAGCTCCCCGTGGCTCGGCGTGCGGTCGGCGCTCCTGGCCGACAGGACGGCGACTGCGAGCAGGCCGACCCCGACGAGGCCGACGATCACGACCCCGGTGACCGCCCAGTGCGGCAGCTTCGCCGTCGCCATCACGTAGGCGACGAGCAGCGCGATCGGGAAGAGGTCGAACAGGCGGTGGGCGAACACCGTCCCGAGAAGCGTCGCGCTCGTTCCCTTGCCGTGCGGCAGATGGCGCCGGATCACCGCGACGCGCGCGAGCTCGCCCGCGCGGGCGGGCAGCACCGCGTTACCGAGCAGCCCCACGCCGAAGGCCGAGAACACCTGGCGGAACTGCGGGAGCGGCGGCTCGATCGCGTGGCGGATCGTGACGTTCCAGGCCCAAGCCCGGGCCAGGACGGAGAGCAGGTTGAGCAGGATCCCGACGATCACCCAGCGCCAGCTGACGAAGTCGAACGCGTGGTAGACGGTGTTCCAGTCGGGCCCGCGCCACCACACCGCGAGGATCGCGAGCACGAGCGTGGCGAGCACGAAGAGCCCGCGCGCCCAGGGGTTCCGGGCGAGCGCGACGATCCGGTTCATGCCGCGACGTCCTCAGGTGCGCGGGACGCCGCGGTGCCGGTGACGCGCTCGTAGATCACCTCGAGCCGCCGGGCGATGTCGGCCCAGGCGAAGTGCTCCTCCGCCCGACGTCGTGCGGCGGTGCCCATCGCCGTGCGACGGGGCTCGTCCGTGAGGAGGCTCTCGACCGCGGTGACGAGCGCGCCGACGTCGCCCGGTGGAACGGAGACGGCCGTCTCCGGCGTCACGACCTCGCGGTAGCCCTCGATGTCCGAGGCGACGACCGGCGTGGCGCACGCGAACGCGCGCGTGAGCACCATCCCGAAGCTCTCGCCGCCGAGCGACGGCGCGAGCAGCGCCTTCGTCGAGCGGAGCAGGTCGGTGAGCGCGTCCTGCGAGAGGAACCCGACGACGTCGATGCCGGCGTCGGGCACCCCGAGCCGGGTGAGGAGGAGCCGCACGGCGAGCGGGTCGGCGCCCGCCACGACCAGGCGCGCGCCCGTCCTTCTGTGCAGCTCCGGCCACGCGCGGAGCAGCACCTGGAGGCCCTTGCGCGGCTCGTGCCGGCCGGCGAAGACGACGGTGTGCTCGCGTCCGGCCGGATCCGCCTCGTCGGGGATGAGGACCCCGTTCGGGACGACCTCCCACGGCCCGCCGAGCCACCGATCGGCGGAGTCGCGGGCCCGCTGCGACACTGCGATCCGCTGGTCGACACGGTCCATGAGGAACCCCCAGGCGGGCATCCCGAGGCGCATCCAGCCGAGATCGCCGGACGCGTGGTGTGTCGTGACGACGGGCGCCGTCGCAAGGGCCAGGACGGCGATGCAGATCGCCGGCGTCATCGGCTCGTGCAGGTGGAGCACGTCGAACCGCTCGCGCTCCAGTACCCGCCGGATGCGGAAGATCGACCGCGGGCTGAGCACGATGTTCGGCAGCGAGCCGTTGGCCGGCACGATCACCGAGCGGCCGACCGGGATCACGTTGGCGGGCGGATTGCCGTGACGACCGACCCGCGGGTGGAGGGCGCGCGTGAACTGGCCCGGCGGGTCGTTCCCCATCACGAGCCTGACCTCGTGGCCGCGGGCCTCGAGCGCGGCCGCCTGCAGCTCCGCATGCTCGACGACCGCCCCCCAGAACGACCACGAGAACGGCACGACGATGCCGATCTTCACGCCGTGAGCCTACTAGCCTGGACCGGTGGCCGACCTCAGTCGGGAAGCGGCGACTCGGAGAGGATGCGCTCCCACGCGCCTGCGAGCAGCCCGAGCTCGTCGTCGTCGAAGCGGTCGAGGAACCGGGAGCGGACGCCGGCGAGGTGCGTGGGACGTGCCTCCGCAAGCCGTCGCCTGCCCTCGTCCGTCATCTGGGCCCAGAGGACCCGGCGATCCTCCGGGCACTGCGCGCGGACGACGAGGCCGAGCGCCTCGAGGCGGTCGACGAGCCGTGTCACGCCGCTCTGGCTGAGGAGCACGGACCGCGCCAGCTCGCTCATCCGCAGACGGTGCTGCTCCGCGCGCTCGAGGTGGAGCAGGACCTCGTACTGGGTGAGCGGCAGCCCGTGGGCCGCGTCGAGCTCGCGGTCGAGCTCGCGGACCAGCTGGGCGTGCGTGCGAAGGAATCCGGCCCAGGCCGCGAGCTCGAGCGGGGAAAGCTCCTTGAGGGTGGTGGGCTGCATGGTCGGATTGTTGTGCCTGCAAGCTTCAGAGTACTGGAAGCGAGGCGGGCCGCATGAGAGCATCTTCGCGGATGACGGAAGAGCGCGCACCCGAGGCCCCGCTGACGGCGCTGTGGCGCGAGCCGGTCGGCGAGCCCGCCGGCGTGCTCGTGCTGCTCCACGGGCGCGGAGCCGACGAGCACGACCTCTTCCCGCTGCTCGAGATCCTCGACCCGGAGCGCCGGCTGCTCGGGGTGACGCCCGGCGGGCCGCACCACCTGCCGCCCGGCGGTCGCCACTGGTACGCGCTCGGCGGCATTCCCACGCCCGATCCCGAGACGTTTCACGCGACGACACCCCGGCTCGCGGCGTTCCTCGACGATCTTCCGCTGCCGATCGACCGCGTCGTCCTCGGCGGCTTCTCCCAGGGCGCCGTGATGAGCTACGCGATGAGCCTCGGCCCGGACCGGCCCCGGCCGGCGGCGCTCGTTGCGATGTCGGGCTTCCTCCCGCGCGTCGCGGACTGGCCGCTCCGCCCCGAGCGGCTGGCCGGCGTCCCGGTCGGGATCGCGCACGGATCGCTCGACCCCGTGATCCCGGCCCAGTTCGCCTCCGAGGCCGAGGCGACGCTCACCGCCGCCGGCGCCGACGTGCTGCGACTGTCCTCGCCGGTCCCGCACATGGTCGATCCGGACTGGATCGAGCCGCTCCGCGACCTCGTCGCACGGGCGACGGCGACCTGACCCGGCGACACGAGCAGTGGCGGTACGGCCGGGTGCGCGCCGCCGCGCACACCCGGCCTGGTTCCTACGCCACCTCGACCGTATAGTCGAGCGGGTTGGTGAGAAGGAGCCCGGCACCGACGCTCGTCGGTCCGGGGACGACCTCTCCCCCGTTCCCGGTCGAGACCACGCTGCCGGTCGGCTTCTGCGTCCCGTCGTTGCAGGTCAGGTAGTAGCCGCCGACCTTCGTGCTCGTCTGGAGCGTCTTCGACGCGTGCGGGACGCGTTGCCCGGCGGCGAGCATCTTGACGGCGTTCACGGCATCGACGGGCATGAGGCTCTCGGCTCCGGCCCCGTAACACAGCCAGAACGTGCGCGGCTGCGGCGGCACGCACTTCCCCTGTGCAGCCGCCGCTCCCGCCGCGAGGTACATGCCCACGATCTCCTGCGCGAACAGGTCGACGCTCGGCGTCTCGATCGTGAACTGCCCGTACTTCGCGAGGCATAGGAGGAAGTTCTCGTTCGCCTCGTTGCAGAGCGGATCGTCATCCGGGTAGAACTGATCGTCCCAGATCGCCACCGTCCCCGACTCTTCGCATTCGTATGCCACCGGCGGGCCGGGCACCGGGCTCGGCGGCTGGGCGCCGAGCGCCGCCGTGGACATCAACCCCGCCACGGAGACGACTGCCACGAGCATCGTGACTTTCTTCAAAGGAAGACCACCTCTTTCCCCTCGGCCGCTTTGCGCCCCCAGGCGCCTCTCGGTGCAGATAATGCCCTGGGCCGACCAATGTCAAGCGGTGCGTCGCGCGCCTGGCCGTAGACTCGCGCCCATGCTGCTGCCCGACGTCGGTCTCGCCGAGCTCCACACGCACCTCGGCGGGTCCGTCGCGTCGGACATCATGTGGAGCCTGGCGCACGAGCAGGGCATCGCGCTTCCGGTCAAGGACTACTGGGAGTTCGACGCGCTCGTGACCGTCTCCGACGCGCGGGGGGTCGAGAGCCTCGACGAGCTCGACGCTATCTACCACTGGACGGAGCTCATCCAGTCGTCACCGCTCGCGGTCGAGCGCTCCGTCCACGCAGCGATCGGCGGCGCCTACCGCTCGCAGCGGATCACGACCCTCGAGGTCCGCTTCAACCCGATGAAGCGGAACCGCGGGGGCGAGCGCGATCTCGACCACATCATCCTTGCCGCGATCCGCGGGCTCGACCTCGCGCGGCTCGAGTACCCGCAGGTGCGCGCGGGCCTGATCCTGATGATGGACCGCACGTTCGACGCGCGGCAAAACGAGGTGATCGTCGACAAGGCGGTGCACTGGGCCAGCCGCGGCGTGGTCGGCGTCGACATCGCCGGGCCCCGGCCGGGCGGTCTCCGCTACGACTACACGCAGGTCGCGCCGATGATCGAGACCGCGCGGGCCGCGGGGCTCGGCGTGACGATCCACGTCGGCGAGGAGGGCGCGACGGGTGCGGAGGAGATCGGCGAGGTCGTCGAGTCGCTCCGTCCCGACCGGATCGGGCACGGGATCCTGGCTGCCGGTGACCCGTCCCTGATGACGCTGATCCGCCGGGCGGACGTCACGCTCGAGATCTGCCCCACGTCCAACCTCCTCACGAAGGCCCTCGCGGACGAGGACGCCGTCCGCGAGACGTTCCAGCGCTTCGTCGAGCACGACGTGCCGTTCACGATCGCCACCGACGGCCCCGAGATGATGGGGACGCACCTCCGAGACGAGTTCGAGCTCCTCCACCGGATCGGGGCGCTCGACGAGGACGGGCTTGCCCGTGCGAACGCCCAGGGTCATGCGGCGGCGTTCGTGGGGCGGGCCGGGCGCCCGTAGCTCAGGCGGCCTCGGGCCCCTGGCCCGCGACGTCGTCGACGGGATCGGAGCGCGGGGGCGCGTCCTGGCCGGGCTCGTTGTCGAGGTGGAGCCGCTCGAGGAGCTCCCCGGCCTCCTCGTCGGCCTTCTCGACCGTGTCGTAGAAGCGCCCGCCGGTTGCGTCGTCGATCCGATCCTCCGCGCGGCGGACGGCCTCCATGGCGGCGTAGTCCGCCTCCGTCATCGCATCGTCCGCCCGGCCGAACAGCCGGCGGATGGAATCGAGGATGCCCATCGTTGGAACCCTAGATGGTCGATCGGCAATCGGCGGGAACCGGATGGCGCCCCAGACGCGGCGCCGGATCACCCCGTCCGGGCACGGCCCGTACCTTTGGGTACTGGCCGCACCCGCCCGGTGCGCCCGGCTTGGTCTGGGACGCCCCCGGACGTCACGCCAATCACCGATCGACCATCTCGATGCTCTACCGGCCGTCGACCAACCGTCTCACGGGAAGCGTCCGCTCCGCGTTCTCCTTCACGTGAGCCGCTCGCGGATCGAGCTGTGGGCGGCGCTCTGGGTCGTGTACCTCGTCTGGGGCTCGACCTACCTCGGGATCAAGCTGGCCGTCCGCACGCTGCCGCCGCTCCTCACCGCGGGGACGCGGTTTCTCGCCGCCGCCGCCGTCCTGGCGGCGATCCTGGCGCTCGCGAGGCGATCGCTCCGCGTCGGCCGGCGCGAGGCGCTCTCGGCGGCGGGCCTCGGCGTCGTCTTGCTCGCGTGCGGCGTCGGCATGGTGCACGTGGCCGAGACGAGGATCGACTCCGGCGTCGCCGCGATGATTGCTGGCTCGGTGCCGCTGCAGATCGTCGTCTGGCGCGCGCTCGCCGGCGAGCGGGTCCCGCGCGCGACGGTCCTCGCGGCCGCCGTCGGGCTCGCCGGCCTCGCGCTCGTCGTAGGCCCCGACGGACTGGGTGGCGGGTCGGTTGCGGTCGGCCTGCTCGTCATGCTCGCGGCCTCGCTCGCGTGGTCCCGCGGCTCGTTCGTCTCGCGGCGGCTCTCGATCCCCGGCGACCCGTTCGTTGCCACGGTGTACGAGATGCTGGGGGGCGGGGCCGTTCTCGTCGTCGCCGGGTTGGTCGCGGGCGAGGCGGGCCGTCTCGACGCCGATGCCTTCCAACCCGGGCCGATCGCCGCGTGGGCCTATCTCGCGATCGTCGGCTCGGTGGTCGGGTTCAGCGCATACGCGTGGCTCCTCCGGAACGCACCGATCTCGCAGGTCGTGACGCACCAGTACGTGAACCCGCTCGTCGCCGTCGCGCTCGGGGCGTTGCTCCTGGGCGAGCGCCCGGCGGCCACGACGCTGGCCGGCGCGGCGCTGATCGTCGGCGCCGTCGTCGTCACCGCGCGGCACGAAGGCCGCGCCTCGTCGACCGAGACCAGGCAGGAGCCCGCGGCGGCCGAGGCGGCGCGCCGGGCCGCATAGCCCGCCCGCGCTCTCAGGCGTCGACGTGGGTGCGGCGCGCGGCGAGGAACTCGAGAAGGTCGGAGCGGGTGATGATGGCGACCGGCCTCCCCGCCCGTCCGACGACGACGGCGCCGCCCGACCCGGTCAGCTCGGCGAAGACCTCGTCGACCGACGCGCCGGCGTCCACCGTCGCGAGCGGCGGCTGCATGGCGACCGCCACGTCGTCGTTCAGCGCGTCGGGGTTCCGGAAGACGCGGTCGAGAAGGCTGCGCTCGGAGATCGAGCCGACGATGTCGGTGAGCTCGTCCGCGGTCTCGTGGCGCGCGACCGGCAGCTGCGAGATGCCGTAGCGCTGCATGAGGTCGATCGCCGCGCCGACCTTCTTGTGCGCGTCGACGACGACGAGCTCGGGCACCGCGCCGGCGTCGCCGTCCTTGGCCAGGATCACCTCGCCGACGCTCGGGACGGGCGCGCGGCGCTCGATGAAGCCGTACTGGATCATCCAGTTGTCGTCGTAGAGCTTCGAGAGGTACGAGCGGCCGCCGTCGGGGAACGTCATCAGGATCGTCGAGTCCGGACCGAGGCGCTTGGCCAGCTGGAGCGCGGCCCAGGCCGTCGAGCCGCACGAGCCTCCGACGAGGAGGCCCTCCTCGCGCGCGAGGCGGCGCGCGGTCAGGAACGAGTCGCGGTCCGAGACGCGCACCCACTCGTCGACGACGGACGGGTCGAGCGTCTGCGGCCAGGTGTCCTTGCCGATGCCCTCGACCAGGTACGGGTGCATGGGGTGGTCGCCGTCGGCCGTGAAGACCGAGCCCTCGGGGTCGGCGCCGACGATCCGCACCTCGGGCTTGCGCTCCTTGAAGTAGCGCCCGATGCCTGTCACGGACCCGCCGGTGCCGACGGAGACGACGATCGCGTCCACCTCGCCGCCGGTCTGCTCCCAGAGCTCCGGGCCTGTCGTCAGGTAGTGGGCCTCCGGGTTCGCGGGGTTGGAGTACTGGTCGGGCTTGAAGCCGCCGGGGATCTCCTCCGCAAGCCGGTCCGAGACCGAGTAGTAGCTCTCGGGCGAGTCGTGCTCGACCGCGGTCGGCGTGATCACGACCTCCGCGCCGTACGCGCGGAGCGTCGAGATCTTCTCCTGGCTCATCTTGTCCGGCATCACGAAGATGCAGCGGTAGCCCTTGCGCGCAGCCGCAATCGCGAGGCCGACACCGGTGTTGCCCGAGGTCGGCTCGACGATCGTCCCGCCTGGCCGGAGACGGCCGTCGCGTTCGGCCGCCTCGATCATCGCGAGCCCGATACGGTCCTTGTTCGAGCCGCCCGGGTTCATGAACTCGAGCTTCGCGAGCAGCGTCGCTCCCGTCTCCGAGCCGAACGACACGAGCCGGACGATCGGCGTGGAGCCGACCAGGTCGAGCAGGGTCGGGTACTCGCGGGTCATTCCCGCTCCCGGCGGCGGCCAAGCCGCCGCCTCCGCTCCTCGATGAGCTCCGGCGAGCCTACGCTCATGCGGGCGGAAGCCTATAGACCGCTCAGCGCGCGCGTGATCCTGCGCGCGCCGACGGGCGGGCTCGACCGCCTGCCGAGCGCCTCGATCTCGACGTTCCGGCCCGACTGCGGCGCGTGGATCATCCGGCCGTGCCCGATGTAGATCCCGACATGCCCGAGACCGTGGAAGAAGACGAGGTCGCCCGGGCGCATGGACGCGAGCCGCACGGGCCGTCCGACCCCGTAGAGCGCCGCCGCGTTATGGGGCAGGCCGATCCCGAGCCGGCCGTACACCCACGAGACGAGGCCGGAGCAGTCGAAGCCCGACGGCGAGGAGCCGCCCCAGACGTACGGGACGCCGAGCTGCCGCCACGCGAGTCGCACCGCCTGCCGGCCGAGCGGGATCCTCACGGGCTTCTTCGGAAGGACGAAGTGGGCGGGGCTCTCGAGCTGGATCCCGCGGACGGGAGCGCCGATGTCTGCCTGCGCCGTCTCGCCGGCGAGCCCGAGGACGGCTGCGCAGGCGATCACGGGAATGGCGAGGCGACGAGGCATCGGCGGGGTGAGGCAGCACGGGACGGCGTCGAGGTCGAATGCCGCGGGGAACGCGGCGCGCCGTCGGTGTCAGCGACCGCGGAACCGTAGCAAGGGCGGGGCGGCCGGGAGGCTGGACCAGGCCCACCGTTCGGCCAGGGCCCGGACCAGCCCGCAACATCCGCTCGCGAACAAGCGACGCTCGCTGTGCGGGGCCTGCCGCTCGCGAACAAGCGATGCTCGCTGTGCGGGTCTGCCGCTCGCTGCTGCGCGACCGCGACAGCGGGCGCCTTCAGGGATGTGCCCCCGCCGAAGGCGGGGGATCCGAGCGGCGGGATTCCGCTCCTGCGGAATCCCGCTCGCGAACAACGATCAGTGCTTGAAGTGGCGGCGCCCCGTGAGCACCATCGTCGCCCCGGCTGCGCGCACGGCGTCGAGCACCTCGGCGTCGCGCTTGGAGCCCCCGGGCTGGATGATCGCCCGTACGCCCGCGTCGAGGGCGAGCCTGGGGCCGTCCACGAAGGGGAAGAACGCGTCGGATGCGAGAACGGCCCCCTCCAGCGAGTGCCCGATCTCGCCCGCCTTGTCGATCGCGAGCCGCACCGCGTCGACACGGCTCATCTGGCCCGCGCCGATGCCGAGCGTCTGGCCGCCGCGGGCGATCACGATCGCGTTCGACGTCACGTGCTTCGCCACCGTCCACGCGAAGAGGAGCTCTTCCCAGGCCGCCGAGTCGGGGTCGCCGCAGGCGACGTCCATCGCGTCGAGCGGGTCGCCGTCGGCGTCCCGGTCCTGGACGAGCAGCCCTCCGAGCACGCGGCGCACGTCTCGCTCGCTGGTGACGAAGGCCCGCCGCTCGCCGTCGAGCAGGACCCGGGCCTTCTCCTTCGCGGAGAGCTCCGCGAGGGCGGCCTCGTCGTAGCCGGGAGCGAAGACGACCTCCACGAACTGGGTCGCGAGGGCCTTGCCGAGCGCCGCGCCGACCGGCCGGTTGAGCACGACGACGCCGCCGTAGGAGGACAAGGGGTCGGCGGCGAGCGCCTTCTCGTAGGCCTCGTCGACCGTCTCCCCGAGAGCGACGCCGCAGGGGTTCCCGTGCTTGACGATCACGGCGGCCGGGCCGTCCAGCTCGAGCGTCAGGAGCCGGGCGGCGGAGAGATCGCCGAGGTTGTTGAACGAGAGCGGCCGGCCCTGGAGCTGCTCGACCCGCGCGAGGAGGTGCGTCCGCGCGCCCTTCTGCGCGTAGTACGCGCCTCGCTGGTGCGGGTTCTCGCCGTACGGGAGGTCCAGGTAGCGCTCGAAGACGGGGAGGTACGTGTCCGGGAACGCGTCGTCGCGGCCGAGCCAGCCGGCGACCGCGGCGTCGTGGGCGGCGGTGCGCTGGAAGGCGCGTGCCGCGAGCCTGCGCCGGGTGGCGCTCGTGACCTCGCCGTGGGCGTGGAGCTCCTCGAGGACGCTCCCGTAGTCCTCCGGACGGCACACGGGAACGACGTGTGCGTGGTTCTTGGCCGCCGCGCGGAGGAGCGCGGGCCCGCCGACGTCGATCTGCTCGATCGCGTCCTCCCAGGCAACGTCGAGGCGGCCCACGGTGCGCTCGAAGGGGTAGAGGTTGACGCAGACGAGGTCGATCGGGGCGATGTCGTGCGCGCGCAGCTCCGCCATGTCCTCGGGCAGGTCGCGGCGGGCGAGGATGCCGCCGTGGACGGCAGGGTGGAGCGTCACGACGCGGTGGCCGAGGAGGTCGCCGAAGCCGGTCACCTGCTCGAGCGGCGTCACGGGGATGCGCTCGTCGGCGAGCAGCTTCGCAGAGCCGCTCGACGCGAGTAGCTCGACGCCGAGCCCGGAGAGCTCGCGCGCGAATGCGGCGAGACCGGTCTTGTCGTAGACCGAGAACAGGGCACGGCGGATCGTCATGCGGCAATCAGCTCCTTCACGACCTCGGGCAGGATGCGATGCTCGACGCGCTGGACGCGGGCGCGGAGGGTATCGGGTGTGTCGCCCGGCTCGACGGGAACGGGCTCGGTGCGGATCACCGGGCCCGTGTCGATGCCCTCGTCGACCCAGTGGACGGTCGCGGCGGTCTCGGGGACGCCCGCCGCGAGCACGTCCTCGATCGGGTGCGCGCCGGGGAAGGCGGGCAGCGGCGCCGAGTGGGTGTTGACGACCCGGTGCCCGAAGACCTCGAAGAACCGCGGTCGCAGCAGGTGCATGTACCCGGCGAGCACGGCGAGCTCGACGTCCCGATCGCGGAGCCAGCGAGCCATCGCCTCGTCCCGCGCGTCGCGGCTCGGATGGTCGCCGGCCTCGAACACGGCCGTCGGGATCCCCGCCTCCTCCGCCCGTGCGAGCGCCCGGACGCCCGCGCCGGTTCGACGCCACCGCGACGATCGGAAGACGCGCGTCGATCAGCGCCTGGAGGTTCGTTCCTTCGCCGCTCACGAGCACGCCGATCACGCGTCGCTCCAGGCGACGCCGTCCACGCCCGCCTCGAGCCGGCCGATGACGACGTCGGCCGGCCGTGCTTCGGCGGCCGGGACGACGGCGCAGTACCCGATCCCGACGTTGAACACGCGCCGGAGCTCGTCCTCCGACACGCCGTGCTCGGCGAGCCAGCCGAAGACGGCCGGGCGCTCCCACGACGACGGGTCGATGACGGCGCCGACGCCCTCCGGGAGGACGCGCGCAAGGTTTCCGGCGATCCCGCCGCCGGTCACGTGCGCGAGCGCGCGGACGTCGGCCCGGGCGCGGAGCGCGCGAACCTCGTCGAGGTAGCAGCGGGTCGGCGGAAGCAGCAGGTCGGCGTCGAACTGATCGTCGCCGACGATCCGCCGCACGAGCGAGAAGCCGTTCGCGTGGATCCCCGCGGAGAGCAAGCCGACGACGACGTCGCCGGGCGCGGCGCGCGAGCCGTCGATCAGGTCGTCCCGGTCGACGAGCCCGACGACGGTGCCGCAGAAGTCGAGCTCCTCGTCGCGGTAGATGCCGGGGAGCTCCGCGGTCTCGCCCCCGAGGATCGCGCACCCTGCCGCCCGGCAGACTTCGGCCGCGCCCTCGACGAGCTCGACGACCTGCTCGGCGTCGATGGTGCTCGCGGCGACGTAGTCGAGGAAGAAGAGTGGCTCGGCGCCCGTCGTCAGCACGTCGTTGATCCCGTGCGCGGCGAGGTCGGCGCCGCACCAGCGGAGCCTGCCGGCGCGTCGCCCGAGCACGAGCTTCGAGCCGACCGAGTCGGTCGAGGCCGCGAGCAGGCGCCGCTCGTCGATCGCGTAGAGCCCCGCGAACGCGCCGAAGGCTCCCCCGACCGCCGGCGTCCGCGTCGAGTCGACCGCGGCGCGCAGGCGGTCGACGACCGCCTCGGCGGTCACGAGCGAGACCCCCGCGGCAGCGTACGTCTGGTGCTCCGGCGGCACGGTGCGAGCGTAGTCGACCGCCCGGCGAGGGTGTCCCCGATACCGTGCCCCGGATGGGTGACGCCCTGGTGGCCCTCGCGGCACGTCACGTCGAGACGTTCAACGAGGCGGTCAGAAGCGGCGACTTCGCCCCGCTGGTGGCGCTCTTCGCGGACGATGCGACGCTCGAGTTCGTCGGCGTGCCGGTCGGGCCGTTCGTCGGCCGGGAGGCGATCGCCGAGGCGTACGCGGCGCGGCCCCCGACCGACACGATGACGGTCCACGACGTGCGCCTCGCAGAGGACGGCACCGTCGTCGAGCCCTTCGCGTGGACGGCGGACGCGGGCACCCGCACCCGCTCCGGGGAGATGCGCCTCGCCGCCCGAGACGGCCTCATCCACCGGCTCGTGGTGGCGTTCGACTGAGACGGGACGGCGAAAGGGCGGGGCCGCGTCCGGCTCAGCCTCGCGGCGCGAGGGCCGCCTCGAAGCGGTGCTTCCCCGCGAGACCCTCGCCGGGGATGCGCGTCGGGTAGCTCCGCGTGAAGCACGCCCGGCACACGTCCTCCTCCGGGATCCCCGTCGCCCATTGCATCCCGTCGAGCGAGAGGTAGTGGAGGCTCGTCGCGCCGACGTGCTCGCGCATCTCCTCGACCGAGCGGTGCGCGGCGGCGAGCTCCGTCTCGTCGGCCATGTCGATCCCGTAGAAGCACGGCGACACCACCGGAGGTGAGGAGACGCGGACGTGCACCTCGGCCGCGCCCGCGTCGGTGAGCATCTGGACGAGCGCGCGCATCGTGTTGCCGCGCACGATCGAGTCGTCGACGACCACGAGCCGCCTCCCCGAGATCTCGGCGAGCGGGTTGAACTTCAGCCTGATCCCCTGGCGACGGAGCTCCTGATCCGGCTGGATGAACGTCCGGCCGACGTAGCGGTTCTTGATCAGCCCCTCCTCGTACGGGATCCCGGAGCGCTTCGCGAACCCGATCGCGGCGGGCGTGCCGGAGTCGGGGATCGGCATCACGAGGTCGGCGACGGCCGGCGCCTCCTCGGCGAGCCGCTCGCCCATCCGCACGCGCGCGGCGTGCACGCCGGTCCCGCCGAGCGCCGAGTCCGGCCTCGCGAAGTAGACGTGCTCGAAGATGCAGGCGGCGGTGCGGCCCCGCGGAACGGCCTGGGCGGAGTGGCATCCGTCGTCGTCGACCCAGACGACCTCGCCCGGGAGGACGTCGCGGACGACGTCGGCGCCGACGAGGTCGAGGGCGCAACTCTCCGACGCGACGACCCAGTCGTCCCCGATCCGGCCGAGCGTCAAGGGCCGGATCCCGAACGGGTCGCGGAACGCGACGAGCGTGCCGTCCGCGATCGCGACGGTCGAGTACGCGCCCTCGAGCCGGTGCATCGCGCCGGCGACGGCCTCGGGCAGGGGGGCCGGGTCTCGGCCGAGCAGGGCGGCGATCACCTCCGTGTCCGACGTGGAGCCGAGGCGAACACCGGCGGCAAGGAGCTCGTCGCGCAGCGGCGCCGGGTCGACGAGGTTCCCGTTGTGCGCGAGCGCCACGGTGCGGGCGGCGCCGTGGTGCACGAGCGGCTGCGCGTTCGACCAGAACGCGCCGCCCGTCGTCGAGTAGCGCGTGTGTCCGATCGCCACCTCGCCGGGGAGCGCCGCGAGCTTCTCCTCGTCGAACACCTGCGGGACGAGCCCCATGTCGCGCACCGCGGTGACCCGGCCCTGCTCCGAGACCGCGATCCCCGCAGACTCCTGCCCGCGATGCTGCAGCGCGAAGAGGCCGAAGTACGTGAGCCGGGCGACGTCGCGCTCGTGCGAGCGGACACCGAACACGCCGCACATCAGGCCGCCCCCTCGTGAGCCTGGGCGATCTCGGCGAGCGGTATCCCGAGGAGCTCGTCGCCGCCGACGGTGCCGATCCGCCGGACCTCGACGTCCGCACCGGTCGGGTCGGGCTCGACCTGGTCGGGCGGGACCGCGACGATCACCTGCCCTCCGACCTCGCCGAAGAGCGTCAGCGGGTCGTCCTCGAGGTCGAGGTCTGCCCCGACGCCGCTCCAGAGCGCGGCCTCCGCGAGCGCAACCGCGAGCCCTCCCTCGGCGACGTCGTGCACGAGCGAGGCATGGCGCGCCGCGGCGGTCGCGTGTGCGACGAGCGCGGCCTCGGAGGCGAGGTCGAGCGACGGCGAACCGCCGAGCTTCCCCCAGCGGGCCTGCGCCTCCGAGCCGGCGAGCGTGAGCGGCGAGCGCGACCGGGCAAGGAGGATCGCGTCGCCCTCGCGCCAGCCGCGCGGCACGCGCCGCACGTCGGGGACGAGGCCGACGCAACCGACCACCGGCGTGGGGGGGATCGACCGTCCGTCCGTGTCGTTGTACAGGGAGACGTTCCCGGAGACGATCGGCACGTCGAGCGCCTCGCACGCGAGCGCCATGCCTTCGACGACCTCCGCGAGCTCCCAGCCGATCTCGGGCTTTTCCGGGTTGCCGAAGTTGAGGCAGTCGGTGAAGCCCAGCGGCTCGGCGCCGGTGCACGCGACGTTGCGCGCGGCCTCGAGGACGGCGAGCTCCCCGGCGAGTCTCGGGTCGAGCGCTCCGAGCCGGCCCTGGCCGTCGAGCGTCACGGCGAGGCCGCGCCAGTCCGGCCGCAGCCGGAGCACCGCGGCGTCGAGGCCCGGCCGCCGGACGGTGCGCGACTGGACGAGCTGGTCGTAGCGCCGGGTGACGAACGCGCGCGAGCGGAGCGCGGGGGAGGCGAGCAGCTCGAGGAGCGCCGGTCGCGCAGGGGGGATGGGCGTCGGGCTCTCGGCCGGCGGGACACGTGGGTCGCGCTCGACCGCGTAGCGCGGGCATTCGTCGGTCAGCAGCCGCGCCGGGATCGCGCCGACCTCCTCGCCGCCCCACAGGGCGCGCAGGAGACCGGTCTCGGTCACCTCGCCGATCACGGCGCGGTGCAGCTCCCAGCGATCGATCACCGCCTCGACGTCGGCGAGCCGCTCCGGGGCGACGATCGCGACCATCCGCTCCTGCGACTCCGAGATCATCACCTCCCACGGCTCCATGTCCTCCTCGCGCTGCGGCACGCAGTCGAGGTGGACGTCGATTCCGTAGTCGGCGGCCATCTCCGAGAGCGACGACGCGAGCCCCGCGGCGCCGCAGTCCTGCAGCGAGAGCACGAGCCCGCGCTCGACGAGCTCGACCGACACCTCGATCAGGCGCTTGCCGGTGAACGGGTCGCCGACCTGGACGGACGGGCGCTTGTCGGCGTCGTCCTCGCCGAGCTCGGCGCTCGCGAGCACCGACGCTCCGCCGATCCCGTCCCGGCCCGTCGTCGCACCGTAGAGCACGACGAGCGCGCCGGCCGCCGTCGCCTTTGCCCGCACGAGGCGCTCCACCGGAAGCAACCCCACGCACATGGCGTTGACGAGGCAGTTCGACCCGTAGGCGTCGTCGAAGACGACCTCCCCGCCGACGTTCGCGACGCCGACGCAGTTCCCGTAGTGGCCGACACCGCCGACCGCCCGCGAGAAGTGGTCGTCGGGCGCGCCGAAGCGCAGCCCGTCGAGCAGCGCGACCGGGCGGGCGCCCATCGCGGAGATGTCGCGCAGGATCCCGCCGACGCCCGTCGCGGCGCCCTGGAACGGCTCGACGGCGGTCGGGTGGTTGTGGCTCTCGACCTTGAAGGCGACCGCGAGACCCTCGCCGAGGTCGAGCACCCCGGCGTTCTCGCCCGGGCCCTGGAGGACGTGCGGCCCGTCGCTCGGCAGGCGCCGGAGGAGGAGGGCGGAGTGCTTGTACCCGCAGTGCTCCGACCAGAGCAGCGAGAAGACCGCGAGCTCGAAATGGTTGGGCTCGCGGTCGAGGAGCGAGACGATACGAGCGAGCTCCCCGTCCGTGAGACCGAGCTGACGATGGAGCGGCTGTTCCGCGACCGAGCTCAGGAGGCCAGTCTACCCGGGCCGTCGGGCGCCGACCGCTAGCGTCGCCCGGGTGCATCGGCGCGACCTCGTCCTCCTCCTCGCGCTCGCGTCGATCTGGGGCGCGTCGTTTCTCTTCATCAAGGTGGCCGTCGAGGATCTCGAGCCCGCGGTCGTGGTCCTCGGGAGGCTCTTGGTCGGCGTCGCCGTCCTCGTGCCCGTCGTCGTCGTGCGCGGCGCGGTCCCCGACGTGCGCGCGATGTGGGTGCCGTTCCTCGTCCTCGGAACGCTCAACAACGCGGTGCCGTACTGGCTCCTCGCGTTCGCGGAGACGCGGATCGACTCGGGGCTCGCGGCGGTGATCCAGGCGGCGGCGCCCATCCTGACGGTGGTGCTGGCGACGCGGATCGACCCCTCGCAGAGCGTCCGCGGCGTCCGGCTCGTGGGGGTCGGGCTCGGCTTCGTCGGCGTCGCCCTCCTGGTCGGCGTCCAGGAGGGCGGGCAGCTCGTCGGGGCGCTCGCGGTGCTCGGCACGGCGACCTGCTACGCGCTCTCCGTCCTCTACGCGGGGCGGGCGGTCCGGTCGTTCGCGCCGCTCGAGGTGACCATCGGGCAGCTTGCCGTCGGCACGCTGCTCGCGGCCCCGGTCGCGCTCGCCCAGCTCCCGACCGAGTCGCCGCCCGCGAAGGCGGTCGCGGCGATCGTCGCTCTCGGTGCCCTCGGTACCGGCCTCGCCTATCTCCTCTACTTCACGCTCATCGCGCGCGCGGGCGCCTCGCGGGCGATCCTCGTCACGTATCTCGTGCCGGCCTTCGCCCTGCTCTACGGGACGGTGATCCTCGACGAGCCGCTGACGGCGTCGGCGCTCGCGGGGCTCGTGCTGATCCTCGGCGGGACGGCGCTCGGGACGGGTGCGCAGCTGCGGCGCGGTAGCGTGGCACCGTGAGCCGCTACTGGACGCTGATCCTGCTCCTCGGCGCGATCTGGGGCGCGTCCTACCTCTTCATCAAGGTGGCAGTCGAGGGAGGCTTCGAGCCCGCGCCGCTGATGTGTGCCCGGGCGGCGATCGCCGCGGCCGTCCTCTTCGGCTACCTCGCGCACTCGATGGGAGCGGTGCGCGCGGTGACGGAGCTGCGCGCCTCCTGGCGTCGCTGGGTCGTGCTCGGGGTGATCGCGAACGCGCTTCCGTTCTGGCTCGTCGGCTGGGGCGAGAAGCACGTCGAATCGGGTGTCGCGGCGATCGCGCAGTCGACGGTGCCGCTGTTCACGCTGCTCCTCGGCCTTCGCTTCCTCCCGCACGAGTCGGTTTCCCGGGGCCAGATTGCGGGGCTCGGGCTCGGGCTCGCCGGCGTGGGCGTCCTCGCGGGCGGAGGCCCGACGAGTGGCTGGTGGTTCGTCGCGGGCACGCTGGCGGTCGTCCTCTCGTCGCTCGCATACGGTGCGGGCGCGGTGCTCGCGCAGCGAAGCGTGGGCAACACTCCCGGGCCCGTGCTCGCGACCGGCGCGATGCTCGCCGCGTCGACCTCGCTTCTACCGCTCGCAGTGCTCCAGCACCCGACGGCGACGCCGAGCGGCGACGCGCTTCTCTCACTGCTTGCGCTCGCGCTCCTCGGCACGGCGCTCGCGCAGCTGCTCTTCTTCCGGACCGTGCGCCTCTACGGTGGCCGCCGGCTCAGCCTCGTGACGTACCTGATGCCCGGGTTCGCGCTCGCGTACGGCGCTGTCCTCCTCGACGAGCCGATCACGGCCGCCGCGCTCGGGGGGCTCGCGCTGATCCTGGCGGGAGTGGCCCTCGGCTCCGGCGCGTCCCCCTCGCGCCGCGTCGACGCGGCCGCGGCGCGCACCGCGTGAACGTCTCGCTCCGTCCCGCGAGGTGCGACGACGTGCCGTTCCTCGCCGGGCTCGCGGCAGATCCCGACGTCGCGCCGTTCCTCGCGGTGTCGCGCGCGTCGACGCCCGAGGCGATCGCCGAGCGGGTCGCCCGCTCGGAGAGCGAGCCGGACGGCTTCGGTGTCCTTGTGATCGAGGTCGACGACGCCCCGGCGGGCACCGTCACGTGGGAGCTCGTCAACCGGCGCTCGCGGATCGCCTCCGTGAGCGCCGTCGCGATCGACCCGTCGCTGCGCGGGCGCGGGGTCGGGGTCGCCGCGGCGCGGGCCCTGCAGCGGCACCTGCTCGGCGAGCGCGGCCTCCATCGCCTCCAGATGGAGGTGTACGGCTTCAACGAGCGCGCGCTCCGTTTCGCCGAGCGGGCCGGCTGGGTGCGCGAGGGCGTCCGCCGCAGCGCCTACTGGCGCAACGAGGCGTGGGTCGACGGCGTTCTCTTCGGGATCGTCGCGGAGGATCTCGACGACGGCTGAGCCACGCCGCCGACCGCGTGCTCAGGCGGCAGCCAGGAAGCGCCCGAGCCGGTCGAACGCCTCCGCCGCGCCGCGCCGGCCCAGCCCGAGGCGGACGTGCCCCGGCACGTCGTACACGTCGCCGGGGAGGAGCAGCACTCCGGCATCGGCTGCGAGCCGCTCGCAGAACGCGAGGGTGTCGGGAACGCGGAGGCGGGGGAACCCGATCGGCGACGCGTCCGGGCGCACCCAGTCCATCCACTCGGCGTGGTCGGCGACGAACGCATCCGCCAGCTCGAGGTTCTCGAGGACGAGCGCGCGGTTCCGCTCGACCAGTGTCTCGCGGTGCCGCAGCGCGAGGGCGGCCAGGAGCTCGCTCGGGGCGCTCGAGCAGATAGTCGTGTAGAGCTTGACCGCGATCGACGCGTCGCGGAGATCCGGGTCGCGGCACGCGATCCAGCCGGTGCGAAGCCCGGGAAGGCCGTACGTCTTGGAGACGCTGCCCAGCGACACGGCGCGCTCGTAGAGGTCGCACGCGGCCGGCAGCCGGGTGGCCGGGTCGTGCTCGAGCTCGCGGTAGACCTCGTCGCAGAAGAGGACGGCCTCGCGCTCCGCGCACAGCTCGACGAGCCGGTCGAGAACCGCACGCGGCATCGAGATCCCGGTCGGGTTGTGCGGCGTGTTGACGTAGACGAGCTTCGTGTCCGGGCGTACCAACCGCTCGAGCGCGTCGAGGTCGTGCGCCCAGCCGTCGGCGTACGAGCGACTCCAGGTGTCGACGGAGGCGCCGGTCGACCGCGCGACCGCGAGCGCAGACTCGTAGGACGGCACCTCGACCACGGCGTGGTCGCCCGGCCCGAGGACGGCGGACTCGACGGCGAAGATGCCCTCCTCGGCGGCGGCGAGCGCGACGACCGAGCCCGGGCCCGTCGACGTGTAGAGGGCCGCGATCGCCTCGCGCAGCTCCGCCGACCCGGGAACCTCCGTGTAGCCGAGTCGGAGCGACTCGAGCCGCTCGCGCGCACCGGTCTCGAAGGACAGGAGCTCGCCGATCGAGACCGACTCGCAGTCGCTCGAGGAGAGCTGGAGCTCGGTCGTGAACTCGTAGCGCTCGTACCAGCGCTCGATCCGGAACGAGGGGAGTCGCACGCTTCGCATCGTCTCAGACGCGAAGTAGGCTCACACCACCCCACCCGAGAGAAGGAGTTTGCAAAATGGCGTTCCTCGTCGCCCTGGGCGTGTTCGTCGCCGCCATCCTCGTCGGAGTCATCCTGTTCGTGACCGGCCACGTCGTGCTCGGGCTCTGCGCCCTGCTCGCGAGCTTGCCGTTTGCGCTCGCCAGCTGGGTGAAGTGGGCGGACCGCGGGATCTGACGCCGAGAGAGCGCGCCCGCCGCGCGCGCCCGATCCCGCCGGCCCGGGCGCCCTACGCCGCCACGGGCGCGACCTCGCCCTCGGCGACCGCGACGACGTCGCGCCGGCGCAGAAGGGCGAAGAGCATCACAGCGCCGAGCGCGAGCAGCATCGCGCTGCCCAGCCAGGCGACGTGGAATCCGTCGACCAGCGCGTTTGCCTGGTCGGCGGGCGTCGGCCGGTGGCCGAGCGACGAGAGCGTGTCGGTGGTCTTGTTCGTCGCGAACGTCGAGAGGAGGGCGAGCCCGAGCGCACCGCCGATCTGCTGGGACGTGTTGAAGAGGCCCGACGCAAGCCCGGCGTCGTCGGCCGGGATCCCGCTCGTTGCGATCAGCGTGATCGGGACGAAGACGAGTCCCATCCCGACCGCCGTCAGCAGGATCCCGGGCAGCAGGTCGGTGACGTACGACGAGTCGGGCGTCAGGCGCAGGAAGCTGAGGAGCCCGAGGACCGCGAGGCCGAGGCCGATCAGCGGCACCTCGCGCGCGCCGAGCGCGGGCACGAGCTTCTGCGAGACGGCGGCGCCGACGATCACGCCGAGCGTGAACGGCACGAACGCGAAGCCCGCCTCGAGCGGCGAGAAGCCGAGCACGCGCTGGAGATACAGCGTGTTGAAGAAGAACATCGCGAAGAGCCCGGCTGCGACGATCAGCATCGCGACGTTCGCGCCGCGCACGGTCTTGACCGAGAAGATCGAGAGCCGGACGAGCGGCTCCGCGGAGCGGCGCTCGATGAGCACGAACGCGACGAGCAGCACGGCCGAGAGCGCGAGGAAGCCAAGGACCTCGGCGGAGCCCCAGCCCGACTCGGCCGAGCGAACGATCCCGTACACGAGCGCGATGAGCCCGGCGGTAACGGTCGTCGCGCCGGCGACGTCGAAGCTCTTGTGGGCGTGCTCGTCCTTCGACTCGGGCACGAAGCGCAGGGAGAAGAGGAAGGCGGCGATCCCGACCGGGATGTTGACGAAGAAGATCCACGGCCAGGAGAACGTCTCGACGAGGAACCCGCCGAGCACGAGGCCGACGGCGCCGCCGCCGACGGCGATCGCCGCCCAGACGCCGAGCGCCTTCGTGCGCTCGGGGCCCTCGCGAAAGGTCGTCGTCACGATCGAGAGAGCGGCCGGCGACACGAGCGCGGCGCCGAGTCCCTGGATGCCGCGAGAGACGATCAGCATCGTCTCGCCTGTCGCGAGCCCGCAGGCGAGCGACGCGCACGTGAAGAGCGACGAGGCCGGCGAGGAACACGCGCTTGCGTCCGATCAGGTCGCCCGCACGCCCGCCGAGCAGCAGGAAGCCGCCGAAGAGCAGCGCGTAGGCGTTGACGATCCACTGCAGGCTCGACTCGGACAGGCCGAGGTCGGCCTGGATCGACGGCAGCGCCACGTTCACGATCGTCGCGTCGAGGATGACCATGAACTGCGCGAGGCAGACGAGCACGAGGACGAGCCAGGGGTTGACGCCGTGCGTGCGCGGGTTCACGAAACGGACGGTACCGGCGGCGTCGCGGGCCGCGCGTTGTCGAGACGACGCCCTCGAGCACCTGCAGGACGGTCGCCTATCTCGACGGCAGCGTCGGTGACGACAACGCGTAGGATGGCCCAATGGCGACGTTCTTGCACACCATGCTTCGCATCACCGATCCGGAGCGAAGCCGCGACTTCTACGAGGCGCTCGGCTTTCGCTTCACCCGCGACATGGACATCGTGAGAAACGGTGAGCGCGAGGCCACGAACTACTTCTTCTCGCTCGGCGACGACGAGAACGTCCTCGAGCTGACGTACAACCACGACGGGCGCTCCTACGAGCTGGGGACGGCATACGGGCACATCGCGATCGGCGTCGACGACCTCGACGGCACGCTCGCGGCCCTGAGGGACTCCGACGGCATCGAGCCGGAGCGACCTCCGTACCAGGTCAGTGAGGGCGGCTCGCGCATCTGTTTCGTGAGAGATCCTGACGGCTACCGGATCGAGCTGATCGAGCGCTCCGACCACTGACGGCCGACCGTTCCGGGCCATTCGTGAGAAGGTCGGGCGGTGGTTGACGAGGAGCGAGCCCGCGCCGCCGTCCGGGGTGCAGAGCGCTTTCTCAACGCCTGGCACGGCGGCCCTGCGGCACGGGGCCGCCTGCTGGAGGTCGCGGACGCGATGGACGAGGAGGAGCGGTTCGACCGCTACGGGTCCGGCGAGCGGATCGAGCGGCTCGAGCAGCGCGTCGCGGAGCTGCTCGGCAAGGAGGCCGCCGTCTTCATGCCAAGCGGGACGATGGCGCAGCCGATCGCGCTACGGATCTGGTGCGAACGGCGCGGCATCCGCACGGTGGCCTTCCACCCGACGTGTCACCTCGAGCTCCACGAGGAGAAGGGCTACGAGCGGCTGCACGGGCTCCACGGCAGGCTCGTCGGCGACCCGAACCGGCTGATCACGCTCGACGACCTCGAGGGGATCCACGAGCCGGTCGCAGCGCTGCTCCTGGAGTTGCCGCAGCGGGAGATCGGGGGCCTCCTACCCTCCTGGGACGACCTCGTCGCACAGGTCGGATGGGCCCGGGGGCGGGACGTCGCGATGCACCTGGACGGAGCACGCCTCTGGGAGTCGCAGCCCTACTACGGGCGGCCACACGCCGAGATCGCGGCGCTGTTCGACAGCGTCTACGTCTCGTTCTACAAGGGGCTCGGCGGGATCGCGGGTGCGGCGCTCGCGGGCGACGCCGCGCTGATCGCCGAGGCGCGCGTGTGGCAGCGGCGCCAGGGAGGGAACCTCGTTACGCTGCACCCCTTCGTGGTCGCGGCCGAGGTCGCGCTCGACGAGCGACTCGACCGGATATCCGTCCACGCCGACCACGCCCGCACCCTCGCCGCGGCCCTCACGGAGGTCGATGGGGTCGAGGTGGTGCCCGACCCGCCGCAGACGCCCCTGTTCCACGTGCTCCTCCGGGGCGACCGCGAGCGGCTCGCCGACGCGGCGCTCCAGGTCGCGGAGGAGCGGAAGGTCTTCCTCTTCGCGGACCCGAGCTCGACCACGTCGCCGAGCTGGCAGCGCCACGAGGTGATGGTCGGCGAGGTCACGCTGGCGCTCGAGTCCGACGAGGTGCGCGACCTCTACGCCGAGGTGATGGCGCGCGCGGCCGCGTCGCGCCCGCCGCGCAGGCGCCGAGCCGATGCCGGCGCTACGCGCCGGTCGCGGCGCTGAGGCGCCGGGCCACGTCACGGGGGTGCGGCATCGCCGCGATCTCCGCGGCCAGCTCACCCGCCCGGTGGCGGTACGACGGGTCGTCGAGGAGCGTCCGGACCGCGTCGCGGACGGCGCTCTCGGTCACCTCGCCAGGCATCAACACGAGCCCGGCACCGAGCTCGCCACAACGACCCGCGTTCTCGAACTGGTCGGCGCCCTGCGGGACGAGGAGCGTCGGGAGCCCTTCCGCGAACGTCGCGAGGATCGATCCGGAGCCGCCGTGGGCGACCACGACCGCTGCGTGCGGCAGGATGAACGACTGGGGCACGTAGCGCTCGACGACTGCGTTCGGCGGCAGAGGCGCGAGCTCCGCGGGGTCGTTCCTCCGTCCGATCGTCGCCACGACGTTGACGTCGCTGCCGGCGAGGCCGTCGAGCAGCGTGCGGAAGAGCGACAGCTCGTTGCGCACGGTGCCGAGCGTGACGTACACGGTCGGCCGGTCGGGGAGCGTGGCGATCCATGCCGGCTGAGACGTCCCCTCGGGAGACGGAAACAGGGGCTGGAGCCTCTCGACCGGAAGTCCCGGCGGCAGCTCGTGGGTCTGGAAGCTCGGCGGGCAGATGTCGACGAGCGTGCCGCCGAAGGCGCCGCAGAACGGCTCCGGGTCGATGCCGAGCTCCGTCCACAGATGCGCGACCTCGACCGAAGCGCGCTCGTAGGACGCGAAGGGGACCAGGCGTCCGAAGCTGTGGTTGACGCGCCGCAACCCGAGGGACGAGGCGACGATCGGCGCGGCGAGATCAGCCGACTCGAAGACGAGCAGATCCGGGCGCCACGCGCTGCACACGTCGTGGAGCTGGTCGACCTTCGCCGGCGCCTCGATCATCGCGAACCGCCACGTGAAGGCGAGCGGACGCCGCTCGGGGACCGGCAGCGTGTCGAGCCGGGCGCGGTACGGCGCGTGCCGCGCCTCCAGCTCGTCCTGATCGATTCCCGCACGATGGAGCTCGAACCCGGCCTCCTCCACACGCTCTCGGAACGAGCCGGACGTCGCGAAGGCGACGTCGTGCCCGTCGTCGACGAACGCCCGGGCGAGGGGCAGGAGCGGATGGAAGTGCCCGTACGCGGCGGCGCAGCTGAACAGGACCCTGATCGTCGAAGCCTGTCACAGATCCCGGAGAACATGGGAGACTCCCTATGTGCCGTACACGATCTTCCACGCCGGCGAGCTCGAGTGGCACCCGCGCCGGGAAGGCGACCCGCGGCTCGTCTCAGAGCTGTCGGAGCCGATGACGAGGTCCCGAGCGAACCTCTTCCGGTATCCGCCCGGCGCGATCGGCCGCCGTCACATCGATCCGGTCCAGGAGGAGGTCTTCGTCGTCCTCGACGGCACGCTCACGATCCACATGGGGGAGGGGGACGCGCCGGAGCGCCACGAGCTTCGGCGCGGCAGCGTCCTCGTCGTGCAGCCGGGGACTGCGCTCCAGCTCTCGAACCGCGGGGACGACGAGCTCCGGCTCTTCGTCTACGGCGCGCCGCCCGAGCGGGGCGAGGCGACGTTCCTGCCGACGATCGAGTAGCGCTCAGGCAACGAAGCGCGCGATCCGCTCGGCGACCTCGCCGCCCTTGTCTTCCTGGAGGAAGTGGCCCGCGGCGGCGACGATCTCGGCCGGGAGCGCACCGGGGATGTGGGCCGCCATGCGCTCGGCATGGGCCGGCGAGAAGACGCGGTCGGAATCCGAGAACAGGACGAGCGCCGGCTTCTCCCAGCGGGAGAGCGCGCCCTGCACCTCGAGCATCGCTGCCGCCGACGGGTGGTCGGGCTCGGTGGGGACGAGCTCGGGGAAGGCGAGCGCGCCCGCCTTTGCCTCGCCGTCCGCGAACGGTGCGTCGTAGCCGCGGATCGCGTCCTCGTCGAGCCGCGAGACGCAGGCGACCTGCACGAGCCTGCTCGCCGTGAAGTCCTTGCCGACCTCGCGCACGAGCGCGCGGAAGCGAAGCCACGGCTCGGACGGCGCGCCGACTCCGACGCCGGTGTTGAGAAGCACGAGCCGCGCGACGCGGTCGGGATGCGAGACCGCGAAACGGAGCCCGATCGGCCCGCCCCAGTCGTGGACGACGAGCGTCAGCTCGCGCAGGTCGAGCTCGAGCGCGAGCCGCTCGATCGACCGGTAGTGCGTGTCGTAGGAGTACGCGGCCTGGTCAGTGGGCTTGTCCGAGCGGCCGAAGCCGAAGAGGTCCGGGACGACGACGCGGCCGGCGCCCGCGAGCACCGGGACCATGTGCCGGTAGAGGAACCCCCACGTCGGCTCGCCGTGGAGGAGGAGGATCGGGTCCCCGGCGCCCTCCTCGACGTAGTGCATCCGCAGGCCGGCCTGCTCGACGTAGCGTGGCTCGTGGGGCCAGCCGACGAGGTCCTGGAAGCGCTCGTCCGGCGTGCGGTACGCGCCCACGCGGCGACTCTACGCTACGACCGATGAGCGAATCCATGCGCCACCCGCCGCCGTCGCACCGCCGCGTGCTCGTCGGGTACTTCACCCTGTCGGGCCTCTACACGCTGTCGGCGGCGCTGATCTGGGGCGTGAACACGCTCTTCCTGCTCGACGCCGGCCTCTCGTTCTTCGAGGTGTTCGTCGCGAACGCCTCGTTCTCCGCCGGGATGGTGCTGTTCGAGGTGCCGACCGGGGTCGTCGCGGACACGCTCGGCAGGCGGGTGTCGTTCCTGCTCTCCGTGGCGGTGCTCTCGGCGACGACGCTGCTCTACGTCGCGCTCGCGCACGTGGACGCGGGCGTCGTCGCGTTCTCGGTGGTGTCGGTCGCGATGGGACTGGGATTCACGTTCTACTCGGGCGCGATGGAGGCCTGGCTCGTCGACGCGCTCGCGGTGACGGGCTTCACCGGCGCGCTCGACTCGGTGTTCGCGCGCGGCCAGCAGATCACCGGCGCCGCGATGCTCGTCGGCACGGTCGGCGGCGGGCTGCTCGGCCAGATCGACCTGTCGATCCCGTACGTCGTCCGGGCCGTGCTGCTCGTCGTCGTCTTCGTCGTCGCGTACGCCGTGATGTTCGACCTCGGCTTCCAGCCGCGGCGCGTGACCGTGTCGGAGCTGCCCGGCGAGATCGCGCGCAACGCGCGGGCGGGCGTCGCGTACGGGTGGTCGCAGCGGCCGCTCCGGCTCCTGATGCTCGCGTCGTGCGTCCAGCTCGGCTTCTTCACGTGGGCGTTCTACGCCTCGCAGCCGTACCTGCTCGACCTGCTCTCGAGCGACGCGGTCTGGGTGGCGGGGCTCGTCGCGGCGGGCATCGCCCTCTCGACGATCGCCGGGAACCAGCTCGTCGAGGTGCTCTCGCGACGCTGTGGCCGCCGGACGACGCTCCTGCTCGGAGCCGCGGCGGTCGAGACCTGCGCCGCCGTCGCGCTGGGGCTCGTCTCCTCCTTCTGGCTCGCCCTGCCGGCGCTACTTCTCGTCACCGCGGCGTCCGGCGTCACGAGCCCGGTCAGGCAGGCGTACCTCCACCAGATGGTGCCGAGCGAGCAGCGCGCGACCGTGGTCTCGTTCGACTCGATGATCTCGAACACGGGCGGGATCGGCGGCCAGCTCGGGCTCGGCGCGCTCGGCGAGAGCCGCTCGATCGGCTCCGCATTCGTCGTGGGCGGGCTCGTGACGGGGCTCGCGCTGCCCCTCCTCGCGCGGGTGCGTGCGATCGGCGGGGCGCCGGACAGGATCGGCCCGCGGACGGCCGGGGTGGAGGGCCCGTGCGCCGGAGCGGGGCTGCCCGACGTCGTCGCGGTCGAGACGGACGCCTACGCGCGCGTCTGAGCCGCCGGCGGGCGGCGCTCTCCCGACGACCGCGTTGCGATCTGTTACGATATATCGCGATACAGCAGAAAGGAGACTGTATATGACGGCACATGCCATCACCGGTCAGCGGTACCACCGCGACGACCGGATCCGTTTCATGACCGGCCGCCACGGCCGGCGCCGGGGCCGCCCCTTCGGGCCCGGCAACGCGTTCGGGCGCCGCGCCGGCCGCGGCGACATCCGCGCGGCGATCCTCGCGCTCCTCGCCGAGGAGCCGATGCACGGCTACCAGATCATCCAGGAGCTCGCCGAGCGGACCGGCGGCGTCTGGCGGCCGAGCCCCGGGTCGGTGTACCCGACGCTCCAGCAGCTCGAGGACGAGGAGCTCGTCCGCGAGACCGCGTCGGAGTCCGGCAAGCGCGTCTACGAGCTCACCGACGCCGGCCGCGAGCAGGCCGCAGCAGCGCCTGCGCCGTGGACGGCGGTCGCGGGAGAGGGCGAGAGCGAGCTCATGGCGCTCCGCGACCTCGTTCACCAGGTGCTCGCGGCGACGCGCCAGGTTGCCCACGCGGGCACCGCGTCCCAGATCGAGGCCGCCCAGGCCGTGCTGCGCGACGCGCGGCGCGCCCTCTACCGCCTGCTCGCCGAGGAAGAGGGAGACGAATAGGAAGGAGGGGGGAGCGGCAGCTCCCCCACCTCCCTTCCGGGCCGGTCAGTCGATCGCGTGCTTGGCGCGGAACACGCCGTCCGGATCGACCTCCGCCCGAATCTCGACGAGCCGCTCGTAGTTCCCGCCCGGGTAGAGCGTGCTCGCGTCCGCATCGCGCTCGGCGAAGTTGAAGTACGTGCTGCGCGAGAGCCACGGCCCGGCGGCGCCGCGGATCGCCGCGATCCGTCCGTCGATCGCCGGGACCATCGCCGGGCTCGGGGCCATGGCGACCGAGTACATGGCGTAGGGCGCCTCGAAGTGCGAGAGCACGCCGCCGTTGGGGTCGGGCCGCCCGAGCGCGCCCTCGAGGTGCCTGACCTCGACGGAGAGGAGCGGCGCCGTCCCGTCCATCGCTGCCGCGCGGACGATGGCGTCGGCCGCGGCGGCGTCGAACCCGTCGAGCATCCAGCCCTCGCCACGTCCCGGAACCGGGCCGGGCGGGTCCTGGTGGAGCTGCGTGAGCGCGGCGGCGGGCACCATCGCGAACGTGTCGAGCTCCGGCGCGAGGTCGCGCAGTGGGCGGAGCAGCTCCTGTCCCGCCTGCTCGTCACCGAGGAACGCGGCCTCGACGACGACGAGCTGGCGGCCGCGGAGCGCCTCGGGCATCTCCGGGATCGGCGGGATCTGGAGCATCCGGCCGACCGACGTGACCTCCTCGGGGGCGTCCTTCGTCCAGTTCGCCCACGCCCCCAGCACCTCGGCCGCGCGCTCCATCGGCCAGACGAGCCAGCCGGCGTACGCCTCGGCGACGGGGTAGAGCGCGATCTCGACCTCGGTCACGATGCCGAAGCTGCCACCGCCTCCGCGCAGTGCCCAGAAGAGGTCGGCGTTCGACTCCCGGTCGGCCCTCAGGACCTCGCCGTCGGCCGTCACGACCTCCGCCGAGAGGACGCTGGACGAGGAGAGACCGTGCTTGCGCGCGAGCCAGCCGATGCCGCCGCCGAGCGAGTACCCGACGACGCCGACGTCGTGCGCGGAGCCGTGCAGGGCGGTGAGCCCGTGCGGGACGGCCGCCGCGACGACGTCGCCCCAGATCGTTCCCGCGGCGACGCGCGCGGTGAGACCCTTCGGGTCGACCTCGACGCCGGTCATCCGCGACGTGTTGACGAGCATCGTCCCGTCGAGTGGCGTGCCCGGCGCGCCGTGGCCGGTGCCCTGGACGGCGATCCGGAGCCCGAGCGTGCGGGCGTAGTCGACCGCGTCGACCACGTCGTCCACGGTCTCGGGGAGCGCGACGACGGCGGGACGCTGATCGACGGCCAGGTTCCAGGCGCGACGGGCGTCGTCGAAGCCGCGATCCGTGGGAAAGACGAGGACGTCGGACGAGGCGGCGGTGCGCAGGGTGCTGCGGGCGTCGGTGAGTTGTGACATGTGGGAGTCTCCTCTGAGCGGTTCGGTCTCGTGCACCGAGCCTGGCCGCTCCGCCTCGAGGGAACGGTGCGGTTCCCCGCACGGTGGCCGGGCGTCAACCGGCTTTCAGTGGGTGCGGGCGAGCGCCTCGGCCGCATCGGCCGCGAGGCGGGCGGCGTCCTCGAGCGCTCCCTCGACCGATCCGGCGAGCTCGACGAGCGTCACGCAGGAGATCCCCTCCGGGAGATCCCCGGGCTCGGCGTCGCCGGCGACGATTCCGGCCGAGACGCCGAACGCGCGCGCCTCGTGGAGGACGTGTCCCACGACCTTCCCCGCGAACGACGTGGCGTCGAGGCGGCCCTCGCCGGTGAGGGCGAGCGACACGCTCTCGAGCGCGGAGCGCAGGCCGACCAGGTCGGCGACGAGCGCCGCGCCGGGCACGAGCTTCCCCCCGTACGCGGCGATGCCCCCGGCGAGGCCACCCGCGGCACCGGCGCCGGACAGGTCGCGGACGTCGACCCCCTGGTCGTCCCGGTAGCGGTCGGCGAGGAGCTCGAGCCGCCGCTCGAGCTCCCGGACCGCCGCGGGGTCGGCCCCCTTCTGCGGGCCGAAGATGCGCGCCGCGTCGACGAAGGTCGTCGAGACGTCGCACGCGACGACGACCTCCGCGCCGCGCAGATCGAAGTCGAGCGCCTCGAGCGCGCCGAGCCCGCCGTCGACGGTCGCCGAGCCGCCGACCGCGACGATCGCGCGGCGGATGCCGGCGTCCAGGGCGGCCCGCAGGAGCTCGCCCGTGCCGAACGTCGACGCACGGAGTGGGTCGTTGTCGCCGTCCACGAGCGCGAGACCGCTCGCGCGGGCCATCTCGATCACGGCGGTCTCGCCGCGCACGCCCCACTCCGCATCGACCGGATCGCCGAGCGGCCCGGTGACGCGCAGCGAGCGACGGTCGGAGGCCTCGGGGCAGAGCACGTCGAGCGTCCCTTCGCCGCCGTCGGCAAGCGGGAGCCGCATCGCACCACGCCCCACGCGCTCGACACCCTCGGCGAGCGCGGCGGCGGCCTCGCTCGCGGTCAGGCTGCCGCGGAACTTGTCGGGGCAGCAGAGGACGGGGCGGGCTTCGATCACGCGGCACGGATCGGCTCGGCGACCATGACGGTCGACTGTGCCACCTGTGTGACGACCCGTCCACATGCAGGAGTTCACCGGTTCCGGTTCGAGTCCGGCGCCCTCCGCGCACACGCCGATGGGCGGAGTCGAGGTCGGCGTCGCGCGGCGCGCGCTGGTGATGCTTGTCAAGCAGCGCGGGGTGGTTCCCCGCTTCACCAGACCTCGGCCCGCCTCGGCGGGCCGTCGCCGTTCAGGGGCCGGCTTCCAGCAGGACCTTGAGCCGCTCGAAGTCGCCGCGGGCCCTCCGCTCGGCCGCTTTGCGGAGCAGCGGGCCGCCGAGGCCGAGGAGCTTGCCGGCTTCGGCTTCGGCCTCGACCAGGACGAGCGTCCCTTCGCCCGCCGCGTCGAGCAGGTGGCGGATCGAGACCTGCACCGGGCCTGAGACCGTCCGCAGGGAGAGCTCGCGGCCCGGCTCGGAGGCGGTCACCTCGAGCGTCGACTCAGCGCGCTTGCCGAGGAACGAGCGCACCTCGGTGAACGTCCCGCCGACAGCCAGCGGGCCGCCCGGAGCGCCGCGCACCTCCTCGACGTCCTCCTGCCAGTCGGGCAGGTGCGCCGGGTCGGCAAGGTAGGCGAAGACCTCCCCCGGCGGCCGCGCGATCTCGACCGCCAGCTCGTATCTCATCCCGCGGCTACCCAGTCGATCGTCTTCGACGCGAGCCGGTCGAGCGCGGCGACCGAGAGCTCGAGATGCTCGGACTTCGTGTCCTCGAGCTTCGTGTGCGAGAGGCCGCGCAGGCTCTGGACGAAGAGCATGACCGTCGGGACGCCGGCGCGCGAGACCTCCGCGGCGTCGTGGAGCGGCCCCGACGGGAGGCGGTGCGAGGTGCCTGCCACGTCGCGGATCGCGTCGTCGGCCAAGCCGACGAGCGTCTCGTCGAAGAGGATCGGCTCGATCGACCAGATCCTCTCCCAGGCGACGTCGAGCCGCTCCTCCTCCGCGAAGCCGCGGGAGAGCTCCTGCGCGCGCGCGAGCATCGAGGCGAGCTTGCCGGCGTCGAGGTGCCGCTGGTCGAGGAGCTGCTCCGCTGTCTCGACGACCGAGGTCACGATCCCCGGCCTGCAGACGACCCCGCCCGACGTGCAGACCGCGCCGTCGCCGGTATCGCGCGCGACGTCGCGGATCGCGAGCGCGAGCTTGGCGGCACCGGCGAGCGCGTCGCGGCGCTTGTCCATCGGGGTCGAGCCCGCGTGCGCCGCCTGTCCCGTCCACGTGATCCGGTGTCGTTCGACGCCGAAGGTGCCGAGCACGACGCCGAGTGGAAGGTCGAGCGACTCGAGGACCGGCCCCTGCTCGATGTGGAGCTCGAGGTAGGCGGCGGCGCTCGCGAGCTGCGCGTGGGCGTCGAGCGCGCGGTCGAGGTCGACGCCGTACGCGGCGACCGCGTCGGGCAGCAACACGCCGTCGCGGTCGGCGAGCTTGCGCAGCTCGCCCTGGTCGGCCATCGACCCGGCCGCTGCCGACGAGCCGAAGAGCGAGCGGCCGAAGCGCGCGCCCTCCTCGTCGGCCCAGTCGACGAGGCGGACGGTGACCGCCGGCGTGCCGTCCCCGGCGATCCGGCGCAGGACCTCCGCGCCCGCGAGCACGTTGAGGCAGCCGTCGAGCCAGCCGCCGTTCGGCACGGAGTCCATGTGACCTCCGATCAGGACGGCGCGCTCGGAGTCGCCGCGCAGCGTGTACCAGTCGTTCCCGGCCGCGTCCCGCTCGACCTCGAGCGGCAGGTCGGCGAGCGACTCCGCGAGCCACGCGCGGCCGCTCGCCCAGGTGTCCGTCCACGCGACGCGCTGCTCGCCGTCCTCGTCTCCCGTCAGCGACCGGAGGTCGCGGAGGCGGGTGACGACGCGTGCCGGATCGAGCGCCACCCCGCGAGCTTAAATGGTGACCCCGTTCCGCGTGTGGTAAGGAATGCGCCCACGATGGGGACGGCGGCGGTCGAGCAGCGCGAGTGGAAGGTCGTCCCGGCCTTCTCGAAGCTCGCGACCTACGCGATCGTGATCATCGCGCTCTGCGCGGTCTGGCAGGGCTACAAGTGGCTGTGGGAGACGACCGGCTGGACGTGGCCGTTCGTCGTCGACGACACGACGATGCCCAACATCTGGGACATCTTCGCGGCGTTCGGCGAGCCCGTCACGGCGGGCGGGCCCGCGCTCATCCACCCGCTGCTCGACGCGGCGTGGTTCACGGCCAAGGAGGCGATCGCCGGGTTCGTCCTCGGGGCGATCATCGGCTTCGGCATCGCGGTCGTGCTCGTGCACTCACGGTTGCTCGAGCGTGGCCTCCTGCCGTACATCGTCGCCTCGCAGACGGTGCCGATCCTCGCGATCGCGCCGATGGTCGTGATCGGCCTCGGCTCGAAGGGCGTCGAGGGCTGGAAGGCGGTCGCGATCCTCGCCGCCTACCTCACCTTCTTCCCCGTGGCGATCAATGCGCTGCGCGGCCTGCAGTCGGCCGACCCGCGCGCGTTCGAGCTGATGGAGTCGTACGCGTCGAGCCGTTGGAGCATTCTCTGGCGGCTGCGCGTCCCGGCCTCGCTGCCGTACCTATTCACCGCACTCAAGATCTCGGCGACGGCGGCGGTGATCGGAGCGATCATCGGCGAGACGCCCGCGTCGATCCAGGACGGGCTCGGCGGGGCGATCGTCAACTTCAACCAGTACTACTCGCTCCAGCCGACCTTCCTCTGGGCGACGAACATCGTGTGCGCAGTGCTCGGCCTCGTGCTGTTCGGCGCCGTCTCGCTCGCCGAGCGGCTCGTCCTGCGCCGCGCGCCGGAGAACATCGCATGACCGGCTCCGCGGAGAGCGTCGTCTCGATCCAGGGGCTCACGAAGTCGTTCCGCACGGGCGTCACCGCACTGCAGGACATCGACCTCGAGATCGCGCCCGGCGAGTTCGTCTCGCTGATCGGGCCGTCCGGCTGCGGGAAGTCGACGCTCCTGCGGATCATCGGCGATCTCGTCCAGCCGACCGCGGGGACCGTGAGCGTGAACGGAAAGCCCGCCCACCGGGCGCGGATCGACCACGACTACGGGATCGTCTTCCAGGACGCCGTGCTCTACGACTGGCGCACCGTGCAGCGGAACGTCGCGCTGCCGCTCGAGCTCCTCGGCTGGGACCGCGCGAAGCGGAAGGAGCGCGTCCGCGAGATGCTCGAGCTCGTCGAGCTGACCGGCTTCGAGTCGAGCCGGCCGTGGCAGCTCTCCGGCGGCATGCAGCAGCGTGTCTCGATCGCGCGCGCCCTCTCGTTCGACCCGGCGCTCCTGCTCATGGACGAGCCGTTCGGCGCGCTCGACGAGATGACCCGCGAGCGGCTCAACATGGAGCTCCTGCGCATCTGGGAGAAGTCGGGCTCGACGGTCGTCTTCGTGACGCACTCCATTCCCGAGGCCGTGTTCCTTTCCACGCGGGTCGTCGTCATGTCCGCGCGGCCGGGGCGGATCGCGACGACGATCGAGGTCGACCTGCCGCAGCCCCGCGGCGGCGAGACGCGCGAGGACGCCAGGTTCTTCGAGCTCGTCACGGCGGTGCGCGAGGCGCTCGCGGCCGGTCATGGCGACGGCGACCCGTCCGGGGATCCCTCGACCGCGGCGAAGGAGCTCTTCTGAGCAGCACCATCGTCGAGCCGATCCCGTCCGGCTTCAAGCAGGAGGTCGGGACGCGGCTGCGCGACTGGGTGCCGGCGATCCTCGTCTTCCTCGTCGGGATCGGGCTCTGGCAGGGCCTGACGACGTTGTTCGACGTGCAGACGTTCCTCCTGCCGAAGCCGTCCGAGATCGCACAGGCCTTCTGGGACGACAAGGGCACCCTCTGGGACTACGGCGTCTACACCTTCAAGGAGGCCGCGGGCGGGTTCGCGCTCGGCTCGAGCCTCGGGATCCTCACCGCGCTCGTCCTCGCGCGCTTCCGGACGGTCGGTCTCGCGCTGATCCCGTTCGCGGTCGCGGCGAACGCCGTGCCGATCATCGCCTTCGCTCCGATCACGAACAACTGGTTCGGTCTCTTGAACCCCTTCTCGAAGATGGCGATCGCAGCCGTCCTCTGCTTCTTCCCGGTGATGGTGAACACGCTCCGGGGGCTGACCTCGGTCAATCCCCGCGCGATCGAGCTGATGCGCTCGTACGCGGCAGGGAACATCTCCGTCTTCCGGCTCGTCCGGGTCCCGAGCTCACTGCCGTTCATGTTCACCGGGCTCAAGGTCGCCGCCGTGCTCTCGATGATCGGCGCGATCGTCGGCGAGTACTTCGGCGGTCCAACGAACGCGCTCGGCGTGAGCATCCTGAACGACACACAGCTCTTCAACTTCCCGCGCGCCTGGGCGGGGATCGCGCTCGCGAGTGCGTTCGGGATCGCGTTCTACGGCGCAGTCGCGCTCGTCGAGCGGCTGACGACGAGCTGGCATCCGTCCACCCGCGGCTTTCGCGGCGAGTGACGGAGGTCCAGAATGGCAACCACGCGGCCGACGGGGTCGCACGAAACCCGAGGAGGGCGAATTGAGGAAGCAGTGGGTCATGGCGGTGGCCGTGCTCGCGTGTACGGCGTTCGCGACGTGGGTCGCGGTCGCAGCGGCCGCGCCGGAGCGGAAGGCGGCGACGAAGGTCACCCTGCAGCTCAAGTGGGTGACGCAGGCGCAGTTCGCCGGCTACTACGCGGCGCTCGAGAAGGGCTTCTACGACAAGGCAGGGCTCGACGTCTCGATCAAGGTCGGCGGCCCCAGCATCACCCCCGAGACGGTCGTCGCGGGCAATCGCGCGGAGTTCGGCCTCGACTGGCTGCCGAATCTCTTCGCCACGCGCGAGAAGGGCTCGAAGCTCGTTTCCATCGCCCAGGTCTTCGCGCGGTCAGGGATGACCGAGCTGACCTGGCGTTCGAGCGGCATCAACACGATCGCGAAGATGCAGGGCAAGAAGGTCGGGGTCTGGTGCTGCGGCAACGAGCCCGAGCTCTTCGCGGCGCTGCAGAAGAACGGGATCGATCACACGGACTCCAGTGACGTGACGATCGTCAACCAGCCGTTCGACATGCAGCTGTTCTTGAAGAACCAGGTCGACGCCGCAGCGGCGATGACGTACAACGAGCTCGCGCAGGTGCTCGAGACGAAGAACCCGAAGACCGGGAAGCTCTACACGCTCAGGGACCTGAACGTCTTCAAGATGTCCGACCCGAAGGTCGGGACCGGCATGCTCGAGGACAACGTGTTCGTGCGAGAGGACTGGCTGAAGGACAAGGCCAACCAGGACACGGCGGTGAAGTTCCTCAAGGCCTCGTTCGAGGGCTGGATCTACTGCCGCGACCACCAGGCCGACTGCGTCAACATCGTCCTCAAGAACGGGTCGCTGCTCGGCCGCGGTCACCAGACGTGGCAGATGAACGAGATCAACGCGCTCGTCTGGCCGAACTCGAGGGGCATCGGCCTCCCGCCGACGGGCGCGCTCGCGCAGACGACCAAGATCGCGAGGACGTACGGCGTGATCAAGAGCCTCCCGAAGGGGGCGACCAACTACGCGTACGCCGCCAAGGCGCTCGCGCAGCTGAAGAGGGAGAAGGCGAACGTCACGGGCGGCTCGTGGAAGAAGGTGACCGTCAAGGTCACGGCGGGCGGGAAGTAGGCGAAGCGACCGAGAAGGGAGATCCGCGATGTCCGTACTGATCAAGGGCGGCCGCATCGTCACGGCGGCCGACGACTACGTCGGCGACGTCTTCGTCGACGGCGAGCGGATCTCCCTGCTCGGCGAGAGCCTCGACGTGACCGCCGACACGGTGGTCGACGCGACCGGGAAGCTCGTGCTCCCCGGTCTCGTCGATCCCCACACGCACCTCGACATGCCGTTCGGCGGCACGACGACGATCGACGACGTGACGTCGGGCCACACGGCGGCCGCCTTCGGCGGCACGACCTGCCATGTCGACTTCTGCATCCAGGGGAAGGGCCAGAGCTTCGCCGAGGCGCTCTCCGACTGGCACGGAAAGCGCGAGGGCAAGGCGATCATCGACATGGGCTACCACATCGCCGTCACCGACCTGTCCGCGCCGGGCCGCCTCGACGAGCTCGCGACGCTGCCCGACCAGGGCGTCACGTCCTACAAGCTCTTCATGGCCTACAAGGGCGCGCTGATGGTCGACGACGAGACGCTCTTCCGCACCATGGAGGTCGCTGCGAAGACCGGAGCGCTCGTCATGGTGCACGCCGAGAACGGCGACGCGATCGACGTGCTCGTGAAGGAGGCGCTCGCCGCGGGGAACACGTCGCCGGTCTTCCACGCGCTGACGCGTCCGCCCGAGACGGAGGGCGAGGCGACGAACCGCGCCATCCAGCTCGCGCGCGTTGCGGGCTGTCCGCTCTACGTCGTCCACGTCTCGTGCAAGGAGTCCGTCGAGCCGATCATGCTCGCGCGGGAGAAGGGCTGGGACGTCTGGGGCGAGACGTGCACGCAGTACTTCTTCGTCGACACCACGTTCCTCGAGCGGCCGAACTTCGAGGGCGCGAAGTACGTCTACACGCCGCCTCCCCGCGACAGGGCGAACCAGGACGTGCTCTGGAACGCTGTCCGGACGGACGTCCTCTCGGCGATCTCGACCGACCACTGCGCATTCCTCTGGGACGGCCAGAAGACGATGGGGCGCGACGACTTCTCGAAGATCCCGAACGGCGGGCCCGGCCTCGAGAACCGCCTCCACATGATCCACCACTTCGGCGTCGGCGAGGGCCGGATCACGCTCAACCGGATGGTCGAGCTCCTCTGCACGAACCCGGCGAAGCTCTTCGGCCTGTACCCGCGCAAGGGGACGATCGCACCCGGCTCCGACGCCGACCTCGTGATCTTCGACCCGTCGAAGCGGAAGCTCGTCACCGCCGCCGACCAGCACTCGAAGACCGACTACAACCTGTACGAGGGCACCGAGGTGTCGGGCGACGTCGACACGGTGCTCGTGCGGGGGACGGTCGTCGTGGACGACGGCGAGCTCAGGGTCGAGCCGGGCTTCGGCGAGTTCGTCGAGCGGGCGAAGTTCGGCGAGGAGCTGCACGCGGCGACCGCGACGGCGTGAACCGGAGCGGCTGGTGTCCGACTCCAGTCGGACACCTCGGCCGAGGCGAGGCGTCGTGGCGGCAGGGGATGTCGGACTCGGGGAGGAGCTGCAGGGCCGGTGTCCGACTTCAGTCGGACACCTCGGCTCGTCGGACGGGCGTCGTGGCAGCCGGAGGTGTCGGACGCGAAGTCCGACACCTCCGGCCGTGGAAGGACGTCGGCGCCGGGCCTCTCGTGACCGAGCGGGCAGGGACGCTAGGGAACGAGGACGAGCTTCGTGCCGCCCGCGCCCTCGGCCTGGCGCTGCCACGCGGACGCGACCTCGGCGAGCGGGACGCGCTCCACGTCGAACACGATGTCGCCGGCGATGACGTGGCCCACGAGCCGGTGGTAGTGCTCCGCGAGCTCGTCCTCCGGCACGGCGAAGTTCGTGTGGCCGAGGATCGAGAGGTTCTTGAAGCGCACCGGGCCGGAGGCGAGCTCCGCCGTCGCACCGGCCGACTGGCCGAGGTTGACGATCGTCGCGCGCGGGACCGCGGCCTGGATGGCGGCGGCGACGGGCGCGCCCCAGACAGGATCGAAGACGTAGCTCGGCCCCTCGCCCTCGAACGCGTCCTTGAACGCTGCGACGAGGTCGTCGGCGTCGAGCCGCACCGTCGCGTCCGCTCCGAGCGACGCGGCCCGTTCGAGGCCCTCGGCGCTCCTCCCCGCTGCGACGACGCGGGCGGCGCCGAGCAGCTTCGCCGTCTGCACGGCAACGAGGCCGACGGAGCCGGTGGCGCCGAGAACGAGGACGTTCTCGCCGCCGCGGAGGGGCGCGCGCCAGGCAAGCGGCAGCCATCCCGCGAGCCCGGCGATGCCGAGCCCGGCCGCGACCGCCGGGTCGGCGCCCGTCGGGCACCTCGATGGTCATGGAGTCGCCAATCGGGACGCGCGCGGCCATCGCCCCGTTCCTGGTCCGGCCGACGCCACCGCCGAACACCCAGACGAGCCGGCCGTCGCCGGTTCGGCCGACGGCCTCGCAGCCGGGGACGTAGGGGAGCTCGGGGTGCCCCGTCGCCAGGATGCCGCGAGACACGGCGAGATCGATCGGGTTGATCGGCGCCGCGAGCACGTCCACGGCCTCGCCGGACGGCTCGTCGACCTCCGCCACCTCGGGTCCCGCGCCGATCTCACGGATCACCGCAGCCTTCACGGGTCGGAGCCTAACCGGTCCGGTACGGCCGACGCGGCCGGCAGCGCGTCGTTCGCGCGCGCCTTTTTGCCCCGTCCCGAACCCCCACCCACCCACGGGGCACCGACGATATCGCCGCATGTGGGACGTGTCAGTGCCGGGTTTGTGCCGATTTCGAGACATCTCGAGAACGCGGGCAGGGTCTTCCGTCCCCGTACAAAGGGTGCGGGCGGCGGTCGCCGCCCGCACCCGTCAGCGCGCCCTGAGCCGGCAGAGGCCGGCCGGGGCGCCTACCCCCCGTTGAAAGGGCGCATGAGCGGGTTCATCCCCGCGAACACGCCGTCCGGATTCGGATACCAGAGCCACACGTGCAGGGTGACGAGGTCCGGGTGCCAGAAGTTGAACTTGGCACCGCTCGTGGGGCTCGTCGCCGCGCAGGACTCCTGGCTCGCCTGGAACTCGAACGTGCCGTCCTTGTAGTGGCACGCCGCTCCGAACGACCCGTACGTCGCACCCGGCAGCGGTGACGTCGCCGGCTTCTTCGGGAACACGTACTCGAAGGCGACGAGCTGCCACGTCGACCCGCGCTTGCCGTACACGAGGATCGGCGGCTTCTTGATGTCGAACGTCGTGATCTTCGGGTTCATGAAGTGCCAGCCCATGTCCGGGATCATCTGGGTGATGACGCCGTAGCCGTTCTTCTTGGCGAGCGCGAGGTTCGTCGCGTACTTCGCCGTGGCCAGCCGGCCGAGCGCAAGCTGCGACGCGAGCTTCTGCGACGCGGCGGTGCCCGACATCGTCGACATGTCGTGGCGGTGGGTAGGTGCCGCCGCCGTGGCGAGCGCCGTGAACGCCGCCGCCGCGACGAGCGACAGACCGAGTGTCGTTAGCTTTCGCATCCCTCTCTCCTCTCCTCTCCTCAGGCCGCGACCGGTGCCGGATCGGACCGGACGATCACCGTGTCGGCGACCTTGACGATCTCGTCGACGGGCAGGTCGGCCGCGGTCGCGTGCCGACGGATGGCCTCCGGGCTCGATGCCTGGTAGACGCAGACCGTCCCGACGGTGCCGTCGAGCTCCTCGAGCACGTAGCTGCGGATCCAGGCGACGTCGTCGGGCATCCGCTCGCCCTCGGTCGTCGACCGCTCCGCCGCAGCTTCGAGGTCGGCGGCGGTCCGCCAGCCGCTGCGCCGCAGGATCACGTACGTCTCCATCCGGTCCTCCTCCACGTCGGGTTTGACCTCTCGACGGTACGGCGGAGCGTGCCCGGCCCGAATCGGCGAAACTGCCCAGGTTTCGAGCCGGCGCTACCGGTCTTCGAGCAGCCCGAGACGACCGGCGGCAGCGACCGCCTCGCCGCGGGTGCGGGCGCCGAGCTTGCGCAGGATCGCGGAGACGTGGTGGTCGACAGTACGGGGCGAGAGGTAAGAGGCGTTCGGCGACGTCGGCGTTTCGCAAGCCGTCGGACACGAGCCCGAGCACGTCGAGCTCCCGCGCTGTGAGCCCGGCGACGTTCGACCGCGTGGAGCGCCGAGGCCCGCGCGGGACGTCGCGACCGCCGAGTTGCCGCAGGCGGTGCGCCACGACGGACGCCGCCGCCCGGGCGCCGAGCGAGTCCAGCGTGGCGAGTGACGCCCGTAGGGCTTCCTCGCTCGCGACGTCCGCCAGAGCAAGTGCCGCCTCGTACGGCCGCCCGAGCTCCGACCAGGCGGCCGCCGCGGCGGCGGCGTCACCTGCGAGCTCGAGCCGGTTCGGGCCGTCACCGGAGGTGTCCAGCGGCGGCTCGTCGACGCCCGCCCGCCGTCTCCATGCCTGGAGCTCGACGACGACATGGGGCGATTCGGTGCGAACAGCCAGGTCGAGCGCGAGATCGGTCGACGCACGGGCCGCCGCGGTGTCTCCTCGGAGCCACGCGGCTTCCGCGCTCGCGACCGCGACCGGGACGATCCGTCCGAGCTCGCCCGTCGGATCGGCCAGCGCGCGCGCCCGCTCCAGCAGCGGCGCGAAATCCGGGTCACCTCGGCGCGCGCGGGCGCGCGCGAGCACAGTGAGCGCGAGCGTGGCGGGGAACGTCGAGACCGCGCGCCGTCCGAGGACGGCGTTCGCAGAGTTCGTCGCCTCGGTCCAGAGGCCGTGCGCGAGCTCTCTCGCCGAGCGCTCGGCGAGGAGGTAGAGCTCGATCAGCTCGACTCCGTGCTCGTGGCAGTACGTGAGACCGTCCTCGATCTCGGCGAGACTGAGGTACGTCTCGGCGACGATCGCCTCGAGCCCGCCCTGTTCTGCAAGCGCGCGTGCGCGCAGCACCCGCTCGCGTCCCGCCTCGGGGTCGTCCTCGAGCTCGATACGCCCAACCGCGAACTCCGCTCGTGCCAGCGCGACGGCGTCGTCCAGGTCGACCGCGAGGTCGTGGGCTCGCGCCGCCCACCGCCGGGCGGCAGCACGGTCGGTGGCCGCGAAGGACAGGAAGGACAGTGTCGCGTATGCCTCGACGAGCTCCCGCCCGGCGGGTAGGCGCTCGAGGACGCCGACCGAGTCGAGCGCAACCGGCATGGCCTCCACTCCGCGGCCGGGACACCAGAGGATGTTGGCGAGGGTCGTGAGCGTCGCACCCTCGCGTCTTGGGTCTCCCTGATCGCGGTAGGAGTCGGATGCCTTGCGCAGTGCGGCGATCGCGTCCTCGACCTGGTCGGTCACGTAACACTCGTGCGCACGCCGCGTCAGCAGCAGCGCGCGCTCGGCGGGCGGCATGGCGTCCGCATAGCGGAGCGCACGAGCGAGCTGGTCGGCCGCTTCACGATGGGCCCCCACCGATGAGGCATGGTCCGCCGCGCGTGGCGCGAGCTCGAGGACGGCCTCCCTCTCTCCGGCTGCGTCCGCGTGATGCGCGAGCCGAGCGAGGTCGCTGTCACCGGTCGGGCGATCGAGCAGCGCCGCGAGCGCGCGACGATGGAGGCTGCGCAGGCGAGCGGGCGGGATCGACTCCTCGACGGACAGGCGGGCGAGCTCGTGCCTGAACGAGACGTCCCCGCCGGCGGACACGAGCACGCCCGAGGCAACGCACTCGTCGAGTCTTGCGTCGATCGCACCGGAGAGCGCCTCGACCAGCCACATCTCGGCATGCGGCGGCGCGATCGCAACGGCGTCGAGCACGTCTCGTGCGCCGGGCGAGAGGCGGCCCGTTCGCGCGAGAACGGCGTCTCGAACCGTCGCCGGGATCTCCGTTCCGCCCGCAGCGAGCACCTCGGTCACGAAGAAGGCGTTGCCGGCGGTTGTGCGGTGGAGCTCTTGTGCGTCGATCCCGTACGGTTCGGCGAGCTGCGCAACCGCGTCCGGAGAGAGGGGTGACAGCGGCACTCGACGGAGGGAGACGGCCGACGCGAGCTCACCGAGCGTGAGCCGCACCGGGTGACGAGGGTCGAGCTCCTCTTCCCGATAGCTCACGGCGATCACCACGGGGGTCGTGTCGATGCGGCGGACGACGAGGCGGATCACGTCGAGCGTCGCCTCGTCCGCCCAGTGGATGTCCTCGATCACGACGATGGTCGACCCGCTCCGGCGCAGCTCGTCGATGAGCGTCGTGGCGACGGCGTGCGGGACCGGGTCGCCGCGAAGGAGCTCGCGCAGATCGCCGCCCGCCTCGGTCGCGATGTCGTGCAGAGGACCGAGCGGCTGCGGCGTGAGCAGTGCGTCGCACATCCCCCAGAGGACGCGCGCGCCTGGGGGCCGGCGTTCGCAGAACGCTCGCAGGAGCGCCGTCTTTCCGGCACCCGCCTCCCCCGTGACAACCGCCATGGTGCCGCGGCCTGCAATCGCCTCGGCGAGCGCGGATTCGAGAGCGGCGAGCTCGCGCTCGCGCTCGGCGAGCTCGAGAGCCGCGAGGTGCCCAGCGACGACCGCCACCGTCGCATCGTGATGGCCCCGGGACAGCACTTCAAGTCCGCCCGGAGACCGGCGCTAGCGGACGTCGAGGAGGCCGAGCCGGCCGGCGGCGGCCACCGCCTCGCCGCGCGTCGAGACCTCGAGCTTCCGCAGGATCGCCGAGACGTGGTGGTCGACCGTACGCGGAGAGACGAAGAGGCGGTCGGCGATCTCGGCGTTGCGCCGGCCCTCGGCAACGAGCCCGAGGACGTCGAGCTCGCGCGCGGTGAGCTTCGCCGCGTTGGCGGCCGTTGTGCGGCGCGGGCCGCGTGGGACGTCCCGCGCACCGGCCTCTCGGAGCCTTCGGGCCACCAGGGTCGCGGCCGGTCGGGCACCGAGTCGCTGCAGCGCCTCCAGCGATCGGCGCAGGGGCTCCTCGTGCTCTGCCTCCGCGAGTGCAAGGGCGTGCTCGTACGGGCTGGCGAGCTCCGCCCACCGCGCCGCAGCCGCCTCCCAGTCACCCGCCAGCGAGAGTGCGTACGGATCGAGCCCGCCGTCGGTCCGCGAATCGACCGACAGGTCGGCGAGGCGGCGCCAGTACGAGAGGCGGGACACAGCATCGTGGGCGCCGCTTTCGACCGCCCGCCGGAGCGTCGCCGCGGTTGCGAGGTCGACGTCGTCGAGCCGGCCCTCGAGCCAGGCGACCTCGGCAGTCGCAGCCGCCAGATCGACGATCGCGTCGAACTCATCCGCGGGCACGCCGACGGCACGCGCCTGCTCGACGGCGTCGCGCGCGTCCGGATCGCCGATCCGGGCGCGGACGAGCGCGAGGACGAGCAACGCCTCGTGGTGCGGCCAGGGCGAGTCGCGCGGGTCCTGCAGGAGCCGCGTCGCCGACTCCGCCGCTTCGCTCCACTGGGCCTGGTTCAGCTGCGAACGGGCCAGCAGTGCGAGAACGTTGATCCGCCAGAGATCGAGGTCGTGGTCGACGCAGAACGCGAGCGCGGCGCCCAGGTAGGCGTTGGCCAAGTCGTGGTCGCGCTGCCCCGCTCCGAACGCGCCGACGTTGTTCAGCGCCCTCGCGACCTGCTCGGTGATGCCGTGGCGCCGACCGACGGCCGCTGCTCGCTCGAGCGTGGCGCGTCCCGTCTCGACGTCGTGCCGGAGCTCGGCTGTCCCACGCGTGACGAGCGCATCGAGCGCCGTCTCGGGATCGCCGTACCGCTCGGCCATCTCCATTGCGGTCTCGGCGAGCGAGACGCACGCCTGGATCTCGTCGTGTCCGCGGGCGCCGCCGCTCAACCACGCGCGCGCTGCGTAGACGCAGGCCAGCTCCCGCCCGGGCGGCTCGTCGGCGACGAGGCGCGTCGCCTCCTCCACGGCCTCGATCGCCTCTGTGATGAGCCCCCGGCATCCGAGGTAACGGCTGAGCTCGGCGAGCGCGCGCGCCTGCTTCGGGGCGTCTCGCGCCTGGCGCCGGCAGGCGATGGCCTCCTCGATGACGGCGATCGCGGCGACCTGGTCGTCGGCGAGGTAGCACGCCCGGGAACTGCCCTCGAGGAGATCGGCGCGCTCGTCGTCGGACGCGCCGCCCGCGAAGCGGAGCGCACGCGCGTACTGGGCGGCTGCCTCGCGATACGCACCGACCCGCCGCGCGTGCGCTGCCGCCGCGCTGGCGTAGCGGAGGACGGCCTCGCCGTCCTCCGCCGCTTCCGCGTGATGCGCCAGGCGTGCGAGGTCGCCCGGTCCGCGGGCGGTGTCGGCGAGGGCGAGGAGCACGGCCTGGTGCAGCGCGAGGCGCCGGGTCGGAGAGAGCGACTCCTCGACGGCTACGCGCGCCAGCTCGTGGCGGAAGGCGAAGCCGCCGTCGTCCACGTGCAACACCCCCGATGCGAGGCACTCGTCGACGGAGTCGGACGCCTCGCCCACCACGGCGAGGATCGATGCGGCATCGAGCGCGGGCGGCGCGATGGACACGGCCTCGACGACAGCCGTCGCGTGAGAGTCGAGTCTGGCAATCCGCGCGAACACGGCGTCCCGCACGGTCGCCGGGACCTCCTGGCCGCCGGCGGCAAGCGCCTCGATCACGTAGAACGGGTTGCCAGACGTCAATCGATAGAGCGCGGCCGGGTCGACCGCGCGGCCCTCGGCCATCTGCGCGACCGCGCCCGCCGACAGCGGCTCGACGTGCAGGCGGCGGACTCCGTCAGTCGTGGCGAGATCGCCGAGCAGGACGCGGAGAGGATGCTTCCGCTCGAGCTCGTCATCGCGGTACGTCGCGATCACCATGGCCGCACTGCCGCGGACTCTTCGGCCGAGCACGCGCAGCACGTCGAGGGTCGCCTCGTCGGCCCAGTGCACGTCCTCGAGGATGAGGAGCAGCGGGAGGTCCTCCTTGCCCGCCGCGAGCAGCGCCGCCGCCACCGCGTGCGCGCCGGCGTCGGCATGGATCGCGTCGGCGACGACCGGCGGCGCCACGGCGGCGACCTCCAGGAACGGGCCGAGCGGTGGAGGAGTGACGAGCGGATCGCACCTGCCCCAAAGGGACGTCGCGTCGCGGTCCGCCTCGTCCACGAAGAGCCGCGTCAGCGCGGTCTTGCCGACGCCTGCCTCGCCGCCGACGAGGACAAGCGCGCCGTCTCCCGCCCGGGCGTCTGCGAGCGCAGTCCGCAATCCGGCGAGCAGGTCGCCGCGCTCCAGGAGCACGCCGATCCTTGTGGATTCGACGATCGCCATCGCCAGATCCTGACGTGCGGGTGGGGTGTGCGCAATCCCGCTGCCTGCCGGGGCGCGGCCGCAGGAGGGCTACGATCGGGGGAGCGAACGAGCGAAGGAGCGTGAAGATGGCCACCGTCGAGGCGAACCCGAACCTCGGAGCCCGGATCGTCGCGGACGCGAAGGAGTACGTCCTCTACTCGTGGTCCGTGCAGGACCAGATCAGCCCGATCGCGGTCGCCGGCGCAGAGGGACGTCACTTCTGGGATTACGACGGCAAGCGCTACCTCGACTTCGCCTCGCAGCTCGTCAACGTCAACATCGGTCACCAGCACCCGAAGATCATCCAGGCGATCAAGGATCAGGCCGACCTGCTCTGCACGATCGGCCCGCCGATGGCCAACGAGTCGCGCTCGAGGCTCGGCCGGATGCTGGCGGAGGTGACACCTGGGGACCTGTCCGTCTCGTTCTTCACGAACGGCGGCGCCGAGGCGAACGAGAACGCCGTCAAGCTCGCGCGTCTCGTGACCGGCCGGCACAAGATCGTCGCGCGGTATCGCTCCTACCACGGCGCGACGAACGGCGCGGTCACCCTGACGGGCGACCCGCGCCGCTGGGCGGTCGAGCCCGGCATGCCCGGCGTCGTGCGGATGTTCGACCCCTACACGTACCGCTGCCCGGCAGGGCACCCCGACCCGTGCCCCGTCTGCACCGGGGCGCCGCATCTCGAGGAGATCCTCGAGTACGAGGGCGCGCACACGGTCGCCGCGGTGATCCTCGAGACGGTCACCGGGACGAACGGCGTCATCCCTCCGCCGGACGGGTACCTGCGGGCGATCCGTGAGGTGTGCGACCGCCACGGGATCCTGCTGATCCTCGACGAGGTCATGGCCGGCTTCGGCCGCACGGGGCGCTGGTTCGCCTGCGAGAACTGGGATGTCGTGCCCGACATCATCACTGTGGCCAAGGGGATCAACTCGGGCTACGTCCCGCTCGGCGCGATGATCGCTCGGGGCGAGATCGTCGACCAGGTGCGGGGGACGTTCTTCCCGGGTGGGCTGACCTACGCGGGCCACCCGCTGGCGTGCGCCTCCGCCATCGCCTCGATCGAGGCGTTTCAGGAGGAGGGCGTGGTCGAGAACGCCGCCACGGTAGGCGGCTATCTCGGCGAGTCGCTTCGCGCGCTGGCCGAGCGGCACCCGTCGATCGGCGACATCCGCGGCCTCGGCTGCTTCTGGGGTGTCGAGCTCGTGAAGAACCGCGAGACGCGGGCGATGCTGGTGCCCTACAACGCATCGGGTGAGGCGGCAGCGCCGGTCGCGCGGCTCGTGAAGGCCGCCCTCGAGCAAGGCCTCTATCTGATGACGCACTGGAACGTGGTCATGGTGGTGCCACCGCTCACGATCACGCGCGACGAGGTCGACGCCGGTCTCGCGATCCTCGACGAGACGCTGGCGATCGCCGACGAGTACGTGGGCTGAGGTCCGTCGACGCCGGGCTCAGGCGGCTGACCGGTGCCCGACCAGGAAGCCTGCGATTGCGTCGGCCGTCTCGTCCAGAGCGTCCCAGAGGACCGTGTGTCCGCCCCGGACGGTTCTGACCTCGAGGAGGTCTCCGAGCGCGTCTCGGTGTGCGTCGAGCAGGTGGTCGTAGGGCAGGTACGACTCGGCGCCGAGCACGAGGAGCGTCGGGACGAGGACGTCGGCGAAGGGCGGCGGACGCGTCGCCATCTCACTGTAGGCCGTCACGACGGCCGCCTGCGTGTAGCGATAGCGCCAACCGTCCTCGCTCTCCACCATGTGAGCCTCGAGCTCGGCCGCGACGAGCGCGCGCGGAGCGTCGTGGAGCTGGCTCTCCTCGAAGCGACGGTCGACCGCTGCCTCGAAGCTGTCGTAGACCCGCTCGGCGCGCGCGTTCTCGGCCGCCCAGAGGGCGACGTGCGGTGGGAGCAGGATCGCCGGGTCGAGGAGGACGAGGCGCTCGACGGTGCCGGGTTGTCGCGCGGCGTGCTCGAAGGCGATCCGTCCACCGAACGAGTGCCCGAGCCAGGTGGCGGCGCCGCCGACGGACGCCTCGAGGGCGTCGAGGTGGTCGGCCAGGCGCCACGGCGGCTCGCGCGGGGAGTCGCCGTGGCCGAGCAGGTCGGGGGCGAGCACTCGGTGGGACGGTGTGAGCCGGCCGGCGAGCTGCTCGAAGTGGCGGCCGCTTCCCGTGACGCCGTGGAGGCAGACGACGGGTGGAGCGCCCTCGTCGCCCCAGGCGTGGACGTGGAGCAGGCTCATGCGAGCGGCTCTCGCAGCAGACGACGGGCGGCGTCGCGCGTCCCGCCACTTTGTCGGATGCAGTCGACGTGCGCGATGCCGAGACGGCCTTCTGATTGCACCTCGGCTGGGCCATCTGACCGGAGGCCGGCTCGGCCCCTCAACCGGACGCCGGCTCGGCGGTCGCCGCGCGGGGCTCCGTGACCCGCGTCGCGGTCCGCGCCCACTTCAGGCGAGCCGCCGCGGCCCGGTCCCCGCCGGCCGCCGTGGTCCGCGTCCCCCCAAGGGGGCGCGAGGCCCCCTGGAGTCAACGTACCGGCCGACCTGTCACGCGGGCGTGCCGACTTCGTGCCGGTTGAGTGACGCGAGCGAGTCGTCGGGCGCCGTCTCGACGGCCGCCGGGTGACGTCGAGCAGCGCGTGCGGGCTCCGGTCCTGACAGGAAGCCGTCACGGATCGCCGCGGAGCGTCTCGAGCGACTCGGGCACCATCTCCGTCCGACGGGCGCTCGTCTCCTTGACGAGCGACCAGATGACGACGCCGTCCCGGTCGATCAGGAACGTGCCGCGGATCGGTGCGCCGTTCTCCTCGTTGAAGACGCCGTAGCACTTCGCCGTCGCGCCGTGCGACCAGAAGTCCGACGCAAACGTGTACTCCGCGCCGAGCTCCCGCTTCCAGGCCTGGCGTGCAGCAGAGGCGTCGCACGAGACGAACACGATCTCCGTGTTCGCGTTCCGGAACGAGGCGAGGTTCGCCTGGAGATCCTCCGCCTCCTCCGTGCACACGGGCGTGAATGCGAACGGATGGAAGACGAGGAGCACGTTCGAGCGCCCCAGGTAGTTCGACAGCCGCACCCGCGGGCGCCCCGAAGCCTCCTCGAGATCGAACTCCGGAGCCTTGTCACCTGTGCCGATCGCCATGCGCCGTCTCCTCCGTCTCCTCGCCGCTCGAGGACGGAACATAGTACGCCCGCCCCCGCAGGCCCTCGGGGAGGTGGTCGACGTCACGCAGGGTCGGATCGTCGTGCGGCGAGACGTAGCCCGCGCCGTGCCCGCGCGAGGCCGCGCCGCGGTAGTGCGCGTCGCGCAACATCGCGGGCGGGTCGGCGATGCCCTCGCGGCGGACGTCCGCCCGCGCCTGCCAGATCGCCTGAGCCGACGCGTTCGACTTCGGCGCGCGCGCGATGTAGATCGCGGCCTGCGCGAGATTGAGCTGCGCCTCGGGGAGGCCGACGTGGTCGACCGCCTGCGCTGCCGCGACCGCGACCAGGAGCGCGCGGGGGTCGGCGTTTCCGACGTCCTCGCTCGCGGCGATCACGATGCGACGCGCGACGAAGCGTGGATCCTCGCCGCCCTCGAGCATCGCCGCGAGGTAGTAGACGGCGGCGTCGGGGTCGCTGCCCCGCATCGACTTGATGAACGCCGAGGCGAGGTCGTAGTGGCGATCGCCGGCGCGGTCGTACCGCAGCGGCCGCTTGCGCGCGGCGTCTTCGACCAGCTCGATTGAGAGCTCCTCGCGGGCCGCCGTCGCGGTCTCCCAGGCGAGCTCGAGCGTCTGGAGCGCGGTCCGGGCATCGCCGCCCGCCCGCCGCGCGATCTCGGCGGCGACCTCGTCGGGCATCGTGGCACCGAGCTCGTCGGCGCCGCGCGCAAGCACCTGGCCGAGCTCCTCGACCGTGAGCGGCTCCAGCTCGATCACGGTGCAGCGCGAGAGCAGCGCCTGGTTGACCTCGAAGTACGGGTTCTCGGTCGTCGCCCCGATGAGCGTCACCAGCCCGTCCTCGACCGCGTGGAGCACGGAGTCCTGCTGTCGCTTGTCGAAGCGGTGGATCTCGTCGATGAAGAGGAGCGTCCGGATGCCGTTGCCGCCGAGCCGGTCGCGCGCGCGGGCGAGCACCGCGCGCACGTCGTCCACGCGGGCGGAGACAGCTGAGAGCTCCTCGAACGCGGCCGTCGACGCCTCTGCCACGATCCGCGCGATCGTCGTCTTGCCGACGCCCGGCGGGCCGTACAGGATCATCGACGGCGCGCGGCCCTCCTCGATCGCCCGACGGAGGGCGGTGCCGCGGCCGAGGACGCCCTTCTGGCCGACCAGCTCGTCGAGCGTCCTCGGACGCACCCGCTGCGGGAGTGGGGCGACGGCGAGGCCATGCGTGGCCGCCGCGTCGCTGAACAGGTCGCCCACGGCGCCAGTATGCTCACCTCGATGTCCGCGTCGGGCGAGGACTACGACATCCCGGTCCTGCCGGGTGACGCCCCGAGCGACTACGAACGGTACATCCGCACGGACGAGCTGCTGGCACTGCAGAAGGGCGCCGAGGAGTGGGTGCACCGCGACGAGCTCCTCTTCCAGGTCGTCCACCAGTCGTCGGAGCTGTGGCTGAAGCTCGCGACGAGCGACGTGGAGGAGGCGGCGCGCCTCGTGGAGAAGGGCGACGTCGACGAGGCCGCGCGCCAGCTCCGGCGGCCGCTCCGCTGCCTGCGCTTCGCCACCGACCAGCTCGACATGCTCGAGGAGCTGTCCCCGTGGGAGTACCAGGAGATCCGCAAGGTGCTCGGCCACGGCAGCGGCTTCGACTCGCCGGGCTGGCGGACGCTGCGCGTCGCGTTGCCGCGGCTCGGCCACGCGTTCCACGCGCGCCGGCGCGAGGCGGGCCTGTCGCTCGCCGAGCTCTACGTCCAGCGTCGCGAGCACGACGCGCTCTATCGCCTCGCCGAGTCGATGATCGAGCTGGACGAGTGGTGCCAGAACTGGCGTATCCGCCACTACCGCGTCGTCGCCCGCGTGATCGGAGACGGCGTGGTCGGCACGCAGGGCACACCCGTCGAGGTGCTCGGCCGGCTCGTGCAGACGGTCGTCTACCCGGAGCTCTGGGACGTCCGCAACGAGCTGACGGCGAGGTCGAAGGCCGAGGCGTAGTGCTCCTCCGCCAGGAGGTCACGGAGCTCCTGCAGGAGCTCATCCGCCTCGACACCGTCAACCCACCGGGGAACGAGACACGCGCCGCGACGGTTCTCCACCGGTACCTCGCGCGGAGCGGCGTCGCGAGCACGCTCGTCGCGAAGACGCGCGACCGCGCGAACGTCGTGGCACGGCTGGAGGGCGGCGACGGCCCTGGTCTCGTGCTGCTGGCACACACGGACACGGTGCTCGCCGACGCGTCCGAGTGGACGCGCGACCCGTGGTCCGGCGATCTCGTCGCCGGGGAGGTCTGGGGTCGCGGCGCGCTCGACATGAAGGGCCACGTCGCGGCCGCGGCGGTCGCGTTCGCCTCGCTGGCGCGAGAGGGGATCCGTCCCCCCGGCGACGTCGTCCTCGCCCTCACGGCCGACGAGGAGGTCGGCGTCGACTTCGGCGTCTCGTGGCTCGCCCGCGAGCATCCGGACACCGTTCAAGCGACGTACGGGCTGAACGAGGGCGGCGGCGAGCGTTGCATCTTCGGGGGACGTACGTACTACCTGTGCGCGGTCGCGGAGAAGGCGACCGCACCGTTCAGGGTGCGCCTGCACGGTCGCAGCGGGCATGCGTCCGACCCGCATGCGGCCGACAACGCGCTCCTCAAGGCCGGCCCCGTGCTGGACGCGCTCGCCCGCCTCGAGCCTCCTCGCACACTGATCCCCGAGGTGCAGACCTTCCTCGCGACGATCCTCGGCGACGTGCCGCCCGTCGAGGAGGCGCTCGACCGGGCCCGCGAGCTGCACCCCCTTGCGGCGCAGCTCGTCGCCCCGCTGCTCTCGGCAACGCTCGCCCCGACGATGATCGAGGCGTCGAGGAAGCGAAACGTCATCCCCGGCTCGTGCGTCATCGAGGTCGACTGCCGGTTGCTCCCCGGCCAGGAGCCTGCCGAGATGGAGGCGCTGCTCCGCGCCGGCGTGCCCGGCGAGTGGGAGCTCGAATGGATCGTCGCCGAGCACGTCGGCGGGACCCGGTCCGCGCTCGACACGCCCCTCTGGAATGCGCTCGAGGCGTGGGTCGGGCGCATCGAGCCGGGCGCGCGACTGGCGCCGGTGGTGTGCGCGGGGTTCACGGACAGCCACTATCTCCGGACGCACCTGGGGACGACCGTCTACGGCTTCTTCCCCCTGCGCGCGATGGACCCGGAGCTCGCGGCGAGCCTCGTCCACTCCGCCGACGAACGGATCGCGGTCGACGACCTCGAGCTGGGCGTCGACCTCTTCCGCCACGTCGCGACGACGCTCGGGGCGTGAGTGTTCCACGGGTTCGAGGATCGGGCCGCCGACTGGATCCGCTTCGCGCGAGCGGATGGGCACGATGCGTACTGGGCCTACCGGGACGCGTTCTTCGAGTTGCTCCCGGCGTCGCCCGCGACCACGCTCGAGGTCGGGTGCGGCGAGGGCCGCGTTTCGCGCGACTTGTGAGCGCTGGGCATGACGCCACCGGTCTCGACGCCTCCCCGACGCTCGTCGGTGCCGCCCGCGACCCCGACCCCCGCGGGACGTACCTCGTCGGCGATGCCCTCGTCCTTCCCTTCGGCGACGGCGCCTTCGACCTGGTCGTTGCCTACAACAGCCTGATCGACGACTGCTTTGTCGAGGTCGTAGTGCCGGCAGGAGCCCACCGACCGCCAACGTCGAGCCCCCGTCGGCGCCAGGCCAGTAGACCCGCAAGGCTCATTCGCCGTCGTGCACACGGCGGCTGGCGTAGCGGTAGAGCAATAGCCCGCAGACGAGGCTCGGGGTGAGCCCGATCAGGCAGAGCTGAAGCGGTTCCACGCGCGGTACGCACGCGAAGCAGCCGTACGTCGAGTGGTACGCAACGTGAACCGGCAGCGTCAGGGCTTCCGTCCGGAAGAAGACCGCTGCGACGAAGAACTCCGTCCAGGCGAAGGCGAACGCGAGGATCCCTGCCGCGAGCATCGTCGGCGCCGCCAAGGGCGCCACGATCAGCCGCAAGACGCCCCACCGAGAGCAGCCGTCGACCAGTGCCGCCTCCTCGATCTCCGGTTGCACTTGACGGAAGTAGGCGAACCCGAGCAGCACTGTGAACGTCAGGGTGAAGGGAACATAGAAGACGACCAGCCCGGCCAATGTGTCCCCCAGGTGATATCGGTTCGCGAGCACGAATGCAGGCAGAATCACTGCGACCGGCGGCAGCAGCCGGAGCAGCACGAGCGCCGCCAGGAGGAAGGCGCCGCCGCGGCGCAGACGTGCGATTGCGTACGCAGCGGGGATCCCGATCGCGACCGACGCGACCGCCGTCGCCGTAGCCACTACCGCGCTGTTCCGCAGCGCCGTCCAGCTCTCGGCTGAGCCAAGGAAGTCGTAGCCGTCGAGCGTGAGTTGCCGCGGGAGTAAGCTCCCCCACCCGAGCGGCCCGCCGCTGACACGCATGGTCGTCAGCAGCGCCCAGTAGACGGGCAGGATCACGAATGCGGCGAACGCGACTACGTAGGCGCCCCCCGCCAGGCGTGCGATCTTCACGCCCAGTGCCACCGGGGTCGGAAGACCAGGACGAGGAGCGGGCAGGCGATGACGGCGATCGCAAGGACGAACAGCCAGCTCCCCGCGGAGGCGAATCCGAGATGGAAGGACGTAAAGCCCTGGCCATAGAGATACAAGGCCGCAGTCTCCGTCTCCTCGCTCTTGCCTCCGAAGATGACCGGCACGTCGAACAGCTTCATGCCGTCGACGAGCCGCAGAAGCAACGCGAGCACGGCGAACGGCGCGAGCAGCGGTAGCGTGACGAACACGAACGACCGGCTTGGCGTCGCGCCGTCGAGGTCGGCGGCCTCGTACAGCTCCGACGGGATCGTGCGCAGCCCGGCGTACAGGATCAGAAAGACGATCGGAGTCCACTGCCACGCATCCGCGAGGACGATGCCGGCATAGGTGAGCCACGTATTCGACAGCCAGTCGATGGTCACCGGCCGCCCCATTGCCTCTCCGAGCAGGAAGTCGGCCGGCCCGGCGCCAGCGTCCAGGAACAAGCGCCAGAACAAGCCTGCGGTGACTCCCCCCGCAACCGCGGGGAGCAAGAGGAGGGGGATCAACTTCCGGCGCCAGGAACCGCCGCTCGCGACCGACAACGCGAGCAGGAGGCCGAGCGTGAACTCGATCGCGACGGCAGCGCAACAGAGTCCGGCGGTCCGCAGGAGCGCCGCCGGGAAGGCGGAGTACTCGACTACCGCACGGTAGTGCCTGAGCCCGACCCACTCCTGCACGGCGGAGTCGTAGTCGACGAGGCTCATCCAGACCGAGTACCCGAGCGGGTACACGACCACCGCTGCGACCACGAGCACGAGCGGAGCCAGCAGGAAGAAGGGCGAATGCCGATCGGCCCACCTCGACAACCTGGAGCCGGCAAGCCGGCCGGCGGGCGGGACACTCACCATCCCGATACTAGATCGGCCGACCGCTAGTCAACCGCCGCGTCGAAAGGCGTACCGCGTGAGAGCAAAGACGCTCCGGGCCTCGTCGTGTCGCGAGTTGCAGCGCTCACGCATCGAGGCGTAGGCGTCTGTCCGTGACGGCTGACGACTGTGTGTGCCCACCTCGGCGCCTGTGTCTTTCTCGCCTCCGATGCCGGCTCGTTCTTGAACGGGCAGAGGTTCCACGTCGCCGGCGGCGCCACCGCCGGCCGCTGGTTCCATCCGGACCGCTGACTGTGGGCGTCAGCTCGGCGAAACACTGCCGAATGCGTCCACTCGACCTGGCGTCGGGCTCGTGATTGGCGGGCGCTAGTCGATCTCGCGCACCCGATCAGATGCGAGCAGCTCACGGACCGAGTCCGGCAGCACCTGGCCGGCGGCAACCCGCTCGGCCTGCTCGGCCTCGAGTTGCATGACGCGGTCGAGCGACACCGCGATCTCCTCGGCGTGTGCCAGCGACACGACGACGACGCCGGTTCGGTCGCAGACCACGATGTCGCCGGCGTCGACTGCGTGCCCGGCGATCACGATCGGCAGCCCCACCGTGCCCGGACCCGTCGTGGCCGGCGACGCCGGGTTGAGCCCTGCCGAGAACACGGGCACCCCGGCGCGCGCGAGGCCGTCGACGTCGCGGACGGCGCCGTCGGTGACGATCGCCGCGATCCCCGCGTTGCGTGCGGCCCCGGCGAACAGGTCGCCGATCGAGGCCGTCCCCTTCCAGCCGCCGGTGGCGATCAGCAGCACGTCGCCGGGCCGGGACACGTCGAGGGCGGCCAGCGCGGCGAGCACGTCCGCCGGCCCGGTGTCGCACGTGAGCGCAGCGCCGGCGATCGTCCGCTCGAACGGGATCGCCGGGAGCGCGTGGATGTGCCCGTCGAGCGCCCCGCCCCCGCCCTGCGCGTCGGCCACCTGCGCCGATTCGGCTCGGGCGAACGCGGCCACAAGCTCGGGCGCAGGCCGTTCGAACCTGCGGCGGATGGTGAGGAGTGGAGGTTGCTCGAGCACGGGAGGACACTACTCGCCCGCTACGACCGCCAGATCGGTAGACCTGTAGGATCGTATTCCAGCCGAGAAGGAGGGTCCGATGAAGATCGCCGTCGTCGGCGCCGGAGCGATGGGATCGATCTTCGGCGCCCGCTTCCACCAGGCCGGGCACGAGACCGTGCTCGTGGACGTGGCGCAATCGCTCGTCGACACGATCAACGCCGACGGCGTGACCGTCGTCCGCGGCGAGGATGAGACGGTCACTCGCGTTCCCGCCACGACCGACCCTGCGTCGGTCGGCCCCGTCGACATCGTCGTGTTCTTCACGAAGTGCTACCACACCCCCTCGGCGGCCCAGGGCGCGCACTCGCTCGTCGGGCGGGACACGGTCGTCGCCTCGCTGCAGAACGGGTGGGGCAACGGCGACGTGCTGGCGGCCGCGTACCCGCCCGAGCAGGTCGTCGTCGGCGTTACGTACAACAGCGGCCTGCTCCAAGCGCCCGGACGGGTCGTGCACCCGGCGGAGCAGCCGACGTTGGTCGGGTCCTTCTCCGACGTCGGCGATGGTCCCTCACGCCTTGCGGAGGCGCTCGAGTCGGCAGGGCTGACGACGACGGTCGCATCGCCTGTGCGCCCGGAGATCTGGAAGAAGCTGATCCTCAATGCGGCAACCTTGCCTGCTTCGGCGCTGACGGGAATGACCGCAGGCGCCCTCGGAGCCTGCCAGGAGATGCTCGACCTCGTGTCGGAGACGACGCGCGAGGCGGTCGCGGTCGCGCGGGGGCTGGGGTACGACATCGACTTCGACGAGCGGATCGCGACGATCCTGGGTCTGGTGGAGAAGGCCGGCCCTACGAAGGCCTCGATGCTGCAGGACGTCGAGGCCGGGCGCCGCACGGAGATCGATGTGATCAACGGCGCGGTCGTCAAGGCTGCCGACGAAACGGGTGTGGCGGTGCCGATCAACCGCGCGCTCATGCAGCTGATCAAAGGCTGGGAGACTCAAAGGGGGCTCGTGTGAGCACCCGGTTGACCTACCACGGCGCGGCGAGCTACGAGATCGTCACGCCGACGCATTCGATCCTCGTCGATCCGTTCCTCACGGGCAACCCGCTCGCACCATGCGGGCCCGACGATCTGCGTGCCCCGGACGTGATCCTCGTCAGCCATGCGGCGGTCGACCACTACGGCGACACGCCCGCCGTCGCGAAGCGCACAGGGGCGCCGGTGATCTGTGATGCGGCCGTCCGGGCGAAGCTGATCGACGACGGCGTCCCGCCCGACCAGATCACACAGACGACCTGGGGGATCGTGGTCGAGGTCGCCGGCATCGTCGTTCGCCCGGTCGAGTGCCATCACTGGTCGATGGCGACGCTTTCCGACGGACGCACCGTGATCGGCAACCCGATCGCGTTTATCGTCGAGACCGAGCCGGGTGTCCGGATCTATCACTACGGCGACACCTGCATTTTCGACATGAGCCTGATCGGTGACCTGTACAAGCCCACCGTCGGGCTGCTCGGTTGCACGCTGCCGCGGGAGCTCTCGTACCTGATCCCCGGGCCAGGTACGTTCCTCACGGGCGAGATGGATCCGGACGAGGCGGCCCGCGCCGCAGAGATGCTCGGGCTCGAGCTCGCCGTCGCGTGCCATTACCTCGCGTCCAACGAGGACGTCGACCGGTTCGTGGAGCTGGTGCCCAAGTACGACAGCACGGGGAGACGGCGTGTCGTTGCCCCGCTCGTCGGGGAGACGCTGGTCGTCGAGCCGGGCAACCACTGGATCGAGGGGCGCGATGCGTGAGACATGCCTCGTCCGTCGCCGACCGTAGCGGCGTCGGTGTGCGGAGGATGAGGCGATCGACGTTCATGCGTGTCTCGTGCTTTCGTCCGGTTCACGGAGCTCGGCCGCCAGCGAGTCGTCGCGCCTCACGGCGTCGGTGGCCATGTCTCCGCCGGTGATCGCGACCCGTGCAGGTCGGCGCAGGAACGATGTCGGCGGCGGGCCTCAACGCGTGGCGGGCGACTAGGTCGAACCCTGCTTCGGCTCGAGCGTGGCCGCGTCGGCGCTCTCGAGTTGAGAACGACGGTGTGCCCGCCGAGCGCGTACTCGCAGCCGATCTGCGCCCCGATGAGCCCTGCTCCGACGATCGCCACTCGAACGGGCGGTAGTATCGTCGTACAGGTCGCTACGTGGCGTGCACAGTCGGACATTCCATGAAAGCCCGCACCACACGTCCTTGGTTTCGGCAGAAGCACGGTCACGCAGATCGCGTGAGGGCATACCGTCGTTGCTCGCGTCCACGGATGCCGCAGCCGATCGTGCCGTCCCGATGACGTTGACCGGCACGGTGCAGACCGCGGAGTTCTGGAGCGGGGGACGACCGCGCCCCGCCTTGGTGCATCGCCCGGTGGCCTCGCCCGATCCGAGACAAGCGGCGGTCGTGCTCGCCCACGGGCTTGCGAACGATCGCGAGGAAGCGGGACAGTTCGAGCCACTGGCGGAGAGACTCGTCGCCGAGGGGAAGGTGGTCGTGCGCTTCGACTTCCGAGGCGGTGTGCGCGACGTCGATCCGGGCCGTCAGCTCCCGGCGACCGAATGGCCGCACGATCTCCTTTCGGCAATCGCGTTCACGCGGGGCCTTTCGGGTGTCGATCCGATCCGCGTCGGCGTGATCGGCTCGAGTTGCGGCGGAACGGTCGCGCTCGTCGCCTCGGCGCTCGACCGCGAGCTGCGCTTCGTCGTGACGCTCGGGTGCTTCGCCGACGGAGCCGAGTGGCTTCGCGGCCTGTGGTGCGCAGTGCACGGCGAGGTTGCCTGGCGGCGGTTTCTCGACGACGTCGACGCCGATCGGCTTCGGAGAGCGTCGGGCGAGGCGTCTCGTCGCGTGCCGTTGGCCGGCGGCTTCCTGCCTGTCCCGGAGGAAATGCTCGCGGACCTCGACGACCTCTTGGAGGCAAACCCGGGAATGGTTCGGGAGCTGTGTCTCGAGACCGCCGACGACCTCCGATTGCTCTCAGCGACCGCGCTGGGCCCGCGAGGCACCGCCCCCGTTCTGCTCGTTCACGGGTCGGCCGACACGCTCGTACCGTCGACGGACGCCGAGCGTATCGAGCAGGCGCTCGGCCGACGCGCGACCCGGGTGGAGATCGACGACGGCCCTCACCAGCTCCTCCTCGGCCCGCAACGCGCCAAGGTGCTCGATCTGGTGGCGGGATGGATTGCGCAACGATGAGGGAGCAGCGCGTCGCCGTCGTCACGGGCGCAGGTTCGGGGATCGGAGAGGCAGCCGCGCGGCTCCTGGCGGAGCACGGACTCGATGTCGCGCTCGTGGGGAGGCGGCGGGACCGGCTGGAGGCTGTCGCCGCGGCGATCGCGGAGGCGGGCGGACGCGCCGCTCTTGTCCCCGCCGATCTCGTGCAACGGCGTGCTCCGTGGGAGGTGGTGGACGCAGTGCTCGCGAAGTGGGGCAGGCTGGACGTGATCGTCAACAACGCCGCGGCCAACCGGCTCAAGACGATCGAGGAGTTCACGCTCGAGGACTTCGACGACGTCATCGCGATCAACCTGCGTGCGCCATACTTCCTCGTTCAGGCTGCGCTTCCAGCGCTTCGCCTGTCCCCGGCGCCTGTGGTGGTCAACGTCTCGTCGGCAGCCGCCGTGATGTACCGGACGCAGCAGACGGTCTACGGGCTCGCGAAGGCTGCGCTCGAGCACATGACGATGAACATGGCTGCAGAGCTGGCGGCCGATCGCATCAGAGTGGCCTGCATCCGCCCGGGGCCCGTGCTGACGGAGTTCCACCTCGCCGCCGAGGATCCCGAGGAACGAGTCCGCGTGCTGGGAACGCTGGTCCCGCTCGGACGGATCGGACAGCCCGGGGATATCGCCCGGTGGATCTGGCATCTGGTGGATGCCGAAGCGGACTGGGTGACGGGCGCTGTGATCTCGGTGGACGGGGGCCGCGTCCTCGGTCCGCCCGGGGTCTGACGTGAAGGTCCCGGCGCCGACGCGTCGTGGAACCGCGGAGGGACGCGGTGGCCAGAGGCGTTCGAGGGCCGATGACCTCCGTCCGGCACGGTCGCGTCGCGACCTGGACGTCCTGATGACATCCAACCTGATCTGACGAGAAGGAGGCGACGACGATGACCCTCACCCCCGGCCGCCTGCGGCTCCTGCACGGGACGGACGCTCCCTTCGCGGACATGCGGCTGCTACGCGCGGGCCCGGCGACCGTGCTGCTGGACGGCGTGGACCTGCGCTACCTGCGGATCGGGGGCACCGAGCTCGTTCGACGGATCTACGCGGCGGTGCGCGACGTCGACTGGGACACCGTCCCCGGCGTCGTCTCCGGGATGGAGATCGAGGAGTCCAGCGACGGCTTTCGGATCGATTTCGACGTGCGCCATGCGCGGCGGGAGGTCGACTTCGCCTGGCACGGCACGATCACCGGTGCGGTCTCGGGCCGGATCGAGTACGTCTTCGACGGGTGGGCCGGCGCCGCGTTCCCGTTCGGTCGCATCGGCCTCTGCGTGCACCACCCATGGCGGGAAACGGCCGGTGCGTGGTTCACGGCCCGTACGGCCGATGGCGACATCGAGGGCACGTTCCCTGATCTGATTGGCCCTCAATCACTCGATGGCGCGGTCTATTCACCGCTCTTTCCTTCGTTCGATCACCTCGAGGTGGAGCTCACTGACGGTGGTCGTGTCGTTTTCGACTTCGAGGGCGATCTGTGGGAGATCGAAGATCATCGCAACTGGACCGACGCGAACTTCAAGACCTACTCGACGCCGATCGGCCTAGGCCCGCCAACGCCGCTCGAAATGGGCCAGGTGCTCCGACAGCGTCTGCTCGTCACGCCTGTCGACGTTCCGGCAGGGACACCGTTGTCCGGACCTGTGCGCCTTGCGATCGGCCCTCGGACGGAGACCGTTGTCCCACCGATCGGACTCGGCCAGGATCGTGATCGGCACGTGCCGGATGCGCACGAGCGCAAGGTGCTGGCGGCGCTCGCCCCTAAACACCTACGTGTCGAGCTCAGACTCGGCAGCGACTGGCGTTCCACGCTCGCGGCGGCTCAGCAGAGTGCGACGGCCGCCGGCGCACACTTGGAGGTGTCCCTTCATCTGCTCGAAATGCAGGCTGGTGAGCTCGCCGACGTCGCCGCCGCGCTCGCCCGCGGCGCCCCGGTCGACCGCGTGCTGGTGATCAACGGCGACTCGCGGACGGCGACGTCGGCCGAGGCGACGCGTTCCGCGCTCGTCGACCTGGCGCGCGGCGCCCTCGCTCCATCGCTGCCGGGCGCGATCTTTGCGGGAGGGACCGAGATCTATTTCACAGAAGTGAATCGCGCACGGCCCGACCTGTCCGGCTGGGACGGGCTCTGCTTTTCCGTCACGCCGCAGATCCACGCCTTCACCGACGTCGACGTCGTGGAGAACCTCGACGCGCAGGGAGAGAACGTGCGCAGTGCGCGTGCCATCGCCGGGGCGAAGCCCGTGATCGTTTCGCCGATCACCCTCCGCAGGCGCGTAAACTTTCATGCCGCGGGCGACCCAAAGCCGACTCCGCCTGGCGAGCTGCCGGATTCGGTCGACATGCGGCAGTCGTCGCTGTACGGCGCGGCATGGACGACAGGAAGCCTGAAGTACATGTCGGAGTCGGGCGCCTCGTCCGTGACGTACTACGAGTCGACCGGATGGCGCGGGGTCGTCGAGCGCGCCGGCGGCTCGGCGCTGCCGGAGAGGTTCCGGTCGGCTGCGGGTGAGGTGTTCCCGCTCTACCATCCGCTGGCCGACGTGGTCGAGTGGCATGGGGCGGACGTGCTCGCCTGCGAGTCGAGCGACGTGCTCGCCGCGGTCGGGCTCGCTGTGCGAGCCCCCGATGGTGGCAGCCGTGTGCTCGTCGCGAACCTCACGCCGTACGAGCGGGAGGTCGTCGTCGGGCCGCTCCACGGGGGGCTGTCGTTGCGCCGACTGAACGAGTCGACCGCCGCGCAATCGGCGTCCGCTCCGGCGGCGTTCCGTGCGATCTCGGAAGTAACGAGTGCCGAGGGGGAGCTCGAGCTCACGCTGGCGCCGTACGAGGTGGTGCGCATCGATCCGGCGTGACGCTCGAGAACAGGTCTCGGCCTGGGCGCACGCACCTGGCAAGTGCCCCGACGCCCCGTCGTCCTTCAGTCGACAGCCGCTCGCCTACGGTGCCAATCGGTCATTGTCTGCACCGCAGCGCCGGCTCGGAGGACGAGGCCGTCGCGCCAACGTGCCGCCGCGAGCTGCGCGCCGACCGGCGCGCCGGTCGCAGTCACGCCGCACGGAATCGACAGCGCGGGCAGGTGCGCGAAGCTGAGCAGGTGCGTGTGGGGGACGATGGCGGCGGTCGTCTCGATCGTGTCCGCGCCGTCAGCCGCCGGCGCGTCGACCGGGATGGTCGGCAGCAGCAGCACGTCGACGTCGGAGATCGCGGCCTCCACCGTGTCGGCGAACCGCACCTGCTCTGCCCTCAGAGCCCGAAGCTCTTCTCTGTCGACTCCAGCCGCCAGAGCGAGCCGCTGCCGCGTCCCGTCCTCGAGTAGCTCAGGCGTCTTCTCGAGCGCCTCCGCGTAGACCTCGAGCGCCTCGGCCCTGATCAGCAATCCGCACGCGTCGACTGCCCGCTCCCAGCCGGAGATCTCGGCTGCCGAGAGGCAGGCGCCGAGCTCCTGCAGTACCTCGGCCACCGAGCGCAGGTGCGTTGCCACCTCCGGGTGGGAGCGCTCGACGAGCGACTCGATCACGCCGACCCGCAGGCCCGTGATCGTCTCCCCACCCGTCAGGTCGAGCACCTCGTCCACGGAATGTGGGTCGCCCGGGTCGTAACCGCCGAGCGCGGCGGTGAGCGCACGGACGTCGGCAACCGAGCGCGCGAGCGGGCCGACGGTGTCGAGCGACTCGCTGACAGGCTGTACCCCGCGGCACGAGACGGCGCCGAACGTCGGTCGCAGCCCGGAGATGCCGCAGAGCGACGCCGGGAGCCGCACGGAGCCGCCGGTGTCGGAGCCGATCGCGGCGACGCAGAGGTCGGCGGCGACGGCGGCGCCCGAGCCGCCGCTCGATCCGCCCGGGATCCGGTCCGGCGCCGCAGGGTTGACGACGGCACCGAAGGCCTCGTTCCTGGACGTGCCGCCGAACGCGAGCTCGTGGAGGTTTGCCTTCGCCAGGATCACTGCTCCCGCGTCGCGCAACCGTTCCGTTACGGCGGCGTCCACGACGGCCACCCGGTCGGCGAACAGCCGTGATCCGACGGTCGTCCGCACGCCTGCCACGTCGACGTTGTCCTTCACGACGACCGGCATCCCGTCGAGTGGCAGTGGCTTGCCGAGAGACCGCGCACGGTCGGCTGCCCGCGCCTGCGCGAGCGCGAGCTCCGGAGTCAGTGTGATCGTCGCGCGCAGCCCGGCGTACGATTCGAGGCGATCCAGAAAGGCCGCCGTCAATGCGACGGCGGACACGTCGGCCCGGCGGGCCGGGGTGTCGATCAGTACACGGATGTCGTCGTGCGTCACGCGGCGACGACGGCGTCGAGCGCCCTGAGCACGGCGTCCCCCGCCGCCGTCGTCCCAGCCGAGCCCCCGAGGTCGCGCGTCAGTGCCGAGCCGTCCGCAATGGAGGCCTCCACCGCCTCCTCGATCCAGTTGCCCGCGCGCATCATCGCTTCGTCGTCGTCGCGGCGCCCCAGCCATGCGAGCATCAGCGATACGGACAGGATCGTGGCCAACGGGTTGGCCGCACCCGTCCCCGCGATGTCCGGCGCAGAGCCGTGCGACGCCTGGAAGAGGCCGTTCCACTCACCGACGTCGCCCGACGGAGCGAGACCGAGGCCACCAATGGTCGCGGCGCCGAGGTCGGAGAGGATGTCGCCGAACATGTTCTCGGCGACGATGACATCGAAGTGCGAAGGCCGTTGTACGAGGTGGAGTGCGGCTGCGTCGACGTACGTCGCCTCGAGCTCGACGTCCGGGTACCCAACCGAGACGTCGTTGACCACTTCGCGAAAGAAGGCGTACGAGGCGAGGACGTTCGCCTTGTCCACGCACGTCACTCGCGAGACGCCGTCGGCCGGTGCGCCGAATCGCCGCTGCGCGAGCTCGAACGCTCGCTGCGCGACGCGCGTCGTTCCCGTGCGCGTGACTATCGCCGTGTCGGCGACGACCTCGCCGTCGATGCGGCTCCCGCCGGGGCGGCCCGCGTAGAGGCCCTCGATGTTCTCACGCACGATCACGTAGTCGATACCCGTAGCGGTGTCCCGCAGAGGCGTCGGCGAGCCCGGGTACAGTCGGATCGGGCGAATGCCGGCAAAGAGGTCAAGCCCGAAGCGAAGCCGAAACTGCGCGTCGGGCCCCGCCTCTCGACCGTCGGGGTGTCGCACGTCCGGTAGCCCCACAGCGCCGAGCAGGATCGCGTCAGACTTCTCGCAGGCGGTGTATGCCTCGTCCGAGATTGCGGTACCCGTTCGTTGCCAGGTGCCAGCACCGACGTCGTATCTCTCGAGCTCGAGATCGATGTCGCCGCCGCTCAGCTCGGCTACGCGTTGGAGTACGCGGACGCCTTCGGCTACGACTTCGGGGCCGATCCCATCGCCGGGAAGAATCGCAATGTCGTAGCTCACCGTGGGCTCGCTTCGCTTGGGAGGGACTCGTTCGCGGCTTCGCGAAGCGGATCGTCGACCCAGGGAAACGCGTTTCGGTCGAACCGGGTGTACGGGACATCGCGCGGATCGGCGGGCAGCGCTCCACCAGCGTCGACGTAGACCACGTCGGCTGCAATTGGGTCGTACGCCGCCCGGAAGTGGTTGGCAGACTTGAGTACGAGCAGGCGCTTCGCCGCGGGGTCGATCCCGAAGGCCGTGAAGAGCTCGAGCCCGAACGCCTGGTCTCGCACACTCACGACCACGACGTCGATGCCCTCGACTTCGAGGCACGCGGCGTCGCCGAGGGGCATTTCTGCGAAGCCCCCAGCCTGGGGCCAGCGTTGGACAAGGTTGCGGTGCAGGCCCTTGACGCGAGCTGTGACGTCGAGGGGATCTCCGGAGGAGCGGCTGCTCTTGCCGCCGAGCCTGAGAGCCACTGTCGATCCGAGCTCGGCTGCGAACGCCACACGAACTGCGCCGGGATCCCAGAGCGGCGCGATGCCGGCGTCGCGCACGCCGCGGCGAAGAAGTTCGGCGAGCACGAATGTGGAGTCGCTCGGTGCACCTCCGCCGGCGTTGTCGGCCGTGTCGGCGAGCACGACTGGTCCGTCGTGACTGCCCGACAAGGCACGATTCAGAGCGACCTCGAGCGGAACGGGTGAAAGACCCACCTCGTGCCTGATTGCATAGAAGGCAGTCCCGACACGAGCAGCCACGTCTTGCGCGAGCAGCGTGTCGGCATTCGACACGACGAGCGCGCAGGCACCGGCGCAAGGTGAGTCGAGGTACGGAAATCCATGTCCGAGTGAGGCGTCGAGTATTCCTGGCTCGTCTCCCGCGGCAACGAGCACCTGGTCGACGAATCCGCGCATGGGCTCGCGCACCGTGGGGACGAGACCCACAAAGCGACAGTCGAAACGTGCCATCGTGGGTTGCGTGACTCCGGCGATCGCGTCGGCGAGGATCTCGGCGAGCTGCGTCGCGCGCGGCTCGACGTCGACGTGCGGGTACTCCCGGACGACGACCACCACATCTGCCGCAGCGATCAGCTCGGGTGGAAGGTCACAGTGCAGATCGAGGAGCACCCCAACGCGCGCGGTGTCACCGACCGTCTCGCGGACGAGCTGCACGATGTCGGTCTCGCAGTCCGAGACACCGTCGCAGACCATCGCGCCGTGAAGCGTCAGCAGCACGCCGTCGAGCGGGAGGTGTCCCTGAATCTCGGCCAATAGTTCGTCCCGGAGGCGCTCGTAGGCGGCGCGCGGCGGCGGTCCCGCCGGGATCGCGAATGCGAATGAGCCGATTTCCAGCTCGAGCCCTCGCCGCGTTGCAGTCGCAGCATACGAGCGAAAGCTCCTTCCGAAGAAGATCGCGTCCCGATCGGCCTGCGGGGCCCGAGGTGGCGCCTTCTGAAAGTCGTGGTAACCCGTTGGCAGCGGCGAGAAGCTGTTCGTCTCGGTTGCTAGGCCGCCCGCGAAAATACGAGGTCGGCGCGCCACGTCCGAATGCTCAGGTGGTCGCTGCCAGGAACGCGCGATAGTGCTCGGCGTACTGGGCTATCCCGTCGCGGATGGCGCCGTACGTCGGCGCCCAGCCGAGTTGTTCCCTGGCGTTCTGGATCGAGAGCTGCCCTCGGAGCGCGACGACGGGCTTCTCGCCTTCCGAGAGCTCGTCTCCGATCGAGACGTCGGCTCCGGGTACGACCTCGCGCACGTGCTCGACGACTTCGGTCGTCGTCACGAGTGGCTGGCCCGTCGCGCCGAAGAAGATCCGATCGGCGTCGTCCGGCGCTCCGAGGACCGAAACGACGAGGCTCGCGATGTCCATGGCGTGCGTGTAGTCGCGCGGGTGGGGCCCGCCGAACTCGATGTGTTGCGGTTCGCCCCGCACTGCGCCTTCGACGATCGCCTTGATCGGGCCGACCCACACGGTCATCCCTAGCCCATAGACGGCGGATGGGCGGATGGTGCGGAAGTCGACGCCGAGCGCTTGGTGATACGCAAAGCAAAGCAACTCGGACGAGGCCTTGGACGAGCCGTAGAAGTCCGTTCCTGGGCCCTTCCCGGCCAGCACGATCGGGTGATTGACGTCGATCGGCTGGTATTCGACGCTGGGGAGCACCCCGATCGAAGAGAAGTTCACGACGCGGTCGACGTCGAAGGCCAACATCGCTTCGAGGATGTTCATCGTCCCGAGGATGTTCACCTGGATCCCGGTCGTCCGGTTCGTCGCCAGGTACCCAGGGTCGATGATCATCCCCATGTGGACGATCTCGTTCGGACGATGGCGTCGTATCACGTCGTTGAGTCGCGCGACGTCTGCGACGGACCCGGTCTCGAGCGGCACGTCGGAGAGGTCGTCGGCGAGAATGAACCGTCCCTCCGGCTGGAAGCCGCGGACGTCCAGACCGACAACCTTTCGACCGCTGTCGAGCAGCGCCCGCACCACGTGCGGACCGATGAATCCGGTCGCGCCCGTGACGAGCGTCGTTGATTCTGCAGGTGACCGGCGCTCGCGGGGAGCGCCCGTATCGAGGGTTCGCCGCGCGAATCCCTGCTCGAACTGATCGTCGGCCAACACTCCTCCTTGGGTCGAGGACCGACGGTCGTCGACCACGGCGCGCGACGGGCTTGGGCCAGTAGTCTAACTATCGGTATGCCATATGACAAAAGCATGAGAAGAGATCGGGGATGAGAAGAGCGGGAGGCGTGGTCGAGATATCGGTTGGCCCGTCGACCGGGCGGCCTTTCCCCGGGCTCGGTCTCACATTTCCGAATCCCGTCGTACGATCGAGCACCCCTCGATCGGACATGCTTCTCGGCCTTCGGCTGACGCATCTCCGCGTGCGGCTCGAGCTAGGCTCGCCGACCTGGCGCGCGGCGCTCAGGCACGCAGCGGAGATAGGCATCGCCACCGCCACGAGCCTGGAGTTGGTCCTCCGCATCGGCAGGTCTGGGCGCGAGCTTCTCGAGACGCTTGCGCACGAGCTGCCGCTGGCGCAGGTCGGGATCGCTCGGGTCATCATCGAGCCGGAGGACGGACCATCTGCTCTCACGATGGTCGACCAGGCTTCCCTCGTGCTGACGCCCGTCGCACCCAAGGCAGAGTTGGCCGTCGCTACCCAGCTCGAGACCGCCGGTGGAGCGATTCCCGTCCAATCGATTGCGTCGCTTCCGCTGCGCGGCGGGCGTGCAGCGCTCGAGCGTGAGCGCGCGCAGATCGCTCGCGCGATCGGCGACGACCGACCCTTCGCCGCGAGCCCGGTCGTCACGTCCGCACTCGCGCATCGAGGGCCGAATCCCGTCGGCGCCGCGTTCTTGGTCTCGAGTCTCGAGATGCTTGCGCGGGCGGGAGCGGGCTCGGTGAGCTTCGCCGCACCAAGGGGCTGGGGAGTGATCAGGCGTCGGAAGGACGGGCATGAGGTCGTCACTCCCGCGTACCACGTGTTGGCAGACGTAGGCGACTGCGAGTTCGGACAGGTCGGGCTGCTGGAGTGTTCGAATGACGGAGCGCTGGCAGTCGCGTGCATCTACACGCTGGACGGTGTCCGCCTTCTCGTCGCCAACCTGACGAAGGCAGCGCTGCGCGTCGTGGTGGGATCGCTCGCCGGGCCGGCTCGGCTCCTGACGCTGACCGCAGCGAGCCTACCCGCGGCCGCTGAGGATCCCGCGCGGTTCCGGCGCGGGACGACGACGCGGCGGCCGAGACGAGGCGTCCTGACGCTCGACCTCGATCCATGGAGCGTTGTCAGGCTCGACGTCTAGTCTCGGCCGTCGCGCCTCGGGTCCACGCCACCGATCACGAGCGCCGCTGCGTGGAGGTTGCGCACGTCTAGCGCGCCGTCGAGGACGAGCTGCCGGCAGGTCGTTGGCTATCCCTGGACTGCGCCCATCGTCAACCCCCGCACGAGATGACGCTGGAGGAGGATCCCGAGGAGCAGGGCCGGAATGAGCGAGATCAGCGTCATCGCGGCGGTCTCTCCCCAAAGGTTGCCCTGGAAGAGGCCGATGTAACCGACGAGCATGACGGGCAGAGTCGTCGCGTTGGTGCTCGTGAGCAGGAATGCGAAGAGGAACTCGGTCCAGGCGAAGATGAAGGCGAACGCCGCCGCCGAGACGATCCCCGGCGCCGCGAGCGGGATTGCGATCTTCCACAGCGCCTGCCAATGGGAGCAACCGTCGACAAGGGCGGCGTGCTCGAGCTCGGGCGGCATCTGCCGGAAGTAGCTGTACATCATCCACACCGTCCACGGCAACGAGAAGACGGTGTAGAGCAGGATCAAGCCCACATGGGTGTCGATCAGCTGCACCCCCAGCCATTCCCTGCTGTAGCGGCTGTACAGGAGGAAGACCGGGATCACGATCGCGACCGGTGGCAGGAGCCGCTGCGACAGAAACCAGAATGCGAGGTGCTTGCCACCGGTCGCGAAGCGAGCAAGCGAGAAGGCTGCCGCGGTCCCGACGACGACCGAGACGATGGTGCTGGAGAACGCGATGATGAGCGAGTTCTTGATGCCCTCGAGTCCGTCGAGCCGGTGGAGCGCCGAGCCGAAATGGGACAGGGTGGGTTCGCGCGGGAACCAGACGGGCGGCTGGGCGAGCAGGTCCTCCTGCGGCTTGAACGCTGTCACGAGTGCCCAGTAGAGCGGGAGGACCAGAAACGTGAAGTAGGCGACGATGATGATCCAGCGCGTCCAGCTGGCCACACCGGATCCGCGGACGACACCCGTCGAGCCGCGTTGGTTGGAACGCTTCCTCATGCCTCGACCGGTTTCAGCAGCCGCCGCACGAGCCAGAACGAGATCACCGACAGGACGATCATGAACATCCACGCGCCGGCGGTGCCCTGCCCGAGGTGAAACCGCTCGAAGCCCTGGTAGTAGAGGTAGTAGGACGTCGTGTACGTCTGCGTTCCCGGCCCCCCGCGCGTCAGCGTGTAGATGATGTCGAACAGCTTGGCCGCGTCGATCAGCCGGAAGGTGATCGCGACCAGCATGATCGGGATCAACAGCGGTAGCGTGACGAAGAAGAACGATTGGCGGGGCTTCGCGCCGTCCATCTCGGCTGCCTCGTAGACGTCGTTCGGGATCGCCGAGAGCCCGGCGAGCATGACCACGAACATGAACGGCGTCCATTGCCACGCATCGGCCATCACCACGGAGATGTACGGCCAGAGACCGTCCTCGGTGAAGTTCGTCGTGACCGGTCCACCCGGAAGCACCCACGTTGCGATCTGATTGGCCGGTCCGATCGGCTGCCGGAGGAACAGGTCCCAGAAGCCACCGACAACGACAGGGCTGATGAATAGCGGGATCACCACGAGCACCATCAGAATGCGCCGGCCTCGGAATGGGCGGAGCATCGCCAGAGCGAGCAACAAGCCGAGGATGAATTCCACTGCGACGGCCGACAGCGCGAGGATCGCCGTGACCTTGACCGAGTTCCACCAGACGGGGTCGATGAGGTTGTCGTTGAAGTTGTCGAGACCGACCCACGGATGGTCGTTCGACACCGAGAAGTCGTACTCGACGAACAGAACCCAGAGGGAGAAGACGAGCGGGAAGACGGAGAGGAGCAAGACCAGCGACACGGCTGGCCACACCATCAGGTACTTGAAATGGCGATCGACCCAGGAGGAGAAGGCTCCTGACCGTCTCCTCCTGGGTGGCGTAGCGTCAGCTGTCTCTACGCCGGCGGACACATCTAGATCTTGACGGCGATGCCCTTCGCCTCGGCGGTGGTCCTCTTGGTCGACCCCGTCAGCTTCAGGAAGTTGGCGTACGACGCGCGGGCCGTGTCCACGCCTGTCCGCTTTGTGATCGCGTCCCACTCCTTCGCGAGGTCGTTCAACGTGTCCTGGACGCCCTTGCCGGCGTACATCGCGGTCATCGCCCTGTCCAACGCCGTGGAGTAGTCGGCGGCTCCCGTCATCACCAGCTCCACGACCCCGGTGTTCGCAGCGTTGTTGAGGCCCTTGAGGTACTCGGGCGCCGACGGCCAGAGCGAGCCGTACTTCTTCGACTTGAAGTGGGAGATCCGGTACGGATCACGCAGGGAGTAGGGGAGCATGACGCGCTGCAGGGAGACGGACGGACTCGTGTCCCACTGCGTAAAGAGGTACGCCGCGTCCTGGTTGTCCGAGTCCGCCGAGACGCACCGGACGACTGCGTTGAACCACCCGTTCTTCCCGGGCACGACCGCATAGCCCACCTTGCCGACGATCTTCGACTTGGGAAGGAACGAGAACGCCTTGTCGCGCTGCGCGTAGTTCTCGGAGATGCGGCCGGTCGGCGGCCAGGTGTAGAGCATCGCCGTCTTCCCCTGGAGCCAGGTTGTCCACATCGTGAGGAAGTCGAACTTCTCACTTCCCGGCGGAGACGCTGCAAGCTCCTTGAGGATCACGTTCATGGCCTTGACGCCCGCCGGTCCGTTGATCCGTGCCTCCATCGTCCTCGGGTCGAAGAACTGACCCCCGAAGGAGCGGAACGCCTGCATGAAGTAGAAGTAGTTGCCGGGGTTGCCGAGCGCCCGGGCGTGGCCCTGCCCGTAGATCTTCGGAGCCATCTGATCGGTGATGAACTGGGACACCTCGGTCATCTCGTCCCAGGTGCGGGGCACGCGGAGCGACTTGCCGTACTTCGCGCGGTAGGCGGCCCGGAGCTTGCCGTTCGCGAAGACGTCCTTTCGGTAGTAGAGCATCCAGGCGTCTCCGTCATCGAAGAACCCGTAGGTCTTCCCCTTGTACCGCGCCAGCGAGCGGTACGCGGGATGGATGTCCTTGATCGTCGCCTGCGCCTTGTACTTCGCGATGTAGTCGTCGATCGGGACGATCACGCCGCGGTCCGCAAAGTCCGGGATCCAGCCGCCCAGCGCCTCGACGACGTCGATCTTGCCCGACTTCGCCACGTGCTCGGCAACCTGCTTCGTGTAGACCTCGTTCATCGCCCCTTCGATGGTCTCCACGTTGATGCCGGTCAACGCTTTCCATCGCGGTCCACCAAAGAGCTTGTCGTCAGCAGCCTGCGGGCCCGTCTCGCGGATCGTCGTCAGCGTGATGCCCTTGTACTGCTTTGCTTGCTGCACCGCGGTGGTGGCAATCGGGTCGGCGGCCTCGGCCGCGGCGCCTGCCGCGAGCGCCTCCCCCGCCGACATGAGGAGGGGTCCTGCAAGTGCGCCCGCTGCTGCGAGGCGCCCCGACTTCTTCAGGAGTTCGCGCCGGTCGAACGCGTCCTCAGAGCCATGCTCCCCGAACGACAGGATGTCGTCGTCACGCATGTCCCACCACCTTTCATTTGGCACGCTGTATGATGGCTCCGTTGGGGGCGATCATTCCCTCTGAAGGGATCGCTGTCAAGAGGTGGAATCGACCCCGACTCGGAGCCCTGTCTCGGGGTCGAAGAAGCGTAACGCGGCTGGTGCGACGGCCACGTGGACGACGGTCTCCGCCGCTGCCTCCGAACCGACGGAGAACCGCCCGACGAACGCGGTCCGGCGTGCAGCCCGGAGCCTGTCGAGGTCGGTCAGAGCCGAGGCGTCGATGTCGTCGGCGATCTCACGCATCTCGGGGCGTACTACCGGCGCGGCGTCCACTTCGAAATGTACGACGACCTCCGAGCCGAGAAGTTCGCGGAGGCGGACCTGCCCTTGGAGACGACGGTCGTCCGGAACGTGTCGCGCCAGCGAGGCGTCCTCGAGATGTTCGGGACGGACGCCGACGATCACCTGCCGGCCCGTGAACGACTCGAGCCCGCTCGCCAGGTCGCGCTCCGCGTCGTCCACGGCCAGGTGCTGCCCAGCACCGAACGTGACCGAGAGCCGTCCTTCCCTCGCGTCGAGCGATCCTTCGAAGAAATTCATGCCAGGGCTGCCGATGAATCCCGCGACGAACAGGTTCGCTGGGCGGGTGTAGAGCTCGGTGGGGTGTGCGACCTGCTGGAGCTCGCCCAGGCGCATGACGGCGACGCGGTCGCCGAGCGTCATCGCCTCGATCTGATCGTGCGTGACGTAGATCGTCGTCACACCGATCTCCTTGTGGAGGAGCCCGATTTCCGCTCGCATCTGCGTTCGCAGCTTGGCGTCGAGGTTCGAGAGCGGCTCGTCCATGAGGAACGCCTGCGGCTCGCGGATGAGTGCTCGACCCATCGCCACGCGCTGCCGCTGGCCGCCGGAAAGCTGCCGCGGCTTGCGATCGAGTTGCTCGTTCAGTTCGAGGATGGATGCGATGCGAGCAACTCGCTCCTTGATTTCCGAGCTGCCGAGCCGTCGAAGCTTCAGCGGGAACGACAGGTTCTCGAACACGGTCTTGTGCGGATAGAGGGCGTAGTTCTGGAATACCATCGCGATATCCCGATCGCGGGGGGAAGCCGGTTGACGACCTCGTCGCCGATCCGGACCTCGCCGTCCGTGATCTCTTCGAGCCCTGCAACCATGCGGAGCGCTGTTGTCTTCCCGCATCCGGACGGACCGACGAAGACCATCAGCTCACCGTCGGGAATCTCGAGCGAGAGGTCGACTACGGCAACCGTGCCGTCGGCATAGATCTTCTTGACGTGTCGGAACGAGACTGTGGCCACGCCGTCAGCAACCTATACGATGGCGTACCACTCGTCCAAGCGGCATGCTGTATGACGTAGGATCGGGATTCATGACGGAGAAGGCCGCAGACGACGTATTTTCGCGCCCGGAGGACGGGGCCGCCCTGTTCGAGCAGGTCGCCCGTGAACCCCGGCTGTCGGACAAGGTCGCGGACATGATGCTGTCCACGATTCTTTCTAACAGGCTCCAGGTCGGCGATCGGCTTCCTTCCGAACGGGAGCTCGGCGAGCAGTTCGGCGTCTCGCGCACGGTCGTGCGTGAGGCCGTGCGCGCGCTCGTGGCAAAGGGGGTCATCGACGTGCGGTCGGGGAGCGGTCTGCGCGTGGCAGCAGTGGATGCGGCCGCAGTCAGCGAGTCGATGAGCCTCTATCTCCGAGGCGCATCGGTCGATTTCGAGAAGGTGCACGAGGTGCGGGCGTTGCTGGAGGTGCACATCGCGGGAGTGGCCGCCGAACGGGCGACCGAGGAGGATCTCGCGCGTCTGCGCGCGGTGCACGAGCGGATGCACCACGAGGTCGAGGACGTCGAGGCGGCCGCGCGCGATGACCTCGAATTCCACCGGGTGATCGCCGCCGCCACACAGAACGATCTCTACCTGCTGCTGATGGACTCGATCGGCACGGCGCTAATCGACATCCGACGCGAGAACCTCGGCTCGGGCTCGACGCCGCTGACGCTCGGACAGCATGAAGAAATCCTCGAGCGGATCACGGCGCGTGACCCCGCAGGCGCACGCACCGCGATGGCCGCGCACCTGGAGGGTGTCGCGGCCTGGTGGCGGAACCACGTGACCGCGGCGGCCGGGGAGACCGGCACCGCGTGACACACCTGCGCAGGCTCGACCACGTCGCCGTCCTCGTGCGCTCGACCGACGACGCGCTCGAGTTCTACGCCGGCCGGCTGGGACTGCGCGTCCACTCGTCGGAGGTGATCGAGCAGCCGCACGTCCGGCTCACCTACCTCGACGCGGGCAACATGTTCCTGCAGTTCGTCGAGCCGCTCGACGGCGACTCGCCGTTGACCAGGTGGCTCGAGGAGCATGGCGAGGGCCTGCATCACCTGTGCTTCGGTGTCGACGACGTCGCGACCGCGGTGGGCGCGCTCAGCGACCCGGGCGAGCCCGTCGTGCTCGGGAACGGCCGCGGCCGGATCTCGAGCTTCCTCACGGCGGCGGGCAGCCACGGCGTGCGCATCGAGTGCACCGAGTTCGACCGGGCCACCGATGTAGACGCCTCGCCGGGCTTCCTTCCCGGCGAGGCGGACGAGCACCCGACAGCCAACCGAACAACCCGTTCGGACGGAAAGGAACGATGAGATGCGTCTCGTGACCTACGAGCACCAGGGCAGGACAGGCGTCGGCATCGCCGGCGACGGCGGCGTAGCGCCGACCGAATACGACGACATGGCAGCGCTCATCCGCGACGGAGCGACCCCGGAGCCGACCGGGAGCCCGTTCGACCCGGACAGGCTCCTCGTGCCGGTTCGACCGGGAAAGGTCCTCTGCTGCGGTATCAACTACCGCGCGCACGGCGAGGAGGCCGCCGGACCCGCGAAGGTCCTCCAGGACCCGTACTTCTTTGCCAAGCTGCCGACCGCGGTGGCAGGCCCCGGCGACCCGATCGTGATCCCGTTCCCCGAGGCAAAGGTCGACTGGGAGGTCGAGTTCGCCTTCGTGATCGGGCGGCGCGCGAAGAACGTGGCGGCGGCGGACGCGCTCGACGTCGTGTACGGCTACACGCTCCTCCACGACGTCAGCGCGCGCGCGATCCAGCTCGACTGGACGAGTCGGACCCAGGACTCACAGATCACGCTCGGCAAGAACCCGGACGGTTTCTCGCCGATCGGTCCGGCGATCGTGACCAAGGACGAGATCCCCGATCCGGGGAACGTCCGTATCGCGACGTACGTGAACGGCGTGCAGAAGCAGGACGGGAGCACGTCCGACTGGATCTTCCCGATCCCCGTGCTGATCGAGTTCCTCACACGCGTCGTAACGCTCGAGCCCGGCGACGTCGTGTCGACGGGCACGCCGTCGGGAATCGGGTACTTCCGTGATCCACCCGAGTTTCTGCAGCCCGGGGATGAGGTGACGATCGAGGCAGAGGGGATCGGCCGGCTGACGAACCCTGTCGTGGCGGGCTGGTAGAGACGACCGCGACCAGAAGGCCTTGGCCTCGGCGACCGCCAGGGGCCGACCTGCCCATCGGCGGTCGTACGCACGGAGTGAGGTTACGGATTGCTGTCCGCCAAAGCGTCTCCCGTGTGCGGGCGACGACCGAGCTGGACGATCGTCGCCGCCACGAACACGGCGACCAGCACCGCGATCCCGGCGACCACCCAGAGCCCGGCTGCAAAGCTGCCGGTCGCGTCGCGCAGCGAGCCGAGTGCGAAGGGCGCGACGGCGGCCATCGTGTAGCCGGCCCCGAGCTGCATGCTCGCGAGCGCAGCGGCTTCGCCAGGGCCCCCGGTGGCGGCGACGGAGAGCGTCATCGCAAGAGCGAAGAGCGAGCCGAGCGACAGACTCACGACTGCGACCCATACCCACGCGGTGCCGTCGCCGACCGTCGACGCGAGCCCGACGCTACCCGTCACGAGCCCTGCTGCAGCGAGCGCGAGGTACATGCGCACCCCGATCACCCGTCCGCAGAGGAGGGAGACGAGCAGCACCCCCGGGATTGCGATCACGTTGAGCAGCGCCACGAGTGCTCCGGCGCTGCCCTCTGACCAGCCGCCCTCGACGAGCGCGTCGGCGAGCCACGCGTTGAGCCCGAAGAAGCAGAGCGCCTGAAAGCCGAACACGAGGGTCGCCGACCAGGCGAAGCCGCTGCGCCACGGCAGGTGGTCGACGGTCTCGACCGGAACGGCGTGTCCGAGGGACTCGCGAGAGAGCCGTACCCAGGCCGGGACTGCCAGCGCGCCTGCCAGAGCGAGCAATCCGAGCGACCAGCGCCAGCTGTCGGTGGCGAGTGCGACCGGTACGGCCAGTCCGGCGCCGAGCGTCGCGCCGACGTTGAGCCCGAGAGCGAACACGCCCGTGCCGAGTGCTGGCCGCTCGGCGAAGCGCTCCTTCACCACCACCGGCAGCAAGGCGCCCACCACGCCGGAGCCGACTCCGAACACGAAGGTGAGCGCGACCATCGCCGAGAATCCGGGCGAAAGCGGGCGCAGGAGCGTCGCGATCGCGATCGTCGCGAGGCACCAGCCGGTCGCTGTGCGCACATCCGTTCGTCGCAGCAGTCGGGCGACCGGGAGCGCGAACAGCCCCATGCACAGGACGGGCACCGTCACCAAGAGACCAGCCGTGGCGTGGTCGATCCCGAAGTCGTCCTGGATCTCCGGCAGCAACGGCCCGACCGCGGTCAGCTGCGGTCGGATCGCGAGGGTCCCCGCGAGCAGCCCGACGAGGAGGACTGCCCGCGGGCGCTTCACGACCCTGCTCAGCGCGTCCTGGCGGTGCCCTGCACGACCGGGTTCGTGAGCTGGCCGATCCCGCTCGCGGACACGGTCACCACGTCTCCCGGCTCGAGAAACCTGGGCGGGGTCATGAACGTGCCGCAGCCTGCCGGCGTGCCCGTCATCAGGCAGTCGCCCGGCTCGAGCGTGATGATCGATGAGAGCCACTCGATCGCGACCGGCGGCGGGCCGAGCTGTTCGCCGACGAGCGCGTCCTGTCGCAGCTCTCCGTTGACCTGCGACTGGATGCGGATCGCTTCCCAGTCGGGCAGCTCGTCCTTCGTGACGATGCAGGGGCCCATGGGACAGAACGTGTCGAAGTTCTTGCCGAGGTCGCGCTGCCCGTTGTGGAACTGCACCGAACGCGAGCCGACGTCGTTGAACACCGTGTAGCCGAACACGTGGTCGAGCGCGTCCTGCCGTCGGACGTTCTTCGCGCGCGCGCCCAATACGACTCCGAACTCCACTTCATAGTCGACCGCGAACCCGTACTCGGCGAACTGTGCGGCCGCGCCGGGACGGCGGACGATCACGTCATCGGCCGGCGGCAGCACGATGTGGTCATCCGGCCCGATGATCGCGCTCGCGAGCTTGATGAAGTCCCACACCACCTCGTCGGGGAAGACGTAGCCGGGCTCCTCGTCACCGTGGCTCGCGTAGTTGACGCCTGACCCGAAGATCTTCCCCGGGTTCGTCAGCGGCGCGAGGATCCTCTCGACGGCGACGGGGTCGGTGCGATCTGGGGCCGCTGCTGCCCTCTCGAGCCCGCGGTCGCCGTCGCGGATCAGCGCAAGCGTGTCGGTGTAGCCCGTCGCGAAGACGGCGCCGTCCACCTCGATGCCGCACGCAAGCACTCCGCCAGACGCGTACTGAACGATTCTCACGATCCAGCTCCTTTCCCAGTGAGGGGTTTGTCGGCCAGCGCCCTGGGCGAACGCAGCGTCGGAGCGCACAGAGAGGAGTCGCAAGGAGCCGGCACGACCTGACCCTAATCTGTATGACAGTACGATGACGAGATGAGCGTGGGCAGCTCTTCCTTCGTCGTCCTCGACGACGATCCGACCGGCGTCCAAACGCTGGCCGGCATCCGCGTGCTGCTCGCCTGGGATGTGGAGCGAGTCGCGGCGGCGCTCGTGAGAAGGCGAGCCGTGCATCTGATCACGAACAGCCGGGCGTTGCCGCCCGAGCGTGTGCAGCCGCTCGTCTCCGGGGCGGCGCGTGTCGCACGCGAGGCGGCGCCGAACGCACGGGTCGTGTTGCGCGGTGACAGTACGTTACGCGGTCACCTGCGTGAGGAGTACCTCGGTGTTCGCTCCGTCGTCGCGCCCGAGCGTTGGCCCGTGCTGCTGCTCGTCCCGGCCCTGCCTGACGCAGGACGGATCACGGTCGATGGCGTGCACCTGTTCGTTCGCGAGGGCATACCGACGCCGTTGCACGACACCGAGTACGCGGACGACGGCGTGTTCGCGTACGCCAGCTCTCGACTTCTCGACTGGGCCGAGGAGCGGAGCGACGGCCTCTTCCGAGCGGGCGACGGCGCCGAACTGCCGCTTGCCGTGCTTCGCGAGGGCGCGGAGGCGGTCGTATCGAGCGCGTTGTGCGAGCTCGGCGCGCGCGGACGTCCGGCAGCTTTCGCCCCGGATGCGGAGACGGAGGACGACCTGGCGGTGATCGCAGCCGGCCTGGCCGCGGCGGAAGCGGAGGGCTGCGAGGTGATCGTCCGCTGTGCGCCCGCGTTCGCCGGAGTCCTCGCCGGCACCACTGCGCGCGAGCCGGCATTGCTGCCGGGCTGTGAGCGCGCCCTCGTCGTCTGTGGCTCCTACGTTCCGCAGACGACGCGGCAGCTGGCGCGGTTGCGCGACGCGTACCCTGGCGCGTTGCTCGAGGCCGACGTGCACGCGCTCGTCGACGGGCATCACGAAGCAGAGACCCGGCGGCTTGCCCGCCTGGTGTCTGAGCTGCTCGACCGCGTGGGACTCGCCGTGGTCGCCACGCCGCGTGAGCGTCCAGGAACGGCAGTGTCGCTCGCGGCCGGCGAGCGCGTCGCCAGTGGCCTGGCCGACGTTGTGGCAGGTGTCGTGCCTCGGCCCGACGTGATCGTTGCCAAGGGCGGAATCACGTCGGCGGTGACGTTGCGCGACGGGGTGGGTGCCGCCGAGGCCGACGTCATCGGCCCCGTGGAGCCCGGTGTCTCTCGCTGGTCGGCTCGCTGGCCGGGCGGCGCGCGGCTCGACTACCTCGTCGTGCCCGGCAACGTCGGCGACGACGAGCTCCTCGCACGGCTGGTCGCGGGGATCGTGAGAGGATCGCCTGTGTGCTGAGCGGGCTGCGGGAGATCCTCGACGAGCGCCGCGCTCTCGGAGGTGCCGCCGGGGCGTTCACGTGTTACGACGCCACGACCGCGTGCGGGGTCGTCCATGCGGCGGAGGCGGCCGGCGTGCCCGTGGTCATCCTGGTCTCGGAGGCGAGCGTCGGCAGTCGCGACGGGCGGTTCCTGCTGCCCGCGCTCGGGGCGGTTGCCCGAACAGCCCGCGTGCCGGTCTGCGTCCAATTCGACCACGCGAGCTCGCTCGAGCTCATCGGCGATGCGCTGGCGAGCGGTGCGGTCGGCGCCGTGCTTGCAGACGGCTCGAGGCTGCCGTACGTGGACAACGTCGCTTTCGTGGCCGCAGCCCGCAAGCTCGCCGATGCTCACGGCGCGGAGGTCGAGGTCGAGCTGGGTCACATCGAGGGCGGGGAGGACGTGGCTGCCGCGGCGGCAGCCGGCAAGCTGACCGATCCGGCGGAAGCCGCGCGGTTCGTCGCGGCGACGAAGGCCTCATGCCTGGCGGTGTCGATCGGGAACGTGCACGGCAGCTACGCCGCCGAGCCCGCGCTCGACTGGGAGCGGCTCGACGCGATACGCGCTGCGGCCGATGTCCCGCTCTCGCTCCACGGCGCCTCGGGGCTGCCCGAGCGGGACGTGCGTCGCGCGGTCGCGGCCGGCGTGGCGAAGGTCAACGTGAACACCGAGATTCGCGAGCGCACGTTCGCGGCAGTGGGTGGGCGTCTCGACGAGCTGTCACGGGGCTGGCGCATCGCGGACCTGGACGCCGAGATCGTGGCCGCTGTCGAGGAGGTGGTCACCCGGAAGCTCGATTTGCTGGGATGAAGCGAAGGTGGGGCCGGAGCAGGGCTCGAATCCCGGTGCGCCTGGAATGGACGTCTGCTACACCATCCGAGTGGACGATCGCATGATCGGACGCGCGGCGTTCCTCGGTGTGTTGGGCGTCGGGCTCGCGGGGCTGTTCGTCGGTCGCGACGCCCTTGGCCTCTTTGGCAAGGTCGTCCCCGACGGCGTGGAGTCGTTCGTCCCCTCGAGCGGGTGGCGCATCTACACGGTTGGTGCAAGCATGCCCAACATCGCGCCGGCCGACTACCGACTGCGCATCGTCGGTCACGTCGATCGTGCCGCAACGCTCACTCTCACCGATCTGCGCTCCCTTCCACGCGCGGAGCAGATCTCGGACTTCCACTGCGTCACGGGCTGGTCGGTGTCGGACGTTCGCTGGTCAGGCGTCCGCCTCGCCGACGTGATTGCGACCGCACGCCCGAAGCAGGGCTGGAGATCACTCCACTTCGTGTCTGACGAGGCGCCCTACGACGACTCTCTGACGTCCGAACAGGCGCTCCTCCCCGACGTGATGCTTGCCCTCGAGATGGACGGGGGGCCGCTCTCCAGACCACACGGCGGACCTGCCCGGATCGTGATGCCGCAGATGTACGGATACAAGAGCGTCAAATGGGTGACCCGCATCGACGTACGCACCGACGTGATCCCCGGCTACTGGGAACAGCACGGCTACGACGCCGACGCCTGGGTCGGCCGCTCGTCCCCGCCGGGAATCGTCCCTTCCGTCCTCTCGGGGTGAACGCTCGTCGATCTTCCCGAAGCTGGGATCGATTGTCTTCGAGCAATCCCGGCGGTTGCGGCCAATGCTCACGCGTCGAGCAACAGCCCGCGGGTCATCTTTAGATCCCGGTCCGCCACCGCCTCGCAAAACCCCGCACCTTCGCACAGACGGTTTGGCTCAACCATGAGCTTCCGCATCGCGACGGTCTCGGAATGCCCCCAGCTGCGCGATCCTCGCTCGCACAGGCCCCGTCCACGCTGTCATCCGGGGTGCGGCGGACAAGGAGCCGTTCGCTGCCGCACTTGGCAGCCGGCTGCTGCGCGACCGACTGACACACCAGACCGAGCGGATCAGGCGCCATCTGGGCTCCGCCCTCAGACCAGGGCTTTCGGTCTCCGAGGCGGGCGAACGGTTCTGTGCTCTCGCGAGTCCCGAGCTCTACCCGCTTCTGACGGTCGAATTCGGCTGGACGGCCGCGCGTCACCGCAACTGGCTGACAAGCTTGCTCGATAGCGAGCTGCTCGGACCGTCGTCGACGTCGTAGACGGGTGAGCTCAAGGCGGGGCATTCGCTTTCGCCCACGTGTTCCCGTCGCGCGCTTGCGAGAGCGATGTCCTTGCACCGCCGTCGGGCCGCTTCGCTCAAGAGACATTCCCGCACGCCGCACATGCGTGATGCACTCGTTGCGGGTCGACCTCGGGTCGATCCAGCGGGTCACTACGAAACCGCGATACCCCGAAGCTCGTTGACCGGGCGTCCTACTTCTTCTGCGCGGGTGACCAGACAGGCGGGTCGTTGACCGTTCTCGCGTTGACCGTTCTCGCCGGGCTGCGTGTCAGCCTCTGCTGTCCGCTGCCGTCGGCGTTCATGACGTAGATCTCGGCCCAGTTTTCGCGCTTGCTCGTGAAGGTGATCTTCTGCCCGTCTGGTGACCAGCGAGGTTCCCTCCCGCGTGTCAGGATCCGCTCTCCGCTGCCGTCGGCGTTGATGACGTAGATGTGGTCGCTGCCGCCGTCGCCGTTGCGGTCGCGTCCAAAGACGATCTTTCGCCCGTCGGGCGACCAGGGATTGGCGCCATAGCCATAGAGGTAATCGTTCGCCGCGTTGCGCGTCAGGTTCCGCTGGCCGCTTCCGTCGGCGTTCATCACGTAGATCTCCCAGTTGCCATCGCGCTTGCTCGCGAAGGCGATCTTCTGCCCGTCCGGGCTCCAGACCGGGAAGGTGGCGTCGAGCCCCCACTCGCGTGACAGGTTCCGCTGCCCGCTCCCGTCGGCGTTGATGAGGTAGACGTCGAAGCCGTTGGGTCTGTGGAAGCTGACAAAGGTGAGCTTCCCGTCCGGCAACCAGGCAGGAGGACCCGCGATGTTGTGCGCTGGGAGGTGCGTCAGTTGCTGCTGTCCGCTCCCGTCGGCGTTGATGATGTACACCTGCTGGTCCCCGTTCGCGCCTCGGCTGAAGCCGATCTTCCGCCCATCGGGCGACCAGGCAGGACCGATCTCCTGTCCCGCGGTGCGCGTCACGTTCCGCTTCCCGCTGCCATCCGCATTGATGACGTAGATCTCGGCCTTGCCGTCGCGGGTGACGCCGCCGAAGGCGAGCTTCCGCCCATCGGGCGACCACGCAAGTCCCCCCCACGCACGGCGGGTCAGCAGCCGCTTCCCGCTCCCATCGGCGTTCATGACGTAGAGCAGGAAGGGGCCGCCTCGGCCACAGCAGTCGTAGAGCTTGTGGCTGATGAAGGCGAGCTTGGAACCTGTCGTTCCGGCGGGAACGCCCGGCCGCGCTGCGAGCGCCGGCGAAGCGGTGTCCGGCTGTGTCGAGCGCTGGAGAACCGCCGAGACCGTGGCCACGGCCAGCGCCACAAGGGCCACGGAAGCCGCATAGATCCGGCGGCGGCGGCGGGCGCGCTTGCGCGCCTCCTCGATCAGCGCCTCGACGAGTGCCTCGAGCTCGTCGCGATCGACGGGATCGCTCTGGTGAGGCGGGCGTGGTGGAGCGCTGACGCTCACGGTTTCTTGGTGGGCGACCAGACAAGCCCGCTTTCGTGCCGGTCCCGGGTTTGCGTCAGGTTCCGCTCGCCGCTGCCGTCGGCGTTCATGACGTAGATCTCCCCGTTGCCGTCGCGCTCGCTCATGAACGCGATCTTCTGCCCGTCGGGTGACCAGCCAGGCTCCGCGCCCCGTGTCGTCAGCCTCTGCTGCCCGCTGCCGTCGGCGTTCATGACATGCACCTCGAAGGTCGACGCTTTGCCGCACCCGCTACACGGACCGTATTTCTTTCGTCCGAGCCGTCGCTCGAACGCGATCTTCTGCCCATCGGGCGACCAGGCAGGAGCGAAGTTGCGCCCCCCGTTGTGCGTCAGCCGTCGCGGTGCAGGGCTCCCGTCGGCGTTCATGACGTTGACCTGCCAGTCGCTTTCGAAGGCGATCCTGCGACCGTCGGGCGACCAGACCGGGTTCCTGTCTCCCACCGTGTTGCGCGTCAGGTTCCGCTGCCCACTGCCGTCGGCGTTCATGACGTAGATCTCCGCGTTGCCATCGCGGCGGCTCACGAACGCGATCTTGTTCCCAAGCGGCGACCAGGCAAGCTCGCCACCCCAAGCCTCGCTTGTCAGCCTCCGCTGCTCGCTCCCGTCGACGTTCATGACGGAGATCCCGTCGTTACCCCCGGGGCCACCACGGGTGAAGGCGATCTTTTCTCCGTCGGGCGACCAGGCCACACCGCTTTCCCAGCGGGGGTCGCTCGTCAGCCTCTCCTTGCCGCTCCCGTCCGCGTTCATGACGAAGACGTCGCTCGTTCCGGTCGTTACGTCACTCCAGGCCGTGAAAGCGATCTTCTGACCATCGGGCGACCAGCGCATCCCCCCAAAGGCGGCGGCCAACCTTCGTTGCCCGCTCCCGTCGCGGTTCATGACCCAGAGAACGCCGGCGTAGCCCGCGTGGAGAGGCTCGCGGATGTAGGCGATCTTCGGCGTCGCCGCTCCGGCCAGACCACCCGATCGTGCGGCCAGCGCCGGGGAAGCGGTGTCCGGCTGTGTCGAGCGGTCGACCGCGAACGAGACGGCGACCACGACCAGCGCCACAAGCGCGGCGAGAGGCCGCGTAGATGTGACGGCGGCGGCGTGCGCGCTGGCGTGCCTCTTCGATCAGTGCCTCGACCAGGGCCTCGAGCTCCTCGCGATCGACCGGATCGCTCGGACGAGGCGGGCGAGGCGGAGCGGTAACGGTCACAGCTGCCTCCCTGACTCAGTTGCGCTAGTGTTACTAGCATCATGTTGAATGTCAAGGTCGACAGGCGAGATCCGACGGACCTCTACGAACAGGTCGCCGCCGAGATCCGACGCGCGATCGCCGACGGCGAGGCAAAGCCGGGAGAGCGCCTCCCGCCCGCCAAGGATCTCGCCGCCGTGCTCGGCGTCAACACCAACACCGTGCTGCGCTCGCTCCGCGTGCTCCGCGACGAGGGACTGCTCGAGTTCCGCCGCGGGCGCGGCATCTCGGTCGCAGGGACGCCCGAACGCGGCGCCGTCGTCCAGCGCGCAAGGGAGCTCGTCGACTTCGCCCGCCGCCAGGGCTACCGCCTCGACGAGCTCGTCGAGATCATCGAAGACGTCGGCTGACCACGACCGCGGCGCCGCGGAGGCGGTTCTGTAACTACAGAGTTGTCTTTATCCCCGCTTGGGTCTCTCGAGCGACAGTACGCGCGTTCGGTTTCGCCTTCTACGACGCGCTCGTCGCCGGCATCGAGCGCTACGAAGGCGTGCGGGAGCATGGCACGCCGTCTCGAGGGTCGCGGATCGGGGGAGTCGCCTGATCGGTTCCCGACCGCGCTGCTTCGCTCGACCTGTCAGTCCGCGATTCGCACCCTGTGAATCGTCCCTAGCCGCGACGCAGCCGTGCGGCGCTGCTCGGCCAAGCGGCTGGCGGGGGCGAACGCGCTCCAGGCGAACCAGCGACCAAAGCCGCCCTGGAGCGCTCGCGGGCCGCTCATCGTCAGCTTCCGCGCCCGCATCGCGCCGCCGAGCTCCGTCCGTCCCAGGTAGACGCGATAGAGGGTGGCCGTGTCGACCTTGACCTCGAGGTCGATGTCGAACCCGGGATGCTGCAGGCACACCGAGACCTCCGAGGGCTCGAGCACCATCCAGTAGCGCTTGGCCGGATTGCGAAAGTCGAACTTGAGCACGGTTCGGCCGGGGGGAAGCTCCTCGCGATGCACATGGCGGGCCATCCAGACGATCAAGAGGTCAGGGTCTAGCTCCTCGGGGCGAGGATCGGTGAACGACCAGGTCACGCCCCACTCCCCCATCGCCTGGACGACCGGCTCTAGGTCACGGCCGGCGGGCGTCAGCTGGTACTCGAGCGTCCTGCCCTTCGGGCCGGTTCGCCGCGCGATGATCTCGGCCCGTTCCAGCGAGCGCAGCGACGACCCGCTCGGCGAGCTGACCCCACGCGAGCGCGAGGTGCTCGCGCTCATGGCCGAGGGACGCACGAACGCGGCGATCGCGAAGCGGCTCTGGCTGACCGAGCGCACCGTCGAGACGCACGTCCGCTCGATCCTCGGCAAGCTCGGTCTGCCCGCGGGCGATGGCGACCACCGCCGCGTGCTCGCCGTGCTGACGTACCTGCGTGCCTCCGCACGCTGAACTCCGGTGCTGGCACGGAGGCGCATCTCAGTGCCCGTCACGACGACTTCGCGCGGGTCCGGTCGTAGCTTCTGAGTCAGCGCAAGCCCGCGCTCGACAAGGAGGCTGAGGTGTCAGCAACAGCGGCGGTCGGAGCTCAGGCCACAACCACGACGAGGACGGCCGGCAGGCGGCTCGGTGCGCTCGCAGGCCTCGCGTTCGCGTTCCTCTTCTTCATGGGGACGGCGACGCTGAACATCCCCCACGGCGTGAGCGACGCGAAGCTGGTCGCGTGGTGGGCCGACAGCGGCAATCAGACGACGGCGATCGTCTCGATGTACCTGTTCATCGTCGCCGGGCTCTGCTTTCTCCTCTTCCTGGCGAAGCTCCGGTCGCGCCTGCTCGCGGCGGAGGGCGGCACCGGCGAGCTGACCTCGCTCGTCGTGGCGAGCGGGGCGGTCTTCGTCGCGATGCTGCTCGTCGCTGCCGCGTCGCGTGGAGTAATCGGCTTCGCCGTCAAGTCGCCGGGCGACAACGAGTCGCTCCCCGGCGCCGACACGCTCCGCTACCTGCCGCAGACGGGCTACGCGGCACTCGGCATCGGCGGCATGCTCGCAGCCGCCGTCGCGATGGCGGCGACGTCGTGGCTGATCGTGCGAACCGCCGTCTTCGGCCGCTGGCTCGCGTGGGTCGGCGCCGCAGCCGCCCTCGTGATCGTCGTCGCGGCGGCGGCGCTCGTGGGGATGGTGGCGATTCCCGCAATGCTGATCTGGACGATCGCGACGAGTGTCGCCCTTTGGCGCGGCGACAGGCGCACACGCACGGCTGCCACGGTCGCGGCGCCCGGCATCGCCGGCGCGCAGCGGACTGCTAGCGGCGGGAGGCATCGCCTGCGCCCACGACACGAAGGGAAGGTGTCAAGGATGAGGGCGATGATGTTCTTCTGCTTGATCGTGACGCGCTCTTCAGCACCAACGCGGTTGCTGATGCCAGCAGCCGGGCCGGGGCATCGACCTGCGGGCGCAAGATGACATTTCTCGTCTGGCCGCACGGTCACCGCGCGATGAAATACGCGGACTTCCCCGAGATCCGCAACACCCACATCGACATCTACCTCGGCTTCGCCAAGACCTATCCCGACAGCCGAGCGGAAGGCTACGTCCTCGCGGGTAGACCCCCGGCAGGCATCCCCAACGGCGCGGCGATCGGCCCCTGCCTCAACTACGGAACCGCGCTTGCCAAGGCCGGCTCGATCGATAACCCGAAGACGATCTACCGGCCGGCGACGGTCGACTGCACGTTCGCCTCCGGCGCCGTGATCGACATCGTCGACGGCCCGGGCCGAAGCGAGACGTTCATCCTCCACGACGGGAATCGGACACTCGCAAGCGGACACGTCGCGGTCGGCAACGTCACCCTCACCATCCCCGGCGCGAACTGCAAAGTGTCGTCTCCCCCAGCGCGCTGAAACACCTGTAGTCGACCAAAGGAGGCAGCGATGGCAGCAGCACACGCGGCGACAAGGCTCGCCTTCGACGACGAAGGCGCTGGCACGCCAATCGTCTTCCTGCACGGGTTGACGTTCGACCGCCGCACCTGGCGACCGATCGTCGAGCGGATCGGCGATTCTGTGAGAAGCATCGCCATCGACCTGCCGGCACACGGCGAGAGCGCGGGCGCGCCCTCGCCACTCGAGGTCGTCGCCGAGCAAGTCCATGACTTGCTCGCCTCGCTGACGGTCGAGCGACCGATCGTGTCG